>NZ_JACSGR010000003.1 GCF_016025525.2 Eikenella glucosivorans | reverse complement strand
AGCTCAGGTTCAATTCAGCGCCCGGAAGCAGCGAAGACGCGAACTATACGCTACCCAAACTACAACTGTCAAATACTTTTTAAATTTATTTTCCCCTTCCCACCACATTCATCAGAACTGCAAGAGAAAATCACCTTTTGACATCACCTTTTTCTTATATTAGAATACTGCCCTCTTGTGCTCCGCGTTTTATTTTGGAGCGCATTTAATTGAACCAATTAACTATATATGGAGTTGAGTATGTACGCGGTCATAAAAACCGGCGGCAAACAGTATAAAGTTTCCGTTGGCGAAAAATTGAAAGTAGAACAGATACCTGCCGAACTCGACAGCCAAATCGAACTGACCGAAGTTCTGATGATTGCTGACGGCGAGTCTGTAAAAGTAGGCGCTCCCTTTATCGAGGGCGCAAAAGTAACGGCCAAAGTGGTTGCCCACGGCCGTGGCGAAAAAATCCGCATTTTCAAAATGCGCCGCCGTAAGCACTACCAAAAACGCCAAGGCCACCGCCAGAATTTCACCCAAATCGAAATCGTGGCCATCGCCTAAGTTTTTAACCCAATTTCAGGAGTATCAAACATGGCAAGTAAAAAAGCAGGCGGCAGCACCCGCAACGGCCGCGATTCAGAAGCCAAACGCCTGGGCGTGAAAGCCTACGGTAACGAACTGATTCCCGCCGGTTCCATCATCGTGCGTCAACGCGGCACCAAATTCCACGCTGGCAACAACGTAGGCATGGGCAAAGACCACACCCTGTTTGCTAAAGTGGATGGCTACGTAGAATTCACCGTAAAAGGCGCCCATAATCGCAAAACCGTCAACGTCCGCCCCTATACCGGCGTTGAAGAATAAACAATCGGCTATATTGGCCCACCCAAAGGATGCTGCTTTCTGGCAGCATCCTTCTTTATTGCCCGTCTCCAGCCATACTTCCCCGTAGCGCATCAAAACCCGGCCGCCTGCCAACTGCTATAATCCCCACCATCCGTTTTTCAGGTAGCCTCATCATGCATCGCAAGCAACCCATCCTCGCCATCACTTCCGGCGAACCCGCCGGCATCGGCCCCGACATCTGCCTCACCCTCGCCCAAACCAAACTGCCCTGTCGTTGTGTCATCCTCGGTGACAAACAGCTGCTCGCCAGCCGTGCCGAACAACTCGGCTACCGCATCACCATGGCCGACTACCAAATAAACCAAGCTCCTATCCCCGGCACATTAGAAGTGCTGCACATTCCTTTGGCTTCTCCCTGCCAAACCGGCAAACTCGATTCCGCCAACGCCCGCTACGTCCTTGCCATGCTCGACCGCGCCTACGCCGGTATCTGCCAAGGTGAATTCGCCGGCATGGTCACCGCCCCGCTGCACAAAGGCATCATCAACGACGCCGGCATCCCCTTCAGCGGCCACACCGAATACCTCGCCGCCATCAGCCACACCGAACAAGTCGTCATGATGCTTGCCGGCAACGGTCTGCGCGTCGCCCTCGCCACCACACACCTCCCCCTTAAAGACATTGCCGCAGCCATCACCCGCCCCCTGCTGCGTCAAGTGTTGCACATCCTGCACACCGACCTGCAAACCAAATTCGGCATCCCCCAGCCCACCATCCTCGTAGCCGGGCTCAACCCCCATGCTGGCGAACAAGGCCATCTTGGCTGGGAGGAAATCCAAATTATCGAACCCGAACTGCAAGCCCTGCGCACCCAAGGTCTCGATGTACGCGGCCCCTACCCTGCCGACACCCTGTTCCAACCCTTCTTGCTCAAAGACGCCGACGTCGTGCTCGCTATGTATCACGACCAAGGTCTGCCCGTGCTCAAATATGCCTCCTTCGGCCAAGGCGTCAACATCACCCTAGGCCTGCCCTTCATCCGCACCTCCGTTGACCACGGCACCGCTCTCGACCTCGCCGGCACCGGCCGCGCCGACCACGGCAGCCTGCTCACTGCCATCCAAACTGCCCTCAGCATGGCCGAACACTGGCAACACCACTGCGCTACCACATAGCCGCACGCCATCCCCAAAGGCTACCTGAAAATTATCCCCCTATACCGCAGAAACTTTTTCAGGTAGCCCTATTCAAGCCCCATTAGGCAACAGCATACTTCCCCGCCAATCAAAGGCTACCTGAAAAACACCAGCTTCAGTGAAGCGCAAACAAAACCCCATCACAGTTATTCAAAGACAGCAAGGCAACTTTTTCGCAACACCAAAATCCGCCACACCCCGGCCCGCAACCCCGCAAAATCATTGAACCCAGTGCCCTTTTTCCCTATAATCGACACCCCTGTATGTATCCCAACCCCGCAGCAGCCCATGGCCACACCCTTTATCGAAATGCAAAACGTCGCCTTTGCTTATGGCGACCGGCCCATCCTGAAAAACGTTAATTTTCAGGTAGCCAGAGGCGCGTTTGCTGCCATGATGGGCGGCTCGGGCAGCGGCAAAACCACCCTGCTGCGGCTGATTACCGGCCAAATCCGTCCCACCGAAGGATGCGTGCTCATCAACGGCCGCGACCTCGCGCAATTCAGCGCCGGCGAGCTGTTCCAACACCGGCGCAACATGGGCGTGCTGTTCCAATTCGGTGCCCTGTTTACCGATTTGTCGGTGTATGAAAACGTTGCCTTCCCGCTGCGCGAGCAGACCGATTTACCCGAGGAAATCATCCGCGATCTGGTGTTACTCAAGCTCAACGCCGTCGGCCTGCACGGCACGGAAGACTTAATGCCTGATGAGCTCTCCGGCGGCATGTCCCGCCGTGTCGCCCTGGCGCGCACCATCGCGCTCGACCCCGCACTGATGCTCTACGATGAGCCCTTCACCGGCCTCGACCCGATTTCGCTGGGCGTGATTACCGATCTCGTGAGCAAAATCAACCGCGCCCTGCGCTCCACCAGCATCATGGTCACACATGATATCCACCGATCCTTGGAAATCGCCGACCAAGTGGTGTTCCTGGCACACGGTGAAATCCTGTTTTCAGGTAGCCCGGAAGAGATGCGCAGCTTGGATTCGCCGTGGATTAACCAATTCGTCAACGGCCTGCCCAACGGCCCGGTCGCCTTCCGCTATCCGGCGGAAAACAACGTACAACAAGCATTGCTCAAGCGCTGACTATGGAATTTTTTCGCACAATAGGCCGCAAAACGCTGGCTTTTTTGCAGGAATTGGGCAGAACCACCCTATTCCTATTCGCCGTATTGGCGCGCTCCGGCACCTTGCTGCCGCGCCTGCGGCTGGGCATCCGGCAAATGTATTTCACCGGCGTACTGTCCATCATCATCATCGCCGTATCCGGCCTGTTTGTTGGCATGGTCTTGGGCCTACAGGGTTACACGCAGCTGGCCAAGTTCAAATCAGCCGACATTCTGGGCTACATGGTGGCCGCTTCGCTGCTGCGCGAACTGGGGCCGGTGTTGGCTGGCATCCTATTTGCCAGCAGCGCGGGCGGCGCAATGACCAGCGAAATCGGCCTGATGAAAACCACCGAACAGCTGGAGGCAATGAAGGTGATGGCGGTGGATCCGGTTGCCCGCGTGGTGGTGCCGCGTTTTTGGGCGGGGGTGCTGTCGATGCCGCTCTTGGCTTCCATCTGCAATGTGGCCGGCATTTACGGCGCCTACCTCATCGGGGTGCGCCATTTGGGTTTGGACAGCGGCATTTTCTGGTCGCAAATGCAGTCGAACATCGATTTCGGCTACGATGTGGTGAACGGCTTAATCAAATCTGCCGTGTTCGGCGTGGCCATTTCGCTGATCGCTGTGTATCAAGGTTTCCACTGCCGCAGCACGCCGGAAGGTATCCTGCGTGCCAGCACCCGCACCGTGGTGAGCAGCGCGCTCACCGTATTGGCCTTGGATTTTGTCTTAACCGCCATCATGTTTATCGGATAAACGGATTATGAAAAGAAGCACTTTAGAACTTTGGGTTGGCATTTTTGTGGCCTTGGGCATTGCCGCCGTGGTATTTTTGTCGCTGCGCGTGGCCGGCGGGCAGTCTTTTACCAAACAGTCGTATTACACAGTCTCCGCCAGCTTTACCGACATCGGCGGCTTGAAGGTGAAAGCGCCGGTGAAAGCTTCTGGCGTGGTGGTCGGTCGCGTGTCCTCCATTGAGCTCGACCCGAAAACCTATCGCGCAAACGTGGTGTTGAATATCGACAACCAATTCCACTTCAGCACCGACGTTTCCGCCGAAATCCTCACTTCCGGCCTGTTGGGCGAGCAATACATCGGCCTTCAGCAGGGCGCAGAAGAAACCGAGCTGAAAAATGGCGATGCCATCGAAATCACCAGCTCCGCCCTGGTGCTGGAACAGCTCATTGGCAAATTTATGACCAACACCGTGGAAAAAAACGGTGCCACACAAGGTGACGTACAATAAGTACACCGTAATATTTCATTTTTCACATTGAAAGGACAGCATCCATGAAAAAATCCGCCCTCACTGCCGCCTTAAGCATCGGCATCATGAGCATCGGCCTGGCTTTCGCCACACCGCAGCAGGCAGTGGACCAGCTCAAACAAAACAGCACCCAAGTGCTGAACATCCTGCAGCGCGCCAGCAGCAATAACGACGTACAAGTACGCCGCCAGGCCGAAAACTACGCCATTCCCTACTTCGACTTCACCCGCATGACCGAACTGGCCGTGGGTGCCAACTGGCGCAACGCCACCGCTGCGCAGAAAACCGCGCTCACCGAGCAGTTTAAAACCCTGCTCATCCGCACCTATTCCGGCACCATGCTGCAATACCGCAACGCCAACGTGGTGATCCGCAACAACCCCGTACAGCGCGGCAACAGCATCATCGTTACCGCCGATGTGACCCCCAGCGGCGGCAAACCGGTCACCATGGATTACACCATGTACCAAAACGGCGGCAAATACCGCATCTACAACGTGGCCGTGGAAGGCGCCAGCTTGGTAACCGTGTACCGCAGCCAGTTCAACAATACCATCGCGCAGAAAGGCATCGACGGCCTGATTCAGGAACTGCGCAGCAAAAACGGCAACTGATACCATGCACAGCGAATGCCGCGACGGCACGGTTTACGTGAGCGGAGAAGTGACCGTATCCACGGTAACGGCTCCGCTGTTTCGCGCCTACTGCCAGCAATTAGGCTACCTGAAAAACAGCGCCCGCCCCACGGTGGATTTCTCCGGCATCACCCAAGCCGATTCCGTGTGCATCTCGCTTTTGGCCGCCGCCAAACGCAGCCATCCCGAAGCCGCCTGGTCGTTTGCCGGCATTCCCGCCGGTGTGGCCGCGCTGGCCGAACTGTATGAAGTAGGCGATTGGATTTCCTCATGAAAAAACTGCTCACCCTCACCCTGCTCAGCCTCAGCCTGTCCGGCCACGCCATGGCCGAAGGCGTCGCCTACGACCCCTATGAAGGCTACAACCGCTTCATGTTCGGCGTGAACGACCGCATCGACCGCCACGTCCTCGTGCCCGCCGCCCGCGGCTACCGCGCCGTTACGCCCAAGCCCGTTCGCAGCGGCATCGGCAATTTTTTCAATAACCTGCGCGATGTTGTGAGCATCGGCAGCAACCTCTTGCGGCTCGATATTGCCAAAGCCGGCACCGACCTCGTGCGCGTCGGCATCAACACCACCTTCGGCTTCGGCGGCCTGATCGACATTGCCGGTGCCGCACAAATGCCCGACAACAAAAACACCCTCGGCGACACCTTCGCCAGCTGGGGCTGGAAAAACAGCAACTATTTCGTCTACCCCCTGCTCGGCCCCAGCACCGTGCGCGATTCCATCGGACGCACCGTAACCGGCATCTACTCGCCCAACCGGCTGGCCTTCGGTAACGGCAGCGGCTATTGGGCAGCCACCACCGTGGAAACGCTCGACACCCGCGCCGGGCTGCTCGACCTCACCGATAGCGTCGATCAAGCCTCGCTCGACCGCTACGCCTACATCCGCGACGTATACATGGCCGCCCGTGCCAAACAAACCGGCACCACCCTGCCCGGCAGCCAAGACGACTACGTGCCCAGTTTTGAAGAAGGCGGCGAGGGCGGGAACAATTCCGCCGCGCCCGCAGCGGAAACAGGCGATGCCGCCCAAACCGTAGGCATCCCCGCGCCCGCCGCCACCAGCCCTGCTCCCGCAGAAGCGGCAGCTCCCCAGCCCACCCCAGCTGCCGACGACATGGGCAGCATCCGCAACCTCGCACCCAACACCATCCACGTGGAAAACGTGAGCCAATAAACCCATCCTGCCGCTTGGCGGTCTGGCAAATTTTTTCAGGTAGCCCCAAGCCAACCAAGACTACCTGAAAATACCTGTTCAGCATCGCAACAAAATCCGGCAGCAACCGCGAACGGCTCATGAGATTTTTCAGGTAGCCTATCCCATTCAAAGGCTACCTGAAAACGCTGAGTTTCTGCGAAGCTAAAAATCTCAACACCATCAAAGGAGCAAAACATGTACGAAGTCAACCGCAGCCTGTTCCGCCTCGTGCCGCTGCAACCCTTTTGGAACTGGCTCGACAGCCTGCCCGATACTGACCTCTCCGGCCTCACCCTGCAGGAAATGCAGGATCACGCCAACGCCTACCTCATCAACCCCTGCGACGACCTCGAAGAAGTGTGGGCCGAAATCAAGCCGCAAATCGAAGCCATCTTTGCTGCCGAACTGGCCGACTGGTGCGAAGACGAAAGCCAGTGGCCCGACCTGCACCCCGACATCTTCGCCGAATGGTTCCACATCCAATTCTCCCCCATCGTGGGCGACCTATCCGCCCGCGAAGTGGAACGCGAGCCCTATGCCCCTATCGCGGATTAACTCCCCAACCGCCATGCCACACCGCACCTGCCTTACCGTCCGCGGCTATCACCTCGACGTATACCGCCATGTGAACAACGCCCGTTACCTCGAATTCCTCGAAGAAGCCCGCTGGGACTATTTCGACCACAACGGCCTCGCCCCCTTCTTCCGCAGCGGCCGCTACGGCATGGCCATCGTCCACATCGACATCCGCTACCGTCGCGCCGCCCTCCTGGGCGATAAGCTCGAAATCGAAACCGCCTTTTCCGGCATCGGCCGCCGGGAAGCCCTCATCCGCCAAGCCGGCAGCCCGCGCATATTGGTGGAGGCCGACATCACCTTCATGCTCATCGACCAATCATCCGGTCGCGCCGCCCGCTTCCCCGAAGACTTGCGCCAAACCATCGCCGCCCAAATCCCCGCTGAAGGAAACGCATCATGAAAAAATGGCTCGGCGCCTTCCTCTTCGCCGTGGTGCTCGCCGCCGCCGGCTACATCCTGCTCGCCCCCAAACACCAGCCCGCCCCCGCCTTCGCCCTGCAAAGCCTGCAAGGCCAAACCGTAGACCAATCCGCCCTGCAAGGCAAAGTCACCCTCATCAACTTCTGGTTCCCCTCCTGCCCCGGCTGCGTTACCGAAATGCCCAAGCTCATCCGCATGGCGCACGACTACCAAGGCAAAAACTTCCAAATCATCGCCGTCTCCATCCCCGTGCCCAGCGACCCCCTGCCCGTGGTCAAAGCCTACGCCGAGCAACACGGCCTGCCCTTCACCGTGCTCTACGACGAACAAGGCCGCACCCAGCAGGCCTACCAAGTCATCGCCGCCCCCACCTCCTTTTTGGTGAACAGCAAAGGGCAAGTGATAAAAACCTTCGTCGGCGAGCCCGACTTCGCCGAAGTGTACCGCCTCACCGACAGCCTGCTGGCCGAATAACCTGCCGATATTTTTCAGGTAGCCTCTGCCCCACGCAAAAGGCTACCTGAAATATCATCCCCAAATAATCAACCCCCCCGCACCATGAAACCCCAAAAACGCCACATCGACGGTGTCCTCCTGCTTGACAAAGCCGCCGGCATCTCCAGCAACAACGCCCTCCAGCAAGCCCGCCGCCTCTACCGTGCCGAAAAAGCCGGCCACACCGGCGTGCTCGACCCCCTCGCCACCGGCCTCCTCCCCATCTGCTTCGGCGAAGCCACCAAATTCGCCCAATACCTGCTCGACGCCGACAAAGCCTACCTCGCCACCCTCCGCCTCGGCCAAGCCACCGACACCGGCGATGCCGAAGGCAGCACCACCGCCAGCTGCAATACCCCCGTCAGCCCAAACGATTTTCAGGCAGCCTGCAGCCAGCACCTCGGCGAACAGCAGCAGCTCCCCCCCATGTATTCCGCCCTCAAACACCAAGGCAAACCCCTCTACCAATACGCCCGCCAAGGCATCAGCATCCCCCGCGAGCCCCGCAGCATCCGCATCCACGCCATCCAAATCCTCTGCTTCCACTACCCCGAAGCCCAAATCAGCGTGCAATGCAGCAAAGGCACCTACATCCGCACCCTTGCCGAAGACATCGCCCAAAGCGCCCGCACCCTCGCCCACCTCACCGCCCTGCGCCGCACCGCCACCGCCGGCTTCAGTATCGAACAGAGCCACAGCCTCACCGAACTCCAAGCACTCAGCGAAGAAGAACGCGATGCCCTCCTCCTCCCCTGCGATGCCTTGGTGCAACACCTTCCCGCCCACACCCTGCCCCATGCCGCCATCCAAGCCCTGCGCTTCGGCCAAACCCCCGCCGCCCCCGCCGGCCTGCCCGAACACACCCCCTTGCGCATCTACAGCGAAAGCGGCGAATTCATCGGCCTCGCCGGCGCCCAAGCAGGCTACCTGAAAGCCGTCCGCCTGATGAGCACGCAGGCCGCCCAAGCTTGGCAAACCTCTGGTTTATGATAAAATTATGCTGCTTAACAGCTCGGCTGAAGCCGACATAACTCTATAAAAAGGAGCATTTAAAGATGAAACCCCAAACCCTACTGGCCATCGCCATCACCACACTCGGCCTCGCAGCCTGCGGCAGCGGCGGCGGTTCTGCCGGCAATATTCAGCTCACCCCCACCCCCACTCCCGGCGGCAACACTCCTCCCGCAATACAAACTAACGAGCGCGCCGGGACTGCAATCATCATTAATCCCACTAGCTACCGAAAAATAGGCGAAAGTGCACTTCGCTTCACCGACCGCAATTTCAACACCCTCACCGTAGAAGGAAAAGAAATCGCCGTGATCCCTCCCGGCATCCAAGCCGGTGAAATAACCACAATCCGTGATGAAAACAGCGAACGCGTGGCTCGCAATACGCTGTCCTATAGCAGCTTCGGCTATGTGCACGACAGCAACACCACCAACGGCTATATGTTCTCGCAAGGTATCCGCACATTAGACCGCGAAATGCCCACCAGCGGTACGTTTAGCTATGAGGGCCATGCCGCCCATGCCGATCAAACCAACCCCGCTGGCAGAGTGGTATCGGGTCCAGCCAATTTCCGCGTGGATTTTGGTGCTAAAACCATCAGCGGCACCATCAACCCCGCTGGGAAAGCACCCGTTGTATTGGATAATGGGTCCATTAACGGCAATCACTTCAGTGGCAATGCCAGCTCCGGCGCAGCGTTCGACGGTCATTTCTACGGCGGCAGCGCCGAAGAATTGGGCGGCATCTACCAAAAATTGGGCGATTACACCGGTGCATTTGGTGCGATAAAAATTGTTGAGTAACCCTGATTTGCTGATTTAATTTTGTCAAACAGGCTACCTGAAAATTTTCAGGTAGCCTGTTCCTTATCCTGCAAACAGCTCAATCACCCTCCGCCTCAAACCACAGCCGCAGCGTTTCCAGCGGCTGCCCATCTGCCTGCAAAGCCTTTCCTGCTGCCGCGTGTTTGATCACCAAGAGTTGCACAAACGCCCCCTCGTGCGCCGCATTGTTGATCACGATGCCTGCTTCCTCGCCGTCCACTTCCACCTTGCTGCCCGGCAGCACCGCCTGCACGCTGCGGCTCAGCGCCAGGCCGCGCCGCACCTGGCCGCGGTATTGGGCGCGGGCGATGATTTCCTGCCCCGGGTAGCAGCCTTTTTTGAAGTGCACCGCGCCGAGCCGGTGCTGGTTCAGCATTTGTGCCACGCAGCTCTCGGCAGTGGCCTGCGCAATCCACGGCCTGCCCTGCAAAATTTCGGCGGCCAGCCAGGCTTCGGCGGCCAGCCAGGCTTCGGCGGCGGTAGGCTGCTCGGCATCGGGCAGCGGCGCCGGGCTGAGCACAATTTGGTTGCCACCTGCCAGCGTGATGCCGATCAGCCCGTCGGCGCTTTCGGGTGCGGCAAACTTCAACGCGGCGGGGTCGATCCCTGCCGCTTCTGCGCCGCTGCGGCCGTATGCCTGCCAGGCGCTGTCGGTGTGGAACACGGTTTTGCTGCGCAACACAAACATACGCAGCCGCTTCACCGTGTTTTCCAGCAAATCCGCTACCATCAGCAGCAAAAACCCCTCGGCGCGGCGCACCACCAGCATATTGGCCAGCACGCGCCCGCGCGGCGAATTGTAGGTGGCGAAACAGGCCTCGCCGGGCTGCAAATCCAAAATGTGGTTGGAAAGCTGGTTGTGCAGGAAATCGGCGGCATCCTGGCCGCTTACTTCCACCACGCCGAAAAAGGGCAAACGGAACGGGGCATTCATGGTTTCACTCTTTTGATGGGTTTAATAATTTTTCTCGCCGAAAAAGGCATAGGTGGCATCGTGGAACAGCTCGCTCTGCACGCTGTCTTCATATTCCAGCCGGTTCAGCTCGCTGTCGAAACCGGCGCGGATGGCCTCCAGCGTGTCTTGCGCCAAATCGGCGGGCAGGCTGCCCAGCAGGCTTTTGAGCGCGCTGCCCAACACCAGGTTTTGCACGCGCAAGGCTTCGCAGCTTTCTTCCAAATAGCTGATTCTTTGTTCGATTTCTTCCATTATCTTTTCCTTTTCATGGGCGGCGCATTCCACCCGGCCGTGCGGCGGATTATAAGCCCAAGCCTCCCGATTGGACAGCGTATAACCCACAGTTTCCTAATTTATGAAATAATATCGGCTGTTAGCTTTTCAGGTAGCCTATCCGCCAATTTGAGGCTACCTGAAAAACAAAAGCCCCACCATTCCCCGAGAAACCGCCATGACCTCACCCCAAGACAACATCGTCTTCACCCTCACCGACGACACCCCCGCCCCCCAGCCTGCGCCCGCCGCCGAAACGGAAGACTGGGAAAAAGGCTTGGAGCGCCTGCAGCAAAAACGCCGCCACCTCGCCCGCCAAAGCCACCAGCCCGCCGCCGAAGCCGCCCAATCCAACCGCCATACTGCCGCAGCGCCCGCCCCGTTCGTGCAGCCTGCCGCGCCCGTGCCGCACATCGCCGCACCCGCTCCCGAAGCGCGCCCGCAAGCCGCGCCAAGCGTGCAAACGGCAGCATCCGCCCCAGCCTCCCGCCCCGCCCCGGCCCACCTGCTCAGCAGCAGCCGTGGCCGCCGCCTCAACCTCACCGAGCAGAAACAGGCCTACCAAGCCTACCTCGAACACTGGCAGCAGCAGCACAACCTGCAAACCGCCGCCTCCGAAGCCGAGCTCAACAATCCGCAAATCCTGTTTCAAGAAGACTGGCTCAACGCCCAAAACGCCCTGCACATCGGCCGCGGCGAGCCCATAGCCGAGCAGGCCACCGTGTGGCTGGCCGAGCATGACAGCCGCGTTACCCCCGAGCAGGAAATCGTCGAAGAAATCGCCCAGGCACAGGAAACCCTCGCTGCCGCGCCCGAAACCGCCGAAATAGAAAGCAGCACCGCCGCACTGGCCGCCGCCGCCGAGAAAATCGTCTTGCTCAATGCCTATGCCCCGCCCGCCCGGCCCGGCCGCCCCCTGCTCTGCCTCAGCGAGCCCGAGCTGCTCGCCGCCCTGGCCGAGAAGCTGCGCCCCCACCTGGCCGACGCCGTATCCGGCATGGTGAAAACCGCGCTGCAAAAGCAAACCGCGCTGATGATCCAAAACCTGCAGCAAGCCTTTCTCGACGAAGTGCCCAAGCTGGTGGACGACGTGCTGGCGCACAACCTCGCCCGCGCCCTCGCCGCCGTGAAAAAAGAGCAGCTCTAGCCGTTTCCCGCACAAAGCCACCTGAAACTAAAGGCTACCTGAAACTTGCTCTGCACGTTTTCAGGTAGCCTTTATCTTCATCAACACCCTGCTGCCGCCGGGCTGGTAAAATCAGCCTGTATCCACCGCAAACCCTTAAGGAGACAGATCATGGATCTCACCCAACTGGCCGCCCAAACCCGCACCCTCGCCCTCGACATCCTGCACCAATCCGCCATCGGCGAAGGGCAGATATTCGTGCTCGGTCTGTCCACCAGCGAAGTCATCGGCGGGCGCATCGGCAAAAATTCCAACCAAGAAGTGGGCGAAATCATCGTCAAAACCCTGCTCGACATCCTCAACGAGCGCAAAATCTACCTCGCCGTGCAAGGCTGCGAACACATCAACCGCGCCCTGGCCGTGGAGCGTGAGCTGGCCGAAGCGCGCGGGCTGGAAATCGTCAACGTATTGCCCGGGCTGCACGCCGGCGGCAGCGCCCAACTGGCCGCCTTCAAATACATGCGCGACCCGGTGGAAGTGGAATTCATCACCGCCCACGCCGGCCTCGACATCGGCGACACCTCCATCGGCATGCACATCAAACACGTGCAAATTCCCCTGCGCCCGCAGCAGCGCGAGCTCGGCGCCGCCCACGTTTGCGCCCTGGCCAGCCGCCCGCGCCTGATCGGCGGCGAACGCGCCGGCCACTACAAAGACAGCATCCGCCGCGTATGAAGCCGCCAGCCGCGCAAAAGGCTACCTGAAAACGATGTTTCCGAAGGAAGCGGAGTTTCTGCGAAGCTAAATTTTTCAGGTAGCCTCCAAGCCTAGGCATCCATGCCCTACCTAACTACAAAGCAAAAGCCGCCATGTTGGACGAAAATTTTAAAGAGTATCTTGATGATGAATTAGGCAGAATCATGCCCGATATTCAAAAGGAATACCGCGATTTGTTTGCCTCTCTAGGATTTAACGAAACAAACCGCAGCTTCACCGAATTCTGGTCTGTATATAGCGATGAAATTTATGGGAAGTTTGGCTATTTAGTGGATTTATCCATGGATTTGGAAGACATCCCGAGCAGCCAAACCGAAAACTTAAGAGCCAACATCGGGCTGCCAAATCAATACTTCTCATTTCATTATTAAACAATGAGCTGGATGATTATATTCTGTATGACAAAGATACAGATGAAGTATTTTTCATTGAAGCTGAAAATATTAAAAAATTTATTGAAAACAAACAATTCAATAAACATTGGAACAGCTTTGAAGCTTTTATCAAAGACCACTTAAATTATCCGTAGCCGCATCCTATTCCCGTACCAAGGAAGCTAATTCATTACCCGCCCTACGGCTACCTGAAAATAAGCAGTTCGCAGACATGGCTGATGGAGATTTTGCACAAGAATTTTGATTCGCTGGAAACTGTTACCGACCTCCCTCTCCACCAGTTTATGGTGCTGGACGCAAAACAATTCGCTTCATATTCGACAACACACGGTTCGGCGGCTTCGGCAATTTCTCAGCAAAAGGCTACCTGAAATTTTCAGGTAGCCTTTTATGCAGCAAATCAAACTATCTGCGCCGCCGCGCTTCTTCCGCGCGCTGCATGATTTCTTCATAAAATTCGGGCGGCACGGCGTCTTTCAGGCGCACGCTTTTCAGGCCGAGTTCGCGCAGCATCTGTTCAGTAGATACTTCGGTGCGCGAGTTGGGCAGGCGCCTGCCGTAACGGCCGTATTCCTCCACGGCATAGCTTTGCGCATTGAGGCGGCTATAGCGCTTGCCGCCCGTCCACCATTCGTTGCCGTCCACATAGGCAACGTTTTCCGCAAATATGCCGTTTTCGTAGTGGAATGTTTGGCCATGCCGCCGGTTTTGCCTGTTTTCAAAATAGACCGCTACTTTCTGCGCGCTGAGGCTGGGGTCGAGATAGGCCTGATAGCAGATTTTCCCGTCTCTACCCATTGAAATGCAGCGGCTGGGGCTGTTTCTCACAAAGGCCGTGGAATCACGGAACACGCCCGGCCCGGGCTGGACGAAGTGGCTGCCGCCGCTACCGTGGCCGCCGGATTGACGCTGGCCTTGGATGTTGTAGCCGTAACCGGCCAAGCCGGGATCGTGCTGCAAGGCACCGCGCGTGGCATCGTAGGCGTGGGCAGGCATGGTGGCCAAGCCCAGCACGGCAGCCATCAAATAGGAGAGCTTGCTCATTGGTTTCCTTTCGGTTCGAGCCATTTCCGGGGCGGCGGATTTTAGCACGGCACAGACGGCTTGTTTGCGTGTGAAGCCCGACCCGGCCATCCGGCTACCTGAAAAATCCGCCCGCTCATTGTTTCAGAAGGGCAGCTTGGATTAGCCGCAGCCGCAATCCGAATACATGCCACAGAACCGTGAGCCGCACTTTCAGGTAGCCTTTCCCCATCCCGCCCTGCCAATGCTGCTACAATGCCCGCCTTTCCATCCGCCCATCCAAAGGCTACCTGAAAACGCCAGCTTCAACGGAGTCACACATGCCCGCCGACCGCCACGCCGTATTTGAAAACCTCGCCGCCCCCGAAACCGCCGCCTTCGCCGCCGCCGAACACGCGCAAACGCAAGCCTGGCTGGAAAGCCAGCCCGATTACGAGCCGCTGTGCCGCGACATCCTCGCCGTGCTGCAAGACGAGCAGCAGATTCCGTTTTGCCAGGAGCACCGCGCGCGGATGTACCACTTCTACCAGAGCGAGGAGTTCCCCAAGGGCGTGTACCGCGTGTGCAGCGCGGCTTCGTATCGCGCCGGGCTGCCGGAATGGGAAGTGCTGTTTTCGGTGGCGGATTTCGATGAGGTTTTGGGCGCAGACGTGTATTTAGACGGCGTGTCGCACTATGTGGAGCAGCCAAACCGGGTGCTGCTCTCGCTCAGCCCGGGCGGCGGCGATGCGGCGTTCACGCTGGAATTTGATCTGGAAACGCGCCAAGTGGTGCCCAACGGCTTCCACTTCCCCGCCGGCAAAAACCACATCGCCTGGCGCGACGAAAACAGCGTGTGGGTGTGCCCGGCTTGGGACGAGCGCCAGCTCACGGCTTCGGGCTATCCGCGCGAGGTGTGGCTGCTGCGGCGCGGGCAGCGCTTCGAGGAGGCGCAGCCGGTGTTGCAGACGGCGGCACAATCGGTGTGGGTGCACGCCTGGCGCTATCTGGACGCGCAGGGCACGCCGATTGATTTGCTGGAAGAGAGCACGGGCTTTTTCAGCCGGCAATATTTTCAGGTAGCCTCAGATGGCACGCTGCTGCCCTTGGGGCTACCTGAAAACGCGGAAATCTGCGGCTATCTGGGCGGCTGGCTGCTGGTGTTGTTGCGCAGCGGCTGGCAGCGGGCAAACCATGCTTACGCCGAAGGCAGCCTGTTGGCGGTGAAGCTGAACAAGGGCACGCTCGGGCAGGCGCACTGCCTGTTTGCGCCGCAGGCGGGGCAGTCGGTGGAAGCCGTGGAAACCACGCGCCACTTCGTGGCCGCCACCCTGCTGGATAATGTTTCCGGCAGCCTCAAGGCCTGGCGGCTGCAGCAGGGGCAGTGGCAGGATGCCGAAATCCCCGAACTGCCACTGGAAGGTGCGGCCGGGGTGCTGGAATTCACCGACCAGCCCTGGGGCGGCGACGTGCTCTATATCGCCGCCAGCAGCTTCCTCTCGCCGCTCACGCTCTATACGCTGGATTTGCAACGGCAGGAGTGGTGCGTGATGCGCCGCCAGCCTGCCCAGTTCAGCCCCGAAGGCTTGGCCGTGCGCCAGTTTCACGCTGTGTCTGCCGACGGCGAGCGCATTCCGTACTACCACGTGGGCAGCGGCGAGCCGAACGCGCCCGCGCTGGTGTATGCCTACGGCGGCTTCGGCGTGCCCGAGCTGCCGCACTACCTGGGCATCATCGGCCGGCACTGGCTCGCCCGGGGCGGCGCGTTTGTGCTGGCCAACATCCGCGGCGGCGGCGAATTCGGCCCCGCCTGGCACGCCGCCGCCCAAGGCGCCGCACGCAAGCACAAAAGTGCCGAAGACCTGGTGGCCGTGGCGCAGGATTTGGCCGCACGGGGCCTGGCCGCGCCCGAGCGCATCGCCCTGCAAGGCGGCAGCAACGGCGGGCTGGTGTGCGCCGCCGCCTATTGCCTCGCCCCGCAGAGCATCGGCGCCATGGTGTGCGAAGTGCCGCTCACCGACATGCTGCGCTACCCGCACCTCTCCGCCGGCGCCTCCTGGCTCGAAGAATACGGCAACCCCGATGCCGAGCCCGACCGAGGCTACCTGAAAAAACTCTCGCCCTATCACAACCTGCACGCATCCCGCGCCTACCCGCCCGCCCTCGTTACCACCAACCTGAGCGACGACCGCGTGCACCCCGCCCACGCGCTCAAATTCCACGCCCGCCTGCGCGAAGTCGGCGCTCAGAGCCGCCTCTACGCCCCCGAAGCCGGCGGCCACACCGGCAATGCCTCGCAAGAAGAAATGGCTGCGGAACTGGCCGCTGTGTTGCTCTTCCTGCAGCAAACCGTGGGCGGGCAGGCAGCAGGAAAGCGCGCATAGATTGTTTGTTTATATTGGATTTTCCAGACAGTTTGCAAAGCGGGCGCGCTATGCTAATATGCGCACCGTTGTTTTCAGGTAGCCTCATCAGGCCGCGCATCGGCAAAGCCCTTATCCCATCCGCAACATACAGATGGCAAATTGCGGGCAAATCCGTTACAATGCCGCCCTTTAGAGAACTACCTTTAATTTTTCCCCGTTTATTAAGGACAAGGACCCCACAATGGAAAACATCGAACAACGCGTTAAGAAAATCGTTGCCGAACAATTGGGCAAGAGCGAAAGCGAAGTGAAAAACGAATCTTCATTCAGCGAAGATTTGGGCGCCGACTCTCTGGACGTGGTTGAGCTGGTAATGGCTTTGGAAGAAGCCTTCGGCTGCGACATCCCCGATGAAGAAGCTGAAAAAATCACTACCGTTCAGCAAGCCATCGATTTCGTTACCTCCCGCTCCAACTAACCGGCAGCAGGTAACAGCAGAATACCGGCCTCTGCCTCGGGCGTATCATTCGCCGGCGGCAGGGGTTTTTGTTATGCAGCCGCCTTCGGGCAGGCTGAGTGAGATACAGATAGTTTATACAGACGCCTTTCAGGCGGCTTAAGGACAGATAAACAATCATGAGCCAAAGAAGAGTGGTGGTAACCGGACTGGGGCAGATTTCCCCGGTGGGCAACAACGTGGCCGATGCCTGGCAAAACCTGCTATCCGGCACGAGCGGCATCGGCAGGATCACCCGTTTTGACGCCGGCGAGCTGAGCGCGCAAATTGCCGGCGAAGTGAAAGATTTCGACATCGGCGCATACATCAGCGGCAAAGAAGCCCGCCGCATGGACGCCTTCATCCACTACGGCATCGCCGCCGCCCTGCAGGCCATTGCCGATGCAGGGCTCGACGACTACGCCGCCCTCGACAAAACCCGCGTGGGCGTGAACATCGGCTCCGGCATCGGCGGCCTGCCCTCCATCGAAGCCACCGGCATCGTGGTGCACGAAAACGGCCCGCGCCGCATCAACCCCTTCTTCATCCCCGGCTCGCTGATCAACCTGATTGCCGGCCACGTTACCATCCTCAAAGGCTACCAAGGCCCCAGTTACGGCATTGTATCGGCCTGCACCACCGGCGCGCACTGCATCGGCGATGCCGCCCGCATGATCCAATACGGCGATGCCGACGTGATGGTGGCCGGCGGCGCCGAAGGCGCGGTGTGCATGCTCGGCGTGGGCGGATTTGCCGCCATGAAGGCGCTCTCCACCCGCAACGACGACCCCGCCACTGCCTCCCGCCCGTGGGACAAAGACCGCGACGGCTTCGTGATGGGTGAAGGCGCCGGCGTGCTGATTTTGGAAGAATACGAACACGCCAAAAAGCGCGGCGCACAGATCTACGCCGAACTGGCCGGCTTCGGCATGAGCTCCGACGCGCACCACATCACCGCGCCCAACGCCGAAGGCCCCGCCCTGGCCGTGGCCCGCGCCCTGAAAGACGCCGGCCTCAACCCGAGCGACATCGACTATGTAAACGCCCACGGCACCTCCACCCCGCTGGGCGACGCCAACGAAACCACCGCGCTGAAGCTGGCCTTCGGCGAACACGCCAAAAAGCTGGTGGTCAACTCCACCAAATCCATGACCGGCCACCTGCTCGGCGGCGCCGGCGGCGTGGAAGCCGTGTATTCCGTGCTGGCGCTGCACCACCAGAAATCGCCGCCCACCATCAACATCTTCGAGCAAGACATCGAAGGCGGTTGCGATTTGGATTACTGCGCCAACGAAGCCCGCGACCTGCCCATCCGCGCCGCCATCTCCAACTCCTTCGGCTTCGGCGGCACCAACGGCACCCTCGCATTCAAACGCTTCAACGGCTGATTTGCCGCCAAGCGTTCCTTCAGCAAACAGAGGCTACCTGAAAACACCCCTCCCGTTTTTCAGGTAGCCTTTATCACAAGAAACAGGAGCAACCCATGCAAATCTGCATCATCGGCGCCGGCGCCTGGGGCACCGCCCTTGCCATCCACTTCGCCCAAAACGGCCAGCAAGTCAGCCTGTGGACGCGCGAGCGCGACCACGCCGCCGCCATGCGTGCCGAGCGCAGCAACACAGGCTACCTGAAAAACTTCCCCTTCCCCGAAGCGCTCAGCATCGCCGACACCCCACCCGCCACACCCGAGCTCGTCATCATCGCCACCCCCACCGCCGGCCTGCGCGGCAGCCTGCAAACCATCCGACAATGGGGCTGGGGCGACATCCCCGTGCTCACCGCCTGCAAAGGCTTCGAACAAGGCAGCGGCCTGCTGCCGCACCAAGTCGCCCGCCAAGAGCTGCCCGGCAATGCCCGCATCGGCATCCTCTCCGGCCCCAGTTTCGCCCAAGAGCTAGCTCAGCAACTGCCCTGCGCCGTCACCCTCGCCTCAAGCAACCTGCCCTGGATTGAAAGCCTCGCCGCCGAGCTCAGCTCCGCCGTGCTGCGCCTCTATGCCAACGACGACATGGTCGGCGTGGGCGTGGGCGGCGCGGTGAAAAACGTGATGGCCATCGCCGTGGGCATTGCCGACGGCCTGCAATACGGCCTCAACGCCCGTGCCGCCCTGATGACGCGCGGCCTGGCCGAAATCAACCGCCTGGCGCTGGCCCTGGGCGCCAAACAAACCACCCTGATGGGCCTCGCCGGCATGGGCGACCTCATCCTCACCTGCACCGGCGCCCTCTCGCGCAACCGCCAAGTCGGCCTCAAGCTGGCCGAAGGCAAGCCCCTGCCCGTAATCCTAGCCGAACTCGGGCACGTGGCCGAAGGCGTGTACACCATCCGCGAAGCCGGCGCGCAAGCCGCTAAGCTCGGCATCGATATGCCCATCACCCGCATTCTGAACGAACTGTTAGACGGCAAAATCAACGTCGGCAGCGTGGCCGAACGGCTGATGCTGCGCGAAATCCGCGTGGAATAACGCGTAAAATTGCCGGCCATCGGTTCCGTGCGGCACAAGTTTCAGTATAATGCGGGCAGACGATTCCACTCGGGCGCATGCCGCACCGCCGCCCGAGATTGACCAAAAGGCAGATTCATGAACAGCCAATTAGAGCACTTGCAAACCTCCATTGAAACCCTGGTGGGCAGATACCAGGCCGCCGTGCGCGAAAAACAGGCGCTGCACAAAAAAATCGGCGAAATGGATGCCGCCTGGCAGAAACAGCGGCACGACCACCGCGCCACGGTGGACGGCCTGCAACTGGCCTACAGCGAACGCATGGCGCGCATGGAGCGCGAGCTCACCAGCCAAATCGAAGCCCTGCAACAGGAAAACGCCGCCTACCGCAAGCTGCTGGCGGAAAGCGCCGAGGGCATCCGCGCCCTGCTCGACCGGCTTCCCGTACCCGCCCAAGAGGAGCAGGCAGCATGAGCATCGAACAAGTAAACGTGGATATTTTGGGCCGTCAGTTCAACATCGGCACACCAAACAGCGAAAAAGAAACCCTGTTGCAGGCGGTGCACATGCTGAACCAGAAAATCGGCGTGATCCAGTCTTCCGGCCGGATCGTGGAAACCGATAAAATCGTCATCATGGCCGCTCTGAACCTCACCCACGATTTGCTCAAAATGAGCGCGAAAGACGGTTTGGCAATCGGTGAAATTGAGCGTAGAATAAGCACCATAATAGAGAGTTGCGATAAAGCACTTGAATTAGAAAAATAACTTGGCTATCATTCTTTTAACCCTGCGGTGTTCGCGAAGGCATACCATTCCTTTGAACCAATAACATCGCTTCAGGCTGCAGATTGTGCGGTGGGCGCGCGCGTTCCTCGCGGACGTACCCGAAACTGCCGGAAGTGGCCAACCTTGACTCAAGGTTCAAGCGAATCCAGCCCAACGGCACTCGCGGGGTTTCCCCATAACAAATCCGGTATCTTGCATACCGGATTTTGTTTTGCGCGGCGGCTTGGGCAGCGCGTTGATGTATGATAACGGCATGTTTATTTTTCAGGTAGCCTGCTGCCAGACAAAAGCTACCTGAAAAACAAATGGAAAGGCTTCAAGATGATTATTACCAACAACTTCCTCAGCCTGTATCGTGAACAAGACGGGCATGAATTAAAAGGCTACCTGAAATTTGATGAGGCTACACTTGAACACGATTTCAATACCGCCGCCCTGACACAAAAAGGCTGGATTTACGCAGCCATTGACGACTCCATGTTAGAAGACGGAGAAATACAGGAGATTACCGAGCTAATAGAAATTAAACATTTGTTCTGTTTGGATTTAGACCAGCTATTTAAGCCAAACAACGCTTTTGATTTTCCCGTTCACACTTTCCGCAACTGCCAGGAAGACTGGGAGGAAATACTGTCTCCCTCCCAAGAATACACCTTATGGAACAGCCTATTATTTGATGGAAGCCAACTGATGATTATCAAACCTTGGTCTGCCGGATACAATCTGCTGATTGCCGGGAAAGAGCAAACGCTTAGGCAGATTTGTCGAAGCAGCAACTGGCTGTTTAATCAAAAATATCCGATTTTCCCGCTTTAGCACATAAGCATAAGCGATAACAGGCTACCTGAAAATTTCAGGTAGCCTGTTTTGCATTGGGAGGGCTGGCGGTCTAAGCAGGTTGACGGCAGCGCTCGAGCACTTCGTCGGCGAGCTCCAGATAGGCCTGGGTGCCTTTGGCTTTGGGGTCGTAGGCCAAGGCGGGCATGCCGTAGCTGGGGGCTTCGGCCAGGCGCACGTTGCGCGGGATGATGGTACGGAACACGAGGCGGGAGAAGTGTTTTTCCAGTTGGTCGCTCACTTCCAGCGAGAGGCGGCTCTGGGTGTTGTACATGGTGCGGGCGATGCCGAGGATGTCGAGCTTGGGGTTGATGGCTTTTCGGATTTTGCGCACGGTGGCGATGAGGTCGGAAATGCCTTCGAGGGCGTAATATTCGCACACCATGGGCACGATGAGGCGGTCGGCGGCCACGAGGCCGTTGAGGGTGAGCAGGGTGAGGGTGGGCGGGCAGTCGATGAGGATATAGTCGTATTCGGGAATGAGCGGCCGGAGGGCGGTTTTGAGGCGCATTTCGCGGGCGATTTCCTGAATCAGCTCGACTTCGGCGCCGGCCAGCGAGCGGTTGGCGGCGAGGATGTCGTAGTGCCCGTACGGGCTTCTGAGGCGGGCTTCGGCGGAGGGGATTTGCTCGAGCAAGACTTGGTAGGTGCCGGCTTGCAGGCTGCCTTTGTCGATGCCGCTGCCGGTGCTGGCATTGCCTTGCGGGTCGAGGTCGATCAGCAGCACGCGCTGTTTGCGGCTGGCCAGGGAGGCGGCCAGATTGACGGCGGTGGTGGTTTTGCCCACGCCGCCTTTTTGGTTGGCAATGGCGATTACGGTGGCGCTCATCGGTCGGCCTTTCTGCGGTGGAGGGAAGTTTTTCAGGTAGCCTTTTTACTCCGGCACGAGGCTATTTCTGCCGCATGATCACCATGTGCCGCTCGGCATCGAGCATGGGCACGTTGAGTTTGTCGGCGGTCACCACTTCGATGTCGGCGGGCAGCTGGGCGATTTCTTCGTAGGGGTACACGCCTTTCATGGCGGCCCAGTAGCCGTGTTCGTTGAGCAGGTGTTTGGTGAGGGCGACGAAATCGGCCAGTTCGGCGAAGGCGCGGCTGGTCACCACGTCGACTTTTTTGTCGTAGATGGTTTCCACGCGGCCGGAAGCCACGGTGACGTTGGAGAGACCAAGCTCGATCACGGTTTGCTGCAAAAAGGCGGTTTTTTTGGTGTTGGAATCGAGCAGGGTAATGTGCAGGTCGGGGCGGCAGATGGCGGTGGGAATGCCGGGCATGCCGCCGCCGGAGCCCACGTCCATCAGGGTTTTTGCCTCTTGCACATAGGGCAGCAGGGTGAGGCTGTCGAGGATGTGGTGGCTGATGATTTTGTCGTCGCGGCGCAGGGCGGTGAGGTTGTACACGCGGTTCCACTTTTGCAGCAGCGAGGCATATTCGAGCAGCAGGAGCTGCTGGGCGGTGTTGAGGCTGAGACCGAGCTCGGCGAGGCCTTCTTGCAGTTTTTGTTTGTTGTCCATAATGATTGCGAAAGATTAGGGCTACCTGAAAATGGGTTTTTGATTTTTCAGGTAGCCTGTTGGGAATGTGGGCTCGATTTTACTCTATCCGACGGTTTTGCAAAACCTAATGTGCCCCGGAAACGCGGCCGCGCCGCGCCAGCAGGTGGGCGCGCAGGTGGTCGAAGGCCCAGTTGTAGGCCAGGGAATAGAGCACGATGAGCAGGGTGAGGCCGAGGTCGGTGAGCAGCGCCGGCCACAACCCGATTTGCAGAAACCAGGCAATCAGCGGCGTGGTGAAAAACAGCAGCCCGCCTTCAAACGCGCCGGTTTGCAGCATGCGCACGCCCCAGCTTCGCCGCTCGCGCCGGCCGGTGAAGATTTTGTCGAAACCCCAGTTGAACACGAAATTCCACACCATCGCCGTTACCGACACTGCCACACTCATGCCGAATGCCGTGCCGGCCTGCGAATGTCCGAACAGCAGCACGGCAATCGCGGAAATCAGCACCGCGCCGGTTTCAAACAACAGGGAATGGATAAAACGCTCGAAGAAGCTCACGGTTCGGCTCGGATGGAAATAATGCGGCATTATACCGCAGAGGCTGCCTGAAAACTTTAGGTACTTCTAGATTAAATTTTTCTGTCTATCTGTTGTAAGGTCATTGAAGTTGATATAATGCGATTGCAAAATTTTACTTTTATTTGAATTTCTTCATACTTTAATATTTAAGGAAATAAAAATGAAAAAATTAGCACTATGCATCTTAGCTGCTTTATTTCTTCAAGCCTGCGTTGTTCGTCTCCCTTCAATTTCTTCCAGTGTTATTGAAGCAGACGAAAAAAACGGAAATTTGATTAGTATTGACGGTTCTTTCTGTGGTGCATGGTGTGAAAAATATGCAATGGATAAGGCCCAGGAGGTATGTCCTACTGGTTATGCAATCAAAAATTCTTCAAGAAATGATATTAACCATATCCACATGGTTGTTCGCTGTCAGAAATAATAACTAAATAAAAATGGCTGTTTATTTTGTTAAAACAGGCTACCTGAAAATTTTCAGGTAGCCTGTTTGGCATTACCACTCCTCAAATCAGCCCGCGCTGTTTCAGCTCGTTTTTCAAATAAGCATAATACACCGGCGCGATGATGATGCCGCCGATGCCGAAAATCCGCTCGAACACCACCATCACCACCAGCAGCTCCCACGCGCTCGATTCGATTTCCGAGCCGATGATTTTCGCGTTTAAAAAATACTCCAGCTTGTGCACCACCACCAAAAACACCAGCGAAGCCAGCGCCACATACAGCGACGCGCCCAGGCTCAGGATGATGATGACCGTGTTGGAAATCAGGTTGCCCGCCACCGGAATCAGCCCCACCACGAAGGCAATCACCAGCACCGTGAGCCGGAAAGGCAGCGCCACGCCGAAGAGCGGCAGCAGCAGATACAGATACACCGCCGTTACCGCCGTATCGATCAGCGAAATCTTCACCTGCGCAATAAACACGCGCTCGAAGCTGTGCTGGAAATTCACCACGCGGCGCACCAGCTCGGCCTTAAACGCGGGCATTTGATGGCGTTTGTGCCGCATATTCAGGCGGTGGAAGCTGAGCAGTGCGCCGATGATCACGCCGATGATCACATAGATGAAGGAAGTGAAGCTGTTGCGGCTGATGCGGGTGAGCGTGGCGCCGTATTCGGTAATCAGCTCGGCGGCGGCGGTTTTGATTTCGGCCAGGTTCTCCGGCAGCATATTCAGGATGGCGGGCGGCAGCTCGCTGTTGTGTTTGGTGTCGGCCAGGATTTCCGCCAGCTTGCCCAGCATCACGCTGATGTGCCCGCCGTGGATCAGGCGGTACACGCCCAGCGCCATCAGCACGATGGCCAGCAGCACCAGGCCGATGGTGAGCGTGGCCGACACGAGGTTGATGTTGCGCACGTTGAGCGAGCGGTGCAGGAAGGTGTCGTGCGGCAGCAGGCGGTGGCGTATCCACAGGATCAGGCCGTTGGTTTGGTTGATGACCATGTAGGTGATGACCACCGAAAGCAGCAGCGGCAGGAAACGGAAATAGAGGGCCACCAGCAGCGCGATTCCCATCAAGATGTAGGAGGCGGTGCGGTGGGCGGAGTGGGTGTGTTTGGCGGGGAGCATGGTGTTCCGTTGTGTGGGGGATCGGGGTGGGGCTACCTGAAACAGGCGCTTCAATGCCGTTTAAATGCGGCGCGGCAACGTTTTTGCGCAGTCAGCATGGATGTTTGGATTTTTCAGGTAGCCTGTGCTTTGGTGCGGCTGCCGGAGGCTACCTGAAAATATCACTCAGGCTTGGTTTGCGTTTCGGCCGCCGAGCCGTCGGATTCTTTCACCAGCCGCCGCTCATACACCGACTGCGCCAGCGTGCCGGCGTCGATGTACTCCAGCTCGCTGCCCAGCGGCATGCCCTGCGCCAGACGGCTCACGCGGTAGGGCAGGTTTTTGAAGAACTCGGCCAGCACATAGGCGGTGGCGTTGCCTTCGGGCGTGAAGGCGGTGGCGATGATCACTTCTTCCACCTCGCCCTCCTGCAAGCGCGCCACCAATTTGTCGAGCGCGATGTGCTGCAAATCCATGCCCTGCGCCGGGCTCACCTGCCCCATGAGCACGAAATACAGGCCGTCGTGGCAATGGGCGGCCTCCATGCCGGCCACGTCGGCGGGCAGGTGCACAATCATCAGGCGGTGCGGATCGCGCGCGGGGTCGGCGCAGATGGCGCACAGTTCGCCTTCGCAGAAGGTGTTGCACAGGCGGCAGTGCTGCACGGCGGTGAGGGCGTGCTGGAGGGCGGCGGCCAGTTCGGCGGCGCCGTCGCGCTTGTGGCGCAGGAGCTCGTAGGCCATGCGGCGGGCGGATTTGGGGCCGACGTTGGGCAGGATTTCCAGCGCTTGGGTGAGGCGGGCGAAGGCGTCGGGTTTTTTGCGGGTCATGGTGGGAATGGGGTTTCAGGTAGCCTGGGCGCGATATGGGGGCGAACGGCGCCGGCACAAGATAATGCGTTGGCTCCGCAGAAACGCTGCTGTACGGCATTTGAACGGCATTGAAGCACCTTTTTCAGGTAGCCTTTTCCGGCAAATCGGGCTACCTGAAAATACGGCGGCGGCTATTCGCCGGCTTCGCTGTTGTCTTCCACCGGGGCGGGGTTGTCGAAGGAGGGCGGGGGCGGCAGCAGGTTGTTGAGCGTGAGGGCGGCGGGGTTGAGCGTGGGATGGCCGCTGAAGCGGGCGGTGTAGCCGCCGGCGCCGTTGCTGCGGATGGCGGTGGGCACGCCCAGCGGGAAGGTGGCCAGATCGCTGATGTGGCCGAAGGGGAAGCCGGTGAGCACGGGGATGCCGCTGATGCGGCGCAGGGTGCGGATGACGCTGGAGAGGTCGTAGCCGCCGTCGTATACGTCGCGGGCGCTGCTCATGCGGAAGTTGCCCAGCACAATGGCCTGCTGCCGCTTGAGGATGCCGGCCAGATGCAGGGTTTGCAGCATGCGTTCGAGGCGGTAGGGCTGCTCGCCCACGTCTTCGAGAAAGAGGATGCCGCCCTCGGGCTGCGGCAGATAGGCCGAGCCGGCCAGGGAAGCGATCACGCTGAGGTTGCCGCCCCACATGGTGCCGTGCAGGGTGGGCACGTTATCTGCCTGAATGTCGGACACCTGGATGCTCAAATCGGCCTGCGTGCTGCCGTCGATAAAGGCCTGCATGGCATACACCGATGGCTGAGCCTTGCCGAAGCCGCTATACAGCATGGGGCCGGCGAAGCTGCACATATTGCCCTGCGCCAGCAAGGCAAGCTGCACAGCGCACACGTCGCTGAAGCCGAAAAACAGCGTGCCCTGCTCCCGCATGCGCGCGCCGAGCGAGGCCCAGTCGATATGCGGCAGAATCCGCACCGCGCCGTAGCCGCCGCGCATGCCCATCAGCACCTGCGGCGTGGGCGCTTTGCCCGAGGCCACGTCTTGGAAATCGGCAATGCGCTCGGCATCCGTGCCGGCAAAACGCTGATAGCGGCGCTCCACCGCCTGCTGGTTGGTGATGGTGAAACCGGCGTCATACAGGCGGCGCCGGCCGGCCGGCGCCTGCTCGGGGCGCGGTGCAAAACCGGAGGGCGCCACCACGCGCAGGGCGGTGCCGCCGCCGTTGCGGCGCGGTTGGGCTTGGCCGCCCGGCGCGGCGGTTTGCCCGGCTGAGGCAGGCATCACCGGCGCGCTGCACGCCTGCAAAATGCCGGCACCGGCCACGGTGGCGGAAGCGCTGAGGAAGCGGCGGCGGGTAAGGTGGGGAAACAGCATGGCGGAAATCCTTAATCGGTTGGTGTAGTGTTTTGGGGTTTTAGCTTCGCAGAAACTCAGCCTTGGCTGCGCCAAGACATCGTTTTCAGGTAGCCTTTTCGGGGTTTGGGCTACCTGAAAGCAGTTATGCCAAATCAAATTTCTGTTTCATTTGCTCTTGTTCACTTTTATTGAACAGGCAGATGCATAAAGCCCGGCAATCGTATTTGCTCCAGCCGTTTTGCGCTTCAAAGTCAAACAGGGCTTGCGACAGGGCTTCGTTATCGTCTGCCACATTACCGAATGCGGCTTGGAGCGTTGCTGCGTCCACCGGCTCGGGCGTATCAATCAACATCACGCCGCAATTATCGGCCAAATTTAAAGGCTCGGATAACGGCAGGGAGAAGTAGGTTTTGTCGTCCCAATCCTGCAAAACGAGCTGGTTTTCGCGCACGGCAAAGAATGCGTCCGTGCCGAGCAGATACCACAAGTTTTCATATTCGCCCTCAATCGCATCATCTGCAAACGCTTGATGGAATTCTTTTAGGAAATTGTCTCGGCCGTTATCAAACAAAATGAGCGAGTCGGGCGAAATCGTCAATAAACACGGCTGTTTCATCACACTTTTCTATTCCATCATTCACAACAAATACCGCCGTTAAAGCAAGCCTGCGATAGCGGTTTCAGGTAGCCTTTGCATGGGGCAAACGGCGGGCATTATACCAGCCGCCCCTCACGCTTCGGCAGCCAGCAAAGCCGCCACCTGCCGCTGCCAGTCTTCCGGCAGCGCCAACTCGGCTTCTCGGCGCGGCGCGGCCCAGATCGAATCCGGAAAGCAGGCATCCTGCTCAAAACGGGCAATCACATGCCAATGCAGGTGCGGCACCTGGTTGCCCAGGCTGGCCAGGTTGATTTTGGCCGGGCGCAACACTTGCCGCATCGCTGCCTCGGTGCGGCACACCGCCGCCATGATTTCCTGCCGCGCTTCTTCCGGCAGATCCGTCATCTCGGCCACGTGTTCGCGCCAAATCACGCGGCAAAACGCAGGCGCGGCGGGGCTGTCATGTACGGCGATGATGCGCAGGCGGCTGTTTTGCCACAGCACGGTTTCGCCGTCGGCGCGGCACAGCGGGCAGGAGGCGGGCATGGCGGTTTCCTTTCGGGCGGATGGGTTGGTCAGTCGGGGCAAGGATAGGGCACGGCAGCCGGTTTGCCAAGCGCTTTAACGCTTGGGCGGGAAAGGTAAAGGCTACCTGAAACCTGTGCTGCTTGTTTTCAGGTAACCTCACGGCTTTCAGACGGCCTTATTTGTCCAGCCCCTGCTCTGTGAGCCAACGCGCCATTTCGGCGGCGACTTGGTCGTTGTTGGTGTCGCTGAACATAAAGTGCGTATTGCCCCTGATGCCGATTTCGGGCAGGTGGATGAGTTTGGCGTTGCCGCCGTGTCTGTTTACCGTATCGACAAACTGCTGCGCCATTTTCATGCGGATGTGCCATTGTTCGCCGCCCTGCGTGCCATCCAACCGATCGGGAATAAAGTCGCCGAAGTAGATGACGATGGGCAGGCGGGTGAGTTTGGCGAACTCGTCGGGCGCAACGCTCATCGGGGCGACGTCGCCGAATCTGCTTTCCAATTTCGGCGGTTCTTCGCCTTTCGGGAAGGGAAATGCGCCGGGTTCGATGGCAACGATGCCCTGCACTTTGTCAGTCGCCATTGCCGTTGTCCAGCCGATGATGCCGCCTGCCGAATGGGTTACGAACACGCCGCCGCCCGTGCGCTCGAACAGCTTGACCACGGCATCGGTAATCACGGGAACGTCAAACGCGCCGGTGTCGGGCGTCATCATGCGGAAGAATTGTTCCTGCGCGGCCGGGTCTTTGGGGAAGGTGACGCCTTCGTTCATATTGGGATACACGCCGATGCGGAATTGGGCGTACCAGAACTGGTCGTCCGGCACGGCATTGATTTCCGCAGGCACGGTGCTTTGCCCTGCCTGTCCGCGACGGGGCTGGTCGATCAGATAGACGGGGTAGCGGCGGCGCAAAAACAGTTCGTTGAAGCCTGCCCGTCCGTCGGGCGTGGTCATCCAGCCGCGTGCGGACTGTCCGTAGCCATGCAGAAACACCAGCGGCGTGTGTTTGGCGCGGGCGGGGATTTGATAGAACACGGAAGCGTGGTCGCCGTGCAGGGTCATGCCGCCTGCGGCAACGGCGGCTTGGTGCGCGTCCCAAAACGCGCCGCCTTGGCGGTTTGCAATGGTTTTGGGGACGGGGGTATACGTGCCTTGCGAGGTTTTGACCGTGCCGCCGACGGCGAAACTGCCCTGTTTTTCAATGGCAAGCGTGCCGCTGTTGTAGCCGCTTTGGGCGCAGGCTGCCAGCGTGAGGGCGAGGGTGGCGGCGGGAACGGTTTTTTGCATGGCGATTCCTTCGTTCAAATCAGATGGGGCGGAGGGAGGAAGGCTGCCTGAAAACGCAGCCCCAACGCCGTTGAAACGGAGTACGGCACCGTTTCTATACCGCTGAATTTTTCAGGTAGCCCCAAAGCTCAAACGCCGAACACCCATTCCTTAAACTGCCGCACCATGGCCAAATCGGTGTGGCTGATGATTTGGCTTTTGCCCACGTCGAGCTTGGCGATTGCGGCTTTGTCTTCTTCGGTGAGCGCGAAGTCGAACACGTTCAGGTTTTCCGCCATGCGTTCGGGTTTGGTGGATTTGGCCAGCACCACGATGCCGCGCTCAATCAGCCAGCGGGTTACCACTTGGGCAATGGATTTGCCGTATTTTTTGCCGATGGCGGCGAGCACGGGGTTTTCAAAAATGCCGAATTTCCCCTCGGCAAACGGCCCCCACGCTTCGGGCACGATGCCTTCGGCCAACAATCCGGCCACTTGCTCGGCCTGCTGGTGGAATGGGTTGATTTCAATCTGGTTTACTGCGGGCATCACTTTGTTGTACAAGCCCAAATCCAGCACGCGGTCGGCGGTGAAATTGCTCACGCCGATGGCGCGGATTTTGCCGGCCGCCTGGTATTCTTCCAGCGCGCGCCAGGCGCCGTAGATGTCGTTGAAGGGCTGGTGCAGCAGCATCAGGTCGATGTAGCCGCAGCCCAGCCGCGCGAGCGAGCGCTCCAGCGAGGCTTTGGCGGCTTCGTAGCCGTAGTTTTCCACCCAGACTTTGCTGGTTACGAAGATTTCTTCGCGCGGAATGCCGCAGTTTTTGATGCCGCGCCCAACTTCGGTTTCATTCACATAGGCCTGCGCGGTGTCGATGTGGCGGTAGCCGGCTTTAATGGCGGCAATCACGGCCTGCTCGGTTTCTTCGGGCGGGATTTGGAACACGCCGAAGCCGAGGGCGGGGATTTGCACGCCGTTATTGAGGGTGAAGGTTTGCATGAGAAATCTCCTTTTTCGCTTTCAACTGGATAAGCGGCATTGTATCCACGCGCGCGGGCAGGATAAATAGGCTTTGGTTTCTAAGGCTGATGAGGCGGATTCATGAAAAGGCCGGCTGGAAACAGGGTTGGGCACACCGGATGTGGAACGGCTTTTGATGCAGATAAAGGCTACCTGAAATTTTCAGGTAGCCTTTCATTGGCCTGCTGGGAAACAAATAATTCCTTATAAAACCATCTTCAATATTTGCCGCTTTTGCCGTTCACGCACCGCCCTTTTCCGATAGCAGGAAGAATCAAGCTTCAGCTGGCCTCACTCCCCAACATCCCCAGCAACTCCTCCTCACTCAACACCGCCACGCCCAAACTCTGCGCCTTTTCCAATTTGCTGCCTGCGGCTTCGCCCGCCACCACGAAGTCGGTTTTCTTGGACACGCTGCCGCTCACTTTGCCGCCGGCGGCTTCTATCATCGCGGCGGCCTGGTCGCGTTTCAGCGTGGGCAATGTCCCTGTCAGCACAAAGGTTTTGCCTGCGATGGCGCTGTTTTCGTGGTGCAGGCTGCCTGAAACGTCGTCCGCATTTTCAGGTAGCCCTTCAATAAATTGAATGATTTCCTGCAACAGTTGGGCGTGTTCAGGCTGGCTGCGCCATTGCTGCCATTCCTGCGGCAGGGCGTTGTCGGCGGTTAGGGCGTGCAGGCTGCCGGCGAGCTGCCAGAGTTCGGCGGCGCGTTTTTCGCTGAGTTTGATATTGGGCAGGCGTTGCAGCCATTGCTCGGGCGCGGCGTATTCTCGGGCTTGCGGCGACGGGGCGGCGGCCTGCGGGGCAACGTACTGCAACAAGTCGTCCAGCATTTTCTGCTGTGCAGGCTGCCTGAAATAGTGGGCGGCGGCATGGGCGACGACGCTGCCGATGTCGGGCAGGCAGGCGAGTATGGGCTGGGGGGCGCGGCGCACGGTGTCGAGGTTGCCGAACGCGGATGCCAGTTGTTTGGCGGTGCTTTCGCCGATGTGGCGGATGCCGAGCGCGAACAGGAAGCGGGCGAGCGGCGGGGTGCGGCTTTGGGCGATGCTGTCTAGGATGTTCTGCGCCCATTTGGTGGCGGCGGATTTGCCGTCTTTGATGGTTTGCAGCTTGGCGATATCCAGTTGATAAATATCGGCAAAGCTGTGCAATATGTCTTGCGCGACCAGGGCTTCGATTTGCCGGTCGCCCAGCCCTACGATGTCCATGGCTTTGCGGCTGGCGAAGTGAATCAGCCCTTGGGCGCGCTGGGCTTGGCAGAGCATTCCGCCGGTGCAGCGGGCAACGGCTTCGCCGGGTTCGCGCTCCACCGCGCTGCCGCACACGGGGCAGGTTTCAGGCAGCCTGAACGGCTCGTGCAGCGGCTCTTTGAGGCTACCTGAAAACGAGCTTTGCGAGTTTCTGCGAAGCAAAAACAAATCGGGTGCAGGCTGCCTTTCAACCATCGGGCGGCGTTCCAACACCACGCGCACCACTTCGGGAATCACGTCGCCCGCGCGGCGCACCACCACGGTGTCGCCCACGCGCACGTCTTTGCGCGCCACTTCGTCCTGATTGTGCAGCGTGGCGTTGGTAACGGTAACGCCGCCCACGAACACGGGCGCGAGCCGCGCCACGGGGGTAACCGCGCCGGTGCGGCCGACCTGCACGTCAATCGCTTCCACCGTGGTGAGGGCTTCTTCGGCGGGGAATTTGTGCGCGATGGCCCAGCGCGGCGCGCGCGACACGAAGCCGAGCCGCTGCTGTTCGGCCAAGGAATTGACCTTGACCACCATGCCGTCAATCTCATATGGCAGGCGCGGGCGGTGTTCGGCCAGCCGCTCGTATTCGCGCAATACGGCCGCCGCGCCGGTGTATGCGCCGAAATAGCCTTCGGGCAGCGAAAAGCCGAGTTCGCCCAGCAGTGCGAGTTCTTCGATATGGCTTTCAGGTAGCCTTGGGATGCCCGCCAGTTGCGCGATGCCGTAGGCGAAAAAATGCAGTTTGCGCTGCGCGGTGATTTTGGAATCGAGCTGGCGCAGGCTGCCGGCGGCGGCGTTGCGCGGGTTGGCGAAAGGCTTCTGCCCCGCCGCGAGCTGGCGTTCGTTCAGCGCGGCAAAATCGGCTTTCAGCATCAGCACTTCGCCGCGCACTTCTATGGTTTCAGGCAGCGTGTCGCCGTGCAGTTTCAGCGGGATGTTGCGTACGGTTTTGATGTTTTCGGTCACGTTTTCGCCCGTGGTGCCGTCGCCGCGCGTGGCTGCCTGCACCAAAATCCCGTTGCGATACAACAGGCTGACGGCCAGCCCGTCAAACTTCGGCTCGACGGCGTATTCGGCCTGCGCCACGCCCAGTTCCTTACACACGCGCTCGTCGAACGCCAAAAATTCGGCATGGTCAAACGCGCCCGTTTCGTCGTCGCGCGGCGAAAACGCGTTGTTCAGCGACAACATCGGCACGGCATGGACGACGGTCTCGAAGCCGTCCAGCACCGCGCCGCCCACCCGCTGCGTGGGGCTTTCAGGCAGGCGGAACTGCGGATATTCGGCTTCCAGTGCTTCGAGTTCGCGGAACAGGCGGTCGTATTCGCTGTCGGGCACGGTGGGGTTGTCCAGCGTGTAGTATTCGCGGGCGTATTGGTTGAGCTGGGCGGTGAGGGCGCGGATGCGTTGTTGGGCGGTCATGGCGGCGGAGTGGTGTGAATAAAGAAACGGCGCATATTATCACGCGGCCAAAGAGAAGGGGCTACCTGAAAACGATGTCTTGGCGCAGCCAAGGCTGAGTTTCTGCGAAGCTAAAAACCGCCCAAGTATTTTTCAGGTAGCCTGTATAATGCGGGCATCCCCATCCCAAAGCAAAGGAATCCACCATGGCCGAACTGGACGACCGTATATACGAGCAAATCACCACCCTGTGCGAACAGGGTGACGCGCTGGCCGACGAAGCGCGCCACGCCGAAGCGCTGGAACACTACCAGCAAGCTTGGGATTTGCTGCCCGAGCCGCAAACCGAATGGGAAGCCGCCATCTGGATACTCGCCGCCATCGGCGACACCGAATTCCTGCGCGGCCACCACGAAGCCGCCCGCCAAGCCCTCAGCCACGCCATGCACTGCCCCGATGCCATCGGCAACCCCTTCCTGCACCTGCGGCTCGGCCAAACCCAATTCGAGCTCAGCAACTTTGAGCGTGCCGCCGACGAACTCATCCGCGCCTACGCCCTGGGCGAAGACGATTTGTGGGCCGACGAAGACCCGAAATACCTCGACTTCCTCGCCACCGTGTGCGATGGCATCGAAAACCACAGCCGCAAGTATTAGCCCCCCTGCCGCCCACCACGGCAACCGCATACGGCCGAACCCCGCGCCCCTTCGGGAGATGAACGGAAAGGCGGCACGCTGTTGCCTATTCCGTTGCCCATCAACCCTATTTTTCAGGTAGCCTTTCCTCCGCCACAGGCTACCTGAAAGCGCCAGCATCAGCGAAGCGATAGCAAATTAACTTTCGCTACGGCGTTGGCTCGCCTGGTATCGAAAGTCACAAAATCCGCTATAAAACGCAAACAGGCCCCAACAAAACACAAACAAAGCTTCCGCAGAAAGCCGAGTTGCCCCGCAACCAAGCGCCCAACTATTTTCAGGTAGCCCCGCCATCCGCCCTACCCTATTCCCAACCATGATCCGCCATTCCCGCCCGCTCACCCCCGCCGAAACCCAACTCGCCCGCAGCGTGTTCGGCAGCGGGCTGGATTACGCGCGCATCCGCCTGCACTTCGGCACCTGGTGGCTGCCGCCCCTCGGCGTGGCCGTCGCCCCCTTCGGGCACATCCACTTCCCCGCCAGCAAGTTTTGCCCCGACTTCGCCGCCCGCCCCCAGCCCGAGCGCGCCTGGCTGATACACGAGCTCACCCATGTCTGGCAACACCAGCACGGCTTCCCCGTGTGGCTCGCCGGCCTCTTCACCGCCCTGCGCGGCGGCTACCTGAAACAACGCGCCTACCGCCTGCCCGATCTCGCCACCGTGCCCCACATCGGCTGCCTCAACATGGAACAGCAGGCCGAAATCTTCGCCCTCTACTACCGCGCCACCCTCTGCCGCGAACCCGCCCTATCCCCGCTCCAGCCCCACCTGCAGCGCCTGCTCCAGCCCTTCTTCCAGAACCCCGCTAGCCGCGCCCTGCGGCCGAAGTGGTTTTAAACGCATCGCAGCCGCCAGCCTGCCTTTCCTCTTTTCAGGTAGCCCAGGCCCCGCAAAAACGGCGGGCAATAAAATACCCTGCATAAGCAGGGTATTTTTGCCAACTGGTGGAGGCGGGGGGAATTGAACCCCCGTCCGAAAGTCCTCTACAGCGCGTTCTACATACTTAGTCGTGCCAACTTGGATCTTGCCCCCATTCCGCCGACAGACAGGCTGTTTGGAAGCCAGTTACCTTAAATCTTATTTCCCGCCAAGTAACCCGGCGGAAAACCAGTCAATGTGAAATGACGTTGCCGTGGCTTGCGCCACACAGCCCATTGACCAACTGCTGCAACGGCAGGCCTTAAGCGGCCAATGCAAAAGTTTCGTCGTTTGCGACTATTTGAATTCAGTGTTTTACGGGAAATCTGAGACCCCGGTATGCCCGCATCTGCTTTGCAACCCCCGTCGAAACCAAGGTCGCCCCCAGATAAGGAAGGCGGATTATACGCCGAGAGGGGCTTTTGGACAATCGGTGCGGCAAAAGGCTACCTGAAAATCCCTCACTCCTCATCACCTCCGGTGGATGCGAACACGCCGCTTGCCTTCCTGCTTTTCGTCGTCGGCAGAATAAGCAGAATAAACAGTGATAAACACCACGGCCGCTGCTATCAATGCCCCCGCCATCGATAATGCCATCCCCGTCCAAAACGCCTCATTGGCATCATCACGATACATTTCAAATACATCTGTGAGCAGCCCTAAAACCACCAACAGCAGCGTTGTTACACCCAAGCCCACGCCTGTTGCCAGCGCGGTAATCATTGCGGCCAACGATGCTTTTAAAACACGAAAATCTTTGCTCATGCTCATCCCCTGTTTTTCAGGTAGCCTTTATCTGCCAGTATCTACCCGAACCGCCCGCTATTTGCCGTGCAGCACGCGCTGGGCGGCGGCGATGTCGCCGGCGAAGATGGTGGGCAGGGTGCTGATGGATTTGGCGATGGCTTGCTCGATGAGCTCGCGGTCTTCGCTGCGGGGTTTTTTCAGCACGTAGTTGATGACTTCGCTGCGCTCGCCGGGGTGGCCGATGCCGAGGCGCAGGCGGTAGAAATCGGGCGTGCCGAGGCGGGCTTGGATGTCTTTGAGGCCGTTATGGCCGCCGTTGCCGCCGCCGAGCTTGAATTTGATGCGGCCGGGGGCGAGGTCGAGTTCGTCGTGGATGACGAGGATTTCCTGCGGTTTGATTTTGTAGAAGGCGGCGAGCGCCTGCACGGATTGGCCGGAGCGGTTCATATAGGTTTGTGGTTTGAGCAGGCGGATTTCGCCTTCAGGCTGCATGCTGCGGGCGCTGTGGCCGAAGAATTTTTTGTCGTCTTGCCAGTTGGCCTGCCATTGGCGGGCGAGCTCGTCGAGCAGCCAGAAGCCGGCGTTGTGGCGGGTGTCGTCGTATTCGGGGCCGGGGTTGCCGAGGCCGACAATGAGTTTGATGGGCATGGGCTTTCCTTTGGTTTGGGGTTTTCAGGTAGCCTTGGGATGAGGCAGAAGGCTACCTGAAAATAATTTGGGCGATCTGGCGATACAAGCAAACCTGCGGTTTGCCGCTCTCCTCCTAACCCTCCCCACGGAGGGGATGGCGGCAGGCTGCCTAAAAAATCGAAAGTTCGGTTTTAACTTCGCAGTTTGCTGCTGTGTCTGGTTTTTCAGGTAGCCTCTTTATCCAGCGTGAGGTGCGGCAGGGCGAGGTAGGCTTCGGACTGCATTTCGGTGAGGCGGCTGGCGCTGCGCACGAATTCGTGGGCGAAGTCGCCGTGGGGGTAGAGTTGTTCGGGCGGGGCGGCGAGGCTGGCGCTGAGTTTGACGCGGTAGTCGTAGAGCACATCGATGAGCCAGGTGAGGCGGCGGGCTTCGGCGCGCTCGGTTTCATTCAGCCGCGGGATGTGCGATACGATGATCATGCGGTTTTGTTCGGCCAGGGCGAGGTAGTCGGCTTGGGAGCGGGGGCCGCGGCACAGGGCGTCGAAGTGGAACCACAAGGTGCCGCCTGCCTGGCCTTGGGTGGGGATTTCGCGGCCGAGCAGGGGCAGGATGCCGGAGCGGGGGGTTTGGCCGGTGTGCCGCTCGAACAGGGCGGCGAGCTGCTCTTCGCTTTCGGCATCGTCGGGGATAAAGAAGATGTCGGCGGGGGTGAGGCTGCGTTGGCGGTAGTCTTGGCCGCCGTCTACGTTGAGGATGTCGAGGCTGCTCTCGAGCAGGGCGATGGTGGGCAGGAAGCTGCTGCGGTTTTGGCCTTGGGGGTAGAGGGCGGCGGGCTCGTAGTTGGAGGTAGCCACGAGGATGATGCCTTCGGCAAGCAGGCCTTCGAGCAGGCGGCCGAGGATCATGGCGTCGGCGATGTCGCTCACGTGGAATTCGTCGAAGCAGAGCACTTGGGCTTCGCGGGCAATGTCGCGGGCGACGGCTTGCAGGGGGTTGGCTTGGTTTTTGTGTTCGCGCATGCGGCGGTGGGCTTCTGCCATGAAGGCGTGGAAGTGGACGCGGCGGGCGCTGCCGGGCGGCAGGCAGCCGTGGAAGGCATCCATGAGGAAGCTTTTGCCACGCCCTACTCCGCCATAAAAATAGAGGCCTTTGGGCGGGGTGGCTTTTTTGCCGAAGAGTTTGCCGAGCAGGCTGCCGCGCTGCGATCGGTGGACGGCGAGCTCGTGCCAGAGCCGGTCGAGGCGGCGGATGGCGGTTTCTTGGGCGGCATCGCGGATAAAGCCGGGCTGCTCGGCGGCGGCCTGATACCAGCTCAGCGGGCTGTGGCCGGCAAAGGGGGGCGGGGTAAAGGCGGTCATGATGTGTGTTTTCGGTTGGATGGGCGGGATGGGTTTGCTTTTTGGCTTGGCAGACGCTTGGCCTTGCGGCGCCGAGGCTTCGTTTTTCAGGTAGCCTTTACGGGATAGCAGGCTACCTGAAAACGAGCAAAGCGAGTTTCTACGAAGTTAAAACGAGCAGGGCGAGTTTCTACGAAGTTAAAACGCGCAGAGCGCGTTTCTGCGGAGTTCAAACAGGCTGGCGGGTTTCTGCGGCGCTAAAAATAATTTGTCTCAATTTAAACGGCGCTATTCTGCCCGATATGGCGGGCAATAGAAAGGCTACCTGAAAAATGTTTCGGCATTTTTAGGTAGCCTTGGGCATGGCGGCGGGCTTATTGGATGCGTTCCAGCGCCTGCTGCAAGTCGGCAATCAAATCGGCGCTGTCTTCCAAGCCGATGGAGAGGCGGATGAGGCCTTCGCGGATGCCGGCTTCGAGCTTGGCTTTGGGCTCCATGCGGCAGTGGGTGGTGGTCCAGGGGTGGGTGATGGTGGAGCGCACATCACCGAGGTTGGCGGTTTTGGAGAACACTTTCACGTGGTCGATCACCTGCCAGGCGGCGTGCTGCCCGCCTTTGAGCTCGAAGGCCACCACGATGCCGCCGGAGGATTGCTGTTTGGCGGAAAGCGCGGCTTGCGGGTGGTCGGGCAGGCCGCTGTAATACACTTTGGCCACCTGCGGCTGCAATTGCAGCCATTGGGCGATTTCCAGCGCCTGGGCGCTTTGTTTTTCCATGCGCAGCGGCAGGGTTTCGCAGCCGGAGAGCAGCACCCAGGCGTTGAAGGGTGAGAGCAGCAGGCCGGCGGAGTTGGCATACACGGCCACTTGCTCAATCAAATCGGCCTGGCCGCACACCACGCCGCCGAGCACGCGGCCGTGGCCGTCGATGGCTTTGGTGGCGGATTGCACGGATAAATCGGCGCCGAATTCGAGCGGCTGTTGCAGCGCGGGCGAGCAGAAGCAGTTGTCCACCGCCAGGAGGGCGCCGCAGCCGTGGGCGATGTTGGCCAGCTCGGCGATGTCGGCCAGCTCGTTGAGCGGGTTGGACGGGGTTTCCACAAACAGCATTTTGGTGTTGGGCTTCACGGCGGCGCGCCAGGCGGCGGTGTCGCTCTGCGGCACGAGGGAAACTTCGATGCCGAAGCGGGTGAGGTGGTTGGTGATGAAGCCCATGGTGGTGCCGAACAGGCTGCGGCTGGTGATGAGGTGGTCGCCGGCGCTGAGGAAGGTGAGCAGGGCGGCCTGGATGGCGGCCATGCCGGTGGCGGTGGCGATGCCGGCTTCGCCTTTTTCCAGCAGGGCGATGCGTTTGGCAAAGGCGGCCACGGTAGGATTGGCGGTGCGCGAGTAGGTGAAGCCGGGTTTCTGGTGGGCAAACAGGGCGGCGCCGTCGGCGGCGGTGTCGAACATGAAGCTGCTGGTGAGGAACAGGGCTTGGTTGTGTTCGTTGTAGTTGGTTTGCTCTTTGGCGCCGCGGATGGCGAGGGTTTGCGGGTGGAGGGGTTTGGAGTGGGGCATGATGTCTTTTCCAATTAAATGAAGGGCAAGGATAAATATTTTTCAGGTAGCCTTTAGGGCTTATGGGCAGGCCCTGGGGCTACCTGAAAAACCAATATCAAGGGAACAAAGCAATCTTCAGCCGCAAGCATACTCTTTTTGCCCGCCGCCGAAAACCCGACCTCAGCCCAGCCACAGCTGGCGGGCAAAATTGCCGATCAAAAGGCACAGCAGCGCCATAAAGCCATAGCGCAACCAGCGGCTGCCGCCCAGCACGGCCAGCTTGGCGCCGCAAAAGCCGCCCGCCAGGTTGGCTGCCGCCAGGGGCAGCGCCCACTGCCACAGCACATGCTGGTTGGGCACGAAAAAGCTCAGCGCCGCCAGATTGGTCATTAAATTAATCACTTTGGCGCAGGCGGTGGCGGTGAGGAAATCGTAGGCGAAGAAGCGCACAAACACGAAGGCCAGCAGGCTGCCCGTGCCCGGGCCGAAAATGCCGTCGTAGAAGCCGATGGCCGCGCCGAAGGCCATGCCCAGCGCCGTTTCGCGCCGCGAGAGCGCGGTGGTGCGCGCCGTTTGCCCCAAATCTTTGCGGAAAAAGGTGTAGGCAAACATGGCAATCATGATGGCCAGCATGGCCGGCTTCATATACTGCATCGGCACATAGGCCACCAGTTTCGCCCCGGTAAACGAAGCGGCAAACGCCAGCGCGCCGGCCGGCAGCAGCATCTTCCACGGCAGCGGGATGCGGCGGGCAAAATGCGCGGCGGCAGTGAGCGTGCCGGCGAAAGAACCCAGCTTGTTGGTGCCCAACACGGTGGGCACGGGCGTGGCGGCCGGCAGCACGCCGAACAGCGCGGGCAGTTGCAGCAGCCCGCCGCCGCCCACCGCCGCGTCCATCAGGCCGGCCAGGAAGCCGGCGGCCAGCAAAAGCAGAAAGGGGATGTCCACTTGGTTTCTCCGATGTTTTGTTGTTTGAAACAGCCGCTTGCAACAAGCCGCTTGTTGGGCAAGCCTGCGGTTTGCCACCCTCCCGCAGAAGGGTATGAACAGGCTACCTGAAAATGATGGCGGAACGGGCAAAACCAAACGGCAGCCCGGCAGCACCCGCTCTGTTGCCGATACGTTTTCAGGTAGCCTGCAACAGCAGCGCAGGGCGCAAAACCAACGCGCGGCGGCCCGCCGTGTTCCGCTTAAAGCCGCACATTGTGACACGCCTCATACACCGGCAGCAGGCGGCGGATGCTCTCCGCCATCCAGGCCGCACTGTCGGCCTGCTCCAATTCATCGCGCTCCAAATGGCGGCCGAGGCAGAGGAAATCGGCGGCGTCTTGCAGGGCAAACGTGGCGGCGGGCGCGGAAGATACGGCGGGGTAGTCGGCATATTCGCTGTCGCGGCCGTGCCAGATTTGGAAGTCGGCAAACTCATGGCGCGGGAAACCGGCCAGCGCCTGCTGGTAGCAGGCCAGCGGCAGGGTAGATTTTGCCGCGCGGTATTCGTGCCATTCTAGGCTGGCGGTGAGCCGGCGGCGGTTGAGCAGCAGCGAAAGGATCACCGCCGTGTCGGCATGGGCGGCGTATTTGAAATAGGCGAAAAAGTGCGCGCGCACCTGCCAGCCGTTGCACCAGCGCTCGATGTGCGGCGGGGCAAAACCCGCGCCCAGCCCGGAGGCTACCTGAAAAATGAGCGCGCGCCACATCTGCCACGCGGCTTTGTATTCCGCCTTGGTTTGCGCTTCGGTTTCGGGCTGGTATTGGCGGATTTGCGCGAACTGGAAAAACGGGCGTTGGAACAGGTCGCAGCTTTGCGGAGTGAGCATAATGGTTTGCGGAGTGTGTTTCTAAAGGGGAGAGGCTACCTGAAAAACGGATTTTCAGGTAGCCTCAAACTGATTCAGCGGTCATCCGGAGCAGAGAAATTCACAAATTACGATTTAATCCGTTGAACATATTCCAACAAAGTGCCCACCGCCGCGATAGCGGCAGCGCCAGCAAAACCAATCCGTGCAGCAAACAGAATTCGAGCAGCAGATAAACCCGTCGGCTCCAAACCAGCGACCGTCAAGCCGGCCAAAAACGAGCCAAGGCCGAGCGGCACAAACAGGCATAGGAAAACGTATGGCAGTGGAAACGCCCTCAAAGCCAATCGTATTTCATGTATCCTCTGCGAAATCAGCATCCCGGATTTCATTGCATCCTCCTTACGAACACCCGTTTCTTCGCTGCCGCATTGCCGCCCACATTTTCAGGTAGCCTGCTATCGAATTGAGGCTACCTGAAAAATGCGCTTTGCTTTTCAGCTGGCCTCCCGCTTATTTCTCCAACGCCGCCTGCAACCGCTGCTCCAGCACATCGCTGTCGAACGATTTGGCGATCACTTCAAAGCGGCTGTCGCGCCGCCACGCCACCTGGTTGGCGCCCCACTGCCCCTCGCTCCAATTGAGCCACACCCAGCTGCCCAGCACCTTAAACACGCCCTTGGCACGCACCAGGCCGTCGCACAGCTTGGGCAGATCGTTGAAAAACTTGGTAAGCTTTTCGCCGTCGAAGCTACTGTCGGCGGGGAAGGTATAGCCCTGCGATTGGAAGCCCATGGTGTTGTCGGCCAGCTCCTTGATGCGATAGCGGCTTTTTTCCGCCACCGGGGTTTCCAGCAGCGCGATATCCAAATAGGCATCCTGCGTTTCCACCACTGCCGCCTTGGGCGGGAACAGCTTGGCGGCGCGGCGGCGGAACTCGGCCAGCTCTTCGGGCGAACACATATCCACCTTGTTGGCCACCAGCACGTCGGCCACGCTCACCTGATCGCGGTAGAGCGGCTGGTTGGCGTATTCCGGGTTCACAAACTGGCGCGGGTCCACCAGCGTGAACACGGCGCCGATATCCAGCATTTGGTCGAAGGGCTTGGCACGCAGCTCGTCGATCACGCTGGCGGCGTGCGCCAGGCCGCTGGCTTCGATGATGATGCGGTCGGGCTTGTTGCCGCTCACCATGCGGTTGATGGTGGTGCCCATCTGCGCGCCGGCCACGCAGCACAGGCAGCCGCCGGCAATCTCGGCCACGGGGATGCCGTTGTCGCTCAACACGGCGCCGTCGATGCCGATTTCGCCAAACTCGTTCACCACGATCACCCATTTTTCATCGGGGTTTTTCTGCTCCATCAGGTGGCGCAGGGCGGTGGTTTTGCCGGTGCCCAAAAAGCCGGACACCAAATGCACTTTTGCTTTCTTTATTGCTGACATTCTTTGCATATTCCTGTTAAAACAACGTGTTCCTCTTTGAGTTTAAACCCGCGCGCCGCCACGCCCGCCCGCAATGCGCGCCATTCCCGGCTCAGCGTTTGCTCGTCGGTGGCGCCGCATTCGGTGCACACCAAGATAAAGGCGCTGTGGTGGCGGCTTTGTTCGTCGGGGCTGTGGCAGTGCTCGTCGCAATCGTGGCGGGCGTGGCTGCACAGCACATAGCCGTTCACTGCCGCCACTTTGTGCAGCACGCCGTGCTCCGCCCAAAAATCCAACGCGCGGTAGGCGGTGGGCGGCGCCACCACACCCTTGCTGCGCTGCTGCATCTGCGCCAGCACGGTATAGGCTTTGATCACGCCTTCCTGCTGCAACACAATGTCCAGCACCTGCTCGCGTAGCGCGGTGATCTGCAGGCCCTGGGCGCGTGCACGCTCGATGATGGCGGCTTTGTGGTTGGGTGCGGTATGCTCGCTCATGGCGATTCCTTTTCTTCTGCGGGCCGGCGCGTTACCGTTAAGGCGGCAAAACTCTGCGCGGCGGGCATGATTTCGATGCTGTTCACATTCATATGCGCCGGCCGCTGGTACAGCCACAGCACGGTATCGGCGATGTCTTCCGGGCGGATGAAGCCCACGTTGGCATACAAATCGGCGGCGCGTTGGTCGTCGCCCTTGAAGCGCACGTTGGAAAACTCCGTATCGCCACACAAGCCCGGCTCGATGTTGCTCACGCGCACGCCCGTGCCGGCCAAATCGGCGCGCAGATTGAGGCTGAACTGGCGCACATAGGCCTTGGTGGCGCCGTACACATTGCCGCCCGGGTAGGGGTAGGTGCCGACCACCGAGCCGAGGTTGATCACATAGCCCTTGCCCCGCGCCACCATGCCGGGCAGCACTTGGCGGGTGAGGTAGGAAAGGCCGATGACATTGGTTTGGATCATGGTCTGCCAGTCGGCAAAATCGGCCTGATAAGCCGGATCCAAGCCCAGCGCCAGGCCGGCATTGTTCACTAGGCAATCGATCTGGGCAAAGTTTTCAGGTAGCCCTTGTAAGGCGGCATCCACCGAGGCCGTATCGCCCACGTCCATCGTCAGCGGCAGGAAGTTTTCGCCCAATTCCGTGCGCAACTCGGCCAGCTTGTCGGCCCGCCGCGCCGCGCCGATCACGCGGTAGCCCGCCCCAATCAGCTTGCGGCAGATTGCCCGCCCGAATCCGGCCGATGCGCCGGTTACCAAAATGCTCATATCGCCCCCGTTATGATTGGTTGAAAGGTGCGATAGTATAACACCGCCGGGCACTATTTTTTAGCTTCGCCAAAACCCGCCTTCCTGGCGCAAATCTCGTTTTCAGGTAGCCTTTTGCAGGCTAGGGCTACCTGAAAACGGGCAAAGCGGGTTTTGCACCAACGAAGCGCTGATGGCACCCAATAAAACGCAACAAAGTTTTTGCGAAGACAAAACCTTCCACCCGCGCCGAACGCAATTCAGCCGGGAAAGGAAACCTTCCCGGCTGAGCTTTATTTACTTGCGTGGCTTAGGCCAAAGCGGCTTTGGCTTTTTCAACCAGCTGCGCGAAAGCAGCTTTGTCGAACACGGCCAAATCGGCCAACACTTTGCGGTCCAGCTCGATGGCGGCGCGTTTCAGGCCATTCATGAACTTGCTGTAAGACAAGCCGTTTTGGCGAGCGCCGGCATTGATACGGGCAATCCACAGCTGGCGGAACTGGCGTTTGCGCTGGCGGCGGTCGCGGTAGGCATATTGGCCTGCCTTCATCACCGCCTGCTTGGCAACGCGGTAGACGTTTTTACGGCGGCCGCGGTAGCCTTTGGCCAGGGCTAATACTTTTTTATGACGGGCACGTGCGGTTACACCGCGTTTTACGCGTGGCATATTTCAGACTCCTTTATGCGTAGGGCAACATTCTGTGAACGGAAGCCACGTCGCGCTCGTTCACCATAGAGGTGCCGCGCAGCTGGCGTTTGTTCTTAGTGGTTTTTTTGGTGAGGATGTGGCGTTTGAACGCATGAGCGCGTTTCACGCCGCCGTTGCCCAGCACTTTGAAGCGTTTCTTCGCACTGGATTTGGTTTTCATTTTAGGCATGGGAAAACTCCATCGGTTTATCGAATTAGGCATCGGGAGGCTACCTGAAAATCAGGCGGCGCTTGCAACCCGGCACCACGGTTTTATGCCGCACACAACATCAAAGCCGTTTCCCGCGTGCGGCGGAGCGGAAAACGGCGGATTATACGGTTACTTTTTCTTCGGCGCAACCATCATCACCATCTGGCGGCCTTCCATTTTCGGGAACTGCTCCACGGCGGCCACTTCGGCCAAATCGGCCTTCACGCGCTCCAGAAGCTGCGCGCCCAAGTGCTGGTGGGCCATTTCGCGGCCGCGGAAGCGCAGGGTGATTTTGACTTTGTCGCCGTCGGCGAGGAAGCGGTTGACGTTGCGCATTTTGATTTGGTAGTCGCCTTCGTCGGTGCCGGGGCGGAATTTGATTTCCTTAATCTGCACCTGCTTTTGCTTTTTCTTGGCTTCGTCGCGCTTTTTCGATTGCTCGTATTTGTATTTGCCGTAGTCCATCAGTTTGCAGACGGGGGGCTTGGCGGTGGGGGAAATCTCCACCAAATCCACGTCTTGCTCTTCGGCCATGGCCAGGGCTTCTTTCACGGTTACGATGCCGAGCTGCTCGCCCGTGCCGCTGATTAAACGCACTTCTTTGGCGCTGATTTCGCCGTTGATGCGTGCTTCGCGTTCTTGTGCGATGATGAATCTCCTATCAGGATTAATTGGGTTGGCGCGCCGTGCTTGGGCTGATAATGCCGGTGGCGCGCCGCTGTGCCGGCGTATCGGACGGAGCGCCGGCTGCTCCGGAAATTTTCAGGTAGCCTCAAAGGCAGCCTGATGTGTTTTAATGCATTTAATTGGCAGCAATAAAAAAGCAAGCCGCCGCAATGCGCCCGCGATTATAGCAAGTTTCGCCCGCAATACGCCAAAAACCTGTATCCCGCCGCGCAAAAACGACACTTCCCGCCAACAGTCGGATTGTTATGGCTTTCTCCCACGGCGGGCTACCGCATCCAAACTAAGTAAGGGCCGGCTTGCCGCTTCCCACTCTGCCGCAACCCGCGTTTTGCCTGCGCAAACGCCCGCCCTGTTTATTTTCACTGCATTGAAGCCGCGTTTCAGGTAGCCTTCTGCCGCATGAGGGCTACCTGAAAACGCAGCTTCCATATTCACACCGTTTTGGCCTACATCAAATAAGCGCCAGATAATGCCCCGCCCGCCGCGCCGTCGTCTTGACCCCGTTTCGGCAAAACGCATAGCATTCCGCCGAATTTGCCGTTCCCCTTTCTTTCCAACCAACCCTTAAGGAGTGCATGATGAAAAAAGTAGCCTTATCCCTTGCCGCCGTTGCCTTGCTGGCCGGCTCCGGCGCCTGGGCGCGCGACATCAACGAGCCGAGCAAAACCCCGGTAGACCGCAGCGTTCAGGTATACAAATTCTCCGAGCTGCAACGCTGGGACCGTGACCAAGCCGCCGGCGGCCAAGGCCAGCTGCTCGGCCGCTTCGCCTACACCCGCCACCAAACCGGCGAGCAAGATGCCATCCGCGAAATCGGCTGGATGACCCTGCCGCCCGGCGCCTCTGTGGGCCTGCACAAACACGCCAATAATGAAGACGTGTATCTGATTGTGGAAGGCCGCGGCGTGTTCACCGATTCCAACGGCAAGGAAACCCCGGTATCCGCCGGCGACATCACCATGGCCCGCCCCGGCCAGTCGCATGCGCTGAAAAATACCGGCCGCCGCCCCATGCGCTTCATCAACTTCATCGGCCAGCTGCCGAGCGCGCCGGCCGCGCAATAAGCGCCGATTAAGGCAAACGGGCAGCCGGTTTGATTGGGCTGCCCGTGTTTTGTGTGTGTTTATTGGTCATGCAAAGAGGCTACCTGAAAATCTCCGGCTTCATAGAAGCGGTATTTTTCAGGTAGCCTTTGGCTTTATTCCAAGCCTTCCCACCATTTTTCCTGCGGCGGGTTGCTGATTTGAAACACTTGGCCGATGCGCGGGGTGGCCACCCGCAGGCGGCGTTCGGCGGCGGCGCGGGTGAAGCGTTCGATGGGGTCTTTCCATGGGTGGTTGGCCAAATCGAATTTGCCCCAATGGATCGGCATCACCAGCGGCGCGCCAATATCGGCCACGGCGCTGGCGGCTTGTTCGGGGGTTTCGTGGATGAGTGCCCAGCCTTTGTCGTATGCGCCGTTTTCAATCATGGCGAAATCAAACGGGCCGTGTTTGGCGATGATGTCGGCAAAGTGTTTGCCGTAGCCGCTGTCGGCGCTGTAATAGATGGAGAGGTCGGGCGATTTGACCACGTAGCCGCCCCACAGGGTGGTGTTGCGCTCGAAGGTGCGGCCGCTAAAATGGCGGGCGGGGACGTAGGTAATGTCGATATTGCCGACGCGGGTCTGTTCTTCCCAGTCCATTTCGGTGATTTTGCTGTCGGGCACGCCCCAGCGTTGCAGGTGCGCCTTCACGCCGAGGGGGACGATGAAGCGTTTGGCCTTGGCGTTGATTTCGCGGATGGCCCGGTAGTCCAAGTGGTCGTAATGGTCGTGCGAAATCAGGACGACATCGATTTCGGGCAACTCGCCCACGGTCGGGGTGTGACTCATGGCGAAGGGTTTGCCGGTGAAGGGCACGGGCGAGGCATTGTAGAACACGGGGTCGGTGATGAAGGTTTGCCCGCCGGTGCGGAATAATATGGTGGAATGGCCGAACCAGGCCACGCTGCCGTCGGTGAGCCGTGATTTATCCAAGGCCACGGTGGGCAGGGGTTTGGCCGGGTGTTTGCCCGGCGGCGGGTTCATCATCTGCCAGGCCCAGGCAAAGATAGACGGCGATTCGTCGGAAGTCATCATCGGCGTGGGCTCGAGGTTTTCAAACTCTTTGCCGTTGAACGCCTTAGACGCGCGGATTCTCGCCATGCTCGCTTCGTCGGGCTGGCCGCCGAACACGGGATGGAATTTATAAAAGGCAAAACCGCCGGCGGCAAGCACCACGGCTAAAATAATCAGATAAGTCAGCGATTTCAATATCAAGCGCTTCAACATAAGCAGCCGTTCTCCAGCGGGGTGGGAAATTCAAAGGGGGCGGCAGTATAACGGTTTGTGCCGGAAGCACAAACTATTTTGCAGCATTCTGCCCATCATAACCCTGTCTTTCCAATAAACAAAATTATAAAATAATATACCTGCTATCTTCTTTTTCAATTTCCAGCCATGAGCCACCTCAACAACCTCGACCTCAACCTGCTCAAAGCCCTGCACGCCCTGCTCGAAGAGCGCAACGTTACCCGTGCTGCCGCCCGCCTCTCGCTCTCCCAGCCCGCCGTGAGCGGCATGCTCGCCCGCCTGCGGCAATATTTCGACGACCCGATTCTGGTGCGCACCGCGCAAGGCATGATGCCCACCAACCGCGCCGCCGCCTTGGCCGAGCCGCTTGCGCGCATCATCGGCGAGATTGAAACCTTAGTGCAGCCGGCCGAATTCGTGCCCGCCGAGCTGGAGGCTGTGTTCAAAATCGGCACCATCGACAACAGCTTCCATTCTGTGGGCATCCCCTTTGCCGCCAAGCTGCAAACCCTCGCGCCAAACGCCCGCGTGGCCTTTTTCAACCTGCGCCGCGAAGAAATGGAAGACAAACTCGCCAAAGGCGAGCTCGACGCCGCCATCGCCGCCCACGTTGCCGCACCCGACCGCCTGCGCTACAAAAAGCTCTACCACGAAAACTTCATCTGCGCCCTGCGCGAAGGGCATCCCGTATTGCAGCAGGAATGGACGCTCGACACCTTTTGCCGCCAAACCTTCGTGCTCGGCTCGTTTTACGGCGGCAGCTTCACCGGCGCCACCGACCGCGAGCTGGCCAAGCTGGGCAAAAGCCGCCGCGTTGCCCTTTCCGTGCAAAACTTCGCCCTGATTCCCGACCTGCTGCGCCAGAGCGACCTGCTCGCCGTGGTGCCCTCGCGCCTGGTGCAGCACGGCGACCGCCTCGCCACCCTGCCCCTGCCCTTCGCCTCGCCCGGCTACGACAAACTGCTGCTGTGGCACGAGCGCTCGCATTTCGATGTGGTCCAGCAATGGATGCGCGGCGTGTTGGAAGGGGCGGTGCAGCGAGGGGCTACCTGAAAACTACCCGACCCCATCATAACCAAAACATTAAACGTAAATCCCATGTTTATCGACATCGACCTTATCCTCTCCCGCTACCCCTCCCAACAACAAATTACTCAAGCACTTCATCAATACGGCATCCACGGCCTACAAACATGGGACGACTGGCAACAGGCAGACAGCGAAGGGAGCTACGCCGTGTGGGACAATCACCCTATGGATGATAACGACTGGGCAGCGCATCTCAGCCTAATACTCTCCGTCGTGCCAAACAGCCAATCTCCCGATTTCTTCTATTTTTCTTTTGCCAAAAGCCTAGCCGACATTTGCCGCTGCAATATACGCTGTTGCAATTTCAACGGCAGCATCATTGGCGAATTTTTAAACCCCAACAACCCCTTCCTAGATTTCGCTTATATCGGCAAACATTGGTATTTAATCGACGATGTCAACACAGACCCCATCGATAGCGAGCCCGGCTCCATACAAATCATCAAATCCATCCATCAACAAATGACCGCTTTCTTAGCACAATAAAACATAAATCCAACCCCCGCATTTTTCAGGTAGCCTCCCGAATGAGCGGCTACCTGAAAAACAAGACGGCTCCGGATGATACCGATGGTCTAGCCCCCCGTCGGCCGCACCACAATCTCGCCCACTTCAATATTATCCGGCGTGTTGATGGCGGCAACGATGCCGTAGGCCATGTCGTCGGGCGACAGCGAAGGCATTTCTTCGTAGGATTTCAACACGAACTCGCGCAAATCGGGGTCGGTAACGTCGTGTTTGAGGTCGGTGTCGATTGCACCGGGCGACATGCAGCTGATGCGCACGGGGCTTTTCATCATGGCTTCTTCGGCGCGCAGGCCGTCGGTCAGGGCGCGCACGGCGTGTTTGGTGGCGCAATACACCACCGCGCCCGGCGTCGGGGTTTCGTAAGCGGCGACCGAGGCGACGTTGATAATCTGCCCGCGCCCCTGTTTGCGCATTTGCCCCAGTACCGCGCCCACGCCGTACAACACGCCTTTAATGTTGATGTCGATGGTTTTGTTCCATTCGGCGGTGTTGTTTTTGACGAGGAAGGAGCCGGGCATATAGCCTGCGTTGTTCACCAGCACGTCGATTTGCCCGTAGGTCTGCAAGGCAAAATCCGCCAACGCCTGCACCTGTTCGGCGCGGCTGACATCGCACACGAAATACTGCGCTTCGCCGCCGTTGGCTTTGATTTCCGCCACCGCCGCCCGCAATTTGGCTTCGTCGCGCGCCGCCAGCACCACTTTGCCGCCTTGCGCCGCAAGCTGCTGTGCCGCCGCTTTGCCCATGCCGGCGGAGGCGCCGGTGATAATGATGACTTTGTTTTGAATGTAGTTCATGGTTTTCTCCTAAAAAATCGGGTTAAAAGGTCGTCTGAAAAATTACTCATCCATCAAGACCCATTTGTAATCGCCGTAATCGGTTTGCGCTTTGTGTCCGTTCATGGGCGCGTAGTTCCAGCCTTTGCGGAACATGCCGTAATCCACGCCGTCCAGCACATAGCGGTAGTCGCGGCTCAAATAGGTCAGCACCATCACGTCATTGTCCGCTTTCCAGATTTGCAGGTTCGGCTTGGTAATCAGCACGCCGCCTGCCACGGTTTCCGCCATTTTGCCGGTCGGGGTTTCGTTGGTCACGAACAAGAGGTCGTCTGAAACGTCTTTCGGCACGCTCAAGCTGAGGTTGCCCTGTTCGTCAATCCGCCCGATTTTGCCGATGGGTTTTAAATTTTTACGGTCGCTGATGTCGATGCTGATATAGCCCATGATGTCCTGCGCCTTGCCTTGGTACGCTTTCGCGCCGTTGGAACTGCGGGTGTAGGCTTTGTCGTTCACGACGCCGGTGCGGGTTTCGCTTTGTGCGGCAGCAGGGGCGGAAGGGGTTTGCGCGGTGGTACAGGCGGTAAGGCCTGCTATGGCGGCGGTCAATACAAGGGTTTTTGCGAGGGTTTTCATGATTTTTCTCCTAAACTCAATGAGGTCAATATTTTCAGGTAGCCTGTTAAGCCCGCCACTTGTCCGCATTGTCTTTGGCAAAATCGGCAAGGGTGCGCGGCGCATGGCCGGTCAGGGTTTGCACGTCGTCGGTGATGATGGACGCCGAGCCGTTTTCCACGTCGGCAAGCACTTTTAAGAAATACGGAATGCCTGCATCGGGGAAGCCGTCGGCTTTGAGCTTGGCGGCGTATTGCTCGGGCGTCACGCTGTCAAAACGCAGAGGCAGCCCCGAATGTTCGGCTAAAATTTCGACCATTTCCGCGTAGGTTTTCAGCTCTCCGCCCGTCAAATTAAAGGCTTTGCCGTTGAATTTATCACTAGTTAATGCCGCTACCGCGCAGTCGGCGATGTCGCGCACGTCAATCAATGCCGATTTGCCGGTGTGCAGCGGCAGGGTCAGCACGCCTTTTTGCAAATCCGCGCGCCACAAGATGTTGAAATTGTCCATAAACCAAGTGGGGCGCAAAATCACATAAGGTTTGCCCGATTGTTCCAACCGTTTTTCGGTGTGGAAATTCGGATTTTCGGGGCTGTCGAAATGCTCGGTAGCGGTTTGCAGCACGGGTTTGATGCCTTTTTCCAACATCAATTTCAATAACGCGTTGAGCTTGTCTTGGTTGGCGTAACCCATCGGCAACATCACATACGCCGCCGACACGTTTTCCAGCGCCGCATTCCAAGTGCTTTCATCGTCAAAGTCAAATTTCACGCCTTGCGCTGCGCCGATATTTTCTCCGCGACGGCTCGCCGCTTTCACGCTCACGCCTTTGTTCAATAAGGCTTGCACCACGAATTTGCCCACGTTGCCGGTGGCCGATAAGACTAAAATTTGTTCTGCCATTTGGATTTTCCTTCTATAAATTTTTGAAAGTGCGGTCGGTTTTAAGATTGTTTTTACGACTGCCTGCTGATTTGATGAGTTCATTATAGGTAATTCATTATCTAAGAAAAACAGGGTAATCTTGAAAACACTTTTTGATAAAATTAAAATATAAACCCAAAACGCCAACGGTAGGTCGGCATTGCCATGCCGACGCTTTTTACGTCCATATGTCAAAAAGAAGGTCGTCTGAAAGTCAAAGTCGGCATAGCAATGCCGACCTACCCGAGTGAACCGACAGGGAGGCAATCGTAGGGAGGGCTTGCCGGTTCACCATTTTTGTGGCGGATGGCCATGCTTTCAGACGACAATACAAGGAGAAAAAATGCAGGATTTCAGAGCGATGGCGATTTTCGCCGAAGTGGTCAAACAGCAGTCCATGCAGCGCACCGCCGATAAATTGGGCTTAACCGTTTCCACCGTCAGCCTCGCGGTCAGCAAGCTGGAAAAAGCGTTGGACATCAAACTGCTCAACCGCACCACCCGCCGCATCGGGCTGACCGAAGCGGGCGAACAGTTTTACCAAGGCTGCCTGAAAATGCTGGCGGGCGCGGACGAAGCCATGCAGGCCGCTGCCGCACAAAAAGACGAGCTGGCAGGCACGGTGCGCATCGCCGTATTTTCCGCCGTGGTCAATTCGCCCGTCGTGAACGCCATCCGCGCGCTGGAACAGGATTATCCCAAGCTCAATATCGAGCTGGATTTCGCCGAAAATCTGGTGGATTTGTATCAGGGCAAAATCGACCTGGCACTGCGTGGCGGCGCACACGCCTTGGACAACCCGCAGCTGATTGCCAAAAAGTTGACCGACATCGAACTTCTTCCCTGCGCCACGCCCGAATTTCTCGCCGAACAGCCGCCCGTCAAAACCCCGGACGATTTGCAGGCGTTGCCGTGGATTTGCGCCCTAAACGACCAAGGCAACCCCGCGCCCTTGCAGTTCACACATCGTAAAACCGGCGAACAACGCTGGATCACCCCCAACGCCCGCACCCGCTGCAACAACAGCCTCGCCGCCTTCCACCTGATGACCGCCCACCTCGGCGTGAACACCCGCGTCAAAATCGAAGTGGAACAAGCCTTGGCAAACGGCACGCTGGTGCATTTATTGCCCGACTGGCAAACCGCCCAAGCCCCGTTTTATCTGGTGATGCTTAATCGCGAGCAACCGAAGAAGGTGAGGGTGGTGGTGGAGAGGTTGATGGGGATGTTTGCGCAACAGGGGGTGATCAAGCAGCCTTCAGCGACGGCAAGCCCGAAATCATCCGCCCCCGCCAGCCCATAAGCCTTTCTTTAGCCAAGCAAGTACCGACTCCAACCCCATATTTTTCAGGTAGCCTCCAGCCCAGCCAATCCACATGATGAACCCCATCCCGCTCACCGCCGCCTTTCCCTCCGCCCTGCGCGACAGCGCCGCCGAAGTCGTCCGCCGCCTGCAAATCGAGCCGTCTGGCGCCCCCTGCCGCACTGTTTGCCTGCACGGCGAAACCCTGCAACTCCCCTACCGCCTCTACCATCCCGCCCCGCAGCCGCACGCCACCCAAGCAGACCACACCGCCCAACTCATCGCCGACTGCCTGCACAGCCGCCACCACAACGGCTTCGTGCGCCAAGCCGCATTCCGCCGGCTAGTGCGCGCCGGGCAGGCCGACTTCGTGCTGCCCTTCGCCCTCACCCTGCTCGGCGAATACATCCTGCCCATTCAGGAAGATGCCGTGCGCCTGTTCCGCCTCAACCCCGCCGCCTTCGCCCGCCTCTGCGCCGCCAACCCCCGCTACTGGCAAACCCAGCAGCGCCGCATCATCAGCTATTGGAACGCATACCACCGCCCGGACTTCCCCAACCTCGCCCGCTACCCCATCTACCAAGCCGCGCAGGAAATCAACGCCGCCGTCCGCCAGCTCGGCTCATCCGTGTAAACAAAAGGCTACCTGAAAAATTTAGCTTCGCGGGTTTATGCAAAGCTAAACTTTCAGGTAGCCTGTTACTGTTTTTGTGCCGTCAAAATTTTCAGGTAGCCTCTTGGCTTAAAGGCTACCTGAAAACATAAACTTCCATGCAGCTAAAACGCAGCGGCAACAAAGTTTCTGCCCCGCCAAAATTTTAGCTTCGCAGAAAACCGCGAAGCCCGTTTTCACTTCGTAGAAACTCGCTCTGCTCGTTTTAACTTCGTAGAAACTCGCTCTGCTCGTTTTAACTTCGTAGAAACTCGCTCTGCTCGTTTTCAGGTAGCCTTTCCATCCGCCCTACTCCATCCGCCAAGGCGGGTTGGCTGCCGCCACTTGGGCGGCAACGGGGCAGTCGTCGCGGTGGGCGCCTTTCAGGTAGCCGGTGCTCACGAGGAATTCGCGCACGATTTCGGGGCCGGTGAATTTGAAGGTGCGGCGGAAGAGCTTCACCCAAGCGGGCAAGTCTTGCGGATGGTGGCGGTCGAGCCAGTTTTTGAAGGAGCCGGATTCTTGTTGCAGGCGCAAAATTTGCTGCGCGTTGTGGATGGCGGCGTTGATTTTGAGGCGGTTGCGGATGATGCGCGGGTCGGCCAGCAGGCGTGCGCGCTCGGCTTCGCCGAAATCGGCCACGGCGGCAATGTCGAAGCCGGCATAGGCGGCGCGGATGCCTTCGGCGCGTTTGCAGGATCAGCGTCCAGCTTAAGCCGGCCTGGTTGATTTCCAGCAGCAGGCGGCCGAAGAGCTCGTTGTCGTCTTCAATGGGGAAGCCGTAGAGCCGGTCGTGGTAGTGTTTGTTGGGGTTGCTGCCGTCGTTGGGCAGGCTGTGGGCGAAGGAGCAGTAGTCCATTTCTGTCGCAACCGTTTGAGGTGTTTGCAAAGCTTCGGATTTGGCTTCAGTTTTTCAGGAAAGCGAAGGCGGGCAGGTTGATCAGATACACCAGCACCAGATAGCTGCCGATGGCGTTGAGCGCCACGCTGAACCAAAAGGTGCGCACAAAATGAATGTTGGCGGTGTGGTGTTGGTAGCGCATCTGCGCCATCAGGCCGCCCGGCCAGCCGCCGAGCACGGCCAAGAGGTGCAGCACGGCATCGGGCACGCGGGCGCGGCCGTTTTGCGCGCTGCGCTTGTCGGTGCGGTAGAGGATGAGCAGCAGGCAACTGGCCAGCAGGTAAGCCGAGGCCAGCGGCAAGGAAATAAACGATACGGCGGCCAAATAGAGCAGGATAAACGCGCTGCCGAGCAGGGTTTCGCTGAAGCCGCCGCCCAACACCGTGCCGGAGGGCGTGCTTTCGCGGTCGGCCCAGCCCAGCTCGTAGCCCTGCGGGATCACGCGGGTGGCCACCCATTCGCCGCGCCGCCGCCCCAACACGAAGCTCACCTGCTGGTGTTTGGCCGGGCGTTTGTCGCGGAACACGAAGGCCGACTGCGGGAAAAACACGCGCGCTTTGATGGACTTTACCTTGATGTAGCCCGCCTGCTCTTCGTCGCGCCAGCGCACCACTTTGCCCACATAAGTTTCGCCGTTGACCAATTTGTCTTGCCGTTTGGCCTGTTTGCGCTCTTTAAACAGCGCTTCCTCTTCTTCCGGGCTGCGCCGTTGCAGGCTGGAAGTGGCGGCGTTTTCGGCGCTGTCGAGCAGCCAGTGGCCGCCGAAGGGGTGGCTCTGCAACACGCCGCGCAACACGTCGCCCGGCTGCGGGGAGAGGTCGGTGGCGGCAAAGAGGTCGCCCACCAAAAACACGCTGATCGGCGGTTCGTCTTCGCTGTTGCTCACCACGTCGGCAATGCCGGTGCGCGCGGCGGCATCCCACACGCGCACGGCGGCGTCCACAATCCGCCCTTCGCGCCATTTGCGCCCCGGCCCGGCGCCGTCTTCGTCGTCATCGTTTTCCGCTTCGGCATGGGTTGGGTTGGATGGCGGCGCGGCCACGGCGGTTTCGGCATCGTTTGGCGCGGTGGGATTGGGCGCTTCGGCAGTGGGCGCGGCTTGGTTTGCGGCTGCCGTTTCTTCGATGGCGGCGGGGGCGTTTTGCAGTTCGTTTTCTGTGTTCATGGTGGCCAAGGGAACGGGCTTGGGAAAAAGGGAAAGGCTACCTGAAAAGCGGGTGCCTGCCAAGCAGATAAACATTTTCGGCCAGCCTTTCTGGGTTTCCGGCTGTTGCAAATTTTCAGGTAGTCTCCGGCATCCGAACCCGGCAAGCCTGCGGATGGCCCGCCCGGGAGGGGAAATCGGTTTTTGAGGAGATATAATTTTATGTTAATACAGTGTGTTATAAATTATTCAGCTTCCGCCCAATATTGATTGAGGCTACCTGAAAAAGCTTAGTCCGTTTTCAGGTAGCCTTTGCCCGCCGTTTTCTTATCCGGAAACACCGCCTTTCCCCGCACGGCTAACCCCTCATCCGCCCGGCGCGTTATACTGCGCCCCATTATCCACCCTCATCAGAAGGAAACATCATGACCCATCAAACCCTGCAGGAAGCCGCCCGCGCCCGCCGTTCCGTATACGCGCTCAACAAAACCCTGCCGCTGCCGGCCGAAGAAGCCGCCGCCATCGTAGAGCACGCCGTGCTGCACACGCCTTCCTCCTTCAATTCCCAATCCACCCGCGTGGTGGTGCTGTTCGGCGCCGAGCACGAAAAGCTCTGGCACCTCACCGAAAAAGCCCTGCGCCAAATCGTGCCTGCCGAGCAGTTTGCCCCCACCGAGCAAAAACTGGCCGCCTTCGCCGCCGCAGCCGGCACCGTGCTCTTCTTTGAAGACCAATCCGTGGTGCGCGGCCTGCAGGAGCGCTTCCCCGCCTACGCCGCCAACTTCCCCGTGTGGGCTGACCACGGCAACGCCATGCACCAATACGCCGTGTGGACCACCTTCGCCGCCGCCGGCATCGGCGCCAACCTGCAACACTACAACCCGCTAATCGACGCCGCCGTGGCCGAACAATGGCAAATCCCCGCCGATTGGACGCTGCGCGCCCAGCTCGTGTTCGGCGGCATCGCCGCGCCCGCCGGCGAGAAACAGTTTGCCCCGCTGGCCGAACGCTTCAAAGTGTACGGGCTGTAAACACCCTCACCACACAAAAAGGCTACCTGAAAATTTCAGCTTCGCAGCAACTCCGCTGCGCTGCATTTTCAGGTAGCCTTTATCCTATCCCCGTCGCTTCACTCGCTTGGCAGCCGCCACATCCACAGCGCCACCGCCAAACACACCGCCGCCATCCCCGCGCCCGCCCACCAGCGCTCCGGAAAACGGTACAGCATCCACACACACGAGCAGCCCATCATCAGCGACGACAACACCTTGCCTTTGAGCGGAATCGCCCGGTTGCGCTCCCAATTGCGCACCATCGGGCCGAAATAGCGGTGCGTACGCAGCCAGCGGTGGAAACGCGGCGAAGTGCGCGACCAACAGCCCGCCGCCAGCAACACAAAAGGCACGGTGGGCAAGCCCGGCAGGAAAATGCCGATGATGCCCAAAAGCAAGGCGAGCCAGCCCGCCAGCCACACCAGCGGCCACCACAGCGGCAGCCAGGAGCCGCGCCCGCTCAAACGCCGCCGCCTTATCCACAACACGCCCGCCAGCAGCCCGAGCGCCGCCAACGCCGCCGCCAGCCAAACCGCCTTATCCGCCATCTCCGCTTGATTCATTCCGCCCCGCCAAAAAATTTTCAGGTAGCCTGCACAAAGTATGCAGGCTACCTGAAAACATTTCCCCAGCCAAGCTTACTCGGCGGTTTGCAAGTGATCCAGCGGCAGCACGGTGGAATTTTTCACTTCCTGCAACACAAAGCTGGAGCGTGCGTCCACCACGCCCGGATGCGCCAAGAGCGTGTTCAGGATGAAATGGGAGAAACTTTCCATATCGGAGAAGAAGGCGTGCAGCATATAGTCGGTTTCGCCGGTGAGCGCGAAGCAGCGCAACACCTGCGGCCAGTTGCGCACAGAGTCGGCAAAGCCGTCGCGCAGGTGGTTGGCCTTATCCACCGACACTCGGATAAACACTTGCAGGCCGAGCGCCACGGTGGAGGGGTGCACCAAGGCGGCATAGCCGCGGATGATGCCGGTGGATTCCAGCTGCTTTAAGCGCCGGAGGCAGGGCGAAGGGGAAAGCGCAACGCGCTCAGACAGCTCCACGTTGCTCAGCCTCCCGTTGTGTTGCAGAGCCTGGAGGATTTTGAGGTCGATTTTGTCGAGCGAAACAGTAGTTGTCATGATTCGGTATCCAATCATACTTTCAGGGTCAGTATGTGTGTCGGCTCAAGCCAACAGCCGACGTTATAATAGGCCGGCTTGTGGCCGGCCTGTGCTGTACGCACGAAAGTTCGTGCATATTATATTGTATTTGTGTTGGAATAATCCGCCATATTTACTACACATAACGGAATATACCGCCTTGACTGCCAGTTGTTTGGGCATTTCCGAAGCCGGTTTGGCCGGACACCTCCGGCTCCGATCTCAAATAACCGTTCGCTTTCTATGGGTTTCAGTCTACGCCTTTCCCGCTAGAATTGCTATTCCAACCATCAATTTATGCTTGACAACATCCGAAAATCTTGCTCAAACCACCGTTTTCAAGCGATAATCAAGGCGTTTGCAGGAGAGACCGTTAATACAACAACGGCACCGAAGGCGCAAAACCCCTTAAATCGCTCAGGTAAAAGGACTGCAAGCCCGTTTCATATCTAATCGTTTCCCCTGCCTGCCCGCGCGGGCTACCTGAAACGGCCTCATCTGGAGAGCGGCATTCACTGCCCACCGAAGGATATAAGGCATTACCTGCCGAAAATCTCAGGTACCCCGGACAGATAGGGAGGCTTCCCCATTACTGCCAACGGAGACTCCGAATCATGTCTGCAATCAAAACCACCCCCTTCCATCAAGCCCATAAAGATGCCGGCGCCAAGCTGGTCGATTTCGCCGGCTGGGAGCTGCCCATCCACTACGGCTCGCAAATCGCCGAACACGAAGCCGTGCGCACCGACGCCGGCATGTTCGACGTGTCGCACATGCTGGTGACCGACGTATCCGGCGACCAAGCCAAGGCCTTCTTCCGCAAGCTGCTGGCCAACGACGTGGCCAAGCTCGGCTTCGTGGGCAAAGCGCTCTACTCCGCCATGCTCAACGACAAAGGCGGCGTTATCGACGACCTGATCGTGTATCGCGGCAACGAAGCCGAAACGCAATACCGTATCGTGTCCAACGGCGCCACCCGCGAAAAAGACTCTGCCCAATTCCAGAAAATCGGCGCCGAATTCGGCATCAAGCTCACCCCGCGCTACGACCTGGCCATGCTTGCCGTGCAAGGCCCAAAAGCCATCGCCAAGCTGCTCACCGTGAAACCCGAATGGGCCAGCACCGTAAACGGCCTCAAGCCCTTCCAAGGCGCCGATTTGGGCCATGATTGGTTTGTCGCCCGCACCGGCTACACCGGCGAAGACGGCGTGGAAGTGATCCTGCCTGCCGGCGAAGCCGTGGCCTTCTTCAAAGCCCTGCAGCAGGCCGGCGTGAAACCCTGCGGCCTCGGTGCGCGCGACACCCTGCGCATGGAAGCCGGCATGAACCTCTACGGCAACGATATGGACGACGACGTGAGCCCGCTCGAAGCCGGCATGGCCTGGACGGTGGACTTGAAAGACGAAAACCGCGATTTCGTGGGCAAGGTCCCGCTCCTGGCGCTGAAGGAAAAAGGCGTGAGCGTGAAACAGGTCGGCCTGCTGCTGGCCAAAGGCGGCGTGCTGCGCGAACACATGGAAGTGATCACCGACGCCGGCAAAGGTATCACCACCAGCGGCGTGTTCTCGCCCAGCCTCAAGCAGTCCATCGCCATCGCGCGCGTGCCCAAAGCCTTTGAAGGCAGCACCGCCAAAGCCGTTATCCGCGGCCGCGAAGTGGAAGTGCGCGTGCTGAAGCTGCCCTTCGTGCGCAACGGCCAGAAGCAGTTTGATTAAACCGCAGGCCGTGTAGAAAGTTTTCAGGTAGCCTAATGCCGCCATCGGGCTACCTGAAAACCGATTCCGCTATCTTGCAAAGGCTCTCCATCATGCGCCAAACCCTGCTGATTTCATTATTGTCCGCCGTCGTATTCGGCCTGGCCGCCTGCTCGCCGCAGGACAACAGATCAACCGCACCGACTGCTGCCGCTTCCGTTGCCGAAACACAGCCTGCTCCTGCTCACGAGGCGCCAACCACCTCCGCACCCGTTGCACTGGAAGGCTCTTGGAAAGATGCCGTGCCCGTGTACTATCAAACGCCAGATCCCGGCTTAAAACGCGCGCTGGCCATCATCCATCAGGGTCTGAACGACCCGATGATGACTGCGCCTGGAGCCAAACCCGGCCCATTCAACAACTTCTCCGTTTGGGCTGCACAAATCCTAGCAACACATCCGGATCAAACCATGGCTTGGTGCCAAGAATTGCGGCAACAACACCCCAATAACCTGCTCATCCTGATATTCAAGCTCTCCGGCACACCGGATAGCGGCAAGTGCCTCAGCCAACTTGAGCTGCCTCCCGAGTACCGGGAAGTATTGGCTACACCCATCCCCACCGCAGAAAGCTTCTTAAGCCTGAACATCGCGCCGGCAAGCCTCGATATCCACTGGGCAAGCTTCTACGCTACCGGTCAGCCCGAATACGTATACCGCATCGTCGATTATGTGGCCGACAACGCCAAGCTGCTCGACGAGAAACCGGCCAACCCCACCCAACAAGATACCGAAAACATCATCACCTACGGCGCCGCCCGCTGGTCGCTTGCTTCCAATATGCAGCAGCAGCCGCAAATTAAAGCACTGGTAGATCAGCATACCGCTGGCTGGCCCGCCGAACGCCGCCAAGCCCTCGAACGCGCCTTGCAGCTCCAAGAAGGAGGAAAATAAAGGCTACCTGAAAACACCGCCATACCATCAAACAGCCTGAAACCACCCTATTCACACACACAACAACAAATTGCCCCGCGCAAGCCGCCCGATTTTTCAGGTAGCCTTGCGCCAGCGCAAACCCCATACAGGCAAAACCTGTATAATGTGAATGACCCTAACCATTCCCACCCCTAACTACGGAGAAAAACCATGAGCAACAACATCCCCGCCGAACTCAAATATGTCGCCAGCCACGAATGGCTGCGCCCCGAAGCCGATGGCACCGTAACCGTCGGCGTAACCGACCACGCACAAGAGCTGCTGGGCGAAATCGTATTCGTCGAGCTGCCCGAAGTGGGCGCCACCCTGGCCGCCGAAGACCAAGCCGGCGCGCTGGAATCCGTGAAAGCCGCGTCTGATGTGTATTCCCCCATCGCCGGCGAAGTGGTGGCTGTTAACGAAGGCCTGCCCGACGCCCCCGAAACCGTAAACAGCGATCCCTACGGCGAAGGCTGGTTCTTCCGCATCAAGCCCGCCAACCCCGCCGACTTAGACGGCCTGATGAACGCCGAGCAATACGCCGCCGAAATCGGCTAAACCGCCCGCGCTGAAACAAAAGGCTACCTGAAAACCCAATCCGGTTTTCAGGTAGCCTTTTCCCTTGGCAGACAGGTTTGCAATAAAAAGCCTTCCGCCAACCCTAGCCGTTCGAGCGCTCCAGCAACATCAACATCATCAGCGACAGCACCACCAATTCATCGTGCACCGCCGTGCCCGTTTTGCTTAAGCTGAAACGCCGTCCCACCAGCGAAGGCTCTTTTTTCAGCAGGTACACCTGCTGCCCGGCCGCATCGGTAATCTCATAGCTCGGGTTCAGGAAATAGCCGCTAAACGCGCCGATGAGCGGAATCTCGCCCACCAGCCCGTCCCAAAACGCGATCCACGGGTTTTTCTCCTGGATTTGGTAGAGCGGCTGCCCATCTGCGCCAAAAATCCGATAGCGCACGCGCCACAGCGAGCGCATCCCGTCGCGCCGCACCGAGCCCAGCTCCGCACCGTTTTCGCCGAAAATCCGATAACAGGCGTTGAAATCGATAATGCGGTCGGCGCAAATGCGGTACAGCCGCTCGCGCCGATCTGCGCTGCGGAAAATCTCCACCTCTTCCTTCAGCTTGAAAATCTTCTGCCGCGTGTAGGCAATCTCCTGCCCGCCCTCGTCCAGCACGCTGAAATCGTTGGACGGCGTGAAAATCTTAAAATAAAACTGCAAAGGGAATTGGAAATGCTGCATCGTATCCTTCCTATATATAAAGTGAGGCTACCTGAAAAACCAACCCGACCATTTTCAGGTAGCCTCAACCCGGCTTGCGGCCACCTGAAAGCGCGAGCTTCAACGCAATGACAACAATATATTGCAAAGCAAAGCCGGATTTCTTCTAGGCGAAACCCAGCCTAGCTTTCCGCCGCCTCACGCGCCGCGTCCGCCGCATCGTAGGCATCCACGATTTTCTGCACCAAAGGATGCCGCACCACGTCTTCGCTGGTGAAGGTGTGGAAATAAATGCCTTCGATGCCTTGCAGCTTTTCGCGCGCGTCTTTCAGGCCGGATTTGATGTTGCGCGGCAGGTCGATCTGGCTGATGTCGCCGGTGATCGCCGCCTTGGCGCCGAAGCCGATGCGCGTTAGGAACATCTTCATCTGCTCGGGCGTGGTGTTCTGCGCCTCGTCCAGAATCACATAGGCGCCGTTGAGCGTGCGTCCGCGCATATAGGCCAGCGGCGCAATCTCAATCGTACCTTTTTCCAGCAGTTTGGTTACGCGGTCGAAGCCCATCAAGTCATACAGCGCGTCGTACAGCGGGCGCAGATAGGGATCCACCTTCTGCGCCAAATCACCGGGCAGGAAGCCGAGTTTTTCGCCCGCCTCCACCGCAGGGCGCACCAGCACAATGCGCTCCACCTCATGCTTGCCCATCGCGTCCACCGCCGCCGCCACGGCCAGATAAGTCTTGCCTGTGCCCGCCGGGCCGAGGCCGAACACGATGTCGTGGTTTAAAAGCGCGCGGATGTAGCCGTTTTGGCGCGGGGTGCGCCCGCCCAGCTTGCCGCGCCGCGTTTGCAGGAAATATTGGTGCCCCAGCTCGCTCCGCGGAGCAAACTCCGCATCGGCGGTTTTGGCTTCCACCGCCGCCAGCTGGATGTCGCCGTTATCCAAATCGCGCTGCTCGGCAATATCCGCCAGCTTCAGCAATGCCTGCCGCGCAGCGTGGGCATTCGCGCCGATAAAGGTGAATTCGGCAAAGCGCCGCCCGATTTCCACCGCCAGTGCCTTGCCCAGCATTTCCAGGTTTTCCTCCAAAGGGCCGCACAACCGCTGCAGCACGGCGTTATCAATATCTTCAAATTTCAGGTGTACAGTATGGCTCATAAGCTTTTTAGTCTTCGGTGAAGGCCGCCGGGCAACGCTCTGCCCTGCCGGCCGTAATAATATAATTTATAAGATGATAGGCCGTATCCGGCGCTGGGGCAAATCCCTTTTTGTGGCATAAAAGGCTACCTGAAAACAGCAAGCGCGGCGAAGCCGGAATCTGTTGCCGCCTCGGCGATACATTGTTGCATGAAGCATACACTTTCGCCCCTATCCGCCCTTTTGCCCGCAATTGGATTTGTTTTTTTGGCGCCGAACAATTATATTGCAGCCATGAAATCGCTAATGCGGCGATTGCGTGAGAGCTTAGAAAGAAAGACAAGTTTCTTTTTTAAGTGTGTATTTTTAGTTTAGACATAGATAAAGGAATGCAGCATGAAAAAAACCCTGATTGCATTAGCATTGGTTTCCTTGCCGGTTGCCGCTTCTGCAGAAGTGATTCTGTACGGTAAAATCCGTGGCGGTGTTGAATTCACTCGCGAAGGCACTTCTGCTCAGCTGAAGAGCGAAAGAAACGCTTGGGGCGTAGTGGACTACGGTAGCTACATCGGCTTCAAAGGTTCTGAAGACCTGGGTGGTAACCTGAAAGCTATTTGGCAGGTTGAGTCTAACGCCAGCCTGAATGGCGGTAGCTTTGTTAACAACCGTGACAGCTTCATTGGTTTGGAAGGTGGCTTCGGTACCGTTAAAGTTGGTCGTGTAGTTACTCCTCTGAAAGCTTCTTTGGATGACCAAGACAACTGGGAATACAACAGCGAAACCTTGGGTCTGTCTCGCTACACCCGTTTCGGTCAACGTCGTACCAGCTTGAACTACCAGTCTCCTGACTTCAGTGGCTTCGACTTCTCATTCCAGATGGCTCCGGGTACTAACGTACACGGCGATCGTACCAATGACGGCAAACCTGTATTCGGTTTGGGCTTGGGCTACAAAAACAGCGGCTTCTTTGTTCGCTACGCTGCTGAATACGCCCGCAAGTCTACCACTGGTACTGATGGCCTGAAAGACAGCCATGTTCACAACCTGTCTGCTGGTTATGATGCCAACAACCTGTACGTTGCCGGTGCTTTCCAATACGGCAAAAACGTAAACCCCATCTTTACTAATGATGCTGCCGATGCTTATGACATTGCTCATGACACCGTCAACGGTGGTAAAACCAAAGAGGCTCAGATCTCTGCTGCCTACACCTTTGGTTCTATTACTCCGAAGATCTCTGTAGCCTACGGTCGTGGCGACAGCAACGATGTACAGACCGATGGTGCTCGTTACCTGCAAGCCATCGTTGGTGCTGACTACGCCTTCTCTCGCCGCACTACCGGCTTGGTATCTGTAGGCTGGTTGCGTGACAAAGCCAACTCCAACGCTGACAATGTAAACTCTTGGGGTGTTGGTACTGGCTTGGTACACAAATTCTAATTTGTGGTTAGCTTAGTCTAGTAACCCTATAAAAAGGCTTGCTTCGGCAAGCCTTTTTCTATTGTTGTCTTTTTAGTCTCGAAGCTCTCTATCTCTTTTTTGCAACCATCGGTTCACGATTGTCGGCCAAATTTTCAGGTAGCCGGAGGCGAAACTTTGCAGTAAGCTGCCCGGCTGTTCTACTGCTTTAAGCAACCGCCGGCAGGTTTTAATGCATCCCCTTTAATTCAATACCTCATGCAATATATCCTCAGAGAGGGCAATACTCGGCGATAGATTTAGATCGCCTTACTATATTTCTACATCATCTGAGGCCCCCTCTGCCAAGCATGAAGAAATAAACGCTTCAACTATAAGTTTGCGTCCGGCATGTTGGCCGCCCACCGCATGATTCAACCTTCTCAAACCACAAACAGGCTACCTGAAAACGCCCTGCCAATCTTCCGCACAGCATTTTCAGGTAGCCTGTTGCTTATATTCCTTACCCTAAGCCAACATCAGCCATCCATACAGCTTAAACACCAGCCAGCCCAAAAACGCACCCGCCGGCAAATCAATCAGATAATGCTGCTTGGTAAACAGGCAGGAAAGCGCAATCAGCAGCGGGAAGGCAAACGCCGCCGCGCCCATACTCGGATAGGCATGCATCGCCGTGAGCATCGCCACCGAAACATGCATGCTCGGAAAGCAGTTGGTGGATTGGTCGAACTTCTGCACAAACAGCAGAAACTTCTCCGAAGCCGTTTTACCCGTATTGATACTGCGCCAGTGCGGCGGCGTGGACACCGGCCACAGCCAGAAAAACAACATCTGCGCAAACAGCAGAATCAAAAAACTAAAAGCCGTAATAGAAAAGCGCGAAACTTTGCATAGAAGGGCGGAAAACTTTGCATAGCTTACCCGTGGCGGAAAACTTTGCATAGCCTATTTTTAACCCCCGTTTAACGACCTGTTAAGCGGGGGTTTCGCATGCCTGTTTAAGCCCGCCGTCAGAACTTATAAATCAGGTGGTCATCGTACCGTGAGCTGTGGTTGATGGTGCTGCCCACAGTGACGGTTTGGCAGCCTGAAAAACGCTCCCAACCGGGCAGGCGCAGCTCGGCTACAAGGTCGAGATAGGCGGGCAGCTCGCTACGCGTGCTCGAAAAGAATATGAAAGGCGGCCTTACCATTGCCATCAGGCGCAGGAACTCGACCATGCCGAAGTAGGCTGCCTTGCGGTAGTTGCCCTGCTGGGTGCAGACGTAGGGCGGGTCGAGTACCAATAACGTGCGCGGGTTGCCAATATGCTGCGGTAGCAGCTCACGATAGGATTGGCTGACTATCTCCACGCCTTGCAGGTAGTCTTGTGCCTCGGGGTAGTCGCTGAGGCTGATGCAGTTGTACATGGTTTTGCGGCATAGCTCATCCAAGTCGGCGGCGGTGTTGCCGCTGAACAGCAACCATGAAACCAAGCAGTCGAGGTCGATATAGCCGCCGAAGCTGCGGATGGCGGCCACGATGGCAGCCTTAATTGCTGGCGGTACCAGTTTGCTGCGCGGCACGGGCTCCAAGATACCGGCAAGCAGGCGGCGCAGACGGTTGATGTCGGGAATGTGTTGCAGGCGCTCGCTGTAGCCGTCGTAGTCATTATAGATAACGCGGGCAACCGGTTTGCATTGTTTGGCGGTATGCGACAAAAGGCCGCTGCCGCCGAAGGCGTCTAAGATTGTCCAACCTTCCCCATCGCCGGGGATGTGGTCGTTTAACACCCGTTTAAACAGTTTTAGAAAGTTACGTTTCTGCCCGGTAAAAGGCAGCGGTGCTTTAGCGTACATCAGAGTGTCTCCGTGGGCGCTCGGCGGCACTCCGTGGTAGGCACTCGATGGTGCTCATTGGTTGTTAATGGGCTTTGAACTCGTTGAGATGCTTGCAGCGCGGGCATTTGACCGCCAAGCGGTAAGTGCCTGCGGCGTTGCCCAGCTTTTTGTTGCACAACCGGCAACGCAGCTCGCGATAAATCATGGTGCAGAATCCTTGCAAAAACTGGTAGAATCCGCCCGCCTCTAGAGGTGGCGGCCTTGGGTCATGCAGGCTCGCTCTGCGTGGCTGTGGTGTGCGGGTGTCGCAAGCACCCGTGCACTTCGCCGTCCTACTCCGCCCTTCCGGGCGGTTTTTTGTTGCGCGTTTCAGGCAGCCTGAAACGTATCGGCAGTCTATCTTTTCTCCCCCTGCAAGGTGTACGGCGCGGGTTCAGCACCAAATAAATCCGCCTGGCGGGATGTCCCGTTCAGGCGGATTAAGTTTAATTAGGGGTAAAAACACCTAATTGGCTATTCCCCACTATCTTCGGACGACCTACAGCACAATATCGGTTACGCGGTGCGCCGGCGCTTCGCCGAGGATGCGACCGCTCTTGGCATCGTAAAACACCTTTTTGCCCACGGTGGCGCTGCCGGTAAGCACCACTTCGGCGCCGCCCTGCGTAGTGGCGGCATAGCTGCCGCCGCCGCGCTCGCCGGTGATGGTGGCAATGCCGGTTTCCTGTCTGCCAAACAGGGCTTCAAAGGTATTTTTCAGGTTCATTTTGGTAGCCTTATTTGTCCAAATAGCGGTCGATGGTGAGGGTCTGCCACAGGGCAATCGCGCCGTTGCTGTCGCGCGATACCTCCAAATCCACACCCTGCACCACACCGCGCCAGCGGCCTGTGGGCTCGTTGAACTGCCAAATCTGCCCCAGTTTGGCGCGCGGCAGGCTGTACTCGTCGGAGAGCGGCAATTTGACGGTCTCTGTCTTGTGCGTGCCGCTGTCGCTCAAGGCGGCCGTGCCGGCGGCTCGACACACGGGCAGGTCGGTGTAGAGCGGGTGGATGAGTGAGGGAGCTTCGGCACTGCGGTCGGCATTGTTGCGGTACACGTCGGCACCCACGCCGTTGGCATGGTCTGCCCAAACCAACACCCGCTCGTAGCGCGGCTGGATGCGCTTTTGCCCGCTGACGGACACAATCACGCTGTCGGGTACGGTTACATCGGCCACCGGCACATCCAGCTGCCAGGCGGGGGTTTTCCAGCGGGGGCGCAGGGAGAGCTGGGCGCGGCTGGGATGGCTCTCGACAAAGCCGCCGGCGGCGGAGGCGATGTCGCGCAATACGTCCATCGGGGTTTTGTCGCCAATGGAATAACTGCCGCCCGGTATCAGCCAATCCGGAATATCCCAAAAGGTCAGCGTATAGGGCAGGAATTGCAGCTGCTCGGTGGCCAGCTGGCGGGCATACAGGCGGCTCTGCACCACGCCGCTCTTGGTTTTGGCGTAGTCGGCGGCCAGGCGGGCGGTCACGCTGCGGCCGCTGACGGTATAGGTACGGCGGCCGAACTCGCGGTTGTCGCTGTAATCCTCGGCCATAAAGGCAAACGGCTCGCCGTTGATGGTCAGCGTGATAATGGCTTCTTTACCGCGCTCGCGCTCGTCCATTTTCAGGGCGGCGAAATCATCGGGGTACAGGGTCACGCTGCCCTGCCAGCAGAAGCTGCCGGTGTCGGTGCGCAGGCGGGCGGAGAGGGCTTGGATGGGCTTGCCGTCTGCCTCGGCGGTTACTTGGATGTGCATAACGTATCCTGTCAGGATGGGAATGGACGAGGTATAGCCGCAGGCGAAGGGCAGCGGCAGCATCGTAGGATGGTGGCGCACATGGCGGCGCAGGAAATTGAGCTGCAGCTTGTCGCCGGGCGGCACGGGGCCGCAGGCACGCGGCAGGCGCGGCGTAGGCGGCGGGTCGGGCAGCGGCTGCGGGTAAAACTGGCCGGGCGGGCGGCGTGCCGGGGTGGTGGGGAAATAGCGGCACATCTCCTGCGTACGCGGCAGGCCGTACAGCTTGGTGCAGGCTGCCTGAAGGCGGGCGGGCCGGTGATGGACGTAGCGGCAGCCGTAGCGCGGGCGGGCGGCGGGAATCACCACCGGACTGCACCACACCAAGGGCGGCGAGATACCGAACGGCACACTGCGGCAATGCGCCAGCCGTTGCGGGGCACTGCTGCGGTTTGCACCGCAACCGGCCAGCACCGGGGCTTGGCTGATGCCGACACGGCGGCAGGCCTGCAGGCCGCGCAGGGTCTCGACCGACAGGGACAAACAGGACACCACGCCGGAGAGCGTGCCGTAGCGGGCGGAATACGGCAGGGCGACACCATGCGGCCGCCCCTGCCAGCGCAGGCAATGTGCCTCGTCGGCCACGGCATCGGTGTGCCAGCGCCAATCGGCGGCCACCGGCACACGGCGTGTTTTGGGATCGTCCGGTTTGGGCGGCGGGGTAGGCCCGGGTGACAATGTGCCGAGCTTGCGCACGAAGGCCAGCGGCAGCTTGTCACCCGGCTGCGCTTTGATTGCCAGATTAAACGGCAACGGCAGCGTGGCGGAGGTGTGTTTGTCGGTCATTTGCTCGGATTAGGGTGAGGGGGCGCTGTCGGCTGGTTTAACCCAATCCCATGCCACCGGCTCCCAGCGTGCCTCATGGTCTACCGCCATCACGATGTAGTCGAGTTTGGGGTCGAGATGCGAGAGCAGATAGGTGCCGTCCTCTTTTGACCAGGTATCGCGTACCAGCCGGAAATTGTCGCGGCGCAGGCACAGCACACGACGCGAAGCCGGGCGGCCGTCTACGGTAACGATGCCGCCGGCGGTGCCGGCAAAGTAACCGGTGCCGCCGTTGACGGTATCTTTAAACAACTGGCCGGACGGGATGATTAGGCGCAGCGGCTGCGGATGACGCGGCGGGGAATAAATCCGCAGTCCGGACGGGATTAACAGATTCATGTCAGGCGCGCCAAGCGGTAGTGTTGATGAGTATGATATTACCGGAGTCGTTATTTACATCGGATATACCACAGTTGATAAAGTGGTCATCACTGCCGACAAAATTACCCATATCAGTCCATTCCTCTACCGCACTTAAATTATTGGCACACCAATAACACCCGGGCAGCAAACCTCGTAGAGGAATTTTAGTCTCTCCGTTGTCTATCCTTTCGTTAAGGTAGCATTCGCTAATGGACAAACCGTTGGTAATTAGATCCGGGAAATCCTGCCTCTGAAAAGTAGCACACAGCGAGCTCATGATTGCGGCAACACCCATGGCCACCCCGTTAAACGATTTGGCCAACGTAAAGGAAGTGCTCCCGGTAGAGCCATTCGCACCTAAAACCCGGGGAGCCATATAGCTGCTGTTAGACATCTGGAGGCTGGTACCGTCGCTGGTATAAAACATGGCACAATTGCCGGTATCACCCGCAGCCAGGCTGGGAAAATCGCCGAACCAAAGAAGTCGCGACTTGACAGAACCTTTGACCAGTAAGGCAAAAGCCCTACCGTGTCCGATCAACATCCAGCGGTTACTGCTTAACGGGCTGCGCCAATATTGGAATCTCTTACTGGTGTCCGCGATTACTTTTTTCGCCTGATCCAAACCAACCGGCTCAACCAGCATGGCCGGATCGGCATAACTGGTGCCGGTATTTTTGATTTGTAATGCCGTATTGCTCGCTTTGGGGTCTTTACTGCGGAATACGGCCGAAGTCGTATCTTCTGCTTTCATTTCCCAACCTAGGGAGGCTTGACTGCCATACCCCTCAACCAGGCAGGCCTTGAGTACGGTTTTCAGGCTGCCGGCAGCATTGGTCAGCTGCGGCGCATTGGTATCGGTACTGCGGTACACGCTCACCGGTTTAAGCTCGGTTTGAATCATGGTTAAACTCCTGTTAAATACTGGTTAAATCAAATATCGACGGTGTTGCCGCGCAGGCAGCCGGTGAAGCCGTCCTTGGTTTTTTGTGCAGTAGGCGACGGCTGTACGGCACGCAATATCCAAATCGGCCACGGCGTGCCGAAAGTGTTGAAGCGCACACAGTTGCCGGCCATCCAGCCGCCACCGAAGGCAAATTTGGGCAGGGTAAAATACGGTTTGCCGGTGGCGGGGTTGGCGGGGGCGAGGTCGTTGAGGGTGTCGCCCTGCAATACCAAGCCCAAATGCTCGCCGTACAATTTAAACTGGCTGTCGCTGTCGAACAAGATGAGCCAGCGCTCGGTAATCGCGCCCGCGCTCACCAGCTTAATCGGGTAGTCCTTGACGTTGAGTTTGGCCAGAATCGGGTCGCTGTCTGCCCTATCCAACCATTTCCTGCCCCAAGACTGCATGGCGAACGGCGCGGTATGGCGTACGAGCAGGTCGCCGGCCACCAAGGCGGAAGACACATAAGTGCCCTCTTTGGGGTAGGCGCGGGCCACCTGAAACTGCAACTTGAGGCGGCCTGAAATATCCACATTGACCACGCGGTTTTCTTCCTCTTGCGCGGTGTGGGCGGTGAGCGGCATGGTGTGGCCGCTCAAATCCAGCGGGTCGGCCCACGTCAGTTTGCCCTGGCGCAGGTCGATGTCGTACTTGCCCGCATCCACATGCACCCCGGCGGCATCCACCACGCTGGCGCGATCGATGTCGGCACGGCCGAGCGATACGGTTTGGCCGGCGGAATGCGCACTGCCCAAGTCATGGCTGCGCTTGTTGCCGATCACAATCATGTCGCCGCGCCTAAAAATCGGCACTTTGCCGTCCGGCGGCAGGCGTACCGCATCGATACCGATGATGCTGCTGTCCAACGGGATATAGGACTGCGATACCACGTTAAAGCGCAGGCTTTCTGGGGCGAACACCTCGGCGCACACCACCCGGAAAAACCCGGTCTCGGTGTCGATGTGGCCGGTAATCTCGCCGGTGATGCTCTCGTCGGCCTGTGAAGTGCCGGTGCGGGTGTGGCCGGCAGCCTCGGCGTACACGGTAAAGCTCTGCGGTTTGACCGGGGCGGCGGGGGTGCGGCCGTAATACTGCTTGAGCCGCATATCGGCCAGGCTGTACACACCCGCCTCGATAACCACATCGCCGGAAGCGCCGGCATCCTTAAATACCAACTCGCCGCTTAAGGCATCCAAATAACCTACCGCCTCGCCGTTGCCGGTTTTGGGGTCGATGTTTTTGTACAGGGTGCCGTCGCGCTCGATTAAGCGGGTGCTGCCCAGGCGGAATACCCATGAGTTGAGCAGGCATTGGCGCGGCCACGGCTTGTTTTGCAGCACATTGGCTGCCTGGCTGTTGTTGGACAAGGTCAGGGTCAGACGCCGGGTGGCCGCACCGGCGGCGATGTAGGACACGGTGGCGGCAGAAACCGATGCGCTGTATTTGCGCTGCGGCCCGCCGTCGTCCACTACGCTGATACTGATGGGTGTGGCCTTGTTGTCGATTTGGTGGTCTTGGTAGCGGATATGCCGTGCATCGCGTGCCAGCGCGGCCAGTGGAATGCTAAACGTACCGGAAACGTAGTTGATGGTAGCGCCGGGCAGCTTTTTGCCGTAGAGCACCAAGCCGCCGTTACCGTCATCGGAGATAGCGTGGGCGTAGGCACGGCGGCTGGAATGGGTGCGCGTACCACGGCGGGCGGACTGGCCGAAGCCGTTTACTGCCGACCAGTCCCAATAAGACTTGCTCTCGCTCTCGGAAAACGTGGCGGTTACCTCAATCAGCACCGTGCCGGCCTGACAGGGGCCGATGGTACCGCCGACCAAATCGGCATTGGTGGTGAGCGCCATCTGCTTGACCGTACGCTGCTCGGTGTAAACATCAGCGGTTACGCTGTAGGCGGCATTGGGGGCGTTTTGCAGGGTGATGATGCCCTGCGCATAATCCACCGCGCCCTGCACGTCGCCGCTCAACGCGCCATTGCTGTCGGTAGCGCTCTTACTGCCGTTATGGCTCCAACCCAGGCGCAGGGTGCCGGGCTTGATGTTTTGCAGGCTGTTGTCGGTGAGGCGGCTGGTGGGCTGCATCGGCGGCAGGGTAACGGTGTTGCCGGGCTCCTGCCCGTCAATAGCTTTAAAAGCATCCAAGGGCGACCAGGCGACTACAATTTTGCTGTCCACATCAGGCTGCGCAGGCAGTGAAATCAACACCGATCCGCTGCGCTCGACCCGGCCGCGCACGGTGCCGTCGGCATCGCGCAGCACATAATCGCCGCTATCGGTCAGGGTGTACCAGTTGCCGCCGCTGATAAAGGACACGGCAGTCGCACCGGGGGCGGGTTTGGGACGCAGCAATGGCGCCCACTCCGTACCCTGATTGGTGTCGTCCACGTTGATGATGGCGGTATAGTTGGCCGCACTGTAGCGGGCGGCAGGTACGGCCAGCACCTCCAAATCAAAGCCGCTGGCGGCGCGGATCACGCCTTTTTCGTAGTCCACCGCCAACACGTCGCCACTGTTGTCTTTTTTCAGGTGGCCTTGGCCGTCGTCGGTGTAACCGGGCAGCTCCACCGTGCCTGGCTGTACGGATGACTCCAGATAGATGTCGCCGCTGTAGCTGCCGGCAATCTGCGCCATACGGCGGCGCGGGGCGGTCGGAATCCACACCCCCGCCCCGGTGGGGAACTGGTCGGCAAAAGCGGTCTCGATGATGGAGGTCGGCACCAGCTTTTCGTAGATTTGGTCGACCTGAATCATGCCGGATTGGGCGGTAATCGGTGCGGCCAGCGGGCGCACGCCATAATAGCTGGCGGTATCGGCCACCTGCGTTTCCAGCAGTTGGGAGGGCGGGTTGGCGTAAGTGGGCGACGGATAGGCCACGCCCGGGAAATCGTGAACCAACGCATCGGAAATCTCCATTTTGACCACGCGGCGCTGGAACTCTTTGCCCTCGGGGGTCTCAAAGGTGCGTACCTCGTGCTGCACGTCCATCACACGCATATATTGCTGGGCGGTGGCGGATTTGAGGCAGTAGCGTTGGCCGACCACGGGCAGGGTCTGCTCGGGGCGTTGGTAGGCCTGCACTATGCGGCTGCCGCGCAGCTGGTTGCCCATCAGGGTCATCGGGCCCTCAATCGTCGGCACGCTGTAGGCCTCGATACGCGGCATGATTTCCTGCCGCTCCTCACCGTAATGCCCGGCGCGGGCGCACAGATAGGAGACGTTGTCGGCCTTCGGCGGCTGCGAAATGATGAAATGCGCGCCGTACAAGGGCTCGGCATCGTTGCGCAATACGCCGGGGTAAATCAGGCGCGCATCCACGCTGCCTAAAGTGCGGTCGACATCGGACACCGGGGAGAACAGCTCGTTATCCGCGCCGGTGAGCGGCGTGCCGCGCATCAGGCCGCCGCCGTCCGGGGTGTCGGTCAGGCGTTCGGACGGGTAGATTTTGAGGTCTTGCTGGGTGAGGCGGGTAGTTTGCGGCATGGCATAAATCGGGATGGTTTACAGGTAGCCTGAATGATAAAAAACACCCCTCGAAGGGGTGTCGGTAAGCGTTTCAGCACGCAATTTAACCCGGGTTTAAATCAGGGTTAAACCGTCATCAGCAGAATGCCGAAGGTGTAGCGGTCGTCCTCGGCCTCGGGGGTGGCGTAATGCACCGGCTCGGCCTGGCCGAATACTTTGTCGTGCAACCGGAAAATCACGTTAAACGTGCGGCCGTCATAATGATGCAGGGTCAGCTGCAGGCCGGGGACGTCCGACCACTCGCGCAGGGTGCGTAGGGTGGTGAGCCCGTGCCATACCCACTCCCCCTCTAAGCTGATGGGTCGGCCGGCCAGTTTGAGCCCCTGCTGCACCAGCACCGCGCCGCCCAAGCTGTACACGGGCGCAATCTGCGCCACCGCCGACCACTCGAACTCATCCGTCCAGCGCATATCCTGCGGCAGCTCTACCGCCGCACCGTTATCTTGGCGTACTAATTTCCACGTACTCATTTATTGGCTCCTTTTGATTTCGTCCTGCAGCCGTTGCAACAGGGTTTTTATGGTTTTATCCACCAGCACGTCGTCGCGGCCGCGCAGGGCATCGGCCAGCTGCCGTGCCGCTTCCTGCGTACCGTCGAGCGACACGCGGGCTTCGCCGATCTGTAACACCTGCTGCTGCACCGGCGCGGCAGGCGCAGCTTTGGCCTCTTCTTTGGCTGCCGCCTCTTCGGCCTTGCGGATGCGCTCGGCCTCGGCCTGTTGCTGTTTGGCCTGATACAGGCGCTCCTGCAATTCCACCGCCTGGCGGTATTCGGCCACCGCCTTGCTGTTTTGCGCGCGCTCGGCCTCCGCCAGTTTGAGGTTGAGCTCGCGTAATTTGTTTTCCTGTTCCAGTTCGGCCTTTTTGGAGGTGTCGCCGGAGAGTTCGGCCAGCTCGGCTTCGAGCGCGGCACGGGTGGATGCTGCCTCGTCCTGCAAAGCCTGTATCTTGTCACGCGCCTTGTCGATGGCGCTGTTGAGCCCGGACAGGGTGGTGTTGTCCAGTTTGGCAAACTCACCGGCAGCATGGCCGGTGGCCACCGACAAATCCTCCAAGGTAACCGTGCCCGCCTCGACCTTGGCGTTGAGCTGTTCGGTCATCGCCTTGGCACCACGCAGCGACTGCTCGTAATCTTTGATCATGGCAATGCGCTGCCGCCATGCGGCATTGGCACCGGCAAACGGCTGGATGGCCGCGCCGCGTACCTCTTTGAGCGCATCGCGCAACTTCTGCGCCGATTCGGCGGTGTGCAGGTTGGCGGACAGGATGTCAAAAGTAACCGCCTTGTAGGTTTTAAGGCCGCCTGAAGCCTGTTGTGCCGCTTGGGCGGTGCTGCTCATGGCCTCGGACTGTTGTTTGGCCGCAGCGGCGCTGCGGTTGATGGCCGAGGTTTGGCGGTTGGCAGACGACTCCACCGTCTGCGCCAGCTGAAGCGAAGTCTTGCCGGTGTTGTCCATCTCCAAGCGGTAGCCGTAGAGGGCGGCATTGCTGCGCACCCAAGCCGCCATCTGCGCGTCGCCGGAAGCCAGTGCGGCATCGGCGGCGCGCTTGAAGGCGTTGTTGAGCGTTTCGGTGCTGGCTTGGCCGCTGGCCTTGGCCGTCTCAAAGGCGGACTGCATATTGCGCGCGGCCAGTGTGAGCGACTCCTTGGTTTGGATACCCAAGCGCTTAAAGGCAGCAGTTACGGGGTCAACCGTACCTTTGAGCTCCTGCAAACGCAGGTCGGCATCGATGATGCCCTGTTCGACCTCCTGCATGGAGAGCCGCCCCTCTTGGCCGAGTCGGGCGAACTGCTGCTTGACCGCCTGCAAGTCGGCTTCGTTAGCAGCAGTCTTGAGCATACCGGCCATCGCCTGGCGCACCAGTGAGGCGGCATTGATGCCGCTCTCCTGCATCTCCTGCCAGCCGCCGCGCAGTTTGTCCAAATTGCCGAGCATCGACTGCATGGCCGGAGTCGGCTCGCTCATCGCGGCACGCAAATCCAAACCCAAGCCGCTGGCCGCGCCTTTGGCATCGGCTAAGGCTTTGGATACTTGGCCGACATCCTGTGCGGTGGTTTGCGCAGCCAAACCGGCATCGCGCAGCGGTGCGGTGATTTTGGCCGCCACTTCGGTTTCGCCACCGATATTCACAAAGGCTTTTAGCCATTCGTCTTCCGCCTTCTGCGCGGCCGCGGCGGCTGCCCCGGCGGCACGGTTGGCTTCCTGCGCCTGTTTGGTTGCCATCTGCTCGGCAGCGGTGCCGATGGCGGCATTAGCCTTATCCTGCGCCGCCTGCGCTTCGGCAGAGGCTTGGATGGCAGCATCGGCGGCGGATTGGTAAGCTGCCCGCGCCTCTTGCTCCAGCCGCTGATAGCGGTCTTGTTCGGTTTCCGCACCCTTGCGGATGGCTTCGGCGGTCTTGGACTCAAACTCCATCGCCGCCTGTTCGGCTGCGGCATAGTGTTTTTCGGCGGCGGCGGTCATCTCTTCGGCGGCGCGTTTGTACTGTTCGGACACGTCACCGGTAGTGATTTTGGACAGGGCCTCGCTGATTAAGGCCGCGCCCTGAATTGCCGCCCCCGCCATCAGGTCGATACCGATACCGATGCCGCTGATGCCGTCGCGCAGGATACCCAAGGCGATATTGACGCTGTTGATTAGGCCTTTGATAAAGTCGAAATCCTCGGCACTGTTACCGGCCAAGGTAGAGATACCGCCGCCGATGCTGTTGATGACATCCAGCACGGTGTCTAATAAATCATAGACGGCGACCGCGCCCTCTTTGATGGCATCGTAGGCGGAAACAAAGGTGTCTTTCAGGCCGCCGGATACGGTGGCATCCATGCCGTTGATGCGCTCTTCCAACCAGTCCAGCATTTCGCCGACGTCTTGCAGCACCGCAATAGCGGCTTCGGCCACGCCGCCTTCGCCGAAGCCGTTGAGCAGCTCGGCGAAGCGGTTTTTAAGCAGGTTGATTTGGCCGTTGAGCGTTTCCACATTGCGGGCGGCATCGGCGGCAAACGCCTGCTCCAAGGCCGCGCCGAATTTGGGCAGGAACTCTTCGGCACTGATGCCGGATTCGACCATTTTTTCCAGCTCGGCGGTGGTGACGCCCATTGATTTGGCGGCAATCGCCATTGCCGGAGAGAGCCGCTCACCCAACTGGCCGCGCAGCTCTTCCATGCTGACTTTGCCCTTGCCGGCGATTTGCGACAAGGCAAGGAACACGCCGTTGGCTTCGTCTGCCGACAAGTTCATGGCGGCGACGGCATTGGCCACGCCGCTGAAAATCTGCTGGGTTTGCGCATGGCTGATGTTGAGGTCTTTGGTGGCGGCGGCCAGCTGGGCGTAGCCGTTGGCGGCGCTGACCATATCCAAGCCCAGGCGCTCGACCACGCCGCGCACAAAATCCAGCTGCTTGCCGCCCTCTTCGGCACCGCCGAAAGCGTAGTCCAGGCGCTTGCGGATTTGCTGGAACTCTTGAGTCTTATCCAAAATCGCCTGTACGCCCTCTTTGACTGCGTACAGCCCGCCACCAACCCCGGCGGCGGCCAGCCCGGCCGTGCCTAGGCCTTTGAGCGAGGAGGCAATCGGACTCATCTTGCCCGGCACACCATCCAGTTCGGCCTTGAGTTCGCGCAGCCGGGCCTTGTACAGCTCGGTGGCGCGGGCGAGCTGCTGCTTGGTCAGGGTGCCGCTGCTGCGCAGGGTACGGTAGGCGGCGGTGGTGGCGGTAATCTCGCGGCGTACCCGGTCGTCCACATCCAATCCCAGCCGTACGCGGGCGGCAGCCGTCGACTTGAGGCGCTGCGCCTCGACAGTTAATCCGTGCAGTTTGGCTTCGGCGGCTTTGGCAGCCTCACCCAAGCGCGCCTGCTCTTGGTGCAGGTTACGGGTTGGCAGCTCGGCGGCGCGCATCTCGTTGCGCACCCTTTGCAAACTCTGCTGCAACTCCGATTGTTTATCCTTGAGCCGCGCGGCCTTTTGCGTGGCCGCATCAAACTGTCGGCGTAATGCCGCCGACGGGTCGGCCTGCATCCGTTGCGCCAGCGTATTGATGTTTGCCTGCGTAGCGGCCAGCTCGTCAGCCAAACCGCGCGATTCGGTTTTGAGCTCGCGGAAACGGGCAATCAATGCCTGTTGCGCCGCCACCCGCTGCCACGCCTCGCCCAAAGATTTACTCTGTTCGCGCAGCTGGGCGGTGTCGCCGCCCATCGCTTCGATTTCATCGGCCAATTGGCGCAGGGTTTCCGCACCTTCCACGCCAGCCTTGATTTTTAAGCCTGCTTCGATCTGTTTTGCCATTTTTTGCTCGCACTTGTCGCCATGATGGCGCAGTATGGGTTTCAGGTAGCCTACGGGTGGCGGTAAGCGCTTCAGCACCTATGGCGCCCGTAAAAAAAGGCGGCCGGGAAGGCCGCCGAAGTCTCGGAGTATTGCAGAGGTAGGGATAGAGGTTAGTTAAATTCGCTGTAGCTGTAGGAGGATGGATAACCGGCCACCAGCACCGTGTTGCCGGAAAAGCTGGCGCTGTTAAAGTCGTCGGCAAACCAATCCAGCTCGGAATCGGAGGCAATCACGGCAGACGGGATGTGCAGCTTGCCCTCTTTGCCGTTCACACGGTTGGTGGTGTCGACCATGATTTCCAAATCCCAGTCGCTCACCTTGTCGGCATCAATGTGGAAACCGCCACCCGCCTTAGTGGTGTGGGTAATTTTGACCTCTTCGCCGTCCTGCACGGTGGTGCAAGACTCTTTGACCAGTACCAGGCCGATATTGGCGTTGAGTTCGTAGTCGGCTTCGTCCACCTTGGTGCCGGCGGCGTTTTTGACAATAACCTTGGTCGGGTCGAGGTTGGCGTGGCCGAGGCTGATCCAAATGCCTTTTTTGGTAACGGTGACCGGCTGGTCGGTGGTTTTGACCGCAGAGGCATCCACTACGCTGTCGGCACCCATCAGCACCATTGCCAAATTGGTCTTGTCGAAAGTATCCAGGGTAAAGGACACGGTGGTCGGTTTTTTAATGGTGATGGTATCCAGCGCCTGTCCGTAGCTGCCTTTCTGCTTGCTGGTACGGGTTTTCTTTTCGCTCTCGGTCTTGAGTTTGAGGGCGGTAACGTTGCCGATGGGCAAAAAGCCGGTATCGGGCAGGCGGCGGTTGCGCGCCATCACAGTGCCTTCGACAATCAGGCCGTCGTCTTGTAAACGGGACATTTATTGCTCCTTTAAACGTGGGTTAAACGGGGGTTAATCGGCCTTGGCGCGCAGCACCACGGGCACGGTAAAGCTGATCGGGAAAAACACAAACTTGTCGTTGTATTCGATAGCGGGCGAAGCGGTACGCTGAAACGGCCCGGCCACATATTCGCGCCCGGCATCCCACCCCTGAAACGCCTGCTGGATAGCGGCCAGTGTTTGCCCGGCCTCATACAGGATGGGTTTTTCGCCCGGGTTATGGCGGCACAGGACAAAAGTAAAGTACAGGGTTTCCTTCATCATGCGCCCGCCGCCGGCGGAATCGTCGGGGCTGTTGCCGCCGAATACCACATACACCGCGCCGTCCACCGCAGCCGCCATGCGGCGCTTGTCGGCAGTATTGAGCAGGTGGTTGAGGTCGCCCACCTCGCGTACCGACTTCACGCCGGGTACGGTTTTCATGCGCTCCAATATGCGCGGGTACACCGCCAGCAGGTTGCTGTGCATTGGCAAATCGGCCATTACGCCTCCTCAATCAGGCCGTTGAGCCAATCGGCCAACAGCTCGTCAATATCGCGGTAGTCCTTATCGGACAAACCCAAAAACGGGCGGGCTTCCATCCGCTGCGTACCTTCCTGCAGCCAGCGGGCGTAGAGCATGACCGAGCCGATAATCACACTGTCGGCCGCCGCCTCGTGGGTAATGCTCTTGAGCAGGTTGCCACGGTCTACCAAAATACCGCCGCGCGTTTTGCCGCTGCGGCTGGTTTTGGCCGCGATGGTACGGGCAGACAGCGGCTTCCAAGGGTCGCCTTCCGGCGTAGTTTTTTCCTCGGCAATGCGGCGGCGGGTGCTACCCTCCACCAAACCGCCGATGGACGACATAACCGGGGTCAAATCCTGCAACCGTCCCGCCAGCCGGGTCAGCTGCCTGGCTAAGGGCGGCAGGTCGGTTTGGATTATCATCTGCATCTGGGTGCAATCTCCCAGTTGTCTTCGGGCACATTGGGACGGACGGCACAAGCCGATGGCTTGGCATCAGCCACCACTGCATCAGGGTCGAGCAGGCGCGGATTGCGTACCACATCACGCAACCAGGCAATCGCCTGCTTGTAGCGGTCTAAAACCACCTGTGTTTCGCCGTTGTCGTGCAAGTAGTAGCGGGCGATGTCGCACACTTTGATCACCAGCACCTTGGGCGGCGAGGGCAGCACCAGCCCGGCGGCTTGGATGTAGGCCGCCGTTTCGGCTTCGGCGTCTTCGATGGCGCGGTTGAGCACCTCGTCATCGATAACGCCCCTGCCTTCACGGTCGGTCAAAACCACCAATTCGCCCTCGCCGAAGCGGTCGATGAGGTCTTGTCGGGTAATGATGCTGCTCATTTTTCAGGTAGCCTTAAACGGTCAGTGTAGCCACCAGCTCGGGGCGCAATACCAGCGGCAGCGGGTTGGATTGGGCGCGCAGGCTCCAGCCCAAATCGTGGCGCAGTTTTTCGCGGGTGGCGTAGTACGGCAGAGCCTTGGTGTTTACGGTCTCATTCATATCGCCAGGCGCGAAGAACTCGGCATAGAGCTTGTTGCCAACCGGTAGCAGGATGGCCTCTTCCGGTTTGATTTTGGCCGCCTTATTGCCAAAGTCGCCGGTGTAGTGGATAAACTTGATGCCGTTGTGTTCGAACTCGATGGGGTTGATGCCGTTGCCTTCGCGATAGGCGGCGCCGTCGCGGTAACGCTCGTACATGTGCTTGATGGATTCGTGGTATTTCAGGGCGGCCAAGAAATCAATGCCACAAAGAGCCACCCAGCCCGTCACATAGGCACCTTTGAGTTTAGCGCGCTGCTCGGCCAGCGTTTTGTCGATAACTGCGCCTACTTCGGTGGTATTGGTATCCAAAGCCCAGTCGTAGGTTTTACGGGTCAGGCCGAACTCGTTGTAGATGTTGTACAGCTCGCTGCCGTCGGCATCCAAAATCTTGCCGCACAAGGCACCCAGCATCAGGTGTTCGCGGGTCATTTCGAGGTTGTTTTTGGCATCAGCCAGCTTGTCGGTTACCTTTTCTTGCACGGTTTTCGCCTGCGTACCGCCGAAAGCGCGCACGTTTTGCACGTCGTCGGCGCGCACCACGTCGTTTACCGGCAGGTGCGGAATGCGGAATGTGCGGACGGTACGGGTTTTATCGGACACCGGCGCACCGGCTACGCCGCGCTCTTTGCTCTGCACCAGTTGCAATACGCCATTGCGGTTTTCCACATCCACATAGGTGGTGGTGAGGTATTGCGGGGTAAAAATGCCTAAATCGCGGATTTGGGTGGGTACCGGCTCAATAGTATTGACGGCTTGAGTCAGCGCTTTGATGCCGAACTTGCTGTTATCGGACAATGGCATGGGATATTCCTTTGCTTAATGGATAGTGGGGCGCAGGCAGCGGATACAGCGCCGCCGTGCGCATTTCAGACAGCCTTTTTCAGGCAGCCTTATTTAGCCGGAGTGCCTTGGTAGACGATGCCGTAGGGGTCGCCGTCTTTCTGCAGGCCTTCGAGGTTGCCGCCGGTGGAGGCTGCGGCATTGACATCGGTCTCTTTGACCAGAGTCAGGTCAATTACGCAGTTATGCGGCTGCACCTGCACTTTGCCGTCCTCTTCGTTGGTTAATGCCAACAGTTTCTTGCCGCGCAGCGGGTATTCGACAAACGTGCCCATCTTGGTGCCTTTGGTAGCGGGCACACTCGCGCGGGTCATCGGGGTAGCTTCGTATTTCAGGAAAGAGCCGGTAACCGGGCCCAGGGTTTGCGGATTGGTTTTTTCAGACATATTGGCCTCCAAAAGAGCCTTTGCTGGTGGCGACGGACAGTTTCACGCCGTCGGGGGCGTCCTGCTCGGCAGGCGGCTTGGTATCCGACAACAGCGCGGCAGGCGGGGTTTGCTTGCCTTCGGCCTGTGGCGTATGCAGATCGGCCACCATTGCGGCCAAATCATCGTCACCGGCAGACAGCAGCGCGGTATAGGTGGCGGCGGATACACCTACGAAGCCCTCACCGTCCGCTTTTTCGGCAAAGCCGGCGGCGGACAACTTGGCGTTTACCTGCGCCTTACGTTTGGACTTTTTCAAATCGGCGTTTTCCTGTTTCAGGGTTTCGACTTCCTGTTTGAGTTCGTCAAACGCCTTTTGCTCTTCAGCATTCATGCTCAACTCCTGGGGTTGGTTGGGGGTGTAATCAAATGGCTTGCCGTTGCTCAAAGCCACGGCGGATGTGTTGCCGTCCACACCGACGGGCGTAAACGACACTTCGCGGATGGTGCAGTCGCGCATAATCAGCGCGGGCCCGGCCACCTCGTGTCCGTTGACCGACAGCTTGGCACCGGCGGCCAACTCCTCGTAGCGCGCGGCCTGCACGTACGCAGACATTTCCCAAGGGAATTCGCGGTCGGAGGCATCGGCCACCATGTTGCCGTACTCGTTGTCCAGCAGCTCGCCTTCGGCAATCAGGCCTTCGGCGGTCACGCTCAAGGTGCAGACACCGGCCACCATGTGGCCGTTGTGCTCCACCAGTACGGCAGTTTTGGGCTTGTAGGTCAGGTTGGCGAAATCAACCGCCATCTGATAAGAGCCGTTGCCAAATGCACGGCCGGAGTTGGCCACGCCCTTAAAGCGGCGCGGCTGGTCTGCGGTCGGCTGCAAAAACTCGGTATCGATGCCGGCGGATAATTTGATAGTGAGTGGGGTTTTGGTATCCATTGCCGCATTGTGCCTGCGCACATGGGCAGGGGCGGCTTGCCACGGTTCAGTGCCTAAGATTTAGGCTTGAAATTACAAAGCCGCCAAAAACGCGATTTAAAGCGTTTTGACGGCTTATGGTAGGCTAGGGTATAGGCGGCGCGTTTGTCGCAATCCTAGGTCGGTTAATGGTCGGTTAATGGCGATTTTGGAGATTGAGTCTCAGACTGCGAATACAGTTTGAGCGAAATGAGTGGGATCGTGAGAGAGAACCGGATGGTTCAGAGATGACAAACCCGCCAGTTGCAGGCGGGCTTGAATTGGTATTTTAAGCAGCTTCGTCTTCTGTGCTTGTGTCGCTTGCTTCGGAGGCTCTCATAGCACGAAGTTTTTCGCCAACAGTCATCCGGCTGGCTTGTTGTAATAACGGCTCTTCCAAATCAGCCAGCCAGCGGTTGAATGCTTCAGGATTTTTAAGGGACTCCCAAACCGCCTCATCTTTACGCATGATAGACATGGCCGTCTCCTAGGCTAAGTTGCACAATCTTTGTTTTATTATGCACCGTTTCTGCCACTTCCTCAACAGTAATATAGTGATGGTCATTTTCTTGTGTATGCGAAATTACACGATAAACGGCTTGGCGTGGTAATAAAACCTCATTCTCGGTAGAGAATCGTGACAGCCGGCTGACATCCACCCCGCTACGGCCTTTAATGGTAATTGTTACGTCGCCTTTGGGGAAAGAACCCTCCGTTTTGCTAGAGCTGGTGAAGTTGCTGTATCGCACCAAGCCGCCCGGTTGGTGTGCTTTCAAGAAGGCTTCAGCATCAGGCATGCCTCTTTGTTTCAAATACCGTACCGTCTCCCCCTGATAGGTAGGCGCTTGGCTTAAAGCAAAATCCAAAGCACGGACAAGCTGTAGAGCTGACGGGGTCAACCTGGAAAGGTCGCCCTTGCTATGAATTAATTGGTTATTTACCAAACGATATCCGTTACTGGTAGTGTAAAGAAAAATAGCATGTCTATCAGCCAAATCGGTTGTACCGAAGTTTGCACGCCGGAAAGAGGCGACTTTACTTTTCCAATCCTTCTGGTCTTCAGCTGACATTAACGGGCTGCTCAAGCTTTTTATCTCATTTGTTTTAAACTTGATGAGTTCTTTGTCTGAAATAGGATTGATTTGGACGCCTGCCTTCGTATATTCAAGAAGGTAATGCTGCCCATCCTGTTCCACCCATTCAACCGACCCGGCCTTCCCGACCGGCAACACGCCGATTTGGTGCCCGCGCCCGGCATATTGGTACACAAAGCCCTGCGGATCGGGCAGCCCGGCATCAGACAACACGGTCAATGGTGGGGGAGCACCGAAGAAATTGGGGCGCTCCAACCGTTCGGCTACATGGTCATCAGCAGCCTCAATCAGTTTTGCTAAGGCGGCCTTACCGTGTTTATCCGCCATCAGCGCCTGTAGTGCGCCCAAGCGGTCGCCGTGGTTATGCGCGAAGCTGGGCGTGATGTCGGCAGGGATCAGTACCGTTTGCCCGGTGCGCGGGTTGGTAAACTCAACCATATCCACATCCGGCTCACCGCTGATACCTTCGCGCTCGGCCTGTTTGCGGGATAGCTGGCTCACGCTGCACTGGCAGCCGTAGCCGTTGGGCGGGAAAATCTGCTTCCATATCGGGTGCTCCACCGGCAACACCAAACCGTAGTAGCGGCGGTGGCTGTCGCGCGGCTGCCCGGCGGCGCTCTTGTTGTAGCGCAGGTAGGGCAAGGCCTTTTGGTTGCTTTGAATGCGCGCCCATTGCCCGGCCGCGAAGGCGGTGGCCATATTGGTCTGAAAAATCACACGCAGGCGGCGGGTGCTGCCCAACTGTACCAATTTGGCCACCCCATCCACGGGGTCGGTCATCACTTGCTCGCCCCACCAGCCGCGGCTCATCAAATAGGGTTTTAAACGCTGTTTAAACACCTCAAACGAGGTACCGTTGCGCTGTGCGGTTTCAACGGCATCTTTGACCTCGGCGAGCATATCGGCATCCATCATCTTAGCCACGGTAAACGCCACCGCGTGCTGGTACAGCCACACATCGTAGTGGCTGAAGCCAGGCAGTAGTTTTTTGCTGTGCAGGAACTCCAAGGCGGCGCGGTCAATTAGGCCCGTCGGGTTAAATACCGGGTCACTCATCGGTCACTCCCATGTGGCTGTCCGCACCGTCGCTCCACGAGCGCACGCCGTCGGCCACCAGCCGCTGGATGAGCAGGTTGTCAGCCTCATCCAAATCCAAGCCGGACAGTCGCTCTTCAAACGCGGCGTAATCCTTGCTCTCGGCCAAGGCGGATAGGATGGCATCAACTTTGGGGCGCATGATGGTGTGCTCCACCGTATCCGGCGCTGGCAGCTGCGGCGCGCTCAAGCGCACGGCCAGTTTGGCGGCGGTAGGCTGGCCGATTTGCGGTGCGGGGTCGACCAGCTCGAAATGCCCGGGCTCGAAACCCAAGATATCCTTGTAGTAATCTTCGGTCAGGCGCAGGCGGCCACTATCTAAATACTGCTTGTCGCGCTCGGCGCGCTGTACATCTACCTGCACCTGCCGATTAAATTCAAACCACACGCCTTTCGGTGCGTTAATGGTTTTGCCGTACACGGCATTGACCATAACTAGCGCGTCCACCAGATGCTGCGCCGCCTGCTCGAGCAGGCCGAGATAAGAGTCGATGCGGTCGCCGCGCGCCTTCTCTTCGGTTTCCTGGGCGGCGCGGCTGCCGGTTTCGAGGTCGGCAGTGCGCACCTTACCAAGCAGCACTTTCTGGATGCGGGCATTGGCAAGGTTTTCTAAGCGTTTGAAGGCTTGGCCGTCGGCGCTGTTTTGCAGCATCTCCACGCTGTCTTCGCGGTCTACCGACATCGCGCCGCCGGAAAGCATGGTGAACAGCTTGTCGGTAAAGCTCCGATGGCGGTCGTTGCTGCCGTCGGCATTAATTTTGCCGACCAGATAAGGCTGGGCGTAGCGCTTGATAAACTGTGCGGCGTACACAAAACCACGGCTGCGCAGCGATACGGCGGGATAGAGCCTTGCCGCCGCCATCTCGCCTGCGGGGTTGCGCGTGGTGGCGCGGTTGGTCAGCAGCAAATGCAGTACACGGGTGTCTACCAGCTCGTCGCCGCTGTCGCCTTTGTACAGCAACGTGCCGTCATAACGCGGGGTATATCTGTCCAGTTCATCGCCCTTGTTGCTCACCCGGTCAATGCTTAAAAAGCCGTCTTCTTCACGCAGATACACATAACGCGCCACACCGTAACCGCTCAATTTGGCTGTCAGTACCACCTCGGACAACACCGGCAGATAACGGCGCACGACGCGCCACAGGCGGTCGCGGTCTTCGTCGGACAAACCCTCGCCATATATCCTCCACGGCCGCGCCAGCATGGCGGCGCGCAGGTCTTCGCAACAAGCCTCCACCTCATCATCGGAGATAACCGCCTGCAAGGCCTGCTGGCGGCTGATGCCCAACCGGGCCAGCAGCTGGCTGTTGCTCTCGCAGCTGGCGATCAGCTCGTCCAGGCCGCCTTCGGTGGCGTCGGTCAGGACTTTTACCGTGGTTTTAATGCGTTGTGATTTAATCAGGCCAAACACTGCCCTCTCCCTTCATTCGGTAGCCGCCACGTCAGGCGGGCGGCGTTGTATTCGATTTCTCCGGCGGTCAACATGGCGTCCAAGGTAGCGCGCACCGCCGAATAGCGCTCCAAGCTGTAGCCCAGCCCGTGGCAAATCAGCATGGCGGTACACTCTTTACGGTAGAGCATGTGTTGCAGAATTTTGTCGCGCAGCAGCTGATCCATAACATCCTCCTACCATCCGTCCGCCCACGACTCGTCGCCGTATTGCGGCAGATGAATCACCTGCGCCGCATTGCTGCGGTTGCCGGTGGTGGCCACCATCCACAGCATATGCAGTGCATCGGGGCCGTCATCGTGTTCCGCATCCGGGAAATGCCGTAGCTGCTCAATCAGCTCGCGCTGCTCCTGCCGAAACTTAATCAGGCCGTTGGCCATGTGCGGCTGCAGGCTCTCGATACGCAGCGCTTTGTCGCTGTTGGGCTTGATGCCGCGCGCGGGCACGGTGTAGCCGGCACGGGCGGAGCGTTTGACCAGTTCGTCTTTAAAAAACTCTTGGAATTGCACGGTCTCCACCGCCCACACTTGGCAGTGGTACTCTTTTTGCAGGGCGATCACCTGCTCGATAATCAGGTCGGGCACACGGCGGCGGATATTGGCTACCTGCACAAACAATGTGCCGGTGCTTTGCTGGTATGCACCGACCAAGATAGCCGACGGGTCGCGGCTGCGGCTGCTCTTACCCAAAGACGGGTCGACCGCGCCGTAGTACACCACGTCCGGCGGCAAGTCTTTGTCTAGGTAGTAGCAGTGGTCGACCAAGTCGGCAAAGGGCGAATCCTCGCCGCTGGCCGGGTCGTTTTGATATTCGCAGGCAAACGCCTGGCTGCCGATTTTGGCGCGCTCGATCATCAAATCAAGGATGTCGCGCGCCGCCCACGAGGTCTGCGCCCCGGCCTCCATCTCGGCCTGATGGGCGCGGTAAAATGCCATCGCCTCATCGCGGCCGTGGGTTTTCCAGCGGATTTCCCACTCCTCCCACAAATCCATGCGTTCCGGCCATGTTTTGATAGCCTTAAAAATGCGGCCGTGCCAGAACTTATTGCGCAGGGTCTGTGCCAGTACGCTGTCGTAATGCAGGATGGTGCCGATGTAGATGATGTCGTACTTCTTGCCCACCCCGCCTAACGGGGTGATGGTTTTTTGCAGCCAAGACAGCAGCTTCTTGCGCTGCTCGGGGTTTTGCACCTGCTCGTCGTTTTCAATATCGTCGAGGATACAGAGGTCGGGGCGGTAGGGGCCGTGGCGCATACCGCGCAAGCGTTTGCCGCTACCGGCCACCTGCACTTTGACGTTATTAGCGGTAATAACCGTACCGGCCTGCCACACCCGCCCCTGCCCGGCGGCGGCCGGGAAATCGGTGGCGATGCGCGGGTTAAACTCCAGCTCGGCCTTGATGGTCTCCAACATGGGGTAGGACTGGTCAATGCTGTCCATCACGATAACGGCAAATTTGGTCTGTCCGGTAACGATGCGCCACAAGGTATAGAGCTGGGTCACAATGGTAGATTTAGCTTCGCCGCGCGGCGCAGCAATAGCCTCCGAGCAACGCTCCGGGTTGGCTGCCACCGCAGGCAGCAGCTCGAACAGGTATTCGTGTAGCTCGGATTTGGTTTTGTGCTGGATATAGTGCGGGAAATAATGGGTGACAAAATACTCAAAGCCGCTCTTCGGATCAGACACCGCCTTACGGCGCGCCAAAATGTCTTCAGTCTTGGTCGAAAAGCCGTCCACCTCCGCCTCAATCATGCGGCGCAGTTGAGCGGCGTACTCGGCCAATTCCTTGTGAAAATCCTTGGCCTTCATGTTAAATTGCGGTTTCATCACTCATTCCTTCAGGCAAAACGCCGCTCTACTTCGGGTGCGAACTCCTCAATCAGCTCGATAAAATCCATCGCCACTGCCGGGCGTTTTTCGCGCACGAACTCGCCGAATGCACGTACGGTTTCCATCGCCACTGCTAAGCGGTTGGTTTCGGGCAGCACTTTGGCGCTGGCGGAAACGGATTTATTAAAGGCATCGGCTAACTTGGTCAGGGTCTCTACCTTGTTCTCGGCATCCATGTCCTCTTTGAGATTGATTTCTTCGACCACCTTTTGATATTGCAGCAGCAGGCCGGTAAAGATGGCGCGGCTCACTTCCTCCGCCCCGCCGGATGCCATCACGTGGGCGGCCTTGACCTTGTCCCAATCGTCGCCCTTGGCTTTGTCGGCCTGCTTCCATTTGCGCGCAGTGGCCACGGGCACATCGGCCTGCAGCGCGGCCAACTCAAGACTAAGTTGGTCGAACACATACAGGCGGCGTACCTTGTCGCGGGTTTCTTGGGGTCTGGCCATAGCTTAAATTCCGAATTTGGCGCGCAGGAATTGGATGGTGACGGCGGTAATGCCGCCGGATACGGCACCGGTTACCGCTGACGTGCGGCGGCAATCGCGGTGGATGTCATCCATGCGGCGGTTCATTTCTTCCTGCATTTGGATGGTGAGTTCCTGTTTGGCGCTGATTTCTTCCAGTTTCGCCAACACCGGGTCTTGGTAGGGGTGGGTCATTTGTCGGCCTTTCGGTCCAGTTTGTCGTTGACCTCTTTGAGGTCGCTTTTGATTTCGCGCAGTAATTCCAGCACTTCGCCCTTGTGTTCGCGGGCTTCGAGCTTGGTTTGATAGGCTTTTTCCACCTCGTGCAGGCGTTCGCGCAGGGCTAGGTTGTCGGTCTGGACGGCATCAAATTTGCCGTCCACTTTGCCGATGTAGCGCCACAGCACCGTCATCACGATGCCGACGGCACCCTGAAACACATAATCGATGGTTAAAAATTCAGCGGCCATCATCGTCTCCATCAAATACCACGCAGCAATCGATGCCCTCATCGGTGCGGCTGCTCACATGCAGGCACGGGCGCTTGTCCTGCACATCAAATTCCACGTCTCCGCATTCGGCCAGCGCGGCCTTGACCGCCTGATACTGCTCTTTGAGCGGGATGCGACTGGGCAGCACGGTAAACACCACGCCGAAATTAGGCGTCATCCCCATACGATAGTCCCAGCTGCCGGCCGACAACTTGCGCTCCACCGCCAGTACAAACGGCTCCTGCTCGCGGGCACGGGCAAGCCGCATCTCCATACCGGCGTGGCACACCGCCAAGCGGTGTTGCACCAATTCGCGGTATCTACTCACGATGCGCCCCTTGTCCGTTGCGGTACCACTGCTGCCAGCCGGAGGCCTGCGCATCGCGCTTGCCGCACCATGCGCCGTACTCGGCGGCGTGGTTGAGCAGTGCCTCGGGGCTACCTGAAGCGGGCGGCGCTGGGCGTTCGTACTCTGCCAACAGTTCCGCCGGAGCAGGCGGCAGGGTGGGCTTTTCGACCACTTTAATCGGCGGCGTAGCCGAGGGCTTGGCGGTAGAGCCGCAGGCCGTCAGCGCCAAGGCCGCTATGGCAGCCGCCAGTGCTCTTTTGGTCGCGTGCAATCGCATGGGGTATCTCCTGTTTGATATGGGTGGTTTTGCTATCCAGGCGGCGGTTGGCAGCGGCCAACTTGACCGTTTGTTCCTGGGCGTAATCAAACCAGCGTTGTTTTTCGGCGGCCACGGCGGCCACTTGGGCGCTGTAGGCCTGTTCGGCCTTGAGCTGCGCCTCCTTGTACTCCGCCGCTACCTTGGCAGCTTCCGCCACGGCTTTGGTGTCGCGGTTTTGATAGCCTGCGCGGTAGCTCATTGCAGCCAATGCGAGCAGGGCAAGTATCGGCAACAGCCGTTTAAACAGGTTGTAACAGCCGGTTAAAAACGGTTTATTCAGCAGCATCATCGGGATCATTTGCTTCCTCTTTTCTGATGGCGGCCACCTGCGGGATGATGGAAAGGCCGCGCTTGCCTAGGGCATAACCGCCGACCACAACCCCGAAGCACCACCACATCCACTCCACCGGCTCGGTGGCCGTTAGAAACTTGTAGGTCATGGAGCCGAATGCCACATTAGCCCAAATCTTGGTGTGGGATGCCTGGCCGGTGGCGGGGTTGGTAAACATACCGGCCAGCCAGCTGCAAAATTTATTCATGGGTCGCCTCTTGCGCTTCGGCGGCGGCCTGTTTTTGCACATAGGTGCGCGGTGTTTCGGCAAAGGTGGCTTCAGACATCGGCGTAAATTCGTTGCCTTCCTGCTGCGCAGATTCCGCGGCGGCCTGCCGGTCTACCCAAGCCTTAAATTCCGTCCAAGAACCGAACTTAGTTTCCCGTGCGTCTGCCCATTTGTAAGCCATCCCGCAAAGCCAACTCAGGAAAAGCAGGCCGCTGACAAACGTCCACCAATTTGAGCCCCGGCTGATGTACACGCAAAATGCCAGCATCAGGCCGGTGCATGCCTGGCGGATAATGTTGGATTTCAGGGTTTCCGTTTTGTCAAAAACCACGTAATTGTCTTTTTTCAGGTTGATTTTCATCTTCTTGCCTTTCTTTGTTTCAGGTTGCGTGCCTTGCGGGCGGCACGTTTGACCGCCGCCGTGCCGGTGTGGTGCCAGCGGGCAGGCGGGATACCGTCGAACTGCACAGCGCGCGGGCGCGGCAGGTTGTACAGACTGTTGCCGGCAGGCAGGCTGCCCAGTGCCAGTGCAATCAAGGTTTTTTCGATGCCGCTCATGGCTTTGCGGATGCCGCTCATTTCGCCACCTCCGCCAACACTTCGGCCACGGCTTTGGCTACCAGCCATTTTTTATCCTGCCAAACCGCCAATTCAGCGGGGTTGCTGATAAAAAACAGCTCCAAGATGATGCCGCCGTTGCGCACGTAGCCTAAACGGCTGTGCTGGCCGCTGCCCTCGTTTTTCCAGCCGCCGTCCGTGCCGCGCGTGGGGATGCCCATCACATCGGACACCGCTTTGCACAAGCGTTGGCTCAAGGCGCGGTCTTTGGGCTGGGATAAGGCTTCGCAGCCGCCTGCCGTCGGTTTCGGAAAAGCATTGCAATGAAACTCCACCGCGGCTTTACTGCCGCTAATCAGCTTGATGGCGGCGGGTAACGGCAGGTTGCCCTTGCCCTCGCCGTCGGTTTTAACGGCAATGTCTTTTTGGCGCAGGTAGAGCGCCACCATATTGCGCATTTCCTGCGCAATATCGGCTTCCCTAAACAGGCCGTTTACCGCGCCGGGGTCTTTGTTGCTGTGTCCGGCGGTTACTGTAATCACTGACATATCTATCCTTCTCAAACAGTTAATCGGCAAAGATTTATTAGCGGTCTACAGTATGCTTTGGCGCGTCGGCGGGGGTGGCTTGCCCTGCTTCAGTGCGCAAAAAAAGCCCGCCGTAAGGCGGGCAAAGTCAGGCGCGTGTCAATCAATCAGGCAGCAAACAGGCTGGCTTGCGCGGTGGATTTTGGCGGGGCGATATCGGTGTTTTTCATGATTTCCCACACACGCCGCTCGGTTAGGCCGTAATCCAAGGCCAGGTTGCGTACCGCCAAATAGGCTTTCATCGGGTAAAGTTCCTGCCCGGTCAGGCGGTCGAAATCGCGGCGGATGGCGCGGTCGCGCATCTCACGGAAGGCATCTTCGCACTTGGGCACGTAAAAACCACGCTCGGCCAGATACATGGTTTCCAACTGCTGCGCCAATTCCTCGGTACCGACGATTTCCACCAGCACGGCATGCAGTTTCTTGCCCGCGCCGCGGCGGTTTTGCCCGACCGGGAAAAAGGTGCCGCCCCAATGGCGTACCAAGTCCCAAGCATTGGAGACACCCACAACCCGCACCACCGCCCAAAACGCTTCGGGAATCAGGTGCTGCACGTCTCTGAAATCATCCTCGGAAAACTCAATCTGCCTCATGCGCTCCTCCTTTCCGCTTTGCGTTTGTCGGCATAGATTTGCAGGGCGGCCACCAGGCGGCGCATGTGGTCGTTGGTCAGCCACTGCACCTGATCCACCCCAAACATGCGCTTGGCCATGCCGTGAGCGTAGTTCCAAGACTTGTCCAGCTCGGCGAGCAATGCGCCGATTTTGCGCATCATCGGATCAGCAGAGCTGCGGCGGTGCGGGTAGCGCCCGGCACGGGAGGTGCTGCGAGCTTTGCGCTGCATCTCGTCGGCCACCTTAGCCAGCTCCTGCAGCGACATCTTGGCGCACGAGCGCTTGCCGGTGATGCGCTCCAGCATCATGCGGTAGGCGGTATCGTCCAAGCCCTGCTCGGCCTGCATAATATGGATTTTGGCAATCAGCCTTCTGCGGGTGTCTTCTGCCATTTCTGCACTCCTTCAACACTTAATGTCAGTAAGATACACAAATCAGTAAGATGAGCAACAAAAACAACAAAAAACCCCTGCAACTGTGCAGGGGGTTATCGGGGAAGCCCGTATTTACTCGAAAATCCAGCCGTCCACATCGGCCACCACGACCACGGCGTTTTGATAGCGAATGTCCGCACCGGTCTCAAAATCGGTGTGGCACTCGGGCAGTACGGTGCCAATGTAGGCAGCCTGGCTGCATTTGAGCAGGGTCGGCTCCCTGCCATGTTGTTCGGCAAAGGCGGCGTAGTCGGCGGCGAGGCGTGCTTGTGAAATCATTAGCAGCTCCATAAAATTCAGGTTTTTTAACCCTTACCTTATCGTCATGATGCTCTTTTTTACTGCCCTAGCCGGCATTTCTACGGCGATTACCGCCATTTTAATGTTGTATGACTGGTGGCATTCACGGCAACCGCCCATTTATTGGACTGTAAATCCAATAGACGACATTGGGACGTATCTCGTTCGGATATGGTTCGGATCGCTCAGATACAACAGTTACACAGTAAATAGTATCAAGCTAATCTCCGATGGCAATCCGGTAATAACTGGTGCAGACGTTAGCCTGTCAAAAAGGGATGCAACATCACTTCAGTTGGACTGGATGATACCTGCTCAAACCGTCGGCTTCCAGTCAGAGCCGGAGCGTTTTTCGCTTTCGGTGGAGAATGTTGTTACCACAACGGATTTGTTGTTGAACATCTCCACTAAGTCGTTCCCTAAACGACGCACCCTGTTAATTTCTCTCGTCAAAACGCAGGTTAATACCAACTGACTTATAGGGATAAGCACCTGAAAAAACAATAACCAGTTCATAAAACACTCCCAATAAAACATGTTGCCAGTATACTGAACTGCTTCATGACATGGATTGAGATACAGTTCAGTGCGCAAAAAAACAGGCTGCCTTTCTCAGGTAGCCTGTTTTGTCTTGCTGTCCCTTATTGCACCAAGTCCTTAAGCGCTTGGGTCGGATTAAACTTGATTTTGCGCTTAGCCGGGATTTCCACCGGCTCGCCGGTCTGCGGATTGCGACCAGTGCGGGCAGCGGTCTCCACCACCTTAAACGTGCCGAACCCCGGCAGGGTGATTTTATCGCCGCGGGTCAATGCGGCGGCGATGGCACCCTGCACCGCCTTCAGGGCGGCATCAGCATCGGCCTTGGTAAATTCGCCACGCTCGGCGATGTCTTTGATTAAATCCTGTTTATTCATGGTTTACACTCCTCGTTCAAGTTTGGCGTAGATATATTCGGCTTCCGCTTCACTATAGCCTGATTCGGCAGCCCTATCTACAAACAATTGCCAGTTTTCGCTGATAAAGTCGGCAACCAACACTTTTTCTGCTTCATCTAACATGGGTTTAACTCCTGTTTAAAAGCGGCAAACCGTGCCGCGCGGGTTCGATTTTTCAGGCAGCCTAATCCTGCAAGCCGCCAAGCATAATAATCAGCTCGTCCAGCATACTGGTCAGCGCGTGAGCCATGATGATTTGCGATGCGGCCACCACATCGGCGCTACTGTCGCCTTGGCTTTGGGTATCTTCCCGCAAATGGTCTAGGTAGCCGATACGCTTAAAGGTCAAATCCTGCGTCAGCACCAGCACCACGCTCTCGCGCCATACCAAGCCAAGTTCGACCACACGTTTGCCGCATTTCACATGCTGCACCACTTCTTCGGCGGTTACGTCTTCGCGCTTGATGCGTATTTCCGCGCCCATATCGCCCGCGCCCACCAAGGCTACGTAGTCGTCCAGCTCAAACTGCCCGTCGGCCTCGCCGCGCAGCAGCCATTGGGTCATCAGCTCGGATACGGAGCGGCGGGTAACGGTGGGCTGTGCCCGCAGCCCGCCCAAGGCTTCACGCAGATGGCCCAACAGGTTTTCGGCTTTGTTGCCGGTCTGGTTAATCAGCAAGTAGCCGCCAACCAAGACTGCATCAGTGCGGCTGGCGCGGGTAAAGGCCCGCGGCAGCAGCTCGTCAATAATCTGCTCTTTCAGCTCCTGCCTTTCCTTGCGGCCAACGTTGCGTGCTTCCTCCGCTTCGATTTTGGCAATTTTTCCATCGAGAGCAGTTTTGATGACCGCACCCGGCAGCACCCGTTCTTCACGTTTCAGGGAGATGCCGAGCGTTTTGTCTGCGGCAAATACCAGCTCGTCGCCAAACGGCTGCGGCACGGCAAAACCGTCGGTAAACCAATCCAGCCCGCAGGGTGGCACAAAGCGGTGTTCGTCCAATGCGGCGGCTAAAACGGCCGCATCCGGGGTTTCAGGTAGCCTGTAGGCTTGGCATTGCTTAAACCACATCTTTTTGCTCCTCATTGTCGGTTACACATTTGTTGCCGTTTACCCAGCCTTCTTGGTAATCCACCTCTCCGGCTTTGACCTGTACGGCATGGGCTTTCACTTCGTCCCAATCCATGTTGTTGGCTGCCCAGTCTTCGATTTCAAATTCATGCGTGGTAAACAGCCGCTCGGTTTCAGCTTTGACCTTCTCGCGGTCTTCGCCGCAGCGCTCGGCGTAATAATCGGTTCGGGCATCGGCAATGATTTGGGTGGGCACGCGCCAAACCGAAAAATCTGGCATTTCTACCAATAGATATTTCTTCATTTTTTCAAACTCCTACATGACAAACCAAATTGCGGCACTGATTGCAAACCACGCAGCCGAACCGATAAACAACAAGCGGCCTTTTCGGTAGTATTCGCCAGCTAACTCAAGCTGTCGCCGCGCTTCCAGTAATCTTTCTTGACAAGCATTGAGGACTCTAAGTGTGTTGGCGGATTCTGCCGCTTCCTTCCATGCCACTAACAGGCTTTCTAGGCGGTCTGCGCGGTCATCCATCTCACACCCCCTCCAGCACTTGATCGTGCGGTTCGATGACAAAAAACTCTTTGCCTAGCACCAGTTTGATTCCAGGCACCTGACCATCAGCAAACAGCTCCTGTTCGTTGAGGATGGCCTCTTTGTTTACCTCGCGTTTCACGCGCAAAAAGCGTGAGCGGTCGGGGTCGGCTTCCAGCAGGGCGATAACGGCATCCACGCCGGACACGCTCACTTTGGGCGGGTTCACACGCCATTTCACGGTGCCGGTTACAAAGTCGGCAAACTTAACCTTGCCGCCGTCAGTAATGGACAGCCGGTTAGCCTCACACCACAGCTGCACGCTGTCTTGCAGGGCTTCGATGCGCTCGTTGAGCGGGGCGGCATCGTTGGCGTACTTTTCCTGCAATTCGGCAATGCCGTCGTTCATAGCGGCGGCAAGGCGTTCGCGGTCGCGGGTGAGGTCGCCGATTTCGCGGATGTAGGCCACCACGTCGTCTTTGCTCTGTGCAGCCACTTGGGCGGCTTGTTTCAGTCGGGTTTTTTTGGTTTTTACTGCCATTTTTACTTCCTTTCTTCGTCAAAAAACTGGTTTTGTTCAATCATCTTGTCGGCCAGCATGGCAAGCGCGGCGGCCACACGCTTTTTGTTTTTGGCTATTTCCTCTTCCGTCCACACCTTCTTAGGGGCTTCCAGCTGCGGCGGGGGTGGCACGGGCGGGATACAGGCAATCAACATTTTCGGGGTCGGCCAGCGGTCTATGTTTGCCCACAGGGTGCCGAATGCCTGCTCGATTCGCTGCGGGTCGCGCCGGTCATCCCAGGCAATCGGCAATGAGTTAAAGGCTGCAATCCATGCCTGATATGTCCCGTCGGCGGCATCGAGCGGCGGATGCCCCGGCAATCGCATCGCAAACATGTGCTGCAGGCCGGACACCAAGGCATTGTTTACTTCTCTGGTCATCATTTGGATTACCGCTTAAACTTTTCGCCGGCCGCCGCTGCCTGAAGAGTGCTGCTGGGTGCGGCCTGTTGTTGGGCTGGCTGGGCTGGTACAGCAGGGACAGCCTCGACAGGTGTATTGCCTACCCAACCAGCGATAATCTCGTACAGATACCCATGCGATTTGAGCGGTGTTTTTAGGCGGCCGCTGTCGCGGGCAGTCAGCACCTCATTAAAGGCGTATGTCCAGGCAGCCACCGGGGCGGGATGGACTTGGCCGTTGCGGCGGATTTCGCCAGCCCGGATGTCGGGTATCAACTCGGACATCAGCGAGTACATGCGAGCTTGAGAGAGCGAGGATTTGCTCGGGCGGAACAGGCCGAGGTACTGCACCAGCCCTTGGGTCATCGGCCCGCCGATATTGGCCAGCGTCCACAAGCTCTGCCGCGCCTGCTCGTGGGCAATCAGCCCATCGAGGGAGTTTTCCGCGCCGCAGCACGGGCAACGGGTTTTCATGCTGCCGCTCCCTGTTCGGCATCCAGCCGCAAAAAGGTATCGATGTTGTCGCGCTCGGCTTGCAGGGCAAACACCCTGTCTTCGGTGCCCATGTCGTCCGGGTAGTCGCGTAAAATCATCCAATCCAGCCGGGCGCTGTCAGGGTTGGGTACTGCGGCACGGAGCAGCTCGTAACAATCCTCAAAGGATGGTGGGCTATATCCATATTCGCCCTCTGCGAAAAAATCGACCTGCATCAATCGGTCATCTATCTTGTCGACCACCCCAATCTGCCCAGTGGGTTTAAATCGCACGATGTCACCCACGTTAAATTTCCTTGCCATTTCTTGCTCCTTTATCCGTTTAAACCTAACTGCTTCCGCTCTTCGCCGCCGTCCATCGCGTGGTACAGCTGCGCCTCGCGGCCTTTTCTTACTCCGGCAGCCAAATCCTGCTCTCTGCTGGCTTTCGAGCCACCGTGCACGTCACGTTTTTTGGCCTGCCCCATTTCGCCGAACTGTTTTTGGTAGCGTTCGAGCATGTCTTTTTCTTCCGGCTCGGTGGCAAACTCTTTGACCTTCTGCGCAACGGCATATACCCAACCCGTGCAAAATTGGTCGGCGCGGGCAGTCTTGTTACGCGACAGGCGTACCGCTTTAAGCTCGTTTTTGATGTATTCGCGCCGCTCTTTTTTCAGTTGGCGTAGCAATACCTCGTAAGCGTAGGCGGCCAGCTCCGGCTTGATGCCGATGCCGAAAAACCGTGCTTCGGCCAAACCCCACTGCGTGTGCTGGTAACTTTTCACCCCGAACGCCTTGGCACACTGGGAAATCAATATCTGATGCCAAGTCGGCAGTGTTGCAGCGACCGGTACGCCTTTTTCGGTTACGGCAGACAGCTCCACTTCCATTTCGCTGATGCCGTACTTTTTCATGAGTATCTGTGCCTGCCGGATGGCCTGCGCCGCCTCGTGTTCGTTGGCCGATTCGCCCAGTGCCAGGCATTTCTTGATTTTTTCCAATACTTTTTGCTTGTCCATTTCAAACCTCTAATTTCTTAAACTTAACCACCCAAACCCACGGGTTTGCATCCCAAGAATCAAAGCCGTTCAGGTAGCACCAGTAGTTGAAAAATTTGTCGATGGGGCAATTCGTCCCCGGGTTGTTATCTGTACCCTCCGCCTGCGCATCCTCCCGGCTGATGGATTTCAGGCGCTCCACCCCGGTGTCGACCACCTCAAGCAGGATGCGACTATGTTTGCGTGGCAGGTGGATGGATGGCTTCCATTTGATGTTGTTTGGTGCGGCATCATCGGCCTTGTAGAGCAGGCTGCCTGTTTCCGGGTGCAGCGCCCATGTTTCACGTACCCACAAGCGGTCGCCTGCTTGGCCGTAAGGGCAAGGGATGACGGCGGCGTTTTCAACGGCGGGCGGGCGTACTCCGAAACCGCGTGCCATTTGGTCGGTCAGCACGGCAGACTGTGGCTTAACGATGCGCCGGGTCTGCGTTTTGCGGCCGGCCAAAATCGCCCGCACCATCGGGCCGCTAAATAAAATCGGACGTTCCTTCATTTCACACCCCTTCCATCGCGATAAACTTTTCCACAAACCCCACCACTTTCAGCATTTGCCCGCGGCTCAACTGCATCTTCCATAGGCCGTTGCCCTTGTCGATGCTGAAACTACCGTCGCTAAAGCCGCCGATTTTGATGTCGTGCTCGTCGCTGGGCTTCTCGTCGGCATTGGCTGCGGTTAAAACTACGGTATCGTCTTCTTTCGGCTGCGGCTGTACGGCAGGCTCAGTGGCCATTTCAGCCAATACAACCGTTTGAGGTGTCACAGATTGCCCGCCGTCCTGATTTTCAGGTAGCCCGCCAACCAGCCGCCATATCCCGTGTCCGGAGCGCTCAATCAGGCCGTCTTCTTTCAGTTTGTTCAATACACTGGTGCCTGCCTGATAACTGCCGAGCATTGCATTGATGCTGCGGGTGCTTACATCCTGCCCCGGGCGGCCTTTAAAGTAGCGCAGCACGTTTTCGCGCATCTCTTTTTCATTTTTCCCGGTAGGTTTTTTGTCCGACACTGGCTTGGCAGATGCCAGGCTGTAAACCATCTTGCCGCCTTTGGGGGTGGAGACAACGGCACCGACCCCTTCCAGTTCAACCAGCGCATCGGTCAAGTCCCGGCCGGATACGCCGCTCAACTGGGCGAGCCGCTCAATCCGTAGCGGCGGCTGGCCGTCCATTGCTTGGCAAATCGCCATTTTGTTTTCGAGTTTTTCCTGCTGACCCATGCTTATCTCCTCTGTTTCTTCCGGTAGCCCGTCTGTTTGAGCTGTGTTTGTTGTGCCTGCCTAGCCTTTCGCTGCAATATCCGCTGCTCCGTCAATCGCGCCTTAAATTCCTCGTCGCTCAAGTTGTAGCCGCGTCGTCTAATCGGTCGCCTAATCATGGTTTTGTCCTTTCGTTTTCAGGTAGTCTGTCGGGGGCGGGCTCATACACGATGCCGCGTATCCGCTCTCGGTCGCTCATGCGGCTGTAGGCCGCTTCTTGTTGCACCGCTTCGCGTTCCACCTGCCTTTGCAGGGCGGCGCTGCGGGCGGCAGCTTCCTGCACGGCGGCAGCTCTGGCACTCACGGCCGGCACGGGCTGCGGGGCGCAGGAGGCGGCCAGTCCGCTGTAGGCTATGGCGGCGGCTACCGCAATCAGCCACTGGCGCAGTTTTACTTCCATCACATCTGCAAACATTTCTAAAATCCTTTAATTACAATCACTTATCCAAAACGTAAGGCAAAAAAATTATTGTGCCTTCAAAGCCTTAGCCTCGTTTTCGCACTCCCTGCACACGTCCGACCAGCTGTCCGCCCGCTCCTTGTGTCGCTCCCTGCCGCTGCCGATGTAGCGGTAATTGCGCAGGTACTTGAGGCGGCGGCAGACGCGGCAGGTTTTGAGCCGTTGCCATCTACGGGTAGCCATATCAGCTCCTGATCAGCACCATCTCCACCCGCTCCAGCAGGGCTTCGTCCAGCGGCAGGATTTCGCCGTCGTCACGGGCATTCAGGTAGCTCATGCGGTACATATTGGAGAGGATTTTGAACAACCGGCGCGGGCTGCCGCCTGCCTTGTCGATAATCTTGCCGCGCAGCTTGGCTTTGTCGGCCAACTCCGGCAGGGTGGCGCGGGCAATGGCGTCCAATTCCTCGCGCGGCACGCTGTCGCCCAAGTCCCAGTGCAGGGTAACGCGGCTATACAGCTGCTCCAGCTCGCCGTGGCGGCCTTTCAGATTGGATAACAGGCGGGGCGTGCCCACCAGCACTAAACCGATACCAGCCAAATCGTGCAGGCGGCGCAGCAGCTCCAGCGAGCGGGTGGACAGGTTCTCGGCTTCGTCCACAATCAGCAGGCGACCGCTGCTTTGCAGCTTTTTAATCACCGCTTCGTTGATGTCATTGGTACTGCCGCGCAGTTCTACGCCGATTTTTTTGGCGATATTTTTGAGCAGCACGTTCGGCGTATAGGTGGTGAGCGTTTCAATCAGCACCACTTCCGGATTCTGCTTGGCAAACACGCGCAGGGCGGTGGTTTTGCCCAAACCGGCGCGGCCGTAAATCACGCCGTTTTGGCATTCTTCGTAGGCGGTAGAGAGCAGGTCTGTAATGGTATGTACGGTATCGGTGTTGAGGATTTTTTCTGCCAGTTTCGGATTTTTCAGGCGTTTGGCTTCGCGTTTCAGGTAGGCGGCGACGATTTCGTCCAGTTCCTCAACATTGCCGGGATACTTGCCCTGCAGGTATTGGTTGATCATGGCCTTGGATTTGCCTAGGCTCTTGGCTACTTGGTTCTGCGATACCTTGTAGCGGTTCATGTGATTCTGTAATTTCTCTGCGTAACTCATGTTTAAACCCCTGTTAAATGCCCTGTAATCGGGTCGTTTTAGCGTTAAAAATACCTAAATCCGTCTTTTTTCCTGCGGCTTGTGCCGTCTGTACCGGTGGCGGGGATTTCTTCGTATTCCACCTCCAACACCTCGGGCATTTCTGCCGGGAGCTCCTCCGCCGGTGTCGATGCCAACGCCTTGATGCTTGCCCTGGCATCCAACACCCCACGCCGTTCGGCTTCGATTTCGGCGATTTGGTTTTGCCTGCGTTTTTTGCGGTTGTCGGCGCGTTGCTTGTCCTTGATGGCGCGTACCGAATCCATATCAAAGGCGGGATGCTTGTTGCCGTTAAGCTCGGCGCGGCAAATGTATTGGCCGTCCATGTCGTACACCTTCACGCTCGAGGCATCGTCCAAATCGTAGGACACCCGCACCTTTTTGCCGTGGTGGACATCTAGAGCATTGCTGAAATATTGGAAATTCAGCATATCCAGCCAACCGTTGCGTACCGTGCGCTCCACTTCCGGCCTGAACAGCGTATCCAGCTCCTCATGACTCAACATTTCGATGTGCAGGTCGTCTTTTACCATCAGCGCGATGCGGTGTTGGCGGTATTCGGCGGGGCTGTAGCGCTGGCCGTCGGCCTTTTTCGGCAGTTCGGAGTGCGGCCGCTTGTTATATCTGTCGATGGTGGCGGCCACATCGGCGATAAACTGATTCCAAGTGGGCAGTTTCTGCCGGTAGCGGCGCTGCTCGGTGGTCAGCTCCTTGCCCTTGCGCTCGGCTTTGATGGCCGATTCCAGCTTGCGGTACACTGTGTTTTTGGTGGTTTCATCCATCCCGGTGCCGACAAATGTGTCGTAACTGCGTGCCAACCGTACCAAGTTGTCTTTCCACCACCGTTCGATGATGCCGCGCCCCTGCGGGTGGCTCGGGATACCGGTTACATGGTGGATGGCGAGCCTTGCGGCGATACCGGTTATCTCGTGGTCGATGGTTTTACCCGTCTGCCCAGCACCGTTGTCGGAGTAGTAGATCAGCGGCAAACCAAAGTGCTTCATGCCGATGCGCAAGGCGTCGCAAACCGCGATACAGGACTCGGCAAAACTTACCGAAAAGCCCATAACCATGCGTGTGCAGCCATCCAAGACCACCGTTACCTCCGGCTTAAACGGGCTGCCGTGCACCGGGTGCTGTACTTTGGCCTTAAATGAGTGGCCGTCGCCGATCCACACATCGTTCGGCTCCAATACATCCCAATCGCGCTTCTCGTGCGGCAGGATTTTGGTGTAGGCTGGGCCCGTTTTACGACCGCGCTGGCGCATGATTTCAGGCAATTTGTTCCACACGCGCTTCACGGCGTCATAACTTGGCAGGGTATAGGCCGGGGCGGGCTGGTTGCCGTACCACTCGGCAAAATCCTGATAACTGTGTGCCAGCGGCGGGTTTTGCGGGCGGCAGTGGATCGCCAAAAAGTCGCCCAGCCAGATATGTGCCTCAATCGGCAGCTCCTGTTTACCCTTGCCCGGAGCCAGTGCCACCAGCCGCTCGTTCGGGCTGCCTGCCTTCTTATAGGCTGCCACCCATCCGGCCAGCGAGCGTTGCCCGATTTTTGAGGCTCCACCGCTTTTGTTGTTGGCAATCGGCACCAGTTTCATCATGGCTTCGTTTAGCGCGCCCAACTCAATCTGTTCTACCATCAGCGCCACGGCTTTATGCACCGGCATACCGCTCGTACGGTGGATATGCAGTACTTCGGCCACCAAAGACATTCGGGCATGGGCACAGGCTATCTGTTTTTGGTTGTAGCCTTTAATAACAGTGTCCAAAGGCAAGCCGGCTTGGGATGGGCGCAGAACAGCTGGCTTAGATTGCTTTTTCTTCTGCACAGGGGGCTTGGCCGTGGACTTGGCCAGCATCCCCATCAGGTGTTTTTCAGCGATGGCGTCTTGGATTCCCTGCGGCAGGGCGGCTACTTGGTACTCAAAACCACCGCCTTTCCCGAATCGTCTGCGGCAAGGCCAAGATTCGCGCTTGGCTTTCTCAATGATGTTTTTCGCAGTACCTGGCAACCCGCGAATCTGTAAAGAGGCCAGCTCAGCGGCATTTAGATACTCACTCATCATCGTCTCCAAACCCTAGCTCCGGGGTCTCTGCCTTTTTGACGTTTTCGCGGTGGTAGGCGAGCAAGGCCAGTACACCGGTCAGGGCTTCGATGGTCTCATCCACACCGCTGCCGTCTTCGTGCCATTTAGCCAATAGGGCGATGGCTTCCGCTGTTTGGCTCTGTACTTTGGCAATATCAGCGGTAGAGCCTTTGCGGCCGCGTGGGATTTCAATGACTACCCGGTCGCCATGCAGCACGCTCAAGTACTCGCTGATGTATCGGCTGCCAGTTAAAGCCTCAAACTGGGCTATCCGGTTAAGTGGCATGGTGTTTTCGAGCAGCCAGCGGTAGTACGTTTTGAGCTCCACGCCCATCAGGTCGGCCATTACCTTGGATGGCAGCCTGCGCTCTTTAGCATGGTGCTTGGCCAGCTCGATGGCATGGTCGAGCGAGGTGGCTTTGGACTGTTTTTTGCTGTTTCTCATGGTGCTGCCTACTAACTCTGACTGTCTTATTTGCAAAAACTACTTTTTTGTCCGTTACCGTTATCGGTATAGTAAATTTTTGGTATTCCAAGCTGTTTTAACAGCGTTTTCCTGCAGTTAGACAATGCCGTTAGTTCCATTTTGTTTAGTTTTCTCATGGCTCGAACCCTCATTTTGGGAATTTAAGTGCGTGATTTTTCCGTTTTTGTTCCGTACAATGCGTTTAAGCATTAACTGTACGGTGTAGCACCGGCTGGAAATTGCGAGCCGCATACCGTTGCGGCCAAATTTGTTCAGGCCTCATGCCTAGGGCATCGGCAATGACCTGTTCGCTTTTCGGATAAGGTTTGACTAGGGCACTGTAAAGCGTGGTCGGGTGCACATTGACTTGTGCGGCCAGTGCGCGGATAGACCAACCCTGTTTTTTTAATGCAGCGATGATGTCTGCACGATGCCAATCCAAAGATTCCGGAGCTACTTTTTCAGCTATATTTTTTTTCATTTTGAATACCTATGTTTTGTCAGTTGGGGAACTGCCTCGATGTAGGTATTATATCGTAAAAGATAGAAATAACAAGCGTAAAAGTTACGATTTCTTTAATAAGAGTTCGTTATTTTTATAATTAGTTGATTTTATACATCAATTAGTTTTTGTTTTACGGTTATTCTTTCTTTTACGAAAGGGTAAAACTTAAATGGGTAACTTTTACGATGATTTAGAGGCGTTCACCGAGCGAATTTCTATAACTGTAGAGATGCTTGGTAGAGGTAAACAAGCCGAGGCTGCTAGAAAGGTTGGCGTAACGAGTGCAACAATTAAACGCTGGATTACAGGACAAGCTGACCCTTCTAGAAGCAATCTAGTGCGTCTATCACAAGCTGCTGGGGTAGAGGTCAATTGGCTTGCAACCGGGCAAGGTCCTATGTTTGCCTCAGGTGCTAACCGCTTAAAAGAACCTCAGGCATCCTATAACGTTTCCGAGCAAGACGAAGGCCGCCGGCTGCTGCAACAGCGGCTGGCTGAAACGAAAAATACATTGAACAATATTAGAAAAGCCGAACGTGGAGAGTCGACCGGAGAAGGTTGTGCCTTTGACGTACAAGGCAGGCCTGTTGATATAGATGAGTTTGTATTTATCCCGTTATATGACGTGGCTTTATCAGCCGGGCATGGTGCATGGGCAGATGATATACCGCCAAAATCTACCTTAGCTTTCCGGCGCGACTGGTTGGAAGCATTTGTTACAACAGATTTTAATAACTTATCTGTAGTTATGGTTAAGGGTGACAGCATGGCCGGTGTCCTCAACGACAAAGATGCCATCCTCGTCGACCACAGCCGCACTGAGGCTAGTGACGGCCTGTATGCCCTCCGGATCGGTAACGAGATCTTTGTAAAACGGGTACAGCGCTTACCGCATGCCCTACGAATTACCAGCGCGAACCCTGAATATGACCCATTTGAAGTACCCCTGCAAAATGGCGATAGCAGTGATAACAGTGTCAGCATCATCGGCAAGGTGGTATGGCTAGGTCGTGCCCTTTAACCGGCGTTTAACACCCGGTTAAATCCAGCCCATTTTTTCCGCTTTTTTGCCCACTTCCATCCATTCCCTGACCATTCTGCACCAAAATTCTGCCCATTTTTGACCAGTTTTTGGAAAAATAAAGCGCCACGGTTTCCGGACAAGGAAATGGCCGTAATCCCCGTCATTAAAGGATTGCGGCCATTTTTTTGTTTCCTACCTTCCGATGCAAAATATATCACTCCCCCAGTCCGTCATCACAAACTGGCGAGAATCCGCCATCAGCCAATTCAAATACAGAATCGCCGGATAATACAGAAAGCTATACACCCACGACCACCACGCCACAAACGGAATCTTCTCATCCAGCCGCGAAGCAATCACCTTCGCCTCGCGCAGCGGATGGCGCTGGGTGAAAAAATAAAACTGATACGCCCCCCACAATCAAAATCGCGCTCAGCACCAGATTAACCACATAATCCACAGTAGACATCAGCCGCCTGATCCTTTGTAAAATGCCGTAAAGGCGGGCATTCTCGCAACCCGCCCCTTATTTGTCAATTCATTCACCCCCGCACTTCCCAGCAACCGCCATCGTCGCTTAAAATCCCCGCATATCCAGCACCCTTCATTCAAAACAACCCATGCAAATCCTCCCCATCCCCGCCCTCGCCGACAACTACATCTGGCTGCTGCACCAAGGCAGCGAAGCCGTGTGCATCGACCCCGGCGAAGCCGCGCCCGTGTTAGGCTACCTGAAAAACCATAACCTCAGCCTGCGCCAAATCTGGGTCACCCACCACCACGACGACCACACCGGCGGCCTCGCCGAACTGCGCCGCCACTTCCCCGACTGCGCCGTATACGGCAACCGCGACATCCCCGAAGCCACCGAAACGGCAGGCGAAGGCAGCCACTGGCCCCTCTGGCAAGGCCAAGTGCGCGTGTGGCACACCCCCGGCCACACTGACAGCCACCTCAGCTACCTGCTGCAAGATAACGACCAGCTGCACGTATTCTGCGGCGACACCCTCTTCTCCGCCGGCTGCGGCCGCGTGTTCACCGGCACCATCGGGCAGCTCTTCGCCTCCCTGCAACGCTTCAACCGGCTGCCCGAACACACCCTGTTCTACCCCGCCCACGAATACACCGCCGCCAACCTGCGCTTCGCCGCACACATCGAGCTGCACAACCCCGCCATCGCCCGCAGCCTGCAAGCTGCCGCAAATATTCCCACCCTGCCCGTATCCCTCGCCCACGAGCGGCAAATCAACCCCTTCCTGCGCACCGCCGATTTTCAGGTAGCCGCCCGCGCCGCCGAACTCTCCGGCCAAACCCTCGCCAACGAAGAACAAGTATTCGCCGCCCTGCGCGAATTGAAAAACCGTTTCTAAATCCCGTTTGCCCCAACGCCAAACAGGCTACCTGAAATTTTTCAGGTAGCCTGTTTTAATGCGGCGGATGAATTGGGCAGTCGAAAAATCACCGCACGCAGGCAGTATCTTTTTTTCAGGTAGCCTTTCTCCGCCACTGCAAAGGCTACCTGAAAAAGCGCGAGCTTGCGCACCATTCATACGGGCCTGCACTATCGCGGGCGCACGTGCTCACGCCAACAACAACTTGCTCATTTCCGCCCATGCCTGGCGAATTTCAGGCAGGCGCAGGGGGAGGTCTCGGCTGAAGAAATAGTTCATGCTGCCCAATATGATGGTGGCGAGCATATCGGCCTGGTAGTCCCAATCTTTATCGGGGGCGGCGCCGGGGCGGGTGCGGGCAAAACGGAGGAACTGCTGTTTGATTAAGCCGTGCATGTCGCGGTAGAGGTGGTGGCGGCGGGTATCGACTTTCCACAGCGCGAGGATGAGCCGGCGGCGGCTGTGTATCCAGTAGGAGGCTTCGGGCATCACGTTTAAAAACGCGTCGAAGCTGCCCACTTGGAAACGGGTGCGCAAGAGGGCGCCGTATTCGGCTTTGAAGTCGGCAATCATTTTGCCGGCCAGATCGCTTTTGCCGGAGTAGTATTTGTAGAAGGTGGAACGGTTTACTGGGGCGCGATCGAGAATATCCTGCACAGCGATTTGGGCGAAGGGCTTTTCGTGCAGCAGATCGATGAATGCTTCGCGGATGGCGCGGTGGGTTTTGATGATGCGCGGGTCGGTGTAGTCTGCGTGTTCGGTCATGATGGGCCTGGCTGACGGGTTGCGGCGATGTTATTTTGCGGTTTCCCGTGCGCTTAAGCAACTGTTTTAGCATTTTCGTATGCTTAGTGGCACACGGCATCGCTTTTTAACGGTTTGCAGCGCCCGGCCGTGCCTTTAGAATTGTTCCCAGTTCACGCATTCCTGTGAGGTATCCGCCATGAAACTGCCCAAACGCCTGTTGCTCCTGCTGCCGCTGGCCGCGATCGCCGGCATCGGCATACTCGTGTTCCGCCAATACAGCGCGTCCGACCCGTTGGCGGGCATCGCCCACGCCAACGGCCGGCTGGAATTTGCCCGCATGGACGTGGCCAGCCTGTATGCCGGTCGGGTGGAGGAAATGCTGGTGCAGGAAGGGCAGTATGTGGAGGCGGATACCGTGCTGGCGCGGCTTTCTTCCGACACCGCGCAGGCGCAGCTTTCCGAAGCGCAGGCCGGCAAGGCGCAGCTGGAGCAAACCGTGCGCCGCGCCCAGGCGCAGGTGGACGCCCAGCAGCAGCAGCTGAAAACCGCGCAGATGGAAGCCGACAACGCCCGCCAGCTGTTCCGCGACAATTTAATCTCCCAAGCCGAGCTCAACACACGCCTGGCGCAGCGCGATGCCGCCCGTGCCGCCGTGCAGGCCGCGCAGGCCGCCCGCAACGAGGCGCAGGCCGGGGTGGGGCAGGCACAGGCCAAGATGGCACAGGTGTCTTCCGTGATCGGCGATTTGTCGGTGCGCGCGCCGCAGGCCGGACGGGTGGAATACCGGCTGGCCGAGCCGGGCAACGTGCTGCCTGCCGGCGGCAAAGTGGTGAGCCTGTTGAACCTGAACGACGCCAGCATCAGCCTGTTTCTGCCCGCACCCACGGTGAACCAAATCCCGCTGGGCAGCGAGGCACGTATCAAAATGGACGGGCTGGACGCGGTGTTCCCCGCCACGGTGACCTATGTTTCTGCCGAAGCGCAGTTTACGCCCAAATTCGTGGAAACCGCCGAAGAACGCACCAAGCTGATGTTTCGGGTGAAGCTGCAAATCCCCGCCGACGTGGCAGCCAAATACCAGGGCTACCTGAAAGGCGGCATGACGGCCACCGGCTATGTGCGCACCGATGCCAAGCAGCCCTGGCCGGCCGGGCTGCGCACCCGCCTGCCGCAATAGGATAAGGCCATGCAGAACGCCATCGAGCTGAGCAGCGTTTCCCACGCCTACCGCAAACGGCAGGCGCTCAAAGGCGTGTCGCTCGCCATCGAAAGCGGCAGCACCGTGGGCCTGATCGGGCCGGACGGCGTGGGCAAATCCACCCTGCTCTCGCTGATTGCCGGCGTGCGCACCATCCAAAGCGGCGAAGTGCGCGTGCTCGGACACAACCTGGCGCACAAGGCCGAGCGCGAAGAGATGTTGCCGCACATCGCCTTCATGCCGCAGGGCTTGGGCAAAAACCTCTACCCCACGCTTTCGGTGTATGAAAACATCGATTTCCACGCCCGCCTGTTCGGCCTGAACAAACAGCAGCGCCAGCAGCGCATCGCTCGCCTGATGCAATCCACCGGCCTGGCGCCTTTCGCCTCCCGCGCCGCCGGCAAGCTTTCCGGCGGCATGAAGCAGAAGCTCAGCCTGTGCTGCGCGCTGGTGCACAACCCCAAGCTGCTGATTTTAGACGAACCCACCACCGGCGTGGATCCGCTCTCGCGCCGGCAATTTTGGGAGCTGGTGCGCGAACTGCGCGCCGAAAACCCGGGCATGACCGTGCTGGTGGCCACCGCCTACATCGACGAAGCCGAGCAGTTTGAGCAGCTGCTGGCCATGGACGACGGCAACATCCTAGTAAACGGCCGCACACAGGCCATCCTCGCGCAAAGCGGCTGCACCACGCTGGAGCAGGCCTATATCCGGCTGCTACCTGAAAACAAGCAAACCCATTGGGACGACAGCCAACTGCCGCCCTTCATCCCCGACGATTCCCTGCCGCCCGCCATCGAAGCCGAAAACCTCAGCAAACGCTTCGGCGATTTCACCGCGGTGGACAAAGTGAGCTTCCGCATCCGCCAAGGCGAAATTTTCGGCTTTCTCGGCTCCAACGGCTGCGGCAAAAGCACCACCATGAAAATGCTCACCGGCTTGCTCGACGCTAGCGAAGGCGAAGCCACGCTTCTGGGCGAACCCATCGATGCCGGCAGCGCCGCCGTGCGGCAACGTGTGGGCTATATGTCGCAGGCGTTTTCGCTGTATGAAGAGCTCTCCGTGCGGCAAAACCTGGTGCTGCACGCCCAGCTCTACCAGCTCGGCAGCAAAAGCGAAGCCGCCATCGCCGCCGTGCTGCAGCAATTCGAACTGGCCGATTTGGCCGACGCCATCCCAGCCGCCCTGCCCTTGGGCGTGCGCCAGCGCCTGCAGCTGGCCGCCGCCTGCCTGCACCGCCCGCAGGTGTTGATACTCGACGAGCCAACCTCCGGCGTCGATCCCGCCGCGCGCGATATGTTTTGGCAGTATTTGTTCCGCATGGCGCGGGAAGAACGCGTGACCATTTTCGTGTCCACCCACTTCATGAACGAAGCCGCCCGCTGCGACCGCATCTCGCTGATGCACCGAGGCCGCGTGCTGGCCGTGGGCGCACCCGACGAACTGCGCCGCCGCCAGCACGCCGACACCCTGGAAGAAGCCTTCATCCGCTATCTGGAGCAAGACGAAGCCGCCGAACAGCAAAGGCTACCTGAAAATGAGCATAGCGAGTTTCGCCAAAACGAACGAAGTGAGTTTCGCCAAAATGAGCGTAGCGAATTTCGCCAAAACGAAAGGCTACCTGAAAAATCTGAAGAGGCATCCGCAGCCCCAACCGCCCAAGCAAGGCTACCTGAAAACGAGCATAGCGAGTTTCGCCAAAACGAACGCAGCGAGTTTCTGCACAGCAAAAACGAACGCAGCGAGTTTCTGCACAGCAAAAACGAACGCAGCGCGTTTCTGCACAGCAAAACCCCCGCCGCCCATTCCGGCCTACGCTACTGGCTCGCCGCCGTATTCACCTTCACCCGGCGCGAAGGCAAAGAGCTGCTGCGCGACCGCATCCGCCTCATGTTTGCCCTCATCGGCCCGCTCGTTTACCTGCTGGCCGGCAGCCTCGGCGTATCCTTCGACGTAAACGAAATGGACTTCGCCGTGCTCGACCAAGACCAAAGCCGATACAGCCGCGAGCTGGCGCAACAGTTCGACGGCTCAGCCTACTTCCGCCAAACCGCCAGCCTCGGCTCCCGCGCCGACATCGACACCACCCTCACCGCCGGCCGCGCCCGCATGGTGATGGAAATCCCGCCCGGCTTCGGCAAAGACCTGATGCTGCAACGCCGCCCCCAGCTCGCCTTCTATGTGGACGGCTCCTGGCCCTTCGTGGGCGAAAACATCATCGGCTACGCGCAAGGCATCCTCAGCCAATACGGCACCGAGCTCTACCGCCAACACGGCATCCGCCCCGCCGCGCCCACCGAAGTGCAAACCCGCTTCATCTACAACCCCACCTTCAAAAGCATCAACGCGCTCACGCCCGGCTTCCTGATGCTCTCGCTGATGATGATCCCCGCCATGCTCACCGCGCTCTCTGTGGTGCGCGAAAAGGAAATCGGCTCCATCATGAACCTATACAGCTCGCCCGCCTCGCCCTTCCAATACCTTTTGGGCAAGCAGCTGCCCTATGTGCTGCTCTCGCTCTTGAGCTATCTGATTTTGCTCGGTGTGGTGGTGTTCGGGCTGGGCGTGCCGCTGAAGGGCTCGTTTGCCGCGCTCACGGCGGGAGTGCTGTGTTTCGTGCTCGCCTCCACCGGCTTCGGGCTCTTGGTGTCCACCTTCGTGCGCACGCAGGTGGCGGCGATTTTTGCTGCGGCGATTCTGGCAATGATTCCGGCGATGAACTTTTCCGGCATGCTCTATCCCACTTCTACCCTAAACGGCACGGGCTACTGGATGGGGCAGCTGTTTCCAAGCAGCTGGTTTCAAACCATCAGCCTGGGCACCATCACCAAAGGCCTGGGCTGGCGCGATGTGGACACGCTGTGCGGCATGCTCTTGCTGTTTTTCGCCGTCTATTGGCTCGCCGCCGGGCTGTTACTGAAAAAACAGGAGAAATAACATGCGCCAGTGGTTGAAAAACGTGTGGTATTTGGGCGGCAAGGAAATCCGCAGCTTCTTCACCGATTATGCGCTCTTCGGGCTGTTGGTGTTTATGTTTACCTTTTCCGTGTATTCCGTGTCGAAAAACATGACGGTGGAAATGAAAGATGCGGCGGTGGCAGTGTACGACCAAGACCGCAGCGCGCTCACCTACCGCATCCGCGATGCCATGCTCGCGCCGCAATTCAAGCATGTGGCCGACATCGACAGCGGCCAAATCGACCGCGCCATGGATTTGGGCGAATACAGCTTCATCCTCGCCATCCCGCCCAACTACACTGCCGACCTTTTGGCCGGCAAACGCCCGCAGCTGCAATTGCTGGTGGACGCCACCGCCATGTCGCAGGCCGGGGTGGGCTCCGGCTACATCCGCCAGATTGTGAACCGCGAAGTGGGCGCTTATCTGGGCCAGCCCAATGCCACCGCAGCCGCGCCTTTCGAGCCGGTGATGAATGTGTTGTTCAACGAAAACCTGCGCAGCGATTGGTTTATGCCGCTCAACCAGCTGGTGGGCAACGCCACCCTGCTCACCATCCTCTTGGTGGGCGCGGCTGTTATCCGCGAGCGAGAGCACGGCACGATCGAGCATTTATTGGTGATGCCGGTGGGCGCGAGCGAGATTGTGATGGCCAAGATTCTGGCCAACGGGCTGATCATCCTCGTTTCCTCCACCCTCTCGCTGCTCTTGGTGATGCACCGTGTGGTGGGCGTGCCGATCCACGGCTCGCTGCTGCTGTTTATCGCCTGCCAGGCGGTGTACCTCTTTTCCGTGGCCGGGCTGGGCGTGCTGCTGGCCACCCAGGCGCCCACCATGCCGCAGTTCAGCCTGCTGTGCATTATTGTGTATATCGCCGTGTTCCTGCTCTCCGGCAGCACCTCGCCCATCGAAAACCTGCCGCCCGCCGTGCGCACGGTTTCCGAGCTCTCGCCGATGACCCACTTCTCTGCCATCAGCAAAGAAATCATCTTCCGCGGCGCCGGCTGGAGCGTCATCCGCCGCAGCGTGCTGGTTACCGCCGTTTCCGGCGCACTCTTCACCACCCTGGCCATCGTCCGCTTCCGCCGGATGCTGGCGCAGCAGAATTAGCGGAACAAAAAGGCTACCTGAAAAATCATGCTTCATTTTTCAGGTAGCCTCATACGGATAGCCCGTAGTTTTAGGTAGCCCGTAGGTCGGGCATTCATGCCCGGCAAACCAAACCATAGCCCCAAAGGCTACCTGAAAATCCTCACCACTTTTCAGGTAGCCCACCCCAAGGAAAACACCATGCCCGCATCCAAACTCCTCCCCATCGCCCTCGCCCTCCTCCTCACCGCCTGCACCGCCACCCAGATCGACCGCCAATCCGCCATCGCGCTGCCCGAACACTTCCAGCACACCGGCCAATCCAACCCCGCCCCCAACCTCGCCCGCTGGTGGCAGCAATGGCCCGACCCCCAGCTCGCCCGCCTCATCGAACAAGGCCTGCAACACAACCACAGCATCGCCCTCGCCCAGAGCCGACTCCAAGAAGCCCGCGCCACCGCCCGCCTAGCCGAAGCCGACCTCCGCCCCAGCGCCGGCCTCGCCGCCAACGCCTACGGCTACCGCAACCACCACCGCGACCCCTACCTCGGCAACGGCGGCCACCTCGCCTCCGCCGGCTTCAGCGCCGCCTGGGAGCCCGACATCTTCGGCCAAAAAAGCAGCGATGCCGATGCCGCCCGCGCCGCCGCCCTCGGCGCCCAAGAGCAGCTCCACGGCAGCCGCCTCATCATCAGCGCCCAAATCGCCGAACACTACCTGCGCGCCGCCCACATCCAGCAGCAGCAAACCCTCATCGCCCAACAGCTCGCCACCCTCGGCGAACTGGCACGCTACATCGCCGGCCGCTTCCAAGCCGGCCACGCCACCGCCCACGACACCAACGCCATCGCCGCCCAAATCCAAGCCCTAGAAGCCCGCCAAAGCACCCTGCAAGCCCAGTTCGACGCCGAACAGCGCAGCATCGCCGTGCTCACCGGCCAAACCCCGCAAAGCTTCCGCCTCGATAGCGAAGCCATGCGCCGAGCCGCCCCCCTGCAGCACCTGCCCGCCCCGCCCCAAGGCATCCAGCCCGCCGAACTGCTCAACCAGCGCCCCGACATCCGCGCCCGCGCCGCCGAAGTGCAAGCCCGCAGTGCCCTGCTCGCCAGCGCCAAAGCCGACCTCCTCCCCCGCTTCAACATCCAATTCCTCTGGCAAACCGGCCGCATCGAGCTCAACAGCGACCTCGCCCCCCTCAACCGCGCCCGCAGCAGCAACGGCGGCCTCTTCAGCATCGGCGTGCAGCTCCCCCTCTTCACCGCCGGCCGCATCCGCGCCAACATCCAAGCCGCCGACGCCCGATTGCAATCCGCCCTCATCCAATACGACCAAACCCTGCTGCAAGCCCTCGCCGACGTCGACAACGCCTACCAGGCCCAACATGCCCTCGCCGAGCAACAGCAGCAGCTCCAGCAGGCCGAGCGCACCGCCCAACGCCAAGTGCGCGACGACCGCCAGCTCTTCCGCTACGGCCGCAAAACCCTCGACACCGCCCTGCAATCCCAGCTCGCCGCCATCGACCACAGCCAGCGCCTCCTCGACAACCGGCTCGCAGCCGGCCTCAACCTGCTCAACCTCTACAAAGCCATCGGCAGCGGCTGGCAACAGGAAACCAGCCCGCCTGTTGCAACAGAAACCGCCGCAAAACAGTAAAATAGGCTACCTGAAAATTTTCAGGTAGCCTCAATACAGATATATGAGAATAGACAACAATGAAAAACAGAATAACTCAACTCCCGCCTGAAACTATTGATGAACAAATTGTTGGTGCAAATGGGGATGGGAACATATTGTTCTTGGAAGAAATGGAACGTACAGGGAAGTTTGATCCACTTTACATTACTCCTTCCGCACACTGGAATTTCCTACATAGGATAAATATTAATTCATATAGCCCCGCCCCTTTGCCCACTGTTTATTTTTATTTAGAGAGAGGCGTAGAGGTGAACGCCCAAGACTGCTACGGCATGACCCCGCTGCATTACGCTATGCTGGCTGAGAACGGCGATGCCGCCCTGGCTCTATTGGAAGCGGGCGCCAACCCCAACATCCCCAATGAAGACAATGTGATTCCCTTGGGCATGATGGGCGCCATGCCGCATCGGCTGGATGTGTTGAAAAAAATGCTGGAAAACGGTGGGGATGTGCACTACCCCAATGCCAATAGCGGGATGGAACTGCTGGCTTTTACCAAGCACTATCGTTCCGAACGGGACGGTTTTAAAGAAATTATAGAACTAATGGAACAATATGCTTAGAGAGAGGCTACCTGAAAATTTTCGCTTCGCAGAAACTCCGCTGTGCTGAATTTTCAGGTAGCCTCATCCTTCACCTTCCCCTACCTAATCGGCAGCCCCCTTTCCACCACATTCTTCATCACCAAAGTCGAGCTCAGGCGCGCCACGTTCGGCAGGTGGGTCAGGTATTGATCGTAAAACAGCTGGAAGGCTGCCAAATCTTCGCTCACGATGTGCAGCATATAATCCGGATCGCCAAACAGCCTTTGCGCCTGCGTGATTTCCGGCATATCGGCAATAGCCTGTTCAAACAAAACAATATTTCGATTATCGCCGCTCTTAAGCGACACAAACACAATGGCCGCAAACCCCAAACCGAGCTTTTGCGGGGCGAGGCAGGCCTGATAGCCCCGGATTACCCCGTCCTGTTCCAACAGCCGCACCCGTCGCTGGCAGGGAGACAGGCTGATGCCGGCCTTTTCTGCCAAATCAGTGAGAGAAATCCTCCCGTTTTCCTGCAAACAGGCAAGAATTTTCTTATCTATCCTATCCATCCGAGAAAATCTTTCAAAAATAAACTCAATCATAGCAAATTAAGCAAATTCTTTCTAAGCGGATTTGGCTACAATAGCGCCATTGCAACGTCCTGATTCGGATGCGCCACAAACCGCCTTGCAGACAGGAATGCACAAAACCACCCTCATCCAACATAAAGGAAAGAAAATGCAGTTAAGCTTCGGCCACCCGACCCAAACAGACCTCCCCCGCATCATGCAGATCGAACAGGCAGGCTTCACGCCCGAAGAAGCCGCTAGCGAAGCCGCCATGCGCGAACGGATCGATTTGATCAACGACAGCTTTATCGTAGCCCGCAACTCAGCAGGCGAAGTGCTCGGCTATGTCGTCGGGCCCGTGGTAAACGCCCGCTATATCCACGACGAGCTGTTCAAGAAATCCCGTGCCAACCCGCCCCAAGGCGGATTCTGCGCAATTTTGAGCCTGGCCGTCGCCCCCGAATGCCGCAAAGCAGGCATTGCCGGGCAGCTGTTGCAACAGCTCATCCGCCAATGCCGTGCCGCCCAACGCGAAGGCATCACCCTCACCTGCCTGGAAAACCTGATCCCCTTCTACGAAAAACACGGCTTCCAGAACGAAGGCATCTCCGACTCTCAGCACGCCGGGGAAACTTGGTATAACCTGGTTGCGGAACTGTAATCAAACAACCGGCTAGCCCATCGAAAAAGGCTACCTGAAAACCATTTTTCAGGTAGCCTCACTTTATCCGGTTTATATCCAGTTTATCGAGCAGTAGAATCCGGTAAGCCATCTGGCAAAATTAGACATCCACAGCAATACCGCCAAATACAAACGAAGCGAGCCGCCACCATGCCCATCCAATCCCGAATCCGCCGCACCGTTCCCGCCGACATCCAAACCGTGTGGCGCACCGTTACCTCCCTCACCGACTACGCCTGGCGCAGCGACGTGCAGAAAATCGAGCCGCTCAGCGCCACCCAATTCCGCGAATACGGCCACTCCGGCGCCGGCACCCTGTTTACCGTTACCCAATCCCGGCCGCCGCACCTGTGGGCCTTCGATATGGAAAACGACACCTTTTCCGGCCACTGGGTCGGCCGCTTCACCGCGCTGGCCAACGGCCGCACCGAGCTGGATTTCACCGAATCCCTTACTCTGAAAAAACGGCTGCCGCGCTGGCTGGTGAAACTCTACCTGCGCCGGCAGCAGCAAAAATACTGCCGCGACTTATGCCGCAAACTGCAGCAAACACCGCCCGAAGCCCAATAAAGGCTACCTGAAAACCATTTTTCAGGTAGCCTTTTCCCCTTCCGCACGCGCGGCCTAATCCTCCCCCAATCCCGACAAAATCGCGCATTCCGGGCAATCGCTGCCCGCGCAGGCATCGTGCCAGCGTTGCAGCTCGGCCACCATGTTTTGCAGTTTGCCGATTTGCGCTTCCAGCTCGGCGATGTGCTGCGCGGCAAGCGCCTTCACTTCGCGGCTGGTGCGCTGCGGGTTGTCTTGCAAATGCAGCAGGCGGCCGATTTGCGGCAGCGAAAAGCCCACTTCGCGCGCGTGGCGGATAAAGCGCAGGCGGGCGAGGTCGTCCTGGCCGTAGCGGCGGTAGCCCGCTTCGCTGCGCTCGGCAGGGGCGAGCAGGCCGTGCTTTTCATAATCGCGGATTTGCTTGGCGGAAAGGCCGCTTTCGGCAGCGGCCTGGCTGATGTTCATCATAAGGCTTGACCTTTACTCGGGGTGAAGCTTTATAGTGGCGGCACACGGCGGGAAAACAAGCCCGCCCCCCATTATTTATGGCTACCTGAAAACAGAAAGGAAATCCCTATGCAAACCATCACTTTAAACATCGGCGGCATGACCTGCGGCGGCTGCGTGAAAAGCGTAACCCGCATTTTGGAAAACACCGAAGGCGTGGCCAAAGCCGAAGTGAACCTGGAAAAGAAAAACGCCGTTATCGAATTCGACCCGGCGAAAACCAATGCCGCCGCGCTGATTGAAGCCGTGGAAGACGGCGGCTACGATGCGGCTGTGTAAGCCTGCCGAACCTCAGGCTACCTGAAAAAACCTAGCTTCATCCAAGTTAAAACAGCCCAACCATTTTTCAGGTAGCCTCCCGCACAAGAGGAAAAACCATGCAACAAAAAGTCCGCTTCCAAATCGAAGGCATGACCTGTCAGGCTTGTGCTTCGCGTATCGAGAAGGTATTGAACAAGAAAGATTTTGTCGAATCGGCGGGGGTGAACTTCGCCAGCGAGGAGGCGCAGGTTACGTTTGACGACAGCAAAACTTCCGTCGCCGACATCGCCAAAATCATCGAGAAAACGGGTTACGGCGCGAAGGAAAAAACCGATGCGCTGCCGCAGCCTGAAGAAGCTGCACATATCGGCTGGCGGCTGTGGCTGCTGTTTGCCATCAATGTCCCGTTTTTAATCGGTATGGCAGGGATGATGGTCGGTCGGCACGACTGGATGCTGCCGCCTTTGTGGCAGTTTGCACTGGCGAGCGTGGTGCAGCTTTGGCTGGCCGTGCCGTTTTACAAAAGCGCGTGGGCGAGCATTAAGGGCGGGCTGGCGAATATGGATGTGCTGGTTACCATCGGCACGGTGTCGATTTACCTCTATTCCGCCTATATGCTGTTCCACCACCGCGCGATGGGGCATAGCGGGATGTCGCACGTTTATTTTGAAGCGGGCGTGATGGTCATCGGCTTTGTATCGCTGGGCAAATTTTTGGAACACCGCACCAAAAAATCCAGCCTGAACAGCCTGTCTTTGATGCTGAAACTGACGCCAACTCAGGTGAACGTGCAGCGCGACGGCGAATGGAAGCAGCTTCCCATCGACCAGGTGCAAATCGGCGACCTTATCCGCGCCAACCACGGCGAACGCATTGCCGCCGACGGCATCGTGGAGAGCGGCAGCGGCTGGGCGGATGAAAGCCACCTGACCGGCGAATCCAATCCGGAAGAGAAAAAAGCGGGCGGCAAAGTGCTGGCGGGCGCGCTGATGACTGACGGCAGCGTGGTGTACCGCGCCACCCAATTGGGCAGCCAAACCCTGCTCGGCGACATGATGAACGCGCTTTCCGAAGCGCAGGGCAGCAAAGCACCGATTGCGCGCGTGGCGGACAAAGCGGCGGCCGTGTTCGTCCCGACTGTGGTCGGCATCGCGCTTTTGACCTTTGTCGGCACTTGGCTGGTCAAAGGCGATTGGACGGTCGCGCTGATGCACGCCGTCGCCGTCTTGGTCATCGCCTGCCCGTGTGCGCTCGGTTTGGCCACGCCCGCCGCGATTATGGTCGGCATGGGCAAGGCGGTGAAACACGGCATCTGGTTTAAAGACGCCGCGTCTATGGAAGAATCCGCCCACGTCGATACCGTCGTCTTGGACAAAACCGGCACGCTGACCGAAGGCAAACCGCAAGTCGCCGCCGTTTGGCTTGCGCCCCAAGGCGGTTTTGACGAAGACGCTTTGTACCGCATCGCCGCCGCCGTCGAACAGACCGCCACCCACCCGCTCGCCCGGGCCATCGTCGATGCCGCCCGCGCGCGCGGTTTGGACATCCCCGCCGCACAAGATGCGCAAACCGCAGTCGGCGCAGGCATTGCCGCCGAAATCGAAGGCATAGGTTCGGTCAAAGCGGGCAAACCCGATTACGTCGGTTTAAGGCTACCTGAAAACCTTTCAGACGACGTTTGGCACATCGCCAGCATCGTCGCCGTCGCCGTCAACGACAAACCGATCGGCGCGTTCGCCCTTGCCGACACACTCAAAGCCGATGCCGTCGAAGCCATAGGCCGTCTGAAAAAACACAACATTGATGTTTATATTATGAGCGGCGACAACCCAGGCACGGTCGGCTACATCGCCGCACAACTGGGCATCGCCCACGCCTTCGGCAACATGAGTCCGCGCGACAAAGCCGCCGAAGTGCAGAAACTCAAAGCCGCCGGCAAAACCGTAGCCATGGTCGGCGACGGCATCAACGACGCCCCCGCGCTTGCCGCCGCCAACGTCAGCTTCGCCATGAAAGGCGGCGCGGACGTCGCCGAACACACCGCCTCCGCCACCCTGATGCAGCATTCGGTCAATCAATTGGTCGATGCCCTGCTGGTGTCTCAGGCAACGCTGAAAAACATCAAGCAAAACCTGTTTTTCGCCTTCTTCTACAACATCTTGGGCATTCCGCTCGCCGCCTTCGGCTTCCTCAGCCCCGTCATTGCAGGCGCGGCCATGGCAGCCAGCTCGGTTTCCGTGTTGGGCAATGCTTTGAGGTTGAAACGGGTGAAGATTGATTGAGGCGAAGTAAGAGGCTACCTGAAAATCTGCAACGGTTTTATGCCGCTCGATTTTTCAGGTAGCCTTTCCCTTCCCGCAAAGGCTACCTGAAACAAGTTCCGCTGAAATCCAAGTTTTTGCGCAATAAAAGCCCATTCTCCGTTTGCACAACCCCGCCGCCAGCCGTTAGCATTACACCTTCCCTCTCAGCATAAAGGACATCCCATGAGCAAAATCCTCCCCCTGCACGCCGACACCGTCGGCAGCTATCTGCGCACCGCTGCGCTCAAACAGGCCCGCGCTGATTTTGCCGCAGGCAAAATCAGCCGCGAAGCGCTCACCCGCGTGGAAGACCAAGAAATCGCCAAACTGGTGCAAGAGCAGCTCGACGCCGGTATCCAAGTCATCACCGACGGCGAATTCCGCCGCTCCTGGTGGCACATCGACTTCCTCGAAAACCTCAACGGCATCGAAGGCTTTGTCCCCGAGCAGGCCTACGCTTTCAAAGGCACCGAAGTCCGCAAATACAACACCCGCTGCAACGGCAAAGTATCGTGGAATCCTGAGCATCCGTTTATCCGGCACTATCAATCGCTGGCCGAAATCGTGGGCGGGCGCGGCATCGTGAAATACACCATCCCCAGCCCCAACCAACTGATGTACCCCTTTATTTGGGACACCGGCGTGTATGCAAGCAAACAGGCCTTCGCCGAAGACGTGCGCCAAACCTATAAAGACGCCATCCGCGCCTTCTACGACGCCGGCTGCCGCTACCTGCAAATCGACGACGTGTATTGGGGCACGCTGTGCAACAACTACGGCAAGCCCGATTTCGATTTTGAAGACAGCAAACGCTACGCGCTGGAAAACGTGCAGGCCATTTTGGCCGACAAACCCGCCGGCATGACCATCACCACCCACGTTTGTCGCGGCAACTACAAATCGTCTTACCTTTTGAGCGGCGCGTATGACCCCGTGGCGCCCGATTTGTTCGGCAAAACGGCTTATGACGGCTATTTCCTCGAATACGACAACGAGCGCAGCGGCGGCTTCGAGCCCCTGAAATATTTCAACGACAATTCGCACAAAGGCCGCATCGTGCTGGGTTTGATCACCTCCAAATTCCCCGAGCTGGAAGACAAAGCCGCTGTGAAGGCGCGCATTGCCGAAGCCGCGCAAATCGTGCCGCTGGAACAGTTGGCCTTGAGCCCGCAATGCGGTTTCGCCTCCACCGAAGAGGGCAACATCATGACCGAAGCGCAGCAGTGGGCGAAAGTGCGGCTGGTGGAAGAAATCGCCAAAGAAGTGTGGGGCGAAGACTGATTGCCAAGCAAAACAGCAGGTTTGCCCCTGCTGTTTTTTGCGCCGCGCCGATACGGATATTTTGCCGGGCCGCAACTCCGTTGAAACCACATTTCGCCGTGCCGAAGGCTACCTGAAAAACAATAAGCACTTTCCCGCCATCCTGATTTTCAGGTAGCCTCAGCATAAGGAGCACTCCCATGAAAAGCTATATGCTCAACATCCCCGCCTTCCAATATCCTGAATCATTTAAAAAAATGATCGAGCTGAATTTAGTCGATTTCGATATTTGGTATTTGTTGGATGCCGAACGCGCAAAAATCCGTTATGACGGGTTGCAAAACCGTTACCCAACAAGAAAACTGATTCCCTTTGCCCGAAGGGACGACTGCGACGACATTGCCTGCTTCGAAATCGGCAAAGGCGGCAAAGTCCAGCTCATCCACGACTTCGCCGGCCCCGGCTGGGAGCAGCGCCGAGAATTCCCCGACTGCTGGGTATGGCTCGCCCAAGCCGTGAACGACATGATCGAATACAACCGCGAAGACGGCATCGTCTAGCCCAAACCAAACCCCGCCATGCTCCGCCACGCTCTCATCGCCCTGCAAACCCTCCTCGGCACCCCCCTGCGCGCCCGCCGCGCCGCCCAAGCCGACGCCCGCACCGCCGCCGATCTCGCCGCGGCCCGCGACCCCGCCCCCCAGCTTGCCGCCTACCTGCAACACCCCGAATCCTGGGCCTGCCGCTTCCCCAAAGCCCGCGCCGCCGGCCTCACCCTCCACACCAGCCAAGACGGCCGCCTGCGCAGCTTCTCCTGGGCACACCAGGGCAGCCGCCGCACCCTGCTCCAATCCCGCAGCCCCGGCGGCCGCAGCCAAATCCACCCCGACCTCATTCCCGCAGGCCGAATCGAACGCCTGCACACCGCCCGCCTCGCCCCCTACGGCAGCGTCTATGTCCTCCTCGCCGAACACAGCGATGGCGAACACACCGAAAAATCCCTCCACCTGTTCCACTTCGTCGCCGAACAATTCCAGCCCCTGCCCCTCATCCACACCGCCCCCGATGCCGAGCCCACCCACCGCCTGCATTTCCGCTACAGCGGCCGCCACGCCAACAACTACTTCTTCTACGACCCCGGCAGTCACACCATCAGCCAGCCCCACATCAGCCCCCACACGCACACCCCCACCCAACACCGCCTCCGCTACCGCTTCAACGGCAGCCTATTCGTCCCCCACCATTAAAGGCTACCTGAAAACGCCCCAACCCGGCATTGCCGCGCCCGACACACCTAAAGATACACTCCGCCCCATGACCCAACTCCCCCTCTCCCAATGGCACACACCCGAGCAAGTGCGCGACATCCTGCTCACCCTGCCCGAGAAAAAACGCAACCGCGCCCTCTACGAACTCGTTTGGCTGTTCGACCACCACAATCCGCAAGGCACGCTGGAAACCGAAGCCCAACTCGCCACCCTGCGCCTGCTCTGGCACGACACACGCTTTCAAGGCTTAGAAAACATCAAATGGTGGCTGCACGACGTGCTCCTCCTCGACGACGACAACGGCTCATGGCTCGCCCTCCAGCCCGAAGTCGAAACCCTGCTCGACGTGCTCCACCCCGAAACCTGCCGCACCTATGGCGACCACGGCGGCATGCGGCACAGTGCGGAAACGCTCGAACCCTTCGTTGTCCGAATGTTCGCCCACGGCACCCCAGCCGCGCGCGGCATCGCCCGGGACTGCCTTTATTGGAGCGAAGCCCTCCGCCGCCTGCGCCCCGACTGGCACGAATGGCTCCAAAACGAAATCCGCAAGCTGCACGAAAAACACGGGCAATAAACGCCCGCCCTCTCCCGCACAAAAAAGGCTACCTGAAAAATTTCAGGTAGCCTTCCATCATCCCGCCGCGTTTACACCGATGCCACGGTAAAGCGCTGGTGCAAATGCGCCTTTTTCTCCACATCATCCGCAATCGCAATCGCCAAATCGGCCACGCTGATGCCCGCCGGCGCATCGCCCGCCATCAAAAGCTCGTTGCCGCCCAGGCGGTATTGGCCGGTGCGCTCCTCGCTGAAGCCGCCGTCGGCGCCGAGGCAGGCCGGCGGGGACACCATCGCCCAGTTCACATCGGCGTGTTCGGCCTGCAAATCGCGCAGCAGGTTGCGCGCCGCATTTGCCCCGTCGAAAATCTCTTTCGGGAACACGGGCGTGTCGATCAGCTGCACGCCGGGCGCCACAAACAGGCTGCCCGCGCCGCCCACGGCCAAAAGATAAGGCACCTTCGCCGCTTTGGCCGCCGCCAGAATCGTCACATAGCCGGCGGTGAAATCGCGGCCGATGTTCGGGTTGGCCCAGCCCGGGTTGAACGCACTCACCACCGCATCGAAGCCGGCCAGTCGCTCGGCAAAATCGGCAGCCAGCACATCGGCCTGCACCGCTTTCACGTTCGGGGCGGCAAACACCTTGCCCGTGTTGCGCGCAAACGCAGTTACCTCATGCCCGCGCGAGGCCAGCTCGCGCACCACAGCGTTGCCCACATATCCGGTGGCACCAATCACAGCGAATTTCATATCAAGCTCCTTAAATAATGGATAAAACCAATCAAATCACGATGGAGCGCATTATAGGGAAACGCCGGCCGCTTGATAATCCGCCGCAAACTGTTTACTCTGTGAAGCTGGACTAAACAATCGGAGCTCCCCATGGCGCAAAAAACCCTGTACCTCGGCCGCGAGCCGCAAGCCTTCACCCCCGGCCAAGAGCTGGTGTTGGAATCCTTTTTCCAACAAAGCCCCTACGGCGTGGTGTTTGAAGACGACTGCGGCACCGGCTATTTCTATGCCGTGCACCAGGAAGAAGGCATCCTCGACGCGCTGCACATCTACAACGCGGAAGACGTGGCCGACCGCCATATCCCTTCCGAAGTCAGCATCCTGTGGAGCGAAGACCTCGGCCTCGCCGCACTCGACATCAACGGCTACATCCACGCCGTGTTCGACTTTACCGCCCACGCCGGCTACTGCCGCAACGCCTTCCCCGAGCCCTACGGCAGCTGGCTGCGCGAGCCCAACCGCCTGCTCACCAACGAGCTGCTCGACCGGCTGCTGGGCGCATAAATCATGCACAATCAAATTGTTCAAGCAGGCAACCGTTTCAGCCTGTCGTTTGCCAGTTTAGGCGGCCACGAACACTGCTTTTTCTCGCAACACGCCCAAACCGGCCACGAGCTGGCCAAAATCATCCGCCGCATCATGCGGGAGGAAAACATCAAAAATGTCGAGCTCGCCGTAGAGCAAGACAGCCTCACGCTCAGCGCCAAAAAACGCCGCCCCTTGGAAAGCATATGCACACGGCTCGAGTTTGAAATACGCGTATTTGAAGGCAGCGCTTATACGGTGAAGACAAAAAACTTGTTTAAATAAACTGTTATGGACGACCTCAAACCCCTCCTCGCTTTCGCTGCCGTACTCGAACACGGCAGCATGAATGCCGCCGCCCAGGCGCTGGGCATGACCCCGTCTGCCGTGAGCCAGCACATCAGCCGGCTGGAAAAACTGCACGGCGTGAAGCTGTTGCACCGCAGCACCCGCCGCCTCGCCCCCACCGATGCCGGCCAGGTCTTGGGCGAACACTGCCGCCGCCTGCTCGCCACCGTGCGCGACACCCGGCTCGCCCTCTCCGGCCTCAAAACCGACATCGCCGGCAGCGTGCGCCTCGCCGCGCCCACCGGCCTGGCCAACGCCGCCGCCTTCCGCCGCGCCCTGCTGCGCCTCTCCCGCGAGCACCCCGCCCTGCAAATCGATCTTCAGCTGGGTGAAGCCCTCGCCGACCTGCGCGAAGGCGGTATCGACATCGCCCTGCGCGGCGGCGAACACGCGCTCGACGCCCCCGAGCTCATCGCCCGCAAGCTCGCCGAATGGCCGTGGCGCATCTGCGCCGCCCCCGACTACCTGAAAACCGCCCCGCCCATCGCCCAGCCCGCCGACCTCGCCGCCCACCGCTGGGTGTACCACCAGCCGCCGCAGCTCGAGCTCGCCTGCGGCCGCGAACGCCGCCCGCTCAGCATCAGCAGCGGCCTGCGCTGCAACCAAATCGCCGCCGTGCGCCCCCTGTGCGAAGCCGGCCTCGGCCTCGCCCTCATCATCCAAGGCGAAGCCGCCGACGCCGTGCAAAGCGGCAGCCTTCAAATCGTGCTGCCCGAATGGCGGCTGCCCGCCGTTGCCCTCTACGCCGTTACCCCGCACCGCATCCAATCCGCCCGCATCGCCGCCGTGCTTCGGATATTGCAGGAAAGCTTCGCCGAACCGCCCGCCGCCGCAGAGGCTACCTGAAAAATCAGCTTTGGCACGGCCAGCAACGGCAGCGCGGGATGGGCGATATTTTTCAGGTAGCCGCCAGCACAACGCCAAGGCTACCTGAAATTGCGCGCGCCTTTAGACCATCCCCGTATCCAGCCGAATCTTTCTATCGGATCAAGGGAAATATGCAAGCAGCCGATTTGAACCACGAAAAAGCCGCAGCCGAATGTTCATGGCAGGAATTCGGCTTAATCCACAGCGCATTGGTGGAAATCCTAGCGAAATAGGTCAGATTCAACCCGACGCAAGCCGATGAACGCCAACCAACAGAAAGGCTACCTGAAAAATGCCGAAGCATTTTCAGGTAGCCTTCCCATACAGCCTATCGGCTTAGCGCAAACGGTTCACCATCATCGCCTGCGGATAGCCGTTCACCAGCGCAAACATCCAATAGGCGCGGCGGCCGGAGTGATTGCGGTCTTCCACGTGGCAGAAGCCCAACGCCTGGTTTTTAACACAGCTGAAGCGGTGCGCCTGCCAAGATGCGGGCAGCGTGGCTTTCCACTGCGCCATATCGCGCGCCGAAGCGTCCACCAGCCGGCATTCGCCCGTGCCGCGGCACACCGGCGCCCAGCGGGTTTCCGGCAGCCGGCGGCCATCCATCATCCACTGCCGCCCCTGCAAATAAAAGCGCATCTGCATGGCGGTGGGCTGCTGGGTTTGGCTGTGCAGAATCACATAGTCGCCCTGGTCTTGCGCATCCAGCGCATAGGCGGGCAGGCAGCCCAAGCCCAACAGCAGCAAACAGGCCAATTTTTTCATCATGCTCTCCTAAACTAGGGGGAAATCAACCCTTCTTTTTTCAGGTAGCCTCAAAGCAGCGGCAGGCTACCTGAAAACCCGCATGCCATCTACAGCCAACCCAGCGTGTTGGCAAACACCAGCAAAATCGCCACCGGCGCCAAAAAGCGCAGCGCGGCCAGCCACAGCGCAATCACCGCCTGCGGCACACTGCTGCCCTCACGCATGTGCCCGAACACATCGCTCTTCTGCCGCACCCAGCCCACGAATATGGCCACCAGCAGCGAGCTGATGGGCATAATCAGCGCGGTAATCATGTAATCCCACAGGTCAAACAGGGTTTTGCCGAACAGCGTCCAATCCGAGAGCACGCCGAAAGACAGCGCCGAAGGGATGCCCACGATGAAGATGGCCGTGCCGATGATCCAGGTGGTTTTGGCGCGTTTGCCCTCGTCTTCGCGGATCACGGCGGCAATCACCGTTTCCAGCATGGAGAAAGCCGAAGTGAGCGTGGCGAACACCACCAAGAGCATAAACACCGCAAACAGCAGATTGCCCATCGGCAGCTTCATAAACACCGCCGGCAGCACCACGAAAATCAGTCCCGGCCCCTGCCCCGGCTCAAAGCCGAAAGCAAACACGGCGGGGAAAATCACCAAGCCGGCCAGCAAAGACACCAGCAGGTTCATCCACATGATGCTGTTGCCCGAGCGGAACAAATCCTGTTTTTTATCCAGATAGGCGGCATAGGTAATCATGGTGGACACGCCCAGGCTGAGCGCGAAGAAGGCCTGCCCCAGCGCCGTGAGCATGGTTTGCGGCGTGAAGTGCGACCAATCCGGCTTGAGCAAGAAAGAAACGCCCGCCATCGAGCCCGGCAGCGTGAGCGAGCGCACCGCCAAGAGCACAAACAGCAGGAACAGCGCCGGCATCATATATTTATTAGCCTTTTCGATGCCGGTGGAAATCCCGCTTTTCACTACCCACACCGTCATCAGCATAAACAGCCCCTGGTAGGCAACCGACCCCGCCGGGCTGGAAATCGTTTGGCCGAACAGCGCGTTGAAATCCGAGCCTGCGTGAATGCTGCCGTCAAACGCGTGCACCACATAATTCAGCACCCAGCCGCCCACCACGCTGTAAAACGACAGCAAAATAAAGCAGGCAAACACGCCCATGCGCCCGATCCAAGGCCACAGGCTGTTGGGTGCCAGCGTTTTAAACGCATCCACCGCATTTTTGCCGCTGCGCCGCCCGATATAAAACTCGGCCAGCTGCACCGGCAGTGCCACCAACACGGTAAAAATCAGAAACATCAGGAAAAACACCGCGCCGCCGTTGGTGCCGGCGGTGTAGGGGAATTTCCAAATCGCGCCCAAGCCGATGGCGGAGCCCGCCGCAGACAGGATAAAACCGATTTTGGACGACCAGGAAGCAGGAGTTTTCATAGCAGTATTAAGGATAAGGCAATTCAACAAAGGCGCGATTTTAACAAAATTTAGCGCACGGCAAGCCGCCCTGCCCCGCCGGGCACGCGATTACGCAGTTTTCCTGCCCAAATCCCCTGCCGCTTGGCGCGACAGGCCGCCATTCCAGCCTGATATTGAAATTTCATGCCGAATAATTTTATAAATAGAAATTTTATTGCTAATAAAAGCAAAAGAACCTGCCAATCAAGCGGCTTATTGCCCGATCGTCCAATCGCCTTTGGCCAAAAGGCTACCTGAAAAATACCGGCAGGCAAGCGCCGCCGGTTTTCAGGTAGCCTCTTTCATGAGTTTGGCTCATAGCCCCTATCAAACAAACCCAGTTTATCTATCATGCACTTGTCGCTACCATGCCTCCATCCACTGAGCAACCATAAGGAGTTCCCCATGCAAACCCGCCAACTCGGCCGCCAAGGTCTTGCCGTTTCCGCCATCGGACTCGGCTGCATGAGCATGACTTTCGGCTACGATACCGCCATCTCCGAAGCCGACGGTATTGCCCTCATCCGCCGCGCCTTCGATTTGGGCGTGCGCTTTTTCGATACTGCCGAAGCCTACGGCGAAGCGAACGAGCGGCTGGTCGGCAAGGCGGTTGCACCGTTTCGCGAACAGGTCGTGGTCGCCACCAAATTCGGTTTTAAAAACGGCATCGTCGCCGAAGGGCTGGACAGCCGCCCCGAACGCATCCGCGCCGTGGTCGATCAGTCGCTCTCGCGCCTGAATACCGACTATATCGACCTGCTGTACCAACACCGCGTCGATCCCGCCGTGCCGATGGAAGAAGTGGCAGGCGCGGTTAAGAATTTGATTGCCGAAGGAAAAGTCAAATATTTCGGGCTTTCCGAAGCAGGTGCGGAATCCATCCGCCGCGCCCACGCCGTGCAGCCCGTTTCCGCCCTGCAAAGCGAATATTCGCTGTGGTGGCGCGAGCCGGAAGCGGAGATTTTCCCCGTGTTGTCGGAACTGGGTATCGGCTTTGTGCCGTTCAGCCCGCTGGGCAAGGGTTTCCTGACCGGCGCGATTACGGCGGGCAGCCAGATTTCCGACGGCGATTTCCGAAAAAACCTGCCGCGTTTTCAGGAAGATGCGATGAAGCAAAACGCCGCGCTGCTGGACGTGATTGACGCCGTTGCCCGCCGCCACGGCGCAACCAAGGCACAAATCGCGTTGGCTTGGGTATTGGCACAAAAACCGTGGATTGCCCCCATCCCCGGCACGACCAAAATGCACCGCCTCGAAGAAAACCTCGCCGCCGCCGACATCACGCTGACTGCCGCCGACTTGTCCGAACTCGACGAAGCCCTGCGCCGTATCGAAATCGTCGGACACCGTTATACCGAAGCGTCGCAAAAAATGGTGAACCGCTGATACGGGCAGCCTGAAAAGGCTACCTGAAAAACCCGCCCGAAAGGGAAACCGATGAACCGCCGCGAATTACTCGCCCTGCTCGCTGCAGGAGCAATGACCATGACTTCCCGCCCCGCCCACGCCCGCGCTTCCCGCCCGCTGGTGGCCTATTTGAGTCGCAGCGGGAATACACGTGCCGTTGCCGAAATCATCGCCGCGCAAACCGGCGGCAATCTGTTCACCATCGAACCCAAGCCGCCGTATCCGCGCAACTATCAGGCGAACGTCGATGCCGCCGCCAAAGAGCTGGAACAGGGCGGCGCACACCCGATTGCCCGCCTGCCCAACCTGGCTGCGTATGACCGCATCTATCTGGGCTGGCCGACCTGGGCCATGCAGATGCCGCCGCCCGTGCAGACCTTTTTGCGGCAGGCCGACCTGCACGGCAAAACCGTCATTCCGTTCAACACCCACGCAGGCTGGGGCGCGGGCGACGGCTTCCAAACGCTCCAACGCCTCGCCCCGCACAGCCGCATCCTAGCCGGATTCAGCACCGAAGGCGGTTACGAACGCAGGGGCATCCTGCTGGCGATTAAAGGGGAACGCCGCGCGGCGGTAGAACGCGAAGTGCGCGAATGGCTGCGGCGGCTGGGGCAGGCTGCCTGAAAGCCGAAAGGCTACCTGAAAAGGCAATGCAGTTTCCGCTAAAACGGTGTCCTGCGAAGCAGGCGGGAATTCTGCCAAGCAAAACCCCGTTTCAAGCAGCCCCATCGCCCCCGCAATACCCCCCATCCGTTTTCCCGATTTCCCCGCCCGCTCGAACCCCGTTATCATCCCATCCATCATCCAACGCCCCCAAGGAGACCTCCATGAACAGGAAACCCTATCTCGCCGCCGCCGTGCTGGCCGCGCTCGCCACCGCCTGCAACGGTGCGCCCCGTGCCAACGCACCGGCACCCACTTCCGCCCCATCCGCGCCGCCCACCGCTTCCGCCGCCCAACCTGCCGCGCAAGCCCCGCAATTTGATTTGGCCAAACGCAGCGTGCGGCTCAACAGCGGCTACGATATGCCCATCGTCGGCATCGGCGTGTTTATGCTGGACAACGAAAAAGCCGAAGCCTCGGTGCTGGCCGCGCTCAAAGACGGCTACCGCCTGATTGACACCGCCCACATCTACGGCAACGAAGCCGCCGTCGGCCGCGCCATCCGAAAATCCGGCATCCCGCGCGACCAGATTTTCCTCACCACCAAGCTGTGGACGGCAGACTTCCCCAACGCCGCCGCCGAAATCGACGTCATGCTCAAACGGCTGGATACCGACTACATTGACCTCGTGCTGCTGCACCATCCCGCCCCGCACGACGCGGAAGCCTACAAAGCCATGGAAGCTGCCGTGGCCGCCGGCAAAATCCGCTCCATCGGCCTGTCCAACTATTATGAAAAAGAGTTCGCCGACATCCTGCGCGTGGCCAGCATCCCGCCTGCCGTGGTGCAGAACGAAACCCACCCCTACAACCAATGGCGCAGCCTGAAACCGCTGTTCGACCGCCACGGCACGGTGCTGGAAGCCTGGTATCCGCTGGGCGGGCGCGACCGCTACGGGCGCGGCGGCACGCAGACCCTGTTTGCCGACCCCGTCATCGCCGCCATCGCCCGCGCGCACGGCAAAACCCCCGCGCAAATCATCCTGCGCTGGCACTTGCAGGACGGCAACGTCGCCATCCCCGGCTCGTCCAACCCGCGCCACATCCGCGAAAACATCGACATTTTTGATTTCAGCCTGAGCGACGACGAAATGGCGCAAATCCGCGCGTTGGACAAGCAGCAGCGGTTTTCCACGTTTTAAAACCCGCGCGGGATAAGGATAAGGCTACCTGAAAAAAGCGCAGCAGTTTTCTGCGGGCGGATATTTTTCAGGTAGCCTTTATTTGTGAATAGCGTTCATAACCATTTGCAGTCCAAATGGGTTAATCCCAAATTGGAGAGTGCGTACAATGCCTGCTGTCCATTCCCAATCAAGAAAAGGAGCAATTTGCATGAAAATCAGAAAACTATCCCTGCTGTCTGCCGCACTGCTGACCGGCTTTCCAACCCTTCCCGCTGCGGCGCAAACTGCCGCCCCCGTCGCCGCATCATCGGTCGAATACCCGGGCGGGCAGGGCTGGCACGTGCCGGCGGAGCGTTACGGCGCGGTTATCGTCGATAACGTCAAAATCCCGATGGATGACGGCGTGGAATTGGCCGCCACCATCGCCTATCCCGCCGATTTGCAAACGGGCAGGCGCGCCGAAGGGCGTTTCCCCGTGCTGATTGAGCATATGCCCTATGCCCGCTTCGCCGTGCCGCTGACGGTGAACGACTTTTTCGCCAAACACGGCTACATCTCGGTCTTCGTGCGGGCGCGCGGCACAGGCGCGTCGGGCGGCGAAGTGCAGTTTTTGTCGCCGCGTGAAGGACGTGACGGCGCGAACCTGATTCAGTGGGCGGCAAAAACCGATGGCTCCGATGGCAAGGTCGCCATCCACGGCTGCTCGTGGCCGGGTGCGATTGCGCTGACCGATGCTGCCTATGCGGGCAAAAACTCGCCGCTCAAAGCGGTGCTGGCATCGTGTTCGGGTATGGAAAATATGCCGCGCCAATCGTGGCTCAACGGCGGCATGCCCACCATGAGCTTCTGGCAGTTTGAAGGGCTGGGCACGCAGCTTGTCGGCGACACGCCCGCCGTGCGCCGCTTTTTCCAAACCTTCACCCAAGATGTGATTGCCGGACGCGATGCCGCTTACCAAGGCAGATATTGGGGCGAACGTGGCACGGCGGCGCTGGCGGAAAAAATCGTTGCCAACGACGTCCCCGTGCTGTTGAACGCCGGCTGGAAAGACGTGGTGGAAACCGGCACCGTGCGCGCCTATCTCGCCCTGCAAAACGCCTACGCCAAACGCCCCGCCTTCGCACCGATGACCGCCAACCAGCCCGTGTCGCCGAAATGGCAACTGGTGATGGGCGGCTGGGAACACGGCCAAGGCATGGACATGGGGCTGCACCTGCAATGGCTGGACACTTGGGTCAAAGGGCAGAATACCGGCCTGCAACGCACCCAAACCCCGCTGCACGTCTTTGAAATGGGCAGCAACCGCTGGGTAAACCTCAAAGGCTATCCGCAAACCGAGCGCGCCACCGTTTGGCATTTGGGCGCAAACGGCAGCCTGAGCACAGGCAAAGCCCCGCAGGGGCAGGCCACTCTGCGTTATGCCCAACCGAGCGATGCCGACGGCAAACTCAGCTACACCACCGAAGCCTTAAAAGACGGCGCGACCCTTTCCGGCGCGATGACCGCCACCGTTTACGCCCAATCGAGCAACCGCAATATGGTACTGATTGCCCGCCTGTATGACGTTGCCCCCGACGGCAGCGAACAGCTTGTCTCGCGCGGCGCCCTGGTTGGCAGCCAGCGCGCGTTGGACAACAGCCGCACTTGGCGCGACAGCAACGGCAACATTACCTGGGCATGGCAGTCATTCAAACGCGACCGCTATCTGACCCCCGGCGAAACCTACCGCTTCGATATCGCTCTTGCCCCGCGCCAATGGGGCGTGCAGCCCGGACACCGCCTGCGTTTTGAATTGAGCAGCCAAACGCCTGCCGAGCTTTGCCCCGCCGACAAAATGCCGCCGAAAAACGACAGCGAACCCTGCCGCCTGACCCAACCGCAGCAGGCAACCGTCCCCGGCGGCGTTTACACCGTGCTATACGGTGGCAACACCCCGTCTGCCGTCAATCTGCCGCAGCTTGCCTATCAGGCGCAGCCTGCCGTGCGCGCCGGCAAACTCGCCCTGCCGTGGAACGAAGGCTCGCGCCGTTTGGAAACCGGCGAACGCGCGGACAATACCTCCGCCATCGACAACCTGCTGCCGACGGACAGTTCCATTACCCACCCCTTGGTATGGTAAACATTGGCTGATACGGTAACAGGCTACCTGAAAGCGCAGCTTCAACGAAGTTAACACAACCGGAGTGCGTTTCTGCAAAGCTAAAACACGAACTTCCCGGAGCAGAAACAGCAAAACAGCCTACCTTTACACAGGTTTCAGGCTGTTTTGTTTTGATATTCGCAGGAATTCGCTTCGCTCATTTTAACTTCGTTGAAGCTGACGCGTTCAAACAGCCTTTTCGGATTGGAAAGGCTGTCGGACAAAGGCTACCTGAAAAAAGGCTACCTGAAAAACGAACAACAACAGCCTCCCGCCTTGCCCGCCCTTTCATGAACCCCGCTCATCACCCCATAAAGCAAACCCCCGTTTATCCCCCGCCCCGTGCCGCGTATCCTTGGCGCAATCCGTATTCCCGAATACCCGAACCGAAAGGAATCCCCCATGCCCGCCCCGTCTGCCAACCTGTCTGCCAACCTGTCCGCGCGCCTGCGGCAAATGCTGAACGTCCGCCCCGGCGAAGGCCGTCCGCTGCTGCTGGCCGCGCTGTATGTGGTGTCGCTGTTTCTGGCCTATTATGTGCTGCGCCCCATCCGTGATGAGCTGGGCGCGGCGGGCGGAGTGGAGAAGCTGCCGTGGCTGTTTGCCGGCACGCTGGCGGCCATGCTGCTGCTCTCGCCGCTGTATGCCGCGCTGGTGCGCCGCCTGCCGCGCGAACGCTTCATCGCCGCCGCCTACCGCTTTTTCATGCTCAACCTGCTGGCCTTTGCCGCGCTGATGTATTGGGGCAGCGTGGCGGTGTGGACGGGGCGGGCGTTTTTCATTTGGGTATCCGTGTTCAACCTGTTCGTGGTGTCGGTGTTCTGGTCGCTGATGGCGGACGTGTTCGACACAGAACAGGGCACGCGCCTGTTCGGGCTGCTGGCGGCGGGGGCAACGGCGGGCGGGTTGCTCGGCTCCGCGCTGGTGTCCGCGCTCTCCGGCGCGGCAGGGCCGTACGCGCTGCTGCTGCTCGCCGCCGTGTTTTTGGAAACCGCCGTGCAGGCGGCCAAACGGCTGGCACGCCCGTCTGATAACACACCTAGCCAAACCCAAAGGCTACCTGAAAACGAAATCGGCGGCGGCATTTGGGCGGGGCTGACGCACACGCTTAAATCGCCGTATCTGCTCGGCATTTCCGCCTTCATCCTGCTCTACACGGTTACCTCCACGCTGCTGTATTTCAACCAGGCCGCCATCGTCAATGCCAATTTTGCGAGCCGCGCCGAGCGCACCGCCTTTTTCGCCAATATCGATTTGTGGGTGAACGCGCTCACGCTGCTGTGCCAGCTCTTCCTCACCGGGCGGCTGACGCAGAAATTGGGCATCACCGCCGTGCTGGCCGTGCTGCCGCTCATGAGCCTGGCCGGGTTTGCCGCGCTGGCCGCCTTCCCCACCGTGGCCGTGTTCGTGGTGTTGCAGGTCGCCCGCCGCGTGGGCAACTTCGCCTTCGCCCGCCCCTCGCGCGAAGTGCTGTTCACCCGCCTTTCCCGCGAAGACCGCTACAAGGCGAAAAACTTTATCGACACGGTGGTGTACCGCGCGGGCGACCAGCTCGGCGGCTGGGGCTACGCGGCACTCGGGGCGGCGGGGCTGGGCATTTCCGCCGTGTCGTGGGCGGCCGTGCCGCTGTGCGCCGCGTGGCTGGCGATTGCGCTGTGGCTGGGGAAACGGGCGCGGGGGGCGTGAATATAGGCAGTCTGAAAGCCCGTTGGTTTTCACTTCGTTGAAGCCTGCATTTGGCTTCACAGAAACTCAGCCTTGCTCCGCAAAATATCGTTTTTAACTTCGTTGAAGCTTGCTCTTTCAGGTAGCCCGATAGGGGAAAAGCAGCCTGCACCTTGTTTACAACAGTGCAGGCTGCTTGTTGGTTTTTCACTTCGTTGAAGCCCGCGCTTTCAGGCAGCCTGAAAACGCAGGCATCGGCAGCATGGGTTTCCGCGCCGCCTCTTGCGGTGGCTCAGGCCGCCGTCCGGCCGCGCATCAGAACGGCAATATGCGCTTCCAGCTCGGCTTGGGCGCGGTCAATCAGTGCCTGTTTGTCGTTGCCGATGATGTCCAAGCCTTGGGCGCGAATCAATGTCATGTTGTGGATGCCGACGGTGTGCAGCGCGGCACGCAAAAACAGGGGCGCGACGTCGATGGCCTGATAGCGGAAATCGGTGGAAAAATCGCTGCCGCTGGTCAAAACGGCGGTTACTTTGGTTTTGTCCGACATCAGCCCGACATAGCCCTGCTCGGTAAAGCCGAACGTTTCGCCGACAATCAGGATATTGTCGAAATAGTCTTTGAGTTTGGACGGTATGTTGAAATTGTGGATGGGCGAATAGATAAAGATGCAGTCGGCTTCTTTCCATTGTTTCAACAGGGCTTTTTGCGCGGCCAAGTCTGCCTTTTGCGCGGCCGGCATCTGCTCGGGGTCGCGGATGTTGAGCGTGTCGGCGTTGATGCGCGGCAGGGGCAGGGCGGGGTCGTACAGATTGACGGTGTCGATTTGCGCGTTGCCGAACTGCGCCAAAGCGGCTTCGCCTGCTGCCGCAAGCCGGTTGGCGGCGCGTTTGGGGTTGGCAAAATCGGGGTGGGACAGGATTTGCAGGATTTTCATGGGATTTCCTTGTTTTTATGAAGCAAAACGGGTTTCAGGCGGCCTTTTTCGCGGATGGGCGGCAGGCCGGCTTATTTTTCAGGCTGCACGGCAAAGCCGACGCCGAAGCGGTTCCAAGCGTTGATGGCGGCGATTTCAAACGTCAGCTCGGTCAGTTCGCGTTCGTCAAATACAGCGGCCACTTGGCGGTAGATGTCGTCGGGTGCGCCTTTTTGGGCAAGCAGGGTCAGGGTTTCCGTCCACAACAGCGCGGCGCGTTCGCGTTCGTCGAAAAACGGGGTTTCGCGCCAGGCATTGAGGGCGAAAATACGGCGCGCGTCTTCGCCGCCTTTGAGCGCGTCTTTGGTGTGCAGGTCGATGCAGTAGGCGCAGCCGTTGATTTGCGAAGCGCGGATGCGTACCAGTTCGCGCAAAGAGGCGGGCAGGCTGCCCGCTTGGGCGGCTTTTTCCAGACCCATCATGGCTTTCATGGCTTCGGGGGCGGCTTGGTAGTAGTTGATTCGGTTGCTCATTTTGTACACCTTTTTCAATGCGGTTAAACGATGTGTGCATTATAGGTGGACTTATTATGCGGATATATCGGGTAAAATCGTTTTCTTTATACGGAGTTTCGCATAATGGCACTGGATAAATTGGAAGCGATGCGTGCGTTTTGCCGCATTGTCGAAACAGGCAGCTTTAAAAACGCCGCCGACGCCTTAGACTGCGCCGCAACCACGCTGTCGGGGCAGATTCAGGCTTTGGAAAACCATCTGGGCGCGCGGCTTTTGCACCGCACCACGCGCAAAGTCGCCCCCACCGCCGACGGGCTGGACTACTACCGCCACATCCTGCCGCTTTTGGAAGAAATCGACGAAATCCACGGCGAAATGCAGCAGGGCGGCGCGGCAGGCGGGCTTTTGCGCGTGGAAATGCCTTCGCCTGTGGCGGATTATCTGATTGTGCCCAAACTGATGGATTTTTCGGCGCGCCATCCGCAGTTGAAGATGGAAATCGGCAGCAGCGAGCGCGTGGTCGATTTGGTACGCGACGGCGTGGACTGCGCCATACGCGGCGGCGTGCTGGCGGACGAAACGCTGGTCGGCAAAGTCATCGGTGCCATGCCCTTTTGCCTGTGCGCCGCCCCCGCCTATCTGGCAAACCGCCCCGCACCGGCCAAACCCGAAGACCTCGCGCAACACCGCTACCTTGCCTTCAAATTCGCCGCCACCGGCAAACTTGCCAACCTTGCGTTCACCCAAAGCGACCAGCCCGTTTTCGCCCAAACCCCCGACATCACCTACAACAACGCGCAAACCTACTACGTCGCGCTGCTGGCGGGGCAAGGCGTAGGCTTCGTACCCAAAGCCGTCGCCGCCGCCCATATCCGCGAAAACCGCCTCACCGAAATCCTGCCCGACCGCCCCCTGCAAAGCATGCTCTTAAGTTTCGTCTATCCCCAGTCGCGCTACACGCCCAAACGGGTCAAAGTATTTCAGGCATGGCTGGAGGAATTGTTTGCCGAAAGCGGGGATTGGCGGATTTGAACGGGACGGGGAAGCAGCCTGAAAGCAGCGTCTATAAGGAAACGGAAAAGCGGCGCGGGCGGAATAAAGGCAGCCTGAAAGCGCCCCACGCGTTTCTGTGCAATGGAATTTTTCAGGTAGCCCGACAGGGGAAAGCAGCCTGCACTTTGGGAAAAGAAAAGTGCAGGCTGCTTTTTGATTTTTCAGGTAGCCTTTGCCCCGCCATCCCACCGTATCAAAACCGGATGACTCTGCTACAATCCGCACGAAAGGCCTTTGCGGCCCCCGCCCGCGCGCCAGCCCGTTTCAGGCTGCCCCCGCGCCGACATCCACCACATAAAGGAAACCGACATGAGCGACATCCAAACCCTCACCGACACCGTCCGCCGTCTCTACCGCGCCTGGCACACCCGCAACCCCGATGAAGTGGCCGCCATCTGCACACCCGACCTGCAAATCCTCATCCTGCATCCCGACGGCAGCATGCTCCGCTTCGACCACCAGCAGGCCGTGGCCTTTTCCATCGCCATGGATACCTATCCCGAAGAAAACGTCCGTTACGATACGGCGGAAATCCAAAACGGCACCGGCTATGTGGTGACCACCCGTAGCGGCGCGGACGGGCGGGACGAAACCGTCTCTACCATGATGCTGCGCAAAGAAGCCGACGGGCAATGGCGGCTGTTCCGCGAACACATGGTCATCACCGGCCGGAAGGAGTAACGCGCCGTTTCCCGCGCCGCCGCTTTCGGGCGGCAGGCGGACAGGGCTGCCTGAAAGCGCGGCTTCAACGAAGTAGAAACAAACCGCCGGCAAAATCAAACGAAAAGCAGCCTGCACCTTTGAAAACCAAGTGCAGGCTGCTTTGTTTTTTCAACTTCATTGGAGCTTGTATTTTCAGGTAGCCCCAATTCATGAATCCCGCTCACAACCCCATTCGGCAAAACCCCGTTTATCCGCCCGCCGCCGTGCCGTATCATGCCCCGTCATCCCACCGCTTTTCAAGGAGCAAAACATGAAACCCATCAACCGCAGACATTTCCTTAATCTGGCCGCCGCTGCGGCCGCCGTCGCCGCCATTCCCGCCTGCGGGCAGGCCGCGCCTTCGGGCAACCGGCAAAACGGCGGCGCGAATCCCGCGTCCCGCCCGTCCGGTTCGTCTTCATCCGGCAGTGCGCCGCAGTCGGGCAGGCCGCTGAAAATCGGCATCATCGGCGCGGGTTGGCTGGGCGGCACGGTCGGCCGCATCTGGGTGAAGGCGGGGCACGAGGTGATGTTCTCCGCCCGCGATTTGGACAAGGTGCGCCGCGACGTGCAGGGCTTGGGCAGCCGCGCCAAAGTCGGCACGGTGAAGGAAGCCGCCGCGTTCGGCGACGTGCTGCTGTTTGCCGTGCCGTTTGGCGCGCTGCAACAGCTTGGCAAAGATTTGGCCGGTGAAATCAACGGCAAAATCGTGTTGGACGCGAGCAACGGCAACGAAACCGAACCGCTGGTGCGCCAGTTGGGCAACGGCAACGTGGGCGTGGCCATCAGCAAACTCTTGGCCGGCTCGCACTATGCCCGCGCGTTCAGTTGCGTGGATGCGACCCAAATCGAAGCGTCTTACGAACGCGGCGGCCGCAACCCGCTGGCCGTGCCCATCGCCTCCGACCACCGCGACGCGCTGGACATGGCGGCGCGGCTGGTGCGCGATGCCCACTGCGCGCCCGTGTCGGTCGGCGGCCTGGCCAATTCCGCCAAATTCCAGCGCGGCACGCCCGCCTTCCGCAACCATACCGGCGAAGCGGAAATGCGGCGGATTTTGGGGGTGTAACAAGCCAAACGAAAGGCTACCTGAAAATATTCCGGCTGCGTGGCAGTACCGTTTCAGGTAGCCTTTTCCCAAGCAAGACTTTTTCAGGTAGCCCCAACTAGGAAACCCATGCCCCGCACCCTATCCGTCCTCATCGCCGCCGCGCTGCTCTGCACCCTGCCCGCAGCCGCCGTGCCCGCCCCGAAAGGCATCTCCGTGAACCCGCAAAACCACACCCAAACCGCCGAACAGGCGCAGCTCGCCGCCGTTTACCGCAACTTCAACCGCGCCATGGCCGCCGCCGACACCGCCACGCTAGACAAAATGCTCGCGCCCGGCTTCACGCTCACCCACATGACGGGCTACGTCCAGCCCCGCGCCGAATGGCTGGAACACATCCGCAGCGGCCAAATGCGCTACCAAAAAATCGACGAAGTATCCGTCCGCCCCACCATCAACGGCAACCGCGCCCGCATTATCGGGCAGGCATGGAACACGGCCAATATCTGGGGCATGCAGGGCAGATGGCCGCTGCAACTGGACATTACGCTGGCAAAGCAAGGCCATGGCTGGCTGATTGAAAAGGCCGTCGCCACCACGTTTTGAGACAGAGGCTACCTGAAAATTTCAGCCCCGCTGCGCTGCGTTTTAATCCCCATTGAAGCCCGCGTTTTCAGGTAGCCTGATAACCGATTGTTCACTATACTCATTTCCTTCCAACTCAAACAACCCGAACAGAAAGCGAACCTCCCATGAACCCCATCCTCCGCAACACCCTTGCCGCCGCCGTATCGGCCGCCTGTTTCACCGCGCCCGCCGTCGCGCAAACTGCCCCGCCTGCCGCGCAAAATGTCTATCCCGGCGGCAAAGGCTGGACGCCCGGTGCGGCACAGTATGGCGCGCAGATTGTCAAAGACGTGTTCGTGACCATGCCCGACGGCGTGCGGCTGGAAGCCAAAATCGCCTATCCGACCGAGCTTGCGGGCGGCAAACGCGCAAATGCCAAGTTTCCCGTGCTGATTGAGTTTACGCCGTATGAAGGCGAGGGCGAGCAGGAACGCCTGCCTTACGCGTATCTGGCGGAACGCGGCTACATCGTGGCTTTGGTGCATCCGCGCGGTTCGGGCAAATCGACGGGCGAGTTGCAGCAGTTTTCGCGCCAAGACGGTTTGGACGCCAAAGCCTTGATCGACTGGGCGGCGAAACTGGAAGGCGGCAACGGTAAAGTGGGGATGTTCGGCTGCTCTTATCCGGGCGCGCTGTCGTACAACGGCGCGGCGTATGCGGGCAGAAATTCGCCGCTCAAAGCCGTGTTGTCCGCCTGCATCGGGCCGGGCGCGCAATACCGCCAAGCCTGGTCGAACAACGGCCTGCCCACGGTGCTGGTGGGCACTTATCCCGGCCGCGCCGCCGCAGGTTCGATGGGCGGCAACGAAGCGGCGGGACGCTATTTCACCGCGTTCGGACAAAATTTCTTCGCGGGCAAGGCCGAAGCCTATGACGGCGCGTATTGGCACGACCGCATTCCCTTGGCGTTGACCGAAAAAATCGTGGCGAACGGCATTCCCGTGCTGATGTGGGGCGGCTGGCAGGATTTGAACGAAACCGGCGCGATACGCGGCTACACCGCTTTCCAAAACGCCGTCGCCCGCCGCAACATTAACCTGCCGATGAAGCCCGGCCAAAAAGCCTCGCCGCGCTACCAGCTCATCATCGGCGATTGGGTACACGGCGCGGGCGTGGACATCGGCGTGTACCAGCAATGGTTCGACACCTGGCTCAAAGGTGCGGACACCGGCCTGGCCGACACCGCCACGCCGCTGCACCTGCAAGAAGCGGGCAGCAACCGCTGGATTAACCTGTCCGCCTATCCCGCCGTGCAAAACTACACTACTTGGCACTTGAATGCGGACGGCAGCCTCTCCGCCCGAGCCGCCGCACAAGGCACAAACCGTTTGGACTACGCCGCGCCCGACGCGCCCAACGGCCGCCTGCGTTTTGAAACCGCGCCCGCCGCGCAAGGCATGACCCTGTCCGGCCCGATTTCCATGCAGGTGTACGCCCAATCGTCCAACACCAATCTGGTGCTGCTCGCCCACCTGTACGACGTCGCGCCCGACGGCCAAACCACCGAAATCACCAAAGGCGCCATGCTCGGCAGCCTGAGCCGGCTGGATAACCGCGCCACTTGGAAGGACGCGGGCGGCAAAATCATCTGGGCATGGCCGAAGCTGGACCGCGACATCTATCTCACGCCCCGCCGCACCCAACGCTTTGATATGGCGCTCGAACCCATCCAATACGGCTTGCAGCTGAACCACAAACTGCGTTTGGAGCTGACCACGCAAAGCCCGAGCAATATTTGCGACAACGGCAAACCCATCGGCTTCTCCGCCGAACCCTGCGGCCTGACCGCGCCGCAGCAGAAAACCGTCCCCGGCGGGCAATACACCCTCCTGTTTGGCGGCAACACCCCGACTTCCATCCACCTGCCGCAACTGCCCTACATGGCGCAGCCCACCGCCGCCTCCGGCCGCACCCCGACCGCGTGGAGCGAAAACACCCGCAAATTCGACCCCGAAGGCAAACACACCTTGCCGCTGCAATGGTAATCCTTTGAGGCAGCCTGAAAACCGAAAGGCTACCTGAAAAAGCAAAGCAGCCTGCAAACGGAGCTTCCCAAAGGAAGCGGAGTTTCCGCAAAGCCCCCAAACCGCAAAACCTTTTTCAGGCAGCCTCCCTCCAATCTCAATAGCAAGGAAAATCCCGTGGACATCACCGAACACCCCCAACCCGACCCCGAACTCACCGCATCCCTGCTGGCCCTGTGGGAAGCCTCGGTGCACGCGACACACCATTTCCTCTCCCCCGCCGAAATCGCCGCCATCCGGCCCTATGTGCCGCAGGCTCTGGCCGCCGTGCCGCATCTGACCGTGGCGTGGGAAGGCGGGCGGCCGCTGGCCTTCATGGGCGCGGCAGGCGGGCGGCTGGAAATGCTGTTCGTGTCGCCCGAACGGCGCGGCCAAGGCATAGGCAAAACCCTGCTGGCGCACGGCATCCGCGCATACGGCGTGCGCGAACTCACCGTGAACGAGCAAAACCCGCAGGCTGCCGGCTTTTACACACACGCGGGCTTTCGCACCTATAAGCGCACGGCCGCCGACGAACAGGGCCGCCCCTACCCGCTGCTGTATATGCGCCTGCACGCGGCAGGCGGCGACGCGCCGATACGCTAACGCCGCGCACGAAAAAAAACAGCCCGCACTTCCGACACGCACAGAAGTGCAGGCTGCTCTTCCGCCCCGCCCCGATTCATGAATTTTGCTCACGGGGTTATCCGATCCAACCCCGTTTATCTTGCCGCCCCCGCCCCGTATAATCCGCCCCACTGATTCGCATTTGAGTCGGCAACCCGTTATTTTTTCAACATAAGGAAACCCACATGAACGCACTGATTGAAAAACAAGCCCTGAAAGAACTGGTCGATACCTTCTCCAACCTGGCCGACGAGAAAAAAGTCGCCGAACAGGGCCCGCTGTTTACCGAAGACGCGCACGTTACCACCTACATCGGCGGCCAACTGTTTGCCGATATGACCAGCCGCGACGAAATCGTCAACGTGTTCACCAATTTCTTGGCGAATTTCAAAGCGGTGTACCACATCAACGGTCAATTCACCGTCTCCAACCTCACCGAAACCGGCGCGGACGCGATTAACTACTGCCACGTGGTGCTCACCGAAGAAAAAGACGGCAAAACCCTCATCCACAACCACTATGTGCGCTACAACGACAGCTACGCCAAAGTGGGCGGCCAATGGCTCATCAAACGCCGCATCGCCAACTTTATGGTGAGCGACAGCCGCGAACTGGGCACGGTTTGACGGACAAACGTGCAGGCTGCCTGAAACGGCATGAAAGGCAGCCTGAAACCCGTAGGTCGGGCATTTATGCCCGACAATCCCGCCGAACCGCGTCGGGCATCAATGCCCGACCTACGCAAAGGCTACCTGAAAAACCGCACCGCCGTTTTCAGGCAGCCTTTCATTCAAACCATTCCAAAGGAATCCCCCAACCATGAAACTCAAACCCACCCTGCTTGCCGCCGCGCTGATGTTCGCCGCCGCCGGCGTGTCCGCCCAAAGCAAAGCCCCCATCTCCATCGCCGAACAGGGCAGCTTCTCCGTCGGCGGCAGCTATGTCAGCCACGAGGGCACGTTCAAGCAGGAAAACTTCACTTCCCCCGACGGCCAGCGCGCCTACGGCGACTTCGCCTACGTCAAATACCAAACCCCCGTAAACGCCAAACGCCTGCCGCTGGTGTTCCAGCACGGCGGCGCGCAGTCCTCCCGCACCTGGGAAAGCACCGTGGACGGCCGCGAAGGTTTCGACACCCTGTTTGTCCGCAAAGGATACAGCGTCTATCTGCTCGACCAGCCCCGCAGCGGCAAATCCAACCTCTCCACCCAAGGCGTAACCCCCGACACCCCGTGGGCATCCAACCCGATGTACGGCGATAAAACCCTGTGGATACTCTCGCGCATGGGGCATTACGACCGCAGCGGCAAACCCGTAGCCAACGCCCAGTTCCCCCAAGGCGAAGCCGCCTACACCGCCTTCCAGCAAAGCTGGACCATCGGCAGCGGCCCCCTGGATAACGACCTGAACGCCGACGTGCTGGCCAAGCTGGTGAACCGGCAGAAAGACGGCGCGATTTTGGTCACGCACTCCATGGGCGGCACCATCGGCTGGCGCGCCGCTTTGCGCACGCCCAACGTGAAAGCCATCGTGGCCTGGGAACCGGGCGGCACGCCGTTTGTCTTCCCCGAGGGCGAAATGCCGCGCATCACCAAAGCCCGCTTCGAGCATTTGAGCGCGTCCGCCATCGGCGTGCCGATGAACGACTTCATGAAGCTGACCCGCATCCCCATCGTGCTGATTTACGGCGACTACATCAAACTCGGCTCGCAAAACGTGGGCGAAGACAAATGGGGCACGGAATTTGAAATGGCCAAACAATTCGTCGCCGCCATCAACCGCCACGGCGGCGACGCCACGCTCATCCACCTGCCCGAACGCGGCATCCGCGGCAACTCGCACTTCCTGATGGGCGAGAAGAACAACGAGCAGTTGGCGGATATTATGGAGCAATGGTTGCAGGAGAAGGGGTTGGACAAATAATCTGAAAAGCAGCCTGCACTTTATTAAGGCTACCTGAAAACATAACGGCAACAGGGTTTCCAGTTTTCAGGTAGCCTTTTCCCGCCCCGGCCCATCCCGCAGCCCGATGTGTTACCATGCCGCCTTTCCGTTGTTACACACCATCCCCATGAAAACACTCCTCCTTCTCGCCTCCCTGCTCGGCACCGCCGCCCCCGCCCTCGCCTGCAAAGCCCTGTCGCCCGAAGCCGCCTTTGTGGCCGCCAACGACAGAAACGGCGACGGCGTATTGAGCCGCAGCGAATGGCGCCGCGCCAAGCTGCCCGCCAACCTCGCCGCCGAAGGCCAAACCGGCACCCGCGCCGCCTTCCGCCTGCTGGATGCCGACCGCAACGGCAAACTGAGCCACAGCGAGCTCTCCGGCCGCTTCGACTACATCGAGCACCCCTGCGCCGAGTGGCAGCGGCAGTTCAACACCCCGCCCGCCGCCGCAGAGTAAACGATAGCCGGCCCAAACAGCCATCAACAGCAGCCGCACCGCAGGCAGCCTGAAACCGTTTCAGGCTGCCCTTTCTATTTTCCAAGCCCTTATTAACGGCAAAAACCGCTTGCAATTAGTCTGGATCATAACTACAACGCCGCCATTCAGTAAGGATTCGGACTTGTTATGAACCAAATCGACGAAATCAACAGCCTGCTGTCGCAAAACATTTCGCTCTACGACCAATGGGCGCGCGCCCAAGGCATCAGCTACAACATGCTGGCGGTGCTCTACGGCGTATCGTGCTACGAAGGCTGCACGCAGAAGATGATTGGCGAACGCTGGGGGCTGCCCAAGCAGACGGTGTTTTCCGTATGCCGCCAGTTGAAAGACAAAGGCTGGCTGGATTTCGAGCAGGCCGACGGCGACAAGCGGGAGAAACTCCTGCATTTCACCACGCAGGGCCGGGCCGCCGCCGAGCCAATTGTGGATAGGCTCAAAGCCATCGAAACCGCCGTTATCGGGCAGGTTGGCGCGGCGGAAATGGAAAATTTCATCAACCACTTGCAGCGGCTGAACCGAATCACCGCGCAGGTTATCGCACAGGGGTAGGAAAAATGGCTTGGGTTTATCTGATTGGCGCGGGGCTGATGGAAATCGGCTGGCCTTTGGGCTTGAAGCTGGCGCAGCAGGAAGGCTGGCGTTGGCCGGGGATTTTGGCGGCGATGGCCTGCATGGCCGCCAGCGGCTTCCTGCTGTTTCTGGCGCAGAAAAGCATCCCGATGGGCACGGCCTATGCGGTGTGGACGGGCATCGGCGCCATCGGTGCGTTTGTGGTCGGCGTGATGTTTCTGGGCGATGCGTCCACCGTCGGCCGCTGGGCGGGCGCGCTGCTGATTGTGTCGGGCGTGGTGGTGATGAAGCTGACGGGCTGACAGGGTTTGGCAGGCAATGCCCCGCCTAAGGCACGGCTTCCAGGCAAAAGGCTACCTGAAAACGAAGCCGCAACCATTCTTTTCACTTGCGTTGCGGCTTCGCTTTCAGGTAGCCTGCCCACTTTCCCATCCTCCGAAAGGACACCACCATGCCGTTTGATCAAGAGCTCCTTGCCGCCGTGCGCAAAATCCTCGATGCCGGCGCAACCTTCGATTTGGACATCCTCACCCAAAGCTACGCCCCCGACCTGCAAATGCTGTTTATCCAGCCCGACGGCGGCGTGCTGCAATACGGCTACGAGCAGCAGATGAAATTCTTCCGCGACGGCCGCGATGCCGGCCTGCCGCCCGTTACCTCCGAAGTGCGCTACCACGCCGTGCAGGTGCAGGACGGCATCGGCTATGTGATTGCCGCCCGCCGCATGGGCATGGGAGAGCGCGAGCAAAACACCGTGTTCAACCTGATGCTGCGCCGCAACGGGCAAGGCCGCTGGCAGATTTTCCGCGAGCATGATTTCATCGGCCAAACGCAGGCGGCATAGCGCTTTCCCATCCCTCCCGAGGCTGACCGAAAGCGGAGCTTCAATGCAGTTAAACACGGCGGCGTTCCGTAGGCCGGAAGGCTAGCCTGGCGCGGCAGTTTTCGGCTGCATGGAGGCTCCGTTTTCAGGTAACCTTTTCATGAATTCCGCTCATTAGGGCATGCCGTTTCCCCTGTCTAATCATCCGCCGCCGCTTTTGCAACCATCGCCTCATTGCCAATCCGTTTAGGGAAACCGCCATGCCCGTGAAAAAATACACCCTCGAATTCCTGCTGATTCTCAGCGCGCTGATGGCGTTTACCTCGTTGTCGGTGGACATTTACCTGCCCGCGCTGCCGGAGATGTCGCGCGACTTGAACGGCGATGCGGAGCTGACGGTGACGGGTTTTTTGGTTGGTTTTGCGCTGGCGCAGCTGGTGTGGGGGCCGATTAGCGACCGTATCGGGCGCAAAGTGCCGCTGCTCATCGGTATGCTGCTGTTTGTGGTCGGCTCGGTTGGCTGTGCGCTGTCGGAATCGCTTGAAGCGGTGGTGTTTTGGCGGGTGTTTCAGGCGTTTGGGGCGTGTGTCGCGCCCATGCTCAGCCGCGCGATGGTGCGCGATTTGTTCGGCAGCACGCAGGCGGCGCAGCTTTTGTCCACGCTGATGATGATTATGGCCGCCGCACCCATCGTCGGCCCCTTAATCGGCGGGTTGCTGGTAAAAATCGCCTCGTGGCACGCGCATTTTTGGCTGCTGACGGCCATCGGCGCGCTGATGTTTTTTGCCGTGTTCAGGCTGCCGGAAAGCCTACCGCCGCGCCGTCGGGCGGAAGGCTCGGTGTGGGCAGCGTTTGCAGGCTATAAAGATTTGCTCGCCAACCGCGTTTTTATGCGCTACACCTTGTGCGTGACCTTTTTCTACGTCGCCGCCTATGCCTTTATCACCGGCTCGCCCAAGGTTTATATCGACTATTTCCACGTTGCGCCCGAATATTACGGCTTTTGGTTCGGCGCGAACATTGTGGGCGTGATGGCGATGAGCGCGCTCAACCGCCGCCTGGTCGGCAAATTTGCACTGCCGCAACTGCTGCGTGGGGCAACCTTGATAGCCGCCGCGGCCGCCCTCTTGGTTGCTGCTGCTGCATTTTTAAAAATCGGCGGCATTTGGGGCATCGCCCTGCCCGTGTTCGCCGTGTTCTCCATGAACGGCATCATCGCCGCCTGCGCCAACGCCGCCGCGCTAGCCAGCGTGGACAGCAAATCCGCAGGCTCCGCCGCCGCGCTCATCGGCTCGCTGCAATACGGCAGCGGCATTGTGTCCACGCTGCTCTTGGCGGCGTTTTCCGACGGCACGCCAAGCGCGATGGCTTGGGTGATTGCGGTGTTCGTGGGCTTGAGCGCGGTAATGGCCTGGCCGGGCAGGCAGCGCAAGCCGGATGGTTTTCAGGTAGCCTGAAGCCGGAGATACGGCTACCTGAAAACCCGGCGGGTAGGCAACAATGCAAACGGGCTATCCGCGTTCCAACAGAAAAGGCTACCTGAAAAACGGAAATTCGTTTTTCAGGTAGCCTTATATATTTCCATCGGCCAAACGGCTTACTGCGGGGGCAGTTCGCGCAAATCGCGCCAGCCGTCGTTGGTTTTCACCAGCGTGGCCTGTTCCTCGCGCTCCAGCGGCAGGCGCTGCCGCCAATCGTCGCGGCCGTGGCGCAGCAGGCGTTTGCCCCAGCGCGAGGGCTCCAGCCTGGCCTCATACACCACGCGCGACACAGTGAGCCCGTCGGCGGTGGTGGCCGGCTCGGTGTAGTAGCGCACCTTGGCCACGCGCTCATGCCCGATGCACAGCAGCGGGGCAATCGGGCTCATGCGCACGTGCCCGCGCCCTTCGGCGGTAAGCGCGAATACCGGCACATCGTCGCCGTTTTCGGTTTTCAGCCGCTCATACAGGCCGGCCTCTTCCAGCGCGCGCAGCTGCTTGAACGCCGCCTCGTTGATTTTCTCGCCCTCGGCATCGCGCAGCGGCAAGGCAATCCGTTCCGCCCCCGCCCACACGGGCGCACTGCCGTCGGTGTCCAACGCCACCGGCAGGCAGGCTTCGTGTTGCCCCACATAGCGCTCCACCGCATCCTGAAACGCGCCCTTGCCCGCTTCCTGCCCGCCGCAGCCGGCCAGCAGGCCGACAGCCGCTAAGGCCGTTACCATCCATTTGTTCATGCTTGCTCCAATCATCCGAATCGCCCGTGCGGCCAAGTTTCGCCGCCTCATGACAAAAAAATACGCAGCCCGTACAATGACGGCCACACGATTCCAACCAGCAAGGATTATACACAAAATGACCGCCACCCTATACGGCATCCCCAACTGCAGCACCGTCAAAAAAGCCCGCGCCTGGCTGGACGAAAGGCAAGTGCCCTACACCTTCATCAACTTCAAAACCACCGCCCCCGAAGCCGGGCAGCTCGCCCGCTGGCTCGATGCCGTGGGCGCCGACACCCTCGTCAACCGCCGCGGCACCACCTGGCGCAAGCTCGATCCCGCCGTGCAGGCAGCCGCCGGCAGCCGCGAAGGCGCCATCGCCCTGATGCAGGCGCAGCCCTCCGTGATCAAACGCCCCGTACTCGAATACCAAGGCCGCATCCACGTCGGCTTTTCCCCCGAACTCTATTCCGAAATCTTCGCCTGAACCATGCCGCACACCATCTTTATCGCCGACCTGCACCTCTCCGAACAAGCCCCCAAGCTTACCGAGCTTTTCCTGCGCCAGCTGCACCAATGGCAGGGCAGCGCCGACGCCCTCTACATCCTCGGCGACCTGTTCGACGCCTGGATCGGCGACGACGACCGCAACCCCTTCACCGACCGCATCGCCGCCGAGCTGCATACTTTCGCCCAGCACACCCCCCTCTATTTCGCCCACGGCAACCGCGACTTCCTGCTCGGGCCAGACTTCGCCCGCCGCAGCGGCATGGCCCTCTTGCCCGAGCAGCACGCCCTCACCCTCTACGGCCGCCCCTACCTGCTCACCCACGGCGACGAACTCTGCACCGCCGACCTGCCCTATATGCAGTTCCGCGCCCAATCGCGCCACCCCCAATGGCAGGCCGCCGTGCTCGCCAAACCTCTGGCCGAACGCCGCCTGCTTGCCCAACAAATCCGCCAGATGAGCGAACAGGGCAAAGCCGAAAACGGCAAAAGCGCCATCTCCGACGTCACCGAAGAAGCCGTGCTCGCCCTCATGGCGCAATACCCCGGCACCGACCTCATCCACGGCCACACCCACCGCCCCGCCGCCCACCGCCATACCCTGCCCAACGGCCAAAGCTTCACCCGCTTCGTGCTGCAAGACTGGTATGGCAAAGAAGGCGGCTGCCTCGTCGTTGCTCCCGAAGGCGTGGGCACGCGGCATTTTGCGCTGGATTAAACCGAGGCTACCTGAAAAATTTCAGGTAGCCCCACAGCAAGCATCATCCGGCATTGCCCGCCGCCACAAAACCCGCATTTCGGGCACCGCAGGTTTTCAGGTAGCCTTACTTCCTAAGCTTGAGGCTACCTGAAAACGCGAGCCTCAAAAAAGTTAAAACAGGCGCACTGTTTCCCCGCTAAAAATCCGCCTAACGGGTTGGAAAAACCCCACGGGGCGTTTACAATGGCGGCCTTTCGTTTCCTTTGTTTCTTTTTGGAGTTTTACCCCATGTTCCAATTCATTATTGCCGACGGCGTAACCACCTCCGCCGACTTCGTCAAGAACGTTCTGCCGCTGCTCCTGCTGATGGGCATGCTCTACCTCATGATCATCCGCCCCAAGCAGCGGGAAGAAAAACGCCGCCGCCAAATGCTCACCGAACTGAAAAAAGGCGACAAAGTGATGACCAACTCCGGCATGCTCGGCAAAGTATGGAAAATCGGCGACGACATCATCGGCCTGGAAGTTTCCCCCGACACCGTCATTGAATTCCACCGCGACGCCATCCTCAAAAAGCTGGACAACTAAACCCCCTCCCCCGCGGCGCAGCAGCCTTCCGGCCACGCTGCGCGTTTTCCGTTTCTGAAAGCCCGTTATGAACCGTTATCCGCTTTGGAAATACCTGCTGGTGGCGCTCACCGTCATCGTGTCGGCCGTGTACGCCCTGCCCAACCTCTACGGCGAAACCCCGGCGGTGCAGGTATCCACCAACCGCCAGTCCGTCGCCATCGACCAAACCACCGAGCAGGCCGTGGAGCAGGCGCTGAAAGAGGCAAACATCCCGCACAACGGCATGTTTATCGCCGACGGCAGCCTGCGCGTGCGCCTGCCCAACGAAGAAGTGCAGAGCAAAGCCCGCGACGCCATCGAACACAAACTGGGCGACAACTACATCATCGCCCTCAACCTCATCGCCAATACCCCCGAATGGATGAGCAAGCTTGGCGCCAAACCGATGTTCCTCGGCCTCGACCTGCGCGGCGGCGTACACTTCACCATGCGAGTGGACATGCACGCAGCCATCGATAAAACCTTCGACCGCATCGCCGGCGATTTCCGCCGCCAGCTGCGCCGCGACAAAATCCGTACCGGCAGCATGCGCCGCAACGGCGACACCCTGGTTATCCCCTTCCAAGACGCCGCCACCCTGCAGGCCGCGCTGCCCAAACTGAAGGAACTCTCCAACGACGCCGAGCTGCGCGCCGACGGCAACAACCTGATTGTGAGCCTGCCGGAAAGCACACAGGAGCAAATCCGCAGTGCCGCCGTGAAGCAGAACATCACCACCCTGCACAACCGCGTGAATGAATTGGGCGTGGCCGAGCCGATTATCCAGCAGGCTGGCCCTGACCGCATCGTGGTGCAGCTGCCCGGCGTGCAGGATACCGCCAAGGCCAAAGACATCATTGGCCGCACCGCCACGCTGGAAGTGCGCATGGTGGCCGACGACCCAGCACTGGAGCAGCAGGCAGCTGCCGGCAACATCCCGCCCGGCTACGAAGTGCTGCCCAGCGCCGACGGCGGCCAGATCCTGGTGAGCAAGCAGGTGGAATTCACCGGCGACAACATCAACGACGCCCAGCCCGGCTTCACCCAAGACGGCAAACCTTCCGTAAACCTCAAACTCGACAACGCCGGCACGTCCATCTTTGCCGACCTCACCCGCAACAACGTCGGCCGCCGCACCGCCATGATCCTGATCGACCAAGGCAAGGCAGAAGTGGTCACCGCGCCGGTGATCAACGAGCCGATTCCCGGCGGCAACGTGCAGATTTCAGGTAGCATGAACACCGCCGAAGCCAGCGATACCGCGCTGCTGCTGCGCGCAGGCTCGCTGGCCGCACCGATGGAAATCATCGAAGAGCGCACCATCGGCCCGTCTATGGGTAAGGAAAATATCCAGAAAGGCTTCCATTCCACGCTGTGGGGCTTCCTCGCCGTGGCCGGATTCATGGTGATTTATTACCGCCTGTTCGGCATCTTCTCCGTGCTGGCGCTCACCGCCAACCTGCTGTTCCTGATTGCCATCCTGTCGCTGATGCAGGCCACCTTAACCCTGCCCGGCATCGCCGCCATCGCGCTCACGCTCGGCATGGCCATCGACTCCAACGTGCTGATTAACGAGCGTATCCGCGAAGAGCTGCGCGACGGCATTTCCGCACAGCAGGCCATTAGCGAAGGCTACCACCACGCTTGGGACACCATCGTGGATTCCAACATCACCTCGCTGATTGCCGGCATCGCCCTGCTGATTTTCGGCTCCGGCGCAGTACGCGGGTTTGCCGTGGTGCACTGTATCGGCATCCTCACTTCCATGTATTCTTCGGTGGTGGTATCCCGTACCTTCGTCAACCTGTGGTATGGCCGCCGCCGCAAACTGAGCAACCTGTCCATCGGCATCACCGTGCCGGCCAAGGAGCACTGAGATGGATTTTTTCCACCGTTTGAAACACGACATCCCGTTTATGAGCTACGGCAAAATCACTACCCTGATTTCGCTGCTCACCTTCATCGCCGCCGTTATCTTCCTATTTACCAAAGGGCTGAACTATTCGGTTGAATTCACCGGCGGCACCGTGATCGAAGTGCAATACAGCCAGCAGGGCGCCGACCCGAACCAGGTGCGCGACCGTTTAAGCGCGCTCAACATGGGCGAAGCCCAAGTGCAGACCTTGGGCACCAACAAACAGCTCATGATCCGCCTGCCCAACCGGCAAGACATGACCTCTGCCCAGCTCTCCAACCGCGTGCTGGAGCTGCTGCGCCAAGACCATGCCGACGCCAGCCTGCGCAAAGTGGAATTCATCGGCCCGCAGGTGGGCGAAGAGCTGGTTACCCACGGCCTGCTCGCCTTAGGCATGGTGGTGGCCGGCATCATCATCTACCTCTCCATGCGCTTCGAATGGCGTTTTGCCGTGTCCGCCATCATCGCCAATATGCACGACGTGGTGGTGATTCTCGGCTGCTTCGCCCTGTTTCAATGGGAATTTTCGCTCACCGTGCTGGCCGGCATCCTGGCCGTGCTCGGCTATTCGGTGAACGAATCCGTGGTGGTGTTCGACCGCATCCGCGAAAACATCCACAAACCCGCCATGCGCGGCAAAACCATCCCGCAAGTGATCGACAACGCCATCACCGCCACCATGAGCCGCACCATGATCACCCATGGCTCCACCGAAGCCATGGTGATTTCCATGCTGGTTTTCGGCGGCACCGCGCTGCACGGCTTCTCCATCGCGCTCACCATCGGCATCGTGTTCGGCATTTATTCCTCCGTGCTGGTGGCCAGCCCCCTGCTGCTGTTCTTCGGCCTCACCCGCGAGAATATCCACAAGCCACAGAAACAGAAAGAAGAAGCCGTGGTGTAAACACAACCATGCAAACGAAACAACACAGGGGCTACCTGAAAACCCTGTGTTGTTTTTTGTTTGTACATCAACGGCCATCCCGAGAAACATAAAAGGCTGCCTGACAGTATTTTTCAGGTAGCCCCTCCACCGCTTGCCGGCAAACCGACCCTTTTCAAGCAGCATCAAACCGAAAACTGCCACCCCCTTCCCATAGCACACAAAAAGGCTACCTGAAAAAAGCCCCGCATTCTGCAAAGCTTGTTTTCAGGTAGCCTTTACCAACTCAGATTTTATTTGCCTTCAGCCTTCAACACCCGCCTTAGCGGAACTGCGCCGCATTGGCCACGCTTTTCACGCATTCCGCCTCGGTGCCCAGCCAGCCCGCTGCCAAACCGCAGCCGTTCCGTTCCAGCCAGAAATAACCGCCGCCGGCCGCCAAGGCAATCACCAGCCGAATCAAGCCGTTCTCGCCAAATTTATCCACCAGAAACATCATCAATATAGCCCAAGCCCACACCAAGCCCCATTGCAGTGCCCACACGGTATCCGGCTCCGGCATCGTCCAATGCATAAAGCTGTTGGCCACAATCGCCATGATGGTGAAGAACAGGCCTTCCAGCGCCACGCTCGGCTCGCGCTCGCCCATCCAAATACACCAAAACCCCAAAACAAATGCCATCAACATAATTTTCCCTTTCCAGCGGTGCTGTCTAAATATCTGTTTGCTAAAAACATCGGTTCCGGCAGCCCGGCCGACTTTTGCGTTAAATTTATCCTGCCTATTTTACCCTTTCCTACAATTTATTGACAATTCCTAAATAACGCCGGCCACGCCTTTGTTTGCCCCGCGCATCAAAACCGCCCTCTCCCCTCCGGATTTCAGCGCACAAACGCATCCGATTATTCATTTTTTCACTATAATGCCGCCGTTACCCCGCCAAACCGCCCCGCTATGAGCATCTACGCCCTCAAACCCAAATTCCAAAACCTGCTGCGCCCGCTGGTACGACGTCTTTACCAAAAAGGCATTACCGCCAATCAGGTAACGCTGTTTGCCTGCGCGGTATCCTTTGCAGTCGGCCTGCTGCTGTCGTTCGGCGCGCAGATTCCCGCTCTGTTTTGGCTGCTGCCCGTGTGGCTGTTTGTCCGTATGGCACTGAACGCAGTGGACGGAATGCTGGCGCGCGAGTTCGGGCAGAAGTCGGCATTGGGCGGCTATCTGAACGAAATCACCGATGTCGCCGCCGATGCCGCGCTGTATCTGCCTTTTGCCTTTATCGCCCCGTTTGGCGGCGCACAAATCGCCCTGTTTGTCTGGCTGGCGGCGATGACGGAATTTTGCGGCGTACTGGGTCAGGTACACGGCAACGGCCGACGCTACGACGGTCCGTTCGGCAAGAGCGACCGCGCGTTCTTTATCGGTGTATTGGCGGTCTGGTACGCAGTGGCGGGCAGTTTCCATGCGGTGTTCTACGTCATCATGTGGCTCGCCTGCGCCGCACTGGCTTACACCTGCTACAAACGCATCGCCAATGGCTTGAAGGCTACCTGAAAACTTGAAGGCTACCTGAAAAACAGATAAACATTTACCACTCACAACATCCATTACCATGCAGAAACCCTTCCCCCTCATCCCGCTGCTGCTTGCCGTTTTCATTGCCGCACTCATCGTCTGGTCGGGCATCAACCCGTCCGACCGCACCGTTTGGTATGCCGAAATCCTCCCCGTTTCCACCGTCTTCGTCGCACTCGTCGCCACTTACCGCCGCTTCCGTTTCAGCAATTTGGCTTATATTTTCATGAGCTTTTGGCTGGTTATGCACACCGTCGGCGCACATTACACCTTTGCCGATGTGCCCTTCGACTGGGCAAACCGCCTGCTCGCGCCGCTTTTGGGCGAAAACCGCAACCACTTCGACCGCGTCGGCCACTACATCATCGGCTTCTATGCCTATCCGATGGCAGAATGGCTGCTGCGCCGCAAACTCTGCCGCCCCGCGCTCGCCCTGTTTTTCTCCCTGTTCTTCATCATGAGCGTGGCGGCTGCCTACGAAATCATCGAGTGGCAGTATGCCGTCATCGACGGCGGCGAAGCGGGATTGGAAGTGCTCGGTTCGCAAGGCGATATTTGGGACGCACAAAAAGACATGCTCGCCGATACACTGGGCGCGCTCACTTCGCTGGGCATCTTCCTATTCGCCCGCCCCGACAAGCGTTTAGGCAATTCTTCTTAACCATTAAAGGCTACCTGAAATCCATCCAACCCATTTTCAGGTAGCCTCTTTATGATGTATTTCACCAAGGAGTACGATCCATGCAAGAAATGCAAAAACATTTCGCCACTCAAGACGGAACCGAACTTTTCTATCGCTACCGCCCTGCCGCCGACGGGTCGGCGGACAAAGCCATCGTCCTGTTCCATCGCGGACACGAGCATTCCGGACGGATGATGTTTGTCGCCGACGAACTTGGTTTTGACGATTTCGCCTATTTCGCCTGGGACGCGCGCGGCCACGGCCACAGTCCGGGCGAACGCGGCGACAGCCCCAGTATCGGCACTTCCATCGCCGACGTGGACGACTTCATCCGCCACATCCAAAGCGAATACGGCATCCGGCCCGAAAATATCTGCGTCATCGCGCAAAGCGTCGGCGCGGTCTTGGTTTCCGCCTGGCTGCACGATTACGCGCCGAAAATCCGCTGCGCCGTATTGGCATCACCTGCATTCAAAGTCAAACTCTACGTCCCCTTCGCCCGCACCGGCCTGAAAATCATGCAAAAATGGCGCGGCAATTTCTTTGTCAACAGCTACGTCAAAGCCCATTACCTGACCCACAATAAAGAACGCCAAACCAGCTACGACAATGACCCGCTGATTGCCCGTGCCATTTCCGTGCGCATCCTGCTCGGCCTGTACGAAGCCGCCGAACGCGTGGTCGCCGACGCGCAGGCGATTACCACGCCCGTGCAGCTTTTGATTTCCGGCAGCGACTGGGTCGTCCACCACAAGCCGCAACACGATTTCTACAACCGCTTGGGCAGCCGCATCAAAGAACGCCACATCCTGCCCGGCTTCTATCACGACACATTGGGCGAACAAAACCGCGAAACCGCATTTATCGAAATGCGCCGCTTCATCCGCGAACGGTTTAATCAGCCTTTATATCCAGTCGATCTGACCCAAGCCCATTTGCACAGCGAGAGCCGACGCGAAGCCGACGAGTTGGCCACGCCTCTACCCCTCTATTCACCGCGCGGCGCGTTCTGGGCGGTTTACCGCGCTTCTCTCGATCTCGGCGCGCGTTGGAGCGAAGGCCTGAAGATCGGCAAAGAAACCGGCTACGATTCCGGCAGCACGCTCGATTACGTCTATCGTAACCAACCGCAGGGCAGCAACGCCTTCGGAGTCGCGGTAGACAAACATTATCTCAACGCTATCGGCTGGCGCGGCATCCGCCAACGCAAAACCAATATCGGCAAGGCGATTCAGACGGCCTTTTCCAAACTGCGCGAAGCGGGCAAACCCCTGCACGTCCTCGACATCGCCTCCGGCCACGGCAGGTATGTATTGGATGCGCTGACTGCCGACGCGTTACCCGACTCCGTGCGCCTGCGCGATTACAGCCCGATTAATGTTGAAGCCGGGCGCAAACTGATTGCCGAACGCGGCCTGCAAGGCACGGTATCTTTCGATGAAGTCAATGCCTACGACCGCGCCAATTATCAGGACTTGCAGCCGCGCCCCACGCTGGGCATCGTTTCCGGCCTGCACGAACTGTTCCCCGACAACGATTTGATTCTGAACTCGCTCTACGGATTCGGCGACGCCATTGAAACCGGCGGCTACCTGATTTACACCGGCCAGCCGTGGCACCCGCAGCTCGAAATGATCGCCCGCGCGCTGACCAGCCACAAAGCGGGCAGCCCGAATTGGGTCATGCGCCGCCGCAGCCAGCAGGAAATGGATCAGCTGGTGGGAAAAGCCGGTTTCGAGAAAATCCGCCAGTGGATAGACGAAGACGGCATTTTCACCGTCAGCCTGGCCGTGAAGAAATAAGGCGGAAAGGCTACCTGAAAGCGTGAGCTTCAACGAAGTTAAAACGATGTCTTGCGGAGCACGGCTGAGTTTCTGCGAAGCTAAAGCGTGAGCTTCAACGGAGTTAAAACGAGCGCAGCGAGTTTCTGCGAAGCAAAACCATGCGGCTTAAACCGGCTTGCCGCCTGCTTTTCAGGTAGCCCATCCTTTTTCAGGTAGCCTTACGCCCGCACGCTTTTGAGCAGAGGCTACCTGAAAAATAATGGCTGCCCAAATCCCATCCCTTCCCTCGTACGAGAGAGTGCAAGCAAGCGCCAAGCCGCATCATGAAACCCACCCTGAAAACCTCATTCTTCAAGCTCGTTTTGGTCGGTGCGCTGTTCTACACCAGCTACGGCCTGTCCAACCGTTACGCGGCGGCTTTGGACTATGTTCCCGAAATCGCTTTTGCATGGGAGGCCGGCATTCCGTTTTGGGCTTGGACTATTGTGCCGTATTGGTCGCTGAACCTGATGTATGCGGCGGCATTTTTTCTTTGCCGCGATGTGCGCGAACAAAACCGCTATATTCTGCGGCTGGTGGCGGCGCAAATTGTGGCGACTGTCTGTTTCGTGCTGTTCCCGCTGCGTTTCGGCTGGCCCAAGCCGCCTGCCGACGGGCTGTCGGGCTGGCTGTTCGATTCGCTGGCGGCATTCGATTTGCCGTATAACCAGGCGCCGTCTTTGCATATCGCGTTGGCGGTGATTGTCGGCGCGTTTTATTGGACGCGGTTTCCCAAAATCCGCCTGCCGCTTTTGCTGTGGCAGAGCCTGATTGCTTTGTCGGTGTTGACGACTTACCAGCACCATTTTATCGACGTACCGACCGGCGCGCTGCTGGGCTGGCTGGTGCTGTGGGCGGTGCCGCAACAGGGGAAAACGCCTTTGGGACGGTTTGGGGACACGCAAGGTCGTCTGAAAACGAGCGCAGAGAGTTTCGCCAAAACGAGCGCAGAGAGTTTCGCCCAAACGAGTGAAGCGAGTTGCGCCAAAACAGACGAAATGTGTTTCTACGATATTGAAACCTTATCCGCAACACGTTCACGCGCAATCAAAATTTCTGCGCTGTATTTTGCAGGCGCGCTGCTGACGGTTCTGCCTGCACTCTGCGGCGGCGCATGGCTGTGGACTTTGTGGGCGGGCGTATCTTTATTGCTGGTCGCTTTCGCTTATGCGTCAGGCAACGCGGCGGTTCTCCAAAAACAGGAAAACGGCAGATTGTCGGCGGCGGCAACGGTTTTGCTGCTGCCTTATCTGGCGGGCGTGCGGCTGAACATGGCTTATTGGCTGCGCGGCAAGGCGAAGACGGCAAGGGTGCGCGAGGAGGTATGGATCGGCAGTGTGTCAGCAATTTCAGACGACCTTCCTGCCGTCTTGGACGTATGCGCCGAATACCCCTGTCCCCGTTATCAAGGCGGATACCGCCGCCTGCCGCTGCTGGATATGGTTTCTCCGTCTGCAAGCGATTTAGTACAGGCGGCGCGGGCAATGGAAGTATTGCGCCTGCAATACGGCAAGGTTTTGGTCTGCTGCGCGCTGGGTTACGGGCGAAGCGCGGCAGTCGTCCTCACTTGGCTCATGGCCTACGGCGGTTGCCGCGATTTGGCGCAGGCCGTGGCGGAACTGAAACAGGCGCGGCCGCAGGCGGTATTGCCCAAGGAAACGGTAAAAGCGGCAGAAGCGGCGGCAGGTCGTCTGAAACAGGCTACCTGAAAAGTTTTGCGGAAATATAGTAGATTAACAAAAACTGGTACAGCGTTGCCCTGCCTGAACTCAAAGCGAACGATTTTCTAAGGTGCTGAAGCACCCGGTCAATCGGTTCCGTACTGTTTGTACTGTCTGCTGTTTCGTCGCCTTGTCCTGATTTTTGTTAATCCACTATAAAAAGGCAAAACATGAACACCACACCGACAACCGACAGCCTGATTGCCGCCCGCCTGCTTGCTACTGCCCGCTATACCGCTGCGTTCAATGCATTGCTGCTTGCCCTGTCCGCACAACAGGGCGGGGCGTGGGCGGCGGTGCAGCTTGTTTTGGCGGCGGCGTTGCTGTATTGCCACATCCGCATCGGCTTCGACCGCCGCGTGTTTCAAGATTTTGCCGAAGGCCGCTATACGCCCGAAGCCTTCGACCAAACCTTGCGGCAAACCGGTTTGCGGCGTATTTCAGATGACCTTTCCATGCCGCGCAGGATAGCCGGTGCGCTGGCATGGTGGCGCAAAAGCCTGTACCTGTCCGCCGTCCAATCCGTCGTCTTCCTGATACAAGTCCTCTGAATCCCCTGTCTCGGCATACAGGGCTGCACCGATTTGACCGCATCCTGCCGCCCGAATCAAACCGATTTCTACAATCTTGAAAGACGGGGTTTTGCAACGGATTGACCGGATTCCGTCATAACATCAGCCCGTCTGACCTGACCATCCGCGGTTGGACATCAGGAACGCGCTATCCGACATCTTAGGAAATTTTGATGAAAAATATTCTTAAAAAACAACTTGCCTGGCTGACCGACCAAGCCTTGTGCCTGTCGGTATCATTCCTGACCGGCGTGCGCCCCAAAAGCCCGCGCGAGCTGGCTTTCAACCCGCAGCAGAAAGTGTATTACGCCAACCACGGCAGCCACGGCGATTTCGTGTTGGTATGGATTTCCCTGCCGCGCCGCTGGCGCTTGTCCACGCGTCCCGTTGCCGGTTCGGACTATTGGCTGACCGGCAGACTCAAACGCTTCATCATCCAGAACGTCTTCAACGCGCTTCTGATTCCGCGCCACAGCGACAATCCGCAGGCCATTACCGAACAAATGCACCGTGCGCTCGAAGCGGGCGACTCGCTGATCATCTTCCCCGAAGGCACGCGCAATACCGACGACAACGAAATCCTGCTGCCTTTCAAATCAGGCATTTATCACTTGGCGAAAAGCAGGCCCGACACCGAGTTCGTACCGATATGGATAGACAACATCAACCGCGTCCTGCCCAAAGGCAAGGTATTGCCCGTACCGCTTTTGTGCGAAGTCCACATCGGCGAAGCGCTGACCCTGCGCGAAAACGAAGATAAAGAAAGTTTCTTAAACCGCAGCCGCGAAGCCCTGCTGGCATTGAGGTCGTCTGAAAATACACCTGAGAACGGGCGCAGTGAGATCCATCAAAATAAAGGAGCAGCATCGTGAGCTTCGTCAACACATCCGCCCAAGTCGTTAGCGAACAAGCCGCCGCACACCTGACTCCGCAGGCGGGCTATATCTTTACCGGCGTATTTGCCGTCTTGCTCTTCGCCAGCGTAATCGGCCAATGGCTCAAACGCCGACACGGCGCCGACAACGCCACCATCGCCAACCTCAACGCCCGCATCTACGCCTGGTGGCTGATGACGCTGGTGCTGCTGGCGGCGTTCTGGTTCGGCAAAACCGGCACGGTGGTGCTGTTTTTCCTGATTTCCTTCGCCGCCCTGCGCGAATTCATGACCCTCGTTTACCGGCGCCGCAGCGATTATTACAGCATGGTCGTCTGCTTTTACCTGCTTCTGCCGGTGCAATACTATTTCGTGTTTGACGAATGGTACGGCATGTTCAGCATCTTTATCCCCGTCTATGGCTTCCTGATACTGCCGATCGTCGCCAGCCTGAGCGGGCAGACCGCCCATTTCCTCGAACGTGCCGCCAAGACGCAATGGATGGCGATGATCTGCATTTTCTGTCTCTCCCATGTTCCCGCACTGATGTTTCTCAACTTGGACGGCTTCGACAGCAGCGGCAACATTCTGCTGCTGATTTTCCTCATCGGCGTGGTACAGGCTTCCGACGTATTGCAATACGTTTGGGGCAAGCTCGTCGGCGGTGCCAAAATCATGCCATCGCTGTCCCCGTCCAAAACCGTATCCGGTACGGTCGGCGGCATTTTGTCCGCCACAGCCCTCGCCGCGCTGATGTCGCCGATTACCCCGTTCACTCATTTCCAAGCCGCCCTGATCGGCTTCATCATTTGTCTGATGGGTTTCTTCGGCGGGCTGGTAATGTCCGCCATCAAACGCGACTACGGCGTCAAAGACTGGGGCAATATGATACGCGGCCACGGCGGCATGCTCGACCGCGTCGATTCCATCTGCTTCGCCGCGCCGATTTTCTTCCACATCGTCCGTTATTTTTGGCACGGCTGACAATGGGCAAAAAGCGATAGCAGGCTACCTGAAACCCGTTTGATAAAATATCATGCCAATAAATTAATTATTTCCATTTAAATTTCCATTATTTTGTAAAAATAACACACAAAATAGCTGAAACTTTATCGGCGCGCATTTTGATTTACGTTAAAATGCGCCCTTTTTTTGTGAAGGCCGCCCCAACGGGCGGAGAAGATAATGTCTGAACAACATACACACGCTTCCACTTGGAAAAGTAAAATCAACGCGCTGGGCCCCGGCATCATGATGGCTTCAGCCGCAGTGGGCGGCTCGCACCTCATCGCCTCCACCCAGGCCGGCGCGCTCTACGGCTGGCAGCTGGCGCTGATCATCATCCTCACCAACCTGTTCAAATACCCCTTCTTCCGCTTCAGCGCGCACTACACGCTGGACATGGGCAAAAGCCTGATTGAAGGCTATGCCGAGAAAAGCCCTGTTTACCTGTGGGTGTTCCTGATTTTGTGCGTGGCCTCGGCCACCATCAACGCCGGCGCAGTGGCCGTGGTCACCGCCGCCATCGTGAAAATGGCGATTCCCTCGCTCACGCTGGACACGGGCGCCATCGCCGCGCTGGTGATGCTTTCTTGCCTGATTATCCTTGCCAGCGGCCGCTACAAGGCTTTGGACAACGTTTCCAAAATCATCATCGTGAGCCTCACCATCGCCACCGTGGCCGCCGCCGCCATCGCCATGTCGCGCGGTATGCAGATGAAGCCCGGCTTTGTCGAACCCACGCCGTGGACGCTGGCAGGCTTGGGCTTCCTGATCGCGCTGATGGGCTGGATGCCCGCGCCGATTGAAATTTCCGCCATCAATTCGCTGTGGGTAACCGAAAAACAGCGCCTCAACCCCTCCAGCTACCGCGACGGCATTTTCGACTTCAACGTCGGCTTCATCACCAGCGCCGTGTTGGCCGTGGTGTTCCTCGCCCTGGGTGCCTATGTACAATACGGCAACGGCGAAGAAGTGCAGATGGCGGGCGGCAAATACGTGAACCAGCTGATCAATATGTATGCCGTTACCATCGGCGACTGGTCGCGCCCGCTGGTGGCCTTCATCGCCTTCGCCTGCATGTACGGCACCACCATCACCGTGGTAGACGGCTACGCCCGCGCCATTGCCGAGCCCATCCGCCTGCTGCGCGGCCGCGACAAAACCGGCAACATCGAGCTTTTCGCCTGGAATATCTGGGTGGCCGGCTCCGGCCTGGCCGTGATTTTCTGGTTCAACAGCGCCATGGCCGAGCTGCTCAAATTCGCCATGATCACCGCCTTCCTCGCCGCCCCCGTGTTTGCCTGGCTGAACTACCGCCTGGTGAAAGGCGACAAACGCCACAAGCTCACCGCCGGCATGAACTTCCTCGCCATCATCGGCCTGATCTACCTTACCGGCTTCACCCTGCTCTTCCTGCTGGATTTGAGCGGCCTGTTGGATTCCCTCAAATAAACATCAGCCGCCAAGTAAAAGGCTACCTGAAAATGCAGCTTCAACGCAGTTAAACCGAAGCTAATTTTTCAGGTAGCCTTTTGCTTGCCAACCCATCCTACCGCCTGTATTATTCCTTGTAATTTCAAACAGCAAGGAGCAAAACATGCATACAGCACTCCCTCCCCCGCGAGTTAAAAATCTGCCGCGCTTCGGCCTGATTGCCGCCGCCGTTTTCCTGATGGCCGGCTGCGCCACCCTCGACGACACCATGCAGCGCCACGTCGGCCAGCACATCAACGAAGTGTTCCGCGAACACGGCGGCCGCCCCAATGCCGGACGCCGCAAAGTGGGCAACAACCGCTACGCCTACACCTACCAATACTACCGCACCCGCTACGCCGGCCGCCAAAACCTCGGCACCCAACAAAACCCCGGCATGCTCACCGGCCAAACTACCTATTACGCCGACGTCTGCTACGGCCGCAACCTCTACCAAACCTACTACACCGACGCCAACGACATGGTGGTGGACTACCATTGGGAGTCCACCGGCGAACAGCGGATTAGCTGCAACGACCTCCAAAACTAAGCCCAGTGCCGCCAAACTCGCAGCATAACCAGCCCATATTTGAGGCTACCTGAAAATCCGAATTGCGTTTTCAGGTAGCCTTTATTCAATCACACACGCGCCTATTCCTTATGCTGCAAGGCCGCCTTGATAAACGAAGTAAACAGCGGGTGCCCTTTGCGTGGAGTGGAAGTAAATTCCGGGTGGAACTGGCTGGCGAAGAACCAGGGGTGCTCGCCCTGCGGCAGCTCCATGGTTTCCACCAGGCGTTCGCGCCCGCTGGATACGCCGCTCACCACCAGGCCGGCCTGCTCCAGCGCGGGCACGAAATGGTTGTTTACCTCGTAGCGGTGGCGGTGGCGTTCTTTGATGCGGGTGCTGCCGTACACGGTGGCGGCCAGGCTACCGGGCACAAGCTCCACCTCCTGCGCGCCCAGGCGCATGGTGCCGCCCAAGCCGGTGTGCTCGTTGCGCGTTTCCACCGCGCCGTCGGCGGTTTGCCATTCGTCGATCAGCGCCACCACGGGATAGGGGGTTTTCAAATCAAATTCGGTGGAGTTGGCGCCGGCCATGCCGGCCTGGTGGCGGGCGAACTCGATCAGTGCAATCTGCATGCCGAGGCAGATGCCCAAATAGGGCACTTTGTGTTCGCGGGCATAGCGGGCGGCGGCAATCTTGCCTTCCACGCCGCGCACGCCGAAGCCGCCGGGCACGAGGATGGCATCGAAGTTTTTCAGGCAGCCAGTGCCTTCCTTTTCGATGTTCTCGCTGTCGATATAGGTGATGCGCACTTCGGTTTCGGTGTGGATGCCGGCGTGCTTCAGGGCCTCGCTGAGCGATTTGTAGGATTCGGTGAGGTCCACGTATTTGCCCACCATGGCGATGTTGGCGGTGTGCTTCGGATGCTCGATGGCATACACGATTTTGCGCCATTCGGTGAGGTCGGCCTGCTGCACATTGAGCTGGAGCTGCTCGCAAATGGCGTCGTCGATGTTCTGCCCGTGCAGCATTTCGGGGATTTTGTAGATGCTGTCGGCGTCGTAGCAGCCGATCACGGCGCGCTCTTCCACGTTGCAGAACAGGGCGATTTTGCGCCGCTCTTCTTCGGGCAGCGGCCTGTCCATGCGGCAGATGAGCACGTCGGGCTGGATGCCGATTTCGCGCAGCTCTTTCACGGAATGCTGGGTGGGCTTGGTTTTGATTTCGCCGGCGGCGGCGATGTAGGGCACATAGGAAAGGTGCACAAACAGGGTGTTGGCACGGCCGAGCTGGCTGCGCATCTGGCGGATGGCTTCCAAGAAGGGCAGCGATTCGATGTCGCCCACCGTGCCGCCGATTTCCACCAGCGCCACTTGCGCATCGCCCGCGCCTTCGTGGATGCGGCGTTTGATTTCGTCGGTAATGTGCGGGATCACCTGCACGGTACCGCCCAGATAGTCGCCGCGCCGCTCTTTGGCGATCACGTTTTCATACACCTGCCCGGCGCTGAAGCTGTTGGCGCGGGTGAGCGTGGTGTTGATGAAGCGTTCGTAGTGGCCGAGGTCGAGGTCGGTTTCGGCGCCGTCTTCGGTTACGAACACTTCGCCGTGCTGGAAGGGGCTCATGGTGCCCGGATCCACGTTGATGTAGGGATCCAGCTTGAGCATGGTTACCTTCAGCCCGCGCGATTCGAGGATGGCCGCAATAGAAGCGGCGGCGATACCTTTACCCAATGAAGATACCACGCCGCCGGTTACGAAAATAAATTTGGTCATGATGCAATGCCCGTTTTGGAAAGTGCGATTTTACCCCGTTTCCCGCAAAAGCAAAAGCGCAGGGAGCTGCGGGTTTTCAGGTAGCCTCCGGCCCGCCCGCGCCCGGATAAGGCTGCCTGAAAACCCCGTTCCGCCGCCGGCCAAGCCCGGCCCGCGCCCTTTCAAAGCACTGAACGCTATGCGATAATACGCCCGAGTTCTCATTCCAATATTCCCCACACCATGCAAGGCAATATTTTCGTTATCTCCGCCGCCTCCGGCACCGGTAAAACCACGCTGATTTCCCGGCTGCTCCAGCACCACGCCGACATCCGCGTGTCCGTGTCGCATACCACCCGCGCCCCGCGCCGCGGCGAGGAAAACGGCAAGCACTACCACTTCGTGAGCGTGCCCGAATTCGAGCGCATGATAGAAGACAGCCAATTTGTGGAATACGCCCGAGTGTATGGCAACTACTACGGCACCAGCACCCAAAGCCTGGAAGGCCTCACCCGCCAAGGGGTAGACGTCATCCTCGAAATCGACACCCAAGGCGCCGAGCAAATCCGCCGCCAGCTGCCGCAGGCGCACAGCATCTTCATCGCCCCGCCCTCGCTGCACACCTTGGAGCAACGCCTGCGCCAGCGCGCCGCCGACACGCCCGAAGTGATTGCCCGGCGGCTGGCCGAAGCCCGCAGCGAAATCGAGCAGGCCGCCCTGTTCGACTACCTCGTGGTGAACGACGACCTCGTGGCCGCCGAAAACGCCCTGCTGCACATCATCAAATCCCAGCGCTTCCGCCGCGAAAACCAAGAGCCCGTTGTGCACCAATTGCTCGCGGGCAGCGGCGAAAACGCCTGATATTTTTCAGGTAGCCTATCCGCCTAAAGAGGCTACCTGAAAACTCTTTATCCTTTTTCATCAACACAACACAAGGAACACACCATGGCACGTATTACCGTAGAAGACTGCGTCGGCCGCATCCCCAACCACTTCAACCTCACCCTGGCCGCCGCCTACCGCGCCCGCCAGCTCGCCAACGGCTCCATGCCCCTGGTAGACGACGTCCGCAACAACAAGCCCACCGTCACCGCCCTGCGCGAAATCGCCGCCGGCCAAATCGGCGAAGAAATCCTCTCGCGCAACAAGTAAGCCCGAGCCGCCATGATTGCCGCCAGCATCGGTTACGATCCCCACGTCTCCGCCTTGCGGGAAGCCCTGTTTGCCCAAACAGGCTACCTGAAAAAGATGGAGCGCTGGGCGCTGTTGGAAGCCGCCTGCGCCTACGCATACCAAACCGCCGAGCAGCAGGGGCACACCGGCAAGCTCACCCGCGCCTTCGAGCTCGCCACCGCACTGGCCGAAGAGAAACAGCGCGTGCACGCCCTGTGCGCCGTGCTGATCCAAACCGCCATGGAAGATCTCGGCACCCAGGCCGACCTCGCGCGGCTCCAGCCCCAGTTCGGCGACGTGTGCACTGAAATCATCCGGCATCTCGACACCACCGGCAGCGAAGGCCGCGAAGCCCAGCTCAACCGCTGCCGCCGGCAAATCAACGAAGTTTACCACCTCATCATCGAGCGCAGCCGCCAAACCCTGCTGCGCGCCGCAGGCTACCTGAAACCCGAAGAGCAAGCCCTGCTCAACCGCGCCTGCGATTTCGGCATCCGCGCCCACCAAAACCAATTCCGCAACAGCGGCGTGCCCTACATCACCCACCCCATGGCCGTCGCCCAGCAGCTGGCCGAATGGCACATCGACGCCCAAGGCCTGTGCGCCGGCGTGCTGCACGACGTGCTCGAAGACACCGGCACCAGCAAAGAAGAGCTCGCCGCCGAATTCGGCCAAGCCATCGCCGACATGGTGGACGGCCTCTCCAAGCTGGAAAAACTCGAATACGACAGCCAGGCCGAGCACCAGGCCGAAAGCTTCCGCAAGCTCATCATGGCGATGACTAAAGACATCCGCGTCATCATCGTCAAGCTTTCCGACCGCCTGCACAACATGCGCACGCTGGACGCCAAAAAGCCCGACAGCCGGCGCCGCATCGCCCGCGAAACACTGGAAATCTACGCCCAGCTCGCCAACCGCATCGGGTTGAACCACGCCTACCGCGAACTGCAAGACCTCTCCTTCAAATACCTGCTGCCCAACCGCTACGCCGTGCTCGAGCGCGCCCGCGAAGCCAGCCGCCGCAACCGCCGCGACGTGGTGGGCAAAGTGCTGAGCGCATTCAGCCAGCGCCTGGTGAGCGCCAACATCGAAGCCAAAATCCGCGGCAAAGAGAAAAACCTCTACAGCATCTACAAGAAAATGCAGGAAAAAAACCTGCGTTTCTCCGAAGTGATGGACATCTACGGCTTCCGCGTGATTGTGAACAACATCCCCGCCTGCTATGCCGCCCTCGGCGCACTGCACAGCCTCTACAAGCCCAAGCCCGGCCACATCAAAGACTACATCGCCATCCCAAAAGCCAACGGCTACCAAAGCCTACACACCACCCTCGTCGGCCCCTTCGGCCTGCCGATAGAAGTGCAGATCCGCACCCGCGAGATGGACAAAGTGGCCGAAGAAGGCGTGGCCAGCCACCTGCTCTACAAAAACGCCGAAAACGACCCCGCCGCCCAGCGCACCCACCAATGGCTGCAAAACATCCTCGACTTCCAAGCCCAGGGCGACAACGCCATCGAATTCCTCGAGCACGTTAAAGTCGATTTGTTCCCGCGCGAAGTGTATGTGTTCACCCCCAAAGGCAAAATCCTTGTGCTGCCCGAAGGCGCCACCCCCGTGGATTTCGCCTACGCCGTGCACACCGACATCGGCCACCGCTGCATCGCCGCCCGCGTAAACAACACCATGGTGCCCCTGCGTACCCGCCTGCGCACCGGCGACAGCGTGGAAATCATCACCTCCAACATCGCCCGCCCCAATCCCGCCTGGCTCAATTTCGTTATCTCCGGCCGCGCCCGCAGCGCCATCCGCAATAAGCTCAAACACATCGACCGCAGCGACGCCGTGCGCCTCGGCGAACAGCTCCTCCATCGCGCCCTCACCGGCCTCCTGCCGCAAGATTTGCTCCTCTCCGAAGACCTCAAACAAAGCTACCTCGACGACCTCAGCCGCAAAAACACCAGCTTCGAAGACATCCTCTACGACGTGGGTATGGGCCGGCTCGCCCCCGTCTCCGTGGCCATGCACATCGCCGAGATCGCCGGCAAACAGCCCAACAGCAGCAGCGTGAAAATCGCCCCCATCAGCGTGGGCAGCAGCGACAGCGGCCGCATCCAGCTCGCCCCCTGCTGCCGCCCCCTCCCCGGCGACAGCATCAAAGCCCTCCTGGTGAAAGACCACGGCCTCATCATCCACCGCGACAGCTGCCCAAACACCCTCAAAGCCCCGCCCGAGCAGCAGCTAGACGCCAACTGGGATGGCATCGAACAAAAGAAAACCTACCCCGCCAGCCTCACCGTATCCGCCAAACGCGCCCACGGCCTGCTCGCCGCCATGGCGCAAGCCGTATCCGGCCACGGCGCCGACATCGAATCCGTCGACACCCTCTCCTCCGCCCAGGAAAACAGCGACGGCTTCATCGAATTCCGCTTCAACCTCCAAGTGGCCGACCACGACCAGCTGGGCAAAATCATCCACGCCCTGCACACCATCCCCCAAGTGCGCCAAGTACGGCGCCTGTGAAGGCCCGCCCATCCGGATTTTCAGGTAGCCCCATATCAGGCTACCTGAAAACCCCAAAGCAGGCTCTTACGGCAAAACACAAAGCCGCCAGATAAAACAAACAACGATACCCAGCACACCATCATGGCAAAAAAATTCCCCATCCACCCCAAACATCCCGAACGCATCTGCTGGGGCTGCGACAAATACTGCCCCGCCGCCGACCTGCAATGCGGCAACGGCTGCGAACGCATCCAACACCCCATTGAAACCGACGGCCCCGACTGGTACAAAACCGGCGACTGGAGCAACCTCCTCAGCGAAGCCCAACAAATCGAACTCGGCCTCAAACCCGCGCCCGCCCCCGAAACCCCGTCCAAACCCGCCAAACCCCATATCAAACTGCCCCTCAAACAGCATTAGCCCAAAAATTTCAGGTAGCCCCAATAAAGGCTACCTGAAACTTAACAGGCTACCTGCCACACTCCCGCAGGAAGAGCAGCAATCCGCAGATTTATCTATTTATTACGCCCTTTCCACTTTCAGGCAGCCACATCCGAAAGGCTACCTGAAAACCAAAAACCGTGCCGCCGGAACACATCCGGCGGCACGGTTTTCACTTGGGCAACAGATTACTTACGCAGGTTCAGGCGGGTAATCACATCGCGGTAGGTGTCCACATCGGTATTGCGCAGATAGGCCAGCAGGCGGCGGCGGGCGCTCACCATTTTCAGCAGGCCGCGGCGGCTGTGGAAATCTTTCGGGTTGGCTTTAAAGTGCGGAGCCAAATCGTTGATGCGGAAAGTCAGAAGGGCGATTTGCACCTCGGAAGAGCCGGTGTCGCCTTCTTTGCGCTGGAAATCTTTGATGATTTGCGCTTTTTGTTCTACGGTCAGTGCCATAATAAAACTCCAAAAAATATGCCTTGCGGCGGACAAGCTGGCCGAGCCGGAAAACCCGCGCCAACTCCTGATGCCCGGCTTTCCAGCCAGGCAGGGCGCGGATTATGACACAAAACCGCCGCCGAAAACAGCCAAACGCGCAAACCTGCACCAATCTGACACCGCCGCGCAACCAAAAGGCTACCGAAAGCGCAGCTTCAACCAAATTAAAACGATGCCTGTGCGCAGCCCAAGCTGAGTTTCTGCGAAGCGAAAGCGCAAGCTTCAACAGAGTTAAAACGCAGCGCAGTTTCTGCAAAGCTAAAATTTTCAGGTAGCCTTTTAGTACTTCCCATCACATTACAACCGCTGCCGCATCTGCTCAAACAAACACACCGTCGCCGCCATCGCCACATTCAGCGATTCGGTGTGCGGCGTCATCGGGATGTGCACGCAGCGGCTGGCCAGCGCCAGCATGGTTTCGCTCGCGCCCGCGCCTTCGTTGCCGAACAGCCAGGCAGCCGGCGCGCGCAAGTCGCAATCATACAGGCTCACGCTGTCGCGGTGCAGCGCCGTGGCCAAGAGCGGCACGCGGCATTGCGCGCGCCACGCCGCCAAATCCGCCGCCGTGTGCAGGCGCAGCGCAAAATGTGCCCCCATGCCCGCACGCAGCACCTTGGGCGACCACACATCGGAGCAATCCGCCGACAACACCACCTGCCCCACGCCCGCCGCCGCCGCGCTGCGCAAGATCGTGCCGATATTGCCCGGGTCTTGGATGCGCTCCAGCACCACGCAGTCGGCCTGCCCGTCAAACGGCGCGCTCGGCGGCAGGGCGATCAGCGCGGTGATTTCCTCGGCATCGGTGAGGCTGGTGATTTTCTGCAGGGCCGCGCCCGCCGTTTGCACCACGCGCCCGGGCGGCAGCTGCGCCAGCAGCCGCGCGGTTTCCGGCTGCTGCATTTTCCCCGCCGGCACATAGGCTTGCAGCACCTCTCCGCCGGCCTGCAAATAGGCGGCCAACAAATGCGCGCCTTCCAGCACGGCCTGTTGCTGTTCACGGCGTGCGCGCGCGCTGCGCAGCAGCTTGGCCAGATGTTTGAGCGCGGGGTTTTGGGCGGATTCGATGGTGTTCATGGCGGCGGATTATAGCCGATTCAAATCGGGCTTAGGCATGCGTGAAAACGAAGAGGCTACCTGAAAACTGTTTTTTCCGTTTTCAGGTAGCCTCTTGGCCGAAGGGCTTATTCAAGCGCCCGCTTCAGCTGCTCGTGCAATTTCAGATAGCTTTCGCGCGGAAACGGGTGTTCGCCCCAGCGCCGCAGGTATTCTGCTTCGCCGATGTGGCAATAAAGATGGTGCAGAATCCGGTGGATTTTCCCGGCCAGCTCATGGCGCGGCATCCGCCCCCGCCACAGGGTTTCCTGCCCTTGGGCGGTAAAGCCGAAGCTGAAAAACCAATCGGCGGAATGCAAAAGCAGCAGCTCGGCATCGGGGCTGCCTTCTGCCGCATACGCCAGCAGCGCCAGCTCGCCCGGCTCGTCGAGAAACAGAACTTTCTGCTCGGTGATGCGCCCGCCATTTTGCAGCGCCACGCCCAAAGCGGCCAAATCGCCGAGCGAATCGTGCAGGTAGGAAACCGCCTGCTTGAAGTTTTGCCCGCCATACGCCACGCTCACGCCGGCCCAGCCCGCATCGTGCAATTCATAGGCAATATCGAAACCGCCGCCCATCCTTCCTCCCGCATTCCATCCAAGCCGATAGCCAAGGCTACCTAAAAACAGCTTTTCCCGTTTTCAGGTAGCCTCATCCGCTACACATCAATCCGATAGTCTTCCGGCGCAATCCATTTGAGCCTGCTCACAAACAGCCAATCCGCCGCAAACGCCCCGGCCACCGGCACCACCACAAACACCAGCAGCGACACGGCCAGCTGCCCCGCGCCCCAGCCCGCCAGCTTCAAATGGTTCACCGGGCCGATAAGGCCGCTGATGCCGAAACCCGCGCTGAATTCCGTGCCCTGAATGTGGAACAGCGAAGCCAGTATGCCCGCCAGCGCCGCATTGAGCACAATCGGCAGCAAAAGCTTCGGTTTAGCCACGATATTGGGCATGGAAAGCTTGGGCGAGCCCACGAAATGCGCCGCGCACGTGCCCAAAGGGTTCACCCGCCGCCCCGCCACCGCCAGCGAAAACGCGCAGGCGCAAATGCCCAAATTGGCCGCACCCGAGCCCACCCCCGCCAGATGAATCGCCGTGGCAATCCCCACCGACGACACCGGCGACACAATCAGGCAGGCAAACGCCACCGCAATCAGCACCGCCATCAGCGTCTGCTCCAGCGTGAGCAGGTGCGCGATCCAGGCGCCCAAGAGCTGCGAAAAGGCGATGAAATACGGGAAAGCCAGCCGCCCCAGCGTGCCCGCCGCAAACAGGCACACCGTCGGAATCACCAAAATCGCATAGCCGCGCACCCGGCTTCTCAGCAGCAAAATCAAGCCCGCCGCGATGCCGGCGGTGAACACCATGGTGAAAATATCGCCCGTGCCCTTGATTTGGATGCCGCTTTCCGCAAAGCGCACCGCCCCGCCGGCAATCATCGTGGCTAACCCCACCGAAACCGATTCAATCGGCGTGAACTTAAACATATAGCCGATGGCCACGCCCACGGCAATGCCGACCATGCCATTGGTGGCGCCGATCATCTGCGTGAGCACCGAGAGCGGCTCGCAATACGGCGTGAGCGCCTTCACCAGCTCGCCCAGCAGCGCGCCCGGCACGAGCGCCACCACAATGCCCAAGGCCGAGCCGTTGAGCAGGTTCATCATGAAGGATTTGGCTGTGAGCTTATCCATATTCTCCCCTCCGCATCAAAGCTGTTATGTTGCCGGGCAATATAACGCCGCCGGCAAAAGCACGTCAAATGAGGCAGCCCCGCCATCAAGGCTACCTGAAAATCAAAATCTGCCTGAAGCCGGAAATTTTTTCAGGTAGCCTCATTCGGCCTGCCTTCCTTTCCAATCAGTAAAAAAACACGCCGGAAAAATCCGGCGTGCCTGACGATGATTTCAGGTAGCCCGAAGGGAGGGAAAAGGCTACCTGAAAATGCCGGCCGGGCGGCGGATGGAGGAATAGCCGCCCGGCCAAACCCTTTTTCTAGGCCACTTTGCGCCACTTCTGCTTCTGCTGCGCCTCACGGTGGTAATGCCTGAGCGCGTGTTCTTTGCGCCGTCCGCTTGAGAAAGCGGAGACGCGTTTCAGGTAGCCGATGACGCGGGTGCCGTAGTCGATGTCGTGGCTGCCGCAGGCGGAGCAGGCGTGTAAGGTACGTTTGTCGATGTGGCCGCATTCGTTGCAGATGGTGATGCGCACGTTCACGCAGAAGTAGTTGCAGCCGGTTTGCGCGGCGATGTCCAACAGAGAGCGGTAGCCGGATTCGGGCAGGGCCTCGTCCAGATTCAGGTGCAGCGCGGAGCCGCCGTCGAGCCAGTCCACCATTTCTTTGCCGTGCAACAGGAATTTATCGAGCGCGTTGATTTCTTCGTCTTCGACAACGTAGAAATAGGAGTTGTAGCAGTCGCGGCTGACTTTGTAGCCGTCGGCTTTGTCCCATTTGGCGTTTTTCACGCCGAGGTTTTCGGCGGGGACGAATTCGGTGTTGAACTTCACGCCGTAATGTTTACTGGCGGCTTGGTTGGCTTCAAAGATGGTTTTCAGACGACCTTGGACAAAGCTGACGTAGTCTTCGTTGTAGCCGACTTGGATGCCTTGTGATTCGGCGGCTTCCGCCATGCCGTTGATGCCGATGGTGAGGAACTGTTTGTCCAGCGTGATGAAGCCTGCATCGTAAACGGGCAGCATGCCAGCGGCCTGGTATTCTTCCATCAGCTTGCGGTAGGCGTATTGGTATTTGTGGATTTTGGCCACTTCGGCGGCGAGGTCGCGCCCATCCTGTTCCAAGCGGTTCATATTGAGGGTGATGACGTTGATGGAACCGGTCGCCACGCCGCCCGCGCCGAGGGTGTAGCTGAACGTGCGGTCTTCAATGGCATTGCGCAGGCGGCAGCAGGAGGCCAGCGAATCGGGGTTGTCGGAAAGATAGACGAAGAAGGAATTGCCTTCCGCCAATTCTTTCGCCATTTCGTCGGCGAACACGGTGTCTTTGCATTTGCCTTGGTCGGTCAGCATGGCAGCGGTAACGACGGGGAAAGTCAAAACGGCTTTGGTGCGCTCTCGGTTGAACCATTTGAGGAAGAAGTTTTGCAGCTTTGCCACGCTGTCCCAAACGGGTTTGGAGAAATCGGGGAACACGAAATCGCCGAACATCGCATCGAAATAGTATTGATCATAAACGGAAATATTCCAGAATACGCTCTGATAGCCGCGTGCGGCAGCGGGCTGGTTGATGCTGTACACGACCTGCTGCATATGGTTGGCGATTTCTTTGGCATGGGTTTCCAGATAGTCGTCGCCGTAGTCTTTGCGGGCGAAATAGTCGAAATAGGTTAAGAATTCCACAGTCGCCACCGCCCCGGCAAACTGCGCGCTGATGGCGAACACAAGATTGATAAACGAGCCGCAGAACGAAGCCAAATGCTGCGGCGCTTTGGATTCGCCGCCGAGCTTGGTCAGGCCGTCGAGCAGGAAGGGATAGAGCGTGGCGGATACGCAATAGGGCTTCAGGCTGGTTTCATCGTGCACATAGATTTCGTGCGCTTCGATTTGGCGGATGTATTCGTCGGCAACGGATTGGTCGAAGATCTCGGCGATTTTGCGCGACACCTGGGCGCGGTTGATCTGCACGAAGAAGTCTTTCATCAGCTCGGCTTCCATCGTGGCGATGTTTTTCTGCGTCACGTTGGCGTTGGCGTCCAATTTGGAGCCGTCGGCCGCGTTGTGCGCGTTGATGTAGTCGTGCATGAATTGCAGTTTGCCGTTGAGCTGCTCGGAATCCAGCCGGATCATGTTTACTCTCCTGATTTTTTATGGTTGGATGGGTGAAAATTGCCGGCTAAGCCGGCTGGGGATGGGCGCCTTGGGCGGCCAGCGGCGGGCGTTGCACCAAGGGGATAACGGGGCGGCGGGGCGCGGCCTGCTCGTCGATAAACAAATGGTTGAGCACTTCGCCGGTGCGTAAATCAATAAAGCGCTGGTTGGTGTCGGGGCTGTCGAGGCCGCCGAGCTCCATTTTCCAGCGGCCGGTTTTGAGATAGGTGAGCTGCGGGATGATGGCGATGGAGGCGCGTTCCAGCTCGTCTTGCTCCAGGCCGGTGTAGAGGCAGCTGTGCAGGCCGGCTTCGCGCACGGCTTGCAAGAGCGGCAGCAGTTTTTCAGGTAGCCACTCGCCGCCCATAAACAGCACGCAGCTAATCAGGCCGCGATAGCGCGCCAGGCGGCTTTGCAGGTATTCAAGCGTTAATTCCGTACCCAAACTGCCTTTCCAGCTATCGGCGCTGTGGCAGCCTTTGCAGCGCAGCGGGCAGCCGGAAAACAGAAACGCCAGCGACACTTCGCCCGGCACTTCCTGCCACACCACCTGCTCCCGGGTAAATTTCAGCGTTTCCATAGACCTATCCTTAAAAATACAACATATAGTGCTTAAATTTTCCTCAAACACTATATGTTGTGGTGGATTGTCGTGCTTTGGCCGGAAAAACGCAAGCGGTTTTGCCGTTAAATCGAGTTAAGATGAGAGCGATTATCAGATGAAACCGGCAACTGTTCTGTGGTCGGATTTTTGTGTAACCCAAGATTTGAGGTGCTTTCGGTGGCGTTGTCCTAAGCGATTGTTTCCTTCTGAAACAATCCTGCCAACGCCATAGGTTTTGATTTGACGCAAACGTGTGCCGGATTGCCGAAGCACCGCCGTACCACAAGATAAAGGCTACCTGAAAATTCTTTTTCAGGTAGCCTCATAAGCCAAGCGTTTGCCCGTGTTGCCACCCAAACCCATTGGAAAACTTAACGCAATTAGGCATAATACCGCACGCTTTTGCGTAAGCACACATTTCATTTCCTGAAAGGTTTCTCCATGAACAAACTCGCCCTGCTGCCGATTTTGGCCGCCCTTTCCCTCCCCGCCTTCGCCGCCGACGGCTATCTCGCCGATCAGGCTTTGCGCCACAGCGAAATCATCAAAGGCGAAGACCCTGCCGCCAGCCTGCTATTTGAGCGCACCGTGCGCATCGAACAAGGCCAGAGCAACACCACCCCGCTCGATGTGAAAGCCGGGCAGGTTTATACCGTGTTTGCCGACTGCGCCGCCAACTGCAACAATATCGGCTTCAGCATCACCCAAGGCCGCAGCACCCTGTTCCGCAAAGCGCGCGGCGACGGCGCCCGCTTCACTTGGCAGGCCGAGCGCGACGGCCGCGTGGAGCTCAACACCGAAATGAAAGACTGCAACCGCAACCGCTGCCGATCCATGGTGCAGGTGTTTGCCGGCGGCAAAGTGAGCAACAGCGACAGCGCCGGCACCCTGCCCGCCGCCCAACAACGCAACCGCGAACAAACACGGGAGCTCGACAAAGACAGCCGCGAGCTGCCCCTCATCAGCGGCAGCCTGGCCGACGGCCAAAGCCGCAGCGTCGATCTCGAGCTCACCCCCGGCAAGTATTACACCGTTTTCGGCAACTGCGATGAGAACTGCGAAGACCTCGACCTCACCCTGCTCTCCGACGGCATCGCCATCGACGCCGACACCGACAGCGACGACGTGCCCGCGTTGCGCTTCAAAGTCGAAACCGGCAGCCGCCGCCAGCTCAAAATCAGCATGGAAGACTGCGACGCCGACACCTGCGCCTATTCCGCCCAAGTCTTCGAAAGCAGCAGCAACACCGACCCCTCCCTGCTGCGCGCCCAGCGCACCAACGTAGAAGCCGTGCATAACCGCGACCCCGAAGCCCGCGTATTCCTCCTGCGCCAGCGGAGCCTGGCCCGAGGCCAAAGTTACACCGAGCAGCTCAACCTCACCGCCGGCAAAGTCTATACCTTCTTCGGCGACTGCGACGAACAATGCTCCGACATCGACCTCACCCTGCGCCTCAACGGCCGCATCGTGAAACAAGACGTATTGCACGACAGCGTGCCCCTGTTCAGCTACCGCGCCCCCCGCAGCGGCAGCTACAGCGTTACCCTGCCCATGAAAGAATGCAGCAGCAGCACCTGCGCCGCCAGCATCCACATCTTCGAAGGCAGCAAAATGGTGTATGACCGCCAATAAACCTTTGAGGCTACCTGAAAATATTTTTTCAGGTAGCCCCTATCCGCAGTACCTTTCCCAACCAAACCAAAGGAAAACAACGATGAAACAATATTTCGCCCTCGCCGCCCTCGCCGCCACCCTGGCCGCCTGCTCCAGCAGCACCCCGCCTGCCGCCAGCGCAGATGCCGCACCCGAGCATCAGCCCCAGCAGATCGAACAACCGGTTGAGCAACCGGCCACCCGCTCCATCCTCGAGCAAGCCCACGCCGTAAACCGCGAAGTCGTGCTCAATCAGGCCGACCCAAGCGCCAAAGAGCTTTCCCTGCAAGAAACCACCCTCACCACCGGCCGCAGCCACACCCAAACATTCAACCTGCAAGCCGGCAAGTTCTACACCTTCTACGGCGACTGCGACGAAGGCTGCCGCAACCTCGACATGGAGCTGCGCAACAGCCGCAACGCCCGCGTGGCCGGCGACAACCTGCCCGACGACCAGCCCCTCTTCACCTACCAAGCTCCCCGCAGCGGCAGCTACCGCATCGTGCTGAGCATGAAAAACTGCGCCGACAGCAGCGGCTGCAAAGCCTCCATCCACGCTTTCGAAGGCAACCGCCGCGTGTACAACACCTTTACCCGCGAACAACCCCAACCCCGCCGCCGCGCCCGCTAAACCCTCAAACGGCCAAACCGCCCGCAAGCTCCCCCTTGCAGGCGGTTTTTCCCTTCCCTCTCAGCAACAACATGCAAAACAAAGCCAAACAATTAGCGTTTTTTGCCAATATGCAACAAACAATCCCTAGGTTTTGCCAAACCCACCACCAGCCATAGCTATTATCAATCCCATCCAGCCCTGCTTTCAGGTAGCCTGCACACTTTATTCCACCCTCCGCCCACCATGCTCCGCCCCGCTATCCTCCTGCCCATCCTCCTGCTTCTCGCCCTCCCTGCCCACGCCGGCAGCTGGCTGCCCCAAGCCCAACGCATGAACCGCGAAGCCGTACGCAAAGAAGACCGCCAAGCCAGGCAACACGAAATATTCCAAGGCCGCCTCTCCCAAGGCAGCGCCAAACCCCAGCAAATCAAACTGCGCGCCGGCAAACACTACACCTTCTTCGCCGACTGCGACCGCCACTGCACCGACATCGACCTCGCCCTGCTGCTCGACGGCCGCACCATCGCCGCCAACACCGACCCGCACGACGCCCCCATGTTCGGCTGGCACGCCCGCCAAAGCGGCAACTACACCCTCACCCTCACCATGCCCCACTGCTCCGCCGACCAATGCGCCTACAGCATCCAAGTGTTTGAAGGCAGCAAACCCATCCTATAGCTCCCAGGCGGCTATTTGCAGCCTGGCCGCTGCTCGTTGCGCCGCATTCTAATTTCATTGAAGCCCGCATTTTCAGGTAGCCCCTTCCCGCAATAGGCTACCTGAAAATTTTGCGGCCAGCCCAAACCCATCCCACGCCCGCAGCAGAAGCCAACGCAGCAAACCACAGGCCCCATCATCCCCCGCCAACCCGCTCTCCCAGCAGGCTACCTGAAAAAATACACAGCCAAACAAGCCCACGCGGTAAAATCCCCGTTTTGCACACCACCCCAGCCTCATGAACCTCATCCTCGCCCCCATGCAAGGCCTGCTCGACCCCGTCATGCGCCACCTGCTCACCCGCATCGGCGGCTACAGCGAATGCGTCACCGAATTCGTGCGCATCACCCACACCCTCCACTCCCGCGCCACCTGGCGGCGGCACATGCCCGAAATCGACCACGGCTGCCGCACCCCCGCCGGCACACCCTGCACCCTCCAGCTGCTCGGCAGCGACCCGGAAAACATGGCCGCCAACGCCTGCGCCGCAGCCGCCGCCGGCGCCCGCAAAATCGACCTCAACTTCGGCTGCCCCGCCCCCACCGTCAACAAACACCAAGGCGGCGCCATCCTCCTGCGCGAGCCCGAACGCATCCGCCAAATCGTCTCCACCGTGCGCCAAAGGCTGCCTGAAAACATCCCCCTCACCGCCAAAATGCGCCTCGGCTACGACAGCGACTACCTCGCCATCGAATGCGCCCAAGCCATCGCCCAAGGCGGGGCCGCCGCACTGGCCGTGCACGCCCGCACCAAAACCCAAGGCTACCGCCCGCCCGCACACTGGCCGCAAATCGCCCGCATCCGCCAAGCCGTCTCCATCCCCGTGATTGCCAACGGCGACGTGTTCAGTCTGGCCGACTACCTCGCCATCCGCCAAAGCAGCGGCTGCCACAGCGTTATGATCGGGCGCGGCGCCGTCATCACCCCCGACCTCGGCCGCCAAATCGCCCGCCACAACCAAGGCCTGCCGCCCCAGCCCGCCCCCTTCGCCGACTACCTCGTTTGGATGCGCCAATTCTTCCAGCTCTGCCGCCAAGCAGCCGGCGACACCCCCTACCCCGTCGCCCGCCTCAAGCAATGGCTCGGCATGATGAAACCCCACCACCCCCAAGCCGAACAGCTCTTCGCCCGGCTGCGCACCCTCACCGCCCCCGCCGATGTCGAACACCTATTGGAAAACTACCCAGCCGACTAACAACCAGGCTACCTGAAAACACCGCCAAAACCAAACCACGCCGCAGTTAAACCACAGCAGCACTTCTACAAAACAAATTTTTCAGGTAGCCCCAAGCCCACCATCCGTCATGCCCGCCCTCCGCCGCCTCATCCGCCGCAGCCTCCTCATCCTCGCCGCCCTGCTCCTGCTCTACGGCGCCGCCGTTTGGCTGCTGCCCCACATCAAAAGCCCCGGCCGCACAGAAGGCGAGCCCGAAATCACCGTCTGGCTCCTCTCCAACGGCGTGCACACCGACATCGTCGTCCCCACCGCCAACAGCGAAGCCGACTGGCGAGCCGTTTTCCCCGCTGAGCACACCCGCAGCCAAGAATACGCCCCCTGGCTCGCCATCGGCCTCGGCGACAAAAACTTCTACCTCAACACCCACACCTGGGCCGATCTCAGCCCCCGTACCGCCTTCCGTGCCGCTGCCGGCCTCTCCAGCAACGCCATCCACGCCACCTACCTGCACAGCCTAGAAGACTGCACCCGCTGCGCCCCCATCCGCATCAGCCGCCCCCAATACCGCCGCCTCGTTGCCTACATCCACCAAAGCCTGCAATGGCAAAACGGCCGCACCCGCCCCATCCCCACCCACATGGTCTACGGCGGTCACGACGCCTTCTACGAAGCCACCGGCAGCTACAACCTCTTCTACACCTGCAACACCTGGACCAACAGCGCCCTCAAAACCATGGGCGCCGACGCCGCCCTCTGGACCATCACCGAACAAGGCATCTTCCTGCACCATCCTCCCCGCCCCGCCGGCATCCCGTAGCCCGCCCCGCCATACGCCCACAAGAACAGGCCGGCCAGAAATTGCATCGCACCATTTCCAGCCAGCCTCACCGTCCGCATTGGAGGCTACCTGAAAACTGCCCGACAGCATGAAACCCAATCTACGTGAACAGCAAAGGGCTAGCATGCAGACAGCAAGCCGCAGACCGCTCAAACAATGCGGCATAGCAGGACAACGCCGTGGAAAATGCAATACCTTGGCCATATAACTTATTGGCGTAACAAGCCGCCGCTAACACAAGAAAGGCTACCTGAAAATGCCGTGCAGCATTTTCAGGTAGCCTTTCTTCGATGTTCTTCAGCGGGGAAACTAACGCTCCAGATACCGCTTCATCAGCATCAGCGCAAAGCGCACCGCCTGAGCGCGCACGGCTTCGCGGTCGCCTTGGAAGCGCTGCTCCTTCGCCCAAATGCGCTGCTTGGTGGCCAGGCCGAACCAAACGGTGCCCACGGGTTTGCCTTCGCTGCCGCCGTCGGGGCCGGCGATGCCGGAAATGCTCAGCGCGTAGTCGGCTTTGGTGGCGATGAGCGCGCCCAGGGCCATTTCGCGCACGGTTTCTTCGCTCACGGCGCCGTAATGGCTGAGGGTGGCGGCGTTCACGTTCAGCAGCTGCTGTTTGGCGTGGTTGCTGTAGGTGACGAAGCCGGTTTCAAACCAGGCGGAGCTGCCGGGCAGGCGGGTGAGCGCGGCAGCCAGCAGGCCGCCGGTGCAGGATTCGGCACAGGTGATGGTTTCGCCGCGTTCGGCCAGCTTTTGGGTAACTTCTTGCAGCAGGGTATCCATGGTAATCGCTCGTTTATTTGTTGGCCGTATCATGGCTTAAAGCGGGGGATGCCGTCAATTTTTCAGGTAGCCTGCCTTCGGTTTCGGCGGCCAGGCGCAACAGTGCTTCGCGGTTGGACGGGGAAAACACGAGCTCGGCGGCCTGGGCCAGCGGCAGCCAGCGCTGGGCACGGTGTTCGGCAGGGGCGGTGCGCACGGGGCGATGGGGAATCACGGCGGAGAAAACGTGCTCGATGTTGCGGGTGATGCCCGGGGCGTAGCGGTGGCGCCAATGCGGGTAGATTTCGTATTCGTTTTGGGTGTGCCAGTCGGCAAGCTGTGCGGGGGCGAGGCGGATGCCGGTTTCTTCGGCCACTTCGCGCAGGGCGGTGCTAAAGGGGGTTTCGCCTGCTTCGAGGCTGCCGGTTACGGATTGCCAGAAGCCGGGCGGGGACACGCGCTCGAGCAGGAGGGCTTGGCCGCAGCCGTCGTGCAGCACCACCAGCACGGATTCGGGGCGTTTGTAGGCGGGGCGGTTCATTGCGGCTGCTCCCCGCCGTTGTCGCCCACTTCGTCGGAGGCGGTATCGCCCTGCGCGCGGTAGCCGGCTTTGAGCAGGGCGGCGGCATCGGGCGAAAGGTCTTGGTTCAGGATGCGTACTTCGCGCTGCGGGAAGGGGAATTCGATGCCGACTTCGTTGAAGCGCTGCCACACGGTGAGCAGGATGGCGGAACTGAGGCCGAGAAAGCCGTTTTCCGGGTCGCGCACCCAGAAGCCGAGGCGCAAATTGACACCGTTATCGGCAAACTCAAGCAGATAGGCCTTGGGCGGCGGGTCGGTTTTCACCCGCTCCTGTGCGGCGGCGGCTTCCTGCAAAATCTGCAAGGCCTGCGCCAAATCGGTGTGGTAGGCTACCTGAACATCCAGGCTCTGCCACAGGGATTTGCCGGTGTAGGATTCGTTGACCACTGTGGAAGTGATGAAGGTTTCGTTCGGAATCAGCGCTTCCTGCCCGCTGCTGCTGCGCAACACCACGAAACGGGCGGTGATTTGCGTGACGTAGCCGGTGAAGCCGTTTACCGTGAGCCGGTCGCCGGGGCGCACCGAGCGGTCGCCCAAAATGATGAAGCCCGACACGTAATTGCTGGCAATCTTCTGCAAACCGAAGCCCAAGCCCACGCCCAGCGCCCCACCGAACACGGAAAGCACGGTTAAATCAATCCCCACCAGCGGCAGCGCAATCAGCACCGACAAAATCAGCAGAATGGTGCGCGCCAGCTTGGAAAGCACGATTTGCAGGTTTGGATCGAGCCGCTTGCTGCCCTTCAGGCGCGTGTCGATATAGCGCGACAGCCACATCGCACCCACCACCATCACGCCCACCCACAGCAGGCCGGTGAGCACCGTATAGAGCGAGAGCCGCGCCGAGCCCACCGAGAATTGCAGGCCGCGCAGCCAGGAAATAATCAAATCATCGATGCCGGAAGCCCACAGCAGGAAAGCCCCCCACAGCGCGGCGGCCAGCGAAGACTCCATCCGCGCGGAAAACCGGTTGGACGGAATGGCCGAATGAAACACCGCCAGCACCACCCGAATCAGCAGCATCCAACGCGCCGCCATCACCAGAAGCCGCAGCCACACCGCCGTGGCACCCAACAGCCCATACCACGCCACCAAGGCCGCCGCGCCGGCCAGCAGCATCAGCAGCGGCCAGCAGGTGCGCCGCCAGATATGGCGCAACAAGTAGGTTTGTCCATCGTCATCCGGCAACTTGGCCAGCAGCTTGCCGGCCAGGAAATACATGCCGAGCAAAATGCCGACGGCCAGCGCAAAATCCAGCCAGCCGCGCGTGCCGGAAAGGCTGCCGAGCAACTGGTTCAACCCGAACTCTTCGCGCGAAAACAGGGCGAGCAGATGCGATTTGCCGCTTTCGCCGAGGTTATCGAGCCATTCGGCGTTGTCGGCGGCAGTAAGCAGAGGGAGCATGGGGAATCCGTTTCTTAGCGGGTGGTGTGTGGTGGGTTGTGATTATAGCAAGGGGGTAAAGTTTTTCGTGGCAGATTTGGGATTAGGGGGATTTTCTTGCATACAAATCTTGCTGCGCCATGCTTTAACTTCGCCGAAGCTGACATTTTCAGGTAGCCTTTAGGGCGTGTACTAGCATATTGGCATGGCTTTAAACAACGGCACTTGAGCATTTATATCTAGCAGGCAAGAAAAAAGCCGTCTGAAATTTCAGACGGCTTTGCATTTGGCAGATAGAGATTAGTCGAAAATCTCACGCCAAGAGATACGGCGGATAAGGGCATGTTCAAAAGTATTCATCGGGACACCCATGTTGCCTGTATCACCGGCCAAGATATTCTGAATGCTTCTTTGACCATTAATCACAGCTTCTTTGGCAACACCGATCGGAGCCATGATACCGCCTACTTCCAGCATACCGCCCAATTTATCGGCACCATCAAAGCGGCCGTCTTTGTTGGTATCGAATGCCGGCAAATTATACTGACCACCATTCTGCAGATTCACTGCAATCAATGCCGTGGCACCATTTGCCTGACACACATCCGTACTATTCGGCAGACTGCGGACTGCCGTAAAAGTAGCCACACGGTTAGCTCTTATACCAGGTTGAGACACAATGGCCTGACCTGGGAGCAGTGTTAAACGCCAACCTTTATGGTTACTCTGCAAGGCATTCTGGCTAACCTGATAAAGTTTCTGCTGCAGGTTTTTGTTGGTTGAATAAATAGCATCAACGTCTTCACTACTACCAAAGCTCTGGCCCAACAAATCATTATCGCTAATAGGTCCTTGTTCAGCGAAGAGACCTAACGCATAGTTCTGCACGCCAGGCGCCACATCATTAAGCGAGAAATATTGACCAGTACCCACAATTACATACAGGTGACCGCCGGTTTGCACGATAGTCGGAGCAGCAGTAATCGGTGAGCCTGTGCCGCTGGGCGTGTACAAGGGCTGATTGTTATAAGCCTTAGCCCAAGTGCTACTGGTCGCATCATAATTCACGCGCCACATTTTGCCGCTCAAGTCGCCAACAAACACAGCTTCCGGGATATTGTCACCATTTTGGTCATAGATTGTAGGCTCACCTACACCTTCCTGACCCAGCGGTACTTTCCAGTAGTTGCGATTGAGCTGCCAAGCACCTCGGTTATCAGCACGCAAAATATACAGATAGCCACTATTGGAATTACTGTTTACGCCGCTGCTAAAGATCACAATCGGGTTGTTGTCTTTATCTTTGGCAATAGTCGGCTTGCCAACGGTTAATCCCAAATCGGAATCATCGGCATTTGAGAATTCCCATAACACATTAGAAGCGCTGGGATTGCTCAAATCAGTAACATCCAAGGCGTATACCGAAGCACCACCACGACCGGCCGAGCCCACCACAATAGATTTTGCTGTGTTGCCGAAGCAAACTTCGCCTGTAACCGGCGTACCATCGTTCAAATACTGATGCTGCGGGTTGTCTGTACGCAAAGACAAACTATACAGTTTTGGCAACGCTGTAGACGGAATATAGCCCATCACCTCACCACCATTCTGATCCAAAATATGCAGCACACCCGCATTGGAGGCAGTAGCATAAAAGTTTGGGCGAACAGTAATATTCTTATTGGTGTACTCACAACCATTAGGTTTCTGCTGCGGCGGTAAGATAGGTTGCACACCGGAATTGACAATGGTGCCTAGCAAGCCTCTTTCACGTTTGCGCCAAGCAGAACCTTCCAAGCTCGGATTCCCCAGTGTGTACTCAATCAGGCTGTTAGCAGACGCCCCAGCATTCATGCCACTCGAGAAATTACCCGCATTCCCAGTAGTAAACGGTACAGGACTACCGTTTGTACTTTCAGTAAACAACCTGCGAGAAGCCCAACCTGTTGCAGTATGGAATACTTCCAATTTTGCCGCGGCACGCCATGCCGGGGTAAAAGTGAGTCCGTTACCTTGGGCACCAATTCTCTGTGCAATCACATCCCCAGATAATTTATCTACATTATAAGAAGACTGTAAACCGAGTGAGTTGTTAATTTTCAGCGTTTCATTCTCATGCTCGGTTACCCCCACAAATGCTTGCGAAGGATCGGTATACTCATTAGCTTTGTCGAATGCCTCCTCTAAAGCTTTGGTCATATTTTCCGGGCTATTACCCAAAGCGAAGTTCCTCGGCATCCCATCGGGGAATAGCACCGGAGAGCTGCTGACTCCTGGTGCATCGGCAGTCCAGCTAGCACGATCATTATTTGGCATTACAACAGGATTTTTAGCATTGGGCGCATAGTTGAAACCACCATATTTGGCTGCCCAATAATAAGTATTACCGAGAGAAGCTGAGTTATCTTTCTCAAATCGACCAAAACCCGTTTCCAATACGTCGATGGTAAAGGTGTTGATATGCTGATCACCCGGAATATCTTTGCGAATGTCCTGCGTTCTGCCCCAATAAGCCAAGGCAACGAGACCTGCCGGAGAGTAATCGTTTTCATAGCCACTGCCAGTACGGCCCGCATATGAACCGCGAGACATATTCCATGAGTGTTCCCCATCCAAACCTTTGAATCGCTCTTGATCCAAAATACTCTTCAAAATCGCTTCTGTCTTAACCTCATCGTCATCTCTTACCCCGCTTTTCGAGCCAAAATTGGGCAAGTCTTTCTCGTCGTGGGTAAAAGTATCACCAATCAGAATCATGGTATTGGAGCGACATTGCGCCTCATTGGGAGAAGCCAAGCCGCGAGTGAGCGGGTCATCCCAATTGTAGATCAGCGGGAAACCGTCAGCCGCGTCCGGATGATTCCTAGCGTAGTTCCGCTGAGTTTGTTCATAATAAGCAGGCATACCTTTATGGCGCAAATAACGCTGAGCGGTATAGAACAGCTCGGCTGAAGTATCAAGGCCTTTATAGTTGCCGGCATCACCAAATTTATTGATGTAGTTGATGGCGCCGCTATTGGTCACACCGGTCTGTCCGGCATCATAACTATCTGGATTTACCGCCAACACACCGGTTCTTTCATCCCATTCTTTACCATAAACCACAGAACCTTGATTCTGCTCACGATCAAGATATTTCATACGGGTACGCAACACGCCGCCGCTCACATCATTCGTGTAGTTCAACTGATAGCTGAACACAGAGAAGCGAGCAGGGCGGCTATCCGGCCCGGAGCCACGGCCATATTTCTGCATCAAACCTTCCGGTTTATACACGCTGCCGTATTGGCGGCAGTTAGATGGCAAGCTAGACACGCCCAGCGTACCCGGATCACAAGCCTTTACCACCACCGGCAACCAGAAGTTTGTCAGATTAGGTTTGCCTTGAGAGGCGTTGTATGCAGTTTGCACGATAGACTTTGTAGCCCCCGGTGCAATATTGGGATTAATTAATGTACGGTCTTGATACATCAGCGCGCCATCACGGTTCATGCGCACCGGCGTAACAAAGAAGCTTTCATTCACAAAGAATATCTTGCCCGGCGTGCCGATTTTCTCAGAAGCTGCTACGTGGGACTGCTGCTGAGGCAGCTGTAAAGAAGCTTTGCCGGCGATAGGCGAAGCGTAGTAACGGAAACCCAACGCCCTAGGCAAGCCGGGCACATCTGAAGTAGTGGCAAAAGAATCCACCATACTGGCAGGAATAATCCTTTTCAGGAACATGAAGTCGCTCTGGCTCGGCGAAGTACCGATATCAATCCCTCTTAAGCGCAAACGATAGCCCTGACCACCGTTTTGTGAGTTCGGTTTCACATAGGCTCGGCGCAGGAATGTGCTGCTTGTGGTATCGCCAGCCTCATAGTTAGCTGGAGCATTACCCATGCCGCGCGCCCGGTTACCGCCAGTCAGTGAGGAACGGAAAATATCCACGGCAGACATGGTGAGCCAGTTCAGGAAGTTGCCACTATATTCGTCAGTATTACCGGAGCACAAACCCACGTTACCAGCAGCATCAGTGCTGGCTCTGGAAGAAACCTCAAAATACCCGCTAGTGCTGCCATATTCTTTAAATGTATAGCACTTGGTATTATCGAAATAACCGAGATAATAGCGCTTCCATTGATTTTGCCGTTCAGCCTGCTTGCTACCAATCACCAAGGTAGGATACTGGCCATCCATAAATTCGTTATTGGAATAGGCTGCACCGGCTGTCGGGTGCTCTACGGATGGCGTCAGGGTGATGTTCGGGCCGTGCTTGATGGTTACGCCCGATAGAGGAATATTGCTGATGGGCACAATTGCCGCTTGAGCGGTGAAGCTGAAGCCGAAAATGGCCGCCGCCAATATGGTTGGCTTGAAATGTTTTTGTAGATTAGGAGTTTTCATTTCTGTCATTCCATTGCTTTGGGTAGATAAGTAACGCTTTCCTATCATTGGTAAATTCTATAGCCGCAAGAAAAGCAATAGAATTTACTTTATCTGGCAGTTTCTATTATAACTCGTTTTCCCACAAAGAAAAACCAAGACAGGTATCCCTGTAGCAAGCAATTTTGCTGCCATACGCACCGTGTGCCTTCAATATTTCTTACCCATCCACTTCCAAGCAGCAAAAAGCTTCTTCCCACAGCTTTTTTTGTTCTCCCCCTGTTTAGTGGGTGATTGGCTCGCCAAATTCCAGATTTTCAGCCTTACTTCCCTTCCACACACACAATCCGCCGACGCTTTTTGGTGAAATCCTGCTCCGGTGCGCGTGCGTCCAGCCGCCATTCCAGCCCGGCTGCGGGCACGCCTTGGGCGGCGAAAAAAGCGTTGAGGTGGGCGGTGAACGCTTGCCACTGTTCGGCGGGAAGAGCGGCCTGCAGGGTCAGGATGTGCCGTTCTTGGGTGAGGCGGTAATCGACATTCCACGGCAGGATTTGGGCGATGGCGCGCGACACGGCATCGGCAAACAAGGTTTTCTGCCCGAACACAAGCGCATCGTCGCAGCGGCCTTCGATGCGGCTCAATACGGTGCAGGCGCTGCCGCAGGGGCAGGGCTCGCGGCTCACGGCCAGCACGTCGTTCAGCCGGTAGCGCACGATGGGCTGTGTTTGGCGCGTGAAATCGGTGATAACGGGCACGAAGCGTTCATCGTCCAGCCATTCGCGCTCGAAACAGACAAATTCTTCGTTCAGATGCAGCCGCCCGTGCGCACAGGTGGCGGCGAGAAAACCTTCAGTGGCCTGATACACCTCGTGCAGATTGGGGAACACGCTTTGGATAAACTCGCGCTCCGCCGCACCTAACACTTCCGCTGCCGACACCACCTTTTTCGGCGCCAGCTTCAACCGCCCTGCCCGCACTGCCGCCGCCAAGGCCGCTAACACCTGCGCCGGTGCCACCACAATGCTGGGCTGCTGGCGTTCGGCCTCGGCCAGCAAATCGGCAAACGGGCGGAACAAATCGTAATAGGCAAACGACAGGCAGGGCGTTCTCACCGCCTGATAAAGATTACTGCCAGCACGCAGAAACAGCGCCACCCGCTCGCCGCTCAAGAGGCCGTTCGGCAGCATTTTGGCCAACATAATGCCCGCCCACACCGCCTGTTCGCGCGGCGACACGGCAAACAGCCCGCGCATGCCCGACGTGCCGGAAGACAGGCCGATGCTGATGCCGTTGATGGTGGGCGAAAAATCACGGCTCTGCTCGGCGCGCAAGACCAGCACCATGGCTTCGTCTCGGTTCAGCCCGGCGGTGTTCATACGGCTGAACTCCTGCATCATCAGCGCCTTATCCATCTGCGGCCATTCAGTGAACGGCTTTTTCAGGTAGCCTGAGAAATAGGGGCTGCGGCTGAGGGTGCGCTCGAAGAAGCGTTGCAGCTGTTGCTGTTGGTAGCATTCCAAAGCCTGGCGGCTGGTGAAACGCAGGCGGTGGGCGCGGTGGTAGGCGGCGAGCAAAGGGAGCAGGCGCATGAGTAGGCTTTCGGGATGGGTTGGGATTTTTAGCTTCGCAGAAACTCGCTACGCTCGTTTTGGCGAAACTCGCTACGCTCGTTTTCAGGTAGCCTCATGGCGTTGGGGTGGCCTGAAAACAGAATAGTTGGTTTGCTTTCAATCAGTTTAACTGCATGGCAATACTTTTTCAGGTAGCCTTTTGCGCAGGGAGGCTACCTGAAAACGAACGCAGTGAGTTTCTGCGAAGCTAAATTTTCCGCCGCCATGCGGGCCGAGCAGAAATGCCGCCAAGCTGCATTTGAACTGTGTTGCCATGGCGCTTTCAGGTAGCCTCTTGTTCAAATTCGTGGCTGAGGTACACGGGGATTTGCGGGCTGAGCGCGGCGAGCTGGTTTAAAGTGTTTTGGAAGGCGGCGGCATCGTCCATAATCAGGCGGCTCACAGCGGCGGGCGGGCGGTTTGCGCGGAAATTGCGCTGCGACCAGGCGGCATCGGCGGCCAGCAGCACCCAGCCGCGCTCGGTGTGCACGAAGGCACCCAAATGGCCGGCGGCATGGCCGGGAAGCGGCAGCAGCACGATTTCGCCGCCGCTCTCCGGCAGCGCCCAGCCGCGTTCAAACGGTTTCAAGTTTTCAGGCAGCCTCTGCACGGCAAAGGCTTCGGCGGCCAGCAGGCGGCTTTCTACATCCTGCGGCATCAAATCGGGCAGGAAGCCTTTGAGCAAGGCGGGTAGGCCGCGCAGACGGCGGATTTTCGCCCAGCCTTCGCCCGAGGCAATCAGCGGCACAGCGGGGAAATCTTTCAGGCCGGCGATATGGTCGCCGTGGAAATGCGAGAGGATGATGCCGCTCAAATCGCGGACGCGCAGCCCTTGGGCGGCCAACTGCGCCGCCATGCCCTGTTCGGACGAAAAATACACGGGCGTGACCCAGCGGTAGAGCCGGTACACGCCGCGCGCGGCATCGAAAAAATGGTTGGCATAGCCCGTGTCCCACAGCCAAAAGCGGCCGCGCGCCTCGAGCAGGAACACCCGTGCGGGAAACTGGCAGGCGCGCCAGCCCGCCCCGCGCACCGCCACGCAGGCGGGGTGGGTGCAGTATCCGGCGCTGAAGAAATGGATTTTGGCCATGTTTTTGGATGCTTGGCTGAACGTGAATGTGTTGGATAACGGCTGTTTATTTTTCAGGTAGCCTCTAAGTGAAGGAAGGCTACCTGAAAAATTGGGCGGCATACTGCGCGATTAGCGTTGTGCGGCCTGCTGGCGCTGCCATTTTGCGCGGTGTGTGGGTTCGTAGGCGAGATTGGTCACGGTCAGCCCGGCGATGCCGTTGTTCACCTCGGCAGGAACGATAAGGGCAAACAAATCGCCGCGCTTGAATTGCTGCCAGCCTTCTTCGTCTATAACTTTCTGCCGCTCCTCGGCGGTAACAAACATCCCGCTGTTTAAAATGGCAAACTCCTGCTCCGTGAGCTGCGGATACGGCGCAAAACCGATGATTTCCAGCTCGCGTACAAACGGGGCAACATCTTTATCCGCACGAAACAGCGCCACCATTTGCAGCACTTTACTATCGCCATCGAATACCAAAACGTGCTGCGGGATATTGCCGCGGATTTCGCGCTGATACACTTCAATCGCGCCGGAATCATCGGTAAGAATCCGGTTGCCGAAACTCATGTAGCCACCGTTGAGCCGCTGCAAATCCGGATACAGCGCCCTCGCCTGCTCCAACGTAGTTTTACCCACTTCCACATTTTGCAGGATGGGTGCAGACGGTGCGGCCGGCGCATTGCTTTGTTCGGCAGGTGCGGAATCCGTCCAGCCTCCGCTGATTTTCACTTCGCACCCGCCCAACGCGGCCAGCACAAACAACAACAAAGCAATTTTGATTTTGCGCATCACGATTATCCCTTATGCAGCGACATTTGCCCGTTTAACCCGCCGCGCGGCAGGCAATCATATAGTTCACATCGGTTTGCCGGCAGAGGCGGTAGCGGCGGGTGAGCGGGTTGTAGGTGAGGCCGCTGGCGGCCGCCACGCTCAGCCCGGCCTGGCGGCAGAGGCGGGCGAGGTCGGCGGGATTGATGAAGCGCTGCCAGTCGTGCGTGCCTTTGGCCACCAGGCCTAGCACATATTCAGCGGCCACGATGGCTTGGGCATAGGATTTAGCGGTGCGGCTGAGGGTGGAGAAAAACACGGCGCCACCGGGCTTGGCGAGCCGGGCGCAGGCGGCAATCACGGAGGCGGGGTCGGGCACGTGCTCGAGCATTTCCATGCAGGTGACCACATCGTAGGCGGCGGGCTGCTCGGTGGCGAGCGCTTCCACGCTGACGCAGCGGTATTGCAGGTTGGCCAGCCCTTGCTGTTCGGCGTGGGCTTGGGCTACCTGAAGGGATTTTTCGGCCATGTCGATGCCGAGCGCCTGCGCGGCTTCGCGGGCGAGGGCTTCGCTGAGGATGCCGCCGCCGCAGCCCACGTCCAGCACGCTTTTGCCGGCGAGGCCGCCGCTGTGTTCGCGGATGAAGCCGAGGCGCAGGGGGTTGATGTCGTGCAGGGATTTGAACTCGCCATCGGGATCCCACCATTGGGCGGCGAGGCGGCTGAATTTGTCGATTTCGGCGGCATCAACGTTTGGGGTTTGGGTCATGCGGTTCTCCTGACAGGGGTTCGGCTGGACGGAAACGGCACTGCATTTCTAGCTGCGCCGGAGCTGCCGTTTTCAGGTAGCCTGTTTCCGGCTAAAGGCTACCTGAAAAAGGCAGCTTCAACGCAGTTGAAATACGGGTTTAGCGGCTGCCGCTGCCGTAGCGTTGCAGGCTGCGCTGTACGGAATTTTTGATGGCGGCGCAGTATTGTTGCGGCTCTTTGCCTTCGGTTTGGCGGCTCAGGAAGCTGCGGGCTTCTTCTTTGCCCAGCACCCGCTCGCAGCCTTCTTGTTCGAGCCGGGATATGGCGGCGTCGAAGGCGGCTTTGTAGCGCTCGTCTTGTTCGGCCGAGGGCTGGCAGACGGAGGCATAGGTAACGATTTCGAAGCTGTCTTTCAGGTAGCCTTGGCATTGCTGTTTGCTGGCTTGGGCGGGGGCGGCCTGCACCAGCGCGGGCAGGAAGGCGGCGGCGAACAGGGCGAGATGACGGGCTTTCATTTGGGTTTCCTTATCTTGTGGTTTCGGTTGGATTGGGGGCTACCTGAAATTTCAGGTAGCCTTCGGCATTAGCGGCTGCGATAGCGCTGTTCGATGGTGGGCATTTCGGTTTTGATGGCAGCGCAGTATTGCTGCTCGGTGCGGCCGGGAACGCGGTTGATGTCGGCACGCGTAATGGCGCGCAATTCTTCGCGTTTGACCACGCTGGGGCAGTTGCCGTCCACAAAGCGCCGGCGCACGTTTTCCACGGCGGCGCGGTAACGCGCGGTGCTTGCCGCGTCGGTTTGGCATTCGCCGGTGATGAAGGTGGAGAGTTTGAAGCCGTCGAGCAGATAGGCCTCGCATTGCTGGCGGTCTGCTTGCGCGGCAGGCCGGGCGGCGGTTTGCGGCTGGCTCTGCGGGGCAGATGATGATGCGGCGCAGCCGGTAAGGGCGGGCAGCGCAATGGCAGCCAAAAGCAGTTTGGTGTTGAGTTTGCGCATGATGTTTTCCTGATTGGTGGCAGCAGTGGAGCAGGCTACCTGAAAATGCTGCCAAGGTTTTCAGGTAGCCTTTGAATTATTCCGCCCGCTGCCACAACACAAAGGCCTCGTGCTTCTCGCGCGGGCGGGCGGCCACAGAGAGCTCGGCGGCATTTGGCACGGCATCGCGGCGCAGGGTGGCCACGAAGCGGCAATCCTCGCCCAGCGGGTAGCGGCTGTATTCCTGCCAGGCGCGGCGCACCAGCGGGTGACGCGCGGACACGCAGGCATCGGCGGGCAGCGCCATCTCCAGCCGCTCCACCACCGGGCGGTAGCTTTTGGCCGCATCCAGCCAAGGCAGGAACAGCGTGAGGATGAGCGACCAGCACAGCGTGAGCCCCGCCGCCCAGTTGGTAACCGCCTGCCGCCCGCGCACGTATTTGCGCGTGATGGCCAGCAGCCACACCGGCGTGAACAGCACCGCCACAATCACCGGAAAATAATCGATATCCCGCTGGTAATACGGACTGAAATAAGCCGCCCGCTCGGCCAACTTGGCCGGCCAGCCGAAATTCATGGCGAAAAAGCCGAGCCACACAAACAACGCCAGCGAGCCGAAAGTCATGATGCCGAACCAGTTGAAAAACGCCGCCGCGCCACGCCGCAATTGGTCGGCCTGCGCCGCTGCCGCCAGCACCAGGGGCGGCAGCAACACCAGCAGGTTGTCTTCGGTGCGCTGCGGTGAGGCGGCCAGCATAAGGCTGAACACAGCCAGCCAAATCAGGCACAGGCTGTTCCAGCCGTGGCGCGGCAGTCGGCGCTGGCGGTAGAGCGTCCACAAAGCCAGCGGCCAGGCGGGAAAGGCGAACCAAAGCAGGTTTTTCAAGTAATAGCCGGCGGAAAAACTGAAATCCAGCCCGCCGAAGCCGCCGAAGGGCGCGAGCGCATGATGCCGCCACCATTGCAGGAAAGCTTCGGGCGACAAGCCGTTGAGCACCAGCGGCCACACAAACAGCAGGGGCAGCGTGAGCCCGGCGGCGGCCAGGAGCGTGAGCCAGAAGCGCTTGTTGTGCCAATGCTTGTCCAGCGGCAACAGCGCCGTGGTGAGCATCACGCCGATGAGCGGCACCAGGCTGCCGGAAATCGAGAGCACCGTCCAGCCCAAGAGCGTGAGCACAATCGCCTTCACCGTTTTCTGCCGCGCCATCGCCAGCGCGTAAAAACTTAGGCTCAAGCCGCACAGGGCAACGATCTGCCCGCCGATGAAATGGCTCATCATCAGCAAGCCCGGGCAGCCGATGAGCACCAGCACCGCCGTGCGCCCGTTGCGCCGCCCCAAAAGCATCCGCCCCGCGCCGCCCACGGCCGCCATCGACACTGCCGCGAGCGCCGCGTTCACCATGCGCACCGCCTCATACGGCGGCAGGCGCCCGAACAGTTTCAAAAACAGCACCGAGAGCCACACATACAAAGGCGGCACATCCCAATGCAACACATCCCCATCCAGCGGCAGCCACCACTGTCCGCCTTCCACCGCCTGCCGGATCACGGCATACACCTGCGGCTCGTCTTGCCACAAATCGTGGGCAAACACGCCCGGCCACAGCCAAACGAAAGCCAGCAGCAGCAAAAGCCAGGGCCGCTCATAGGTGGGCGGGGCGGAACGTTGCTCGGGCGGAACATAGGTCAGCATGGGATTTCCAGCGGAATTCGGATTGGGCGCTATTGTATAGCAAACCGCCCGCGACGGCAGGGGCGCAGGATAAGGAGGCTACCTGAAAACTGAAATAGGGTTTTAGCTGCGCCGAAACTCAGCTTCCTGCGGAAACGTGGTTTTAGCTTCGCAGAAACTCAGCCTTGGCTTCGCCAAGACTTCGTTTTCAGGTAGCCTTTTGTTGTGCTTGTTTGCGATAGGTTGGGCCACATTAAAGGCTACCTGAAAAATAGTTCGCCTTATTTTCAGGTAGCCTTTTCGGTTGTGGCGCCAACGCGGGCTTAGGTGCGCCGTTGCAGTTTGCAGGCCTGCATGATGCCGGCGGCGAGCTCTTCCACGGATTTGTGGGTGGTGCTGGTGTGGGGGATGCTGTGCTGGCGGAACATAGATTCGGCTTCGTGCACTTCGCGCCGGCAGTTTTCGGGGCTGGCGTATTGGGAATTGGGGCGGCGCTCGGTGCGGATGTGGTGCAGTCGGGCGGGATCGATGGTGAGGCCGAAGATTTTGGCTTTGTAGGGCTTGACCATGCGCGGCAGGTCGGTGCTGTCCAAATCGTCGGGGGTGAGGGGGTAGTTGGCGGCGCGGATGCCGTATTGCAGGGCGAGGTAGAGGCAGGTGGGGGTTTTGCCGCTGCGGGATACGCCCATGAGGATCACGTCGGCATCGGCCAGGTCTTTGGCGGATACGCCGTCGTCGTGGTTGAGGGAGAAGTTCACGGCTTCCATGCGGGCGTCGTAGCGCTCGGTGTCTTGTATGCCGTGGGTGCGCCCCACTTGCAGCACGGCTTGGGTGCCGAGCTCTTCTTCGAGCTTGTTGATGAAGGCGTCGAAAAAGCTCAGGTGCAGGCCGTTGCAGTTGCGGATGATGTGGCGGATGTCTTCGTTTACGATACTGGTGAAGATGATGGGGCGCAGGTTGCAGCCTTCGGCGATTTTGTTGACTTCGGCCACGATGCGTTCGGCTTTTTCGGGGGTGTCGATGAAGGGGTAGGTGAAGCGTTTAAATTCGATGTTGTCGAACTGGTTGAGCAGGGCGTCGCCCATGCCTTCGGCGGTGAGGCCGGTGCGGTCGGAGATGAAAATGGCGTGGCGGGTGCAGGGCGGCATGGTGTGGATTCCTTTCAGGTAGCCTTTGATACAGGTCAGACGGATGAATGAAACAAGCGCCGTATTCTAGCAGCTTCCCGCGCCCGGGGCATGACAGAAGCACGGCCAGCGGCTAAAATAGCCCCGCTTTCCCTCAATCACCTATATAGGACGGAATAGAACATGTCTGGCAACAATGTAATCTGGTTTGAAAATCTGCGTATGACCGACGTGGAGCAGGTGGGCGGCAAAAACGCCTCCCTGGGCGAAATGATCAGCCAGCTGGCTGAAAAAGGCGTGCGCGTGCCCGGCGGCTTTGCCACCACGGCCGAAGCCTACCGCGCCTTCCTCTCGCACAACGGGCTGAACGAGCGCATTTCCGCCGCCCTGGCCGCCTTGGATGTGGACGACGTGGCCGAGCTGGCCCGCGTGGGCGCGCAAATCCGCCAGTGGATTCTGGAAACGCCCTTCCCCGCCGAGCTGGAAGCCGATATCAAAGCCGCGTGGGACAAACTGGTGGCCGACGCCGGCACCGACCAAATCTCCGTGGCCGTGCGCTCCTCTGCCACCGCCGAAGACTTGCCGGATGCCTCCTTTGCCGGACAGCAGGAAACCTTCCTCAACATCCAGGGCCTGGACAACGTGAAAGAAGCCATGCACCACGTGTTCGCCTCGCTCTACAACGACCGCGCCATCTCCTACCGCGTACACAAAGGCTTCGCACACGACGTGGTGGCCTTGTCTGCCGGCGTGCAGCGCATGGTGCGCTCCGACAGCGGCGCCTCCGGCGTGATGTTTACCATCGACACCGAATCCGGCTTCGACCAAGTGGTGTTCGTTACCGCCTCCTACGGCTTGGGCGAAACCGTGGTGCAGGGCGCGGTCAACCCCGACGAATTCTATGTGCACAAGCCCATCCTGCGCCAAGGCCGCCCCGCCATCCTGCGCAAAACCATGGGCTCCAAGCTGATTAAGATGATCTTCTCCGACACTGCCGAAACCGGCAAATCCGTGCAGGTGGTGGACGTGGACGAAGCCGAGCGCAAACGCTTCTCCATCAGCGACGAAGAAATCACCGAGCTGGCCAAATACGCGCTGATCATCGAAGAGCACTACGGCCGCCCGATGGACATCGAATGGGGCCGCGACGGCCTGGACGGCAAGCTCTACATCCTGCAAGCCCGCCCCGAAACCGTGAAATCGCAGGAAGAGCGCAACAGCACCCTGCGCCGCTACCGCATCGAAGAAAAATCCGCCGTATTGTGCGAAGGCCGCGCCATCGGCCAGAAAATCGGCCAAGGCACCGTGCGCCTGATCAAAACCGCCGCCGAGATGGACCAAGTGCAGCCCGGCGACGTGTTGGTAACCGACATGACCGACCCGGATTGGGAACCGGTGATGAAGCGCGCCTCCGCCATCGTCACCAACCGCGGCGGCCGCACCTGCCACGCCGCCATCATCGCCCGCGAGCTGGGCATTCCGGCGGTAGTGGGCTGCGGCGATGCCACCGAAGTGCTCAGCAGCGGCCAGAGCGTGACCGTATCCTGCGCCGAAGGCGACACCGGCCTGATTTACGAAGGCCTCCTGAAAGTGGAAATCATCGACCTGGCGCTCGACAACATGCCCGCCTCGCCGGTAAAAATCATGATGAACGTGGGCAACCCCGAGCTTTCCTTCGGCTTCTCCAGCCTGCCCAGCGAAGGCATCGGCCTGGCGCGCATGGAATTCATCATCAACCGCCAAATCGGCATCCACCCGCGCGCGCTGCTCGAATTCGACCGCCAAGACGCCGAGCTGCAAGCCCAAATCACCGACCGCATTTCCGGCTACGCCTCCCCGGTGGATTTCTACATCGACAAGCTGGCCGAAGGCATCGCCACCCTGGCCGCCTCCGTGTATCCGAAAAAAGTGATCGTGCGCACCTCCGACTTCAAATCCAACGAGTATGCCAACCTGCTCGGCGGCAACCTGTATGAGCCGCACGAAGAAAACCCCATGCTCGGCTACCGCGGCGCCGCCCGCTACGTTTCGCCCGATTTCAAAGACTGCTTCGCCCTCGAATGCAAAGCGCTCAAACACGTGCGCGACGAAATGGGCCTCACCAACGTGGAAATCATGATTCCCTTCGTGCGCACCCTGAACGAAGCCGAAGCCGTGATCCGCCTGCTGAAGGAAAACGGCCTCGAGCGCGGCAAAAACGGCCTGCGCCTGATCATGATGTGCGAACTGCCCACCAACGCCGTGCTGGCCGAACAGTATCTGAAATACTTCGACGGTTTCTCCATCGGCTCCAACGACATGACCCAGCTCACCATCGGCGTGGACCGCGACAGCGGCGGCCCGATTGCCGGCACCTTTGACGAGCGCGACCCGGCGGTGAAAGTGATGCTGCACCTGGCCATCAAAGCCTGCCGCAAGCTGAACAAATACATCGGCATCTGCGGCCAAGGCCCCTCCGACCACCCCGACTTCGCCAAATGGCTGGTTGAGCAGGGCATCGAAACCATTTCGCTCAACCCGGACACGGTGATCGAAACCTGGCTCTACCTCTCCAAAGAGCTGTCGCCCAAGCAGTAAGCCCGGCCGGCAGGCTGTAGCAAAGGCTACCTGAAAATTCAGCTTCGCAGAAATCCGCGCTGCTTTTTTCAGGTAGCCTCAATTACGCCCCGCCCTCACGCACGGCAGGCAAACCGTTCTGCCTTTTGCAGCATTATGCAAATTTTGCTGCCGCCGCCCGCGGCTTGAATTACAATGCCGCCCTGCGAAAGGCTACCTGAAATTCCGGCTTGGCAGCACCCCCGCTTTGCCGCGTTTTAACTTCATTGAAGTTCGCGTTTTCAGGTAGCCTCTGGCAGGCAGCTTCCGCCCCGCCCACTCCCCCGAAAGGCCGCCCGATATGAATAACTTCATCATCACCCCCTTCGAATCGGTCAACACCGGCTCGGAGATTTTCCGTTTGGACGCCACTTTCGACAGCATCAACCGAGAATGGGGCGAAGCCGGCCGCATCCTGATCGACAACATCATGCGCCAAACCACCGAATACCGCTCCGCCTGCAAGCTGATCTACCGGCATGACGGCAGGCAGCTCAAATCCATCGTCTGCAACAAGCACACCCACCCCACGCTAAACGGCCTGCCCGTATTCTCCGAAGAGAGCATCGCCGCCTGGAAAACGCAATACGATTACATGGAAGACAAATACTACCTCACCATCCCCGATTTAGGCATATGCATCGGCGGCATGGGCGGCAAGAAACTCCCCAAAGGAGAAGGCCGGCAAGTGATTGTGTTTGCGCGCAGCGAGGTGGAGTATTACAAAATGTTTGTGCAGGTATAGTGGATGAACAAAAACCAGTACCGCGTTGCCTCGCCTTGCCATACTACCTGTACTGCCTGCGGCTTCGTCGCCTTGTCCTGATTTTTGTTCATCCACTATATAAACCGTTTTCAGGTAGCCTGCTTCCCGCCCAAACCTGCCTGTGTTTTTCAGGTAGCCTCCATCACACACCACCACCATAAGGATTCCCCCATGACCACCCATTTAGGCTTCCCGCTGGAAACCGTTGCCGTTTTCATCGTTTTATCGGTGGGCGCGATTGCCATCGATTTGTTTGCCCACCGCAGCGACAAGCCCATGTCGCTCAAAAGCGCCGCGCTGTGGTCGGTGTTTTGGGTGCTGGTGTCGCTGGCGTTCGGCGGCTATCTGTGGGTGCACCACGGCAGCGAGACGGCCAGCCTGTTCCTCACCGGCTATGCGCTGGAAAAAGTGCTGTCGGTGGATAACCTGTTTGTGATCATGGCGGTGTTTTCCTGGTTCAACATCCCCGAGGGGCTGCGCCACCGAGTGCTGTATTGGGGCATCATCGGCGCGATTGTGTTCCGCCTGATTTTCGTGGCCATCGGCACCGGCCTCTTGGCGCTGGGCCCGTATGTGGAAATCCTGTTTGCGCTGATTGTGGGCTGGACGGCGGTGATGATGCTGCGCCGCGACGACGAAGCCGAGGCCAACGAAGACTACTCCGAACACCTGGCCTACCGCTGGGTGCACCGCTTCCTCCCGGTGTGGCCGCGCCTCCACGGGCACAACTTTTTCCTGCGCGGCCACGAGCTCGCCGAAGCGCGCCGCCAACACCCCGACGTGCACCTCGAACCGGCCGGCGAAGACCTGAAACACCCGGAGCAAAACCACCCGCAGCCGGTGAAAAAAGGCGCGCTGGTGGCCACGCCGCTGTTTTTGTGCCTGGCCATCATCGAGCTTTCCGACGTGATGTTTGCCTTCGACAGTGTGCCAGCGGTGATTGCCGTGTCTAAAGAGCCGCTGATTGTGTATAGCGCCATGATGTTTGCCATCCTCGGCCTGCGCACCATGTATTTCGTACTCGAAGCCTTGCGCGGGCGGCTGGTGCACTTGGAAAAGGCCGTGGTGGCGCTGCTGTTTTTCATTGCCGTAAAGCTCGCCCTCTCCGCCTCCGAGCACTTGTTCCACCACGGCTATGAGATTTCGCCCAATGCTTCGCTCGTGGTGGTGCTGGTGGTGCTGGCGCTGGGCGTGGGCGCATCTTTCGTGTTCCCCGAAAAGCCCGAATCCGAAGCGGGCGATAAGCAGCCTTAAACGCAGAAGCTGCCTGAAAACACGAGCTTCAACAAAGTTAAAATCAAAACGCCGGCTTCCGCGCAGCAGCCCGATGCCTTGCGAAGCAAGGCTGCGATTCTACAAAGCCAAAAGTCAATCGGCATTTTTCAGGTAGCCTCATCTTCCGTGCAAAGGCTACCTGAAAACGAACGAAGTGAGTTTCTGCGAAGCTAAAACGCTGGCTTCAGCGCAGCCAAAATACTTCCCCAGCCAACCGAATGATCACCATCCAAGCCTGCAACAGCGCCGAACACCGGCAAACCATCCTCTCCCGGCTGAAAGCCTACAACCAGGCACACAGCCCCTGGCTCGCCGCCCACCCCGATACCGCGCCCGAACAGGCCGACTTCCTCGCGTTCGACGGCGGCACCCTGGCCGGCGGCATCATCGGCGCGGTGGCCTACAACTGGTATGCGCTGGACCTGCTTTATGTTGGCGCAGCCTACCGCCGGCAAGGCCTGGGCAGCCGCCTGCTCGGCCAAGCCGAAACCTTTGCCCGCCACCGGGGGCTCACCGGCATCCGCCTGGAAACCTGGCGCTTCCAAGCCAAAGATTTCTACCTGAAAAACGGCTACCGTATCTTTGCCGAACTGCCCGACTGCCCGCCCGGCACTACCGTATATTTCATGAGCAAAACCCTGTAAGCCCCGCCGCCCGCCCCTTTCCCGACGCTTGAAAGCGCGGGCTGCAACATAAGTTCAACCGCCGCACCCGCACAGTCAAAAACCAAACGGCGGCGCCAACAAAATTTTCAGGTAGCCTCATCCGCCATCTTGAGGCTACCTGAAAACTTCCCCCTTGCCGCCCGAAGAAGCCTTCCCGGCGTTCAAACATGCCCCCGGCCGGCCTCACCCATGCGGGCCGCAGCCCGTTTGTGGCATAATACCGCCCTATTTTTCACTCTCCGAAAAGCCGCCGAACCATGACCATGAGCAAACCCCGCAAAATCCTCGTAACCTCCGCGCTGCCCTACGCCAACGGCAGCATCCACCTCGGCCACATGGTCGAACACATCCAAACCGACGTCTGGGTGCGCTTCCAAAAACTGCGCGGCCACGAATGCCACTACTGCTGCGCCGACGACACCCACGGCACGCCCGTCATGCTCGCCGCGCAAAAACAAGGCGTTGCGCCCGAAGACATGATTGCCAAAGTGCGCGAAGAGCATTTGGCGGATTTCACCGGTTTCCACATCGGCTACGACAATTATTACAGCACCCATTCCCCCGAAAACAAAGCCCATTCCGAGCGCATCTACCGCGCCCTCAAAGCCAACGGCAAAATCGAAAGCCGCGTCATCGAGCAGCTTTACGACCCTGAAAAACAAATGTTCCTGCCCGACCGCTTCGTCAAAGGCGAATGCCCCAAATGCCACAGCCAAGACCAATACGGCGACAACTGCGAAGTCTGCGGCACGACCTATTCCCCGACCGAACTGATCAATCCGTATTCCGCCGTATCGGGCGCGAAACCCGAATTGCGCGAATCCGAACACTTCTTCTTCAAGCTCGGCGAATGTGCCGACTTCCTCAAAGCGTGGACGGGCGGCAGCAATCCGCACGACGGCAAGCCCCACCTGCAACCCGAAGCCCTCAACAAAATGAAGGAATGGCTGGGCGAAGGCGAAGAAACCTCGCTGTCCGACTGGGACATCTCCCGCGACGCGCCCTATTTCGGCTTTGAAATCCCCGACGCGCCGGGCAAATATTTCTACGTCTGGCTGGACGCGCCCGTCGGCTATATGGCGTCGTTCCAAAACCTGTGCGACCACATCGGCATCGACTTTGACGAATATTTCAAAGCCGACAGCCAAACCGAGCTGTACCATTTCATCGGCAAAGACATCCTCTATTTCCATGCCCTGTTCTGGCCCGCCATGCTGCACTTTTCCGGCCACCGCGCCCCCAGCGGCGTCTATGCACACGGTTTCCTGACAGTTGACGGCCAAAAAATGTCCAAGTCGCGCGGCACGTTCATCACCGCCAAATCCTATTTGGAACAAGGCCTGAACCCCGAATGGATGCGCTACTATATCGCCGCCAAACTCAACAGCAAAATCGAAGACATCGACTTGAACCTGCAAGACTTCATCTCGCGCGTCAACAGCGATCTGGTCGGCAAATACGTCAACATCGCCGCCCGCGCGTCAGGTTTCATTGCCAAACGCTTTGAAGGTCGTCTGAAAGACGTTTCAGGCAGCCGGTTGCTGAATAAACTTGCCGCCGAAAGCGACAACATCGCCGAGCAGTACGAAAACCGCGAATACGCCCGCGCCCTGCGCGACATCATGGCCTTGGCAGACGCCGTAAACGAATACGTCGATGCCAACAAACCTTGGGAACTCGCCAAACAGGAAGGCATGGAAAACCGCCTGCACGAAGTATGCAGCGAACTCATCAATGCCTTCGCCATGCTGACCGCCTACCTCGCCCCCGTGTTGCCGCAAACCGCCGCCAACGCCGCCAAATTCTTGAATTTGGAAGCCCTCACTTGGGCGAATACGCGCGAAACACTGGGCGAACACGCCATCAACAAATACGAACATTTAATGCAACGAGTGGAGCAAAAACAAGTGGACGACCTGATCGAAGCCAACAAACAAAGCATCGCCGCCGCAGCCGCGCCTGCCGCCGAAGAGAGCAAATACGAAAAAGTCGCCGAACAGGCGAGCTTCGACGACTTCATGAAAATCGACATGCGCGTCGCCAAAGTGTTGAACTGCGAAGCCGTCGAGGGCAGCACCAAACTCTTGAAATTCGACCTCGATTTCGGTTTTGAAAAACGCATCATCTTCTCCGGCATCGCCGCCTCCTACCCGAACCCTACCGAATTGAACGGCCGCATGGTCATCGCCGTCGCCAACTTCGCCCCGCGCAAAATGGCGAAATTCGGCGTATCCGAAGGCATGATTCTGAGCGCCGCCACCGCCGAGGGCAAACTGAAGCTCTTAGACGTCGATGCCGGCGCGCAACCGGGCGACAAAGTCGGTTAAACCGTAAAGCCAACCGCCTTTCTACGCCGGCGGAACAAGCTTCCGGCAGCCCCGCTTTTTTCAGGTAGCCTCACCTAGGCTACCTGAAAATGTCTATTCCTGTTTCAAGTAAGCTCTGTTTTCACAAAACCCAAGGAATCCCATGCGCCAAATCCCCACCCTCCTCCTACTCGCCGCCCTGTCCGCTCCCGCCGCCGCACAACACCAGCCAGCCTCCCCGGCTGTTTTTCATACAGGGTGTGAACAATTGCATAAAGATGTCAATACCTTGGCTAACGGCAGCCTGTGCTACCGCGGCAACTCGGAAGCAGCCGAGTATTTCAACGAATTATCCATGGTATTGCTGTTCAGCCACCCCAAAGTGGATCAATGCCGCCAACAGACAAGCCACGACCTTCAGCAAGAGCGTGCCGCCAATGCCACCAGCCCCGCAAACAGCGATTTGGGCAAACAGTGCGCCGACAGCCGCGCCGAACGCGCCCGCCTGCGTCGCCAAATAGAAGCCTTTGCTGATGAAAAAATGCCCGAATACGCCGCCGAAGAAGCACCCAAACGCGGCCTCACCGCCACCGAGCTGCTGCGCCAAACCCGTGCCGAAGAAGCCGCGCGCCGCGCCCGGGTGGATGCCTATATCCGGCAGGCGGAAGGGCAATAGCTCCCCCTTGCCTCTTCAAGCGAAAAGGCTACCTGAAAATTTAGCTTCGCAGAAACTTCGCTGCGTTGCGTTTTAGCTTCGCAGAAACTCGCTGCGCTCGTTTTCAGGTAGCCTTTTGTTCCGGCAGCCGAAGCCTTATTTGCCCGCTTCGCCCGAAGCAATCAAAATTTCCACGCGGCGGTTTTGCGCACGGCCTTCCGGGTTGTCCGAACCGTCGGGCTTGGCATTGGGCGCCACCGGATCGGCCGCGCCTTTGCCTTCCACCGCAATCGCCTGTTTCACGCCGTGGCGCACCAGCCAGTCTTTCACCGACTGCGCGCGGCTCACCGACAGGCGGCGGTTGTATTCCGCGCTGCCTTTGGCGTCGGTGTAGCCCACGATGGTAACCTTCGCCGCCGCGCCGCGCTCGTTAATCATCGCCGCCACTTTTTCCAGCGCGGCATCCGCTTCCGGTTTCAGCCCGGCCTGGCCGAAATCAAACAGCACGTCAGACGACAAATTCACTGCCGTGCCCTGCGCGGTTTCGCGGGTGGCGAGCGTATCGCCCTGCGCCATATTGCGGGCGGATTCCTTCATGCCGCTGTCCGACAGGCTGCTCAAGCCGGTAGGGGCCGCGCCCTGCGGCTGGGAAACGACCACGCCTTCGGAAGCCGTCGAAGCAGCCGCATCGGAAACGGCGGCAGCGGAAGCCTCCGACACCGCAGCCGCATCAGACACGGCCGAAGCCTGGCTCGCGGCAGAGGCATCCTGCGCCGCGCCGGATTGCTGGCCGCCGCAGGCAGACACGGCAAACAGGGCCGCCAAAACAACAGACAAAGTTTTCAAATTCATGGTGTTCACTCCTATCGGATGGAAGTCAAACGAAACGGCCGCCACAGCAAGCCGGCATCTCCGCACCGCCAACAAGCCTTTGCCAACCGGCCAATCCGGCGCGGAAACAGGCAGATAGTACCGCAAAACAGGCTGGCGGAAAATCGATTGCCAGCAAAGCGCACCCAACTTCTCCGGGATATTTTCAGGTAGCCTTCCGCCCTGCCGCATCGGCTGCATGAAAGCTCAAAAGGCTACCTGAAAACCGAAAAATAGTTTTCAGATAGCCTTTGGTTTGTTCTGTAGCTGAAGGTTGGGCTACCTGAATTTTTCAGGCAGCCTCCAATGGCAAACGGCGGCTGGAATTTCTTCCTGCCGCCGTGCCGCATTGCCTGCGCAGTTCACGAGCGGTATTGCGCCATCAGCTCGCAGTAGTTTTGGTAGTGCTCTTTGGCCACGAAGCCGCGCACCAGGCTCATGGTTTGGTAGATGCCGCGGCGTTTGGCGCCTTCGTTCCAATTGCCGATGTGCTGGGAGTTGTCGAAATCAAACCAGTATTTGGTGAGCAGCCATACGTTTAGGCCGAGCTCGCGCAGGGCTTCGTCGTCGGCGTCGAGGATGCCTTTGGCGCGCAAATCGGTGAATATCCGCACGAGCAGTGGGGAGATTTTGATGTGGGTGAATTCGTTGTGCTCGCCCAGAAGCTGTTTGCTGCGGGTGAGCATGGTGTTGACATCGCTGAATAAAAAGCGGTATTCCCAGAGGATGTCGTATACGCCGCTCATGTAGTCGCCCATTTTGGCCATGTTGTCGGGCAGGGGGGTTTGCTGGATGTAGTCGAGCAGCTTGCTGCTGTAGCGCTGGAAGAGCTGGACGATGATTTCGTCTTTGTTTCTGAAGTGGTAGTAGAGGTTGCCGGGGCTGATGCCCAGGGCTTGGGCGATGTGGTTGGTGCTGATTTTGCGCTCGCCTTCTTCGTTGAAGAGCTTGAGGCTGATGTCCACCACGCGGTCGTAGGTGCTGGGTTTGCCGTTTTTCTTGGTCATGCTCGTGTCTCCATCGCTATGCTTCTTCCTGTCCGGCAGCCTGTTTGCAAAAAGCGGCAACGATGCTGCCTGCCGCCGCGATTATAGCCGTCTCTGCCCTCATCGGTATAGTGGCGGCAACTTTATGCCCGCATAAAAGGCGGGAATAATTGCCCAATCTTCGGCTTGGGCAGGCGGCTGGCCTTAGCGCCAAACTATCGGATTGGCAAAGATATAAAGGCTACCTGAAAAAAGCAGCACCATAAAATGCGGCAATAATTTTTCAGGTAGCCTTCTCCAAACGGCTTCAGGCTACCTGAAAATAGGGCACATCGTTTTTCATCAACTTTCATCAACTGCCCAGCCACACCGGCTCGGGCTCCAGCCGCACGCCGAAACGTTGGAACACGCAGCCGCGCACATGCTCGGAGAGGCGGCGCACATCCTCCGCGCTCGCCCCGCCGAGGTTGACCAACACCAGCGCCTGCTTTTGGTGCACGGCGGCATGGCCTTCGCGGTGGCCTTTCAAGCCGCATTGGTCGATCAGCCAGCCGGCGGCGAGTTTGGCCCGGCCGTTTGGCTGCGGATACACCGGCACCGCGGGATGCCGCCGTTTCAGCGCAGCGGCCTGCTCCGCCGGCACGATCGGGTTTTGATAGAAACTGCCGCAGCTGCCGGTTTGCGCCGGGTCGGGCAGCTTGCGCCGGCGGATGCGGCACACGGCTTCGGCCACGATGGCGGCGGTGAGCGGCGCGCCGGCGGCCACGGCTTCGGCTTCGCTCTGCACGTCGCCATAATGCAGCTTGGGCTGGAACGCGGTATCCAGCGCGAACGTTACCGCCGTAATCACATAGCGCCCGCCGGATTGCTTGAACAGGCTGTTGCGGTAGGCGAAGCGGCAGGCGGCATTATCGAAGCGCACCGGCCGGCCGGCATCCAAATCCCAAGCCTGCACGGCTTCGATGCGGTCTTTGGCTTCCACTCCGTAAGCGCCGATGTTCTGCACCGGCGCGGCGCCCACCGTGCCGGGAATCAGGCTCAGGTTTTCCAAGCCGCTCAAGCCCAGCGCGATGGTGTGCTGCACGAAATCGTGCCAGTTTTCGCCGGCCTGCGCGGTGAGCCGCACTTTGCCGCCGCCCGCCGGCTCAGGCGCGCCGATGCCTTTGTTGGCCATGCGCACCACCAGCCCATCGTAATCCTGCATAAAGAGCACATTGCTGCCGCCGCCGAGCCACAGCACGCTGTCGCGGCGGTATTCCGGCAGACGCAGGATTTCAGGTAGCCTTTGGGCGCTTTCCAGTTCGCACAGGGCAGAGGCGCGCGCAGGGAGGCCGAAAGTGTTCAACCTGCTCAAATCGGCATCGTGCAGCAGTTTAATCATCGTCTTGATGCTCCAGCATTTCTTCGCTCACTCCTTCCAAACACCACAGCAAGGCCACCGCCGCACACATCAGCGACAACACCAGCGCCGCCCAGAAGCCGTAAATCCCCATGCCCGTGCCGAATGCCAAGAGGCAGCCCAGCCCGAGGCCGACCACCCAAAACGCGATGGCGTGGATCACCATCGGCAGTTTGGTTACCTTATAGCCGCGCAGGGCGTAGGAAGAGATGCTTTGGATGGCGTCAGCCAGCTGGAAGGCGGCGGCAAACAGCAAAATGGTGGCGCCCAGCTGGATCACGGCCGCGTCGTCGGTATAAATCCGCATAATCGGATAGCGGAACAACACGGTAAGCACCGCGGTAACAATCGACAGCACCGCGCCGGAAGCCAGCGCCACACCTGCGGCATAACGTGCCTGGAAATAACGGTCGGCGCCGATGGAAAAGCCCACGCGCACGGTTACCGCCGCGCCGATGCCCTGCGGAATCACGTAAATCAGGCTGGTGATGCTGTTCACCACCTGCTGAGCGGCCACGTGGTCTTCGGCATTGCCGGGCAGGCGGGCGATCAGCATCATCATCACGGTAAACAGGCTCACTTCCAAGAAGAAAGACAAGCCGATCGGCACGCCCAATTTAGTGATTTGGCGCAGGATTTTGGCATCCGGCCTGGTGAAGCGCGAAAGCAGGCCGAAGCGCTGGAAATATTTCTGTTTGGCAATGTATGCCCACAAGGCGGCGGCGTTAAACCAGAACACCAGCGCGCTGGCCAGGCCGCAGCCCGCGCCGCCTAGGGCCGGCATACCGAAATCGCCGTACACAAACACATGGTTGAGCGGGATATTCATAAACAGCGTGATCCAGCTCATCCACATAATCGGTTTCGGCTTGCCCAGGCTGGAGGCGAAGGCGTGCAGCGCGCGGTGCACCATGGCCGCCGGCATCGACAAGGCCACGAAGCCTACATATTGCGTGAACTGCCGCTCCACTTCCGGGCTCAAATCCAGATAATGGTTGATCGGCTTCACCATCAGCCACAGTATCACCATGCCCACCAAGCCCAGCATCAGGCCATACCACATGCCCTGCCGCCCCAGTTCGCCCACCTGCTCGGTTTCGCCCGCGCCGTGCGCCTGGGAAATCATCGGGTTGAGCGCGGTCATGATGCCCAGGAAGGTGATGAACACCGTAACGAAGGCGCTGCTGCCCAAGGCCACGGCGGCCAAATCCGGCTTGCCCGCGCCGCCCGCCATCACCGTATCCACAAACCCCACCCCCACCTGGGCAATCTGAGCCAGCAGCATGGGCATCGCCAAGGAGCCCAACTGGCGGGCTTCTTTGCGGAAAACGGCGGGGGAATAACGGTTTAAGTCGAGCAGCATAATCAAATGAAAGAGTGGAACACGGGCGGTATTTTAGCAGAAACGCAACATAAGTTGTAGTAACGCAACACTCCTGCCCCTACTTCCCAATCACACTAAATCGCCAAATCCCCATGATTGGCAAACAAAAATGCCAATACTCCGCCCCACGGCGGCATTTATATAAAGGTGTTGTTTGCCTGCCGCCCGCGGGTGGACAAAATCAATCAAACGTGAATCATCTCCCCCGCGCCAAACAGGGATTGCATCAGGCTACCTGAAAATCCGCCCGCCATGCCGCCGCACGCCTTTTGCATTGCGAAGCATCCGGCTTCGTTTTCAGGCGGCACATAGCTTTTCAGGTAGCCCCAACTGCCTAGCGGGCTACCTGAAAAGTTTGGTTTGAGGCTGCCTGAAAACAGCCTCCCATTAAAGCAAAGGCTACCTGAAAATTTTCAGGTAGCCTTTCCCGTATTTCATGCAAAACGGCACGGCAGAACTGCTCCGCCGTGCCGTTTCAGGCCGTTGCGACAAGCTGCGGCTTACTGCCGGCGCGCCTGCGAAGTCGGGTTGATCAGAATTTCCACGCGGCGGTTCTGCGCGCGGCCCACTTCGGTGGAGTTGTCGGCAATCGGCGAACGCGAGCCGTAGCCCACGGTGCTGATGCGGTTGGCGGCCACGCCGCGGCCGTTCAGGTAGCCGGCCACGGATTGCGCGCGCTGTTGCGAGAGCGGGTTGTTGATGCGGTCGTTGCCGGTGTTGTCGGTGTGGCCGGCCACAGTGATGGTGGTTTCCGGATACTGGGTCAGCACGTCGGCCACAGTGTTGAGCGAGCTCACGGCGTTCGGGCTAAGCGCGGAGCTGTTGGTGGCAAAGGTAACGCCGCTGGGCATGGTCAGCTTGATTTGGTCGCCTTGGCGTTCCACTTCCACCGGCGTGTTGGCCAATTCCTGGCGCAGGCGGCGCTCCTGAATATCCATATAGCCGCCCACACCAGCCCCCACCACGCCGCAGCCCAAAGCCGCATTGCGCGCGCCTTTGCTGCCGTGGGTGAGTGCACCGATGGCGCCGCAGGCCGCCGCGCCGCCCAGGCCGTAGAGCGCGGTTTTGGAAATAGTTTGCTGCCCGGTAACCGGGTCGGTCACACAGCCGCTCAGGGCAAAGGAGGCGGCCAGGGTTAAAACAGTCAGACGTTTCATCATAATCGGTTTCCTTTTCTAACGGATTTCAGCGAAAACAAACGGGGAATCACGGCAGCCACTATAGGCGAGCCGCCGCACAAACAAAAGCCGCCGCCGCAAGATTTACCGTTTAGCAAACTTTCCAGATATTTGTTTACATTCATCAGCCCGCCATGTGGCTGCCAACAGGGCTTTCGGCTACAATGCCCTTCCTCACAGCAAACCCACACAAGCCAAGGCTACCTGAAAATGAAATCCCTGCCGCACGCCGTTTTGCTCTTCCTCGGCCTCTCCGCCGCCGCCCAGGCCGCCGACACCCTCCCCGCCGGCTTCTACCTATATCGGGGCAACGACTCCGGCAATTACCGCCCCGCCGACGAGCCCGACGCCATCCCGCTCCCGCGTTCGCCTTCCATCCATGCCGAGCGCAATGTCTGCATTCCCGCCGACAGCCAAGCCTGGCTGCAAGAGCAAATCCGCCGTCGCACCACCGGCCTCTACCCGCAAGGCCGTTTTGCAGAACGCCAAACCGCCCAAGGCCGCGTGTACACCCTGCTCAACCCCGCCCAAGCCAAGCCCGGCCTCGATGCCTACACCGTGGGCATGGCGCTGAAAAACGACCCGCAAGGCCGCCCCAGCGTATATTTCTCAACCACCTTCACCGACACCGAACGCAACTCCACCTACCAAACCCACATTAACCAGTGGTATGACTACCAAGGTAAAAACTGCCCCGCCGATGCCGGGCAAGAATAATATTAGCCGCACCAAGCCGCCATTGAAGCCGTTGTTTTCAGGTAGCCTTCCCCTCACCATTTAACCCAATTAACTCAATCACATCCAACCATGCTATCCCTCTACAACACCCTCACCCGCCAAAAAGAACCCTTTTCCCCCATCGACCCTGAAAACGTGCGCATGTACGTCTGCGGCATGACTGTTTACGACTACTGCCACTTGGGTCACGCCCGCGTGATGGTCGTGTTCGACATGATTGCCCGTTGGCTGCGCGAATGCGGCTATCCGCTCACTTATGTGCGCAACATCACCGACATCGACGACAAAATCATCGCCCGTGCCGCCGAAAACGGCGAGACCATAGGCGAGTTGACCGCGCGTTTCATTCAGGCCATGCACGAAGATGCCGACGCGCTGGGCGTATTGCGTCCCGACATCGAGCCGAAGGCGACGGAAAATATCCCGCAGATGATCGCCATGATTGAAACCCTGATTCAAAACGGCAAAGCCTATCCCGCCGCCAACGGCGACGTTTACTACGCCGTGCGCGAGTTTCCCGCATATGGGCAACTGTCGGGCAAATCGCTGGACGATTTGCGCGCGGGCGAACGCGTGGAAGTGGACGGGTTCAAACGCGATCCGCTGGATTTTGTGCTGTGGAAAGCCGCCAAAGCAGGCGAACCGGCGTGGGAAAGCCCGTGGGGGCAAGGCCGCCCGGGCTGGCACATCGAATGCTCCGCCATGAGCGACAACCTGTTCGGCGACACGTTTGACATCCACGGCGGCGGCGCGGACTTGCAGTTTCCCCACCACGAAAACGAAATCGCCCAAAGCGTCGGCGCCAGCGGCCATGTCTGCGGGCACGAACACGCGCACACCCACCACGGCCAAAGCATCGCCAGCCATGTCAAATACTGGCTGCACAACGGCTTCATCCGCGTCGATGGCGAAAAAATGTCCAAATCGCTGGGCAATTTCTTCACCATCCGCGAAGTATTGAAACAATACGACCCCGAAGTCGTACGCTTCTTCATCCTGCGCGCCCACTACCGCAGCCCGCTGAACTACTCCGACGCGCACTTGGATGATGCCAAAAACGCCCTCACCCGCCTCTACAACACCCTCGCCAACGTGCCGCCAACAAGTTTTCAGGTAGCCCCGGAAGCCAACGGCTACACCCGCCGCTTCTTCGCCGCCATGAACGACGACTTCGACACCGTGCAGGCCGTGGCCGTATTGTTCGAGCTGGCCGGCGAAGCCAACAAAACCCAGTCCGCCGAGCTTTCCGGCTGCCTCCAAGCCCTGGCCGGCACCATCGGCCTCCTCCAGCGCAGCCCCACCGAATTCCTGCAAGGCGGCACGGCGGCAGGCGGCTTGGGCAACGAAGAAATCGAAGCCCTCATCGCCCAGCGCCAGCAAGCCCGCGCTGATAAAAACTGGGCCGAATCCGACCGCATCCGCGACCTGCTCGCCGCCCAAGGCATCACCCTGCGCGACGGCGCCGGCGGCACCACCTGGACGCGCGATTAAGCCCGGCCGCGCCCACAGCAACAGGCTACCTGAAAATAAAGTTTCCGCAGGAAGACGAATTTCCGCGAAGCTGAATTTTTCAGGTAGCCTTTTCCGCCCCCTTTCCGCACAATGGCAAGCGCCGGCAAAAAGCAGTATAGTTCCCCATTTGCCAAACCGCTTTAAGCAGCCCCAAGCCACTACTATCCACACAAACAGGCTACCTGAAAGCATCAGCTTCAACGAAGTTAAAACGCAGTTTCCAAAGGAACCGGATTTTCTGCGAAGCTAAAACGCAGCCAAAACAAGCAAAGCAAGTTTCAGCGCAGCCGAAAACAGCCAACACACCGCCACCACCCCGCCATGACCCAATCCCTCACCATCCTCGGCAGCACCGGCAGCATCGGCAGCAGCACGCTCGACGTCGTTGCCCGCCATCCCGAACGTTTCCGCATCTTCGCCCTCAGCGGCCACCGCCAAACCGCCAAGCTGGCCGAACAGTGCCTCGCCTTCCGCCCGCAATACGCCGTAACCGCCAGCGAAGCCCAGGCCGCCGAACTGCGCGCGCGCCTCGCCGCCGCCGGCTGCCCAACCGAAGTGCTGCACGGCGCGCAAGCCCTCATCGATATCGCCGCCGCGCCCGAAACGCACGGCGTGATGGCCGCCATCGTCGGTGCCGCCGGCCTGCCATCCACCCTCGCCGCCGCCCGCGCCGGCAAAACCATCTATTTGGCCAACAAAGAAACGCTCGTCGTTTCCGGCAGCCTCTTCATGCAAACCGCTGCCCAAGCCGGCGCGCGTATCCTGCCCGTGGACAGCGAACACAACGCCATCTACCAAGTCCTCCCGCCCAACAAAGGCTACCTGAAACACAACGGCGTCGAATCCATCATCCTCACCGCTTCCGGCGGCCCCTTCCTGCACACCGACCTGGCCCACTTCCCCGCCATCACCCCCGCCCAAGCGGTCAAACACCCCAACTGGCAGATGGGGCGCAAAATCTCCGTAGACAGCGCCACCATGATGAACAAAGGCCTTGAGCTGATTGAGGCGCACTGGCTGTTCGGCTGCCCGCCGGAAAAGCTGGAAACCGTGATCCACCCGCAAAGCGTGGTGCACAGCATGGTGCGCTACACCGACGGCTCGGTGCTGGCGCAGCTGGGCACGCCCGATATGCGCACGCCCATCGCCCACTGCCTCGGCCTGCCCGAGCGCATCGCCTCCGGCACCGCGCCGCTGGATTTCGCCAGCCTCGCCGCGCTCACCTTCGAAGCGCCCGACTACCGCCGCTTCCCCTGCCTCGAGCTGGCCTACCAAGCCATGCAGGCCGGCGGCGGCGTGCCCTGCGTGCTCAACGCCGCCAACGAAATCGCCGTGGCTGCCTTTTTAGACGGCCGCATCCGCTTCACCGACATCGCGCCGGTGGTGCGGCACACGCTGGAACAGGATATTTCAGGTAGCCATCAAAGCCTGGAAGGGTTGTTGGCCTGGGATGCCGACGCACGGCGGGCGGCGGCGGACTATGTGGAGCGGCTGGGCTGACACTTTGCCCGATGCTTTGTCCAAACAGCCTGTTTCCATTACAATACGGCGTTTCCCGTATTCTCCGGCACATCATCAGGCTACCTGAAATCTGAAAACAAATTTTTCAGGTAGCCTCAAGCAGCAAGCCGGACGGCAAGGAGTGCTTTTGTCTTTTCTCTATACCGTTGGCGCGTTTATCGTGGCCATCATGATTTTGGTCAGCCTGCACGAGCTGGGGCACCTGCTGGTGGCGCGCTGGTGCGGCATCAAGGTGCTGCGTTTTTCCGTGGGCTTCGGCAAACCGTTTTTCAACAAACGCTGGCGCAACATCGAATGGTGTTTGGCGCCGATTCCGCTGGGCGGCTATGTGAAAATGGTCGATACGCGCGAAGGCGACGTGGCCGAAGCCGACCTGCCCTACGCCTTCGACAAACAGCATCCTTTCAAACGCATGTTGGTAGTGGCCGCCGGCCCGCTCACCAATCTGGCGCTGGCCGTGCTGCTCTACACCTTCTCCTTCGGCTACTTCGGCGTGCAGGAAGTGCGGCCGATGGTGGGCATGGTGGCGCCCGAATCGCTGGCCGAAAAATCCGGCTTCGCCCCGGGCGACACCATCCAGGCCGTAAACGGCAAAGCCGTGGCCAACTGGGGCGATGCACAGTCGGAAATCATTTTGAATTTGGATGCAGGCAAAATTCAGGTAGCCGTGCGCCAGGCCAACGGCCAAGAAACCGTGCGCACCATCGACGCCGCCGGCACGCCCGAAGCCAAAGAAGTGGCACGGCGCGGCGGCTACTTCGGCCTCACCGCCCTGCGCAAAACCACCATCCTCGCCACCATCCAGCGCGGATCGCCCGCCGATCGCGCCGGCCTGCGCAAAGGCGACCGCGTGGTGGCCATCGACGGACAGATCGTGCACACCTGGCCACAGCTGACCACCGCCATCCGCCAGCATCCGCAAGACAAGCTCACCGTAGACATCCTGCGCAGCGGCAAACCTTTTCAGGTAGCCCTGCGCCCCGACAGCCGCGAAGACCGCAACGGCGAGCGCTACGGTTTTGCCGGCTTCGATTCCGAAACCGACCAGCGCTGGATGTCGCTCGCCACCTACCGCTACCACCCCTCCTGGCCGCGTGCCGCCGAAATGGGCATAGAGCGCGTGGGCACCTACACCGCGCTCACCGGCCGCCTGTTTGCCCGCCTGCTCACCGGCCAGGCTTCCATCAGCCACATCTCCGGCCCGCTCACCATCGCCGACTATGCCGGCAAAACCGCTGCCTCCGGTATTCAGGATTATCTGGAGTTTCTGGCCGTGGTCAGCATCAGCCTGGGGATTTTGAACTTGCTGCCGATTCCTGTTTTAGACGGCGGCCATTTAATGTATTATGCCGCCGAATGGATTCGCGGCAAGCCCGTCAGCGCCAACGCGCAAATGTGGGGGCTGCGTTTCGGCCTCTCCCTGATGCTGATGCTGATGCTGGTGGCCTTTTTCAACGATATCACCCGATTACTGGGATAAAGCATGAAACTGAACAACCTTTCTTTCGCCTTGTTTGCAGCCGGATTGTCTTCCTGGGCGCTGGCCGCCGCACCGTTTACCATCCAAGACATCCGCATCGAGGGCCTGCAGCGCACCGACCCCTCCACCGTGTTGGGCTACCTGCCGGTGAAAGTGGGCAGCACCTTCAACGACGGCGAAGGCGAACAGATCATCAAAAACCTGTATGCCACCGGCCTGTTCGACGACGTGCGCGTGGAAACCATGGGCAACCAAGTTTTACTCACCGTGGTGGAACGCCCCATCATCAACACCCTCACCGTAACCGGCGGCAAAACCCTGCCCAGCGACGCCATCAAGAAAAACCTCGACAGCTTCGGTCTGGGGCAGTCGCAGCCGTTTAACCAAGCCATCCTGAACCAAGCCGTGGCCGGCTTGCAGCAGGAATACGCCAACCAAGGCAAACTCTCCGCCACCGTTACGCCGGAAGTAACCCGCCTGTCGCGCAACCGCGTGGACATCACGCTGAAAATCGACGAAGGCGCCACCACCCGCATTCAAGAAATCGATTTCGAAGGCAACCGGCATTTCTCCAACCGCACCCTGCGCCACCAGATGAAGCTCGACCGCCACGGCATGCTCAGCTGGCTCTCCAAAGACGACCGCTTCTCCGACGAACAATTCCGCAAAGACCTGCAAGCCATCACCGATTTCTACCAAAACGAAGGCTTCTTCGAAGGCCGCGTGGAAGATGCCGACGTGCGCTACAACGACAACCGCACCAGGCAAACCCTATGGATTAAGGTGCATGAAGGCGAACGCTACCGCTGGGGAAAAGTGCGCATCGAAGGCGACTCCCGCGAAGTGCCGCGCGAAGATTTGGAAGCCCTGCTGAAAATGCGCGAAGGCAAACGCTACAACCGCTCGCAGATGGTGGACAGCCTGCAGGCCATCCAAGACCGCATGGGCCAGGCCGGCTATGCGCTGGCGCAAGTGGGCGTGCAGCCGCAGCCCGACCAGGCCAACCACACCGTGGATTTCGTACTCACGGTGAACCCCGGCCGCAAATACTATGTGAACCAAATTCATATTTCCGGCAACAACAAAACCCGCGATGCGGTCATCCGCCGTGAAATGCGCCAAACCGAAGCCGCTCCCTACGACTCGGCCAAAATCAACCGTTCCAAAGACCGCATCCAGCTATTGGGCTATTTCGACGACGTGAAAGTGGAAACCCGCCCGCTGCCCGACACGCCCGACCAGGTAGACATCGACGTATCCCTGAAAGAGCGCTCCACCGGCTCGGTGGAAGTGGCTGCCGGCTGGGTACAGGATACCGGCCTGGTGCTCTCCGCCGGCATAGCGCAGGACAACCTGTTCGGCACCGGTAAATCCGCCAACTTCCGCATCGCGCGCGGCAAAACGCAAAATACCGCTTCGCTGTCGTTTACCGACCCCTATTTCACCCCCGACGGCGTGAGCTTGGGCTACGACATCTACTATCGTGGCTTCATGCCCTACAAATCCAGCTCCAGCAGTATCGGCTCGAACAACTACGAAACCACCCGCATCGGCGTGGGCGCGCGCATGGGCGTGCCGGTTACCGAATACGACCGCGTGAACTTCGGCCTCGGTGTGGAACACCTCACCGTGAAGCTGCACGGCGACGAAGCAAACCAGCCCTACCGCTACCGCCAGTTCATCCAAGAGCACGGCGAGAAAAACTGGCTGCTCAAAGGCAACATCGGCTGGGGCCGCAACAAAACCGACGACGCCCTGTGGCCGACCCGCGGCTACACCACCAGCGTAAACGCCGACCTCGGCCTGCCCGGCGGCGACCTGCAATACTACATCCTCACCCACGACCAGCGCTGGTTCTTCCCCTTAAGCAAGAGCTTCACCCTGATGCTCGGTGGTGAAGTGGGCTATGCCGGCAAATTCGGCGGCACCTCCACCGTGCCCTTCTTCAACAACTTCTATGGTGGCGGTCTGGGTTCCGTGCGCGGTTATGAAAGCGGCTCGCTCGGCCCGAAAGTGTATGAAAACTACAGCGGCGGCAGAAACGTCGTCAATTACGGCGGCACCTATAAAGCCTACGCTTCCGCCGAGCTGCTCTTCCCCTTCCCCGGTGTGAAAGACCAGCGCTCCGTGCGCCTGAGCCTGTTTGCCGACGCCGGCAGCGTGTGGGACGGCAAAACCTACACCCCCGATGCCTATAGCCCCTCCAAACCGAACGGCACCAACGGCTACTACAGCCAAGACCACCGCTCCACCTTCAGCAACGAATTGCGCTATTCCGTGGGCGCGGCGCTCACCTGGATTTCGCCGCTGGGCCCGATGAAATTCAGTTTCGCCCACCCGCTGAAAAAAGAGGATAACGACCAAATCCAGCGCTTCCAGTTCCAGCTGGGCACCACTTTCTAAGGCAGGCATGACGATGAAGATCACCCTCCCCCGCATCGCAGCAGCAGCCATGGCGGCCCTGCTGGCGCTGCCGGCCGCCGCTGACGGCGTGCAGAAGCTCGGCTTCATCGATACCGAACGCGTGTATCAGGAATCCACCCAGGCGCAGCGCATCCAAACCACGCTGCAAAGCGAGTTCGGCAGCCGCCAGCAAGCCCTGCAACGGCTGCGCGACCAAGGCATCGCCCTCAAAACCCGCCTCGACCAAGGCCGCCTGAGCACCGCCGAACGCCGCCGCACCGAGCAGCAGCTGATCGAGCTCGACCGCAACCTGCGCCGTCAGGCCGCCCAGCTCACCGAAGAATACAACCTGCGCCGCAACGAAGAATTCGCCGCCCTGCAGCAAACCGCCAACCGCGTCATCACCGACTTGGCGCGCCGCGACGGCTACGACCTGATCATCCAGGACGCCATCTTCGTGAACAGCCGTTTCGACATCACCGACGAAGTCATCCGCGCCCTCAACAGCCAATAAAGGCTACCTGAAAATGCAGCGCCAACGCCGTTAAAACCGTTGTGGCGGCTTCCTAAGCCAGCCCAAACACCGGTTTTGGCAAAAGGGAAACCATTCCCGCACTTAAGGGCTACCTGAAAATACATTTGCCAAACCGAAACCCAGCTTCAGGGTAAACACCACCCAGCCACACAGGCTACCTGAAAATGCAGAAACAGCTTTCCGACCTCACCGCCGCACTGGGCGGCCATATCGCAGGGCAAGACATCACCGTCAGCCGCATCGCGCCGCTGCATGCCGCGCAGGCCGACAGCATCAGCTTCGTGGCTCACGCCAAACACCTGCCCGAAGCCCTCGCCAGCCAAGCCGGCGCCCTGATTGTGCACGGCAAGCTGGCCGATAAACTGCCCGGCCGCAACCTCATTGTGTGCGATAACCCACAGCTCTATTTCGCTCAAACCGCCCGCCTGTTCCACCCCGCGCCCTTGCCCAAACCCGGCATCCACCCCAGTGCCGTGGTGGAAGCCAGCGCCGTCGTGCCCGCCAGCTGCGAAATCGGCGCCAACGCCTACATCGGCGAGCGCACCGTGTTGGGCGAAGGCTGCCGCATCCTGGCCAACTGCGTGGTGGAGGCCGACTGTGTGCTGGGCAGGCAGGTCGTCCTGCATCCGAATGTGACCGTGTATGCCGGCTGCTCCCTCGGCGACCGCGTGGAAATCCACTCCGGCACCGTCATCGGCGCCGACGGCTTTGGCAACGCCTGGGCGCAAGACCATTGGTACAAAATCCCGCAGGTGGGCAGTGTGACCATCGGCAACGACGTGGAAATCGGCGCCAACACCACCATCGACCGCGGCGCCATCGAAAGCACCGTGATTGCCGAAGGCGCCAAAATCGACAACCTGGTGCAAATCGCCCACAATGTGCACATCGGTGCGCACACCGCCATTGCCGCCTGCGTGGGCATCGCCGGCAGCACCCACATCGGCGCCTACTGCCAAATCGGCGGTGCCGCCATGTTTGTCGGGCACATCAAAGTGGCCGACAAAACCTTTATCGGCGGCGGCACCCTGGTGGCCGCCTCCATCAGCGAGCCGAACTACTACGCCAGCTCCTACCCGCTGCAAACCCACCGCGATTGGGTGAAAAACGCCGTGCACCTGCGCCACCTGAATGAGCTGCACCGCCGCGTGAAAGATTTGGAAAACACAGTTAAAACCCTTAAGGAACAATAAAATGCAATTAGAATCCATCGAACTGCCGCTAGACGTGCGCACCCTGCAACGCCTGCTGCCGCACCGCTATCCCTTCCTCCTGCTCGACCGCGTGATCGGCTTTGAAAAAGAAAAAAGCCTTACCGCCATCAAAAACGTTTCCATTAACGAGCCGTTTTTTGAAGGCCACTTCCCCGATTTCCCCGTGATGCCCGGCGTGTTGGTGATTGAAGCCATGGCGCAGGCCGCCGGCGTGCTCGCCATCCTCAGCCGCGGCGAACGCCAGGAAAACGAAATCTACTTCTTCGTCGGCATCGACAGCGCCCGCTTCAAACGCCAAGTCGTGCCCGGCGACCAGCTGCAAATCCACCTGGACGTGATCACCCACAAGCGCGACATCGGCAAATTCAAAGCCACCGCTACCGTGGACGGCCAAGTGGCCGCCGAAGCCGTGATCATGTGTGCCAAACGCGCGGTGGACAGATAAGCCCGTATTTTTCAGGTAGCCTCTGCCGCTTCGGCGGCTGCCGTATCGGCGGGCAGGCAGGAATCCCGCCTGCCCCTCCGGAGCCCCCGCTTCAGCCTTGCGGCGGCCTTCCGGCCGCATTTTCAGGTAGCCTCCCCGCCCGCCGCCCCATCAAGGAAAACCCATGTCCCTAATCCACCCCACCGCGATTATCGACCCCCAAGCCCAGCTCGACAGCAGCGTCAAAGTCGGCGCTTACAGCGTGATCGGGCCCAACGTGCAAATCGGCACCGGCACCGAAATCGGCCCGCACGTCGTCATCAACGGCCACACCACCATCGGCGAGCACAACCGCATCTTCCAATTCGCCAGCCTCGGCGAAATCCCGCAAGACAAAAAATACCAGGGCGAGCCCACCCGCCTCGTCATCGGCAACGGCAACACCATCCGCGAATTCACCACCTTCAACCTCGGCACCGTTACCGGCATCGGCGAAACCCGCATCGGCGACGACAACTGGATCATGGCCTACTGCCACCTCGCCCACGACTGCGTGATCGGCAGCCACACCATCTTCGCCAACAACGCCTCCCTTGCCGGCCACGTAACCATCGGCGACTACGTCGTACTCGGCGGCTACACCCTCGTGTTCCAATTCTGCCAAATCGGCCCCTACGCCATGACCGCCTTTGCCGCCGGCGTACACAAAGACGTGCCGCCCTATTTCATGGCCGCCGGCTACCGCGCCGAGCCCGCCGGCATCAACAGCGAAGGCATGCGCCGCAACGGCTTTTCCCCCGAGCAGATCGCCAACGTGAAAAACGCCTACAAAACCCTCTACCGGCAAGGCCTGCCGCTCGAAGAAGCCCGCCGCCAAATCGCCGAAGCCGCCGCCGGTGCCCCCGAGCTGGCCATCCTCAACGACTTTCTCGCCGACTCCCGCCGCAGCATCATCCGTTAAATTGTCGGCAAACAAGCAAAAGGCTACCTGAAAACCTCAGCAGGAATTTTTCAGGTAGCCTTTTTGTCGCCCACAGAAAATCGCAGAAGCCATACCGCATGAAACATTCGCTCCAAGCTACTCAGAAGGCTACCTGAAAACACCCCCGCCATTTTTCAGGTAGCCTCTTTCCCCAGCCAACACAAAAGCGCATACCGTTTCCAGCATGCGCTTGTTTGGCGGCACCATGCCGCGTCAATCCGATATCAGGCTCACTTCAGGCTGCCCACCATATCGGCCGGGCGCACCCATTCGTCGAACTGTTCGGCCGTGAGCAGGCCGGATTTCACCGCCTCTTCGCGCAGCGTGGTGCCGTTTTTGTGCGCCGCTTTAGCGATTTTGGCGGCGTTTTCGTAGCCGATTTTGGTGTTCAGCGCGGTGACCAGCATCAGCGAATTGTCGAGCTGCATCTGGATGCGCGGCAGGTTCGGCTCGATGCCGGCGGCACAGTGCTCGTCAAACGAAATGCAGGCGTCGGCCAAGAGCTGCGCCGATTGCAGGAAATTGGCCGCCATCACCGGTTTGAACACATTGAGCTGGAAATGCCCCTGCGTGCCGGCAAAAGAAATAGCGGTGTCGTTGCCCAACACTTGGGCGCACACCATGGTCAGCGCCTCGCATTGGGTCGGGTTCACCTTACCGGGCATGATGGAGGAGCCGGGCTCGTTTTCGGGAATCAGGATTTCGCCGATGCCGGAACGCGGGCCGGAAGCCAGCAGGCGGATGTCGTTGGCAATTTTATACAGCGACACGGCCAGCTGCTTGAGCGCGCCGTGGGTTTCCACGAAGGCGTCGTGCGCGGCCAGCGCTTCGAATTTGTTCGGCGCGGTCACGAAAGGCAGGCCAGTAAACTTGGCGATGTAGGAGGCTACCTGAACATCGTAGCCCTTGGGCGTGTTCAGGCCGGTGCCGACGGCGGTGCCGCCCAAGGCGAGCTCGGCCAGATGCGGCAGGGTGTTTTCCAGCGCACGGATGCCGAAGGCGAGCTGTGCGGCATAGGCGGAAAATTCCTGCCCCAAAGTCAGCGGGGTGGCATCCATCAAATGCGTGCGCCCGATTTTCACCACCTGCGCAAACTCGGCGGCTTTGGCGGCAAAAGTCTGCTGCAGGCGCTTTACCGCGGGCAGGGTGTGCCGCACCACTTTCTGGTAGGCAGCGATGTGCATGGCGGTGGGATAGGTATCGTTGGATGACTGCGATTTGTTCACGTCGTCATTCGGGTGGATGATGCTCTTCTCGCCCAGCTTGCCGCCGTTGAGCACATGGGCGCGGTTGGAAATCACTTCGTTCAAATTCATATTGGACTGCGTGCCGGAACCGGTCTGCCAGATCACCAGCGGGAATTCCTCATCCAATTTGTGTGCCAGAATTTCATCACAGGCGGCGGCAATCAAATCGCGCTTCTCCCCCGGCAGTACGCCCAAATCGGCATTGGCAAAGGCGGCAGCTTTCTTCAAATAAGCAAACGCTTCAATAATTTCCTGCGGCATGGAGGCAGCCGGGCCGATTTTGAAGTTGTTGCGCGAACGCTCGGTCTGCGCGCCCCAATAGCGCCCGGCCGGCACCTGCACTTCGCCCATGGTATCTTTTTCAATACGGAATTCCATTACACAGCTCCTGAAGTTGGTTGAAAACTCGGGTTATTCGGAAGAAAACGGCTTTTTTCCACAACCCTGATAAACCGGACGAATATACCACAAAATCAATTTGTTTTTACACGGCTGGCAGGAAATGTTAAAGCCCTCCTGCTTTTCAGCAGAAGGGCTTTGTTTTGTGTGGCGCGGTGGACGGGACTCGAACCCGCGACCACCGGCGTGACAGGCCGGTACTCTAACCAACTGAGCTACCACCGCGCGCGCAAAAAAATGGTGGGTGATGACGGAGTCGAACCGCCGACATTCTGCTTGTAAGGCAGACGCTCTACCAACTGAGCTAATCACCCGTGTTCTTGTGCACTGCACTAAGAAGGTGCGCATTAAACCAAATAATCCATCCAAGCGCAAGCCTCGGCAGGAAAAATTTTAGCCAGATCTTCCCACATTCATGTTTTAAAACATAAAAAACTTTTATCCACTTTCAGCCACAACCATCCGGCCAACCATCCCAAGTTGTCATTTGCGGTATAATGAACTGCTTGAATTTAGCACCATCCCTTTTTATGACCGCCCTTATCCGCACACGCCAACCCGACACCCAAGCAGAACAACTTTTGCTGGATGCCGGCACGCCACCGCTGCTCGCCCGTTTATTCGCCTCCCGCAACGTCCACTCCCCAAACGAACTGCACACCGATTTGGCCAGCCTGTTGCCGTTCCAATCGCTGAAAAACATCGACGCCGCCACCAACCGTTTGATGCAGGCCATCCGCCGGCAAGAACGCATCCTGATTATTGCCGATTATGATGTGGACGGCGCCACTGCCTGCTCGGTCGGGGTCTTGGGGTTGCGCCGCATGGGGGCACACGTTGATTTTTTGGTGCCGAACCGTTTTAAACACGGCTACGGGCTGACTCCGCTCTTGGCCGACTTGGCCGCCCAACGCGGCACACAGCTGCTACTCACCGTGGATAACGGTATGTCCAGCGCGGCAGGCGTGGTGCGCGCCAAAGAGCTGAGTATGGACGTGATCATTACCGACCACCACCTGCCGTCCGACGAATTGCCCGACTGCATCATCGTCAATCCCAACCAGCCCGGCTGCGATTTTGCCAGCAAAAACCTAGCCGGCGTAGGCGTGATTTTCTATGTGTTGATGGCCTTGCGCGCGCATTTGCGTGCACAACAATGGTTTGCCCCCGGTAGGCTGCCTGAGCCCAATCTGGCCGACTTGCTCGACTTGGTCGCATTGGGCACCGTGGCCGATGTGGTGACGCTGGATCACAACAACCGCATTTTGGTTACACAGGGCATCAAGCGCATGCGTGCCGGCAAAACCCGAATCGGCATCCGATCGCTTTTTCAGGTAGCCAAACGCGATATGCGGGAAGCCAAACCTTTCGACTTGGGCTTCGCCATCGGCCCGCGCATCAACGCCGCCGGTCGGCTGGAAAAAATGGACATCGGCATCGCCTGCCTCCTGGCCGACGACCCCGGTGAAGCCGCCGCGCTGGCCGAACAGCTCAACGAACTCAACCGTGCGCGCCAAGACATCGAGCAATCCATGCTGCAAGAAGCCGTGGCGCTGGCCGACCAGATCATTATCGGCAACAGCTTGGGCATCACCGCCTTCCATTCCGGTTGGCATCAGGGTGTCATCGGCATCGTGGCCGGCCGGCTCAAAGACCGTTTCCACCGCCCGGCCATCGTATTCGCCCCCGCAGGCAACGGCGAGCTGCGCGGCTCCGGCCGCTCGATCCCCGGCCTGCACCTGCGCGATGCCATCGACTTACTGTCCAAACGCCATCCCGACCTTATCCTGCAATTCGGCGGGCACGCCATGGCAGCCGGCCTCAGCATTCGCGAACAGGCCTTCCCAGATTTTCAGGTAGCCTTTGAAACCCTGCTGGCCGAGGTGTTAGACCAAGACGCGCTTACCCGCACCTTCCTCACCGACGGCAGCCTCAACCCGAACGAACTCTCGCTGCAAACAGCGGAAACCCTGTCCCGGCAAGTATGGGGGCACGGCTTCCAACCTCCCAGCTTCCACAACCAGTTCGAAGTATTGTGGCAGCGCATCGTAGGCAACGGGCACAAAAAAGCCGGCCTGAACTGCGGCGGGCGGGTGGTGGAGGCCATGTTTTTCCGCTGTACCGACGAGCTACCGGCCAAAATCCGCACCGTGTACCGCCCGGTGGCCAACCAGTGGCGCAACCAATGCGAATTGCAGCTGCACATCGAACATTGGGAAGCCATCTAGCCCCGGCTGAACGCGCAAACGGTATATTCTTACCGTGATTTAACTTATAATCACATCTTAACTATAATATGTAAAAGCATTATTGCTAAAATGTGGGCATTGTCGGCAGCAATCTAACAGCAAACAACTCGCCGATTTTTTCGAATCCGTTCTACTTTACTCAGGCAACCATATGAGCGTCGGACTATTGCGCATCCTGTTTCAAAACAAACTCATCGAGCAGGATCAGATTGAGAAATACCGAGAAAAAGTCAATCAAAACAAAAATATTATTCCTTTATTAGCTGAAGCCGGCATCATCAAGCAGGCCGCGCTAGCAGAACTGTTGGCCAAGCTGTTCCACTACCCCATCTTGGATTTGTCGCTTTATTCCCGTTCCATGATGGTGCAGGATGTGCTCAACGATGCGCAAATGACCGAGCATCGCTGCGTCCCTTTATTCAAACGCGGCCAAAAACTGTTTTTAGGGGTATCCGACCCCACTTTGTTGCAAACATACCAAAAGCTGATTTTTCCCAGCGGCCTGATGGTCGATTTGGTACTGATTAACGATGAGCAACTGGATGGCCTGTTAGAATTTGCCAGCCAAACTTCTACTTCCATCTTGGATGAAATTTCTTCTGACACAGCCGGTATAGCAGCTCCTACCCCCATGATGGTGGATGACGAAGAAGAAGACGGTCCGATTGCTAAGTTTATTCACAAAGTATTGTCCGATGCACTAAACACCGGCGCATCAGATATCCATTTCGAGTTCTACGAAGAAATGGCGCGTATCCGTTTCCGTACCGATGGCCAATTGCGCGAAGTGGTACAACCCCCATTGAACATTCGTGGACAGATTGCTTCGCGTATCAAGGTTATGTCGAAAATGGACATTTCCGAAAAACGTGTGCCGCAAGACGGTCGTATCCAAATCCAATTCAATAAAAACCAAAAACCGATCGATTTCCGTGTGAATACGCTGCCGACCCTGTTCGGCGAAAAAATCGTGATGCGTATTTTGAACTCGGATGCGGCTTCACTGAATATCAACCAGCTGGGTTTCGAGCCATTCCAAAAAGAGTTGCTACTGGAAGCCATTCACCGGCCCTACGGCATGGTGCTGGTAACCGGCCCAACCGGTTCCGGTAAAACCGTATCGCTTTATACCTGCCTAAACATTCTGAATACCGACAGCGTTAATATTTCCACCGCCGAAGACCCGGCTGAGATCAACTTGCCTGGTATCAACCAGGTAAACGTGAACGACAAACAAGGTTTGACTTTCTCTGCGGCACTGAAGGCTTTCCTGCGCCAGGATCCGGACATCATCATGGTGGGTGAGATTCGCGACTTGGAAACCGCCGATATCGCCATTAAAGCCGCCCAAACCGGCCACATGGTATTCTCAACCCTGCACACCAACAATGCCCCGGCTACCTTATCGCGTATGCTGAATATGGGCGTGGCGCCATTTAATATTGCCAGCTCGGTTAATCTGATTATGGCCCAGCGCTTGGTTCGCCGTTTGTGCACCTGCAAACAGCCGATTGAGCGCCCGCCGGCCGAAGCCTTGCTGAAAGTCGGCTTCACCGAAGAAGACTTGAAAAAAGACGATTGGCAGCTCTACCGTCAAGTAGGCTGTGACCGCTGCAAAGGCAAAGGTTTCAAAGGCCGTGCCGGTGTGTATGAAATCATGCCGGTGACCGATGCCATGCAAAAAATCATCATCAACAATGGCACCGAAGTGGATATTGCCGAACAAGCTTATGCCGACGGATTGGTTGATTTGCGCCGGGCAGGTATTTTGAAAGCAATGCAGGGCATCACCACATTGGAAGAAATTCTTGCCACCACCAACGACTAAATCAGTTTTAATTTAAAAGGGAATCATCATGGCTGTAAGAAATACAAAATCCAAAAAAAAACAAACCGGGCTGAGTTTTGAGTTTGAAGGCCGCCACATGGAAACCGAGCAGATGGTGCGCGGCGAAGTAGTGGCCAAAGACGAGCAGGATGCCCGCGCCAAACTGGCCCGCCGCCGCATTAAAGTCATTAGCTTGAGCAAAAAGAAAAAAGTTCGCGAGAAAAAAATCACTCAGGCTGACATCACCGTGTTTACCCGCCAGTTGGCCACCATGATGAAAGCCGGTCTACCAGTGATGCAGGCATTTGACATTGTGGCAAAAGGCCATTCAAACGCCTCCATGACCAAGCTTTTAATGGAAGTACGCAACGATATTGAACAAGGTACTTCCATGGCTAATGCTTTCCGTAAGCACCCCAAGTATTTTGATGATTTTTATTGCAACTTGGTGGATGCGGGTGAAGCAGGTGGTGTTTTAGAGACTTTGCTAGACAAACTGGCTGTATATAAAGAAAAAACTCAGGCCATCAAGAAAAAAATCAAAAGCGCCCTAACTTATCCAATCGCAGTAGTGGTGGTGGCCATTGTTTTGGTCATCATCATGATGATGTTTGTATTGCCTGAGTTTAAAAAGGTATATGATGGCATGAACGCTGAAATGCCTGCTCTTACTCAGTTTATGATGGGTATCTCCGACTTTATGGTTGAATGGGGATGGTTGGTTATTATTGCCATGATTGCTGCTGTCGCAGGATTTATACAATGGCATAAGCGTTCCCCTGCACTACAAAAACGGATAGATGCTATGCTGCTGAAACTACCTATTTTCGGCAACATTGTAGAAAAAGGTACCATTGCCCGCTGGGCGCGCACTACCGCCACCTTGTTTACTGCCGGTGTTCCCTTGGTTGAAGCCCTTGACTCTGTAGGTGGTGCTTCCGGCAATATTATTTATGAAGAAGCGACCAGAAGTATTCGCAACCAAGTCAACCAAGGTACCTCCCTAACTAGTGCCATGAATTCAACAAACCTTTTCCCCAACATGGTGTTGCAAATGGCTTCTATCGGCGAAGAATCCGGTTCTTTGGATGATATGCTGAATAAAGCCGCCGAATTCTATGAAGAAGAGGTTGATATGGCTGTAGCTACATTATCCTCTCTGATGGAACCCATCATTATGGTGGTACTGGGTAGTATTGTTGGTGTGATCTTGATCGCTATGTACTTGCCCCTGTTTAATTTGGGTAATGCGATTGGTTAATCTAAATCACACTATCTATCCATTCTTGATTTTTCAGGTAGCCTCCCCTCGGCAGGCTACCTGAAAACACACTTTCAAACCCTATGACCAATCTCGAACCCAGTCTGTATATCCCCTTTGCCGCCCTGCTCGGGCTGCTGGTGGGCAGTTTTCTCAACGTGGTGATTTACCGCCTGCCGGTAATGCTGGAAAAACAATGGCAAATCGCCGCCAAACAGCATCTCAATCTGCCGCTGGACGAAGAAGACCAGAAACCGTTCAACCTCAGCACACCACCCTCGCGCTGCCCCAAATGCGGCAGCCCGGTGAAACCGTGGCAGAACATCCCCATCATCAGCTTCCTCTTGCTGCGCGGCCGCTGCCACAGCTGCCACACCCCCATCGGCTGGCGCTATCCCGCCGTTGAGCTGCTCACCGGTATCCTGTTCGGCATCGTGGCCTGGCGCTACGGCGACACCTATCTCACCCTCGGCGGCCTCGTGTTCACCGCCATCCTGGTTGCACTCACCTTCATCGATGCCGACACCCAGCTGCTGCCCGACCAGCTCACCCTGCCCCTGGTTTGGCTCGGCCTTCTGTTCAACTGGCAGGTCGGTTTCGTCCCCCTATCCTCGGCCCTGCTCGGCGCGGTGGCCGGCTACCTGAGCCTGTGGCTGCTGTTCCACCTGTTCAAACTCATCACCGGCAAAGAAGGCATGGGCTACGGCGACTTCAAACTGCTGGCCGCACTCGGCGCCTGGCTCGGCGTGAGCACCCTGCCCGTGATCGTATTCGTGGCCGCGCTGGTGGGGCTGGTGGCCGCACTGGTGATGCGCGTGGCCAAAGGCCAGCCCATCGCCTTCGGCCCCGCGCTGGCCATTGCCGGCTGGCTGGTTTTCGCCGGCAACAGCTATATCCTGCAAGGCATCCAATGGTGGCTGCACAAATCCGGGTTTGTCTGACATGACTGCCTGGGTGGGACTCACCGGCGGCATCGGCAGCGGCAAATCCGCCGCCGCCCGCCTGTTTGCCCAACACGGCGTGCCGCTGATTGATGCCGACGCCGTTTCCCGCGCCCTCACTGCAGACGGCGGAGCCGCCCTTCCTGCCATCCGTGCCGCCTTCGGCCAAGATGTATTCGATTTTTCAGGTAGCCTCAAGCGCGCCGCCCTGCGCGAACTCGTGTTTCAATCCCCGCCAGCCAAAGCCAAACTCGAAAGCATCCTACACCCCCTAATCCTTGCCGACATCCGCGCCCGCCAGCAGCAATCCCCCCAAGCCGCCTACGGCATCATCGAAATCCCCTTACTCACCGAACAACCTGTTTTCCAAAGCCTTATCCAGCGCATCCTCCTCATCGACTGCAGTGAAGAAACGCAAATCCGCCGCACCGCCGAACGCAGCGGCCTCTCCCGTGATATGATTGCCGGCATTCTGGCCACCCAAGCCAGCCGCCAAGAGCGGCGCCGCATTGCCGACGACATCATCTGCAACGAAGCCGGCCTGCCCGAGCTCAGCGCCGCCGTGGCGCACCAGCATCTTATCTACCAACAAATTTTCAGAAGCTGAACCATGTCCGACCTCATCACCTTCGAACACCCCCTCTCCGAACGCGTGCGCAACTTCCTGCGCCTCGAACACCTCTTCTCCCGCTTCTACACCACCCGCGACCAACAATCCGCCTGGGCACACCACGCCGCCCTCGGCACCCTGTTCGAAATCATGGATTGCGCCGCCCGCGCCGAGCTCAAGCTCGACATCCTGCAAGAGCTCGAGCGCCAGCGCCAGCAGATTTCCCAATCCGAACGCGAACAATACGACGCCACCCCCGAGCAGGAAGCCCTCTACCAAGCCACCCAAAACCTGCAAGAAGTGCAGCAGAAATTCGGCCAACACCTGCGCGAAAACGAATGGCTCATGGGCGTGAAACAGCGCATGCTCGTATCCGGCGGCACCAGCCCCTTCGACCTCCCCTCCTACCACTACTGGCTGCAACTGCCCCACGAGCAGCGCCTCGCCGACCTCAACTGCTGGATCCGCTCCCTCACCCCCACCAGCGAAGCCATCAGCCTGCTCCTGCGCATCCTGCGCCGCAACAGCTACAGCCTCGACTGCTGCGCCGTGCTCGGCAACTACCAAAACGCCAAGCTCGGCAACAACATCCACATGCTCGTTGTCGACGTTGCCCAATCCTGCCAAACGCTACCTGAAATTTCCGCCAACAAATACTTCACCCACATCCGCTTCACCCAAGCCACCCAAGACAGCCCCCGCGGCAAACAGCTCGAAGACAACATCCCCTTCACCCTCAAAATGTGCAGCTTCGACCCCATCACCGACAAACCATGAGCCCCCGCACCGTACCCTGCCCCACCTGCCGCCGCCCCGTAGAATGGAGCGAAGCCAGCCCCCACCGCCCCTTTTGCAGCCAGCGCTGCAAAATGATCGACCTCGGCACCTGGGCCGACGAAAGCTACCGCCTCCCCAGCCAAGAAGAATCCCCCAGCTCCCCCGGCGATCACGAATAGGCGCAAAGGCTACCTGAAAATGCAAACTTAGCCCCCACAAAACCAACTCCGCCGCCCAAAGGCTACCTGAAAATGAGTGAAACGAATTTCTGCGAAGCTAAAACAAGCAAAGCGAATTTCCACGAAGCCAAAAATCCGCCCCACATTTTTCAGGTAGCCTCATCCATCCCCGGCCCCACACCATGAACACCGCCACCATCCACAGCATCGACCACGAAGGCCGCGGCGTCGCCCGCATCGGCGGCAAAACCACCTTCATCACCGGCGCCCTGCCCCAAGAAACCGTCGCCTACCGCATCACCCGCAGCAAAAAACACCACGACGAAGCCCAAGCCACCCGCATCCTCACCCCCTCCCCCTACCGCACCGCCCCCGCCTGCCCCCACTACAGCCAATGCGGCGGCTGTACCCTCCAACACGCCCACAGCAACGCCCAAGTCGCCTACAAACAACGCATCCTCGAAGAACAACTCCAACGCCTCGGCAAAGTCCGCCCCCAATACCTCCTGCCCCCCATCTACGGCCAAGCCTGGGGCTACCGCCACCGCGCCCGCCTCAGCGCCTGCCACAGCCAAGGCCAAACCCTCCTCGGCTTCCAAGGCCGCAACAGCCACCGCATTATCAACATCCGCAGCTGCCCCATCCTCACCCCCCAGCTCGCCGCCCAGCTAGACAACATCCGCACCCTGCTGCAACAGCTAAACCGCCTGCACGCCCCCATCCGCAGCATTGAGCTGCACCACAGCCCCCACGCCAACGCCCTCACCCTGCTCACCGAGCGCCTGCCCCAAGCCGCCCGCGCCCATCTCATCCAAGCCGCACAAAGCCTCCCCGCCAACTGGCACATCTGGCTGCAAACCCCGCAGCAGCCCACCCGCCCCCTCCTCCCCGAAAGCCCCCAGCTCAGCTACAGCCTGCCCGAATACCGGCTCACCCTGCCCTACCGCCCCGGCGACTTTACCCAAGTCAACCCCGCCGCCAACGCCCTGCTCGTTTCCCGCGCCATGCAGCTGTTGCAGCCCCGGCCCGGCGAACGCATCGCCGACCTCTTCTGCGGCCTCGGCAACTTCAGCCTGCCCATCGCCGCCGCCGGCGCACACGTTACCGGCATCGAAGGCTCCCCCGCGCTCACCGAACGCGCCGCGCAAAACGCCCGTCTCAACCAACTCACCGAGCGTACCCGATTCCACAGCGCCGACCTCTTTCAAACCACCGAGCACACCGTCGCCGCCTGGGGCCGCTTCAACAAAATCCTGCTCGACCCGCCCCGCAGCGGCGCCTACGCCCTCGTCCAAGCCCTGCACCCGCCCTATCTGCCCCGCCGCATCGTCTATGTATCCTGCAACCCCGCCACCTTCGCCCGCGACGCCGCCGTGCTCGTGGGCAAAGGCTACCGCTTCCGCAGCGCCGGCATCGTCAACATGTTCCCGCAAACCGCCCACGTTGAAACCGTCGGCTGCTTCGAGCTGGAATAGCCCGCCCGCAAACCGAAAGGCTACCTGAAAATATGCTTCCATTTTTCAGGTAGCCTTTTCTGCTTATCCAAACATTCCCCAGCCACACGACTTCAAAATAAAGGCTGCCTGAACGCATCAGCTGCAACGCAGTTAAAACAGGCAGGCATTTTTAGCTCCGCAGCAACTCAACCTTGAGCAGCGCCCGAATATCTGCTCGCCTTCATTAACGCCCACTTTTTAGCTTCGCAAAAACGCCACTTGGCTTTTAGCTTCGCAAAAACGCCACTTGGCTTCGCCCAATCCCGTTTTCAGGTAGCCTCTCGTTATCTACAATCTCCATCCAAAGCGCTTCAAGCCATAAAGGCTACCTGAAAACATGAGCTTCAACGAAGTTAAAACGAACGAAGTAAGTTTCTGCGAAGCTAAAAATATCCGCTCCCGCGAAACCAATCTTTAGCCTCGCCAAACCCTCGCCTTCCGACAGCCGCCATCCGCCCTGCGGCAAAGCCCAAAGCATCCGCACCCACCTTCCCCGCAAACCGCCCGATATTTGACCTAACACAGCATCCCCCGCCGCCACAATCAGTATAGTCACTCTAAGCAGTTTATTCGCCGGCAACAATTGGCATCTTGCGGACGGTATAGGTCGTCTGAAATCCACCACTTACGGGAGCGAACATCATGACTGAACAAAAACGCCTACTTGAACAACTGCACAGCCAACCCTTCGCCCTCTGCTTTTCCGGGCAGGGCTTCGATTGGATCAGCACCCTGCGCGAAACTTTGGCAGAAGGCGCGCTGGGCAAGGCTAACGAAATCACCACCGCCGCCGCTCAAATCCTCACCCCCGTGGCAGGGCAGCTTGCCACAGCCCGCCCGCAGGGTTTCGAACCGATAAAATGGGCGGAACACGGCGCGGACGGCATCAATCTGGTGCGTGCCGCCGTGAGCGCGCCCGGTATTTTCCTTGCACAAATCGCCAACCTGCACACGCTGGAAGCGCGCGGGCTGGACAGCGGCAAAGCGGCGGGCGTGATCGGGCATTCTCAGGGCATACTCGGCCGCTATCTGGTGCGCGAGCCGCAGCATGCCGCCCAACTGCTGGCTCTGGCCGAACTGGTCGGCGCGGCCGCCACGCTGCAAGGGCGCAAAACCGGCATGTACCTGCACGGCGGCAATCATCCGATGGTGATGGTGCAGGGCGTGAGCCGCAAACAGATTGCCGCCGTAATCGACGAACTGTATCCCGAAGATGAAGCGCATCCGGCCGACCGCCCGTGCATCGGCTTGCAGAACAGCGCGGACGGTTTCGTCGTCAGCGGCAAGCCCGAATCGGTGGCGCGCGTGTGTGATGTATTATCGGACACGGTGAAAGACGCCAACGGCCAAACGCCCGAAAACCTGCTGTGGCGGCTGGACGTGGAAGTCGGTTTCCACCACCCCGCTATGCTGCCCGCCGTATCGCAAGCGACCGAATGGGCGGCCGCCTGCGGTTTGGATGCGGAACAGGCGCGCGGCATCGCGCACAATATCCTGATGGATCCGGTGAACTGGGTGGCCGAATGCCGCAGCATGGTTGCGCTGGGCGTGCGGCGGATTTTGGAAATCGGCCCCTCCGGCGGCGTGGCCATGCTGACGCAGGCCGTGCTGGACGGAAAAGGAATTGAAGTGCTGGATGTTTCCGGCGCGGAAGGTAAGGCGGCGTTGTTTGGCGGATAACGGAGATTTCTGATTTTTGAAACTGCGGCTGCCGCCAAGTTAAGAAAAGGCTACCTGAAAACGGACGAAGTGGGTTTTAACTTCGTTAAAACTCACGCTTTCAGGTAGCCTTTATTGGTGGGAAGGCCGTATCTATAGTCAAGGCTGTCGATTTTTCAGACGGCCTCTGATGCCGTCTGAAAGCATTAGTCTCAATGGAGTTAATGTTTGAAACGGCAAACCATGAATTAAATAACCGCGTGCGTGCGTACTGCACACACCCTACGCGTTGGTTTTACAGTTTCATGTGATTCACGGGTAGGGTGTGAGGTGCAGCCACACACACGGTCAGTAGTTTTATGATGGCATTCACTCCCCAAAACTCATCACCGCTGTTTCTTGCGTTCCGCTCCAATCAGACGGCAAAAACCCGTCCCGTACATAGCGTTGAAACGACGAAAATGCCCAATCGCGGACATTGCCGCACAATCCATGTTTGACGGGGTTGAAATGAATATAGTCCGCGCAACGCTGCAAATCCGTTGCATCGCGCACGGCGTGTTCGTAAAAACGCCGTTGCCAAATGCCGCGTTCGTGTTGCCGCTGTTTGCTGGCGGACAGGTTTTCGGCACGGGGAAAATGTGCGGATAATTTGGTTTTAATCAGCCGCCAGCACAGGGAATAATCCGCATCGTCGGGCGGCAGCGTCCAAATGGCGTGGATATGGTTCGGTAGCACGCATACGGCGACGGTTTCAAAGGGATATTGTTTTTGTACATCCATATAGGCCGCACGCGAAGTCGATATGTTCGACAAGCAGGTGCGATTTCGGGTCGGCGAGTTTGACGGTGAAAAAGAATGTGCCGCCGGCAATGAAGTTTCTGCGATAACGCGCCATGGGGTTTCCGTTTGGTTTATGGGTTTGGGAAAGAATGATTGGTTGTTTTGTTCGTTGATTTTGTCGATGTTGGAGTTTTCAGACGGCATTGGAGGCCGTCTGAAGATTTGAAACGGCAAAGCATGAATCAAACAACCGCGTGCGTGCGTTCCGCACACACCCTACGCGTTGGCTTTGAAGTTCCGTGTAATTCACAGGTAGGGTGTGTGGCATAGCCACGCACGCGGTCGCTGGTATACAGGCTACGGCTTGCTGCCCGACGGGGTGGGGGAACACAGTTGCTACGGGTGCTGGATCATAATGCGATAACTTTATCTCCTACATCAACACCGTTTAACGGCTTTAAGCTTGGCTCTTGTGGTTTTATTGACTCTGTTATGGTTTCATTAGGAATGTTTCCTAAAACACGAGAAAAAGCAGAAACCATACTTGCTGAATCTAGCGTTTTTCTAACCTTAGTTATTTCTCTAATATCGGGATTTCTTAACCAATCTATTGATTTTAGAGTTGCCATTTTTTCTTGCACATGAATCACTTCTGCTTTGCCGCGAACTATTTCCAAAGCCCCCAAAGATTCTTTTGTATCAGGGTCATAAACTTCTTGACCTAGTCCCACAATTAAAAACTTTTGACCAGTTTTAACACCCTTATTTTCTCCTGCATTAATAATGACAGTTAGTTTATCCTGAACCTGAACAACTTGGGCAAAATATCTTGTACTCATATCATATCCTTTAACATAATGATTATTCCCTCTCCTCGAATATGAATTCAAGAGGAATGGTAGCTCTAATTTCAATTGATGAGATTATTCCTAACCTAATATTTTTTTCGTCATCAAAAATATCTGGTTCATCAAACCACCTAACAATTTTTATTTGAGTAAATTTATCCTGTATAACATATACATATCCCATAAATAGTAAATTATCTAATTCATTATTTTTTAAATATCCTGAAACAACCATATTGTTGGTAAAGTTCTTATTTTTTCTAACTAGAAAAATATCTCCTTTTGGATTGTCTGCAACAAATCGTATAGGTGTTTCGATAAGATTGTTTTCTTTAAGCCTATCTGAAATAGATATATTTTCCACAACTAAATCATAAACAACTTTCAATAAAATTAAAATAATACTAATCAAGAGTAACAAACAAAGCAAAATCCATTTAACTGAAATAAGTGCACTTATATCAATAAATAATTGTACTATCCCAGAAATAAATCCAAGCACACCAATAGATATAGATAAACCACTTAGGCTAAAAATATTTTTAATAATGCGATCTTGCATAACTAATCCGATTTAATATGCTATTATCTATTTAAATTTTAACATTTATTAATCATATCTGCCAAATACCTTCCCGTATAACTCCCCCTTATCTCTATAACCTCCTCCGGCACCCCCTCCGCCACAATTGTACCACCCCCATCTCCCCCTTCCGGTCCCAAATCCACAATCCAATCCGCCGTTTTAATCACGTCCAGATTATGTTCGATAATCACAATCGAGTTGCCTTTGCCTTTCAGACGGCCTATGACTTCCAACAATAAGGCGATGTCGGCGAAGTGCAGGCCGGTGGTGGGTTCGTCTAGGATGTAGAGCGTTCTGCCGGTGTCGCGTTTGGAGAGTTCGAGGGCGAGTTTGACGCGTTGGGCCTCGCCGCCGGAGAGGGTGGTGGCGGACTGGCCGAGGCGGATGTAGCCGAGGCCTACGTCCATGAGGGTTTGCAGTTTGCGCGATACGGTGGGGACGGCGTCGAAAAATTCGCGGGCTTCTTCGACGGTCATGTCCAGCACTTCGCTGATGTTTTTGCCTTTGTATTGGACTTCGAGAGTTTCGCGGTTGTAGCGTTTGCCGTGGCAGACTTCGCAGGGGACGTACACGTCGGGCAGGAAGTGCATTTCGACTTTAATCACGCCGTCGCCTTGGCAGGCTTCGCAGCGGCCGCCTTTGACGTTGAAGGAGAATCTGCCGACGTTGTAGCCGCGTTCGCGCGAAAGGGGTACGCCGGCGAAGAGTTCGCGGATGGGGGTAAAGAGGCCGGTATAGGTAGCGGGATTGGAGCGCGGGGTTCTGCCGATGGGGGATTGATCGACGTTGATGACTTTGTCGAGGTGTTCGAGGCCTTGAATGTCGTCATACGGGGCAGGTTCTTCTTGGGCGCGGTTGAGCTCGCGGGCGGTGATTTTGGCGAGGGTGTCGTTAATCAGGGTGGATTTGCCGCTGCCGGATACGCCGGTAATGCAGGTAATCAAGCCGAGCGGCAGTTCGAGGGTAACGTTTTTGAGGTTGTTGCCGCGCGCGCCTTTGAGGATGAGCATACGCTCGGGATTGACGGGGGTTCTTTCAGACGGCACGGAGATGGATTTTTTGCCGCTGAGGTATTGTCCGGTCACGGAATTTTCGCATTTGGCGACGTTTTCGGGCGTGTCGGCAATCAGCACGCTGCCGCCGTGTTCGCCTGCGCCGGGTCCCATATCGACAACGAAATCGGCTTCGCGGATGGCGTCTTCGTCGTGTTCGACCACGATAACGCTGTTGCCCAAGTCGCGCAGGCGTTTGAGGGTGGCGAGCAGGCGGTCGTTGTCGCGCTGGTGCAGGCCGATGGAGGGTTCGTCGAGGACATACATGACGCCGGTCAAGCCCGAACCGATTTGGCTGGCCAGGCGGATGCGCTGGGCTTCGCCGCCGGAAAGGGTTTCGGCGGAACGGGAGAGATTCAGGTAATCCAGCCCGACGTTAATCAAAAAGCCGAGACGCTCGGTAATTTCTTTGAGGATTTTTTCGGCGATGTGTTTTTTGTTGCCGTCCAAATCGAGGGTTTCAAAGAATTGGTGGGTTTTGGTGAGCGGCCAGGCGGAAACTTCGTGCAAGGGTTCACCGCTCACATAGACATAACGCGCTTCTTTACGCAAACGCGCGCCGCCGCAGCTCGGGCAGGCGCGGTGGTTTTGGTATTCGCGCAGTTTTTCGCGCACGGTTTCGCTGTCGGTTTCGCGGTAGCGGCGTTCGAGGTTGGGGATGATGCCTTCAAAGGCGTGGCTGCGGTTGAAGGTGGTGCCGCGTTCGGACAGGTAGGTGAAATCAATGACTTCTTTGCCCGAGCCGTGCAGGATGACTTTTTTGACTTTTTCAGGTAGCGTTTCCCAAGCAGCCTGCACATCGAAACCGTAATGCCGCGCCAGCGACTGAATCATTTGAAAATAGAACTGGTTGCGCTTGTCCCAGCCGTCAATCGCGCCCGTTGCCAGCGACAATTCGGGATGGGCGACCACTTTTTCGGGGTCGAAGAAATTGGTGTTGCCCAAGCCGTCGCAAGTCGGGCAGGAACCCATCGGGTTGTTGAACGAAAAGAGGCGCGGCTCCAATTCGGGTAGGCTGTACGAACACACTGGGCAGGCGAAACGCGCGGAAAACCAATGTTCTTCGCCGCTGTCCATTTCCATCGCCAGCGCGCGCTCGTTGCCGTGGCGCAATGCGGTTTCAAAACTTTCCGCCAGCCGCTGCTTGATGTCCGCCTTCACTTTCACGCGGTCGATGACGACGTCGATATTGTGTTTGATGTTTTTTTCCAGCTTCGGCACTTCGTCCAACTGGTACACCTCGCCATCGACGCGCACCCGCGCAAAACCCTGCGCCTGCAAGTCGGCAAAAAACTCGACAAACTCGCCCTTGCGCTCGCGCACCGCCGGCGCAAGTATCATTACGCGCGTGTCTTCCGGCAGTTTCAACACGGCATCGACCATCTGCGATACGGTCTGGCTCGACAGCGGCAGATGGTGTTCGGGGCAGTAGGGCGTACCGACTCGGGCGTACAAAAGGCGAAGGTAATCATGGATTTCCGTAACCGTGCCGACCGTGGAACGCGGGTTGTGGCTGGTGGACTTCTGCTCGATGGAAATCGCGGGCGACAGGCCTTCAATCAAATCGACATCGGGCTTGTCCATCATCTGCAAAAACTGGCGCGCATAGGCCGACAGGCTCTCGACGTAACGCCGCTGCCCTTCGGCATACAGCGTGTCGAACGCCAGCGACGACTTGCCGCTGCCCGATAGCCCCGTTACCACGACGAGCTTGTGGCGCGGAATGTCCAAATCGATGTTTTTCAGATTGTGCGTGCGCGCGCCGCGAATGCGGATGGTGTCGTTGTCGCGGGGGGAATGGCTGGGGTTTTGATGGTGGTGTTTGCACATGATAAAGCCGGGAAATCCAATAAAAAGAAACTGCGTATTGTAGCACTTTCAGGTAGCCTCTTGCCCTGTGCCGCCCGTTGGTAAGGGCTACCTGAAAATGTGCGCTTCAACGGAGTGAAAACGAGCAAAGCGAGTTTCTGCGAAGCTAAAACGAGCGAAGCGCGTTTCTGCGGAACTAAAACGAGCGAAAAGAAGTTTCCACGAAGTCCAAACCCACAACACCGATTTTTTCAGGTAGCCTCTACCGGGCTAGGGGCTACCTGAAAAATCATCCGACATACCGCCAAACAGACCCTTCGCGCACACTCTCCCTCCCCATTGAGGCTACCTGAAAATTTCACTTCGTTGAAGCGCACGCTTTCAGGTAGCCTCATGCCGCGGCAAAACCGCGTATAATCGCTTGATTTTCGTTATCCCCCACACACCATGCCCACCATCACCTACCCCAAAACCTACGACGTCATCGTTGTCGGCGGCGGCCACGCCGGCACGGAAGCCGCGCTCGCCGCCGCCCGCATGGGCGCGCAGACGCTTTTGCTCACCCACAACATCGAAACGCTCGGACAAATGTCGTGCAATCCTTCCATCGGCGGCATCGGCAAAGGGCATTTGGTGCGCGAGGTCGATGCGCTGGGCGGTGCGATGGCCTTGGCTGCCGATATGTCCGGCATCCAGTTCCGCCGCCTGAACGCCAGCAAAGGCGCGGCAGTACGCGCCACGCGCGCGCAGGCCGACCGCCTGCTCTACAAAGCCGCCATCCGCGAAATGCTGGAAAACCAGGAAAATCTGGAATTGTTCCAACAGGCGGTTACCGACATCACGCTCAGCGGCGGACGCGTCTCCGGCGTGTCCACCCAAATGGGGCTGACCTTCCAAGCCCGCGCCGTGGTGCTCACCGCCGGCACGTTTCTCGCCGGCAAAATCCACATCGGCATGGAAAACTACGCAGGCGGCCGCGCCGGCGACCCCGCCGCCCAATCGCTTTCAGGCTGCCTGAAAGAGCTGAACCTGCCGCAAGGCCGTCTGAAAACCGGCACGCCGCCGCGCATCGACGGACGCACCATTGATTTCTCCCAGCTCACCGAGCAGCCCGGCGACACGCCCGTTCCCGTCATGTCCGTGCGCGGCAATGCCGACATGCACCCGCGCCAAGTGTCCTGCTGGATTACGCATACCAATTTGAAAACACATGAGATTATCCGCAGCGGTTTCGACCGCAGCCCCATGTTTACCGGCAAAATCGAAAGCGTGGGGCCGCGTTATTGCCCGTCTATCGAAGACAAAATCAACCGCTTCGCCGACAAAGACAGCCACCAGATTTTCCTCGAACCCGAAGGCCTGACCACGCACGAATACTACCCCAACGGCATCTCCACCAGCCTGCCATTCGACATCCAACTCGCCCTCGTCCGCAGCATGAAAGGTCTGGAAAACGCACACATCCTGCGCCCCGGCTACGCCATCGAATACGACTATTTCGATCCGCGCAACCTCAAAGCCAGCCTCGAAACCAAAACCATCCAAGGCTTATTCTTTGCCGGACAGATCAACGGCACAACGGGCTACGAAGAAGCCGCCGCACAAGGCCTGCTGGCAGGCGCGAACGCCGTGCAGTATGTGCGCGAACGCGAGCCGCTGCTGCTGCGCCGCGAACAGGCGTATCTCGGCGTATTGGTGGACGACCTCATCACCAAAGGTGTGAACGAACCCTACCGCATGTTCACCAGCCGCGCCGAATACCGCCTGCAACTGCGCGAAGACAACGCCGACATGCGCCTGACCGAAGACGGCCACAAAATCGGACTCGTCGGCGAAGCACAATGGCGCATGTTCAACGAAAAACGCGAAGCCGTGGAACGCGAAATCCAGCGTTTGAAAACCACGTGGTACACGCCACAAAGGCTACCTGAAAACGAACAAATCCGCGTGTTCGGGCAGAAACTTTCCCGCGAAGCCAACCTGCACGACCTGCTGCGCCGCCCCAATCTGGATTACGCCGCGCTGATGACGCTGCCCGATGCAGAACCAGAGTGCAGGCTGCCTGAAAACGTGGTGGAACAAGTGGAAATCCAAGTGAAATACCAAGGCTATATCGACCGCCAAAACGAAGAAATCGACAGCAGGCGGGATATTGAGACGTTAAGGCTGCCTGAAAATATCGATTACGGCAAAGTGAAAGGCCTGTCTGCCGAAGTGCAGCAGAAGCTCAACCAGCACAAGCCCGAAACCGTGGGGCAGGCGAGCAGGATTTCGGGGGTTACGCCTGCGGCGGTGGCCTTGCTGATGGTGCATTTGAAGCGGGGGTTTAAGGGGGCGAAGTGAGCGCTCAAAAATTTTCAGGTAGCCTCAAAGGCTACCTGAAAAATACGCAAACCAGAAAAAAGCTGCCTCTATTTGGCAGCTTTTTCAAAATACTTGGCTAAATCAGCACACAAGTTGCAGGAGTGTATTTGGCGGGCCAATAAGAAGCCTGCGAATTGTCTATTTCACACGTCCATTCGCCATTATTATTCCGCACCAAGCTGATAACCGCCCCCTGGATTTGCGGCAAGGCATTGCGGCCGAAAGTAGCATTTACCCGCTCAAACTGGTTATTATTCAGCCCAATGGAAGCTGTAAAAATCAAATTGGAATTTGGATTCTTATCCAAACCTAAAAACTCCAACCTTTTGCCATTTTGTATGGCACCATCCTGCGCCGGATTCACAGTGGGAATGCCGCCGTGCGCCAAAATAGATTCCACCGCCGTTTTGGTGCTGCCCAACTCATAAAACACGCGGGTAATCTGAGCTTTGGCCATATGGTCTTGATACAGCGGCAGAGCAATGGCAGCCAAAATGCCGATGATGGCAATCACAATCATCAGCTCAATCAGAGTAAAGCCTTTTTGCTTATACATAGTTATCACCGCAGTTTGTTGATATCAGAACAGCCACCCTAAGGTGGCTGTTTTCGCTATGGCTTAACAATATTAAGCGCTAGTGCAACCGCTGGGAACAAATTTGGTTTTCCAACCAGAGGCGGCAGTACCATTCACAGTACAAGTCCACTCACCACCAGCGGTACGACTCAGAGTAATAATAGCTCCAGCAACGCTGGTATTGGCGTTTTCACCCATTGTACCAGTGAAGGTAACCTCACCAGCCTTCTGGCCAAGAGTAATCTTGGCGGCAGACAACAGGTTAGAAGTCGGATTATCCAACATACCTACCCATTCTTTCGGGGGTTTAATACCAGCACCAGTATCAGCGTCAGCAGCCAGCACAGGTTCACGACCTTCAAACAGGGCAGCTTCGATAGCGGTTTTGGTGCCGGCCAATTCGCCGTATGCACGGGTTACCTGAGATTTAGAGATGTAGTCTTGGTACAGCGGCAGGGCGATAGCAGCCAAAATACCGATAATGGCGATTACGATCATCAACTCAATCAGAGTAAAACCTTTTTGTACTTGTTTCAACATGACATTTTCCTTGTTAAAAAATGGAACTTACATAAACCCGAATCTTGCGACCCGGAAACTTCAACCAAAAGAAAGGAGACAACTTACAGAACTTCGATTTCGGCTAGGCTTGTTATGCCGTTGCCACGAGATAAGATAAAGCAACGGCTGTGCCACAATTTGAAATTTTCAGCACGATTTATTATTAAAATACTGATTTATATTGATATTATATAAAATTCCAGCCTTACCAGATTGTCCAAACTTTCCTTGGCTGCCGCTGCCAAAACGGGAAAACTGACATTTATCGTCAGTTTTTGGCCCTGCTTTTTGCATAGTTTGCCGTTTTAGGGGTTTCCGGCCTGCCAATTTGCGCGGGCTTTGGGGTATGGCGGCGGGAAAATGGTTTTTGGGGCGGGAAGGCGGGCTTTTGGCTTACCGCTCCTTTTATACTGGCGGGAAGGGCTTTTCAGGTAGCCTCTGCCTGATGTGGCTACCTGAAAATGATGTTCCGGCTTTGCCTATGCAAGTTTTAGCTGCGCTGAAACTCGGCTTCGGCTTTGCCTATGCAAGTTTTAGCTGCGCTGAAACTCGGCTTCGGCTTTGCCTCGCAAAGTTTTAGCTTCGCTGAAACTCGGCTTCGGCTTTGCCTCGCAAAGTTTTAGCTTCGCTGAAACTCGGCTTCGGCTTTGCCTATGCAAGTTTTAGCTTCGCTGAAACTCGGCTTCGGCTTTGCCGAAACCTCGTTTTCAGGTAGCCTTTTGGCTGTGCTGTGTCTATATATAGAGTGTGACGATGTGTGATATGTATTCTTTGCAGGCGGTGGGTTTTGTGCGCTCGCCTTATAAGCAGAAGTTTGGGGTGCCGCGCCAGCCGGGGCTGGTGCCGGCGGCGGGGGTGTGCATTGAGCTGCTGCCGGGGTTTTCGGCGGATTGTGTGCGCGGGCTGGAGCGGTTTAGCCATGTATGGGTGCAGTTTGTGTTTCACGGGGTGGCGGGGGCGGGCTGGCAGCCGCTGGTGCGCCCGCCGCGTTTGGGTGGCAACCGGAAGATGGGGGTGTTTGCCACGCGCAGCCCATTCCGGCCGAATCCGCTGGGGCTTTCGCTGCTGAAGCTGGAGCGGATTGACACGGAGGGCGGGGTGCGGCTGTGGTGCGGCGGAGCGGATTTGCTGGATGGCACGCCGGTGTTGGATATCAAGCCGTATCTGCCGTTTGTGGAGGCGAAGCCGGATGCGGCGGCGGGCTTTGCGCCGGCGCCGCCGGTGCCGCTGCGGGTGGTGTGGGCGGAAGGTGCGGGGGCGGAGGGGCTGCCGCAAGAAATGCGCCTGCTGGTGGAGCAGAGCATTGCGCAAGACCCGCGCCCGGCTTATCAGGATGCGCCGCTGCGGGTGTATAAGATGGCGGTGGGGAGCTGGGAGGTGGCGTTTCGGATTGAGAGGGAGACGGCGGTGGTGGAAGGGGTGGAAGAGATTTGAGCAAAGGGGAAGGCTACCTGAAAAATGTGCGCGCTATTTTTCAGGTAGCCTGAGAGCTTGGCAAAATTCTTTATTTTGTAACGGCGGACTTCCCATCCGATGTTTGCTTGATGTTATCGGCAGCTACACTTAGCCGGTATTATTTGTTTGATGTTTTGTTAGATACAAATACCTGAGCAACAAAGGCTACCTGAAATTTTCAGGTAGCCTTTGTTGGCTTCGAACAGCCGCTACACCAGCTGTTCGCCCCAGTGCAGCTTCTGGCGCAGGGTTTTGTAATACTGGTAATCGGTGGGGTGGAGCACGCGCAGGGTGTTGCGGTAGCGGCGGATGGTGAGGCGGTTCATGCTGTGCAGCTCGAGCTGGGATTGGCCGTCGAAGTGCACGCGGGCGCTGTCGGCTTTGGTGATGAGGATTTCGATTTCGCAGCTGTCGGGCACCACCACGGGGCGGTTGGTCATGGATTGCGGGCAGATGGGCACGAGGGTGAGCGCGCGCAGGGTGGATTGCAGGATGGGCCCGCCGGCGGCAAGGGCATAGGCGGTGGAGCCGGTGGGAGTGGAAACGATGAGGCCGTCGGAGCGCTGGGTGTACACAAATTCTTGGTTGATAAACACTTCAAATTCAATCATCTGCCCCACACCACCGCGGCTGATGGCCACTTCGTTCAGCGCCAGGGCGGTGCTGCCGGGCTCGTTGTCGCGCTGCACGCTGCATTCGAGCATGATGCGCTCTTCGGGCAGATATTGGCCGGCGAGCATGCGGGAGATGTCTTCAATCATGCTCTGGCGCGGCACTTGGGTGAGGAAGCCGAGATGGCCGAGGTGCACGCCCATCATGGGAATGCGGTGCGGCGCGAGCTGGCGCGCCACGGAAAGGAAGGTACCGTCGCCGCCGAGCACCAGCACCACATCGCAGCATTCGCCCATGTTTTCTTTGCCCACGCGCCGGCAGCGCGCGGCCAAATCGGGCGCCAGCAGGCCGTTGCCGCATTCTTCGTCCAGCAAAACTTCCAGCCCGTTTGCCAGGAAATAGGCGGCCAGCTCGCACAGGGTTTCGCCCAAATGCGGGGTGTGGGGGCGGGTAACGATGCCGATGCGGCGGAATTGGCTGGGCTTCATACGGGGAGGGAATGGGAATTTGCGTTAAGGCGAACTCTACCCGATTTTCAGGTAGCCTGAAAGTGCGGCCAGTGCGCGGACATGATCTGCTGTTTATGTTTCCCCACTGCGCTGCTAGAATGCCCTGCCCGTTTCATCCGGGTTTGAACTTCGTTGCAGCCGCGTTTTGGCTCCGCAGAAACGCGCTTCACTCGTTTTAGCTTCGCAAAAATTCGCTTCGCTCATTTTCAGGTAGCCTTCCGTGTGGCAACAGGCTACCTGAAAATAAAGCAAAGCCGCGTTGCAATAGCCGAAAACGAAACTCCATTTTAGCTCCGCAGAAACTCGGCCTCCTTCGGAAACCTCGTTTTCGCCCATCCTCATTTTCAGGTAGCCTCATGCCCGTCCAGCCACCGCCTTCCGCACTCGCCCTGCTCGGCCCCACCGCCGCCGGCAAAACCGCGCTCGCCCTCGAGCTGGCCGGCCGCATCCCGCTGGAAATCATCAGCCTCGATTCCGCCCTGATCTACCGCGGCATGGACATCGGCACCGCCAAGCCCACCCCCGCCGAGCGCGCCGCCGTGCCGCACCACCTCATCGACATCATCGACCCCCCGCAAAACTACAGCGTGGCCGACTTCCTCACCGACTGCCTGCGCCTGTGCCGCCAAATCCGCGAACGCGGCCACCTGCCCCTCATCGTGGGCGGCACCATGATGTACTACCACGCCCTCACCCGCGGCCTCAACAGCCTGCCCGCTGCCGATCCCGCCATCCGCCGCCGGCTGCAAGAGCAAAAACAACAACACGGCCTGCCCCATCTCTACGCCCAATTGCAACAAGCCGACCCCGCCACCGCCGCCCGCCTCCAGCCCACCGACAGCCAGCGCATCGAACGCGCCCTCGAAGTGTGGCTGCTCACCGGCCGCCCACTCAGCCAGCACCTCGCCGAGCAGCAGGCCGCCCCGCCGCTCAACCTGCACAGCATCGCCCTCATCCCCGCCCAACGCGAACGCCTGCACCGCAATATCGAACAGCGCTTCCACACCATGCTCGAACAAGGCTTCCTCCAAGAAGTGCGCCAACTGCAAAACCAATACCCCCAGCTCACGCCCGAGTATCCCGCCATGCGCTGCGTGGGCTACCGCCAAGCCTGGGCACACCTCGGCGGTGATACCGACCGCGACACCTTCATCGCCCAAGGCATCGCCGCCACCCGCCAGCTCGCCAAACGCCAGCTCACCTGGCTGCGCAAGCTCCCCGCCGACCTCGTGCTCGACCCGTTTTCAGGTAGCCTCAGCCAGCACGCCCAAACTATCCATTCCTTCTATGGCAGGCTACCTTAACATCCGCCCCCACATTGCCGCGCCCTGCCGTACTCCCTATACTTGCCGCCTGGTATCGAAATTCAATTTAACCCGCCCACACCGCACATGACCCCGCCCACGCCCGCCTCCCTCCCCCGCCGCCTCGCCGCCCTCGGCTACGAAGCCCTACTGCTCGCCGCCGTAACCTGCATCGCCTTCATCCCCGCCGCCGCCGCCAACATGGCGCTGCACACCGTGCCGCTTGCCGCCGAAACCGCCGTGGCGCTCATCATCCTCGCCATATGGTGGGGCTACTTCCGCCTCTGCTGGCACAGCCCGCGCGGCCAAACCCTGCCCATGAAAGTGTGGCGCCTCCGGCTGCAAACCCCCGCCGGCAGCCGCCCCACCCTGCCTCGGCTGCGCCTGCGCTTCCTCTGGGCCGCCACCCTGCTCCTGCTGCTGCCGCTCGCCTCCTTCGGCATCCTGCGCCAGCTCACCCCCCTGCCGCCCCAAACCCTCGCCGGCCTCGCCCTGGCCTGGTGGATACTGCCCTTCGGCTTCGCCCTCATCCACCCCTCCCGCCAGTTCCTATACGACTACCTCGCCGGCACCGTGCTCGCCGAAGCCGCGCCGGAAACCAAGAAATAACGCCGCGCAGGCAAAGAAAAGGCTACCTGAAAAGTTTGGCAACATTTTTCAGGTAGCCTTTATTCCCAAGCCGCATTACTGGTTAAGCGAATACCCGACAATAGCCATGATGCCGAAGGCCAAGACAACCACGATCGCACACAGCAAAAGATAGGCCCGAAAGAAATTCGCCTTGCTCGGATTGGTGCCGCCCGCACCGATGGCCCACACCACAACCATCACCAGATTCACCAGCGGAATCATCAAGATAACAAAGGTCAGCATCCAATCGCCGATGCTCACCACCGGCACGCCGTATTCGCCGTCGTCGGCATGCTGCGGCGCTTCGTAGCGCGAAGATTGGGAACGGGATATTTTCATGGTTTGGCTCCTGTTAAGATCAAGACGTTTTCGCAGAAAATTTGTGCGCGGATTATAACCGTCGGCTTTCCCCGCCGCCATTTCGCTCGGCCTTGCGCCGCCCCGATGTTGCCAAGCCGCCAATCAGCACCGGCACATTGGCCAACGTGCGAAACAATCAAAAGGCTACCTGAAAAGTTTGGCAACATTTTTCAGGTAGCCTTTTTACATCCCGCGCTATTTGCGCCGGTATTCGTTGAGCAGGGTTTCCTGCGCATCAAGCGCAGCTTCGCCGGCCTGCGGCGCGGCGCGGAGGTAGCTGCCGTCGGGCTGCATCAGCCAGGCTTTGCGGTTGTCAGAGAGGGCGAGGGTGAGGGCTTCGCGCACGATGCGCTCTTTCAGGGCGGTGTTTTCCACCGGGGTGCAGGTTTCTATGCGGCGGAAGAAGTTGCGCCCCATCCAGTCGGCGCTGGAAATGAAGAGGTCTTCGCGGCCGCCGCTATGGAAATAAAACACGCGGGCGTGCTCGAGCAGGCGGCCGATGAGGGAGCGCACGCGGATGTTTTCGGAAAGGCCGGGCACGCCGGGGCGCAGGGTGCACATGCCGCGCACGATCAAATCAATCTGCACGCCGGCCTGGCTGGCTTCATACAGGGCGCGGATGATGCCGGGCTCGATGAGCGAATTCATCTTGGCGATGATGCGGGCGGGGCGGCCGGCGCGGGCTTCGGCGGTTTCGGCGGCGATGCGCTCGTGCAGCATGTCGCTGAGGGTGAAGGGGCTCTGGTAGAGCTTGTTGAGCCGAGTGGGCTGCCCGAGGCCGGTGATTTCCATAAAGATGGCGTTCACGTCGGCGGTGATGGCCTCATCGGCGGTGAGCAGGCCGAAATCGGTGTAGATGCGGGAGGTGCCTTGGTGGTAGTTGCCGGTGCCGAGGTGGGCATAGCGCTTGAGGCCGCCTCCTTCGCGGCGGATTACGAGCGCCATTTTGGCGTGCACTTTGTAGCCGAACACGCCATACACCACGTGCGCGCCGGCGCTCTCTAGGCGGTTGGCCCAGTTTACATTGTTTTCTTCGTCGAACCGCGCCATCAGCTCCACCACCACGGTTACCTGCTTGCCGGCGTTGGCGGCGGCAATCAGGGCGCGGGCGAGGTCGGAATGGGTGCCGGTGCGGTAAATCGTCATCTTGATGGCCACCACATCCGGGTCGGCGGCGGCTTCTTGGATGAAGCGCACGGTGGGAGCGATGGATTGGTAGGGGTGGTGCAGCAGCACGTCTTGCCGCTTGAGCACTTCGGTCATCGGCTGGTCTTTGCGGATGCCTTTGGGCAGGCCGGGGGAGAAGGGCGGAAACTTCAAATCGGGGCGGTCCACCATATCGGGCACGGCCATCAGGCGCACCAGGTTCACGGGGCCGACCACTTGGTAGAGCTCGTTTTGGCTGAGGTTGCATTGTGCCAGCAGGAATTCGGCCACCTGCGGCGGGCAGTTGTCGGCCACTTCCAGCCGCACTTCGTCGCCATACTGCCGCCCGCGCAGCTCGGTTTGCACGGCGGCGCGCAGGTTGGTAACGTCTTCTTCGTCCACCGTGAGCTCGCTGTTGCGCGTGAGGCGGAATTGGTAGCAGCCTTCCACGGCCATGCCGGGAAAAAGCTTGTGCACATAGGCGTGCAAAATGGAGGAAAGCAGCACGAAGCCTTCGCCGCCGCCGCTTAAGTTTTCAGGTAGCCTCACCACGCGCGGCAAAATGCGCGGCGCCTGCACCACGGCCATGCCGGAAGCGCGGCCGAAGGCGTCTTTGCCGGAGAGCTCCACGGCGAAGTTGAGCGATTTATTGAGCAGGCGCGGAAAGGGGTGGGAAGGGTCGAGCCCCAGCGGGGTGAGGATGGGCAAAAGCTCGCGGTCGAAGTAGCTCTCAATCCAGGCGCGCTGCTCGGCCGTCCACTGGCGGCGCGGGTAGAAATCAATGCCTTCTTCGCGCAGCGCGGGAATCAGCTCTTTATTGAACAGCTCGTATTGCTCCTGAATCAGCTTTTTGGCTTCGGCCGCGGCTGCGGCCATGGTTTCGGCGGGCGTGGTGCCGTTATCCAGTAGGGTGTGCGGGTTGAGCTGGTTTTCCTTTTTCAGCCACGCCATGCGCACTTCGAAAAATTCGTCTAAATTGGAAGAAACGATGCACAGGAAACGCAGCCGCTCCAACAGCGGCACTTGCGGATCGCGCGCCTGCGCCAGCACGCGGCGGTTGAAAGCCAAAAGGCTCAGTTCGCGGCAAAGGATGGGGGGCTTCTGGGGCATAGGGCTACCTGAAAAATATTTGGCGTTATCGGGAAAGGGAAACGCTGTGTAAAGCATAAACCGTTTCCCGGCAAACAGTTATATAATCAACACACCGCCGGGCAAACTTGTGCCGGCAGGCTGTGATTAATATAGCAATTATCCTTCCAACTCAGGCAAAACGGCATATCCCGCCGCCCGCGGGAAGGAACGGTTCAACTATAGCACTCCCGCCGCCGCTTGGCAGCACCACTTTTCCACCTTCGGGAGACCATCATGCGCCCCACCCTGCTCCTCATCTGCGCCGCCCTTTTCAGCGGCGCCGCCGCAGCCGAAACCCACACCCAGATCAACCTGCAAATCAACCCCTATTCCGGCTACTACTCCACCTGGCCGGAAGACGCCCCCGCCTACTACCCCAGCCGCAGCTACTACTTCTACAACGGCGGCAGCCAATACGGCGGCGGCCAAATCCAAACCACCGAGCAATACAGCCGCGGCGGCATCGGCTACACCGAACACCGCAGCTGCCAAACCACCGCCGGCTCCACCATCTGCACCGGCAACTGGCGCCCCGCCGTGCCGATTCGCGGCAATATTTCTATCGAACACCGGCGTTGAGAACGCTCTCCCTTTAGCTCCATAATGCCAATATTTCCCATATAAATAAAAATATGAAAAAGAAGAAAGTTATCGGCATAGCAACCTTGGCAATGTGTCTATTGCACATTGCCGGCTTCCTCTATTTCCTCTTCTTCTCCAACCTATTCGCCACTACCCAGCTTCTCATCGGGTTGCACTCCCTATTCATCATTGATGTAGCCATTATCTTCAGCATCATCAATATCATCTTCGGCAAAGGCCGAGCCAGACTTGGCAACTTCTCCGTTAAATCCAGATTATTGTTTTCTTCATTCATATTTTTAACGGCAATTTATGCCGCATATCTTTTTTCCTCGCAAACCAAAAGTATTATGCCTATCCGTTTCAACGCGGATAATGTGCAAACCCTGTCCGGCAAACCAAATTGGCCTGATAATGCTACCTTTTACTATAACGAACGCGGGATAGCCACACCCGAACCCCATAGGAGAAAAACCCCCGGGCCAGCCAAAACAGCAGCCCCCGGCAACCCGCCCAGAAGTGACTTCGACATTGTTCAAGACAACGGCATCCGCATTACCATGAGCTGCGGCGGCATTTTCGGCGCAGAACATTGCACTCAGGATTTAAAAGATGCCTTCAGCAAATATTGGAACGATTTTTACGGCCAATCCTTCCATTTGAAATTCCAACCCGTCTTTTACCACGGTCAATTTGTGAATCTCGTTACCGAAATCCAATCATCCGAAGGGAAAGCCATCAATAGTGCCTATTTTCAGCGCTCCTACGAGCAAACCATCACCCGCACCCGCCATAGCTATCTATTCCTGTGCGCCCTTTTCTTCAGCACCTGCCTGATGAGCGCCCACAGCAAAAACTTGTGGAACTCATTGGGCAGGCAAACACAATCCGGCGAATAATTTCCTGTAACAAAAAGGCTACCTGAAAATCGTGCGCGCACATTTTCAGGTAGCCTTTCCCTTGCCTGCGACAAACCAAGTTTCAGCGATAAAACCGCTGCCCCATGCCGTTGTTGCAATATTGCAGGCGCACCGCGCCGCCGCTGCCCTCCAGGCACAAGCCGTTGGCGGCGCTGCGGATGTGGTCGCCCTCGGCGATCCAGTGCTGGCTTTGGCCGTGGTGGCAGGCTGCGGCGGCCACCGGGCTGCCGACGCCGCCCATGGCTTCCAGGCACAGCCCGTTCACGCTCAAACGCGGGCCGTTAAACATAAACTGCTGGTTGGTGCGGCCGTGGCAGGCCCGGCTCACCAGATAGGCGGGCACGCTGCCGCGCTCGAGGCTGAGGCAATCGTTGCTTGCGGCTTGGCGCAGCAGGGTGCGGCCGCCGTTAGGATTCAGCGCGGGGCGGTAGTAGCCATCGAGCGGGGAGCTTTCGCTCATGATCACGGTGGTGCCGGGGGCGGCATCCACGCGCACGGTGCGGCTGACGGTGTGGGTGCTTTCCACCGGCAGATCGAGCGAAAAGAAGCGCCCGCCTGGGCCGTCGAGATAGGTGCAGGCAGGCAGGGCGAACAGGGCGAGCAAAATTGGCGGGATTTTCATGGCGGCGCTTTCAATAGGCTGAATGGGGTTCGGGCTACCTGAAAACGAGCGAAGCGAGTTTCTGCGGAGCTAAAACGAGTGAAACGAATTTCTGCGAAGCTAAAACGTGAGCTTCAACGAAGTGAAACCGGCAAACAGATTTTCAGGTAGCCTCAAGGCGCTTAGGGGTTTACCCTGATTTCTTTCCCGTTTTCAAACACTTTGATATATGAGCCGGCTTCCACGGACACCACGGGCTCTTCGCGGCTCACGCATTCGGTGCCGAACACGTTGTCATACACTTTGCCGTCGCGGATGAGGTAGGGCTGCTCTTGCCAGCCGGTGTAGCCGCCGTAGCGGTTTTTGGCGTTGAAGCGGGCGCACACCACATAGCCGCTGATGGTGCGGATGGGGGTGTGGGTTTTCACGGGGAGGCTTCGGCGCTCAAAGCGCACGAATTTGAGCGGGCGGGAAATGCCGTCCAGCATCAGGGAGTTGGGATCAACCAGGGTTTGGCGCAGGTGGCGTTTGATGAGCTGCTCGTAGTTGCGCGGGTAGCTGCCGTAGCCGTCGTAGCTGCGGATTTGCTCCATGGTGATGGCGGTGGGCGTGGGCAGGCTGTAGCAGCCGGCGAGCAGGGTGCTGCCGATGAGGGCGGCGAGAAGGGGCTTTTGCATGTGGTTTCCTTTTGATGTGGTGATTTAAGGTTCGATTTTCACGTTGGCCAGAGGCGATACGGAAAGGATGAAGTCTTCCGTGCTGCCGCATTTTACGTGAAACGGATCGCCGCCGAGCATGATTTCGCCGTTGCGGATGAAATATACGTGCTCCTGCCAGCCGGTGTAGCCGCCGTAGCGGTTTTTGGAATTCACGCGCACGCAGGCGGCATAATAGGCGCGGAAATCAAGCCCGCTGGCGGTCAGCCGGGTTTCATCGATGCGCAGGTATTTGCGCGGCGGGGTAAAGCTGCCGATGCGCGCGGATTCGGGGTCGATCAGGTTTTGCGCGAGGTGGCGCCGGATGATTTGCTGGTAATTGCCGGGATAGCGGCCGAAATCTTTGTTGCGCAGTTCGCTCATGTGCAGCACGGTGGGCTGGGGGACGGATAGGCAGCCGGCAAGCAAAAGGCTGCCGAATAAGGCGGCGAAGGCGGTTTTCTTCATTTGGGTTCCTCTGTTGGGGGGCGGGTGTTTCAGCGGCAGTCGGTGAGCAGCTTGCGCATAAGGCGGCATTCGATGCCCACCTGCGGGTTGAGCGGCAGCACGGCTTCGCCCAGGGGCTGGTAGCCGTTGAGCAGGTAGAAGGGCTCGGAATTGAGCGAGGCGTAGAGCTTGAGCATGCCCAGGCCGCTTTGGTAGGCCAGCTCTTCGGCGCGGCCGAGCAGGGCGGTGCCGAGGCCTTGGCGCTGCACGAAGGGGTGCACATACAGCGCATCGAGCTGGGATTCTTGCAGGTTGATTTGGAAGAAGCCTTGGATGTGCTGCCTGAATTCGATTACCCACAGGCGCTTGCGCTCGTCGCCGAGGGTGTCGAGGTAGCTGTCGGGGCTGAGCAGGGCGAGCCAGGCTTGCAGCACTTCTTCGCTGTAGTTGCGGGCGCAGGTGTAGCGCACGGCGTATTGGTGGGCGTTGTAGATATGTTCGCAGTCTTGAATGCGTGCCGGACGCAGGTGGGTGATGAGGCTCATGGCGGGCGGGCTTGTGCGGTGAAACTGGCGGGATTATATAGCCTGCCCAATAGAATAACCATTCGGGCGGCAGCGGCGGCGCGCGCTCGATAAATTGCGGCTATCGCATACGCGATGCGGCGGCGCATTCTGCTTGGGTGGCAATCGGGGATATAATAGGCTACCTGAAAAATCGAAGGCTTCGCAAAGCGAAGGCAACGATTACCGCGATGCAAAATAAAGATGTTTGCCTTTTTCAGGTAGCCTTTTTTCAGGTAACCCATACATTTTCAGGTAGCCTCCTGCCGCCGCCACACCACCCATCAAAAAGGAATATTTATGTCTCCCTCCCTACGAAGCTGGCTGGCCGTCTGCCTGGTGCCGCTGCTGCTGGCGCTATGGTTTGCGCTGAATCCGGCGACCGATGCCACGGGCTATCTGCTCAATGGCGTGGTGATGAGCTGCGCCGGCGTGTTCCTGCTGAAATATGTGCTGTTTGCGCTGGTGTCGGCGCATTTGCGGCAGGATGTGCCGGCCAAGCGCCGCGCGTTGTGGCAGCTCTTGCCGCTGCTGGCCTTCGGCGGCTATGTGGCGTATTACTTTGTGCGCTGAATTTCCCGGATTTTCCCTCTTCCCTCCGATATTGCTCCCCCGATGACCTCCGATTCCCCCCGCCTTTCCGACACGCAAATGGCGCTGCTCCTGGCCGCCATGGCCGCGGTGATGCCGTTTTCCATTGATGCCTATCTGCCCGCCGTGCCGGCGATGGCGGCCAGCTTGGGCGTACGCGAAACCGATATCCAGCAGAGCCTGAGCATTTTCCTGGTGGGGCAGTCGGCGGGGGTGCTGCTGGGCGGGGTGTTATCAGACTTTAAGGGGCGGCGGCCGGTGGTGCTCTTGGGGCTGGGCTTATATATTCTGGCTAGCTCGGGGCTGATTGCGCTGCAAACGCTGCCGCAGCTGATGCTGCTGCGGATGGTGCAGGCTTTCGGTGCGGGCATGGTGGCGGTGAGCGGCGGGGCGATTGTGCGCGACCACTATGAGGGGCGGCGGGCGGCGCAGATGTTTGCGCTGATCGGGGTGATCATGATGGCGGCGCCGATTCTGGCGCCGATGGTGGGCTGGCTGATGCAGGCCCTCGGCGGCTGGCGGGCGGTGTTTGTGTTTTTGTCGGCCTATGCGGGCGCGGTGTGGCTGCTGCAATGGCGTTTCCTGCCGGCCACGCGCCCGGCGGCACGGCCGGCCGGCTCGCCGCTCTCGATCATCTTCACGGGCTACCGCAGCGTGTTTGCCAAGCCGCAGTCGCTGGGTTTTCTGTTTTTGCAGGCCTTCAGCTTTTCTTCGATGTTCGCATTCCTCACCGAATCGCCTTCGCTGTATATGAAGTTCTACGGCTTGGGCAACGGCCTCTACACGCTGGTGTTCGGCCTGAATATCGTCACCATGGTGTTCTTCAACCGCATCACGGCCTGGCGGCTGAAAAGCGGCAGCAATCCGGCCAATATCCTGCTCATCGGCATTGCGGTGCAGCTCTGCGCCAACCTTCTGATGGTGCTGCTCACGCAGGGTTTGGCCCGGCCGCCGCTGTGGCTGCTGGCGCCCTTGGTGATGGTGTCGGTGGGCACGCAGGGGCTGATTGTGGCCAACACGCAGGCCTGCTTCATGGGCTATTTCAAGGCCGAGGGCGGCAGCGCCAACGGCGTGCTGATTTCCAGCCAGGTGCTGATTGCCGCCGCCATGGGCTTCCTCACCACCCAGCTGCACGACGGCAGCGCGCGCATCATGCCCGCCATGATGCTGGCCTCCACCCTGTGCGGCATCACGCTGCTGTTCACCCTCTCGCGGCGGGTGTGGCTGGACAGGGCAGCGCGCTGAAAGCAAAGGCCGGCCGCCATTCCTCTTTATTATTTTTCAGGTAGCCTGCCCTCCCGCCCAAAGGCTACTTGAAAACGAGCAAAGGGAGTTTCTGCGGAGCTAAAATGCGCGAAGCGGATTTCGCTAGAACGCAGCTGCAACACAGTTTAAACAGGCTCCAAACAAAGCCGGTTTCCAGCCTCCTGTTTTTTCAAGTAGCCCCGACACCCTACACCCTCCCCAAGGAAACCCATGCCCCAAACCTTCCTCAGCCAACTCGAAGCCCACATCCGCACCGCATACGCCGAACAAGGCGGCTTGGCAGACGAGCTCCTCTCAGGCAGCCCTGTTACCGAAGCCGAGATTGCCGCCGCCGAACAACTGCTCGGCACCACGTTCCCCAGCCTGTACCGCGCCCTGCTGCTGCGCTTCGGCGGCGGCTGCGACCTCGGCATCGAAATTGACAGCCTGCCGCAAGTGATCGAAAACACGCAATGGTTGCGCCAATACTTTGCCGACAGCCCCTCCCTGCCAGAAGGCCTGCTGCAACAGGGCATCGCCTTCGCCGGCGACGGCAGCGGCAACTATTTCGTGCTGCACAACGGCGCAGTATGGCTGCCCGACCACGACAGCGGCGCTTGCACCCGAGAAGCCGAAAGCCTCGAAGCCTTCCTGCGCCATGCCAGCAGCGCAGCTTAAACGCCCAAAGGCTACCTGAAAACCAAAAGTCATAGATTGGGTATGTGTACCCGGCAGGCTGCCGAACCGTATAAAAGGCTACCTGAAAATCCAACACCGGTTTTCAGGTAGCCTTTTTATTCCGCCGCGCTATTTTTCAGCCAGCCTCCATCCCCGCCTTCTCCACCATAAAATCAATAAAACTGCGCACCTTGGCACTCAAGAGTTTGCGCTGGGTGTAAACCGCGTAAAACGGCATCGGCGCAGTTTGGTAATCCGGCAGCAGGCGGCGCAGGCGGCCGGTTTGGAGGTCGGCGCGCAGCAGCCATTCGGGCAGGTAGCCCACGCCGGCGCCGGCGCACACCATTTGGTAGATCATCTGCGTGTTGTTGCTGTACACGGCGGCCTGCAGCTCGGCGGTATGCGTTTCTCCGGCGCGGCGCAGCGGCAGGCTGGATACGTCGGTGTAGCTGGGCAGGATGGCTTGGTGCGCGGCCAAATCCTGCGGGGCGGCGGGCGTGCCGTGTGCGGCGAGATAGGCGGGGGCGGCCACGAGGTAAAACTCGATTTCGGCCAGCGTGCGGGCAATCAGGTTTTCCGCGGGCTGTTTGGAGAGGCGCAGGGCGATGTCTTCGCCGTCGCCGTCGAGGTTCACGCTGTGGTTGGTGAGCGTGAGCTGGAGGGAGACTTCGGGGTAGCGCTGCCGGTATTCGCTCATCCAGCCGGCAAACACCGGGTTGGCAAACCACACGGGAATGCTCACACGCAGGCGGCCTTGCGGGCGGGCGGTGCTGCCGGCGGCGCGGGCGGCGGCCTGCTCGAGCATGTCGAGCGCGGCGAGGCAGTCGCGGTAGTAGGCTTCGCCCTGCTCGGTGAGGCTGAGGCGGCGGTTGTTGCGGTAGAGCAGGCGGGCGTTGAGGCTGCGTTCGAGGTGGGCCACGTGTTTGCTGGCCATGGGCACGGAAATATCGAGCTGCTCGGTGGCGCGGGTGAAGCTGCCGCTGTGCACCACTTGGCAAAACACTTTCATGCTGAGTAGGGTATCCATGTTTTCTCTTTGGGAAAAACTGTGTTGTTTATCCGGCTGTGGTTGCGCTTTTGGGAAATGATTATACTGCGCCCGTTCATTCGATACACATCAAGAGGAAAAATCATGAATTGGGAAAACTGCCGCAGTATGGTGTTGTCTGTTTTGCGGATGGCCGCGGGCTATATGTTTATGCTGCACGGTTCGGCCAAGCTGCTCGGCCTGCCGCATGTGGAAATGTTTGACGGGCTGCAACTCTTCTCGCTCTACGGCGTGGCCGGGATGCTGGAATTGGGCGGCGGCTTGCTGATCCTGCTCGGTTTGCTCACGCGGCCGGCGGCGTTTATCCTTTCCGGCCAGATGGCGGTGGCTTACTTTATCGGCCACGTGGCGGAGGGCGGCCATGCGCTGGTGCCGTTTATGAACGGCGGCGAGGCGGCGGCGCTGTATAGCTTCGTGTTCCTGTATCTGGCGGCGGCGGGCGGCGGCAAATGGTCGCTGGATGCGCTGCTGGCGAAGAAGCGGCAGGGCTAAGGATGCAGAATTTTTCAGGTAGCCCCAAGCGTTAGATAGGCTACCTGAAAAATAAAGAGTGGGGTTTGCCGCCCTACTCTTTTTGTTTGCCCGCTATGCCAGAAGATGCAGCACTTTGATGCTGAAAGTGTCCCGCATCGTGAGTGCGGCCATATCTGCTTCATGGAACGCTGTTTTCTCGCCTTCAAAGGCATAGTGATAGATTTTTCTGTTGAGCGCATCGAAGAAATAGCCGTAGAAACTGTCTTCTTGATTTTGGTCTTCCACGAAATCGGTGATGTAGATGTGTTTTTCGGCGATGCCCAAGTAATCTTTGATTTGCTGAAACAGGTGGGGAAACTCGCGCGGGAAGGCCTGCGTGAGGTCTTGGATGTCTTCCAGAAATACTTCGTTGGGAATATCTTGTAATTCCACGGGTTCCATTCTTTTTCCCTTTCTGTGCGAGGCTACCTGAAAATGAGTGAAACGAATTTCTGCGAAGCTAAAATGAGCCTCGCGAATTTCTGCGAAGCTAAAATGAGCTTTGCAGAAATTCTGCGAAGCTGAAACGAGTTTTGCAGCGTTTCTGCGCAGCTAAACCTTACATTGCCGCGCGGCCGAAACCGGCTAAGACTTAATCAGCGGCCGCAACGAGGCGTGGCTGTATTTGATCTCCGCAATCAGGCGGTCGTATTGGCGCATGCGGTACATGGAACGGGCAATCAGATACACGGCAAACACCACCAGCCCCAAGTTGATGCCCAGCACCAAAATCAGCAGCGGCCACACTTCCATCACGTTGTACCAGCGGGAAGTGGCAATCAGCACGCTGAAAATGGAAAGCGGCAGCGCCAGCACGGCGATGCCGGTGCGCATCACCGCCAGCGCGGTGCGTTTTTCCGCTAGGAGGAGCTGCACTTGGTTGATGCTGAGGATGTCGTTTTGCTGTTCGGGGGACATGGTTGGCTCTCGGTGTGTGTGGATTTGGGGTAAAGGCTACCTGAAAATCATGCCCGAGCACAATCAAAGCATGGTTTGGCCGCATTCGTTCCCCTCATTTTCAGGTAGCCTTCCTCCATCCGAATGCAAACCTTCGGTTTGCCCACCCTCTCCCGTGGGAGAGGGGATAAGGTTGCAGCCAGCTCTCCCTATCACAAAACGCCCGCGCCGCTATTCCAGCACGCTCAGCCCGGGCAAATCGGCAAAGCCGCGCTCGCGCACGATTTGGCAGAAATTATCGAGGTAGCTTTTGTGCGCGTCGTCGCTGCGCATGCCGGCGTAGAGCTCGCTGGTGAGCGGCGGGCTGCCGATGGTGCGCGCGGCGATGTAGCCCTTTTCCAAGTAGGGGATTACTGCCCAATAAGGCAGGGCGGCCACACCGCGCCGGCTGGCCACCAGCTGGATGATGGCGATGGTGAGCTCGCTGTGGCGGCGCGGCGGGTTGATGCCAGCGGGCAGCAGGATTTTGCGCAGCAGGTCGAGCATGTCGTCGGGCACGGGGTAGGTAATCAGCGTTTCATTGGCGAAATCCTGAGCCTGCCACACGGGCTTGGCGGCCAGGGGGTGGTCTTGCGCGCAGATGCCCACCATTTCGTAGGCAAACAGCGGCTGGTAGCGGATACCCGCCTGCGGCACGGCTTCGGATACGATGGCGAGGTCGGCGCGGTGTTGCAACAAAAGCCCCACCGGGTCGGCCTGAAAGCCGGACACGATATCCAGCTCTACCTTGGGCCACAGCGGGCGGAAATCGCTCATGGCGGGCATCAGCCAGTCGAAACAGGTGTGGCATTCCACCGCCAGCCGCAATTCGCCGCTGCCGCCGCCGGCAATCTGCGCCATGTCGCGCTCGGCAGCGGCCACCTGCGGCACGATTTCGCGCGCCAGCTGGAGCAGGCGCTCGCCGGCGGGGGTGAAGCGCAGCGGGCTGGATTTGCGCTCGAACAGCGGCGTGGCGTAGTAGTTTTCCAGTGCGCGGATTTGGTGCGACAGGGCGGATTGGGTGAGGAACACGCGCTTGGCCGCCAGCGACACGCTGCCGGTTTCGGCCAGCGCGAGCAGGGTTTTGAGGTGGCGCAGTTCGATGATGGATTCCATTTTTCAGGTAGCCTTTTGCTAAGCCGGTATTGTGCCGGCGTTGTGTTTGCATTTTTAGTTTCAGGTAGCCTTTTGCCATTTGCACTCTGTTCGCCCCTGCTCCGCTGCCGTGTGCGGAGGCTACCTGAAAATTTGCGCTCAATCGGTTTCCGCCATTTCCAGCGCCTGTTTGATGTCCACCGCCACGATGCGGGACACGCCTTTTTCCTGCATGGTGACGCCGATGAGCTGCTCGGCCATTTCCATGGTGAGGCGGTTGTGCGAAATATACAGGAACTGGGTCTGCGCGGACATTTCTTTCACCAGCCGGCAGAAGCGGCCGGTGTTGGCGTCGTCCAGCGGGGCGTCCACTTCGTCGAGCAGGCAGAAGGGGGCGGGATTGAGGCTGAACAGGGCAAACACGAGGCTCATGGCGGTGAGGGCTTTTTCGCCGCCGCTGAGAAGGTGGATGGTGCTGTTTTTCTTGCCGGGTGGGCGGGCCATGATGGATACGCCGGCGCTGAGCAAATCGTCGCCCACCATGTGCAGGGAGGCTTCGCCGCCGCCGAACAGAGTGGGGAAAAAGGTTTGCACTTTTTGGTTTACCGCGTTGAAGGTGGCTTGGAAGCGCTGCTTGGTTTCGCCGTCGATTTGGGCGATGGCTTCTTCTAAAAGCGCGATGGCGGATTGCAGGTCTTGGCGCTGGTTTTGGTAGTAGCCGTCGCGCTCGCGGGCTTCGGCCAGCTCTTCGAGCGCGGCGAGGTTCACGGCGCCGAGGGCTTGGATACGGCGGCTGAGGCTGTCGATTTGCTGCGGCCAGTCGGTTTTCAGGTAGCCTGCCTGCTGCTCGGCTTCGAGCGCGGCCAAGTCGGCTTGCCGGCCTAATAAATTGTCGTGGAAGTGTTTGGCGTTGAGCAGGGCTTCCTGCTGTTGCAGCAGGGCGGTTTGGGCGGCGGCCTGCCATTGGGGCAGCTCGGCGGCCAGCGCCTGCTGGCGGGCGTATTGCTCGCGCCCCTGCTCTTGGGTGGCGGCCAGCCGGGCGGCGGCGGCCTGCATTTGTTCTTCCAGCGCGAAGGCGGATTCGGTAAGCGCTTCCAGCTGGAGGCGCTGTTCGTCTTCGCTGTCTTCGGCGTAGGTGAGGGCGAGCTCGTGCTGCCGCTGCTGCCAGTCGGCTTTCTGCTGCGCCAGCGCGGCCATGCGGCTGTTTAAATATTGCAGCTGCTGTTGCTGCCGTTGGGCTTCGATTTCGGCGGCGTTGCGGCGGCGTGCGGCTTCGAGCACGGCCTGCTGTGCTTGGCGCAGGGCTTGCTGCGCCTGCCGGCTGTGTTCGGCCTGCTCGCGGCTGCTTTCTTCCAGCTCGGGCAGGCTTTCTTCCAGCGCGGCGTTTTCTTCGGCCAAGAGTTCGGCGGCTATGCCGAGCTCTTCGATTTCCTGCGCCAATTGCGCCTGTTCTTGGGCGATGTGTTCGCGGCGCTGGCGCTCTTGGGTGGCACGGGCGATCTGCTCGCCGGCCTGCTGGCGGGCAGCAGCCAGCTCGGCGGTAAGGCGGCGCTGTTCGCTTTGCGCCTGGCGCAGCGCGGCTTCGGCTTCGGCCTGCTGCCGGGCCAGCTTGCGGGCTTCGGTTTGGGCTACCTGAAATTTCGGCTGCCATTCGGCCAGCTGGGCGGCGAGCTGGTCGTGGCGGGTTTGGTGGCGCATTTGGCGGCCGGCATTGGCTTCATGGTGCAGCAGCACGCCGAGGCGGTCGATGCGGTGGCCTTGCGGGGTGAGCCACTCTTGGCCGGGCTCGAGGCGGCTGCGGTGGGCGAGTGCGTAGTCTAGATCGGGGGCGCACAGGATGCCTTCGAGCCAATGGGTGAGGGCTACCTGAAAAGGCGGCTCGGCCTGGATTTGGTGGATCAGGGCTTGGGCGGGGCTGGCGCCGCGGTGGGCATGGGCTTCGCGGCTGAACCAGGCGGCGGCGGCTTCGGGCAGCGGCGAGGGCGGCTGGAAATCGGCAGGCAGCGCGCGGGCGTTGAGCCGCTCGCCGAGCACGGCAGCCAGCGCGCCCTGCCATTCCGAGGGCACGCGGATGTGCTGCCACAGGGCGGGGGCCTCGGCTTGGCTGCTGCCCTGCCAGAAGTCGTGGCCGGACTGTTCGGCCAGGAGGGCGGCGAGGGTTTTCTGCTCGGCTTGGGCGGCGAGGATGCGGTGCTCGTGTTCCTGCTCGCGTTCGCGGGCGGCTTGCAGGGCGGTTTTCAGGTAGCCTGTTTGTTCTTCTAACTGTTGCAGCTGCTGCTCGCCGCGCTGGTATTGCCCGGCGAGGGCTTCGGTGTGCGCCTGGACGGCAGCGGGCGCGGCGCTGTCGGCGGATGCGAGGGCGGCGGCTTCCTGCTGCAGGCGGCCGTGGCGCTCTTGCAGCCGGCCGATGTTTTGCCGGCTGTGTTGCAGCTGCTGCTGTTTGAGGGCAAGCTCGCGGCGCAAGCGGGCTGCTTCGTCGCGGCGGCTTTGCTGCTGTTCGGCGGCTTGGCGGCCGGCATTTTCGAGCGCGGGCAATTGCTCTTCGAGGGTATCGGCTTCGGCGGCGAGGAGCTCGAACTGTGCCTGGTGTTCGGCGGCGGCTTGTGCGGCGGCGGCGTGTTGCTGCCGGAGCTCGGCGTGTTCGCTGTCGATTTTTTGTATGGCGGTTTGGGCGTTGGCTTGCTCGCGCTCGAGGCGCTGGCGCTGGCTTTGCCGGGAGCGGATTTGTTCTTCGAGGCGGGCGCTTTGCTCGCGCAGGAGGGCGTGTTGCTGGTTGAGCCGGTATTGCTCGGCCTGCTGGTCTTGCTCGGTTTGGCGCAGCATATGCACGGCGTCGCCGAGGGCCTGGTTTTGCCGGGCGAGCTCGTCTTGGCGGGTGCGGGCGCGTTGATGCTCGGCGGCGGACTGGTCGGCGGCGGCGAGGGTGTGGCGCCATTGCTGGAAGTCGTATTGGTTTTGGGCGTGGTTGAGTTCGGCGGTGAGGCTGCGGTAGCGTTCGGCGGCGGCGGCCTGGCGCTGGAGTTTCTCCACTTGGCGGGTAAGCTCGGCTTGCAGATCACCGAGGCGCTGGAGGTGTTCGCGGGTGTCTTGCAGGCGGTTTTCGGTTTCGCGGCGGCGTTCTTTGTATTTGGATACGCCGGCGGCTTCTTCGATGTGGGCGCGCAATTCTTCGGGGCGGGCTTCGATGATGCGGGCAATCATGCCCTGTTCGATCACGGCGTAGCCGCGCGCGCCCACGCCGGTGCCGAGGAAGAGGTCGGTGATGTCGCGGCGGCGCACTTGCTGGCCGTTGATGTAGTAGCTAGATTCGCCTTGGCGGGTGAGCTGGCGGCGGATGCTGATTTCGCCGTATTGCCCCCATGCGCCCTGCAGACTACCGTCGGCGTTGCTGAACACGAGCTCCACGGAGGCGCGGGGGGCGGGGCGGCGGGTGGCGGCGCCGTTGAAGATGATGTCTTGCATGCTTTCGCCGCGCAGCTGTTTGGCGGAGGCTTCGCCCAGCACCCAGCGCACGGCGTCGATGACGTTGGATTTGCCGCAGCCGTTGGGCCCGATCACGGCCACGAGCCGGCCGGGCACGTGGATGGTGGTGGAGTCGGTGAAGGATTTGAAGCCGGCCAGTTTGATGTGGGTTAAACGCATGAAGGGTGTGGAAAAAACGGAACGCGGTATTTTATCGGAAGCGGGTGGGGCAGGCTACCTGAAAAAACCTGCCCGTTGCCTGACTTTGCAGAAACCCGCCTTGCGGTGGCGCTTTATTTTTCAGGTAACCTTTTACTGCTGCCGGCGGCGCAAACGCTGCCGCCGTGCCCGCCGATACCACTCAACGCTCAGCCACAGCCACATCCCCCACGCGGTGAGCGCGGCGCGTTGCCAGCCCCGCGCGTAACGTCGCCATTGCTCGGCTTCCTGCTGCGGGCTGAGCTCGGCACGGTATTGGCGCGCGATGCCGTCTTTGCTGTAATCCAACTCGGTGATCACGCGGTAGTTCAGCCACCCGGCCTGCACCGCGCGCCGCACCGGCAAGCGTTCTTCCCGCTGCCACAGCTCTTCATCATATTGGCAGAGCAAATCAGCCGGGTTGCGGCAATCCAGATTGAGCTGTTTGCCCTCTGCCGTGCGGATGGTGCCGGTGATATGCAGATGGTCGTCATCATCGTACCATTGGCGACGGATTAACTCGCCGCCGCTATGCCGCGCATACAACACCGGCGTATTTAAATGCTGCCAGCGTTTATGGCTCTCTGCCGACGCCACCAAAGCGCCCATGCCCACGCCCGCTGCCGCCAGCAGAAGAATCAGCCACATTGCGGGCAGGGTGAACACCGCCCGTGCCAACGCCTGATCCAGCCGCCGTTGCTCCCTCCTTGTTTGCCTCATCCATTGAGTAAATTTGCTCATTCTGCCCCACCCGTGTGCGATGGCCGATTGTAACACCGCCTGCCCTGCCCACAGGCTACCTGAAAACGAGCAAAGCAAAAGCGCAAGCTTCAACGAAGTCGAAAAGCAAAGCCCGAAAAGAGCAACCGCCCTCGGCTGCCAACAGATTGGCAGCGCCATTTGGCAAACGATAGATTTGTTTTTGCCAAACGATAGCATTTTGTAATACAATGCCCCGTCTTGAGTAATAACTCATTTACTATTTAAATCAATGGATAAGCAAAATAAACTCGTTACTGTAATGGTATTGGACGAGCAGTATACCGAAACCTTCGTCATCAAAGAGTCATCGCTGCGCGCCATCAAACCCGCCATTATCGGCCTTTCCGCCCTCAGCATGCTGCTGCTGGCCGGCCTGCTCGCCTTGGGCTGGCACTACTACCAAAACTATCGCCAATTCGCCCAACAGCAAGCACAAACCCAGCAGCTTACCCAGCAGATAGAAGATTTGAAAGAAGCCCGTTCTGCCGAAGTATCCGCCAAGCTGAACCAGCTCGCCCAATCCGAAAAAGCCGTGGCCGAATTGCGGGATTATCTGCGCCAGCGCGGCGCCAACCTTCCCGCCCCGCCCGCACCCCAATCGGAAGAAGGCAAGCCTATCAGCCAAGCAGGCGGCCCGGCCAGCATCCTGCCGCCGGCCGACACGCCGGAATTCAGCCAAATCATTGAACAACTGCTGAAAGCCGCCCGCAGCATGCCGCTCGGCCGCCCCGCTCAAGGCGGGCTTTCTTCCGGCTTCGGCCCGCGGCACAACCCCTTCAGCGGGCGCGGCAGCGAGTTCCATCACGGCTTGGATTTCCGCGGTAACATCGGCGACCCCGTGCGCGTAACCGCCAACGGCACAGTAGAATTCGCCGGCACCATGAACGGCTACGGCCAAGTGGTGAAAGTGCGCCACGGCTACGGCTACAGCACGGTGTATGGCCATTTGTCGCACATCGATGTGCAAACCGGCCAAACCGTTAAAGCCGGCGAGCTAATCGGCAAGCTCGGCTCCACCGGCCGCTCCACCGGCCCGCACCTGCACTACGAGGTGCGCCTAAACAACGAGCCGCACGATCCGGCAACCTTCCTCAGCCTCGCCAAGTAACCCCGCGCGGCTTCCCCCGCAAGCAAATCCTCGGAGAAATAACCATGTTCAAAGACAAAAAAGACCGTTCCCAGCCCGTTGGCAGCAGCACACCCAGCGCCATCGATACCATCATCGGCGCCCAATGCCGGATTCAGGGTGATATCCTAAGCCAGCAGTCTGTAAAAATTGAAGGCCAAATTCAAGGCAACGTGCAGGCAGGTGGCACCGTTATCATTGGCGATAAAGGCTCAGTCAATGGAGATATCCGCGGCAGCGAATTGGTGGTGTTCGGCAAAACCGAGGGTTTGATTGAAGTGAAAAAACTGCACCTGAAGCCGAATGCTCGGGTAACCGGCAACATCCGCACCCAATCTCTGCAAGTGGAAGACGGCGCTGTTTACACTGGGGACATCCGCATGGACCGCAACGCTGGCAATGCCACCCTGCCGCCGGCCGGCAGCCCCGAGAAAGCC
>NZ_JACSGR010000002.1:294779-404336 GCF_016025525.2 Eikenella glucosivorans | reverse complement strand
ACGGCGATACGCCGTTTGAGGTGTTGCAGGCTTATTTTTCTCAACCTGTGGTGTAAACAACGCGGTTATTTTCTACATATAAAATGATTACAGGCTACCTGAAAACCCTACAGTAGCCACACCGTTTTTCAGGTAGCCCCAAATTTCACCGGTCTGATTATAACCGCCAAATCTGCCCGCACCCGAATATTTTCAGGTAGCCTTTAACCCACCTTCACACCCAATCCGCTACAATACCGCCCGTTCCCGCCACCAACCGGCTCAAAAAGGACTCCTCATGAACACATTATTCCGCCGCAGCCTCGGCATCGCCCTCATTACTCTCGCCCTCTCCGCCTGCGACACCCTCGGCAGCAGCCTCTCCCTCGGTTCACGTAAACACCAACGCCAACCGCTCACCGCCACCCAAGCCGGCAACAAGCCCCCGGCCGTAGTCGGCCTCGCCCTCGGCGGCGGCGCCTCCAAAGGCTTCGCCCATATCGGCGTGATCAAAGTATTGGAAGAAAATAATATTCCCGTGAAAGTGGTTACCGGCACCAGCGCCGGCGCCTTAGTGGGCAGCCTCTACGCCTCCGGCATGAACGCCCCCCGCCTGCAACGCGAAGCCGAAAACCTGCAACGCGCCGACCTGGTCGACCTCACCCTCTCCACCAGCGGCTTCATCCGCGGTGAAAAACTGCAAAACTACATCAACCGCCAAGTCGGCAACCGGCCCATGCAAAACTTCCCGCGCCGCTTCGCCGCCGTCGCCACCGAGTTCGACAGCGGGCGCAACGTCGTGTTCCGCAGCGGCAACACCGGCCAGGCCGTGCGCGCCTCCGCCAGCATCCCCAACGTGTTCCAGCCCGCCATCATCAACGGCAAACGCTACGTGGACGGCGGTCTCACCGCGCCCGTGCCCGTATCTGCCGCCCGCAGCCTTGGCGCCAACGTCGTGATTGCCGTAGACATTTCCGCCAAGCCCGCCCGACTCACCCAAAGCGGTTTCTTCTCCTACCTAGACCAAAGCCTCAACATCATGAGCACTTCCGCCCTCAACAGCGAGCTGGCCAAGGCCGACGTCGTGATCAAACCTCAAGTGCAGCACCTCGGCGCCGTGGGCGGTTTCGACGAAAAAGCCCACGCCATCAAGCTCGGCGAAGACGCCGCCCGCGCCGCCCTGCCGCAAATCCGCGCCGTACTGCAACGCTACCGCGTGCAATAGGCCCGCCGAAAAGGCTACCTGAAAGCGCAAGCTTCAACGTCAGTTAAAATGAGGTCTTGCGAAGCAAGGTCGAGTTTCTGCGAAGCTAAAACACAGTGCAGGCCGCCCAGGCCCGCGAGTATATTTCCCCGCACTATTTTCAGGTAGCCTCATCCGCAAGCCATTCCGTTTATTCAACACCCAACTTTCAGGTAGCCCGCACACCGCACAAAGGCTACCTGAAAACGTGAACTTCAACGAAGTTAAAATGATGCCTTGCTAAGTAAGGCAGCGTTTCCGCGAAGCCCACACCTCATCAAAAATCCCACCTCCCATGTTCACCCTCTGCCTCCCCGGCCTCCACTGGCCCCATCCCGCCGAGCTCCCCGCTCTGCACACCCACGCCCTCAACCAACTGCTGCGCTTCGGACGCTTCCAAGCCGCCCCCCGTACCCCCGCCGACTTCTGCTTCCAACACCTCAGCCCCCAGCTCCACCACCTCTTTGCCGAACCCCACGCCTTCGCCAGCCCCCTGCACCAGCAAATCGGCCTGCACAGCGCCCAGCTCCAAAGCAGCGGCCTGCACATCCAGCCCGAAGAAGCCGAAGTCTTGTGCCACGGCCTCAACACCTTCTGCCACGAAGACGGCTGGCAGTTCGCCCCCCTCTCCCCCGAACTGTGGAGCATCCGCCTGCCCCGTCCCGCCGACTGGCAAGCCCCCTGCATCCTCAATATCGCCGGCCAACACACCGACATCCCACAAGCCCTCGGCAGCCGCAAAAAACAATGGCTCCAACGCCAAACCGAAATCCAAATGTGGTTGCACGAACACCCCGTGAACACCCACCGCAGCACCGAAGGCAAACTGCCCATCAACGCCCTCTGGCTGTGGGACGAGATGCCCGCCGAATCCCCCACCGAACCCCCCGCCCTCATCGGCAGCAACAGCCCTTGGGCCGCCTACAGCCGCAGCCCCCAAGTCCGCCCCGCCCCGGCCAACTTCGCTGCCTGGCAGGCCACTGCCGCCGAATGCAGCATCCCCCTCGAGCACAGCACCCTCTACCTCGACAACCTGCAACAAGCCGCCGAGCTCGGCCGGCCAGACGACTACGCCCGCACCCTGCAACAATGGGACGAACAGTTCTTCGCCCCCCTGTGGCAAGCCCTGCAACGCAAACAACTCCCCGCCGCCCGCCTCCTCACCGACGGAGAACATGGCGGCAGCCTCGAAATTTCCGCCCGCAGCGGCTGGGCCTTCTGGAAACCCAAACGCCGCTTCACCGGCAGGCTGGATATTTCCGCCAAATAAGCACAAAAGGCTACCTGAAAAAACAGGCTACCTGAAAAACAAAACATCCGTTTCCGTTAAACAAATTCAGTTAGCCTTTTTTTTCAGGTAGCCTCAAACCAAACCACAGCCTGCCCCAACAACCGCCCACCCGTTTTCCCACTGCAACCAATATTTTTCAGCCAGCCCATCCATGCAACAGGCTACCTGAAAAACCGCCGAGCCCGTAACCCCCCTGCATTTTCAGGTAGCCTTTCCCGCCCAATCCGTTATAATCCTGCCCGTACCGCAGCAGGCCAGACAGTCGCCGCGCCCTTTGGCGGGGAGGAAAGTCCGGGCTGCACAGAGCAGGATGCCGGCTAACGGCCGGGCGCCGCGAGGCGACGGAAAGTGGAACAGAAAGCATAACCGCCGATGGCCGCAGCAATGCGGTACAGGTAAGGGTGAAATGGTGCGGTAAGAGCGCACCGTGCGGCTGGCAACAGACCGTAGCAGGCCAAACCCCATCCGCAGCAAGACCAAACAGAATGCAGTGAAGCTGCTCGCCGAGCATTCGGGTAGGTTGCTTGAGCCGCTTGGCAACAATCGGCCTAGAGGAATGACTGTCCAACGACAGAACCCGGCTTACCGGCCCGCTGCGGTACACCACCCACGAAGCCATCCGGCTTCCCCCGTACACAACGGGCGGGAGTGCATTCCACACTCCCGCCCGCATCATTTCAGCAATCTAACTTAGCGCTCTTGATTTTAGCGAACTTGGCTGCCCACCAAACCGCCCAAAGCAGCACCGCCCAAGGTAGAGCCGGTGTCGCCGCCGAGCACGTTGCCGGCCACACCGCCCACGGCCGCACCCACGGCAATGTTGCGCTGTCTGGTGGTCATGCCGTTGCAGGCGCTCAATGAAGCGGCCAGCAACATCATGGCGCAAATGGAGCTAACTGTAGATTTTTTCATGATATACCCTTTCTGTTTCAGTATAAAAAGGCATGGCGGGTTTGACCGCCCTACCTGCCTGTGAGAGTATCGCACTTTTCTGTGATTGCATCAAAAGGCAGGTAAATGTCTGTTTATTCGGTTGCGCATATCATCCACTTATTTTGCGCCATCGCCTTCGTGGGCGGCGTGTTGTTTGAATCGCTGGTTTTGTCGGTGATGCACACCAAGCGCGTGGGGCGCGAGGCGCGGCGCGAAGTGGAACGGGCGCTGTCGGCGCGGGCGGTAAAAGTGATGCCTTGGGTAGTCGGGCTGTTGTTTGCCTCCGGCCTGGTGATGATGCACCGCTACCTGCAAATCCTGCACAATCCGTTTGCCAATTCCTTCTTCATCCAGCTTTCGCTGAAAATCCTGCTCGCCTTCAGCATCCTCTGCCACTTCATCGCCGCCGTTATCCGCATGCGGCGGGGCACAATGACGGTTGGCTTTTCCAAATACATCCACCGTGCCGTACTCACGCAGATGCTGCTCATCGTGTTCCTGGCCAAGGCCATGTTTTATATCGTATGGTAGCCCGTACCCGATAAAGGCTACCTGAAAACTTATAGCGGATTAAATTAACTTTCGATACAAGGCGGCGAGCCGCAGATAGTACACACGTACAGCAAGGCGAGCCAACGCCGTAGCGAAAATTAAGTTAATTCGCTATAGCAAGCACCCAGCCTTGCAAAGCCCAAATAGGCTACCTGAAAAACCACCTGCCCGTTCCCACCCTTATTCAAGCGCCCGCACCTGTTGCGCGATTCTCACAGCCCGCCCGCCCTCTGATACAGCCCGATGCGCGCAAAGTTGCCAAGCCGGCGAATATGGTTTAGAATCGCGCCGTTTTTCAGTTATTTAACGAGATAAATGAGAAATGGCCCCGAGGCCATTTTTTTGTTTTCCAGAGACAGCATGGATATTCAAACCATTTTAGACAAAACCCTGCCCGGCCTGGGCTACGAGCTGGTGGATTTCGAGCTCACCCCGCAGGGCGACTTGCGCGTGTTCATCGATCAGCCAAACGGCATCACCGTGGAAGACTGCGCCACCGTCAGCAACCATTTGAGCCGTGTCTTCATGGTGGAAGACGTAGACTATAAACGGCTGGAAATTTCCAGCCCCGGCCTAGACCGCCCGCTGAAAAAAGCTGCTGACTTCACCCGTTTTTCAGGTAGCCTCATCAAGCTGAAAACCCGTCTGCCGATTGAAGGGCAGAAAAACTTTATCGGCCGCATCGAAGCCTTGGAAAACGATGTGCTGACCCTATCCTTCGACGGCAAAACCGTTGCCATCGAATTATCCAATATCGACCGGGCTCGCCTGAAGCCCGAATTTTGATTACCTTTGATTGAGTGGAGAGTTCATTCCCATGAGCCGCGAGATGTTGCAATTGGCCGAAGCGCTGGCCAGCGAAAAAAACGTTGATTCAGAAGTCGTATTCGAAGCCCTGGAATTCGCCCTGTCGGTGGCCGCCAAGAAGAAGGCCGACCGCGAACACATGGACGTGCGCGTGAGCATCGACCGCGACACCGGCGAATACCACACCTTCCGCCGCTGGCTGATTGTGGCCGACGAGGACTACACCTATCCCGACACGCAGAAAACCATCGAGGAAATCCAAGAAGAATTTCCCGATTCCCCGCTGCAAATCGGCGAATACTATGAAGAAGAGCTGGAAAACGTAGCCTTCGGCCGGCAAGCCGCGCAAACCGCCAAACAAATCATCCTGCAACGCATCCGCGATGCCGAGCGCGAACAAATCCTGCAAGAATTCCTCGCCCGCCGCGAAGACGTGGTGATGGGCACGGTGAAACGTGTCGAGCGCCACGGTATCATCGTGGAAATCGGCCGCCTAGACGCGCTCATCCCGCGCGACCAATGCATCCCGCGCGAAAACTTCCGCAGCGGCGACCGTATCCGTGCCCTGTTCCTGCGCGTAGACGAACAAGGCAACAGCGGCCGCAAACAGGTCATCCTCAGCCGCACCTCGCGCGAGTTCTTGGTGAAGCTGTTCGAGCAAGAAGTGCCGGAAATCGAAGACGGCCTCTTGGAAATTAAAGAGGCCGCCCGCGATCCCGGCCAGCGTGCCAAAATCGCTGTCAAATCCAACGATGCGCGCATCGACCCGCAAGGCACCTGCATCGGCGTGCGCGGCTCGCGCGTGAACGCCGTGTCCAACGAGCTGGCCGGCGAACGCGTGGACGTGGTGTTGTGGTCGCCAGAAACCGCACAGTTTGTGATCAACGCGCTCTCGCCCGCCGAAGTCAGCCGCATTTTGATCGACGAAGACAACCATTCCGTTGATGTGATCGTGGCCGAAGACCAGCTCGCACCTGCCATCGGCCGCGGCGGCCAAAACGTGCGCCTCGCCGCTGACCTCACCGGCTGGCAGCTCAACATCATGACCATCCAGGAAGCCGAAGAGCGCAACGAAGCCGAAGACGCACAAATCCGCAACCTGTTTATGCAACATTTGAATGTGGACGAGCAAACTGCCGACCTGCTGATTGAAGAGGGCTTTGCCGCGCTAGAAGAAGTAGCCTACGTGCCCGCTGCCGAACTGGTGGAAATCGGCTTCGATGAAGCCACCGTGGAAACCCTACGCAACCGTGCCCGTGATGCCATCCTTACCCTGGCCATCATGTCGGAAGAAAAATTGGACGAAGTGGAAGAGGCGTTGAAAAACCTCAGCGGCATCGACCAAGACATGCTGCGTGACCTGGCGCAGGCCGGCATCACTACCCTTGACGGGCTGGCCGAGCTTTCCACTGACGAACTGATCGAAATCACCGGCGTAAGCGAAGAAGAAGCCAAAACCGTTATTTTGGCCGCCCGCGAACACTGGTTTGCCGAAACGCAAGAATAAGGAGGCTGGAGATTTATGAGTAATACCGTACAGCAATTCGCCGCCGAACTGAAAAAATCCGTACCGACCCTGCTGGAGCAGCTCAAAGCCGCCGGCGTGGAAAAAAGCAACGGAGCTGACACCATCAGCCCGGCAGACAAACAGGCCCTGCTGGCACACCTGCGCAAGCAGAACGACAGCGGCACGCTCTCTATCAGCGTGAGCCGCACCCGCACCGAACGCAGCACCGTGGCCGGCGTGCAAGTGGAAACCCGCCGCCGCCGCCGTGTGGCTGTGCCGCCGATTGAAACCGTAGCCGAAAACAAACCGGCTACTGAAGCCGCTCTGCAGCCCGCTGCCGAGCCGGCTGCGACACCTACAGCCGTGGCTGTGGAAGCACCCGCAGCCACACCTGCCATAGAAGAACAAGATTTTCAGGTAGCCTCAACAAGCACCGAAGCAACTGTGGCAGAAACACCTGCTATCGAAACGCCTGCCGCCCAAGCTGATGCCGAACCGGCAGCCGGCAAAGCAGCCTCACCGGGTGAAGCCCCTGCAGCCGAAACCAAACCGAAACGCAGCCGTAAGCCGAAAAAGGAAAAAACGGCCGAACCCGCTCCGCAGCCGGTGGAAGTGGTTAGCGCCGCCGAAAAAGCCGTGCGTGACGAAGAAGCCCGCCGTGCCGAAGCCCTGCGCGCGCACCAACAAGCCCTATTGAAAGAAAAACAGGAGCGTCAGGCACGCCGCGAAGCCGCCAAACTGCAGGCACAGCAGGAAGCCAAAATCGCCAAAGAACAGCAGGCTGCCCCGCGCAGCGCAGCGCCGAGCGAGAAAGCCCCGCTGTCCGCCTCCGCCCCGAGCGGCAACGGCCGTCCGAAAAAAGGCGAGCGCCATCAACAACGTGATGACGATATGCCGCGTGGCCGTTCCGCCAAAGGAAAAGGCAAAGAACGTGGCAATCGTGGCGATGAAGACCGAGTGCGCGGCGGGAAAAAAGGCAAGAAACAACTCAAGCTGGAACCGAACCAACATGCTTTCCAAGCCCCGACTGAGCCGGTGGTGCACGAAGTCTTGGTGCCCGAAACCATTACCGTGGCCGATTTGGCACACAAAATGGCGGTGAAGGGTGTGGAAGTGGTGAAAGCCCTGATGAAGATGGGCATGATGGTCACCATCAACCAATCGCTCGATCAGGAAACCGCGCTGATTGTGGTGGAAGAGATGGGTCATATCGGCAAACCGGCCGCGGCAGACGATCCCGAAGCCTTCCTCGACGACAGCGAAACCGCCGTTCAGGCCGAAGCCCTGCCGCGCCCGCCGGTGGTAACCGTGATGGGTCACGTGGACCACGGCAAAACCTCGCTGCTGGACTACATTCGCCGCGCCAAAGTGGTGCAGGGCGAGGCCGGTGGTATCACCCAGCACATTGGTGCATACCATGTACACACCCCGCGCGGCGTGATCACCTTCCTCGACACCCCGGGTCACGAAGCGTTTACTGCTATGCGTGCCCGCGGCGCGCAGGCCACCGATATCGTGATTCTGGTGGTGGCTGCCGACGATGGCGTGATGCCGCAGACCATCGAAGCGATTGCCCATGCCAAAGCGGCCGGCGTGCCAATGGTGGTGGCGGTGAACAAAATCGATAAGGAAGCAGCCAACCCCGAGCGCATCCGCCAGGAACTGACTTCGCACGACGTGATTCCCGACAGCTGGGGTGGCAATGTGCAGTTTATCGACGTTTCAGCCAAAAAAGGCACCAATATCGACGCGCTCTTGGAAGCCGTGCTGCTGGAAGCCGAAGTACTGGAGCTGAAAGCACCGGTAGACGCGCCCGCCAAAGGCATCATCGTGGAAGCCCGTTTGGACAAAGGCCGTGGCGCGGTGGCCACCCTGCTGGTGCAGAGCGGCACGCTGAAAAAAGGCGACATGCTGCTGGCCGGCACAGCCTTCGGCAAAGTGCGTGCCATGGTGGACGAAAACGGCAAGCAGGTGCAGGAAGCAGGCCCCTCCATTCCGGTGGAAATCCTCGGTCTCTCCGATGTGCCCAATGCCGGCGAAGATGCCATGGTGCTGGCCGACGAGAAAAAGGCACGCGAAATCGCCCTGTTCCGCCAAGGCAAATACCGCGACGTGCGTTTGGCCAAACAGCAGGCAGCCAAGCTGGAAAACCTGTTTGCCAACGCCAGCGAAGGCCAGGCCGCGCAGAATCTGTCGGTCATCATCAAGGCCGACGTGCAGGGTTCCTACGAAGCGCTTTCAAGTAGCCTCAGAAAACTATCGAACGATGAAGTAAAAGTGGACGTGTTGCACAGCGGCGTGGGCGGCATCACCGAGAGCGACGTGAACCTCGCCATCGCCTCCGGCGCCTTCATCATCGGCTTCAACGTGCGTGCCGACGGCTCCGCCCGTAAACTGGCTGAAAATGAAGACATCGAAATCCGCTACTACAACATCATCTACGACGCCATTGATGATGTGAAAGCAGCCATGAGCGGCATGCTCGCCCCCGAACAGAAAGAGCAGCAAACCGGTACCGTGGAAATCCGCCAGGTCATCAACATCTCCAAAGTGGGCAACATCGCCGGCTGTATGGTGACAGACGGACTGATCAAGCGCGACAGCCGCGTGCGCCTCATCCGCGACCACGTGGTGATCCACACCGGCGAGCTGGAATCGCTCAAGCGCTTCAAAGACGATGTGAAGGAAGTGCGCATGGGCTTCGAATGCGGCCTGATGCTGAAAAACTACAACGACATCCAGGAAGGCGACCTGCTGGAAGCCTTCGATGTGGTGGAAGTGGCCCGCTCACTATAATCAGATACGGCGAAACCGGAGGCTGCCCGAACCCGTTTCAGGTAGCCTCCTTCCACGTATCCGACCTTGACACAGTCATAGCCAAATTGGCAGGAAATACCAAATAAAACAGCAAAACGGCAATCTTATCCACCCCATTTCCCAGCCGACCAGCAGAACGACATACATCGCGCCCGTAGCCCCCCTACCAAGTGGGCGGCGCTTGTCGTATCATGCCGGCTATGCCGTGTTACCAGCGGACACAACCGTTTGCCACACCAATCCAAACCGCTGCCCACCCATTTGAGTATGCGAAGATGAACGACAAACAAACCCATACCTTTGAAACCTACACCCTGGTGCTTGAAATCCGCCGGCGTGAAAACGCCGAGCCGCTCCTGGTGGCCACCGCCGTGATGCCCGACAACTTCGTGCTTACCGGCCGTTTTCCACTGCGCCCCGTCGATCGTGAAAACGAGCTCAACGTGATCCGTTTCCTAGAAAAAGCCTTCGACCTGAAGCCCTATTTCAAAACCCACACCTTCGAAGGGCAACTGGGCGAATTTGACCAACTGCGCATCCAGCATCGTAAAAAACAATACGACACCCTGATGGATGCCCTGCTCGACCGCACCAGCGAGCTCAAATAACCTGCCAAAGAGGAACCCCATGGCTAAATCCCACCGCGGCTACGCCCGCCAAGACCGCGTGCGCGAACAAATCATGCGCGAGCTGGCCGAGCTTGTGCGCACCGGGCTCAAAGACCCGCGCGCCGGCTTCATCACCATCAACGAAGTCGAGCTCACACGCGACTACAGCCACGCCACCGTGTATTACACCGTACTCGACGACACCACCCGCGACATCACCGCCGAAGCGCTGGAACACGCCAAAGGTCACCTGCGCAGCGAGCTTTCACGCCGCATCAAATTGTTCAAAACCCCCGAGCTGCATTTCAAATACGATGAATCGCTCGAGCGCGGCATGAGTATTTCCCATTTAATCGAACAAGTCGCCGCCGAAGAGCCGGTGCAAGATTAGGCTACCTGAAATATGCCCTGTTGGTTTGACAGGGCATATTTTCACCGCCAACGGCACAATATTTTCAGGTAACCTTTTTCAGGTAGCCCCATTCACACAATAATCAGGATAACCACAACATGAACCCCCACTTGCAAAACGTCTTCACCCAACTCAACGCCCTGATTCTCGGCAAAGAAACCGTACTCCAGCACCTGATGGCCAGCATCCTGGCCGACGGCCACGTGCTGCTCGAAGACGTGCCCGGCGTGGGCAAAACCACGCTGGCGCACGGCCTGGCCGTGGTGCTCGGCCTGGGCTACCGCCGCGTGCAATTCACCAACGACATGCTACCCGCCGACCTCTTGGGCGTGAACGTGTTCCAGCCGGCCGACGGCCAGTTCAAATTCCATCCCGGCCCCATTTTCTACCACTTCCTGCTCGCCGACGAAATCAACCGCGCCTCGCCCAAAATGCAATCTGCCCTGCTCGAAGCCATGGAAGAAAAACAGGTTTCCGTAGATGGCAAAACCTACCGTCTGCCCAAGCCCTTCTTCGTGATCGCCACGCAAAACCCGGTCGAGCAGCTCGGCACCTTCCCGCTGCCCGAATCGCAACTCGACCGCTTCATGATGCGCCTATCGCTGGGCTACCCCTCTGCCGAAGCCGAACGCCAGCTCTACGCCCAAGGCGACCGCCGCCGCCTGCTGCCCGCGCTCAAAGCCGTGTGCAACGCCGAAATCCTGCTGCAATGGCAGGCTGAGGCCATGCAGGTAACCTGTTCGCAGCAGGCCACCGATTATGTATACCGCCTGGTACAGGCCACGCGCCAGCCCGGCCTGTTTGTAAACGGCCTCAGCCCGCGCGCCGGCCTGGCTGTGGTGAAAGCCGCCAAAGCCTGGGCTTTCTTGGCCGGACGCGACTTTGTGCTGCCGGAAGACATCAAAGCCGTGTGGGTGGCCGTGGCTGGGCACCGCCTGCAAACCCTGCAGCCGCAATCCATCACTCAGCTGCTCGAGCAGATGCTGCTCCAGGTAGCTGTATCGTGAGCGCCAATCAATACAGCCCCCGCCTGCGCGATTTGCGCCTGCGCCCCACCCGCCTCGGCGTTACCCTGGCTGTGATGGTAGGGCTGCTGTGGCTGGTGGGTTTGAACTATCAAGTGAACCTCGCCTATCTGGTGGCCTTCTGGCTGGCCGGATTTTTGTGTGTGGGCCTCCTGCTCAACTGCCTGCAGCTCATCGGCCTGCGCCTCGACCTCACCCTGCCCGAAGAAATCTTCCAAGGCCAACCCGCCGACATCCTGCTGCTGCCCGCCGCCTCGGCCAAGGCGCGCCACCGCCAGCTGTGGTTCGCACCCGACAGCCGCCGCGATGGCGAGCCCGAATTCCGCGCCGCCCTGTTCACTGCCAAACAGCCTAAGCCCTTCGCCTGGCCTGTATTGCCCGCGCGGCGCGGCCGGCTGATCCTGCCGCCGCTGCGCTGCGCCAGCGTGTGGCCGTTTGCCATCAGCAGCGTCGAATGCGTGTGGCACTGGCCGGAAGAAGGCCTGGTGTACCCTGCGCCCCAGCCGCACACCGCCCCGCCCGGCAGCACCCCCGCCGAAGAAGGCGAGCCGCGCCGCAAACTCGGCGGCAACGAAGACCTCGCCTACCTGCAAGACCACCAGCCCGGCACCTCGCTGCAACACATCGCCTGGAAAAACTACGCCAAAAGCGGCCGCCTGCTCGACAAACATTTCGAAGAACCCGCCTTCCATGCCGCCGACCACATCATCAGCTACGCCGACTACCCCGCCGGCACCGGCACCGACCGCCTCGCCGGCCTCTTGTGCTACCGCGTGCTCGAAGCCCACGGCCGCGGTCAGCGCTACACCCTCATCCTGCCCGGCCAAACCATCCCCCCGCAAAACGGCCAACGCGAAAAATGCCTGGCCGCGCTGGCGGTGATGTGAGCGGTTATGTGCAGGCAGGGAAAAGGCTACCTGAAAACAGGAATTTCCTATGAGCATCAACCTATCTACCATTCAAACCCATTACCACCAACACCGCGATACCTACTCCGACCCATTCCGACTGCGCATCCACCGTGCGTTAAGCTGGTTGGATAAGGCTGAAGAGTTGTTGAGCGGCAAAGATACGGCCAATCATGCCAAGCAGCCGGCTATCCCCAAGCATATGCAGCAAATGCTGGCCCAACAGGGCGGGCGGCTTTCTTTCGCGCCGGATTGGGATACCGGCTTCCAAGCATTATGGATTGCTTTCAATGCTGCCTATGCCCGCGAAATTGATGAACGGGAAATATCCGGCGACCGAAGCCATTTCCGCCAATTCCTAAACACTATCTGCCGTTTGGATGAAGAAAAGCTGATTTATGCCTTAGTATGGCAAACCTTTCCCGGCGCAATCCGCTCCCTCTTGGGCAACCGCTATGTTTTCCAGCCGTTTGGGGATTTCCATAACGGCAAAATTTCAGAAATCGCTTGGCAAGAAGAATTTGAAAAAGCAGGGAAAAAAGCACAACGCGCCTTAGCCGCACAAGATACCGATACCGTGCTGCTAATTATGTTCGACCGCCTCTACACCCTGCGCAACCAAATTATCCACGGCGGTGCAACCTACGGCAGTTCGGCCAACCGCAATCAACTCAAAGACGCCTGCCGCATCCTCATCAGCCTGCTGCCGCTGGTACTGCATATCATGCAGCAACATCCCGACTATGCCTGGGGCAAACCGTATTACCCTTTTGTGAAAGAAGACTGAAGATGCCGATTGCGCCAAGGGAAATCGGCAAAACCGATTACTGGATATGCCGAAACTGCGGGCAGAAATATGCAGCATTTACCCGTTCGGACGCAGGCATTCCCCAGCCGGAACGTTGCACCAAATGCGGTGGCGCAGATTTTACGTTGCAAACAACAAAAGCCGATTGGCTACAACGAATTTTCTCCCTCCGATAATCTTGCCAAGCTAAAGGCTACCTGAAAAACATTTTTCCCATTTTCAGGTAGCCTTTCCACATTCAAACCAAAGTTTGCGTTGCCACTTTCCGCTATAATCCGCCCATCCAAACCAACAGAACCCACACCATGACCCCCGACCTCCAGCTCGACCTCACCGGTCTCAAATGCCCCCTGCCCATCCTGCGCGCCAAAAAAGCCCTTGCCACCATGCAGGCCGGGCAACTCCTGTCCGTGCGCGCCACCGACCCCGGCGCCCCCGACGACTTCGCCGCCTTCTGCCGCCAAACCGGCCACCAACTCCTTTCTTCCGGCACAGAAAACGGCGTATTCATCCTCGTTATCCGACACAAATAATTTTCAGGTAGCCCCAACCTTCCCGCAGGCTACCTGAAAGCGTCAGCTTCAACGAAGCTAAAAACATCACCCCCACACGAAAGTCCGCCATGCAAACCCTCACCCTCATCCGCCCCGACGACATGCACCTCCACCTGCGCGACGGCGACACCCTCCGCCACGTCCTGCCCCACACCGCCCGCCAAATGGGGCGCGCCGTCATCATGCCCAACCTCAAGCCCCCCGTCGTCAGCGTGGCCGATGCACTGGCCTACCGCGAACGCATCCTCGCCGCCCTGCCCCCCGGCAGCCACTTCCAGCCCCTGATGACACTCTACCTCACCGACCACGCCACCCCCGAGCTCGTGCGCCAAGCCAAAGCCGCCGGTATCGCCGCCTTCAAACTCTATCCCGCCGGCGCCACCACCAACTCCGACAGCGGCGTCACCGATCTGTTCAAGCTCATCCCCGTGCTCGAAGAAATCGCCGCCCAAGACCTGCGCTTCCTCGTGCACGGCGAAGTCACCGACCCCGCCATCGACATCTTCGACCGCGAAGCCGCCTTCATCGACCGCATTCTCTTGCCTGTGCTCGACCGGGTGCCCGGCCTCAAAGTCGTGTTCGAACACATCACCACCGCCGAAGCCGCCCGCCTCGTGTGCCAAAGCGGCGAAAACCTCGCCGCCACCGTTACCCCCCAACACCTGCTGCTCAACCGCAACGACCTACTCGTGGGCGGCGTGCGCCCCCACCACTACTGCCTGCCCGTGCTCAAACGCGAAAGCCACCGCCGCGCCCTGCTCGAAGCCGTGTCCGGCGCACAATCGCACAAATTCTTCCTTGGCACCGACTCCGCCCCCCACCCGCAAAGCGCCAAAGAAAACGCCTGCGGCTGCGCCGGCATCTTCAGCGCCGCCACCGCCATCGAGCTCTACGCCGAAGCCTTCGAGCAAATCGGCGCGCTACACAAACTCGAAGCCTTCGCCTCGCAAAACGGCGCCCGCTTCTACGGCCTGCCTGAAAACCGCGACACCATCACCCTGGTGAAACAAATGCAAACCGTGCCCGACAGCTTCCCCATCGGCAACGGCGGGCAGCTCGTCCCCATGCGCGCCGGCGGCAGCGTGGCTTGGACGATGCAGGAATAAACCCCGCCGCTCGAATTCTGATACAAAAAGGCTACCTGAAAATTTCAGGTAGCCTTTTTTAATCGCAGAAAGAATGCGTTAGGCAAACTCCGCCCACACCGGCGCGTGGTCGCTGGGGCGTTCAAGCGCGCGCGGGGCGGTGTCCACGCCGGCGGCAGTGAGGCGCGGCAGCAGGGCTTGGCTGGCGAGGATGTGGTCGATACGCAGGCCGAGTTTGCGGCGGAACATGTTCATGCGGTAGTCCCACCATGTGTAGAGCGGTTCGGCGGGGTGTAGGTGGCGCAGGCTGTCGGTGAGTCCGAGGCCGAGCAGGGTTTGAAACCAGGCGCGTTCTTCGGCGGAGCAGAGGATTTTGCCCTGCCATTTTTCCGGGTCGTACACATCCAAATCGGCGGGGGCGATGTTGAAATCGCCAAGCAGCACCAGCTCGGAATGGCGTGCCAATTCATCGCGTAAAAATTCGGTCAGGGCGGCAAACCATTGCTGTTTATAGGCAAATTTTTCGCTGCCCACGGCCTCGCCGTTTACGCAATACACGTTCACTACGCGCACGCCGCCGATGGTGGCGGCAATCACACGCCGCTGCGGGTCGTTGGGCAGGGCGGGCAGGCTGGTGTGCACGTCTTGGGCGGTTTCGCGGCTGAGGATGGCGACGCCGTTGTAGGTTTTCTGCCCGCTCCACACGGCGCGGTAGCCGGAGAGTTCGAAGGCGGCGAGGGGGAATTGGTCTTGATCGAGCTTGAGCTCTTGCAGGCAGAGGATATCGGGCTGCTGCTGAATCAGCCAGTCGCTCACGTGCGGCAGGCGCACTTTGAGGGAGTTGACGTTCCAGGTGGCGATTTTCATGCTTGGCTTTCGGAATGAATTTTTCAGGTAGCCTGTGTGCGGGATACGGGCTACCTGAAATAGGGTGATGGCTTAGGTTTACTCGGCTTCGTTGATCCAGGCCTGCTGCACGGCTTCGAGGATGCGCTCGCCGCTGCGCTGCGGGTCGTCGTTAAATTCGGGCAGCTCGAGGATGAGCTGGCGCAGCTGGGTGAAGCGGATGGTGTTGGGGTCGATTTCGGGATGCCGGTCGAAGAGTTCTTCGGCAATGCGCTGGGTGTCGGTCCATTTCATGATGGGGCTACCTGAAAATCAGTGATGCTCGCGGGCGTGGTTGATGGTGTATTTGGGGATTTCCACCACAAGGTCTTCGCCGGCCACTTTGGCCTGGCAGCTCAGGCGCGATTCGGCTTCCAAGCCCCAGGCTTGGTCGAGCAGGTCTTCTTCGATTTCGCTGGGCTCTTCCAGGCTGTCGAAGCCTTGGCGCACGATCACGTGGCAGGTGGTGCAGGCGCAGGATTGCTCGCAGGCGTGCTCGATTTCGATGCCGTTTTCCAGCAGCAGGCTGCAGATGCTTTCGCCTTCGGGGGCGTTTTCGATGACTTTGCCTTCAGGGCACAATTCGCTGTGCGGCAATACGGTGATTTTGGGCATGGTGTGTGGCTTTCTTGCTGATATTGTGAGTGGCGTATTGTAGCGGAAAAGGCTACCTGAAAACAGTTGATTGGTTTTTCAGGTAGCCCTTATAGCCGCGCCAAATAGAAACGATATGCCGTGGCGCCGGATATAGCGAATTAACTTAACCTTCGCTACGGCATTGGTTCGCCTTGCTGTACGTGTGTACTATCTGCGGCTCGCCGCCTTGTATCGAAGGTCAATTTAATCCGCTTATATAAGGCAATCGCCCGGCGCTGCATCAAAAGGAAAGGCTACCTGAAAAACCGGTTGCTGCTTGTTAGCTTCGTGAAGCTCACGTTTCAGGTAGCCCTATCGCCGAATGGATGCGTATGGCTGCTTACAGCTTGCCGCCGCTCACACCGTTGGCGATTTCGCGCACGGCGCTCACATACAGGCGGCTGTGGTTATATTGCCAAACGGCGTAGAAATTGTTTAGGCCGATATAGTATTCATACTGGCCGGGCGCGGTTTCCAGGCGGAACAGCACGGCTTTTTCGTGGTCGGGCACGTCTTCGAGCAGCACCACGCCCATCTGCCGCAGCTCGCCCACGGTTTTACCCAGCGCGGTTTTTTCCTCAATCAGCGTCAAAAGCTCGGGCGTGGGCGTGAGGGCCACGGGCACCATCATCCTGCCGCCGCGCTGCCAGCCGTGGGCCTTCAGATAGTTGGCCACGGAAGCGGCCACATCGGGCACGCTGCCCCAAATATTGCGCTGGCCATCGCCGTCGTAATCCACCGCCCATTTGCGGTAGCTGGAGGGCATGAACTGCGGCATGCCCATGGCGCCGGCATAGCTGCCGGTGAAGCCGAAGGGGTCGCGGCCTTCTTCTTTGGCCATCAGCAGGAATTCGTGCAGCTCCTGCTGGAAAAATTCTCCACGGCGCGGGTAGCCGAAAGCGAGGGTGGGCAGCGAATCGGCCAGGCGGAAGCTGCCCATATTGCTGCCGTAGTTGGTTTCGATGCCCACGATGGCCACCAGCACTTCGGCCGGCACGCCGTATTCGCGCGCCACTTGGTCGAGCACCTGGCGGTATTGCTGGTGGAAGCGGCGGCCGCCGTTGATTTTGCCGGCGCCGGCATTGCCGCTGCGGAACTCATACCATGGGCGGGACGTGCCGGGGCGGTTCATGATGTTGATGATGTTGCCTTTATACACCGACTGCGCGAAAAACTGCTGCAACTGCGCCTCGCCCATCACGCCTTCCCCGGCCTGGCGGCGGATAAAGCGCTGCACTTGGGGGTTTTGGCTGAAGCCGGTTTCGGAGAGCGGCAGGCTGGCTTCGGGCGTGATTCTTTGACTATCCGGCACGGGTTGCACGGGCTGCTCGCTGCTGCAGGCGGCGAGGATAAGCAGGGCGCTGAGGGCGGGGGCGAGTTTGCGTTTCATGGCGTTTGGGAAAATCGGTTGGGAAAACGGGGCACAGTGTAGCACAGGCGGGGGCGGCGGGCGAATGTGAGGGCGGAGGAGCCGGCGGAAAACATGGCGATAAACACCATAATAATCAATAAAATATCATTTTACAGCTGCAATAAAGGCTACCTGAAAACCGTCTTCTGGATTTTCAGGTAGCCTTTGCACTGCCATCGGAGCAACGGGCTTCAGCCTTTTTTCTGCGCGGCGAGGGCGGTGGGGTTGGGGGTGGGCTCGCCGATTTTGTGCAGGGTGTTGTGGTCGGTGTGGGCGAAGGGTTCGCTTTGGCCGGGAATCCGCAGCACGGTTTCTTGGCGGTAGGCCCAGGTGCCGTCGTCGTTGATGCGCACTTGGATGGTGTAGCGCTCGGTTTTGAAGGCGTGTTCGAGGAAGGGGTTGGAGGAGATGCCGTTGGTGTCGGAGCCGCGTACGGCGGTGAGGGTGAAGCTTTTGGCATCGGGGGCGGCGTGGCCGACGGCCATGGCGGTTTGGCCGCGCGGGATGGAGAGGGTGAGGATGATGTTGCCGGTGGCGGGCTCCCACAGCCAGTAGCCGACTTGGTCGTGGAAGGTTTCCACTTCGCCCGGCTGGACGATGCGGGTATGGTAGCGCAGGCCGTAGAAGAGCTGGGGGCCGTTGGTTTGGCCGTCGATGGGTTGGAGCTCGTAGCGTTCGATGTAGGCATCGGTTTCGGGGCCGTCGGCTTTGGGGTTGACATCGGTGCCTTTGCGGCCTTCCCAGATGCCGGCCATGGGGGCGAGTGGGCCGAGGTTGGCGAGGGTGTCGGGATCGACTTCTGGCTCGGTGTAGATGTCTTGGGGGAAGCGGGGTTCGGTCATGTTTCGACTCCTTGGATGTTTGAAATGACGGTTTGGCAATCAGAAGGGTTGGCGCAGCTCTGCTGGGCTGATGCCGAGGGCTTGGGCGTATCGGACGAGGGTTTTTTCAGGTAGCCTTTGAAACACGGCGGGCTGCATGTGGCGGCACACCTGCCAGCGCCACAGCCCGGCGGCTTGGGCGAGGCTGGCTTCGTCGTGGCGGCTGCGGTACATGTGGTAATAGAGGGGGGAGCGTTCGCCGCGTTCTACGGCCTGCCGGGCGGCTTGGGTTTGCGCTTCGAGCTCGGCCACGGCCTGGCCGGTGGCGTAGGCTTCGTCTTGCCAGCCGGTGCTGGTGGCGGCTTGGTAGCGGCCGTTTCGGGTGCCGTAGATGATTTTTTGGTGGCCGTGGTAGCTGGGGCTGTCGTCTTGGGGGATGTCGTTGATGTCCATCTGGTGTTGTCCAAGCGGATATTTGGCGGTTTGAATATTGGCGGAGGGCTACCTGAAAAGTTGTTTGGGCAAAGCCGCAACTTGTTGCTGCGCTGAAGCCGATATTTTCAGGTAGCCTTTCTGGGTCATTCAGGCATACACGGCTTCGAGCAGCATGAAGCAGGTGGAAAAGCGGCCGCTTTCGGGGATATAGCACAGGATTTTCTGGCCGGCGCGGATGTCGGGACGGCGCATGAATTCTTCCAGGATGATGTAGATCGCGGCGGAGCCGGTGTTGCCTTTATACGGCAGGTTGGTAAACCATTTTTCTTCGGCAATCGGCAGCCCGGCGGCGGCAAGGCCATCGGCCAGTTTGCTGCGGAAGAAGCCGGAAGAATAGTGCGGCAGGAACCAGTCGATTTGGCCGGACTGCAAGCCGTGTTTGGCGATGAGGCGGTGCAGCGGTTTTTCCACGGTGTAGGCGACAATGTTGTCATTGAGCAGCTTCACGTCCTGCTTCACTGCCATCAGGCTGCGTTCGGCGCAGGTGGCGGCATCGGCTTCTTTCCAGCTCAGCCATTCGCCGCCCTGCCCCACTTCACCGCCGGCATACATGCACACCGGCATTTCGTTGGCATAAGACAGCAACTCGATCCAATGGATTTTGAAATTGAGTTGCCCGGACAGGGGCTCGCTGCCCAGCTGTACTGCACCGGCGCCGTCGGAGAGCATCCAGCGCAGGAAATCTTTTTCAAACGCGATTTCCGGCTTGGCGTCTTGCAGGCGCAGGCAATCGGTTTCAATTTGGAAGCGCTCGCCGCGCAGCACGGCGGAAGCCGCTTCCGAAGCCGCTGCCACCGCCTCGCGGCATTCGCCGGTGCGTACGGCGCGTTCGGCCTGCTTCATCGCCGCCATGCCGGCCACGCACACGCCCGCCGTGCTCACCACTTCGCAGGGCGGAATCTGCGGCAAAAGCCCGTGCACCATCACAGCGTGGCCGGGCAATATCTGGTCGGGGTAGGATGTGCCGCAGGCGAGGCTGCCGATAGTTTCGGGCTGCAAGCCCTGTTCCAGCAGGCCGCGGATGGCCAGCGCGGAGAGTTCGGTGTTGCTGTGGGTGGCGCGGCGGGTGTGCGGATCGATGGCGTAGTGGCGGCTGGTGATGGCGTTGGAGCGCAATATCATTTTGCGCACGCGCGAGGGCGTTTCGCCCGCCATGCCGAGCACGGCTTCCATTGTGTCGTTGCCCACCGGCTGGTTGGGCAGGAAGGCGGCGGCGCGCTTGATGTAGACATCGGATAGGGTGGCCAATTATTGTTTTCCTTTGGTAGCCGTTGTGTTTGGGGGTTGTGCTTGCAGGCAAGCATAAATAATGCCGTTTGCCCGGTGTGTTTGAGTTGTACGATAAGCCGGCGGATATTTTTCAGGTAGCCTTTAGGCCGGCGACAGTGCCTTGCCGAGGATGACGATATCCGCCAGCCGCGTTTCTAAATCGCATACCTGCGGCAGCCGCCCCCACTCAGCGAAACCGTAGCGCCCGAACAGCGCCAGGCTCGCCGCGTTGTGGGCAAAGATGACGGCCAGCACGTTGCGGATACCCAAATCCGGCGCCTGCGCCAGCATATGCTCCAAAATCCGGCGGCCGTGCCCCGCGCCCTGTGCCTGCGGGCTGATATAAATGCTGATTTCGGCGCTGATGTGGTAAGCGCGGCGCGGGTAGTAATCGCTGAAACTGCCCCAACCGCACACTTCGCCGGCTTCGTTTTCCAGCACATACAGCGGGCGCGTGCCGCCGTGCGCGGCAAACCAGGCTTCGCGTTCCGCCACAGTTACCGGCTGCAAATCGGCGGTGGCTTGGCGGACAGGGATGCTGGCATTATAAATGCCGACAATGGCCGGCAAATCGGCATGAATGGCGGGGCGGATGGCGGGCATAATAAAAATGGTAAAAACAAGGATAAGGCGCGACAAGTATAGCAAATCGCGCCTTAAAATTTAGCTTCGCAGAAACTCAGCCTTGGCTTGCCGCCAAGACATCGTTTTAACTGACGCTGAAGCTTGCACTTTCAGGTAGCCTGTTGGGCGCACGGCAGGCTTGCGGCAACAGCGGCTTTATTGCTGCTCAGGATTTTCCTGCGCTTTAGCCGCCCCCTGCTCCGCCTTTTCCGCTTTGGCCGCCCAGTAAGACGCCAGGAGCGAGCCGGAAATATTGTGCCATACGCTGAAAATTGCGCTGGGCACAGCCACCAGCGGCATGGCGGCGAAATGCCCCTTGGCCAGTGCCGCGCCGAGGCCGGAGTTTTGCATGCCCACTTCGATGGCCAGTGTTTTCTGCGCATCATAGGGCAGCTTGAACATTTTGGCGGAGAGGAAGCCCAGCGCATAACCGATGGCGTTGTGCAACACCACCACGCCGAAAATCAGCAGCCCGGTTTCGATAATCTGCCGGCGGCTGCCCGCCACCACCGCGCCGATAATCAGCACAATCGCCAATACCGATACCAAGGGCAGGATATCCACCGCCGCTTCCGTCTGCTTGCGGAACAGCGTGTGCGCCACCACGCCCAGCACAATCGGCAGCAGCACCATTTTCAAGATATCGCCCAGCATCTTGGCGGCGGCAATATCCAGCCATTGGTGGGCAAAAAGGTAGAACACGGCGGGCGTGATCAGCGGGGCGAGCAGCGTGGTGATGGAGGTAACCGCCACCGATAGCGCCACATTGCCGCGTGCCAGGAAAGTCATCACATTGGAAGCCGTACCGCCCGGGCAGGAGCCTACCAGAATCACGCCCACGGCCACTTCGGCAGGCAGGTTCAGCGCCAGCGACAGCAAATAGGCCGTGGTGGGCATAATCACAAACTGCGCCACCACGCCGATAAGCACCGCTTTCGGATGCTGGCCTAAAATTTTGAAGTCCGACGGCGTGAGCGTGAGCCCCATGCCGAACATCACGATGCCCAGCAGCCAAGGAATATACGGCGCAATCAGCTGGATAAACACATCCGGCAGCACAAAGCCGGCCATGGCGAACAGCGCCGCCCACAGCGCGAAAGTTTTACCGATGAAGCGGCTGAATCTCTGTAACACGTTCATGATAGAATTTTGCAATTTTTAACGGAAAGGGTGCAAGGATACAAGAAAGCACGGAGGAGCGAAAGAGGAAAAAGCCGCCGGAAACCGGGTTTACATTCCGAACCCGCCGCAGCCAGCATGCAATTACGCTGAAGTTTGTGTTTTCAGGTAGCCACACCGACAGTCAAAGAGGCTACCTGAAAGCGTGAGCTTCAACGAAGTTAAAACGATGTCTTGGCATAAGTCAGGCCGAGCTCCCGCTAAATCCAAAGCCTCCCCCCAATCGAAAGCCAACCCATTTCGCATTACAATAGCGCACGGCAGCCCGCCATCACACACGAGAAACCATGTTCCCCCGCTCCCTTTCTGCCACCGCCGCCCGCCGCCTGCAAGCCCACCTGCGCCGCGGCGGCCTCGTGGCCTACCCCACCGAATCCAGCTACGGCCTCGGCTGCCTGCCCACCAACCCGCGCGCCCTACACCGCCTGATGCGGCTCAAACAGCGCCCGCAACACAAAGGCCTCATCGTGATCGGCAGCAGCCTGCCCCAACTGCAACCCCTGCTCGCTAGGCTACCTGAAAACCAAAAACAGCTCGCCGAAGCAACCTGGCCCGCCCCCGTCACCCTGCTGTTCCGCGCCGCCCCCACCATCCCCGCCCCATTGCGCGGCCGCCGCCGCAACAAACTCGCCGTGCGCATCCCCGCCCACGCCGGCGCCCGCCGCCTGTGCGCCGCCCTCGGCACCCCACTTGTGTCCACCTCCTGCAACAAAAGCGGCCGCCGCGCCTTGCGCCACCAGCGCGAAGTGCGCCGCTGCTTCGGCCGCGACGTGTGGGTGCTGCCCGGACGCTGCGGCGGCGCCAAACAGCCCAGCCGCATCATCGACGCCGAAACCGGCAAACGGCTGCGCTGAACGTGCGGCAGGCAAACAGGCTACCTGAAAATATCAGCACAGCTCAAACAAAATGATTTCCTACCAAACCCATGCTCCAGCTTTTACCACAACTTTGCACCATAATTTTCAGGTAGCCCCAACCCCGCTCATCATATACGATTGCCTTTCCCTATCCTCCGCCATATCCTGCTGACACCCTTCCCCCCGCAGCGTATAATCCCGCACGCAAACCGCAGTATCCATACCAAAAAGCAAGCCGCAGCCATAGCGGCGCCAAAAAGGAACACCACCATGACGGAACCCGCAGCCAAAGCGCCCCAACCGGCGCCCAAAGAGCAGGTGATTTCCCTGTATCAGGGCGCCAAACGCATCCATCCCAAGCAGGCCAAAGGCCGCTTTGCCAACCTGCGCATCTGGGCCATCCTCGCCACCCAATTCGTGTTTTACGTGATCCCCTGGTTCAACCTACACGGCCGCCAAGCCGTGTGGTTCGACATCCCCGGGCGGCGTTTCCACATCTTCGCCTTCACCCTCGTGCCCAACGATTTAATCTACCTTACCGGCCTCCTGCTGCTTTCCGCCTTCGGCCTGTTCTGGTGGACCACCATCGCCGGGCGCCTGTGGTGCGGCTATGCCTGCCCGCAAACGGTTTATACCGAAATCATGCTGTGGATCGACCGCCTGGTGGAAGGCGACCGCAACAAGCGCCTCAAGCTCGATAAATCGCCGTGGAATTTCAGCAAAATCCGCATCAAGCTCACCAAATACCTGCTGATTTTCGCCGTCTGCGCCTGGACGGGCATCACCTTTGCCGGCTGGTTCAGCCCCATCCGCCCACTGGTGGCACACATCTTCACGCTCAACTGGGCGGCCGTGTCCGGCGCCGCACTGATTGCCGCCGCACTCTACGGCACCTTCACCTGGTTATTTGCCCATATCATGCGCGAACAGGTGTGCAAATACATGTGCCCCTACGCCCGCTTCCAAAGCGCCATGTTCGATCGCGACACGCTGATCATTTCCTACGACCCGGCACGCGGCGAGCCGCGCGGCGCGCGCAAGAAGAACATCAGTCGAGAAGAAACCGAGTTGGGCGACTGCATCAACTGCACCATGTGCGTACAGGTGTGCCCCGTGGGCATCGACATCCGCGACGGCCTGCAATATGAATGCATCGGCTGCGCGGCCTGCATCGACGCCTGCGACGAAATCATGGATAAAATGAACTATCCGCGCGGCCTCATCCGCTATACCACCGAAGGCGCGCTGGAGAAAGACTATCCGGAAAAACAAATTCCGCGCCGCATGCTACGCCCGCGCGTATTGGGCTACGGCTCGGTGTTGGCCGCCGTGGCCGTAGGCTTGGTTATCGGGCTCCTGATGCGGCAGGAAGTGCACATCGACATCGTGAAAGACCGCGGCGTGATGGTGCGCCAAAACCAAGACGGCTGGCTGGAAAATGCCTACAACCTGCGCATCACCAACGCCAGCGAACAGCCGCAAATCCTCACTGCCAGCGTATCCGGCTTGGAAGACATCAAAATCACCGGCCTGCCCGAAGGCGGCCTGCGCATCAACGGCAGCGACAGCATTACCGTGCCCGTTCAAGTGGCCGTGATTCCCGACTATGCCGAAAAAGGCAGCAACCCCATCGTATTCACCTTCCGCTATGCCGCCGAAGGCAAACCCGATGCCGAAGCCGCCACCATCAACACCAAAAGCACATTCATCGGAGAGTAAAACAGAAATGAACAAGCCCCGCCCGCCCGGCTCCGGCAGCGCGCCGGCCAAACCTTGGTATCGACACCCCTGGCCGTGGCTGCTGATGGCCGGGCCCGCCATCGTGGTGGCAGCCGGCTTCTACACTTATTATCTGGCCGCCCACCGCAACAACCCTTCGCTGGTTACCGACGACTACTACCGTGAAGGCAAAAACATCGCCCTGCAAATGGAACGCGACGAAGAAGCCGAGCGTCGCCAAATCCGTGCCGACGTGCTCATCAGCCCCGATGGCAGCCGCGCCAAAATCCTGCTCAGCGGCCAAATCGAGCCCGACACCCCGCTCAAACTCACCTGGCTGCACCCCGGTCGCGACCAATACGACCAAACCGTGGAAATGCAGCGCCAAGGCAGTGCCGAAACCGCAGCCGATCGGGTAGAATACGCGGCGGTTTTCCAGCCGCTGCGCCCCACCGACCACTGGTATGTGCGCGTGGAAGACGACGCCGGCAAATGGCGGGTGCAAGGCATCTGGTATCCGAAAAACGGCTACAGCATGAACCTGGTTCCGCAGGTGCAGCCGGTGGCGCCCAACCCGCCGGCCGCCGAAAAATAACGGCACACGGCATTTAACCCCCGCGGCCGGTTGTTTGACAGCCTGTTTTCCGTTTGGCAGAAAGCCCGCCGCGCAGTATTTTCAGGTAGCCTTTGCTTTTATTGCAGCCGCATTTTCAGGTAGCCTCTTTCAACCACCCATGTTTCCCCTCTTCTTCTCATTCTCACGATAAAGGACTCCCCCATGGACGACATGATTAAGCAAGCCGCCCTCGATTTCCACCAATACCCCCAGCCGGGCAAAATTCAGGTAGCCCCCACTAAGGCGCTGGCCACCCAGCACGACCTTTCGCTGGCTTATTCGCCCGGCGTGGCTGCACCCTGCATGGAAATCCACGCCAATCCGCAAGATTCCTACAAATACACCGCCCGCGGCAACCTGGTGGCCGTGATTTCCAACGGCACCGCCGTGCTCGGCTTGGGTAACATCGGCGCCGAGGCCAGCAAGCCGGTGATGGAAGGCAAAGGCGTATTGTTTAAGAAATTCGCCGGCATCGACGTGTTCGACATCGAAATCAACGAAACCGACCCTGAGAAACTGGTGGAAATCATCGCTTCCCTAGAGCCCACCTTCGGCGGCATCAACCTGGAAGACATCAAAGCGCCTGAATGCTTCTATATTGAGAAAAAACTGCGCGAACGCTGCAAAATCCCGGTATTCCACGACGACCAGCACGGCACGGCCATCATCACCGCCGCCGCCATCCTCAACGGCCTGCGCGTGGTCGGCAAAGACATCGGCCAAGTACGCCTGGTGTGCTCCGGCGCCGGCGCCGCCGCCATCGCCTGCCTCGATTTGCTCGTGGCCTTGGGCATGAAGCGCGAAAACATCACCGTATGCGATTCCAAAGGCGTCATCTACCAAACCCGTGCCGACCGCGACCGCATGGACGAAAGCAAAGTGCGCTACGCCATCGCCGACAACGGCTGGCGCGCCTTGGGCGATGCCGTGCCCGGTGCCGACATCTTCCTCGGCCTCTCCGGCCCCAATGTGCTGAGCACCGATATGCTCAAACAGATGGCCGCCTCGCCCATCGTGCTGGCCATGGCCAACCCGCAGCCGGAAATTTGGCCGCCGGAAGCCAAAGCCGCCCGCCCCGACGTGATTATCGGCACCGGCCGTTCCGACTTCCCGAACCAAGTGAACAACGTGCTCTGCTTCCCCTTCATCTTCCGCGGCGCGCTGGATGTGGGCGCCACCACCATCAACGAAGAAATGAAGCTGGCCGCCGTGCGCGCCATTGCCGATTTGGCCATGGCCGAGCAGAACGACAAAGTGGCCACCGCCTATATGGGCGCCGAGCTTAAATTCGGCCCCGAATACCTGATTCCCAAGCCCTTCGACCCGCGCCTGATTGCCCGAGTGGCGCCCGCCGTGGCCAAAGCCGCCATGGATTCCGGCATCGCCACCCGCCCGATTGCCGATTTCGCCGCCTATGAAGAGAAGCTGAACGAATTTGTGTATAAATCCGGCCTGTTTATGAAGCCGATTTTCGCCCAGGCGCGCACCGAGCTCAAACGAGTGGTGCTGGCCGAAGGCGAAGACGAACGCGTGCTGCACGCCACCCAGCAGATTGTGGCCGGCAAGCTAGCCGCGCCGATTCTGATCGGCCGCCCCAACGTGATCGAAGAGCGCATCCAGAAAATGGGGCTCACCATCCGCCCGGGTACCGATTTTGAAGTCGTGAACAACGAAAACGACCCGCGCTATCCAGAATACTGGCAGGAATACTACCGCCTCCAGCAGCGCAACGGCATCACCCCCGATCTGGCCAAACGCCGCGTGATCTCCAACACCACCCTCATCGGCTCGCTGATGCTGGAGCTCGGCCACGCCGACGCCATGGTGTGCGGCACCGTCGGCCACTTCCAACACCACCTCGGCATCATCTCCAACGTGGTCGGCTACGACAACCCCCAACACACCGCCTGCGCCATGAACGCGCTGATCTTCAGCGGTCACAACCTGTTCATCGCCGATACCTATGTAAACGCCAACCCCACCGCCGAACAGATTGCGCAAAGCACTCTAATGTGTGCCAAAGAAATCAAACGCTTCGGCATCACCCCAAAAGTGGCGCTGCTTTCGCACTCCAACTTCGGCTCCGTGCCCTCCGAAAGCGCCGGCAAAATGCGCCGCGCCCTCGAGCTCATCCGGCAAGCCGACCCGCAGCTGGAAATCGACGGCGAAATGCAGGGTGACGCCGCCCTAGTGGAAAGCCTGCGCCAACAAAGCCTGGCCGAATCCACCCTCAAAGGCGCCGCCAACCTCCTGGTGATGCCCAACGTGGAAGCCGCCAACATCAGCTGCAACCTGCTGCGCGTCGCCACCCCCGAAGGCGTCACCATCGGCCCGATTCTGCTGGGCATGAAAAAACCGGTACACATCGTGAACCAGTTTGCCTCCGTTCGCCGCCTGGTGAACATGGTGGCACTCGCCGCCGTGGACGCGCAACGCCAAGGCTAAACGGCTGAATCCGTAACAGCCAAAAGGCTACCTGAAAATTCCGGCTCCGCAGAAACCCGCGCAGCTCGTTTTCAGGTAGCCTTTCTAACGTTTAAACAGCCTAAATGAATTTGCCTAAGCATATATCGGATAAAAACCAAATTCGCTATAATCCCGCCCCAAACCACATATCAAACCGCCGCCGGAGCAGAAATGAACTACTTTGAACAAGCCCGCTTCAACATGGTCGAACAGCAAATCCGCCCTTGGAACGTGCTCGATTTCGACATCCTCGACGTATTGGCCGAGCTGCCGCGCGAGCAGTTCGTCGCCCCCGAACAACAAGCCTACGCCTATGCCGATACCACCCTGCCCCTGCCCAACGGCGGCGCCATGCTCGAGCCCAAAATCGTCGCCCGCCTGATTCAAGGCCTCAAGCTGAGCAAAGAAGATACCGTGCTCGAAATCGGCACCGGCTCCGGCTACGCTACCGCCATCCTCTCCAAACTCGCCGACCGCGTCATCACCGTCGATACCGACCAAGCCCAACAGCAAAAAGCCCGCACCGTGCTCGAGCGCCTGGGCATCACCAACATCGAATACCGCATCGGCGACGGCCTGGCCAACCCGCCCATCGCCACCGTCAGCGCCATCTACGTGGGCGGCTCCTGCCCCGTGATGCCCGAAACCCTGCGCAACAAATTAACCGCCGACGGGCGCATGGCCGTCATTCTCGGCCGAGAGCCCGTCATGCGCGCCCTGCTCGTGCGCCGTAGTGGCGAAGGCTTCGAGCAAAACGTATTGTTCGACACCGTCGCCCCCGCCCTGAGCAGCCCGGCGGTAAACCAGCCTGCTTCATTCCGCTTCTAACATTTTCAGGTAGCCTCACTCAGCACAAAGAGGCTACCTGAAAAACAAAAAAGCAGCCAACCGGCTGCTTTTGCACGAAAACTGGCGCACCCAACAGGGATCGAACCTGTGACCTTCAGCTTCGGAAACTGACACTCTATCCAACTGAGCTATGGGTGCGAAGCGCGTAAGAGTACCCCAAAACCGCAGCAAAGGCAAAAAATTTTGTCGCCTTCCGGCGGCATACCGGTACAGAATACAAATTTGCAATTGGAAGCACCTGCCGAATTCAGTATAATTTGGCAAAATTTACAAACCGCTTAACAAACCGATACCGAAACGCAGTCTGTGCCACCAAGTATCGTGTCTCCAATAACTACCAAAACAGCGAGGCTCCCGCATGAACACCACTACCACCAGCATCAAAGGCTCCGCCCTCACCACCTTCATCGGCGGCTTGGCCGTATTGCTGATTGTTTTATTCCTACTGGTCAAACTGGCCACCACCGGCTACTCCAGCGAAGTGGCCGATATGACGCCAAGCGCCGTGGAAACCCGCATCCAGCCCGTCGGCCGCCTGCAAATGGGCGACGGCACCCCCGTGGGTGAGCGCGAAGGTGTGCAGGTTTTCAACAAAGTCTGCATCCAGTGCCATGGCGCCGATGTTAATGTCGCCTTCGCCCCCAAAATCACCCATAACGCCGAGTGGACCGCCCGCATCGCCAAAGGCTTCGACACCCTCGTGAATCATGCCGTCAACGGCTTTAACGGCCCCGATGGCGGTCAGATGCCAGCCCGTGGCGGCGATACCTCCCTTACCGATGACGAAGTCGCCCGCGCTGTAGCCTATATGGCCAACCAATCCGGCGGCAACTTCACCGCCCCCGCCGTGCAGAAAGGCGATGCCGCCGCTTCCGGCGCCTCCGCCCCTGCCGGCCAGGGTGCAGCCGCCAACGGCGAAGCCGTGTTCAACAAACTGTGCATCGCCTGCCACGCCGCCAACTCCGCCTTCCCCAATTCACCCAAAATCACCCACAACGACGACTGGGCACCGCGCTTGGCGCAAGGCCGCGCCACCCTAGTGCAGCACGCCATCCAAGGCTTCAAAACCATGCCCGCCCGCGGCGGCGATGCCAACCTGAGCGACGCCGACGTGGAAGCCGCCGTGGTATATATGGCCAACCAATCCGGCGGCAAACTGTAAGCCACCCTACTCATACAAAAGGCTACCTGAAAGCGAGCAACGCAAGTTTCTGCGAAGCTAAAATTTTCAGGTAGCCTTTATTTCACACCGATCAGGCGGACAAACTATCCGGCCGTTTTCAAAAACGCCGCTATCCTGCGCTCAAACGCCCGCACTGCCCGCTGGTCGGCACGCGGCGCCGTGCACAGCTGTGCATTCCGGTAGCCGTTCACAGGCCGGCAGCGCACACCGTCCAACTTGTCCCAGCCGATATAGGCCTGCAAACCACGCCGGTTCAGCAGGAAATAGCCGCTCGGTGCCGTGCTGGGCTGGCTATCGCCTTGCGCATACAGCCCTTCCCAAATATTGCCTTCCAGATTTTCCAGCTTATATTGCTCAATCAGCGCACGGTCGGACGCGCGCGGCGCCGTTTTCAGCAGCTGCGCGGTTTCGCCACGCAAACGCTGTATCTGCTGCTCAGAGCCGTATTGCTGCGCCAGAGCCGTGCCGCCGCAAACCAGCAGCAATGTTGCCAACATCATCTTTTTCATCGATTTTCTCCCAATCAACTGCGGATATTCCGCAACCTTTAAAACCGCAGCCAGTCTAACACCGGCCACAATAACAGGCTACCTGAAAAACCAACTCCCTTGCCTTCCAGCAATACTTTCCACTTTGCAGCACCGCCCCGGCTCCGCCAAGGCACCGACCCGCTCCGTTAAAGCCGGTATTTTCAGGTAGCCTTTTCAGGCATCAAACCATCATCAGCACTTAAAACGACGAGCCCGGCTGCTGCAAAAATGCCAGCTCCTCCGCCGTACTCTGCCGCCCCAGCACCGCATTGCGGTGCGGATAGCGCCCGAAGCGCTCAATGATCACCTGATGCTTGATTTCAAAATCCAGCGCGTATTCATTGGTGTAGCGCGTAAACAATTCCACCGCCTGCCGGTGGATAACTCGGCTTTCGCTGTGCATCAGCGGCATCAGCATAAAGTGCCGCTCTTCCGGCCGCATCTCAGCAAAACCGGGCTGGCGCACCGCTTCCTGCGCCAGCGCCACGGCCATATTGTCCTGCGCGAAGGCCAGCGGGCTGTTGCGGTGCAGGTTGCGCGAAAACTGGTCGAGCACGATGATTTCCGCCAACCGGCCGCGCAGCGTATCGCGCCACGTATCCAATTCCGACTGCGCCGCTTGCGCCCACACTTCGGCAAAGCGCCCATAGATTTGCCGGTCAAACTCCTCGCTCTTGGCAAACCAAAACGGCTTATTCTCCTCGGCAAACCAAAATGCCAACACGTCATCCGGGCGGATACTCATTAACTTTCCTTTCATTTACAATCGGTTAAACAATATAAAGGCTACCTGAAAATCTGCGGGGATGTTTCAGGTAGCCTTTTGGGGATCTTTATGCAGAGCCATCAATGCTTCATGATCAGCAGATAGTAAAACAGCTGCATAATCAAAACAGTGAGCGCCACCAACGAAGCCAGCGTCCAGTTGAATTCGCTGTGGGTGGCGGCGGCACCGCCGCCGGATGCGGCAGGGGTGGGCGCGGGCGCGCTATCGGCAGCGGGCTGGTCGATGACGGCGGGCAGCTTGGCGGCGCTAGTGGGCAGATGCAGCGCACCGCCTTCCCGGCCGGACACGAGGTTGAACACCAGGCTCTCGGCCTGGATGTGGATATTTTGCGTTTGACCGTTGCCGGCGGCGGCCGATTGCGCGCTTTTCAGCAGGGTGTCGATACTGGGCAGCACGGTGGGCGGAGGCGGGGCGGCAGCGGAGCGTTGCAGCAGTGCTTCGATGGCGGAAGCATCAGTGTGCACGTTGGCGGCGGCGCTTTCTTCATCAGCATAGAGTTTGAAAGGCATGGCCTGGCCGGTGTCGTTGTCGAGCGCCATACGCTGACGGCGCAGGCGGCTATCGATTTCGTCGAGCTCGGCGGCCACGGCATTTTTCTGCGATGGGGCGCTCTCTTCTCCGCCCTCATGTTGGGCGGCCATGGCGGCGGATTGCTGCTTGAGGCGGGCGAGCTTTTCCCGCAGCGGTATTTTGGCGTGAATCAGGTCTTCTTTCAGGATGCCTTCGCCGGCCGGCGCGGCGGCCGGCTGGGCTTTGGGCTTGCGCGCCACGGTAAAGGCATGCCGGCACTGGCTGCATTGCACCCGGCCGTTGGCCGCCTGCAAATCGGCTACGGCATAGTGGTTCTCCGCACGGCAGCGGGGGCAATTGAGTTTCACGGTTTTCATGTGTTCGGCAATCCAATACTGATGTTTCGGCCGTTATTTTAAGAAAATTAATGCGCTTTTACCATTTTCAGGTAGCCTCTTGGCGGCTAACTGTCGGTTTTTTGTATATTTTGGAGCCGTTGTACGGATTTTGCGGGCGTTACCCGGCTTTACGCACGCCGGTGAGCCGCACCCAGCCGCCCTCTTCCGCTGCGGGCTGCATGTCGAACCATTCGCTGTAGATGCCGCCCAATTCCTGCGCCTGCTCGGCCAGAATGCCGGAGAGGATGATGCGCCCTCCCGCTCGGGTGCGCCCGGCCAGCATACCGCCCAACAGGCGCAGCGGGTTGGCCAGGATGTTGGCGACGACCACGTCGTATTGCTGCGCGGCAGGCAGGTCGTCGGGCAGGAAAAAGCGGGCGGCGGCTTGGTTTTGCCCGGCGTTGCTGCGGCTGGCTGTGATGGCCTGCTCGTCGATGTCCACACCGTCGGCGGCAGCGGCGCCGAGCTTGAGTGCGGCAATGGCCAAAATGCCGGAGCCGCAGCCGTAGTCGAGCACTCGGTCGGCAGCGCGGATGTTTTCATCCAGCCATTGCAGGCACAGGCGGGTGGTGGGGTGGCTGCCTGTGCCGAAGGCGAGGCCGGGGTCGAGCCGCAGGTTTACGGCGGATTGGTCGGCAATATCGTGCCAGGTGGGCACAATCCACAGGCGTTCGGAAATGCGGATGGGGTCGAACTGCGATTGTGTGAGCCGCACCCAATCCTGCTCCGGCAGCTGCTCGATATGATACTCCGGCACATCCAGCCGGCTCTCGGCGGCGGCGGCGGAAACGGCAGCAGCCACGTCGGTGCTATCGTCAAACAGGGCGATCACGCGGCTGCGCTGCCAGATTTGGCCGGTTTCCTCGCCCGGTTCGCCGAAAATGGCCTGTTCTTCATCCGTGCCGGCATAGGCGTCTTCAATCGCGGCAGACAGAGCGCCGGCGGCCATCAGCGCATCGGAAAACTGTTCGGCCCGGTCGGCTCCAACCGGGATACTGGCTTGTTGGTAAGGCATAATCGCCACCCTTTCAAACGGTAAGGGCGCGTATTGTATAGCAAGCCGCCAACCGGCGCAGCATCGGGCTACCTGAAACCCGTCGGTTGAAGCCCCTCCGTTTCCTCTCTACAATATCCCCCATCCCCAAAGGCCACCTGAAAGCACACACATGCCCCGTCCCTTCCAACTTTTCAACCTGCCCCCGCAGTTCGACCTGGACCCCGCTGAGCTCGAGCAAACCTACCGCCGGCTCGCCGCCCGCTTCCACCCAGACAACACCGCCACCGCCTCCGCCTTCGAGCAGAAACAGGCCGTGATGATGGCCGCCGCCGTAAACGAAGCCTACCGCCTGCTCAGCCAGCCGCTGGAACGCGCCGTTTTATTGTTGCAGGCACAAGGCATCCAAGCCGACTCCGAAGAGCGTACCGCCTTCGACCCCGAATTCCTCATGCAGCAGATGGAATGGCGCGAAGAACTGGCCGATGCCCGGGCCGAATCCTCTACCGAACGGCTGGCCGCACTCGACAAGCGAGTGGCCGCCGAAGAAGCGCAGCTGCTGTCCAAACTCAGCGCCGCCTTCCAAGCCGCAAACTACGCCCAAGCCGCCGAAATCGTGCCGCAAGGCCGCTTCCTCGCCAAACTGCGGCAGGAAATCCGCGCGGCTTTGTAAACACAACAGGCTACCTGAAAAACCATAGCCGCGATGTGATGCAATCAAATTTTCAGGTAGCCTGCTCACTTCCACCAACTCAACAAGGAATCCATAATGGACAACCCGCAATTCAACCGATACGCCCCGCCGCGCACCAGCGGCGAACCGGATTCCGCCGCCCGCAGCGGCTACCTGGCCGAGCCGCAAGCCGTGCCGGCCGGCAATGCCAAAGCATGGATCGGCGATGCCTGGCGTTTGTTCAAACTACGACCGGGCAAACTTATCGGCGCCACGCTGTTGGTTGGCGCCATCAATATCGGCTTGAGCATGCTTCCATATATCGGCGGCCTGTTGCAGGCAGCCTTCGCCATCTTTGCCGTCGCCGGCTTTTCATTTGTTGCCAAACAATTGGAAGAAGAAGGCGATTTCGACTTCGGCCAAATTTTCATCGGCTTTCAGGAAAACACCAAAGCGCTGTTGACTATCGGCGCAATCGGCGCAGTAGTGGCCTTGCTTAGCAACCTTGCCTTAATGGCCTTGTTGATCGGGCAAGTGGGCGATGTCAGCAGTGCTGCCAATCTGGATATGGATGAAGCGCAAATCATGTCTGCCGGCCTTTCCGTGATGGGGCTGTCCCTGCTGCTGGGCATCATTTATTCCGCCTTCACTTTCCTCGCCCCAACCTTGATTATCTTGGAAAACGAAACACCCATGCGCTCCATCCTGTTGAGCTGGCAAGGTTTCAGCCGCAATATCGTCGGCGCGGCATTATGCGGCCTGATTTCGGTATTATTGATGATTGCCGGCGCGATTCCCCTGCTCCTCGGCTTGCTGGTGGTGATGCCCACATTGATGATGGTGCCTTATACCGTGTACCGCGATTTGTTCTTCAAATAATGGCCAAAGGCTACCTGAAATTTTTAGCTTCGCAGAAACTCCGCTGTGCTGCGTTTTAACTTCGTTGAAGCTTGCGCTTTCAGGTAGCCTTCTTATCGCCCGCCCATGCTAAAATCCGCCATCCTTTCCTACTCCACTCCAGAGGCCATCCCATGACCACCCGCCCCGATATCCGCGCCGCCGCCTTCGACCTCGACGGCACCCTAGTCGACTCCCTTGCCGACCTCGCCGCCGCCGCCAACGAAGCCCGCCGCAGCGAAAACCTGCCCCTGCTGGATGAAAAGCAAATGATGTCCTACGTGGGCGACGGCGTGGGCAAACTCGTGCACCGCGCCCTCACCGCCGACCCCAACGGCCAAGCCCCCGATGACGTATGGCAGCGCGCCTTCGCCGTGTTCGCCCAACACTACGCCGAACACCTCGACCGCCACACCTACATCTACCCCGAAGTGCAAACCGGCCTCCAGCTCCTCAAAACCCTCGGCCTGCCGCTGGCCGTGGTCACCAACAAACGCGAAGCCTGGGCCGCCGAGCTGCTGCGCCGCCTCGGCCTCTCCGACCTCTTCAGCCTCATCGTGGGCGGCGACACCCTGCCCCAGCGCAAACCCGATGCCGAGCCGCTCCTGCATGCCGCCGAAGTATTGGGCGTACAGCCGGAACACCTCGCCATGGTAGGCGATTCCCGCAACGACATCCTCGCCGCAAAAGCCGCCGGCTGCTTTGCCATCGGCGTGCGCTACGGTTATGCCGACATGGACAAATTGGCCGAAAACCCCGCCACCCGCCCCGACTGGATCGTTTCCACCCTGCCCGAAATCTACGACCGCCTGCGTGCCGATGAGCGCCGTTAAATCTCTGCGCAGCCGCGCCCTCGCCCTGCTCTCCCGACGTGAAATGTCTCAAGCCGAGCTGCGGCGCAAGCTCGCCCCCTACGCCGAAGACCCCGCCGAAATCGACGCGCTGCTGCAAGAATTTGCCGATCGCAACTGGCAATCCGACCGGCGCTACGCCGAAAGCTATGTATACAGCAAAGGCAGCCGTTACGGCCGCCTGCGCCTCGCCCAAGGCCTGCAGCAGCAAAACCTCGACAGCTGCCTCATCGAAACCGCCCTGCCAAGCCGCAGCAGCGAACGCGCCACCGCCCGCGCCGTATTGCGCAAAAAGTTCAAACAGCCGCCTGCCGACTTTGCCGAACAGCAGCGCGCCGCCCGCTTCCTCGCCTACCGCGGCTTCGACAGCGACACCATCCGCCACGCCCTCGACCACGCCTGGCAGGAAGAAGACGAATGGCAGGAGTAAACCAGGCTACCTGAAAAACTAAACCGCAATGCGAGTTAAAGCGAATTTCCGTAAAGCACAAACCCTACGCCAACTTTTCAGGTAGCCCCAAGCCAGCCAGCACACCATGCCCTTCCATCCCGCCCCCTTCCTCAACTTTGCCGCCACCGCCCCCGAGCCCGAAAGTTTCCGCCAGCGCCGCCTCATCTGGCAGCCACTCCGCACGCACTTCACCCCCGCCGCCGTGCTCGTCGGCTTCGTGCCAAGTGACCAAGGCAGCGGCATCCTGCTCACCCTGCGCAGCAGCAACCTGCGCGACCACGGCAACCAAATATCCTTCCCCGGCGGCCAAATCGACCCCGCCGACACCGGCCACACCGCCGCCGCCCTGCGCGAAACCCAAGAAGAGCTCGGCATCCCGCCCGGCATCTGGCAAATCCACGGCAGCCTCCCGCCCAGCTACCTGCCCAGCGGCTACCAAGTCACCCCCGTGCTCGCCACCGCCCGCCGGCAGCCCGCCTGCCGTCCCAACCCGCAGGAAGTGGCCGAAGCCTTCATCGTGCCGAGCAGCCTCGCCCTCAACCCCGCCTCCTACCGCCTCGAAACCTACCAACACCAAGGCCTCAGCGCCGCCATGCCCGTGCTGCAATATCACCACCGCCTCATCTGGGGCGCCACCGCCGCCATCCTCTACCGCCTCGCCCATATTCATGCCGATTACCGCCAAATCAGCTGAATACCCCAAATCTCAGGCTACCTGAAAAACAAAACCCCGCTTAAAACACAAGCAAAAAGCCGCCTTCCCAAACAGCCAATACACCAGCCCTCTTGCTAAAACCATTTTTCAGGTAGCCCAAACACCCAAAAGGCTACCTGAAAACCTGCCTACATCACATTTTCCCCATCGTTCCACCACGCAACCCCCGCCAACAACCCACACCCCCGCACGGCACAAAATGCCACGCCCAAACGGTTTATTAAACTTATCATGACCCAACACAAAATATTTCCCCCCGCCGCCCGCCGCAGCTGGTCCGTTTTGCGCTACAATGTTAACCGTCTGTTCCAATCCCCCTCCATCTCAACCCTGAGTCAGTAGAAAGGATGCAGAAACATGAAGTTTAACGAACTCTTCCACGGCAACGACTTTGTCGGACGCCACCTCAGCCTGCCCGACCGAGCCGCACTCCTGGCCGCACTGGGCGAAAAAGACATCGACAGCTTCCTGAAAAACACCGTGCCGCACAACGTGCGCATGCCCGGCACCATCAAGCTGCCCGAAGCCCTGAGCGAAGCCGAAGCCTTGGGCAAACTCAAAGGCATCGCCGCCGAAAACCGCATCAACAAAAGCTACATCGGGCTGGGCTACTACCCCACCCGCCTGCCCAACGTCATCCTGCGCAACGTACTGGAAAACCCGGGCTGGTACACCGCCTACACCCCCTATCAGGCCGAAATCTCGCAAGGCCGCCTCGAAGCCCTGCTAAACTTCCAGCAAGTGTGCCTCGACCTCACCGGCTTCGAACTGGCCGGCGCCTCCCTGCTGGACGAAGCCACTGCCGCCGCAGAAGCCATGGCCATGGCGCGCCGCGTGGGCAAATCCAAATCCAACCAATTCTTTGTGGACGAGCGCGTGTACCCGCAAACGCTCGACGTCATCAAAACCCGCGCCAAATTCTTCGGCTTCGAGCTGGTGGTCGGTAATTTCGACACCGCACGCAACGGCGAATACTTCGGCGCCCTGTTCCAATATGTGGGCAAAGACGGCGACGTGGCCGACCTGGCCGACGTGATTGCCGCTGTGAAAGCCAAAGGCGCAATTGTGGCCGTGGCGGCCGACATCATGAGCCTCGTACTCTTGAAAGCGCCGGCAGAATTGGGTGCCGACATCGCCTTGGGCAGCACCCAGCGCTTCGGCATCCCGATGGGCTTCGGCGGTCCGCACGCCGCTTATTTCGCCTTCAAAGACAAAGATAAACGCTCCGCCCCCGGCCGCATCATCGGCGTATCCGTGGATGCCAAAGGCAAACCGGCGCTGCGTATGGCTTTGCAAACCCGCGAACAGCATATCCGCCGCGAAAAAGCCAATTCCAATATCTGTACCTCGCAGGTATTGCTGGCCAACCTCGCCGGCATGTATGCCGTGTATCACGGCCCCGAAGGTGTAAAACGCATCGCCTGCCGCATCCACGCGCTGGCCTCCGCCTTTGCCGACGTGTTGCAGGCAGCCGGCTGCAAGGTGCTCCATTCCGTGTTCTTCGACACCGTGGCCGTAGATTTCGGCGGCAAGGCCCAGGCCGACGCCGTGTATCAGAAAGCGCTGGACAAAGGCTACAACCTGCTGCGCATCGGCGATCAGGTGCTGGCCGCCGCCTTCAGCGAAACCTCCACTGCCGAAGAATTTGCCCAGCTGGCCGAACTCTTCACCGGCAAGGCTGCCGCCCTGCCCGAAAACGCCCCGGCCAGCAGGCTACCTGAAAAACTCCAGCGCCAAGGCGACATCCTGCAACACCCCGTGTTCAACAGCTACCACACCGAACACGAAATGCTGCGCTACCTGAAAAAACTGGAAGAACGCGACCTGGCCATGAACCGCAGCATGATTTCGCTCGGCTCCTGCACCATGAAGCTGAACGCCACCAGCGAGATGATTCCCATCACCTGGCCCGAGTTCACCGAAATCCACCCCTTCGCCCCGCGCGAGCAGGCTCAAGGCTACCTGAAAATGATTCACGGCCTGCAAGAGCAGCTCAAAGCCGTAACCGGGTTTGACGCCGTCTGCATCCAGCCCAATTCCGGCGCGCAAGGCGAATACACCGGCATGATCACCATCCGCCGCTACCACGAAGCGCAAGGCCACCCCGAGCGCAACGTGTGCCTGATTCCGCGTTCCGCCCACGGCACCAACCCCGCCACCGCCCACATGGCCGGCATGCAGATTGTGATTGTGGACACCGACGAACACGGCAACGTAGACATCACCGACCTCAAAGCCAAAGCCGAGCAGCACAAAGACACCCTCGGCGCGCTGATGATCACCTATCCCTCCACCCACGGCGTGTATGAAGAAGGCATCCGCGACATCTGCCGCATCATCCACGAAAACGGCGGCCAGGTGTACATGGACGGCGCCAACATGAACGCCCAAGTCGGCATCATGCAACCCGCCGAAGTGGGCGCCGACGTGCTGCACATGAATCTGCACAAAACCTTCTGCGTTCCGCACGGCGGCGGCGGCCCCGGCATGGGCCCCATCGGCCTCAAAGCCCACCTCGCCCCCTACGCCCCGAGCCACGCAGTCGCCCCCGTGGAAGGCTTCACGCCCGGCATGAGCGCCGTGGCCGCCGCCCCGTATGGTTCCGCCAGCATCCTGCCGATTACTTGGATGTACATCAGCATGATGGGCGCCGACGGCCTGCGCCGCGCCACAGAAACCGCGCTGCTCAACGCCAACTACGTGGCCAAACAGCTCTCCGCCGACTACCCCGTGCTCTACACCGGCAAAAACGGCCGCGTGGCGCACGAGTGCATCATCGACCTGCGCCCGCTCAAAGCCGAAAGCGGCATCACCGAGCTGGACATCGCCAAACGCCTGATGGACTACGGCTTCCATTCGCCCACCATGTCCTTCCCCGTGGTCGGCACGCTGATGATCGAGCCCACCGAGAGCGAAAGCAAGGCCGAGCTCGACCGCTTCATCGCCGCCATGAAGCAGATCAAGCAGGAAGCGCTCAAAGTACAGCGCGGCGAATGGCCGAAAGACGATAACCCGCTGGTGAACGCCCCCCACACCGCCGCCGACGTAACCGGCGAGTGGAACCGGGCCTACAGCCGCGAAGAAGCCGTTTATCCGCTGCCCTATGTGCGCGAAAACAAATTCTGGCCGAGCGTGAACCGCATCGACGACGTATACGGCGACCGCCACCTCGTCTGCTCCTGCCCGAGCATCGAGCACTATGAAGGCTAATCAGCCCTAACCGCACAGGCTACCTGAAAACATCCGCTTCAACGGAGTGCAAACACGCTCCGCCAATTTCTGCGAAGCGAAAAACCATTTGCAATATTTTCAGGTAGCCTGTATTTTGCCTTCCCTTTTCCAACCACCATCAAGGAGACATCCATGATTACCGTAGTAGCCCAATTCGAAGTCAAACCCGCCCAGCTCGACGCCTTCCTCAAGCATTGCGACGAGCTGATTGCCGAAACCCGCAAAGAAAACGGCTGCCTCTCCTACCACCTCTACCAAAACACCCAGCAGCCCAACCAAGTGAGCTTCATCGAGCTGTGGCAAAACCAAGCCGTACTCGACACCCATTCCGCCTCCGCCCACTTCACCCGCATCGTGCCCATCCTGGTGGAAGCCTGCGAAAAACCGCCCGTGATCCAGCTCTACACCCAGATTAAGTAAGCACCCCTGCCAAACCAAAGGCTACCTGAAAACTGCAACACGGTTTTCAGGTAGCCTTTGGTTTGCGGGGCAACGCGCGCATCCAAAGCAAACCGTAAAGCCGCGTTAATCGGTTTTACGCCGCCGCCCGCACAGTTTATATTAAGCGCTCCCATCCACACTCATTACTAAGGAGTATCAGCATGAGCAATTTTGACGAAATCGTAGGTAAAGTGAAGAAAGAAGTGGGCGATGCCGTGGGCAGCGGCAAGCTGCAAGCCGAAGGCCTGATTCAGGAAGGCGTGGGCAAAGCCAAAGAGGCCATTGCCGACGTGGAAAAACAGGCCGCCGAAGTGCTGGAGAAAGGCAAGAAATCCGCCGAAGAGCTGGTGAGCGAAGCCAAAGGCAAAGCCGAAGGCTTAATCAACGACATCAAAGGCAAGTTCTAAGCCGCCAGCCCGTATAAAAGGCTACCTGAAAACCTCAGCTTCTTTGCGGAAGCGGGTTTCAGGTAGCCTTTTTGTTGCCTAAGCGTTTGCCTTACAGCTTCCAATCAAGCTTAAGCATGATGTTGCGCGGTTCGCCAAAGAAGTTGTTGATACCACGAGTGCGCACACGATTGTTTTCGTAATAGCGCTTGTCGGTCAGGTTGGTGCCGATCAGGCTCAGCTTAATGTGGTCGTTGAACTCGTACTGCACGTTGGCATTCCACAAGGCATAGCCGCCCTGGGTGCTGCTTTGCAAGGTGCCGGTATACAGATTGCCGGTTTTACTCTGCGCGCTCACACCGCCGCCGATTGTCCACCTGCGTTCACCGAACGGCAGACGGTAGCTGGTATAAAGCCGGAACATATGCTTCGGCGTCCAGCTGTTGTAGTTGGCGCCTTCTTGGAAATATGCCTGCGAGCCTTCGGTTGTGCGGTATTTGCTGGTGTTGAACGTATAGCCGGCAAAGATTTTCCAGTTTTCGTTAAGGCTACCTGAAATTTCGGCATCAAAACCGTGGCTTTGGATGCGCCCCAACGGAATGTTGTAGTAACGGCCGGTATAGGGGCTGCGGTCGGCGGAACCGATGGAACGGTTTTTCTGGATAATGTGGAACAGCGCCAGTGCGGTATTGAGGCTGTTGTCACCGAACCAGTCGGCCTTCCAGCCCACTTCGATATTGGTACCGGTCATTGGGCTCAGGGGCTTACCCACCGCATCTCTCGCACTCAGGTGCGGATTGAAAATTTGAGTGTAGCTGGCATACAGGCTGTGGTTGGGAGTGATGTCCCAAGTCAGGCCGAAATAAGGAACGAAGCGGTTTTTGGTTTTGTAGTTGGGCTCGTAAGTCCATACGCCGCTCGTACCGGCATAGCGGTCGTGATAATCGCTCTTCCAGCGGGTGTAGCGTGTGCCGGCAATCAGGTGCAGGTTATCTAGAATATTAAAGCGCGTGCCGGCAGCAATGCCCTGCGTGGTCAGGGTGTAATCCTCATATTCGTGAAAACGGTAAGGGCCGGTGTTGAAATCAGGATAGACAATGTTGTGGTGGAAGTCATAGGCGTTGAAATTGGCGGTGCTTGTGTGCTGGCGCCAGTGGGCGTGCAGTTTTTCGCGGGTATGGTTCAGGGTAACGAATACATCATGTTCGCGATTAAGCAGCCTGTATTTGCCGACCAAGTTGGCTTGGAGGCCGAATTGGGAGCCGTTGTTGTCCATGCGCGTGTCACGGCCGCTCACCGCCAGCGTGCCGTCTGCCGGCAGGCCGGTATACGTAGTGGCAGTATTGCCCAAAGCCGCCCATTCGGTCATGTAGCGGGATTTCGTGTAATTGACTTTGCCGGTCAGTTTCCAGTCTTCGTTGAAGCGGTATTCCACTTCACCGAATAAATTGAGCTTGCTGGTTTCCTCTGTGTTCCAGTCGGCACCCAGGAAAGTTTTGCGCGAGAAACCGGCATCACGGCCACCCAATGCCATCGGCACACCGTAGCGGTCGGGAACGGAATGCTCGTTTTGATAGGTGGCACTGATGGTGGCTTTGGTGTTTTCGCCAAGGTCGGCATCCAATACGCCGTAGAGAACGTATTTTCGGCCATCCACTACATCTTTGAATGAGTCGCTGCGTTCGGCTGCCACCACGGCGCGGCCGCGCACGGTACGGGCTTCGTTGAGTGCGCCGGAGAAATCACCCACGCCGCGCACGCTGCCGAACCGATCAGCACTGATGCTGGCGCTGGCCTGCCTCATAGAAGTCGGACGTTTGCGCACTACATTGATGGTGCCGCCCGGTTCGCCGTTGCCTTGAGTCAGGCCGGTCGCACCGCGCACCACTTCGATGTGGTCGTAAATTGCCAAATCAGTTTGGCTGTGCGGATCGGCATTGGTGTTCAACATCGAGCCGCTCACCGTTACCGCCATGCCGTCTTCTTCAATGCGGTTGATATAGAAGCCGCGCGACTGGAAGCGGAAGCGGTTGCTGTCGCGGAACACATTCACGCCGGTGGTGGTTTTCAGCGCGTCTTCGATGCGGCTGATATTTTGGTCGTCCAACTGGGTCTTGGTAATCACGCTCACCGATTGCGGCGTTTCCTTGGGCGACAGAGCCAGGCCGGTGGTGGTGCGCATGGCGGAGGTGGTGTAGCTGTTTCTGTTTTCGGTGCGGGTGCTACGGTTGCGCGAGGTAACTTGGATGGTTTCCAGCTCGGCCGTATTAGCGGGTTCGGTGCTTTGGTCGGCCCAGGCCGGTGCGGCGGCAGCCAGCAGGGCGGCGATGAGGCTGAGTTTGAACGGTTGCTGCATGATTTTCCCTTTAAATTAAATAGAATAGATAAAGCAATACAGATAGCGCGGCGCATTATAAACGTTTGCAAAACCATGCAAATAGATTTAATTCTTATTACCTGCCAGACTGTCGATAAATAACCACAGCCGCCGCCAAGGTTATTTGGCACCTGACAATCTACCCGCACTCAATTTATTGTTATTTAAATGCTTATACATTCATCCGTTTGCAACTAAGGCTACCTGAAATATCTGCCGGCGATTTTTCAGGTAGCCTTAAAACGTATCCGTGGCGATGCTTGTTGCGCCCAAATTTTCAGGTAGCCTCCCGCACACGGCAGAGGCTACCTGAAAACTTGTGTGCCCGCAAAACAACCTTTCACGCGCAATGCCAGGCGCCGAGAATATATGGCCGGGCGGCACCGGTGGCGGCGTGCGGGTTGCCGGGTTGGCGGTGGAGGCGGCAGGCGGCGAGCCAGGCGAAGGCAGCGGCTTCCACCCATTGCGGCGGCAGGGCGAGCTCGTTGGTGTCGGCGGTGCGGATGCCGAAGGCGGCGAGCCGTTCGGCGATCTCGCCCATCAGCACGGGGTTGAACACACCACCACCGCAGGCGAACACTTCGCGCGCATCGGTGGCGTGCGCGGCAATGGCGTCGGCAATGGTTTGCGCGGTGAAGGCATTGAGCGTGCGCACGATGTGGGGCGGGCCGTAGTGAGGTTTCAGGTAGCCTTGCAGCCAGCCATAGGAAAAAAGATCGCGGCCGGTGCTTTTGGGCGGGGTGCGGCGGAAATAGGGGTGCTCAAGCAGGGTGTGCAGTAGCTCGGGAATGACGCGCCCTGTGCGGGCAAGCTCGCCGTTGCGGTCGCAATCTTGGCCGAAATGCTGCTGCATATAGGCATCGGCCAGCATATTGCCGGGGCCGGTGTCGAAGCCGTGCGGGGGTGTGCCGGGCTGCAGCACGCTGATGTTGGCGATGCCGCCGATGTTGAGCACCACGCGGCTGTGCTCGGGGCTGCCGAACACGGCCTGGTGGAAGGCGGGCACCAGTGGGGCGCCCTGCCCGCCGCCGGCCATGTCGCGGCGGCGGAAATCGCCGACGGTGTCGATGCCGGTGAGCTCGGCCAGGAGCGGCAGGTTGATGAGCTGCACGGTGTAGCTGTGCTCGGGGGCGTGGCGGATAGTTTGGCCGTGCGCGCCGATGGCGGCAATATCGCCGGGGGCAAGCTTTTGCTGCGCGAGCAGGCCGTGCACGGCTTGGGCGTTGAGCCGCGCCAGCTCTTGCGCCAGCATTTCGCTGCGGTGGATTTCATTGGCGCCGGCATCTTGCAGCGCGAGCAGGCGTTGGCGCAAATCGCTGCCGTAGGGCACGGAAAAGTGGCCGAGCGCGCCCTGCCAGCGCGTGCCGTCGAGCGCGGCCAACACGGCGTCCACGCCGTCCATGCTGGTGCCGGACATCAGGCCGATGTAGTGTTGGGTCATGGTGTGGCAAATGATTGGTGGGTGGGAGAACGGCGGCATTATATAGCGAACGGCGGCGGCTTTCAGGTAGCCCCACCTATTAGGGGCTACCTGAAAACATCAGCTTCGGCAAAATGAAAACGGAGTGCCTGAAGCAGGCGGGCTTGCCGCCACGCGAAATTTAACGCTGCAATGCAGCCAAAACCTGGTTTTCCTTTTTCAGGTAGCCTTGATTCGTGAACCGCACTCATAAGCCTAAGTACTCGATACGGCTTAATCCCGTGCCGCCACCGGCGTAGAATGCACCCATTCCCTCCATCACTCAAACCCAAGGAGCAGAAAAATGCCCCAAAAACAAGTAACCGTACTCGTCGGTTCGGGCGCCATCGGCGTCGCCATCGCCCGCCGCGTGTCCGTTGGCCGCGAACTGGTGCTGGCCGACCTGAAACCGGAAAACGCCGAACGCCAGGCCGAAGAACTGCGTAACGCCGGATATAGCGTACACACCGTCGCCTGCGACGTGTCCAACCGCGAAGCCATCCGCAACGTGGTGGATTTTGCCGCCAAACTGGGCGAATCACCCGCGTCATCAACACCGCCGGCGTGTCGCCCTCGCAGGCATCCGCCGCACTGCTGTTCAAGGTGGATTTGTACGGCACGGCGGTTTTGCTGGAAGAGTTCGGCAAGGTCATCGCGCGCGGCGGCAGCGCGGTGATGATTGGTTCGCAGTCGTCGCACCGCTTGGAGCCGCTCACGGTGGAACAAAACCGCGCCCTCGCGCTCACGCCCGCCGAAGAACTGCTGGATTTGCCGTTTATCAAAGGGGTGGACGACAGCCTGCGCGCCTACCAGCTCTCCAAACGCGGCAACGCCCTGCGCGTGGCGGCACAGGCGGTGGAATGGGGCAAACGCGGCGCGCGCGTGAACTGCATCAGCGCGGGCATCATCCACACGCCGCTGGCCAACGACGAACTGAACGGCGAACGCAAAGACTTCTACCGCGCCATGCTCGCCGCCCTGCCGGTGGGACGCGGCGGCACGCCCGACGAAATCGCCAATCTGGCCGAGCTGATGATGGACGAGCGCGGCGCGTACATCACCGGCAGCGATTTCTTAATCGACGGCGGCGCGACGGCGAAGTTTTGGTGGGGCGCAGAAGAGTAAGCCTGCCAACATAAAGGCTACCTGAAAGTGCAGCTTCAACGAAGTGGACCGATGTCTTGCGAAGCAAGGTGGAGTTTCTGCGAAGCTAAAACGAAATCCTGATTTCCCCATTACCCGCAATTTTCAGGTAGCCCAACCAAAAACCACCAATCGGGAACCCCAACCATGCAACTCAAACCCATCCTCCTTGCTGCCGCCCCGCTGCTGCTCCTGTCCTCCTGCGCTGAAAGTGCGCCCGCAGAAGCCGATCGTGTTTCTGCCAGTTCAGCCGTTTCCGCTCCTGTCCCTGCCGCGCCCGTCCGCACCATCACCAATTCCTTGGGGATGAAGTTCGCCGCCATTCCCGCCGGCACGTTCCAAATGGGTTCGGCCGAAGCCGCCGCCGACGCCCGCGAAAAACCACAGCACGCGGAAACCGTCCAAGCCTTTTATCTGGGCGTGTACGAAATCACCCAGGCCGACTGGCAGCGCGTGTTGGGCGAAAACCCGTACAGCCGCAACCGTTCCAACCCCTATTACAACCTGCCCGGCATGGCCGCGCGCATCACCAAGCCGAACCATCCCGCCACCGTGTCGTGGAACGACGCACAGGAATTCATCGCCGCGCTCAACCGCCAAGACACGCGCTACCGCTACCGCCTGCCCACCGAAGCCGAGTGGGAATACGCTGCCCGCGCGGGTACGCAGAGCCGCTATTTTTTCGGCGACGACGACAGCCGTTTAAGCGGTTACGCCTGGTACGGCGGCAACTTCGCCACCGGCGGCACGCACCCCGTCGGACAGAAGCAGCCCAACCCGTGGGGCCTGTACGACATTTACGGCAACGCGTGGGAATGGGTGCAGGACGCGTACCGCCCCAGTTACGATCACGCGGCAACAACGCAAAAAACCGTACGCGGCGGCAGCTGGCACAGCACCGCCGACGGCTGGCACAGCGCGTGGCGCAAACCGTATGACGCGGACTATCGCGGCATCAGCATCGGATTTCGTTTGGTGGCAGAGGAGAAATAGGCCGTTCGCGCCGCCAAAGGCTACCTGAAAGCGCAGCTTCAACGTAGTTAAAACGATATTTCGGCGCAGCCGAAGCTGAGTTTCTGCGAAGCTAAAACATTTTCCAAACCACCCGACTGCTTTTCAGCTAACCTCCAATCCTTCGCCAAACCCCATCGACAAGCGGATTGGGGAACTTCTGATACCCAGCCGCAGCAAAAGCCGCAAAATTCGCCATCAATCCTTATCCGCTTCCCATTCATCACGCCTTGCCTTACCATTGCCCATCTTTTTCAGGTAGCCCCTGCCGCACAGAAGGCTACCTGAAAATATCCGCTCCGGCACAGCCGAATTTGAAACACCCTCCGCAAAAGGCTCCCCATGCAAACCCTCCTCCGGCGCATCCTCACCCAGCTCAAAGCGCTTCAACAGCAATATCCCGCCGCCGTAGACGAACTCGGACTCAACTACACCCTCAATCCCGGCGCCACCGATGCCGATTTCGCCCAGCTTGAGCAAACCCTAGGCTTCCCCCTGCCTGAAGACTTCAAAGCCCTCTACCGCGCCGCCAATGGCGAAAACGGCATCGCCGGCATACTGATCGACGAAGAATGGCTGTCGATTGAACGCATTACCCAAGAATACAAAGTTTGGAAAACCCTGTTTGACGACGGCAGTTTCCAACACGGCAACGGCACCGATTTCGGCTGTACCCCCGAACACCCCGGCATCAAACCCGATTTCTGGTGGAATCCCAAATGGATCCCGCTCACCGCCGACGGTGGCGGCAACGGCAACATGATCGACCTCGACCCCGCCCCGAGCGGCACCGCCGGGCAAATCATCCGCATGTGGCACGACAGCCCCGAACGCAGCCTCGAAGCCCCTCCCTGCATGCCCTGTTAGAACAGTTCGCGCAAGGCCTGGAAAGCGGGCAATACCTGCTCCATGAAGATTACGGCTTGATTTCCCAATCGGAATTCAAAGAACTGGAGCAACACAAATCACAGCCCACCTGAAGAATCATCCGCATCAACATTTTCAGGTAGCCTTCAAATAGCGACATCAAGGCTACCTGAAAACATAAATTTCTATGCAGCCAAAAATATCCGCTTCAGCCAAATTCAAATAAGCCACGCAAGCTTCCCCAAAACCCAACCCCAAAACACACCATGAACCACACCATCCAAACCCAATTCAACGCCACCTCCGCCCGCTACGACAGCCAGCGCCGCGCCCTTATCCCCTGCTTCGACCTGTTCTACCAAACCGCCGCCGGGCTGGCCGAAAGCGTGCCAAACGTGCGCCGCGTGCTCGACCTCGGCGCGGGCACCGGGCTGATGAGCGCGTTTGTGTACGAACGCCGCCCCGAAGCCGAATTTGTCCTCGCCGACATCTCCATGCAGATGCTCGCCAAAGCCCGCGAACGCTTCCACGGCCTGCCGAATTTCCGCTTTATCAAACAAGACCTCACGCAGCTCGAACCGTGCGAAAGGCTACCTGAAAACCGCTTCGACCTCATCATCTCCGCCCTCGCCATCCATCATCTGAGCGGCACGCAAAAGCAAACCCTGTTCCGCCAAATCGCCCGCCTGCTCGCCCCGCACGGCCGCTTCATCAACGCCGACCAGGTGCTGGGCGAAACCCCCGAAGCCGAAGCCGCCTACACCCAAGCCTGGCGGCAACACGTCCTGCGCCATCCCGGCCTATCCGAAGCCGACAAAACCGCCGCCTTCGAGCGCATCAAGCTCGACCGCATGAGCAAGCGCTCCGAGCAGTTCCAATGGCTGCACGAAGCCGGCTTGCAGCCTGCACTGTATTTCCAGCATTACAATTTTGTCGTGTTCGCCGCAGATAAAGGGAAGGCTGCCTGAAAACCTGTTTCTCGTTTTTCAGGTAGCCTTTCCGCCCAAACCGTATAATCACCCTGTTTTCAACCAAAGGAATCCCCATGACCGACAACAAAACCTGGTCCGGCCGCTTCAACGAGCCTGTGTCCGAACTCGTCAAACAATACACCGGCTCGATCGGTTTCGACCAACGCCTCGCCCGCTGGGACATCCAAGGCTCGCTCGCCCACGCGCAGATGCTGCACGAAGCAGGCGTGCTTTCCGCGCAGGATTTGGCCGATATTCAGCGCGGCATGGCCGAAATCCAGGCCGAAATCGATTCAGGCAGCCTGCAATGGTCGCTCGATTTGGAAGACGTGCACATGAACATCGAACGCCGTCTCACCGGCAAAATCGGCGATGCGGGCAAACGCCTGCACACCGGCCGCAGCCGCAACGACCAGGTCGCCACCGACATCCGCCTGTGGCTGCGCGACGAAATTGCCGTCATCCGCACGCTCATCCAAGACGTGCAGGCTGCCTTGCTGGATTTGGCCGAAGCCAACGCCGCCACCGTCATGCCCGGCTTCACGCATTTACAGGTAGCCCAGCCCGTCAGCTTCGGCCACCACCTGCTCGCCTATGTGGAAATGCTCGGTCGCGACAGCGAACGCATGGCCGACTGCCGCCGCCGCACCAACCGAATGCCCTTGGGCGCGGCCGCGCTGGCGGGAACCACCTTCCCCATCCGCCGCGAGCGCACCGCCGAATTGCTCGGCTTCGAGCAAATCTGCCAAAACTCGCTGGATGCCGTGTCCGACCGCGATTTCGCCATTGAGTTCACCGCCGCCGCATCGCTGGTGATGGTGCATTTGAGCCGCCTGTCGGAAGAGCTGATTTTGTGGATGTCGCCGCGCTTCGGCTTTATCGACATCGCCGACCGCTTCTGCACCGGTTCGTCCATCATGCCGCAGAAGAAAAACCCCGACGTGCCGGAACTGGTGCGCGGCAAATCGGGGCGCGTCATCGGCCACCTTACCGGACTGATTCTGCTAATGAAATCGCAGCCACTGGCCTACAACAAAGACAATCAGGAAGACAAAGAGCCGCTGTTTGACACGGTGGACACGCTCATCGACACGCTGCGGATTTACGCCGACATGATGCGCGGCATCACCGTGAAGCCCGAAAATATGCGCGCCGCCGTGCTGCAAGGCTTCGCCACCGCCACCGATTTGGCCGATTATCTGGTAAAAAAAGGCCTGCCCTTCCGCGATTCGCACGAAGCGGTTGCACTAGCCGTGCGCCACGCCGAACAGGCAGGCTGCGGCTTGGAAGACCTGCCGCTGGCCGTGCTGCAAGGCTTCAGCCCGCTGATTGAAAACGATGTGTACCAAGTGCTCACCCCCGAAGGCAGCCTGAACGCCCGCAACCACTTGGGCGGCACCGCGCCGGAGCAGGTGAGGTTGCAGGTGGCGCGCTGGCGCGGATTGTTGGAGAAACAGGCTTGACCCGTATTTTTCAGGTAGCCTCAATCCTGGCTCTATCCGCTTGCGGTATGCTGGGTTTGAGCTCGCCTTGGAACGAACGCTGCCCCGAGCCGACAAACACACGCAATGGCAATTTAGTGCTTGAAGACGGGCGTACTTTGAAATGCCAAATCCGTGCGTACACCCGTTATCTCGGTTGCAGCGAGAGGTTTACCAATCCCCAAGGTGATGACGGCTTGGCCTGCACCGACGGCGAAGGTAAAGGCGTGATCTTTTTCTTCCACCCAAACGGCGTGCTGAAAAGCCACGAATTTTTGCAGAAATAAATGACCGCAACACAAAAGGCTACCTGAAAACATCCCGCCCATGCGGCAGATATTTTTCAGGTAGCCTCTTTCCCTATTTTAATCAATCCCTAATCCAACAGCACCATCAGCAGCAACACCAGCGCAATCAGCGCCAGCCACATATTCTGCCGCTGCTGGGTGCGTACCAGGTGCAGATAGGCGTCGCGCATTTCCTGCTGGCGCGCTTCGTCTACCAGCATATTCAGTTTGCGCGGCAGGGCGGGCAGGATTTCCGCCCAATCCGGCGCTTCCTGCTTTAGGTTGCGCCACAGCGCCTTCACGCCCACCTGCTCGTGCATCCAGTCCACCAAAAACGGCTTGGCCGTGGCCCACAAATCCAGCTGCGGGTCGAGCTGCCTGCCCAGCCCTTCGATATTGAGCAGGGTTTTTTGCAGCAACACCAGCTGCGGCTGAATCTGCACATTGAAGCGGCGGCTGGTTTCAAACAGGCGCATCAGCACCAGGCCGAAGGAAATCTCGGCCAAAGGCTTGTTGAAAAACGGCTCGCACACGGCGCGCACCGCCGCTTCCAATTCTTCCGGCCGCGTATCCGCCGGCACCCAGCCGCTTTCGATGTGCGCCGTGGCCACGCGGTGGTAGTCGCGGTTGAAGAAGGCGAGGAAATTGATGGCGAGGTAGCGCTTGTCGTAATCTGTGAGGCTGCCCACGATGCCGAAATCCAGCGCGATGTAGCGGCCTTCATCGTCCACCAGGATATTGCCCGGGTGCATATCGGCATGAAAAAAGCCGTGTTTGAATACTTGGGTGAAGAAAATCTCTACGCCGTAGCGCGCCAGCCGCTGCAAATCGATGCCGCGCCGCTTGAGTGTGTCGATATCCGCAATTGGCGTGCCGCTCATCCACTGCATGGTCATCACGCTTTCGCTGCAATAATCGTAATACACCTGCGGCACGCGCAGCATGGTGCTGCCGCTGAAATTGCGCCCGATCTGGCTGGCGTTGGCGGCTTCGCGCAGCAGGTCGAGCTCGTCGTGCAGATATTTGTCGAACTCGGCCACCACTTCGCGCGGACGCAGGCGTTTGCCGTCCGGCAGCAGCCTTTCCAGCAGCCGCGCCGCAGTGCGCATCAGCGCCAAATCCTGCTCGATTACCGGCTCCAAGCCCGGCCGCAACACCTTCACCGCCACGTCTTCGCCGCCGAACAGCCGTGCGCGGTGCACTTGCGCCACCGAAGCCGCGGCCACCGGCTCGGCTTCAAACTCGGCATAAATCTCTTCCACCGGCCGCCCGAGCGAGCGCTCAATCTGCTGCCGCGCCAAATCCGCATCGAAGGGCGGCACTTTGTCTTGCAGGCGGCTCAATTCCAGCGCATAGGCTGCCGGCAGCAAATCCGGCCGCGTGGAGAGCACCTGCCCGAGTTTCACGAAAATCGGCCCCAGGCTCTCCAACGCCAGCCGCACGCGCACCGGCAGCGGCGTATCCCGCATTTTGCGCGAACGCGGCAACAGCCGCAGCAGCCAATGCGCCCTGCCCCGCGCGGCCAAAAGCTCGGCCAGCCCGAAGCGGTACACGGTTTTCATGATCACAGCCAAGCGGCCAAGCCATTTCATAGCGGAAATCCGGAATGTGGGAAGGGAGGCGATTATAAAACAAAAGCCTGCGGCGGGGCAGCAGGCAGTGGGAATGGAAGCGGGATGATTTTTCAGGTAGCCTGCGGCATGCGCATCAGGCTACCTAAAAATTTTAGCCGCGCGGTTTTAAAGAGAGCCATCCGGTTGTTCTGTTTTTCAGACAGCCTTTGCCAACAATAGTAAGGCTACCTGAAAAGTTCCCGTGTGCTACTCCACCTTCAAGCCCGAGCCGATGCGGTAAAACTGGCCGGCAGACACATAATGCAGCGTTTTCAGCCCGTCGGGCACGCTGTCGAACAACCAACGCCCGCCGGCATACACGCGGTCGTCTGCCCAGGCGGCGGCCACTTCGCCGATAAACAAATCGTAGCTTTGCTGGTTGTGCGGCTCGGGCAACAGGCGGCAGATCAGGTAGGCGGCGCAGCCTTTCACCAGCGGCACGCCGAAGCCTTCCTGGTAAAACAGCTCCACGCCGCAGTCGGCCAGCTTGTCGGGATTGTTTTTGCGGCTCTGGCTGCCCACCGCCATCACCATTTCCGCCTGCTCGGCCAGCGGCACCTGCACGGCAAACCAGCCGCCCTGTTCCACCAGGCCGCGCGTGAACGCGCCTTTGTCGAGCACCACGGTCAGGCGAGAGGGCGCATAATCCAGCGCGCACGCCCAGGCAACGGACATCACATTGGCCACGCCGCCGTGCTCGGCGGACACCATCACTGTGGGGCCGTGGTTGATCAGGCGGGTGGATTGGGAGAGTTCGATGGGTTGGAGCATGATTTTCCTTTGCTGATAAATAGTTTGGGATGGCAGGCTACCTGAAAGCGATATTTTGGTGCAGCCAAGGCCGAGTTTCTACGAAGTTAAATTTTCATTGCAACAATGCGCCGAGCGTTTTGCGCCGGAACTCGGCATCATCCGCCGGCCATAAGCGGGCCACACGGCCTGCCGTTCGATTGAAGGCGGCCGCCTGTGCGGCGAGGAAAGAGGCTAAATCCTGATCGGTCGGATACAGGCCGCGGCTTTCTTGCCAACACCAAATCCGATTATCGCCGTCGGCGGTGAGCAAAAAATAGTCGGCCGCAGTATCGGCGGCAATCAGCAGCATTTGCCGCCCGACAGGTTCCACTCCGGCTGCATGGACAATACTGCGGTCTTCATCATCATATTCCGCCCAATTTTGCCGAAACAGCGGTTTGGCTGCGCCGCCATACAGCGCGCAACTGTGCGACAGCAAAAGACCGCCGGAGCATTTGCCCATCTGATACAGCAAATCGTGCAGTTGCCCGGTAATATTCAAATTATATCGTTCGGCTATCTCTGCCAATTCGGCTACGTTGTAGCCGGATATGCGGTCATGCCGATAAGGGATGGCGGTGTCGGGTTCGCGGCAGGTTTCCAGCAAGCGAATGAAGTCGGTCATATTGATAATGCTCGGCGCGGTTAGGCGGTATCTTTTTTCAGGTAGCCTCTTCGCGCCGAAAGGCTACCTGAAAAATCATCCCGCGCACTATTCGGTGTCGGCAATCTCGAACACTTGGCGCAGGTAGGCGAGGAAGGTGTCGTTGCTGCTCATGGTTTTGCCGGGGCTGTCGGAGAGTTTGGCCACGGATTGGCCATTGCACTCCACCAGTTTGAGCACGATGTTGAGCGGGGTGTGGCCCATGTCGTTGGTGAGGTTGGTGCCGATGCCGAAGCTGGTTTTGAAGCGGTCTTTGAAATATTGGTGCAGTGCCCAGGCTTTTTCCAGATCGAGGCCGTCGGAAAAGGTGAGCATTTTGGTGCGGCTGTCGATTTTAAGCTTCTGGTAGTGGGCGTAGGCTTTTTCGCCCCAGAGGTAGGGATCGCCGCTGTCGTGGCGCAGGCCGTCGAAGAGTTTGGCGAAATAGAGGTCGAAATCGCGCAGGAAGGCGTCCATGCCGACCACGTCGGTGAGCGCGATGCCGAGGTCGCCGCGGTATTCGCGCACCCAGCTTTCGAGGGCGGCTTTTTGGAAGTCGCGCAGGCGCACGTCAAGCGCTTGGAAGGCCTGCATGAATTCGTGCGCCACGGTGCCGATGGGGATAAGGCCGAGTTTTTTGGCGATGAATACGTTGCTGGTGCCGCGCAGGCAGCTTGGGGCGGCTTGGTTCAATGTGCGCACTACGTGTTCCTGCCAGGCGAGGTTGTAGCGGCGGCGGGTACCGAAGTCGGACACGAGGAAGGGCGGGTCTTCGGGATCTTCGGCCTTGGCATAGTGGCGCAGTAAATCGGCTTTGGCTTGCAGGCGGCGCTCGCCTTCGGCCAGCACTTCGGGGGTTTCCAGGCGTCGGAAGTAGAGCTCGTTTACAATCGAGAGCACGAATATTTCGAAGAACATGGCTTGGATGATCGGCCCTTCCACGCGGATGCAGAGCCGGTTTTCGGCATCTGTGGACACTTTAATGAAGCGGCGTTTGAGCTGGAACAGCTCGAGATAATCGACAAAATCGCTTTTGATGAAGCGCAGGCTGCGCAGGTAGGCCAGCTCGCTTGGCGTGAAGCGCAGGGTGCACAGGTCGTCTAATTCTTCTTCCAGCTCGCTGCGGATCTCCACCAGCGGATAAACCAAATCTTCCAGGTTGCGGCAGCGGAATTCGTATACGCCGTGCGCCTGCGGGAATTGGTGCAGCACCACTTGCAGCATGGTGAACTTGTAGAGGTCGGTGTCCAGCAGGGAGTGGATGATGCGCTGTTTCATGGCTGCTCCGTGAGTGTGGATGTGTGGAGGGGTTTGATGGTTTAAATTCGGGCTTTGCTTTAGTTTCGTTGAAGCTTTGCTTCAGTTTCGCAGAAATTCAGCTTGGGTTTTCAGGTAGCCTTTCGGCTTATTCTGCTTTGGCGGCCGTCAATGGTGTGGCATTAAAGCACATTTTGCCGTTTTCAGGTAGCCTGCCGCATCGGGTGCGGCCGTTTTCGGGTATTATGCTGCCAACGCGGTTTCCGCACCAATAAACCCCATTTTCCAAACAGATACCCATGAAAAAACTCGCCCTGCTCGGCCTCGTTGCCGTTTCCGGCCTCGCCGCCGCCAACACGCCCCTGCCCGATTTTTCACCCGTTGCCCAAGGGCAGCACGTGGTCATCAACATTCCGCAGATGCGGCTGTTCCTGTATGAAAACGGCCGGCTGAAAAACGCCTATCCCGTGGCAGTGGGCAAAAACCGCACCCGCACCCCGCTGGGCAACTATCAAATCGGTTCCAAAGCCTACAACCCCACCTGGACCATTCCCGCCAGCATCCGCCGCGAGCGCGCCGCGAGCGGCCTGCCCGACATCGCCAGCATCCCGCCCGGCCCCAGCAACCCGCTCGGCCCGGTATTCGTGCGCCTCGGTCCGCCGCGCCTCGGCCTCGGCATCCACGGCACCAACGCCCCCGCCAGCGTGCCCGGCATCCGCAGCCACGGCTGCGTGCGCATGCACAGCAACAACGCCCTGCAATTCGCCCGCAGCGTGCACACCGGTGCCAATGCCGCTGTGATCTACCAGCTGGCCAGCCTCAACGCCGATGCCAACAACAACCTTTGGCTCGCCGCCTACTCCGACCCCTACCAGCAGCGCAACCTGAACACCGCCGCCCTGCGCCAAAGCATCACCGCTTGGGCGCAGGCCAAAGGCCTTACTGCCAACGAATCACGCATCAACGCCGCCCTGCGCAGCCGCAACGGCCGCCCCGTGTGCATCACCTGCCGCCCCGGCCAAACCAAAGTGCAAGGCCAGCTGCAATCCTTGGCCTGGCAAGACGGCTCGGGCGAATTGAGTCGCCCGCAGGCCGTGGAAATCCAGGCGCCGCAGCAGCCGGACGAAATCCTGCCCGAAGGCAGCGCCGTGGAAGCCCTCACTGACGGCGCCGGCAGCACCGAAACCCCGATTCCGGCCAGCAATCCCGCACCGCGCCGCCGCAGCACCGCCGCCGAACCGCGCGAACGCCCGCTGCCCGCCACACCCGTGCAGCCGCAGGATATACCGTTATCGGATACCTTGCTGTAAACCGAGAAACCTGCCGCTATGCTGATAACGGCAGGTTTGATTTTTCAGGTAGCCTCCAAGTGCACACAGGCTACCTGAAAACCCCTCCCCCAAGCCAAACCGTTCACAACACGCTATAATCTCGCCTGCACTTTTCAGGTAGCCTCATCCCGCCAACCCAGGCTACCTGAAAACCCAGTAAACAATACCCCCGTGCCCCACGCACCTGCTCGCCGCCTGCCGTTTCCCGCGCAGGCCGCCTGACACAGAAAGACCAAAACCCATGAAACCCACCATCGCCCTGGTCGGCCGCCCCAATGTGGGCAAATCCACCCTGTTCAACCGCCTCACGCGCACCAAAGACGCGCTGGTGCACGACCTGCCCGGCCTCACCCGCGACCGCCACTACGGCCACGGCAAAGTCGGCAGCAAGCCTTATCTCGTGGTGGATACCGGCGGTTTCGAGCCGGTGGTGGACAGCGGCATCCTGCACGAAATGGCCAAGCAGACCCTGCAAGCCGTGGACGAAGCCGACGCGGTGATTTTCCTGGTGGACGCGCGCACCGGCCTCACCCCGCAAGACAAAATCATCGCCGACCGCCTGCGCCAAAGCCCGCGCCCCGTGTATCTGGCCGTAAACAAAGGCGAAGGCGGCCGCCGCGACGTGCTGGCCGCCGAATTTTATGAGCTCGCGCTGGGCGAACCGCACGTGATTTCCGGCGCGCACGGCGACGGCGTGTATTATCTGATTGAAGACGTGCTGGAAAACTTTCCCGAAGCGGAAGAAGAAACCGAGCAGGCCAAACACCCCGTGTTTGCCGTCATCGGCCGGCCGAACGTAGGCAAATCCACGCTGGTGAACGCCATTCTCGGCGAAGAGCGCGTGATTGCCTTCGACATGGCCGGCACCACGCGCGACAGCATCCACATCGACTTTGAGCGCGAAGGCAAGCCCTTCACCATCATCGACACCGCCGGTGTACGCCGCCGTGGTAAAGTGGATGAAGCAGTGGAGAAATTTTCCGTGATTAAAGCCATGCAGGCGATTGAAGCCTCCAACGTGGCCGTGCTGGTGTTGGACGCGCAGCAGGACATCGCCGACCAAGACGCCACCATCGCCGGTTTCGCATTGGAAGCTGGCCGTGCGCTGGTAGTGGCCGTGAACAAATGGGACGGCATTTCTGAAGAGCGCCGCAACAGCATCAAAAAAGACATCGAGCGCAAGCTGCACTTCCTCGATTTTGCCAAATTCCACTTCATTTCCGCGCTGAAGGAGCGCGGTATCGACGGCCTGTTTGCCAGCATCCAAGCCGCCTACGATGCAGCGTTTATCAAAATGCCCACGCCCAAAATCACCCGCGTGCTGCAAAGCGCGATAGAACGCCAAGCCCCGCCGCGCGCCGGGCTGGTGCGCCCCAAAATGCGCTACGCCCACCAAGGCGGCATGAACCCGCCCGTGATCGTGATTCACGGCAATTCGCTGCAACATGTGGCCGACAGCTACACCCGCTACCTCACGCAAACCTTCCGCAAAGCCTTCAACCTGCAAGGCACCCCGCTGCGCATCCAATATAATATTGCCGACAATCCCTACGAAGACACCGCGGAAAAAACCAAAAACAAACCCCTGCGCCGCACCACCCTGAGCAACCGTATCGCCAAACGCGATGAGAAAGCCCGCAGCAAAGCCAAAACCAAAAAACGCCAAGTGAGCATAAAGAAACGGCACAGCTAGTTTTGCATAAAGGCTACCTGAAAACTTAGGCCAGGCATTCATGTCCGGCCCACCCGACATAACACCATTAAATTAAAGGCTACCTGAAAACAGCCCCATACTCCTTTTCAGGTAGCCTCCAAGCAAACACCAAACACCATGCCCACCACCCCGCAAAACATCATCGTCGGCCTCTCCGGCGGCGTCGATTCCTCCGTTACCGCCCACCTGCTCAAGCAGCAGGGTCACCACGTGCGCGGCGTTTTCATGCAAAACTGGGAAGACGACGACAACGACGAATATTGCAGCATCAAGCAAGATTCTTTCGACGCCATCGCCGTGGCCGACATCATCGGCATCGATATCGACATCGTCAATTTCGCCGCCCAATACAAAGACAAAGTCTTCGCCTACTTCCTGCAGGAATACCAAGCCGGCCGCACCCCCAACCCCGACGTACTCTGCAACGCCGAAATCAAGTTCAAATGCTTTTTGGACTACGCCATCGAGCAAGGCGCCGAAGCCATCGCCACCGGCCACTACGCCCGCAAAGAAGTGCGCAACGGCAAGCACTACCTGCTCAAAGGCTTGGACGCCAACAAAGACCAAAGCTACTTCCTCTACCGCCTCCAGCCCTACCAGCTCGAGCGCTCCCTCTTCCCGCTCGGTCACTTGGAAAAACCCGAAGTGCGCCGCATCGCCGCCGAAGCCGGCCTGCCCACCGCCGCCAAAAAAGACAGCACCGGCATCTGCTTCATCGGCGAACGCCCCTTCCGCGAATTCCTGCAAAAATACCTGCCCACGGCCGAAGGCGATATGGTTACGCCCGAAGGCAAAGTCGTGGGCAAACACGTTGGCCTGATGTTCTACACCCTCGGCCAGCGCAAAGGCTTAGGCATCGGCGGCGCCGGCGAGCCGTGGTTTGTGGCCGGCAAAGATTTGGCCGCCAACCGCCTCATCGTGGTGCAAGGCCACCAACACCCGCTATTGTTTTCAGGTAGCCTCAGCATGAGCCAGCTCAGCTGGACGCTGCCTGAAAACCCCGGCGAAACACACGGCAGCCGCCCGCCCGAAGGCCGCTACACCTGCAAAACCCGCTACCGCATGGCCGACGCCCCCTGCGAGCTGCGCCATCTGGGCGACGATAGTGCCGAGCTGATATTCGACAGCCCGCAATGGGCGGTTACCCCCGGCCAGTCCGCCGTGCTGTATGATGGCGACGTTTGCCTGGGCGGCGGCATCATCGACCATGCCGTGATTGCCGGATAAACCGCGCTGCCGGGCAAACCCTCCACACAGAACACAAACCGGCTACCTGAAAACCCAAGCGGCCTTTCCGCCACACCAATATTTTTCAGGTAGCCCCTACCAGGAGACCAAATTGGAAAAAATCTGGCTGCAAAGCTATCAAGAGGGCGTGCGCCCCGAAATCGACGTGCGCCGCTACGGCTCAATCTGCGACGTATTCCGCGAAACCGTTGCCCAATATGGCAACCGACCCGGCTTCACCAACTTCGGCACGGTGCAGACCTATGCCGAAACCGCCCACCTGGCCGAACAGTTCGCCTCCTATCTGCAAAACGTGCTCAAGCTGGAAAAAGGCAGCCGCGTGGCCGTGATGATGCCCAACCTCTTGCAATACCCCGTGGCCGTGTTCGGCATTTTGCAGGCCGGCTGCATCGTGGTAAACGTGAACCCGCTCTATACCCCGCGCGAGTTGCAACACCAGCTCAAAGACAGCGGCGCCACCACCATCCTGGTGCTGGAAAACTTCGCCCACACCCTAAGCCAAGTAGTGGCCGGCACCCAGGTGCAACACATCATCCTTGCCTCGGTGGGCGACCTGCTCGGCTTTTTCAAAGGCACCCTGGTGAACCTGATTGTGCGCCATGTGAAAAAAATGGTGCCGCCCTACCGGCTGCTCGGCGCCGTCCGCTTCAACCGCGCGCTCAGGCAAGGCGCGGCGCACCCCTTCCGCCACGTGCACATCACGCTGGAAGACACCGCCTTCCTGCAATACACCGGCGGCACCACCGGCCTCTCCAAAGGCGCCATGCTCTCACACGGCAATATCTGCGCCAATATGCTACAGGCCGAGGAATGGATTCAATCCAACCTCTCCACCGAAGGGGAATTGGTGGTGACCGCGCTGCCGATGTACCATGTGTTCGCGCTCACGGTAAACCTGATGATCTTCACCCGCATCGGCGCGCAAAACCTGCTCATCACCAACCCGCGCGACATCAAGTCCTTCGTAAAGGAGCTGAAGAAATACCGCGTCAGCGTGCTGCCCGCAGTGAACACCCTGTTCAACGCCCTGCTCAACAACCCCGATTTCCGCAGCGTGGATTTCTCCAGCTGGAAGCTGTGCCTCGGCGGCGGCATGGCCGTGCAGGAAAACGTGGCACAGCAGTGGAAAGCGCTCACCGGCCAGCCCATCGTGGAGGTATACGGCCTCACCGAAGCCAGCCCCGGCGTGTGCGCCAACCCGCTCAACATCAGCGAATACAACGGCACCATCGGCCTGCCCGTGTCCAACACCGACATCGAAATCCGCGACAACGACGGCCACGAAGTGCCGCTGGGCGAAATCGGCGAACTGTGCATTAAAGGCCCGCAAATCATGCAGGGCTACTGGCAGCACCCCGAGGAAACCGCCGCCACGCTGGACGAGCGCGGCTTCCTCGCCACCGGCGACATGGTGAAGATGGATGAAAAAGGCTTCATCAAACTGGTGGACCGCAAAAAAGACATGATTGTGGTGTCCGGCTTCAATGTGTATCCGAACGAAGTGGAAGAAGTGGTTACCCGGCATGCCATGGTGCTGGAAGCCGCCTGCATCGGGGTGCCCAGCAGCAAAACCGGCGAAGCGCTGAAGCTGTTTGTGGTAAAAAAAGACCCAGCCCTCACCCGCGAAGAGCTCATCAGCTTCTGCCGCCTCCAGCTCACCGCCTACAAAGTGCCGAAAGACATCGAATTCCGCGATGAGCTGCCCAAATCCAACGTGGGCAAAATCCTGCGCCGCGAACTGCGCGAACAAGCGTAGTCGCCGGGCAGGCAAACGGGCAGATTGGCCTTCACGGCCGGTCTGCCCGTTGTAGTTCGTGAACAATAGTAAAGCAAGTTTACAAGCGTGGCACCCCAAGCTCCGTCGCCCATCTTCTGATACCCGTCAAAACATTCAGGCTACTTGAAAACACAATCCTTCTTTATAACAAATGCTTCAGGCTACCTGAAAATCCTCTACCCCACCCGAACTATTTCAGCCACGCTATCCCTGTAGTAGAATCCATTCTCGTTTACCAACAAGCTGCCCAACCCGGCATCCCACACCATGCCCGCCACCGCCGAAACCACCTCCATCCAAACCATCCGCTGGCCCGCCCGAGAAGCCGCGCCGCAGGCCTTTCCCGAAAGGCAGGCGCTGATGCCGATTTGGGGCGGCATCCCCGTGCCCATGCCGCAATGGCAGAAACTCTGGCAAAGCCAAATCGCCCGTTCGCTCGACGAAGACGGTCTGGCCTATATCCACATCCCCTTCTGCGCCAACCACTGTGTGTTCTGCGGCTTCTACCGCAACGCTTGGAAAGAAGAACACGGCGGTGTTTACGTGGACAAAGTGATTGAAGAACTCGAAGCCGAAGCCGCACAGCGCACCGGCGGCGGCAAAATCCAAGCCGTGTATTTCGGCGGCGGCACGCCCACCGCGCTGTCCACGCCCGACCTCGTGCGCCTTGTCCGCGCCTGCTACCAATACCTGCCGCTGGCCGACGACTGCGAATTCACCCTCGAAGGCCGCATCAGCCATTTCGGGCTGGATAAAGCCCGCGCCGCCATCGAAGCCGGCGTAAACCGCATCTCCATCGGCATCCAAACCTTCAACACCGCCATCCGCCGCCGCCTCGGGCGCAAACACAGCGGCGAAGAAGCCTATGGCTACCTGAAAGAACTGTGCGGCCTAGACGCCGTCATCGTGGCCGACCTGATTTTCGGCCTGCCCGGCCAAACCGACGACATCTGGGCGCGCGACATCGAGCTCGCTGCCGGCCTGCCCCTTTCCGGCCTCGACACCTATGCCTTCAACTGCTACCCCTTCCTGCCCATCAACCGCATGATTGAAAAAGGCGCGTTCCCGCCGCCTCCCGGCTTCGACGTGCAATCCCAGCACTACGCCTACGCCGTGCGCGAATTGGACAAACTCGGCTGGCGGCAAGTGAGCAACAACCATTTCGCCTACCCCGGCCGCGGCGAGCGCAACCGCTACAACACCCTGGTCAAATCCAACATGCCCTGCCTCGCCTTCGGTTCCGGTGCCGGCGGCAACTTCGGCGGCTTCAGCTACCAAGTGCAGAGCGATTTGGAAGGCTACCTGAAAAATCCGCCAGGCCGAAAAGCCCTCTCCTTCATGAGCCGCCACGGCAAGCACAAAGCCCTGCTCGGCCAAGTGCAGCACGATATCGAACTCGGCCGCATTAACACCCGCCTGTTTGACGGCAACGCCGAAGCCCAAGCCCTGCTGCACCAATGGCAGGAAGCCGATTTATTGCACATCAACGGAGACGGCCAAGCCATTCTCCACACCAGCGGCCGCTACTGGTCGCCCACCCTCACCCGTAAACTGATGATGACCCTCCCACCCGACGAAAAGGAAACCGCCATGCAAAAACTCTCCGCCGAACAGCAAACCGTATTGCGCAACTCGCTGGCCGACAACCCCGGCCAAATCCTCGAAATGCTCGCCGGCCAGCACCAATGCAGCTTTGAAGACGTCATCAACTGCCTGCCCGAAAACCTTGTGAAGAAAACCGAAGGCAGCCGCTTTGTCGAAATCATGCAGGCACTCGCCGGCTGGAACGAAGCCGTCACCTTCATCGCCCACACTCCCGACGTGATTGCCGAAGTCACCGGCAAAATCCCCAATGGCAAAATCGGCCGCGGCTTCTACAACTTCGAGCACGCCGAAGAAGGCGGCATCCACGGCCACATCTACTACGAAAACTGCGCCGCCATCTACCTCATCGAACGCCCCTTCATGGGCAAATCCACCGTGTCGCTCAACTTTGTAAACCGCAGCGGCGGCGCCATGTTCAAAATCTTCGTTGGCCGCGACGAAAAAGGCGAGCTGAAACAAAACCAAATCGAAGCCATGCGCGCCCTGTTCGCCTGAATCCGCCCGGGCATTAAGGCTACCTGAAAACGATGTTTGGGCACAGCCCAAGCTGAGTTTCTGCGAAGCTAAAGCGCAAGCTTCAACGAAGTTAAACCGATGTTTGGGCGCAGCCCAAGCTGAGTTCCTGCGAAGCTAAAAACTCAAAGCAGCCTGCCCCTCGTCCCAACAAACGCAGGCTGCCTTTCCAAAAGCAGCCCGCACTTTTACCGGAATCCCTAATCCGCGCCAACACCCCCAACCCATTTCCCCATAGGAGCACCGCCATGCTGATGATATTCGGCGCCAACGGCCCCAGCGGCCGCCAGCTCATTCAACGGCTTCCCAACCCACAAGCCGCCATAGCCGCATTAAGGCTACCTGAAAACCAAACCGACCCATTCTTCACCCAGCACAGCATCCAAACCACCGTTGCCGATGCGCTCGACGAAACCGCCGTCGCCCAAGCCGTGCAGCAATTCCAACCCGACACCGTTGTCAGCTTCATTGGCGGCAAAAACGAACAAGGCATCCGCAGCGACGCCACCGGCAACATCCACCTCATCCGCGCCCTCGAGAAACACGCCCCGCAAGCCCGCCTCATCCTCATCACCAGCATGGGCTGCGGCGAACAATTCCCCCTGATGAGCGATATGTTCAAGCAAGCGCTGGGCGAAGCCGTGGCCGCCAAAACCGAAGCCGAAACCGCCCTGCGCCAAAGCAAACTCGCCTGGACCATTCTGCGCCCCTGCGGCCTCGCCGATGGCGACAGCACCGCCTACCAACTGCACGAACAACTCCCCGCCATCCCCCGTCAATACATGACCCGCGCCGCCCTCGCCGAGGCCGTGTGCCAAATCATTGCCGAAGGCGGGCACGATGGCAAAGCGTACTCGGTCACTTCCGGCCAAGCCGCTTAACCCCTCGCGGCAACACAAAGGCTACCTGAAAAACAATTTCGGCTCCGCAGAAACCTGCCCTTGTTTTAAGCGCGCTGAAGCTTGCGCTTTCCGGTCAGCCTGCCTTTCCAGCCTAATCGGCACGTTGTCAATCGCCCACCGCCCATTGTTCAGCCGGTTTCGGCAACAAAAGAGGCTACCTGAAATTTTCAGGTAGCCTCTTTGCCATCCGGCAATCTCTAATATTTCACCAGCACTGCACCCCAGGCAAAGCCGCCGCCGATACCTTCCAACAGCAGGGTGTGGCCGCGCCGGATGCTGCCATTGCGCACGCCGCTGTCGAGCGCCAGCGGGATGGAGGCGGCGCTGGTGTTGCCGTGTTCCTGTACGGTGAGCACCACTTTGTCCATGCTCAGTTTGAGGTGTTTGGCGGTGCTTTCGAGGATGCGGTAGTTGGCCTGGTGCGGCACCAGCCAGTCGATTTGCTCGGGCTTCATGCCGGCTTCGGCAATCACTTCTTCGGCCACTTTGGCCAGGGCTTTCACGGCGAATTTAAACACGCCGGGGCCGTCCATCTGCAAGAAAGGCACGCCGGTTATTTCGCCGTTGGCAATCTGCCCGGGGGTTTGCAACAAGTGGCGGTAGTTGCCGTCGGCCTGCAGCTTGCTGTGCAGGATGCCGGGTTCTTCCGATGCGCCGAGCACCACGGCGCCGGCCCCGTCGCCGAACAATACGCAGGTGCTGCGGTCGGTCCAATCCATGATGCGGCTGAACACGTCGGCGCCGATCACCAGCGCTTTTTTGGCCAGCCCGCTTTTGATGTAGGCGTTGGCGGTGGTGAGTGCATACATAAAACCGGCACACACGGCCTGCACATCGAAGGCAGGGCAGCCGTTGATGCCGAGCTTTTGCTGCACGATGGTGGCGGTGGCGGGAAAGAGCATATCGGGCGTGGAGGTGGCCACGATGATCAGGTCGATTTCGGCAGCTTCCACGCCGGCGGCTTCCAGCGCGCGGCCCGCGGCGGCGGCGGCCAGGTCGCTGCATTTCTCGTTGTCGGCGGCGATATGTCGGTTTTTGATGCCGGTACGGGTGGTGATCCACTCGTCGGAAGTGTCTACAATTTTGGCGAGGTCGTCGTTGCTGAGGGTTTTGGCCGGCAGGTAGCTGCCGGTGCCGAGGATTTTGGCGTAGGTCATGATGTGTTTTTTCGGTTGGGCGACGGATAACAAAGCCGCGTATTTTAAAGGTTTCCGCTGTGTTTGTCTCAGATTTATCCAACTTTAGCGTTTGCCGCCACCGGCAGTTATGGCGCCTCCCGTGCGTATATACCTTTTCAATATAAAGATACAAATACAAATTATTTGTTTGCCGCCCCTTTTGGCCTTATCATGCGCCCATCTTTCATCACACATTGCCCACAGGAGCACCGCATGAACATCGCCAACAGCATCGTCGATTTAATCGGCAACACCCCGCTGGTTAAGCTCAATCGCCTCACCGAAGGCCTGAACGCCCAAGTGGCCGTGAAGCTCGAATACTTCAATCCCGGCAGCAGCGTGAAAGACCGCATCGCCATTGCCATGATCCGCGCCGCCGAAGAATCCGGCCAAATCAAGCCGGGCACCACCATCGTGGAAGCCACCAGCGGCAACACCGGCATCGGCCTGGCCATGGTTTGCGCCGCGCTGGGCTACAAACTCATCATCACCATGCCGGAAACCATGAGCAAAGAGCGCAAAATGCTGCTGCGCGCCTACGGTGCCGAGCTCATCCTCACCCCCGGCGCAGAAGGCATGAGCGGCGCCATTGCCCGCGCCCAAGCACTGGTGGATTCCGATCCGGGCCGCTACTTCATGCCGCGCCAGTTCGACAACCCCGCTAATCCCGAAATCCACCGCCGCACCACTGCCGAAGAAATCTGGCGCGACACCGACGGCCGAATCGACATTTTCGTGTCCGGCGTGGGCACCGGCGGCACGCTTACCGGCGTGGCTGAAGTGCTGAAACAGAAAAAGCCCACTGTGCAGGCTTATGCTGTCGAGCCCGAAGCCTCGCCCGTGTTGAGCGGCGGCGAAAAAGGCCCCCATCCCATCCAAGGCATCGGCGCCGGCTTCGTGCCCAACACCCTGAACACCGGCATCTACGACGGCATCATTCAAGCCCCGAACCAAGCCTCCTTCGATACCGCCCGTGATGCCGCCGCCAAAGAAGGCCTGCTGGTGGGCATTTCTTCCGGTGCCGCCATTTGGGCCGCCCTGCAACTGGCGAAAAAGCCGGAAAACCAAGGCAAATTGATTGTGGCCGTTGTGCCCTCCTATGGTGAGCGTTATCTCTCCACCCCCCTGTTTGAAGATTTGGCCTCTTAAGCCAAACCGCCGAAAAAGCCGCAGCCATGCGGCTTTTTTTGTTTCGCCATATGTTGCACTTCCAGCGTGAATTTTCCCGAAAACTTGCCCCGCCGCCCAATTTTCCCTAATATTGCCGCATTGCAAAGAATCTTTAACCTTCCAGCCAAAAGCATGATTATGAAAAAACATCTCCCCATCCTGCTGCTTGCCGGCCTGCTCGGCGGCTGCAACCTGCTCTCCTCGCCCTCTTCCGCCACGCCCCGCCGCACCGCCGGCGCTCAGCAATACACCCTCGCTGCCAGCCATTGGGGCGACGTGGCCAAAATCCGCAACGAAGCCACCCGCCTGGGCTACGAAGTGAACCGCGGCCGCATGACCAAGACCCAGGCCGCCCAACAGCTCAACCGCTTCCGCCTCAACCTGGTGGGCCGCAACAGCGTGGACGACAGCATGTATGAAATCTACCTACGCTCCGCCGTACAAAGCCAGCAAGGCCGCATCACGCCCGACCAATCCAAAGTCTTCGTGCGCAACGCCCTGCAAGGCTGGCAGCAGCGCTGGCCCAATATGCAAAACCGCCCGGCCAACCCCGCCTTCACCAACTTCCTGATGGAAGTGATGAATATGCAGCCGCTGAAATAAGCAAGCTGCCCGCAACGGCAAAAGGCTACCTGAAAACAGTTTTTCAGGTAGCCTTTCCATATGGAAAACACATATGGTGCAGCCAACCTTGTTCTTTTGGAAAACCGCGCCGCATTTCAAATTACCACAGCAACCTAGGCTTGACTCGGCTTGAGCTTGCACCAATCATGATTCGCTGAAGCCTTCAAATCAGCTCAAAACTTCTACACAAACAGCGTCAGACACCGTAAATAAGTGAAGGCTACCTGAAAATTTCAGGTAGCCCTTCCGTATTCAGGCACCATAACAAACCGCAAAAATGGCTGCTGCTGACAGAATCAGCAGAGTCACCGCATTGCATAGATGATGTCGAAAATTGTACGCAGCTGAAAATCAGCGCGAAAAGAGTGTACCGCGTGCAGGCCTGGTGTGGCATTTGTACCTTGGATATAAACGACAAATATCGGGTTACACCGCTGAGGGAAGTTGTACCGCTGTCTTTCCGCAAAGGCTCATTTCTGTATAACCTGTCGACATTTGTGCCGTTTCCCATGTTGTGGTTTGTGGTGCTGCGCCTAGGATGGGAAAAGCGGTACGCCTGCCAGCCGGAAAACCTTGCCGCAGCGGGCAAAGCAAGGTAGTATCCGCCCGTTATACAAGCTTGCCCTATAGCCAAACAGGCTACCTGAAATTTTTTTCAAGTTCGAAGGACCCTCCATGATCAAAGACATCCAATCCTCAGCCGAAACCAAGATGCAGCGTTCGCTCGAAGTGTTGCGCGAAAACCTGGCCAAAGTGCGCACCGGCCGCGCCCACACCGGCCTGCTCGACCAGGTGGAAGTGGAATACTACGGCAGTATGGTGCCCGTGAGCCAGGTGGCCAACGTTACCCTGCTCGATGCGCGCACCATCAGCGTAAAGCCCTATGAAAGCAATATGGCCGCCGCGCTGGAAAAAGCCATCCGCGATTCCAACCTCGGCCTGAACCCCGCCGCCATGGGCGATCTCATCCGCGTGCCGATGCCGATGCTCACCGAAGAGCGCCGCAAAGACCTGATTAAAGTGGTGCGCGGCGAAGCTGAAGACGGCCGCGTATCCATCCGCAATGTGCGCCGCGATGCCAACGACCACATCAAAAAGCTGCTGAAAGACAAAGAAGTATCCGAAGACGATGCCCGCCGCGGCGAAGAGCAGATTCAGAAGCTCACCGACAAATACATTGCCGAAGTAGATAAGCTGCTGGCACACAAAGAAGAAGATTTGATGGTGGTGTAAACCAAACCGCCCGGCAGCGGCGAAAGGCTACCTGAAACGCAAGCTTTAATGCAGTTCAAACGATGTTTTGGCGCAAAAAAGGCTGAGTTTCTGCGAGGTTACAGCGTTAGTTGCAACGCAGTTAAAGCGATGTTTGAGCGAGGCGCAAGTTGAGGTTCTGCCAAACTGAATCCTCTTGGTTTTGCCGCCTGCCCGATCTCAAGGAGTACTCATGAAAAAAATCCTGGCCGCCGTGCTGCTGGCCGCCTGTGCCGCCGCTTCGGCAGAATATGTGCCCTTTGCCGATCGCTACGGCTATCAGTTTGAAGACGAAAAGCCGTGGGAAGAGGCGGCGGTGGAGCTGCCTGCCTATCCCAGCCTGCAAAGCGGCGAGTGGTTTGATTTGTATATCAATCCCACCTACCGTAATAAGGTTTCGCTGCAACTGCCTGTGCAGATGGCTGCCGACCGCAGCCTGCGCTATGTGCTGGCCGTGGCTGTGCCCGGCGGGCAGGTCAATATGACCTACGAGGGCATGCGCTGCGGCGACAGACACCTGAAAACCTTCGCCTTCGGCGACAACACCAACCGGCGCTGGATTGCCCCGCGCAACACCGGCTGGCGCAAATTCGATAGCTATGTGAACGCCAACGACCCGGTGCGCAGCCGCCTGATGGCCATCTTCTGCAACGACGGCCGCCCGCTCAACGAACAGGAGCTGGATCAGCGCATCCGACGTCTGGGCGGCCTGCATTGAGCGTGTTGTTGTGCGGCAAACTATTTTCTGCAAAGCGGCAGCCTGGCGACTCGGGCTGCCGGTTTTATTTCAGGCGACTCTATTTTAGCTTTGCAAGAACTCAGCTTGGGCTGCACCCAAACATCGGTCCACTGCGTTGAAGCTTACGCTTTAGCTGCGCAGAAACTCAGCTTCCTGCGGAAACATCATTTTAACTTCGTTGAAGCTTACGCTTTCAGGTAGCCTCTGTTTGGACAGCACGGGCGGTTTGCGCTAAAATGCCGCGTTTCCGATTTTTCCGTTTGAATGAAAGAGATTTGATTATGAAAACCGCACAAGAACTGCGCGCTGGCAACGTGTTCATGGTGGGCAGCGAGCCGATGGTGGTACAGAAAACCGAATACATCAAAGGCGGCCGCTCTTCAGCCAAAGTGAGCATGAAGCTGAAAAACCTGCTCACCGGCGCCGCTTCAGAAACCATCGTGAAAGCCGACGACAAATTCGACGTGATCCAGCTCGACCGCAAACAGTGCACCTACAGCTATTTCGCCGACCCGATGTATGTGTTCATGGACGAAGAGTTCAACCAATACGAAATCGAAGGCGAAAACATTGGCGACAACCTGAAATTTATCGTGGACGGCATGGAAGACGTGTGCGAAGTGACCTTCTATGAAGGCAATCCGATTTCTGTGGAGCTGCCCACCATCATCGTGCGCGAAGTGGAATACACCGAGCCCGCAGTGAAGGGCGACACTTCCGGCAAAGTGATGAAACCGGCGCGCCTCGTGGGCGGCACCGAAATCCAAGTGATGGCCTACATCGAAAACGGCGACAAAGTGGAAATCGATACCCGCACCGGCGAATTCCGCAAACGCGCTTAACCGACTGACATACAACCGGAAAGGCTACCTGAAAATTTTAGCTTCGCAGAAACGATGCGGAGCTTGTTTTCAGGTAGCCTTTTCCTTGCTGGCGGTTTGGATTGCGGAACCGGTTGAGGCTACCTGAAAACGATGTTTGGGCGCAGCCCAAGCTGAGTTTCTGCGCAGCTAAAGCGCAAGCTTCAACGAAGCTAAAACGAAGTGTAATGAAGTGAAAACAAGGTTTCGGTGCGGCCAAATGCAGCCGGAATTTTCAGGTAGCCTCTAGGGCGCATCAATATTGAATCGTGCCGTTCACCGTTTGCTGCACCACGCTGTTGCCCGGGCTGTCGAACACGGGCTCGGGCGCACCGGCGCTTTCATAGGCGGCGCGCGCCATCATTGGTGCGGCCACGGCGTAGTCGTTCTGCTGCAACGACACTTCTACCACGCGGTAGCTGCTGCCGCCCATGCTGCGGCTGAGCACGTCGGCGCGTTTGCGGAAGTTTTGCAGCGCTTCAATGGCGAGGTTTTCTTCTATTTGGCGGCGGCTTTCCGGCTTGAGCGAGAAATTGAGCCCGCCGATGGTGGCTTCGCCGCTGCTCTCGGCAATCAGTTTGCCCAGCGCCTGGAAATCGCCGCCAGACACACGCAGCACGGCCACGTCTTCCCATACGCGGGCGCTGTTGCGGCCGCCCGGCTGGCTTTGGTAGGAGTAGCGGCTTTCCAGCTCGACTTCGGCACCGGAAATGCGGCGGGCGCGGCTTTGCAGGATGTTGAAGCGGCGCGTGGTTTCGGCGGTGGCGCGGGCGGGGTCGGCATGGCTGGAGGATACTTTCAGGCGCACGGTCATCCAGTTGTTGGGCACGGTGCGGCTGGCGGTTTCGCTGAATTTGAGCAGCTGGTAGTTCAGCGGCTCGGCGATGGCGGGGGCGAGGCTGAGGCCGGCCAAGAGGGCGGGCAGCAGCAGGGCGGTTTTTTTCATAGACGTTTGTCCTTGAATCGGGTTGGAAACGGCGGGATTATAGGCAGGGGGCGGGTTAAGTTGTTTTAAGCGCAGATGGGCGCCGGCTTTCAGAAGGCCTGCCGGGTTTGCCTGCCGGCGGGTTTTCAGGTAGCCTTTTGCGCCGTTATCGATTAAGAAAGGGAATATCGTGATTACCGTAAACACTTTGCGCGAAATGAAGCGCGCAGGCGAGAAAATCGCCATGCTCACCTGCTACGATGCCAGCTTTGCCGCGTTGATGGATGTGGCGGGCGTGGATATGCTCTTGGTGGGCGATTCGCTGGGTATGGCGGTGCAGGGGCGGGAGTCCACCCTGCCGGTGAGCCTGGCCGATATGTGCTACCACACGGCGGCGGTGGCGCGCGGCAGCAGCAATGCGCTGATTGTGAGCGACCTGCCGTTTGGGGCGTACCAGCAGAGCAGGGAGCAGGCTTTTGCCGCGTCGGCCGAGCTGATGGCGGCGGGGGCGCATATGGTGAAGCTGGAAGGCGGCGCGTGGATGGCGGAAACCACTGAGTTTCTTCAGCTGCGCGGTATTCCGGTGTGCGCGCACATTGGGCTCACGCCGCAGTCGGTGCACGTGTTCGGCGGCTATAAGGTGCAAGGCAAGGGCGACGTGGCGGCACAGGCTCTGCTTAACGATGCGGTGGCGCACGAGCAGGCCGGCGCGGCGGTGGTGCTGATGGAATGCGTGCCCGCCGCTTTGGGCAAGCAGGTTACCGAAACGCTTGCCTGCCCCACCATCGGCATTGGTGCGGGCGTGGATTGCGACGGGCAGGTGCTGGTAATGCACGATATGCTCGGCGTGTTCCCGGGCAAACCGGCCAAGTTCGTGAAAAACTTCATGCAGGGGCAGGGCAGCATTCAGGCGGCAGTGGCGGCCTATGTGCGCGAAGTGAAGGAGAAAACCTATCCTGCACAGGAACATACGTTTTCCGCTTGAGCCTGCGCATAACCAGGCTACCTGAAAACGAAGCGAACAAGCTGCCCGGCTAAAGACAATTTTCAGGTAGCCTTCCTGTTGAAGCAAAAGGCTACCTGAAAAACTTCAGCAAAAAAATCCTATACAAACAAGGAAGATAGAGAAACCATGCCGCACCGTACCCCCCGCCGGCAAAAAATTGCCCGGCTCGTGCGCGACAACGGCTTCATGTCGGTGGAAGAGCTGGCGCGCAGCCTCAACGTTACCCCGCAAACCGTGCGCCGCGACATCAACGTTTTGTGCGAACACAACATCCTGCGCCGTTATCACGGCGGCGCCGCGCTCGGCAGCAGTGTGCAAAACGAAGACTACGGCACGCGCAAAAACAAGTTGCAAAGCGAAAAAGCCCACATCGCCGACCTCATCGCCCAGCACATCCCCGATAACGTTTCCCTGTTTATGAGCATCGGCACCACCATAGAAGCCGTGGCGCTGGCGCTGGTGAAAAACCACAAAAACCTCTGCATCATCACCAACAACATCCACGTGGCCTCCATCGTGTCCGGCCGGCCGGACTACACCGTGATGATCACCTCAGGCGTGGTGCGCCCCGTGGACGGCGGCATCACCGGCGTGGCCACCATCGATTTCATCAACCAATTCAAGGTGGACTACGCCATCCTCGGTGCCTCCGGCATCGAAGCCGACGGCTCGCTGCTCGATTTCGACTATAAAGAAGTGAGCGTGATGCAGGCCATGATGGCCAACGCGCGCCACTGCTACCTGGCTGTGGACCACAGCAAATTCGGCCGCAACGCCCTGGTGCGCATGGGCGATGTGACCGAGTTTCAGGCCCTCTTCACCGACGAGCCGCCCAACGCCGGCCTGTGCAAAAAGCTCGACGATGCGGGCGTGCGCTGGTATCTGGCGGCGAAAGGCGAACCGGGTGCGGAGTAGGCAACCACTTGTCCGAGTGGGATTTTTATTCTCAGGTAGCCTTACCGGCTGGCTGGGTGACGACCTGAAAAATATCGTACCAATAGTCGCTGATGCCCGTTGCCGTGCAGCGAAAGCTGGCAGTGGGCGCGGCTTTGCAGTATATTTTGCGCGATTCGATTTTATTGATGGAGAACATACCATGTCGATGCTGAAAAGGCCGGAAGAGGTGATGGTGGCGGTATTGGCCGCGCTGTTTGTGGTACTGACTTATGCGGCGGCATCGTATTTCGGCGCAGGGGCGCAAACGGCGTTGTTGGTGGCGGCGCTTACATTGATTGTGCTGCTGCCGGCCTTCTTGCTGTGGCAGCGCAACCGGGCGGCGTGGCTGTGGCCTTGTCTGATTGGCCTGTTGGCAGCCTGCTGGTGGCCGTATTTCGATGCGCGTGGGGCGCAGTCGTTGCCAGTGGGGCTGCTGCAACAGGATGCGGCTACGGTGGCGGAGGCGCTGCCTTGGTATGCGGGCTGGACGTTTAAGCTGCTGCTGGCGGCGCTGCCGGTTGCGGCGGGCTATGGCTGGATGCTGTATCGGCGCTATGGGAAGAAGAAACCGTTGTGACAGCATGCGCCATTATTCCAACCTTACCCACATTACGCACATCCACCATAAACAGCGGATGCAGCTGTTTGCCCAACCGGTAGTGCCGCATGTTCAAACGGATCGCTATCTCCCCGCCCAGCTTGGTAAATATCAGCCACAACACCAGAAAATTGCCAGCCGTAGCACCAAGCCAACACCGTTCAGCAAACGTTTCGGATCATTTCCGATTATCCATCTATATTTTAACTTCACAGAAACTCAGCCTTGCCTGCACTAAGACATCGTTATTAGCAAAATTCGTTTTGCCCGTTTTAACTTCGTTGAGGCTCACGTTTTCAGGTAGCCTTTTGCACAAGCTCAGCTTGTTTCCCAGTTAAGCAATCTTTGGTAAATTAGCACCGCATTCCACCATCCATCGGAGCCGCCCATGCGCCGCCTCATCCTGCTCAGCACGCTCGCCCTCACCGCCTGCCCCCTGCCCTACTGCCCCGTGCACCCGATTACCCCCGGCGCCCACAAAGCCCATACCAGAGCCCCGCAGGATGCCACCTTCTCCCACCAAAAACAGTCCGCGCCCAAAAAGCCCGAAGGCAGCCTCCTACGCATGCAAAACCAATGCCTCACCGTGCAAAACAGCCTCCTCGTACGCCAACCCTGCCGCAATACGCCCAACCAATATTTCGAGCGCGACATCCGCAGCGGCACCATTCGCCAAAGCGGCCAATGCCTCACCCAAAGCGGCAGCCGCATCACCCTCGCCCCCTGCCACGGACAAACCAGCCAGCAATGGTATGGCGACGACGACCGCCTGTGCAGCCGCAGCGCCAACGCCCAATGCTGGGATGCCGCCGAACGCATCATCCTCCTGCAAACCCGCAGCAATGCCCCCAGCCAAGAAGTCCGCTAGTCCTGTCATAGAAGTTTTGGCTCCGCAGCCGCCCGCCATACCCGTTTTTAATGCCTTACCGCCAGTTTTCAATTTTCAGGTAGCCTCAAACGGCGCGGCAGAGGCTACCTGAAAGCGCAAGCTTCAACGAAGTGGACCGATGTTTGGGTATCACCCAAGCTGAGTTTCTGCGAAGCTCAAACGTGAGCCTCAACGAAGTTAAAGCGGGCAAACGGCTTTTCGCGAAACCAAGCCCCGCCAAACCCGAACATCCCGCCAAGCGCCGCAGGCTGCTGCCATGCAGAAACATCCCCCAGCCCGCCCGCCGAATCTGATACAATCAGCCCCTTTCCCGCTCACCGCCGCACCGCGCCATCATGACCCAACACACCGCCCGCAAACGCTTCGGGCAAAACTTTCTGCAAGACAGCCGCATCATCGCCGACATCGTGCAGGCCGTGCGGCCCCAGCCGGGCGACACCGTGGTGGAAATCGGCCCCGGCCTCGGCGCCCTCACCGCGCCCCTGGCCGCCAAGCTCGAGCGCCTGCACGTGTGCGAAATCGACCGTGACATCATCGGCTACCTGAAAACCCAGCCCTATGCCGGCAAACTCGTTATCCACGAAGGCGACGTGTTGCAGTTCGACTTCGCCAGCGTGCCCGGGCGCAAAAAAATCGTCGGCAACCTGCCCTACAACATCTCCACCCCCCTCCTGTTCCACCTCAGCCGCTATGCCGGCGAAGTGGCAGACATGCACTTCATGCTGCAAAAAGAGGTGGTGGAGCGCATGGTGGCCGCGCCCGGCAGCAACGATTTCGGCCGCCTCAGCGTGATGCTGCAATACTTTTTCGATATGGAAAAGCTGCTGGACGTGCCGCCGGAAAGCTTCCAGCCTGCGCCCAAAGTGGATTCCGCCGTGGTGCGCCTCATTCCCGTGGCGCACCGCATCGGTCAGGCGCAGGATTTTGCCCAATTTGCCGCCTTGGTGAAACAAGCCTTCCACCAGCGCCGCAAAACCATCCGCAACAACCTCAAAGGCCTGGCAAACGACGAAGACTTACAGGCCGCCGGCATCAGCCCGCAGGAGCGCGCCGAGCACATCTCCCCGGAAAAATACGTGGCCTTGGCCAACCTTTTGGCTGCCAAGCCGCAATCGAAATAACGCATAACAGGAAACCGCCATGATCAAATTCAAAAATGTAAACAAATGGTTTAAAGAGCTGCACGTGCTCAGCGACATCAATCTGGAAGTAAAAAAAGGCGAAGTGGTGGTGGTATGCGGCCCCTCCGGCAGCGGCAAATCCACCCTCATCCGCACCGTAAACCAGCTTGAGCAAATCCAAAGCGGCGAAATCTGGGTGGACGGCGTAAACGTGGCCGACCCCGCCACCGACTTAAACAAAATCCGCGCCGAAGTGGGCTTTGTGTTTCAGCACTTCAACCTCTATCCGCATTTGAGCGTGCTGGAAAACATCGTGCTCTCACCGATGAAGGTAAAAAAACAGAGCCGCGCGCAGGCCGAGGAAAAGGCGCTGCAACTCTTGGAGCGCGTGGGCCTGGCGCATAAAAAAGACGCCATGCCCGGCGAGCTTTCCGGCGGCCAGCAGCAGCGCGTGGCGATTGCGCGCGGGCTGGCGATGGAGCCGCAGGTGATGCTGTTTGACGAGCCCACTTCCGCGCTCGACCCGGAAATGGTGGGCGAGGTGCTCAAGGTGATGAAAGACTTGGCTGAAAGCGGCATGACCATGATGTGCGTTACCCACGAAATGGGCTTCGCGCGCGAGGTATCCGACCGGATTATCTTTGTGGACCAGGGCAAAATCGTGGAAGTGGACACGCCGGAAGTGTTCTTCACCAACCCGAGCAGCGAGCGGGCGAAACAGTTTTTGAATCAAGTGATGAAGGCTTGATTGATTTGAAAAAAGAAAAGGCTACCTGAAAATTTTAGCTGCGCAGAAACTCGCGAAGCTCGTTTTCAGGTAGCTTTTTTATATGTGGCCAAGTAACTGCGCCGCCTCAAGCCCAAGGCTCTTGCAGCACTTGGGCTTCGTAATCCACCGGCTCTTCGGCTTCGGGTACAGCAGCGAAACCTGATTCGGTTTGGCGGTACACGCCCGCGCGGTAGGGGAAGCGGGCAATGATTTCGGCAATGGCGGCATCGAACTCTTCCTTCGTTTCCCATACTTGCCCGCAGTCGTCGCACATAAACAGTGCGCCGTCTTCAGGCGGCAGTTGCGTTACCCAGCCGGTGCAGTGCGGTAGGGGGCAGCGGATTTTGAAATCGGGGGTCATGGCTTGGTTTCCTTGTGTTTGAAATGGCAGGCTGCTTTTTCAGGCAGCCTCACTTAAATGGTCATGCGGATTTTTTGGTGAAATTATTTTTCAGGTAGCCTCAGGCGGGAACAGCTTGCCGGGGTTAAACAAATTGTGCGGGTCGAGCTGGGCTTTGATGGCGCGCATCAGCGCGATTTCCACGGGGCTGCGCACGCTGGGCAGCCAGTGGTTTTTCACTTGGCCGATACCGTGTTCGGCGGCGATGGTGCCCTGGCAAGCGAGCGTGTGCTCATACACGATGCGGTTAACGCCGTCTTCGTATTCGTAGGCCTGGTTGCTGCGGATGTGTGGCAGGAAGGTGTTGAAGTGCAGGCTGCCGTCGCCGAGGTGGCCGAACACGACGATTTCGATGCCCGCATAAGCCTGCCTGAGCGCGGCGGAGGCGCCCTCCACCAGCTCGGCCACGCGCTCGATGGGCACGGCGATATCGTGCTTGATGCTGGCACCGAGCGCTTTTTGCGCGGCGGAAATGTCTTCGCGCAGCCGCCACAGCTCGGCACGCTCGGCCTCGGACTGCGCCAGCACGGCGTTTTCCCGGCCGTGGGCAAACAGGAATTCGGCCAAATCATCGGCCAGGCCGGGCTGCGGCAGGCTGTCGCTCAATTCGAGCAGGATGTGCCACGGGGCGTCGAGCGGCGGGTTGAGGCGGCCATAACCGGCGGAAAGCTCGAGCGCAAACCGGCTCACCAGCTCGAAGCTGCACAGGCGCTCGGCAAATCGGCCTTGGATTTGGGTGAGCAGCTGCACGGCGTCTTGGATACTGTCTAGGCCGATCCAAGCGGTTACGGTGGTTTGCGGGCGGGCAAACAATTTGAGCGTGGCGGCGGTGATGATGCCGAGCGTGCCTTCGCTGCCGATGAAGAGCTGGCGCAGGTCGTAGCCGGTGGTGTTTTTGTGCAGCGGGGAGAGGTGGGAAAGCAGGCTGCCGTCGGGCAGCACCACTTCCAGCCCGAACACCAGATCGCGCGTGGTGCCGTAGCGCACCACGTTCAGCCCGCCGGCGTTGCAGGCGATGTTGCCGCCGATTTGGCAGGAGCCTTCGCTGGCCAGGCTGAGCGGAAACAGCCGCCCTGCCCGCTCTGCGGCTTCCTGCACCTGTTGCAGGATGGCGCCGGCTTCCACGGTGATGGCGTTGTCGGCCAGGCTGAGGCTGCGGATGCGGTTGAGCCGCCCGAGGTTGAGCAGGATGCCGCCGTCGGGCACGGCCGCGCCGCACAGGCCGGTGTTGCCGCCCTGCGGGGTGACGGACACGCGGTGTTCGCCGCACCAGCGCACCAGCCGCTGCACCTGCGCCACGCTCTCGGGCATCACCACGGCTGCGGCTCGGCCGATGTAGCGGCCGCGGCGGTCGGCCAGAAGCGGCGCGGGGTCGGATACGATTTCGCGTTCGCTCAGAAAGGTACGCAGGGAGGGCAGGATATCGGCTGGGTTCATAAGAGGCTACCTGAAAAATATCTGCGAAGTAGAGTGGGTGAAGTTTGGGATGGTTGAAATATTTTCAGGTAGCCTTATGCACACAGGCTACCTGAAAGCGGCAGCTTCAACGCAGTTAAAATGAGCGTAGCGAATTTCTGCGTAGCTAAAAAATCAACCCAAGGTTTGCACCATCAGCTCCCGCACCGCCTGCGCGCTGTTGGGCAGCACGGCCACGCGTTGCGGCAGGCTTTCCAGCCCGGCAAGCGCAGCGGGGCGCGGCACGTCCACAGGATGTCCGGCGGCTTCGTTGATGGTGTCGGCAAACTTGGCCGCCAGCGCGGTTTCCAGGCAAACGATGGTTTCGCCTGCCTCGCGCAGCTCGCGCGCCACTTTCACGCCGTCGGCGGTATGCGGGTCGAGCCATTCGCCGTCGCTTTCATGCACGGCGCGAATGGTGGCGAGGCGGTCGGCGTGGCGGCTGGAGCCAGACACGAAGCCGAATTCTTCGCGGATGCGCGGCAGCTCGGCGGATAAATCGAAACCTCCGCCGGCGGCCACCTGCTGCCACAATGAGGCTACCTGAAAATGGTCGCGCCCCAATAAATCAAACACAAAGCGCTCGAAATTGGAGGCTTTGGAAATGTCCATCGAAGGGCTGGAGGTAACATAGGTGTGCGCGGCGCTGCGCGGGCGGTAGCGGCCGGTGCGGAAAAATTCATCGAGCACGTCGTTTTCGTTGGTGGCCACGATGAGGCGGCGGATGGGCAGGCCCATCATGCGGGCGATATGCCCGGCACAGATGTTGCCGAAATTGCCGCTGGGCACGCAGAAGCTCACTTGTTCGCCGTTGCTGGCGGTAGCGCGGAAATAGCCGGCGAAATAGTACACGATTTGCGCGAGGATGCGCCCCCAGTTGATGGAGTTGACCGTGCCGATGCTGTATTGCTGCTTGAAGGCAGCGTCGTTTTGCAGGGCTTTCACGATGTCTTGGCAGTCGTCAAACATGCCTTCGATGGCGAGGTTGTGGATGTTTTCGTCGGTAAGGCTGTACATTTGGGCGCGCTGGAAGGCGCTCATTTTGCCGTGCGGCGAGAGCATGAACACATGGATGCCGGCCTTGCCGCGCAGGGCGTATTCGGCGGCGGAGCCGGTGTCGCCGCTGGTGGCGCCGATGATGTTCAGCCGTTTGCCTTCGCGTGACAGCACGTATTCGAAGGAGTGGCCGAGAAACTGCATGGCCATGTCTTTGAAGGCCAGCGTGGGGCCGTTGGAGAGGGCTTGGATTTTGATGCCGTCGGCGAGGGTGCGCACGGGGGTGATGCTGCTCGTGCCGAACACGGCTTCGGTGTAGGTGTCGTCCACTAGGCGGCGCAGGTCTGCGGCCGGAATGTCGCCCGCAAACAGGTTCATGATTTCAAACGCCAATTCGGGATAGCTCAGGCCGCGCCAGCGTTGCAGCGTGGCGGCATCGATTTGCGGATAGCGCTCGGGCAGCATCAGGCCGCCGTCGGGCGCGAGGCCCATAAGCAGGACTTCGCTGAAGGATTTGGGGGCGGTTTGGCCGCGCGTGCTGATGTATTTCATGAGTATATCCCGTTGGAGGAGTGAGGAGGTAAGGAAGCTAAAGGCTACCTGAAAACCTAAAGGTTAGCTAAAACGCCAGCTTCAAGGAAGTGGACCAAGTCTTCCGCAAGAAGGCAGATTCCTGCAAAGCTAAAAGCAATCAAGCCGGATTGTCTTCATCGAAAAACCGGCATTCCAGCGCGAATTCCTGCTGCAAGCGCCCGGCCAGCGCCTGGATGCCGTAGCGTTCGGTGGCGTGGTGGCCGGCACTGATGAAGAGCGTGCCGGTTTCATTGGCCAGATGGTATTGCGCTTCGGAAATCTCGCCGGTAACGAAGGCATCGGCGCCGAGGTCGATGGCTTGCTGGAAAAAGCCCTGTGCGCCGCCGCTGCACCAAAACAGCCTGCGCACGGGGCGCTGCAAATTTCCGGCCGCCACGGGCTGCCTGCCGAGGCCGGCAGCCAGCTGCGCCACCAGCGCGGCGCCGTTGGTATCGGGCGGCGGGGCGCCATACATCAGCAGGTTTTGCTCGCCGGTTTGGCCATCGATGCGCCAGCCGAGGCGTTTAGCCAGCTGGGCGTTGTTGCCGGCTTCGGGATGGGCGTCGAGCGGCAGGTGGTAGCCGGCCAGGTTGATGTTGTGGCGGATGAGGGCGGCGATGCGGCGGTGCTTCCAGCCGGTGATGGTGATGGGCTCGCTCTTCCAAAACAGGCCGTGGTGCACCAGGAGCATATCGGCTTCCTGCCGCACGGCATAGTCGATGGCGGCCAGGCTGGCGGTAACGGCGCACACGATTTTGCGCACGTTTTCGCGCCCTTCCACTTGCAGGCCGTTGGGGGCGTAGTCGTGGAATTCGGCGGTGCGGAGGAATTGGTTACACCAGCTGATGATGGCTTGGCGGTTGGGCATATCGCTTTCCTGTGCTCGGAGGGTTGTGTTTTAGCTTCGCAGAAACTCACTCATTCGTTTTCAGGTAGCCTTTTGTGTGTTTGAGGCTACCTGAAAATGGTTTAGTCAGGCTATTTGTTGGCCAGTTTAATGATGTCGTCGGCCAGCTGCGAGGCGGCGGTTTGGTAGCCTTGGGCGGAGAAGTGCACGCCGTCGCGGGCACCCAAGCCGCGCGCCACCCAGCCTTTCATGCTGCACGGCCCGCCCATGGCGGCCTGCCACGACCAATACAGGGTTTGCTCCTGCTGCGCCACGTCACGCTGCATCTGCTGCACGGCATCCAGATAGGGTGGGCGCTGGCCGCATTGGCCGTGCTTGGATTTGAGCGATTCGGGCGCGCCGATAATCAAAATGCCGGCGCCGGGCAGGGCTTCGCGGATGCGGCCGACGGTTTCCGCCCAGATACGCTTAGTTTGCGCCACATCCAAATGGCTGTTGAAGGCTTCGTTGGTGCCGTAGGCCAGAATCACCAAATCGGCCTGCGTGGCCGACAAATCCTGCATCCAGTCAGCACGCCAGTTGCCCCACTGCGACAGCTGCGAGCCGTTGATGCCCATCGCCGACACAATCACGCCGGGGCGGTCGTTTTCGATATTGATGTGGCCGATTTCCCAAATGTCGCCGGGCTGCGAGCGGTAGCTTAAGGGCAGCTGGGCGGTGAAGGAGAAATACTGCCAGGCATTGCTGCCGAGATTAGGCAGCGAAGCCACCTGGCGGCCCTGCCCGTCTTGCACGCTCAGGGCGTTATCGGCAAATACGGGGCGGGCGGTGATGGTGATTTGCTGTGCTTCGGCAACTGGCGAGCGCGGGTTTACGGTGGTATGCCCGCCGCCGGAAGAGCGGTTCAGAATGCCGCCCAGCGGAAACTCGGCGCGGGCGTTGCGGCTGCTCAACACCTGCCAGCCGCTGCTGTTGTGCAGCACTTGTGCATTGCGCTGGCCGGACACGTTGTTGGGATACACCCAGCCGATGCCGCCGTTGCCCCACTGCTGTTGCAGCCGGGTGCGCAATTCGTTGGTGAAATAGTCGCCGGCGGTGTGCGAATCGCCGATTTGCACGATACGGAATTTCACGTTGCCGCCGCGGTTGAGCCGTTGCAGCTTGTCTAGCCACACGGGCTGCCAGCTGCCGTAGTTGGTGAGCTCGGCTTTTTCGGGCGTGCCTTGAGCGGCGGTTTCGGCGCCGCAGGCCTGGCAGGCCAACAAGCAAACGGCCATCAGGGCCAGTTTGCTGCCTTCTTTAAACACAAACATCTGTCTTACTGTCCTTCAATCTTGCTTGGCGACAAATCAGCCAGTTCCCGATAAGGGCTTGCCGTGCCCATGGCGGGAAACTGCCTATCTGCCGGTTTTACTTTCCGCGCGCTGCCATGGTTTCGGAAGCGGCGGCCGGAACGCCCGGCTCGTGTGCAGATGCGGGCCGGTAGTCGATGCGGCTGGTTATCTGCTCGGCCAGGAATTGTTGTCCCTTTATAGTGAAATGAATACCGTCTTTGCTGCGCAGGCGGACGGTTTGCCCGTTTACGCTGATGCTGTCGCGGTATTGCCCGTCTTCGCCACCCATGATTTTGTCGGTGGGCAGCCAGATGGATTGGCCGGCCAGCTCGCTGGCGAACAGGGTGTCGAGATAGCGCATCTGTTCGTTGAGGCGACGGTTTTTCATGGCCGGCACGCCCATCCAAATAAGGCGGACGTTGGCCGCTTTGGCCGCGCTCACGATGCGTTCGATGCGCTGTCTGTATTCCTGCTCCCATTCCGGGCTTTGGAATTTCAGGTAGCCTCGGGTGCCGGGCTGGGGATTGGGGAAATCCCAAGGGTCGTTCGGCCCCAAAAACACCACCAGCAACCTGATTTTTTGGTCTTCCCGCAAGGTTTTTTCTATGGTGGCCGGCCAGTCGAAGAAGCTGGGATAGGACAGGCCGGTGCTTTGGCGGCTAAGGTTCACGGAATCGATGCCGTATTCGCTGCTCAGCCAGCGCTGAACGTGCGGCGCCACACCTTCCATCATGGAATCGCCGGCGAAGAATACTTTGTCTCCGGCGGTAAGTTGCACACGGTCTGGCTGCGCTTGCGCCAAGTTTGTGCTGCCGTGCGCCGGTTCAGAAGTGGCGGCTGGCTGGCTGGCGGCAGGCGCTGCCATATCAGGCGACGGCAGGGTTGCAACTTGGCTTGGCACAGCGTGTTGCTCACGCCAGCTTTCGTTGCGCGCTTCCAGCCAGCCGACAGCGTTTTCGTGCTGCTGCAATGATGCTTGCTGCCAGCGGCTGCCAGCACGCCACCAGCCATAGTCGTTCATTTTTTCCAGCGGGCTGGCGCGGTGGTAGGTTTGCTGCCAATAGGCATTAATGGAATCTTGGCTGAACCACACAGTGAGCAGGCCGGTAAGCAGCATCGCCAGATACAGCCGCCACACCGGCGAAGGGGAGGGTTTGCTCAAGCTGGCCGGTTTGAAAGAAGGCTGGGCTTCTTTGGCAGGCTTGCGTTTTACCGATTGCTTTGCCGCTTGGGGTTTGGGCTGATGTGCGGCCGCCTGTTTGGCTGGAGAGGCTACCTGAAAATGGATGCCGCGGTTTTTTGCGGAACCGGCTCCTTTCGGCTGCTGTTTGGCTTTTGCTTCGGCCGGCTCCGCTTTGGCCGGCGCGGCAGCCGTTTCCTGCTCGGGCACAGGCAAATCCAGCTGCAGTTGCTTATCGGCCTCCGCTTTGCGGCGGGCGGCTTGTTCTTTGTATTTGTGTTTTCGCGCTCTGCGTTTGGCTTGGTTGGGCTTCATGGCTCAATCGCTTTGTTTTAATTATTATTTATTAGTTGTTAAAAGTTGGCATAAATAAACCCGGGAATACCCGAGGGGGCAAACACCATCAGCAGCCACATGGCTGCGCCCATCGGCAGCGGCCACGCCCACATCGGCAGCCGCTCCAGCAGGGAAACCAAGCCGTTAAACAGGCGCGCCAGTACGCCGTAGCACAACAGCGAGAACACCATCGCGCCCAACACCAGCAGCGTTTCCAAATCCGGCATGCCGCTGCCGCCCCTGCCCAGCAGCGATTGGAACATCAGCCCGGCATCACTCAAGCTGGCAGTGCGGAACACCACGAAAGCCAGGCAGACGAAGTTTACGGTAAAAAAGATGCCCGCTGCCTTGCCCAGCCGCGACGAACCGGACAGCCATTCGCGTTTGCCCAATAATTTGTCGCCGATATTCAAGCCTACCAGCACCACACCGTGCAGCGCGCCCCACAGCAGGAAGTTCCAGCCGTGGCCGTGCCAGATACCGGAGAGCAGCATGGCCGCCATCAGGTTGAACTGAGTGCGCAGCCAGCCTTTGCGGCTGCCGCCCAACGGGATGTAGATATAGTCGCGGATCCAGGTGGAAAGCGTGATGTGCCAGCGGTCCCAGAAATCGCGCAGGTTGAATGCGCGCAGCGGCATGGCGAAGTTTTGCGGCAGCCGGAAGCCCAGCAGCATGGCCATGCCCACCACCAAATCGGTGTAGCCGGAAAAATCCAAAAACAGCTGCACGGTGTAGCCGTATACCGCCGTAAGCACCGTGAGCCAATCATACTGCATCGGGTTTTCAAACACCGGATCCACCCAGTTGCCGCCGAGCACGCCGGCCAGCCACCATTTCTTGCTGATGCCCAGCACAATCAGCCCGATGGCCAAAGCCGGACGGATGATGGCGCGCGGTGTTTCGGCACGGATTTGCGCGGCCATGCCCTCATCTGTGCCGTAAATGCTTTTGAGCCTGCCGGCGCGGGCGATCGGCCCGGAAGTGATGGTGGGGAAAAAGCTGAAATACAGCAGCAGCTCGCGCCATTTGAGCCGCACGTTTTCATCGCGGTAAATCGATACCAGATAGGATACGCCTTGGAAGGTGTAATAAGAAATGCCCAACGGCATCAGGATATCCAGCGAAGGATCTTGCAGTCCCTGCTGCAAATACGGCAGGCAGAAATCCGAATACTTGAAAAACGACAGGTTCAACAGCGCCAGCACCACCCCGGCCGCCAGCCAGCGCTGCCGCGCCGCCCGCCCCTTGCTCTGCGACAAGCCGGAAGCAATCAGCGTGATGCCCAGCGAAAACGCCGCCACCGCCAGCGCGAAGCCCCAATGCAGATAGCCCAACCAACCCAGGCCGGTGAGCAGCAGCAGCCAGTTCTGCCAGCGCGGGCGTTTGGCCAACAGCCAGTAAACCGGGAAGAAGCAGAGGAAAAAAACGGCAAATTCGATAGACAGCAACGGCATAAAATCAAGGCGGTAAGGAAAGGGTTAATCCGTGCAGCGAAAGTGTGGGATTATACTGTTTCCCGCCGCTAGGATAAAGCGATTTACACGCCCGCCCGCTCACCTGCAGGCTACCTGAAAACCCGTTTAGCCCATTCCTCAAACGAGCCTTCATTTTTTTCAGGTAGCCTCACCCTGCCTCATCAGGCTACCTGAAAAAGCAAAATTTCAACGCAGCAGACAATACACAACCGGCGCCGTCAACGCGCCCGCCCTGTATCTTTCCCAAGCGATTCGGTATCATACGACCTTTTCTTTGGCCGGTACCACCGGCTGCCAACCACCACCCCCGCAAAATGAACAAAAGCACCTTCGTTATCGGCTTCATGCTGTTTGCCATTTTTTTCGGCGCCGGCAACCTCATCTTCCCGCCCACGCTCGGCCTCAACAGCGGCCCCGCCTTCTGGAGCACTCTTTCCGGCTTCGTGATCACCGGCGTCGGCCTGCCCTTGTTGGGCATCGTGGCGAGCGCCTTCTACCAAAACGGCTACAAAACCGCGCTCAACCGTATCCACCCGTGGTTTTCCGTGCTCTTCCTGATGGCCGTTTACCTCACCATCGGCCCCTTCTTCGCCATCCCGCGCACCGGCGCCACTTCCTACGAAATGGCCATACTACCCTTTATCGGCGCGCCCGGCGCCGCCTCACTCTTGGCCTTCACCGTGGTTTACTACGCGCTCACCCTGTGGCTAAGCCTGAACCCATCCAAAATGGTGGAACGCATCGGTGCCATCCTCACTCCCGCCCTGCTGATTTCCATCCTCGCCCTCATCGGCAAATCCATGTGGTGGCTGTTCGACAACCCGCCCACCCTGGCGGAGGTAAACTTCGGCGGCCAATCCGCCTTTTTGAGCGGCTTCATCGGCGGCTACCAGACTATGGACGTACTCGCCTCCGTGGCCTTTTCTGTGATTGTGATCAACGCCATCAAAGCCAAAATGCCCGTCGGGCAGCGCGACGATAAAATCGTGGTGAAACAAACCTTTGTTGCCGGCATTATCGCCGCCGCCTCGCTGGCCGTCATCTATATCGGCCTGGCCTGGGTGTGCAACCGCCTGCCCGTGCCGCAGCAAACCCTGGCCGACCTGGCTGCCAAAAATCAAGACGTCGGCTCCTTCCTGCTCACCACCGCCGCCTACGAAACCTTCGGCAGCTTCGGCCGCATCCTGTTCGGCACCATCGTTACCCTCGCCTGCCTCACCACCTCCGTGGGCCTGGTCACCGCCGTGGGCGAATTCTTCTACGGCCTGTTCCCGCGCATCAGCTACCGCACCTATGTGGTATCGCTCACCCTGGTAAGCTTTATCTTGGCCAATCAGGGCCTAAGCACCGTCATCAGCAAATCCGTACCCGTGCTGATGGTGCTCTACCCCATCGCCATGACCATCCTTCTGCTGCTCTTAATCGACAACTTCGCCCGCCCCCTGCCCGTGCTGTCGCACCGCCTCGCCGCCGGGCTGGTTACCGTTGTATCCATCCTTTCCGTGGCCGGTGCCGGCTTTACCAAACAGCTGCCGCTGCAAGTCTATTCACTCGAATGGCTGCCCTTCGCCCTGGCCGGCATCCTCATCGGCTGCGCCGGCGGCTTGGCGGGCAAACCGGCTGCCGATAGCGAAAAAGCCTGATGCAACCGCATTAAAGGTGTGGAAGCATAAAAAGGCTACCTGAAAAAAGGCTACCTGAAAAACAATGCTGCATTTTTCAGGTAGCCTTTTGCCGTTTAGATCACTAGTGCCGAAATATTAAACTTCACACCGATTAAAATACAGAACTCCTAGTGCGAATGGCTCGGCTGTGCCACCCCTGCTGGCGCAGCCGAACGGAGCGCGGTTTTTCGGGGAACAAGGGCACGCCCTGTTCGAAGCGGCGCAGCCGCAAGTTCGGGCCCGCCCGAAAAACCGTGCGGAGTGAGGGAAGTTTGGCGAAGCCAAACCTGTGCCCGCAGTCGCCTTTCTTTGCTTCCTTTCTTTGGCGAAGCAAAGAAAGGAAGTGCCCGCGCCGGCATGAGGCGCAAGGGTGAACGAAGTATAAATGGCGAAGGCTACCTGAAATTTGGAAGCTGCCTAAAGACAAGTCATTGTTTTATAAGCAGCAAGCCAAATTTCGCAATAAACCTATTTTTCAGGTAGCCCCTTATCCTCATCCCCTTTGTGCTACACTTGCCCGCATTTTCATACCCAGTAAACACCATCATGCCCGGCAACTCCTTCGGACAACTCTTCCGCATCACCACCTTCGGCGAAAGCCACGGCGCCGGCATCGGCTGCATCATCGACGGCTGCCCGCCCGGCCTCCCGCTTGCCGAGTCCGACATCCAGCCCGACCTAAACCGCCGCCGCCCCGGCACCAGCCGCCACGTTACCCAGCGCCGCGAAGCCGACCAGGTGGAAATCCTCTCCGGCGTATTCGAAGGCCGCACCACCGGCACGCCCATCGCCCTCTTTATCCGCAACACCGACCAGCGCAGCCGCGACTACGGCAGCATCGCCCGGCAATTCCGCCCCGGCCACGCCGACTACACCTATTGGCACAAATACGGCATCCGCGACTACCGCGGCGGCGGCCGCAGCTCCGCCCGCGAAACCGCCGCCCGCGTGGCCGCCGGCGCCGTGGCCAAAAAATGGCTGCGCGAGCAGTTCGGCACCGAAATCGTCTGCTGGGTAACGCAGGTGGGCGAACGCGAAATCGCCTTTGAAGGCGAAGAATTTATCAGCCAAAACCCCTTCTTCGCCGCCAACCAATCGCAAATTGCCGATTTGGAAAACTACATGGATTCCGTGCGCAAATCGCTCGATTCCGTGGGCGCGCGGCTGCACATCGAAGCGCGCAGCGTGCCCGTCGGCTTCGGCGAGCCCGTGTTCGGCCGCCTCGACGCCGACATCGCCCACGCCCTGATGGGCATCAACGCCGTGAAAGCCGTATCCATCGGCGACGGCTTCGACGTGGTGGCGCAACGCGGCAGCCAACATGGCGACGAACTCACGCCAGAAGGCTTCGCCAGCAACCATTCCGGCGGCATCCTCGGCGGCATCTCCACCGGCCAAACCATCCGCGCCGACTTCGCCGTGAAGCCCACCAGCTCCATCGCCACCCCGCGCCGCAGCATCGACATCCACGGCCAGCCCGTGCTGCTCGAAACCCACGGCCGCCACGACCCCTGCGTCGGCCTGCGTGCCGCCCCCATCGCCGAAGCTATGCTCGCCCTCGTGCTCATCGACCACGCCCTGCGCCACCGCGCCCAAAATGCCGACGTGCGCGTGGATACGCCGGATATTGAACGCCACTAAGGCCGACAACTATGCACGCCACGCCCACCCAAACTCCCCGCCCTATCGCACGCTGGCGCATTGCCGCACACGTTTTGTGGGCACTGGCATGGCTGGTCGTGACCGCTCGATTTGCCGTGCAGCAGCACATCGTGCTAAAGATGGCCGCGCTGCTGCCGTTGGTTTACGGCACAGTCTGCTGTTCGACCGCATGGCAGATGTGGCGCCGACGGCAGGCGGTGCTGGCGCGGCTCGCCAACCCGCAAGCGCCCAAGTTTTCTCTGCGGTTTACCACCACACCCATCCTGCACAGCCTATTTTATGCCGCCGCCTGCGCCCTGATTGCCCTGTTTGCCGCCCGCTGGCTGCTACGTGATTTTGCGCTGTCGGGCGGTGCGGCGGCGCTGGAATTTTTGTTTACAGTGGTCATCCCCACCGCAGCCGCGGCCGTAGGTTTTGCCCGCGGCATCATCCGTGCCCGCCGCTGCACCTACCGCGCCGAGAGCGATACCTTTGAAATCAGGCGCCTGCGCGGGCTGTCATGGCACACCGAACGCCGTTGCCGCGCCGCCAACTTTGCCGGCATCCGGCTCACCAGCCGAACCAAGCGTGCCAACGGCAAAGCCAACAACGAAGCCTTGTGGCTGGAAGGCAAAGGCGGGCGGGTGCTGCTGGGCAAGGCAGACGCCATCCGCAGCGGCGGCCCCATGCGCGACCTCGCCGCCGATATTTTCGCCGCCAGCGGCCTGCCGATACTGCCCGATTCGGATTGAAGCAAACTTTTCAGGTAGCCTTCCAAGCAGCCTGTCTGCCCCAAAGGCTACCTGAAAACGTAAGCTTCAACAAAGTTAAAATAAGCGAAACGAGTTTCTGCGCCGCTAAAAACATTTCCTTCCACCACAGCCGTTTACCCGCACGGCAAGCCTAGCCGAACCGTAAACCAACCGCCGTAACCCGGGCACTCCTGCCCGACACCGCACAAAAGGCTACCTGAAATTTCAGGTAGCCCGCACCCCGAGACCATCATGCCCCGCATCCACGCCCTGCCCGACCACCTCGTGAACCAGATCGCCGCCGGCGAAGTGGTGGAACGCCCCGCCGCCGCGCTCAAAGAAATCATCGAAAACAGCCTCGATGCCGGCGCCACCCGCATCCAAGCCGAGCTTGCCGGCGGCGGCATCCGACTTATCCGCGTGGCCGACAACGGCAGCGGCATCCACCCCGACGACCTCCCCCTCGCCCTCTCCCGCCACGCCACCAGCAAAATCGCCTCGCTGCAAGATTTGGAACACGTGCGCAGTATGGGCTTCCGCGGCGAAGGGCTCGCCAGCATTGCCTCCGTGTCGCGCCTCACCCTCACCAGCCGCCAGGAAGGCAGCCCCGCCGCCCGCCAAGTGCGCGCCCGCGACGGCCAAATTGAGTCCGCCGCCCCCGCCGCCCACCCCGTCGGCACCAGCGTGGAAGTGGCCGACCTCTTTTTCAACACCCCCGCCCGCCGCAAATTCCTCAAATCCGAAAACACCGAATACGCCCACTGCGCCGCCGTGTTCGACCGCCTCGCCCTCGCCCACCCGCAAGTGGCGTTCACCCTTTCCCACAACGGCAAAACCACCGCCAACTATCCCGCCCAAAGCCTGAGCGAACGCATCGCCGCCGTGCTCGGCCAAGATTTTCAGGTAGCCTCCCTGCCCGTCGACAGCGGCAGCGGCCTCCTCCGCCTGCACGGCCTCATCGCCAAGCCCACCTTCACCCAAGGCCGCAGCAGCCAGCAGTATTGCTTTGTAAACAACCGCTTCGTGCGCGACAAAGTCATGCTGCACGCCGTGAAGCAGGCCTACCGCGACGTGCTGCACCAGCAAATCACCCCCGCCTTCGCCCTTTTCCTCGAGCTGCCGCCCGAGATGGTCGATGTCAACGTCCACCCCACCAAAACCGAAATCCGCTTCCGCGACAGCCAAGCCGTGCACCAGCTCATCTTCCACACCCTCAACAAAGCCCTCGCCGACACCCGCGCCAGCCAAACCGACAGCGTGGGCAACGCCGGCAGCCTGCTGCAACAGCTGCACAAGCAAAGGCTACCTGAAAACGAACGTAGTGAGTTTCTGCGCAGCAAAAACGAGCGCAACGAGTTTCGCCAAAACGAACGTAGTGAGTTTCCGCACAATCAAAGCGAGCAAAATCCGTTTCCCTCAAACGAACCCGGCAGATTGGCAAGCGCCTCCAACCCGTTTTCAGACAGCCCGCAGCAGCGCCCTGCCGCCTACGCCCCCGCCCCCCGGCAGCAACGCCTCACCCTGCAAGAAAGCCGCGCCGCCTGGCAAACTTATGCCGAACTCTACAAACACAGCGGCAGCGAAGACCCCGAACTCGCCGCCCTCGAACAAAGCCGCCTTGCCCCCCACGCCGAAGCCGATTCCCCGTCCGAAGAATACCCCCTCGGCTTCGCCATCGCCCAACTGCTCGGCATCTACATCCTCGCCCAAGCCGAAAACAGCCTGCTGCTCATCGACATGCACGCCGCCGCCGAGCGCGTGAACTACGAAAAAATGAAAGCCCAGCGCCAAAGCCACGGCAGCCTGCGCAGCCAGCAGCTGCTTATCCCCGTGAGCTTCGAAGCCAGCCACGAAGAAATGGCCGCCCTAGCCGAACACGCCGACCTGCTGCGCCAATACGGCCTCGACTGCTCCACCATCGGCAGCCACAGCATCGCCGTGCGCGCCGTGCCGCAGATGCTCGGCAAAGCCGACATCGCCGAGCTCGCCCGAAGCATGCTGCGCGAAGCCGCCCACACCGGCAGCATCCAAACCGTGGAAGCGCGCGAAAACCGCCTCCTCAGCACCATGGCCTGCCACGGCTCCGTGCGCGCCGGCCGCCGCCTCACCCTGCCCGAAATGAACGCCCTGCTGCGCGACATGGAAAACACCCCCCGCAGCAACCAATGCAACCACGGCCGCCCCACCTGGGTCAAACTCTCCCTCGCCGATTTGGACGCCCTATTCCTGCGCGGCCAGTAGCCAAGCCGCCGCCTGTTGGGCAGGCAAAAAAAAGGCTGCCTGAAAGCATCAGCTTCAGCGAAGCCAAACTTGTAGCCCGCATTGAAGCCTGCTTTTTCAGGTAGCCTTATCCACATGAAGCAATCATGCAATGCCATTATGTTTTTCAGGCAGCCTCAGTCGAATAAAGGCTACCTGAAAAAATAGGCAGGAACAAAACGGAAACCCGGTTTACCCAAACAAAATCAAAACACACGCTGTACCAACGGCCTGAACGACTTGCTTTCCAGTTCACCGAGCCCGTAAATTTTGGCCGCGCCGCCGTGCGGACGGGTTTGAAACTGGAAATCAAGCTTGGCATCGCGCCATTGCAGCCCGGAGGAAATATTGGCAACTAGGCAGTCGCCGCTTTGGCGGCTGCAAAACTCCAGCCAAGCGCGGCTGAGTGAAAAAAATTTTTCATCACTTTCGTGAGCCACCCGGATTTTAGATTGGCTATATTGCACCATGAGAAACCGGAAAATCGGCAGGATTTTTTCGCGATCATCGGCACGATAATGGCTGGTCATATCGCTGCCATAAGCCCTGCTTTTCATGTCTTCAACCGTTACCGGAGCTTCCGTCAAAACATCAGGAGAAAACAGCCATATATCCAAAACCAGCGAATCGTCTTTTGCCAACCCGTTGGCAAATGCAGCCAACTCTCTGTCTTCTCCTGCCAAGGAAGCAGGGGCACTAGCAGCTGCCGTAGAAGCCACGACCAATGGCATAGGCGGACTTACCGACTGCTGCCCGCTTGCAGCCGCAGCTTCTTGCTCTGGCGTGGATGGCGAACACGCAGTCAGCAAACCGGCTGTCAATATTGTGGCAATGCTTAGGTATTGCTTCATATCATCTCCCTATAACCATTTAAGTTGATAACGTTATTATATTTTCAGGTAGCCTCTATCCGGATAGAGGCTACCTGAAAATTTGTATCGCACCAATCCGCCTCAACTGCCGGCGTCCACCACTTTGCCGCGTTTGGTTTTGGCGGCGGAGAAGGAGAGCGTCACCTTGTCGCCTTTGGTGTCATAGCCGATGGTGACTTCGCCGCCTTTGCTCAAGCGGCCGAAGAGCAGCTCGTCGGCCAGCACGCGGCGGATTTTGTCTTGAATCAGCCGCTGCATGGGGCGGGCGCCCATTTGCGGGTCGAAACCCTGCTCGGCCAGATAGCTGCGCAGGCCAGTGGTGAAGTGGGCTTCCACGTTTTTCGCCAGCAGCTGCTGCTCGAGGGCAATCAGGAATTTATCGGTTACCTTGGCGATGATTTCGTTGTCCAGCGGGGCGAAGGAAATCACGGCATCGAGGCGGTTGCGGAATTCGGGGGTGAAGGCTTTTTTCAGCGCTTCGCCCTCGTCGCCGCTCATGCGCTGGCGGGTGAAGCCGAGCACGGGGCGGCTGAGGCTTTCGGCACCGGCATTGGTGGTCATGATCACGATGGTGTTGCGGAAATCGGTTTTGCGGCCGTTGTTGTCGGTGAGCGTGCCATAGTCCATGATTTGCAACAAAATATTGTGCACATCAGGGTGGGCTTTTTCGATTTCGTCTAGGAGCAGTACGCAGAAGGGCTGCTTGTTGACGGCTTCGGTGAGCAGGCCGCTCTGCTCGAAGCCCACATAGCCGGGCGGCGCGCCGATGAGCCGGGCCACGGCGTGCCGCTCCATGTATTCGGACATATCGAAGCGTTGCAGCGGCACGCCCAAAATATAGGCGAGCTGACGGGCCACTTCGGTTTTGCCCACGCCGGTGGGGCCGGAAAACAGGAAGCTGCCGATGGGTTTTTCCGTTTGCCCCAATCCGGAGCGCGACATTTTGATGGCGGCGGCCAGCGCTTCGATGGCTGTGTCTTGGCCGAACACCATGTTTTTCAGGTTGCGCTCGAGGTGGCGCAGCACTTCTTTGTCGTCTTTGGATACGGTCTGCTCGGGAATGCGGGCGATTTTGGCCACCACTTCTTCTATCTGCGCGGCTTCAATCACATCGCGCCGTTTGTCGCCGGGCAGGATGCGCTGGGCGGCGGCGGCTTCGTCAATCAAATCGATGGCTTTATCGGGCAGGAAACGGTCGTTCAGGTAGCGCACGGAAAGCTCGGCGGCGGCGCTGAGGGCGTGCTGGGAGAAGCGGATTTGGTGGAAGGATTCGAGCGCGGGTTGCAGCCCTTTGAGGATTTCCACGGTTTCGGCCACGCTGGGCTCGGCCACGTCGATTTTCTGGAAGCGGCGGCTGAGGGCGTGGTCTTTGGCGAAGATGGTGCGGTATTCGTCGTAGGTGGTGGCACCGATGCAGCGCAGATGGCCTTTGGAAAGGGCGGGCTTGAGCAGGTTGGAGGCATCCATGGTGCTGCCGGTGGTGCTGCCTGCGCCGATGATGGTGTGGATTTCGTCGATAAACAGGATGGAATGTTCGATTTTGGCCAATTCTTTGAGCACGGCTTTGATGCGGGCTTCAAAGTCGCCGCGGTATTTGGTGCCGGCTAGGAGCGAGCCCATGTCCAGCGCGAACACGGTGGCGCCGGCCAGCGCTTCGGGCACGTCGCCTTGCTCCAAACGGTAGGCCAGGCCTTCGGCCAGTGCGGTTTTGCCCACGCCGGCTTCACCCACCAGAAGCGGGTTGTTTTTACGGCGGCGGCACAGGGTTTGCATGAGGCGTTCCATTTCCATACCGCGCCCCACTAGGGCGTCGATGCGGCCTTCGCGCGCTTCAATATTCAGATTCACGGTGTATTTGGCCAGCGCGTGACGGATGGGTTTGTTTTCGCCCTCTTCGTCTGGCTCGGCTTCGCCTTCGGCTTTTTCGGTATCGTCCAAACGCTCGGGCACGATGCCGTGGGCCACGAAATTCAGAATCTCGCTGCGCCCCACCGCCTGCAGGCCGAGGAAATACACGGCATGGCTGTTTTTTTCCGACATCAGCGCCACCAGCACGTCCACCGGCATCACCTGCCGTTTGCCGGCCGACTGCACGTGCACAATCGCCCGCTGGATCACGCGCTGGAAGCCGAGCGTGGGCTGGGTTTCGCCCAAGTCGGGCGAATCTTCGGGCAGGATGGGCGTGTTTTCCTCAATGCTGATGGCCAGCTGCTCGGCCAGTAGCGGGATGTTCACGCCGCATTCTTTCAGCACCGCGCGCACCTCATCGCTCTCCTGCATTAGCGAGAGCAACAGGTGTTCGATGCCGATAAACTCATAACGTTGCGAGCGGGCGTCGGCATAAATCACCTGCAAAATGCTTTCCAGTTCTTTCGACAGCATAATCACACCTCCTCAACCGTGCACAGCAGCGGATGGCCGGCCTGCCGGGCCAGGTTTTGCACTTGCTGATGCTTGGTATCAGCAATATCTTTCTGATAAACGCCGCACAGGCCTTTGCCTTCATGATGCACTTGCAGCATCACCGCTTCGGCGCGGTTTTCAGGTAGCCTGAATACGTCCACCAGCAGCATCACCACAAAATCCATCGGCGTGTAATCGTCGTTTAACAAAAATACGCCGTATTGCTTGGGCGGCGGCAGCGGCTGCTGGTCGATCCGCGGTTTCACCGCCTGTTCGGTATCTGACATAAGATTTTATTATTCAATATAATACGGGCATTTTACACCGATACGCCCGTTTTGCGTTTTCCCGGGCAGCCCGCGGCCGCCAATTAACGGATAATGCCTGCGAATTATATTTAACGGTACTACAGAAAACAAAATAAGGGCAAAAGCTCGTTTTTCTGTCTGTTTTTTGCGATTTTTAACGTTATTATTCAAACATTACTTGACTGTTAACCCAGCCTGCGCGACACTTACCCCCGCAAGTGCGGCAGGCCGGGATCTTCCGGTTCGGCAGCTGAACTAACCGTTTAACCCAACACAGTCGTTTTCCTGCTTTGCCAACCTGCTTTTTTTGATATTTTGTTTTTTAGATAGGACGTTTAGTATGGCAACTGGTACTGTTAAATGGTTTAACGACGCTAAAGGCTTTGGTTTCATCACCCCCGACGAAGGCGGCGAAGATTTGTTCGCCCACTTCTCCGCAATCAACATGAACGGCTTCAAAACCTTGAAAGAAGGCCAGAAAGTTTCTTTCGACGTAACCACCGGCCCCAAAGGCAAGCAAGCCTCCAACATCCAGCCGGCCTAATCGGCTGTTTACCAACAAAGACAGGTGGTTGCCTGTCTTTTTGCATTGGAGCGGCACAACTTCTCACCGCCATGAATTGCCGCCCGCCAAAATATTTTTCAGGTAGCCTCTGCCACGCTACAGGCTACCTGAAAACCTTGCTTCAGCGAAGTTAAAACCAAACAAAACATCACTCCCGCCATACCAAACATCCTTTTCAACAGGCCAAACCCGCCGCCAAACTGGCCTCCAACCCGCGCTTGGGCTACAATTTCGCCACTGTCGTTTTCCCCATTCCTTATTCCCCGTCATGCACAAACCTTCCGCCCGCTTCCTCTTGCCCATCCTTTCCGCATTGTTCCTTTTAGGCGGATGCGGCCAAGGCGACTCCGCCGAATCCGGCGACTCCGCCTTCGTCAAAACCGTCAGCGCCCCGGCAGGCAGCGGCGGGGCCGATATGCTGCTGCCCGATTTCACCAAACTGGTGGAGCAGGCCGGCGGCGCCGTGGTCAACATCCAAGCCAGCCGCGTGGGCGACGGGCAAAACGCCTCCGGCCAAGACGGCCTCGACCAGATGCCGGAAAACGACGCCTTCTCCGAATTTTTCAAACGCCTGCAGCCCAACCAGTCCGACCTCATCGAATCGGACGAAGACGAATACAACTTCGGCTCCGGCTTCCTCATCAGTGCCGACGGCTACATCCTCACCAACACCCACGTGCTCAGCGGCATGAACAACATCAAAGTGGTGCTCAACAACCGCCGCGAATACACCGCCCGCCTGGTCGGATCCGACACGCAAACCGACATCGCCCTCCTGAAAATCGACGCACAAAACCTGCCCACCGTGAAAATCGGCAACCCGAAAGAATTGCGCGTGGGCGAATGGGTGGCCGCCATCGGCGCACCCTTCGGCTTCGACAACAGCGTGACCTCCGGCATCGTTTCCGCCAAAGGCCGTAGCCTGCCCAACGAAAACTACACCCCCTTCATCCAAACCGACGTGGCCATCAACCCCGGCAACTCCGGCGGCCCATTGTTTAACCTGCGCGGGCAGGTGGTGGGCGTGAACTCGCAGATTTATAGCCAATCCGGCGGCTTCATGGGCATTTCTTTCGCCATCCCGATTGATGTGGCCATGAACGTGGCCGACCAGCTGCGCCGCAACGGCAAGGTGGAGCGCGGCCGCATCGGCGTGGTGATTCAGGAAGTGAACTACGATTTGGCCAAATCCTTCGGCCTCGAAACCGCCAACGGCGCGCTGATTTCGCAGGTAACGCCCGACGGCCCCGCCGACAAAGCCGGCCTACAGCCCGGCGACATCGTGCAGAGCGTGAACGGCGAAACCGTGAAAGCCTCCAGCGACCTGCCCGTGCTCGTGGGCATGATGCCCCCCGGCACACGCCTCACTCTCGGCATCTGGCGCAACGGCAAACGCGAAGACGTGTCGGTTACCCTCGGCTCCGGCACCACCAACACTGCCGACAACGCCGCCCGTTCCGGCACCGAGCAAAATGCCGACAACGGCTCCGCCTTTACCTCTGAGCGCACCGGCCTGCAACTGCGCAAACACAGCCAAGGCCTGCTTATATTGCAGGCCACCGGCCCTGCCCAGCGTGCCGGCTTGCGCCGAGGCGATATCATCCTGATGGTCAACCGTACCGCCGTAAACGACGAAGCCGGCTTCAACCGGGCGGTCGGCGGTGCCGACAACGCCGTCGCCCTGCTCATTCAGCGCGGCAGCAGCAAACTGTTTTTGGCCCTCGAGCTCAACCGTTAGCCACGCATCCGCACAAAGGCTACCTGAAACCCGTTCACCCGCGCGCAGAACTTTTCAGGTAGCCTCTTAGCCATCCGCTAACACACCGTCTCAAACATGATAGAAATCAACCGCCTCACCCTCCAACGCGGCAACAAAGTCCTGCTCGAACAAGCCACCGCACGCATCGCCCCCGGCCGCCGCGTCGGCCTCATCGGCAAAAACGGCAGCGGCAAATCCAGCCTCTTCGCTCTCATCAAAGGCGAAATCGGCGCCGACGCCGGCGAAATCCGCCTGCCCCCGCATTGGAAACTCGCCGCCGTTGCCCAAGACACCCCCGCCCTCGACACCAGTGCCTTAGACTACGTCTTGCAAGGCGACGCCGAGCTGCAAACTTTTCAGGTAGCCCTCAAAGCAGCCGAAGAGCAAAACAACGGCCACGCCATCGCCGAATACCACACCAAGCTCGAAGAAATCGGCGCCTACAGCGCCCCCGCCCGCGCCGCCATGCTGCTCAGCGGCCTCGGCTTTTCCCAAGCCGAACACAGCCGCCCCGTCAAAGCCTTTTCCGGCGGCTGGCGCATGCGCCTCAACCTCGCCCAAGCCCTCATGTGCCGCGCCGACCTCCTCCTGCTCGACGAACCCACCAACCACCTTGATTTAGAAACCGTCCTCTGGCTGGAAAACCATCTCGCCGCCCTGCCCTGCACCCAAATCATCATCTCCCACGACCGCGATTTCCTCAACGCCGCCACCAACCACACCATTGAGCTCGCCCAACGCCAACTCCACAGCTACAGCGGCAACTACGACTCCTACCAGCAGCAACGCGCCCAACGCCTCGCCAACCAGCAGGCCGCCTACGTCAAACAGCAAGCCCACATCCAACACCTCCAATCCTTCATCGACCGCTTCAAAGCCAAAGCCACCAAAGCCAAACAAGCCCAAAGCCGCGTCAAAGCCCTCGCCAAACTCGAGCTCGTCGCCCCCGCCCACCTCGACAGCAGCTTCAGTTTCAGCTTCCCCCCGCCCGCTCACCTGCCCAACCCCCTAATCAAGCTCGATCATGTAAACCTCGGCTACAGCGGGCAAACCATCCTGCACCAAATCAGCCTCTCTCTCGAAAGCGGCGCCCGCCTCGGCCTGCTCGGCGTCAACGGCAGCGGCAAATCCACACTCATCAAAGCCCTTTCAGGTAGCCTTGAGCCACAAAGCGGCCAAATCATCCGCGCAGACAAACTTCAAATCGGCTATTTCGCCCAGCACCAGCTCGACACCCTCCGCCCCGACCAAAGCCCACTCTGGCACATCCAGCGCCTCAGCCCCGAAGCCAAAGAGCAAGACATCCGCAATTTCCTTGGCGGCTTCGACTTCGCCGGCGACATGGCCCTCCAGCCCATTGCCCCCTTCTCCGGCGGCGAAAAAGCCCGCCTCGCCCTCGCCCTCATCGTTTGGCAGCAGCCCAACCTGCTCCTGCTCGACGAGCCCACCAACCACCTCGACCTCGACATGCGCCACGCCCTCACCCTCGCCCTGCAAAGCTTCCAAGGCGCACTCATTGTCGTCTCCCACGACCGCAGCCTGCTCGAAGCCACCACCGACAGCTTCCTGCTCATCGACAAAGGCTACCTGAAAACATTCGACGGCGACCTCAACGACTACCGCCGCCTGCGCCTTGCCCAAAGCAATCCCGAAGCCGCCCCGCCCCCTTCCGCCGCCAACCAAAACCGCAAAGACGAAAAACGCCTTGCCGCCCAAATCCGCCAGCAACGCGCCCAACGCGGAAAACCCATCCAGCAGAAAATCGAACGCGCCGAGCAGCTCATAGCCAAGCTGTCTGCCGAACAAGCCGAATGCGAAACATTTCTCGCCGCCGAAGAGGCATATAAGGAACACAATAAAGCCAAATTGCACCAATACTTAGCCAAAACAGCCGAAGTCAAAGTACAATTAGCCCAAACAGAAGAAAGCTGGCTCGCCCTGCAAGAAGAATTGGAAGCCGTATATCGGGCAGTCGAGCAGGAATTCGGCCAGCAACCGCCAGAAAAGGGAAACTAACATGCAGAAATCATCGCTACTTACCATTCTCACCCTCGCCTGCCTCAGCGCCGGCGCCGCCCCCATCTACAACTGCGGCAACGGCAGCTACAGCAGCAAACCCGGCCCCGGCTGCCAGCGCGCCGACCTTCCCGCCATCGGCCGCTACACCAGCGCCCCCCGCCCGCGTCCCGCACCTCAGCCCACCTTAGCCGCCGCGCCTGCCCAAACCCGCGCCACTTCCGGCGGCCAGCAGGCAGCCGTGTACCGCGCCCCTGCCCCCGCCGCACCCGTGGCCGCCACCCCTTCCGGCCGCACCAACAGCGGCCGCCGCCTGATTCTCGAACAAGAACTGGCCAACGAGCGCCGCGCCCTGGCCGACGCGCAAAAAGCCCTCACCGAAAGCCGCACCCTGCCCAAAGGCGACCAGGCCGCCTACGCCGCCCACCAAGCCCGCGTGAGCAGCCTGCAAAGCGACGTGCTCGACCGCCAGCAAAACATCCAAGCCCTGCAGCGCGAACTCAGCCGCATGTAGGCCGCAGCGGCAAGCGCCGCCGTATTTGCTATAATCCTTTTCAGGTAGCCTCTTCATGGTTTGAGGCTACCTGAAAATTGTTTGAAAGCCCCACATGAAACCCTCAGTTTTAAGCAAGCTCCAAACCCTCTCCGAACGGCTCGAAGAAGTCACCGCCCTGCTCAGCACCCCCGAAGCCACCGCCGATATTTCCCGCTTCCGCCAGCTCAACCAAGAGCACGCCGAACTCACCCCCGTGGTCGAAGCCTACCGCCAATACCGCCAGGCCGAAAGCGACCTTGCCGACGCCGAAAGCATGCTTTCCGACCCCGAAATGAAAGACTTCGCCGCCGAAGAAATCGAAGCCGCCAAAGCCAAAATCAGCAGCCTCGACACCGAGCTGCAAAAGCTCCTGCTGCCTAAAGACGAAGACGACGGCAAAAACATCTTCCTCGAAATCCGCGCCGGCACCGGCGGCGACGAAGCCGCCCTCTTCGCCGCCGACCTCCTGCGCATGTACACCCGCTTTGCCGAACGCAACCGCTGGCAGGTGGAAATCGTCTCCGCCAACGAAAGCGACCTCGGCGGCTACAAAGAAGTCATCGCCCGCATCGCCGGCATCGGCGCCTACGGCCGGCTCAAGTTCGAGAGCGGCGGCCACCGCGTGCAGCGCGTGCCCGCCACCGAAAGCCAAGGCCGCATCCACACCTCCGCCTGCACCGTGGCCGTGATGCCCGAAGCCGACGAACTCGAAGAAATCCAGCTCAACCCCGCCGAGCTGCGCATCGACACCTTCCGCGCCTCCGGTGCCGGCGGCCAGCACATCAACAAAACCGACTCCGCCATCCGCATCACCCACCTGCCCACCGGCATGGTGGTCGAATGCCAAGACGGCCGCAGCCAGCACGCCAACAAAGCCCAAGCCATGAAAGTGCTCGCCGCCCGCCTCAACGACAAACAAAAGCGCGAAGCCCAAGCCAAAGAAGCCGCCGAACGCAAATCCCTCATCGGCAGCGGCGACCGCAGCGAGCGCATCCGCACCTATAACTACCCCCAAGGCCGCGTTACCGACCACCGCATCAACCTCACCCTGCACAAACTCGACTTTGTGATGGACGGCGACATGGAAGAAATCACCAACGCCCTGGTGGCCGAACACCAAGCCGAGCTTTTGGCCGCCATGGGCGAATAGTTTTCCGCTTGTTTTCAGGCAGCCTCACCCTAGCCAAAGGCTACCTGAAAACCGGCAGACGATAATTTTCAGGTAGCCTCATATAGGCACACAAACCGCCTCAAACCCTATCCTGCCAAACCACCCCAGCCGCAAAGGATTCCGCCATGCCCTTCTCCCTGCCCGATAACCCACTGAAACTCTTCCCTTCCGCCCGCGTCCTCGTGGTGGGTGACACTATGCTCGACCGCTACTGGTTCGGCGATGTGGAGCGCATTTCCCCCGAAGCGCCCGTGCCCGTGGCCAAAATCGAGCGCATGGACCAGCGCGCCGGCGGCGCAGGCAACGTAGCCCGCAACATCGCCTCGCTCGGCGGCCAAGTCGGCCTGCTCTCCATCGTGGGGCAAGACGAAGCCGCCCGCGAGCTGGAAAACATCATCCAAAGCAACGGCGTGCAAACCTTCCTCCAGCGTGATCCCGATATCGCCACCACCGTTAAGCTGCGCGTCCTCTCCCGCAACCAACAGCTCCTGCGCATCGATTTCGAAGAAAAACCCGGGCAAAACGTGCTCGGGCAGCTCAACCGGCAATTCCGCAGCCTGCTGCCCGACTACGATGCCGTCATCCTTTCCGACTACGGCAAAGGCTGCCTGCACCAAGTGGCCGACATGATCGACTTTGCCCGCGCCCACCGCAAACCCGTGCTCATCGACCCCAAAGGCGACGACTACGAAAAATACGCCGGCGCCCACCTCATCACCCCCAACCGCAGCGAACTGCGCCAAGTGGTCGGCGCCTGGCGCAGCGAGGCCGAGCTCACCGAAAAAGCCGAAGCCCTGCGCCGCCACCTGCAACTGAGCGCCCTGCTGCTCACCCGCAGCGAAGAAGGCATGAGCCTCTATGAGCCCGACCACATCAGCCACCAGCCCACCCGCGCGCAGGAAGTGTTCGACGTATCCGGCGCCGGCGACACCGTGATCGCCACCATGGGCCTCGCCCTGGCCGCCAAGCTCAACCTGCGCCAAGCCATGCACATCGCCAACGCCGCCGCCGGCGTGGTCGTGGCCAAACTCGGCACCGCCGTGTGCAGCCGGCAAGAGCTGGAAACCGCCCTGCAGCAGGATTTGGCCGCAGAATAAACCCCGCCTGCCTGCACAACAAAAGGCTACCTGAACATGCACCGACATTTTTCAGGTAGCCTTTTTGCCGCTACAACTGCCAATCCTTACGCCAAAGATCACCGCCGATAAACCCCTTGCTCCATAAAGCAGGCTACCTGAAAAACGAAACCCGTTTTTCAGGTAGCCTGCTTATTTCTCACAGCCAGTTGTTTATCCAAGCTTAAAACGCATTCTCCATCATAATCTGCCCGGGGATGCGGTTGCGGTGCATGGCGAAACCGAGTTGGAGCAGGGCTTGGAAGGTGTCTTTCACCATGGCTGGGTTGCCACACAGCATGAAGCGGCTGCGCTCGGGGCTGAAGGGCAAACCGAAGGCGCGGCTGAGGCTGCCGTCTTGCAAGAGTTGCGGCAGGCGGCTGTGCAGCATGCCGGGCTGCGGCTCGCGGGTGAGCACGGGCACGAAGCGCAGCTTGTGGAAATCCTCGCCCACCAGCGGGTGTTCGGCCAGGGCGCGGATGCGCTCGTTGAACACGGCTTCTTCGGCATAGGATACGGAATGCGCCAGCGCCAAGTGCTCGAAGCGCTGCCAAATCTGCGGCTGCTGCAAGATGGAAAGGAAGGGGGCGATACCGGAGCCGGTGCACAGCATGATCAGGTCCTGCCCGTCGGGGAAACGCTCGGGCAGCAGAAAGCCGGTGGCGGTTTTGTCGAGCAGGATGCGCTCGCCCTCTTGCAGAGCGGCAAATTTGGCCGACATGGGGCCGTTTTCAATCAAGACCACGAAGTATTCCAGCGTGTCGTCGTATTCGGCAGACACCACGGAATAGGCGCGCCAGATGAAGCCGGAATCCTGCGGGAAGCCGAGGCGGGAAAACTGCCCGGCGGCAAAGCGGTATTCGGTGGGGCGGCTGATAGCGAAACTCATCAGTTTCGGCGTGTGCCGTTTCACCCACAATACGGTTTCTTCGGTGTATTTGGGGGCGGGGGATGCGCTCATGATGTTCCTCAAGGTGTGGGCGGGAGCACGATGCCGGCATCGGGATACACCGGCGAATCGTCTTGCTTTTGAATCGGCCAGGCTTCGGTCTGGGTGTTTTTACCGCTGTCTAAGTCGATGTAAAACAGGCGGTATTGCCCGGCGCCCAGCTCGTATAGGGTGAAAAAGCCTCGGGCGGGCATATAGAAGGTGCGCACGTTTTGCCATGCTTCGCCCTGCTGCATTTGCAGCTCCACCAGGCGGTCGGCGCCGTGATTGGCGATGCTGGCGATGGATTGGCCGTTTTGCGCGGCCACGGGGTAGCCGGCGATGTAGTCGGAAAAATACGGCCAGGCGCTGCCGTTGGGGGCTTTGTCGGGGCGTTGGTAGGCTTTGCCGCTGCCGCTTTCGACCAACTGGGCCACGGCCGAAGGCGGGCTTTTCTGCGCGGCGCCCGGGCTGGCAAGCCACCACCAAGCCTGCAATACCAGCAAGCCCAGCAGCAGGCCGATACCCAGCACCAGCCAGAATTGTTTGTTGTTTTGCCGTTTGCGCCAGGCGATGGCGCGTTGCAGCAGGGGGCTGGCGGCTTTGGCCCGGCGTTGGGCGGCAATCCAGGCGTCGTGCCGTTTGCGCTGCTCGGGGTCGGAAAGCACGGCGTAGGCTTTGTTGACCAGCTGCATGATGCGCAGGGCTTCGGGGTTATCGGGGTTGAAATCGGGGTGATAGCGTTTCGACAGGCGGCGGTAGGCCTCGCGTATCTCCTGATCCGATGCGGTTTCGGACACGCGCAGGTTGCGGTAGTGCGTGGGGACGGCGGGCATGGGGCTACCTGAAAGTGTCAGCTTCAGCGAAGCTAAAACGATGTCTTGGCACAGCCAAGGCTGAGTTTCTGCGCAGCTAAAACGGCGCTTTGACCAAGTTAAAATGAGGCAGGATGTTGGCTGGGTGGCAACCGGCTTTGCTGGTTTTTCAGGTAGCCTTCAAACGCTTCAGGCTACCTGAAAATCAAACCGGAACGAAACGGTTGGCGCTTATTTGTTGAAGCTGTTCACTTCCTGCTGGGCGCGGTTCACTTCTTCTTCCAGCTTGCCCACGCGCTCGAGATAGCGGGCGTAGTTGCGTTCGTTGCCGTAGCGCACTTTGCGGCCTTCTTCCAGGTTTTGCTGGGCTTGGCGCAGGCGTTCGGCTGCGGCGGCGCGCTGGCTTTCGTTGGCGGCGGATTCAGCCGGGGCGGGCGCGGCGGCTGCGGGCTGGGCGGCGGGGCTGCCGGAATAGCTGGTGCTGCTGCCGGCTGACGGCGTGTGCGCCGGATAGGTGGTGACGCGGCCGAGGTTCACAGCGCGGCAATTGGCGCCGGGCGCGGGAGCAGAGGTGTAGGTGTGGCGGCCTTGGCGGTCGGTGCATTCGTAGGTAGCGGCGCTGGCGGCGGCGCAGAGGCCGAGCAGGCCGGCGGCGAACAGGGGGGAGAGTTTGTTCATGGCATATCCTTGTTGAAGTGAGGCATTTCAGCTGATAAAGGCTACCTGAAACGGGCAGCGCGAATTCCGCGCGGCTAAGCTTTTTCAGGTAGCCTCAAAGGGATGGCTTATTTCCAATAGCGCCACCACGGGATGTCGTCGGGCTGCCAGTCTTTCTGCAAATAGGGGCTTTGCGGGAAGTTTTGCGCCAGCACGCGGCGGGTGTCGTCGCTCAGCTTCTGCTGTTCCAGGCGTTTGTAGGCGGTCATCATGATGGCGAGCGATTCTTCCACGTAGCGCGTGTTTTGATAGCGGCTGATGATGCCTTGGGCGCGGTTGGCAGCGGCCAGATAGGCGCCGCGCTGCATATAGTAGCGGGCGATGGCGATTTCGTTGCCGCCCAGTGCGTCCACCAGGCGCTCCATTTTCTCGCGGGCATCGGCGGCATATTTGCTTTCGGGGAAACGGGTCACCAGTTCGTTAAACACCTGGTAGGCTTCGCGGTTGGCTTTCGGGTCACGGTCGGACCAATCCTGCGAGGCCAGCCGGTTGAAGATGGACTTGTCTTGGTTCAACACAATCAAGCCCTTCAGATACAGCGCGTAATCCGTGTTCGGATGGTTGGGATAGAGCTTGAGGAACTGCTCCACATGCGCCAGCGCCTGCGCCTGTTGGTCGTCTTTGTAATACACATAGGCGGTATCCAAGTGCGACTGCACCGCCTGGCGCGTGTTCGGGAAGCGCGCGCGCAGAATTTCATATAAGCGCACCGAACGGCTATAATTGCTGCTGTTCATCTCGTCGTGCGCCTCGGCATACAGCTTTTCCACCGACCAATCCTGCGTAACCTGCGCGTCTTTGCTCACGGCGGTGGTGGAAGTGCTGGAGCAGGCCGACAGCATCAGCGCCAACCCGGTAACCAAAAGAATCTTTTTCATGCAGAACATTTCTTCCTATAGCAATAACGACGCCGATTATAACGATGATTTCGACTTTTCGGCAGAGGCAGAAGCGGAAAATTGTATAAATTTAACCGTGCCCACCGATTTGGCCGGCCAGCGGCTCGATGCCGCCCTGGCCAAACTGCTGCCCGACTATTCCCGCAGCCGCCTCAGCGCCTGGATTAAAGACGGCGCCGTATTGCTGGGCGGCGAGCGCGCCCTGCCCAAAGAGCGGCTCATCGGCGGCGAAAAGCTCGAAGTGCGCATACAGCCCAGCCACGAAACCCAAGCCTTCCAGCCCGAGCCCATGCCGCTGGACATCGTGTTTGAAGACGACAGCGTGATGGTGCTGAACAAGCCCGCCGGCCTCGTCGTCCACCCCGCCGCCGGCAACTGGAGCGGCACCCTGCTCAACGGCCTGCTCGCCCACTGCCCCGCGCTGGCCGCCCTGCCCCGCGCCGGCATTGTGCACCGCCTCGACAAAGACACCAGCGGCCTGATGGTGGTGGCCAAAACCCCCGCCGCACAAAACAGCCTCGTGCAGCAGTTGCAGGCACGCAGCGTGAAGCGCATCTACCGCGCCGTGGCCGATGGCATCGTGCCCTTCGACGGCAAAATCGACACCCTCATCGGCCGCGATCCGCACAACCGCCTTAAAATGGCCGTGGTCGAATTCGGCGGCAAAAGAGCGATAACCCACGTGAAAGTGCTCGAGCGCTACCAAAGCCACAGTTACATCGAATGCGCCCTCGAAACCGGCCGCACCCACCAAATCCGCGTACACCTGCGCGAAGCCAACCACCCCCTCGCCGCCGACCCCGTATACGGCAACCCGCGCCACCCCGCCTCCGAAGCCGTGAAAGAAGCCGTGCGCCAGCTTGCCCGCCAAGCCCTACACGCCTACCGACTCAGCTTCACCCACCCCGCAAGCGGGCAAATCGTGCAGTTTGAAGCCCCCCTGCCCGAAGACATCCACCACCTGCTCTCCATATTGCGCTGGGAATGCGGCATGGACTCCCCCCTCAGCCACAGCCAGCCCCCCGCCGAGCCGGAAGGCGAAGACGATTGGAACGACGACGATTACGACGTGGAAACCATCTACGTGCGCGATTAGAGGCTACCTGAAAAATAAACTTCAACGAAGTGGAGCGATGTCTTAGCGCAGCCCAAGGCCGAATTTCTACGAAGCTAACAACCCCTCGAAACCAAAAGGAACGCCGCCATGCCCGCCAAACTCCTCCGCTTGTTCTGCCTGCTGGCCCTGCTTGCTGCCTGCGGCGAAGGCAAACTCGGCGCCAGCTGGGAAGAAGAAGTGCAGCTGGGCGACGGCACAGTAGTGCTGGTGCGGCGCACCTTGGAAGGCGACATCAACCACAACCCCGAAGGCGCCGACTTCAAACCGAGCAAAGACGAAGTGGTCGTGCTCGATGCCAAAGGGCTGGACAAGCCGCCCGTGTGGAACAGCAGATGGAGTCCCGTGCTGCTGGACAGGGATGCGCAAGGCGTATGGTATGTGGTGGTAACTCCTGATTACTGCTTCGATTGGCCGAGCCCCGGCTTTCCCTACACCCAATACAAAGCCATCAACGGCCAATGGCAGATAGTGCCGTTCGACCTCAGCTTGGGAGATGGTCGCCCCGCCAATTTGGAATGGCACATCAAACGGCAGATGCCGGAACGCTTGTATTTAAGGGATAAACCGTTTGAACCGGAAGGAACAGGATTGATGCCATACCGATTTCAAAAAATTAGGACATCTTATCATTCACCATGTTAACAAAGTCATTGTTGGAGATAGGTTATGATTAACATACAAGAATATGCACACTTAGCCGTCCGACAAACAGGCTACCTGAAAGCGTGAGCTTCAACGAAGTTAAAACGACTTCTTGGCGCAGCACAAACCAAATTTTCACGCAGCAAAACACCGGCTTCCGCCAAGCAAAAACATAAACCAAAGGCTACCTGAAATTTTCAGGTAGCATCCGCCCAACCCCAAACACCCCGCCATGCCCCAACCCACCACAAAACCACTCGGCGAATTCGACTTCATCCGCCGCTACCTCGCCGCCGAGCAGCCCGCCGACCCCCAACTCCTGCTCGGCATCGGCGACGACGCCGCCATCGTCCGCCCCCGCCCCGGCTATGATTTATGCTTTAGCAGCGACATGCTGCTTGCCGGCCGCCACTTTTTCCCCGAAGTCGCCCCCGCCGACCTCGCGCACAAAATCCTCGCCGTAAACATTTCCGACATGGCCGCCATGGGCGCCCGCCCCCGCTGGGTAATGCTCAGCGCCGCACTGCCCGCGCTCGATCCCGCCTGGCTGCAAGCATTTTCAGGTAGCCTCTTCGCCATGCTGCGCCAATACGGCCTCACCCTCATCGGCGGCGACACCACCAAAGGCGATCTCGCCTTCAACGTGGCCATCACCGGCGAGCTGCCCGCCGGCCAAGCCCTGCGCCGCAGCGGCGCGCAAAACGGCGACGACATTTGGGTGTCCGGCCGAATCGGCCTTGCCGCCGCCGCCCTGCACCACATCTGGCAAAAAATCAGGCTACCTGAAAACTTATTCGCCGAATGCGAAGCCGCCCGCCTGCGCCCCACCCCGCGCGTATCCCTCGGCCAAGCCCTGCTGCCCCTCGCCAGCACCGCGCAAGACATTTCCGACGGCCTCGCCCAAGACCTCAGCCACATCCTGCGCGCCTCCGGCACGGGAGCCGAGCTTAATGCCGACCTAGTGCCCACCGCCCCCGGCCTGCGCCAATGCCTGCCCGAGCAAGCTGTATACGAGCTCACCCTCGCCGGCGGCGACGACTACGAGCTCGTGTTCACCGCTCCGCCGCAAGCGCGCCCTGCCGTGCTCGCCGCCGCCGCAAGCAGCCGCACCCCCGTAGCCCGTATCGGCCGCATCAACGGTTCAGGCTACCTGAAAATCCTGCGCGCCAACGGCAACGAGCTGCATCTTTCCCATTTAGGATTCGACCACTTTGGCTAAACAAAAACCCGTCTTCCGCCCCACCCTGCGCTGGCTGCTGCGCCGCCCCGCCTGCTTCCTCGGCTTCGGCTTCGGCAGCGGCCTCGCCCCCGTTGCCCCCGGCACCTTCGGCACCCTGCCCGCCCTGCCCCTCGCCGCCCTGCTCATCGCGCTGGGCATCGACGGCTGGCTGCTCGCCCTCCTCTGCCTGCCCCTGTTTGCCGCCGGCATCTGGATTTGCAACCAAACCGAAGCCGCCCTCGGCGTGCACGATTACGGCGGCATCGTGTGGGACGAAATCGTGGCCATGCTGCTGGTGCTCGCCTTCACGCCCAATAGCTGGGCCTGGTGGCTCGCCGCCTTCGCCGCCTTCCGCTTCTTCGACGCGGTGAAGCCGCCGCCCATCCGCTGGTTCGACCAACGCGTGGACGGCGGCTTCGGCGTGATGCTCGACGACATCATCGCCGCGCTGATGAGCCTGATCGTGATCCGCGCCGCCGTATATTTAATTTATTGAAACAAGACAATGGATGCACCCAACCTCAACGAATGCTATATCTACTTCGCCCTCACCGGCCACGGTTTTAACCCCAACGCCATCAGTGCCGCCCTCAACATTTCCCCCACCCGTGCGGTGTATGAAGGCAGCCGCAGAGGGGGCAGGGTACCGAGCTATTCGAGCTGGGAATACGGCACGCCCCCCTTGCGCCACGGCGATGTATTCCGCCTGGACGAAATCGCCGACGAGCTCATCAATGCCCTGCTGCCCGTGCAGCAGCAAATTGCCGGGTTGATTCAGGCTTACCGGCTCGAAGCCTATCTGATGGTGGTGCTCACCGTGAGCACCGATGAGCGGGACTCCACCCCGGCCATCGGCTTCTCGCCCACAGTTATCGGCTTCTGCCACGCCGTGGGCGCCCGCATCGAATTCGACATATATCGAGGTTTACCGGAAGAGGGAAGCACAGGCCAAAGCGAAAACCAGCCGCAACGTATGCTGCATTGATGCCGCCAAAGTTTTTCGCTTCGCAGAACTCGCTTCGCCTGTTTTTATTTCATTGAAGCTGCACTTTCAGGTAGCCTCCCCTTATTCCCTTTTGTTATGCCCCTGTTTTCCACCCTGCTCACGCTCGCCCGCCCGCGCACCCTGCCGCTGGCCGCCGCCGCCATCATTTGCGGCAACGCCCTGGCCTGGCACGGCAATCCCGCCGCCTGGCGCTTCAGCGTGTTCGCCCTCTCCCTGCTCACCGCGCTCGCCCTGCAAATCGTGTCCAACATTGCCAACGACTACGGCGACGGCCTGCGCGGTACCGACCGCTGCCGCGCCCCCGAAGCCCCACAGCGCCTCACTGCTGAGCGGCGGGTGCACCCCGCCCGAGTGCGGCACATCCTTGCCGGCGCCATCCTCGCCACCCTGCTGCTTGGCAGCACCCTGCTCGCCGTCAGCCTGCACAGCCCGCGCGAATGGTTCGCCTTCCTGCTGCTCGGCGCGCTCGCCACCGCCGCCGCCCTCGGTTACACCCTCGGCCGCTACGCCTACGGCTACCACGGGCTGGGCGAAATCAGCGTATTCCTGTTTTTCGGCCTGCTCGGCGTACAGGGCAGCGCCTACCTGCAACAGAGCGCCTGCCCGGGCGCAGGCTGGCTGCCCGCCGCCGGCTGCGGCCTGCTCGCCGCCGGCGTGCTGCACATCAACAACATCCGCGACATCGAAAGCGACCGCCTCTCCGGCAAACACACCCCCGCCGCCCGCCTGGGCTTCTCCCGCAGCCAAACCCTGCACAGCCTGCTTCTTGCCGCCGCCCTCGCCTGCTACGCCGCCTATCCCGTTTCCTCCCCCGCCGGCCTCGTTTGGCTCGCCGCCCTGCCCCTGGCCGCCGCCCACCTGCGCCGCCTCTACACATCCGCCACCCCTGCCGCCGCCGGGCGCGAACTGGCGCCAATCGTGCGGCTGACGTTTATCGTCAACCTCCTGTTTGGCGCAGGTTTGCTGCTTGACTCCCTCATTCCCGCCTAACCCGCACATAACCAAAAGGCTACCTGAAAACCAAAAGGCTACCTGAAAACCAAAAGGCTACCTGAAAACCAAAAGGCTACCTGAAAACCAAAAGGCTACCTGAAAACT
>NZ_JACSGR010000002.1:0-294683 GCF_016025525.2 Eikenella glucosivorans | reverse complement strand
AACCAAAAGCGGCTGTTGCCAACGGGATTCCCCGTCTGGCAACAGCCGCTTCGCTTTCGAATCTGTCGTTTAGCCCATCTGGTCGATCTTCAGCTGCAAAAACTGGCGCGCTTCATCATCTTGCGGCAGTTTGTCGAGCGCCTGCTTGTAGGCGGCGGCGGCTTCGCTGCGTTTGCCTTGCGCGGCATACACGTCGCCCTTGGTTTCGAGCAGGATGCCGGCATAGGCTTCATCGGCGGGCATGGCCAAGGTGGCGAGCGCGTCATCATATTTCTGCTGCTGCAGCTGCACGGTGGCCAGGCGCTGGATGGCTAGGGCGCGGATGAGCGGGTCTTGATGGTATTTCAGCACCCAGTTCAGGTGGCCGGCGGCTTCGTCGTATTTGCCTTGGTCGAAAGCAGCGCCGGCCTGGATCAGGGTGGCCTGCGCGGCAGATACGCTGCCGGAATAATCGCTTTGCAGCTGCGAGAGCAGTTTGGCGGCTTCGGCGGGCTTGCCGGCCTGCTGGTTTTCCGCCCACTGGTCGAACACGGCCACGGCTTCGCTGCCCACGCTGCGCTGGTGGCTGCGGTACAGCACCCAGCCGAAATAGCCGATGGCGGCGATCACGAGCAGGGCAAACAGCCAGCGCCCCCAGCTGCGCCAGAAATATTTGAAATTCTCAATTTCCTCTTGGTCTTTTAAATCGTATGCGGCCATTTAGTTTATCCATTCATTCAGTTGTTTAAGCAAATCCGCAGCCGGCACGCCCACCTGCCCGCGCCCCTGCTGCATGTCTTTCAGGCTCACTGTGCCTTCTGCCAGCTCTCCCTCGCCCACAATCAGCGCCACTTTGGCACCGGAGGCGTCGGCCTTTTTCATTTGCGCCGCCAGCTTTTGGCTGCCGGAGTGCTGCAATACGCTGAAGCCGGCGGCGCGGGCGGCAGCGGCATAGCGCATACTGGCCAACAGGGTGTCGCCGCCGTGGTGCACCACATAAATATCGGGCGCGGCGTCGGCCTGAAAGCTGCCGTATTCGCGCACCAGGAGCAGCAGGCGTTCCACGCCCATGGCAAAGCCGATGGAAGGGGCAGGCTTGCCGCCGAGCTCTTCGATCAGGCCGTCGTAGCGGCCGCCGCCGCACACGGTGGCTTGCGCGCCGAGCTTGTCGGTGGTCCATTCGAATACGGTTTGGTTGTAGTAGTCCAGCCCGCGCACCAGGCGGTGGTTTTCCACGTAGGCGATACCCAAGCCATCGAGCAGGGCTTTAAAGCCGGCGTAGTGGGCGCGGGAGGCTTCGCCGAGGTAGTCGGCCAGGCGCGGGGCGGCGTTGCAGATTTCCTGTAAATCGGGATTTTTGCTGTCGAGCACGCGCAGCGGGTTGGTGTGCATGCGGCGGCGGCTGTCTTCGTCGAGCTGGTTTTCGTGCTGTTTCAGGTAGCCTACCAAGGCGGCGCGGTGGGCGGCGCGCTCTTCGCGGTTGCCCAGGCTGTTGATTTCCAAGGTGAGGTATTGGCTGATGCCGAGCTCGCGCCATAAATCGGCGCACATGGCGATGATTTCGGCGTCGATATCGGGGCCTTCGAAGCCCAGGGCTTCTACGCCCACTTGGTGAAACTGGCGGTAGCGCCCTTTCTGCGGGCGTTCGCGGCGGAACATGGGGCCCATATACCAAAGTTTCTGCGGGCCGTTGTAGAGCAGGTTGTGCTCCACCACGGCGCGCAGGCAGGAGGCGGTGCCTTCGGGGCGCAGGCTGAGGCTGAGGGTGTCGTTGGAATCGGCGAAGGTATACATTTCTTTGCCCACCACATCGGTGTCTTCGCCGATGGAGCGCACGAACAGGCCGGTCTGCTCCACGATGGGGGTGCGGATTTGGCGGTAGCCGAAGCGGCGCGTCCAGGCGCCCACGGTGTTTTCAAAGGCCTGCCAGAAGGCGGCGGTGAGCTTGAAGTCTTTCTGCTCCACCGGCAGGAGGTCGTTCATGCCTTTTACAGCTTGGATTTTTTGTCCCATGATTTGTTTTGGGGAATGCTTAAAGATAAACGGAAGTGCGGATTATAGCGGATATGCGCCGGTTCGGGCTAAGGCTGTGCGGAAGGCTACCTGAAAAATATAGTGGATTAAATTTAAACCAGTACGGCGTTGCCTCGCCTTGCCGTACTACCTGTACTGTCTGCGGCTTCGTCGCCTTGTCCTGATTTAAATTTAACCCACTATAGTGTTCACGTTTTCAGGTAGCCTTTGCCCTGCCTTGCGCTTTAGCCGAACGCTTTCCTTGCAGTGGCAAACATGCGGTACCAGCCGGCCAATTCGCTATCGCGCCACTCTTCGGGCAGCCAGCTCATCTGGGCGCTGCGGTATACGCGCTCGGGGTGCGGCATCATGATGGTGGCGCGGCCGTCGGCGGTGGTGACGGCGGCGATGGCCTGCGGCGAGCCGTTGGGGTTGAGCGGGTAGGTTTGGGTGGGCTGGCCCAATCCGTCGATATACTGCATGGCGGTGTGCAGGCCGGCTGAAACCTGTTTCTCAGGTAGCCCCAAGTGGGCGAAATCGGCGCGGCCTTCGCCGTGGCTCACCACCACGGGCAGGCTGCTGCCGGCCATGTCGGCCAAAACCAGCGAGGGGGATGGAGCCACGCGCACCATGCTCAGGCGGGCTTCGAATTGTTCGCTCTCGTTGCGCTTGAACTTCGGCCAGCCTTCCGCGCCGGGGATAATTTCGGCGAGGTTACTCATCATCTGGCAGCCGTTGCACACGCCGAGGCTGAGGGTGTCACCCCGGGCGAAGAAGGCGGCGAATTGGTCGCGCAGCCTGCTGTGGAACAGGATGGATTTGGCCCAGCCTTCGCCTGCGCCGAGCACGTCGCCGTAGCTGAAACCGCCGCAGGCGGTGAGCATTTGGAAGTCGGCCAGCTTCACGCGCCCGGCCATCAGGTCGGACATGTGCACGTCGTAGGCATCGAATCCGGCGCGGGTGAAGGCAGCAGCCATTTCCACGTGGCCGTTCACGCCCTGCTCGCGCAGCACGGCGATTTTGGGCTTCAGGCTACCTGAAATATAGGGGGCGGCGATATCCTGCCTCACATCAAAACTCAAATCAGCAAAGAGTTTGCTGCGCTCTTTATCGGCCAGCAAGGCGAATTCGCTGTCGGCGCAGGCTGGGTTGTCGCGCAGGCGCTGGATTTGGTGGGAGGTGGATTGCCAGGCACGTTGCAAGTCGGCGAGTGATTCTTCCAATATCGGTGCGTCTTGGAATAACAGGGCAATCTGGTCGATTTCCGTTTCCGCATAGCCGATTTCAAAAGCGCATTCGCCCAATGCGGTATTAAACAAATTCAAAACCGCCTGATAATCCTGTTCGCGCACTTGGATAACCGCGCCAAGCTCTTCATTGAATAAGGTTTGATTCACCAATTCTTGGAACAAATCGCCCCGTTTCACCAACACGTCCCGGCCGTGTTCGCTTTCCCATTTTCGGAATGCGCGTGAAGCATAGGCGGTTTCGGCAATGTCGGCCACCACCCCGCACCGCCCGGCAAACGCCATTTCCGCCAGCGTGGCAAACAAGCCGCCGTCGCTGCGGTCGTGGTAGGCGAGCAGCTTGTCTTCCCGCACCAGCTGCTGAACCACATCGTAAAACTTTTTCAGGTAGCCTGCTTCGATATCGGGCGCTTCGCCGCCCAGCTCGCCATATACCTGCGTGAGCGCCGAGCCGCCCATGCGGGCTTTGCCGAAGCCCAAGTCCACCAGCAGCAGCACGCTGTCGGCCATCGGCTTGATGTCGGGGGTAACGGTTTTGCGCACGTCCTGCACGGGGGCAAAGGCGGTGGCCACCAGGCTCAAAGGCGACACCACGGCTTTCTTCTCCGCGCCCTCCTGCCACACGGTTTTCATGGACAGGCTGTCTTTGCCCACCGGGATGCTCACGCCGATTTCCTGGCACATCTGCGACACGGCCTGCACGGTGCGGTAGAGTTTTTCGTCTTCGCCCGCATTTCCGCAGGCGGCCATCCAGTTGGCGGAGAATTTGATGTGGCCGATTTCGCCGATGTTGGCGGCGGCGATGTTGGTAACGGCTTCGCCAAGGCACATCCTGCCCGAAGCGGGCGCGTCAAACAGCGCCACGGCGGGCTTCTCGCCCATGGCCATGGCTTCGCCGCGGTGGGTGTCGAAGCCCATGATGGTTACGGCGCAGTCGGCCACGGGAGTTTGCCAGCGGCCGACCATCTGATCGCGGTGGGTGAGGCCGCCCACGCTGCGGTCGCCGATGGTGATGAGGAAGTTTTTGGCGGCCACGGCGGGCAGTTGCAACACGCGGTAGGCGGCTTCCTTCAGCCCGATGCGGCTACCTGAAAACGGTTTTTCAGGTAGCCCTACCGTGCGGTCGGTGCGCGTGGTTTTGGGCGGTTTGCCGAGCAATACGTTCAGCGGCAAATCCACGGGATGGTTGGCAAACAAATCGTCGCGCACCTGCAAGTGGCCGTCGTTGGTGGCCGTGCCGACCACGGCGAAGGGGCAGCGCTCGCGTTCGCAGATTTGACGGAAGGTGTCTAAATCTTTCTCCAGAATCGACAGCACATAGCGCTCCTGCGCTTCGTTGCACCAGATTTGCAGCGGGGTGAGGCCGTGTTCTTCCAGCGGCACGTCGCGCAGGGCAAACACCGCGCTGCGCCCGGCATCGTTCACCAGCTCGGGGAAGGCGTTGGAAAGCCCGCCCGCGCCCACGTCGTGGATGGCGATAATCGGGTTGGCGGCGCCCAGCTGCCAGCAGCGGTCGATCACCTCCTGCGCGCGCCGTTCGATTTCGGGGTTGCCGCGCTGCACGGAGTTGAAGTCGAGCGCGGCATCGTTGGCGCCGGTGTCCATCGAGGAAGCCGCGCCGCCGCCCAGGCCGATGAGCATGCCGGGCCCGCCGAGCTGAATCAGCAGTGCGCCTTCGGGGATTTCGTGCTTATGCGTTTGCTCGGCCTGGATGTTGCCCAAGCCGCCGGCAATCATAATCGGCTTGTGGTAGCCGCGCATTTGGCCGTCGAACTCGGCTTCGAAGGTGCGGAAATAGCCCAACAGGTTGGGGCGGCCGAATTCGTTATTGAACGCTGCGCCGCCGATGGGGGCTTCAATCATGATGTCGAGCGGGGAGGCGATGTGGGCGGGCTTGCCGTAGCCGTGTTCCCAAGGCTGTTTGAGCTCGGGGATATTGAGGTTGGAAACGGTGTAGCCGGTGAGGCCGGCTTTGGGGCGCGCACCGCGGCCGGTGGCGCCTTCGTCGCGGATTTCGCCGCCCGCGCCGGTGGCCGCGCCGGCAAAGGGGGCAATGGCCGTGGGATGGTTGTGCGTTTCCACCTTCATCAGGATGTGCGTGTCTTCTTCGTGGAAACGGTAGCCCTGTGCGGCGTCGGCGTGCGGATAAAAGCGTTTGATTTTGGCGCCTTCGATGATGGAGGCGTTGTCTTTATAGGCCACCACCGTGCCGGCAGGCGCGGCTTCGTGGGTGTCGCGGATCATGCGGAAGAGGGACTTGGGCTGTTTTTCGCCGTTGAGGATGAAATCGGCGTTGAAGATTTTGTGGCGGCAGTGTTCGCTGTTGGCTTGGGCGAACATCATCAGTTCTACATCGGAGGGGTTGCGGTTCAAAGCCTGATAGTTTTCCAGCAGATAGTCGATTTCATCGGGCGAGAGGGCGAGGCCGAGCTCGGTGTTGGCCTGCTCCAGCGCGGTGCGGCCGCCGGAGAGCACGTCTACCGTGGCGAAGGTTTGCGCTTCGGGGTGGGCAAACAATTTGGCGGCTACCTGAAAATCGGGCAGCACGGATTCGGTCATGCGGTCGTGCAGCAAAGCCGCCCATTGGCGTTTTTGCTCTTCGGAAAGGCTGCCTGAAAGCCACACCGCCATGCCGCGCTCGATGCGGCTGATGCCGGCCAAACCGCAGTTATGCGCGATTTCGGTGGCTTTGGATGCCCAAGGGGAAATTGTGCCCAGGCGCGGGGTAATCAAAAACAAGTGCAGGCCGGCTGAAGACTGCGGCAGCTTTTTTGCTACCTGCCCGGCCAGCAGGGCTTCCAGCCGTCCTGCGTTTTCTGCGTCCAATGCGGCGGCGCAGTCGGCGAAATACCAGTATTCGCTGCGGATTTCGGTTTCAGGTAGCCTCAGGGCGGCGGCTTTTTGCCGCAGTTTGTCAACACGGAAATCAGACAGGGCGCGCTCGCCGCGCAGGAAGAGGATGGGCATGGTGCAGACTCGCAGAAAAGGAATGGACAAGAGTGCGCAATTATACGCCAAATCCGCCCCGCCCTGTCGGCTCTCTTGGCATCTGGCGGCGATTGAAAGCGCGGCGGGCTTGTGGTAGCTTTGCCGCCGGTTCACGCAAGGACAAAGCCCATGAAAAAAATCGAAGCCATCATCAAGCCCTTCAAACTCGACGACGTGCGCGACGCACTCACCGACATCGGCATCACCGGCATGACGGTAACCGAAGTGAAAGGCTTCGGCCGCCAAAAAGGCCACACCGAAATCTACCGCGGTGCCGAATATGCGGTGGATTTCCTGCCCAAGATCCGGCTGGAAATCGTGCTGGACGACGGCATGGTGGAGCAGGCGGTGGAAACCATCGTGCAAGCCGCCAACTCCGGCAAAATCGGCGACGGCAAAATCTTCATCCTGCCGGTGGAAGGCGTGGTGCGCATCCGCACCGGCGAGCGCGACGAAGCCGCGCTGTAGGCCGGACGCACACCAAGCAACGCATTTCCCACCCGTCCGCCACACAAACTTTCAATCAGGCCGCCGTCAGCAAATCCGCTGCCGATAAAGGCTACCTGAAAATATCTGAAGGCTACCTGAAAGCGTAAGCTTCAGCGCAGCTAAAACGATGTCTTAGCGTAGCCAAGACGGAGTTTCTGCGAAGCTAAAACGCCAGCTTCAACGCAGTTAGCGTTTCTGCCAAGCCAAAATACCGGATTAAGCGGAAGCACCGTTTTTCAGGTAGCCCCAAGCGGCCACACCGCCCATCATCATGTTCCGCCTGCGCAAACACTATTTCGACGGCATCGACCCCGCTGGCAACGCCCTGATTGCCTACGCGGCCGAGCTGCATTGCCACGGCCTCGCCCTGCCCTATTCCGCCCTGATCCTCAGCCCGGCCGAAGGCCGCACCATTGAGCGCAGCTGCCTGCGCACCGCGCAGCTCTTTCCCAGCGGCATCCGCCAGCCCAAGCTCGGTTTCGAAGGCCGCTGGCAGGCGCTGGCCGACGGTGTCCGCCTTGCCCTGCCGGCCGGCAGCGGGCAGCTGGCATGGCATGCCCACACGCCCGCCGCCCGTTTTCAGGTAGCCCTAAACGGGCGGGAATACAGCGGCTTGGGTTATGCCGAAACGCTGGAAATGGATTTTTGGCCGCAGCGGCTGCCCCTGCGCGAGCTGTATTGGGGGCGTTTTGTGTCGGAGGGGCACTATGCGGTGTGGATCGAATGGCGCGGCGAAGTGCCGCTGCGGCGTTTGGTTTACAACGGCACGCTCGCCGAAGATTTCATGCTGGAGGCAAGCGGGCTGTCGACACCGGCATTCGGTCTGCGCTTGGATTTTGCCGCACCGCAAACGATTAAAGACGAGCCGCTGCTGGCCATCGCCGAGCGCAATCCTGTGCTGCGGCTGTTGTTTGGCCGGCGCTTCCTATCCAGCCGCGAGCAAAAATGGAAAAGCCGCGCCACTTTGAGGCTACCTGAAAATATTTCCGTGGAAGGCTGGGCCTTATACGAGAGGGTGTTATGGCAAAAATAAACCTTGCCCTGCAAAAAATAGCTTATGCCTCGGTATTCTGCCTGCTGCTGCCGCTGCTGCTAATCTTTTGGGCACGGCATACTTCGGGCGTGGTGCAGCTGCCGGTGCCGCCCTATCCGCTGGCCGGCGCGCTGCTGGCGGTGGCCGGGCTCTCGCTGATGCTGTGGGCCATGCACAACCTGTGGCACCGCGGCGGCGGCCTGCCGATGAATGCGTTTCCGCCGCAGCACTTTGTGGCTTCCGGTGCCTACCGCCTGTGCCGCCACCCGATTTACACCGGCGCGGTTTGGCTATGTGCGGGCGCGGCGCTGTATGCGCAGTCGCCGGGCGGGCTGTGGCTGGTGTCGCCGCTGTTTGCGCTGCTCACGGCGGCTTATGTGGCAGGCTTCGAGCGCGAGGTGATGGCCAAACAGTTCGGCGCGCGCCCGATGCTGCACTACGGCTGGTTCAGCCTGCCGCCGGACAACGGGCACGGGGTTTCTTTCTCCAAAAGGCTGCTGCTCGGGCTGTTTATTTGGCTGCTGTGGCTGCTGCTGTATGAGGCGTTCGTGTGGCTGGGGATACCGCCGGATGTGTGGTACAGCAACGGCGTTTGGGATGAGGCGGTGCCGCTGTGGGGCTTCAGCGTGGTGTTTTATGTGCTGCTCTATCCGTGGGCGGGGCTGCTGCCGCTGTGTTTGCGGCAAAACCGCCTGCTGCGCGGTTTCGCTTTGGACGCTTTCTGGGGCATGGCGCTGATTTTTTATTGTTATCTCATCATTCCGGCTGTCGTGCGCTACGGCAGGCTACCTGAAAATACGATATGGCTGCACTGGATTGCACAAGGGCGGGAATACGACAGCGCGGCGGCGGCGCTGCCTTCGTTTCATGTGTTTTGGGCGCTGCTGGCGGCACGCTATTCTTGCCTATGCCGCCCACAGTGGCGTATGGTATGGGCTGTGCTGGCAGCCTTGGTCATCATAAGCTGCCTGACCACACACAACCATACCTTGGCCGATGTGCTGGCCGGGATGGCGGCTTATTGGGCCGTGCGACAGCGGCAACCGGTTTACCGCGCCCTGCTGCGTGCCGCCGAATCCATCGCCAATTCTTGGCGCGAGTGGCGCATCGGCCGCCTGCGGCTGATTAACCACGGCTTCTATGCGGCTTTGGGCGGCGTGTGCGGTTTTCTGGTGCTGGCCTATTTGCTGCCGCACTACCTGTGGGCGGTGTGGCTGCTGGGTGTTGCCGGGTTTATCGGGGCGGGTTTGTGGGCGCAATGGGTGGAAGGCTCGTCGGCGCTGTTGCGCCCGTTTGGCTATTATGGCAGCGTGCTGGGCATTGTGCTGGCCGGCTGCCTGATTGCCGCCTGCTCGGATTTAAGCGGCTGGACGCTGTTGGGCGCGGCCGCGCTGGCTGCCTGCCCGATCCAGCTGTTCGGCCGCTGCCGCTGCCTGATTCAGGGCTGCTGCCACGGCATCCCCACCGAGATGCCGGGCATCCGCTTTTTCCACGAAAAATCGCGCGTGTGCAAGCTGGCCGGCTGGCAGGGGCAAAACCTGCACCCCACCCAGTTTTATTCCATCGCCGCCAATTTCCTGAGCTTTTTCCTGCTGTGGCGCTTATACCGGCTGCAAATGCCTGCTTCGTTTGTTGCCGGCATGTATCTGATTCTCAGCGGCGCGTTCCGCTTCGTGGAAGAATCGCTGCGCGGCGAACCGCAAACGCCGTATTTTTTCGGCATGCGCGTGTATCAATGGCTGGCGCTGGCATCGGTGCTGACCGGTATTTTGTTTACCTGCCTGCCTTCCGCCCCGCTGTTTTCAGGTAGCCTTCCTGCCCGCTGGCTGCTGCATGCCGTTTGCTATTTCGTGTTGATCTGGTGCGTGTACGGTTTGGATTATCCCAACAGCATGCTGCGCTTTTCCCGGCTCACCCAAGAATAACCCTCTGCAAAGGAACACCCCATGATGCCCGAAGTTTCCGGCCAACATCCCTACAAAGACGCCCCCCTCTTTGACGACGTCGCCTTCCTCACCGGCGCGCTGCAAGCCGTGCTCGCCGCGCAAACCGACCAGCCTGTGCAAAATGCCGTGGCCGCGCTGATTGGCGGCGAAGCGCCGCAGGAAGTGGTGGCGCGCAGCCTGCCGCAGCTCAACGACCGGCAGCTCGAAGACCTCATCCGTGCCTGCGGCCTGTTCGCGCAAATCCTCAACATCGCCGAAGATGCGCACCACCAGCGCCGCCGTCTCGCCCACAGCCAAACCCGCGACAACGTGAAATCCACCTTCGGCCACACCCTCGAGCTGCTGCGCCAGCAGGGCGTGAACGCCGAAGCCCTGCAACAGCAGCTCGACCACACCGAAGTGGTGGCCGTACTCACCGCCCACCCCACCGAAGTACAGCGCCAAACCATCCTCACGCTGCACCGCCAAATCCGCAACCTGCTCGACCAACGCGCCAGCCAGGCCGGATACAACGACGAACGTTTGCAGCAGCAGGTGCAAACTATGCTGTGGACGCTGTGGCAAACCAACGAAAATCGCCACTTCAAAATCAGCGTGGCCGATGAAATCAGCAACGGCATCATGTATTTCCCGCTCAGCTTCTTCACCGCCGTGCCCGGCGTGTACCGCAAGCTGGAAACCGCGCTCCAGACCGCCTATCCGCACATCCGCCTGCCCAATGTGCTGCACATCGGCGGCTGGATCGGCGGCGACCGTGACGGCAACCCCTTCGTGTCCGCCGACACCCTGCGCGCCGCCTTCGCCCAGCAGGTGAGCGCCGTGTTCCGCTTCTACCGCAGCCAGCTGTATAAATTATATGAAGAGCTGCCCATGTCGGTGCGGCGCGTCAACGTGAGCCCGGAAGTGCTGGCTTTGTCCGCGCAGTCGCCCGACACCGAGCGCGCGCACGAAGAAGAGCCCTACCGCCGCGCCCTGGCCTACATCATTGCCCGCACCGTGGCCACCGCCCGCCGTTTCGGCAGTGGGCTGGGTAGCCTGTTCGGCCTGCTCGAGCCCTATGCCACGGTGGAAGAATTTTTGGCCGACCTGCACGCCATCCGCGATTCCTTGCGCGACAACGGCAGCCGCCTTCTGGCTGAAGGCCGCTTGGCCGACCTCATCCGCGCCGCCTCCGTGTTCCGCTTCTATCTGATGCCTCTGGATTTGCGCCAGCATGCCCAGCGACACATCGATGTGGCCGCCGAACTCTTTGCCGCCGCCGGCCTGGAAAACCTGCAAGAGCTGGGCGAAGCCGAACGCGAACGCGTGCTGCTGCGCGAATTATCGTCTCCGCGCCCGCTACACAGCCCGTTTGCCAAATACAGCGAAGCCACCGAACACGAGCTGGCTATTTTCCGCGCCGCCGCCGAAATCAAAACTGAATTCGGTGAAGATGCCATCCGCCAAAGCATCATTTCCAACGCCGAAAACGTGAGCGAAATGTTGGCATTGGCACTGATTATGAAAGAAACCGGCCTGCTGCGCCTGAATGCCGAAGGGCTACCTGAAAGCCGGCTCAACATCGTGCCGCTGTTTGAAACCATCGAAGCGCTGCAAGACTGCATCGGCGTGATGGATCATCTCTTCTCCCTGCCCTGGTACCGCCACCTGCTCGCCGGCCGCGGCAACATCCAGGAAATCATGCTCGGCTATTCCGACAGCAACAAAGACGGCGGCTACGTCACCAGCCAATGGGTGCTGTATCAGGCCGAGCAGGCGCTGGTGAGCCTGTTTGCCAAACACCGCGTGCGCCTGCGCCTGTTCCACGGCCGCGGCGGCAGCGTGGGCCGAGGCGGCGGCCCTTCCTACGAAGCCGTGCTGGCGCAGCCTGCCGGCAGCGTGGCCGGGCAGATCCGCATCACCGAACAGGGCGAAGTGATCACCGCCAAATATGCCGACGCCGACAACGCCGAGCGCAACCTGGAAACCCTGGTGGCCGCCGCGCTCGAAGCCAGCCTGCTGCCGCACCGCACCGAAGAGCCCGACGCCGAGCTGATGCAGTCCCTTTCCGACGCCGCCTTCGCCTACTACCGCGAGCTCATCACCCACCCCGATTTCGTCGATTACTTCCTGCAAACCAGCCCCATCAACGAAATCGCCAGCCTCAACATCGGCAGCCGCCCCGCCAGCCGCAAAACCCTGGCGCGGATACAGGATTTGCGCGCCATCCCCTGGGTGTTCTCTTGGACGCAAAACCGCCTCATGCTGCCCGCTTGGTACGGCTTTGGCAGCGCCGTAGAGCAGCTTCTGCGCGACAACCCCGCCAACCTCGAACGCCTGCGCCATATGGTACGGTACAGCGCCTTCTTCCAAGCCATGCTCTCCAATATGGAGCAGGTGATGGCCAAGGCCGATTTGGATATCGCCCGCGCCTATGTGGGCTTGGCCGCCCAGCCGCAGGCCGCCGAAGCCATGTTTGAACGCATTGCCGCCGAGTTCGGGCGTAGCCGCCGCGCCCTGTTGCAGCTGACCGGGCAAGACCATCTGCTCACCGACAACCGCACCCTCGCCCGCTCGCTCACCCTGCGCATCCCCTATCTGAACGCCCTCAACTGGTTTCAGGTAGCCCTGCTCGAGCGCCTGCGCCGCCACCCCGGCAACCCGCAGCTCATCCACCTCATCCACCTCACCATCAACGGCGTGGCACAAGGCTTGCGCAACACAGGTTAAACGCCCTCATCCAGCAAACGGCCAGCAAAGCAAAAGGCTACCTGAAAACGAGCTTTGCGAGTTTCTGCGAAGCTAAAATTTCAGGTAGCCTTTTCATTATGGCCCCGCCGACAGGAATCGAACCTGTATTTTACGCTTAGGAGGCATACGTTCTATCCGTTGAACTACGGCGAGAAATCAAACTTTCCAACAATCAACCTTTCCCGGCGATAAACGACAAAATCCCCGCCGCAATCAGCGGCCCCACCGGGATGCCGCCCAAAAAGGCCACGCCGATAATCGTGCCCAGCAGGAGGCCGGTTACCAACACCGGCTGCCCGCTCATCAGCGGCACGCCGCGCCCGGCCAGCCACGCCACCAGCACGCCCACCGCCACTGCCGAGAGCATTTTCCAATTCATGAATCCGGCCGGCCCCGGCATCTGGATTTTGCCCGACACCAGCGGGCTGAGCACGCCGATGGTGAGCAGGATGATGCCCGCCTGCACGCCGTATTGCTCGGCCAAAGGAAGATAGCGCGCCAGCAGGGTTTGCTGCATCAGGAGCAGCACGGCGGCAGAAATGGTGATGGATTGATTGTTGCTGAGCACGCCCAGCAGAATCAGCATCACCAGAAACAGCGGGATAACGTTCAGATGCAATTATCTATTCCCGTTAAAAGGCGGCTATGATACACGTGCCAGCGATTCTTCGGCAAGCTCGCGCATGGCCCTGGAAACCTCGTTGTCCGGCAGCGCAGCCAGGCAGGCCAAGGCCTCGTCCACCGCCTTGCGCGCCTCGTGCACGCAATAGGCCAGCGCATCGGATTGCGCCACATAGCCGTGGATTTGCTCGAAATAGCTGCGGTCGGCATGCTCCAGCGCGTGGCGCACGGCATCGGCCACGGGCGGCTCGGCGTTTTGCATGAGGTAGATCAGCGGCAGGGTGGGCTTGCCTTCAGCCAGGTCGTCGCCCACGTTTTTGCCGGTTTCTTCCACGTTGCCGGCGTAATCCAACACATCGTCGATAATTTGGAAGGCGGTGCCGATGTGGCGGCCGTAATCTTTCAGCGCGGCCTCCTGTTCGGGCGTGGCGCCGGCCAGGATCGCACCCACCTGCGCGGCGGCTTCAAACAGCTTGGCGGTTTTGTATTGGATCACCTGCACATACTCGGCTTCGGTGATGGCGGTGTTACCGATGTTCATCAGCTGGAGTACTTCACCCTCGGCGATGATGTTGGTGGCATCGGCCATCACGTCCAAAATCCTGAGGCTGCCGGAAGACACCATCAATTGGAATGCGCGGGTGTAGAGGAAATCGCCCACCAGCACGGCGGCGGCGTTGCCAAACATATTGTTGGCCGTTTTCCGGCCGCGCCGCATCTCGCTTTCGTCCACCACATCGTCGTGCAGCAGGGTGGAGGTATGGATGAATTCCACCATCGCCGCCAGCGCGTAGAGTGGGTCTTGCTCGTAGCCCAGCACCTTGCCGGAGAGGATGGTGAGGATGGGGCGCAAACGCTTGCCGCCCGCGCTGATGATGTAGCGCCCGATTTGCGAAATCAGCGCCACTTCCGACTGCACCGCGCGCTCGATCACCGCATTAACGCGGCCCAAATCGCGGGGCAGGTGTTGCTGGAAATAAGGCAGGTGCTCAAGCATGATGGATGTGCGGCTCAATCTGGTTATCGGTATTTAGCCAAAGCCATTCCTTCTTCCCGCCAGGCGGCGGGCCGCAGGCCGTACCGGCAGTACGGCAAGGCGAACCAACGCTATCGGAAGGAAGAAACGCTTTAGCCACGGCCGGGCACCGGCCATAACATGAAGGGCGGCATTATACAGCCTTGCGCCCCCGCTGCCTATTTCTGCCCAGCTCCCAATGCTGCCTGAAGGCATCAGCCTCACGAAGTTAAAACGCCCGTGCAGTATTTTCAGGTAGCCTCAGAGCATTTGGGGCTACCTGAAAACCATGCTCTCGGTTTTTCAGGTAGCCTTCTATGATAAAATCCGCCGATTTTATTCAACGGCATACTTAAGGACCACCCATGAGCATGAAATGCGGCATCGTCGGCCTGCCCAACGTCGGCAAATCCACCCTGTTCAACGCCCTCACCCAATCGGGCATCGAAGCGGCCAACTATCCCTTCTGCACCATCGAACCCAACGTCGGCATCGTAGAAGTGCCCGACCCGCGCATGGCCGCGCTGGCCAAAATCGTCAATCCGCAGAAAATGCAGCCCGCCATTGTGGAATTTGTAGACATCGCAGGCCTGGTCGCAGGCGCAAGCAAAGGCGAAGGCCTGGGCAACCAATTCCTCGCCAACATCCGCGAAACCGATGCCATCGTGAACGTCGTGCGCTGCTTCGACGACGACAACATCGTGCACGTATCCGGCAAAGTCGATCCGATTGCCGACATCGAAACCATCGGCACCGAACTGGCTTTGGCAGACTTGGCCAGCGTGGAAAAAGCCATCGTCCGCGAAGAAAAACGCGCCCGCTCCGGCGACAAAGACGCGCAAAAACTGGTGGAACTGTGCAAAAAAATCCTACCGCACCTGAATGAAGGCCAACCCGTGCGCTCCTTCGGCCTCGACGCGGAAGAGCTCGCCCTGCTCAAGCCCCTGTTCCTGCTCACCGCCAAGCCCGCCATGTATGTGGGCAACGTGGCCGAAGACGGCTTTGAAAACAACCCGCATCTGGAACGCCTGAAAGAACTCGCCGCCAAAGAAAACGCCCCCGTGGTGGCCGTGTGCGCCGCCATGGAGAGCGAAATCGCCGAGCTGGAAGACGGCGAAAAAGCCGAATTCCTCGCCGAAATGGGCTTGGAAGAACCCGGCCTGAACCGCCTCATCCGCGCCGGCTACGACCTCTTGGGCCTGCAAACCTACTTCACCGCCGGCGTGAAAGAAGTGCGCGCCTGGACCATCCACAAAGGCGACACCGCCCCGCAGGCCGCCGGCGTGATCCACACCGATTTCGAACGCGGCTTCATCCGCGCCCAAGTCATCGCCTACGACGATTTCGTTTCCCTCGGCGGCGAAGCCAAAGCCAAAGAAGCCGGCAAAATGCGCGTGGAAGGCAAAGAATACGTGGTGCAGGACGGCGATGTGATGCACTTCCTGTTTAACGTGTAAAGCGCATCAAGGCTACCTGAAAAATGCCAACCGATTTTCAGGTAGCCTCTTCTTCATTTGGCTACCTGAAAACTGTCTGACACAGCCAAGACTGAAACGGCACTAAGCCAAAACCAAAAGAAACAACCGCCCCATGCAACCATCCCGCCTATTCCCGCCCCTAGCGCTGGCCGCCCTATTCGCCTGCCACACCGCCCAAGCCGACCCAGCCAACGAACGCATGCGGCGCGAAGCCGACCGGCAGCTTCAAGAGCGGATAGGGCACTGCCTGCAAACATACGGCAACCAAAACTGCACGCCCCAAACGTAAAGGCAATACAATGCTTGAGGCTACCTGAAAACATCCCAACCATTTTTCAGGTAGCCTCCCCCTAATATCCACCATAAGAGAACCATCATGAAAATCAGCAGTTTCGGCGAAGTATTATGGGACGACTTCCCCGGCGGCAAAGCCCTAGGCGGCGCCCCGCTCAACGTACTGGTGCGGCTCGCCTCCCTAGGCGCCGAATGCAGCATCATCAGCCGTTGCGGCCGCGATGCCGACGGCGAAGAGCTGCTGCGCCAGATTGCCGCGCGCCAAGTGGCCGCCGACCTGGTGCAAACCGACGAAGAACACGCCACCAGCCTGGTGAAAGTGCTGCTCCAGGCCGACGGCAGCGCCCGCTACGAAATCGTCTATCCCTGCGCTTGGGACAAAATCTGCGTTACCGAAGCCGCACTGGCGCGCGTGGCCGCCTCCGACGCCTTCGTGTATGGCAGCCTCTCCGGCCGCGATCCCGTCTCCCGTGCCGCACTCGAGCAAATCCTGCCCGCCGCCCGCTTCCGCGTGCTCGACGTGAACCTGCGCAAGCCGCACTACAGCGCCGATCGCGTACTCGGCCTGATGCGCAGCGCCCACCTCATCAAGCTCAACGACGAAGAGCTCTACGAGCTCGCCGCCGCCTTCGGCTCGCCCTACCGCAGCCTTGAGCAAAACCTGCGCTACCTCGCCGGCCACACCGATACCGAACACATCTGCGTCACTCTCGGCCAGCACGGCGCCCTCTACTTCCGCCACGGCGAAATCCTCGCCCACCACGGCTTCCGCGTGAACGTGGCCGACAGCGTGGGTGCGGGCGACAGCTTCCTCGCCGGCTTCCTCCACCAACTGCTCTCCGGCGCCGCCCCGGCCGACACCCTCGCCTTCGCATGCGCCATCGGCGCCCTCAACGTTACCCGCCACGGCGCCACCCCGCCCATTTCTTTGGAAGAAGTGCAAACCCTGATGCACCCGGGCTGATGGTAAAGCTCAGTCGCACGGGAAGTTTTCAGGTAGCCCGAAGCATTGGCGAAATATTGCTTACTCAGCCATAGGGTGAGTTTTATATCCACCTTTAGCCAACCAGCCAATTGAACCGTATCCTTGATAAATCAAGCAAACGGCAGAGAGGAAAGCCTCCGTTGCGAAAAATTTCGCCAAGGTTTCAGCCCCCAATATTTTTCAGGTAGCCTCAAATGACCCCGCCCCGCCCCCAAACCATTTTTGTCGATGTCGACGACACCCTCGTGCGCAGCGTCGGCCGCACGCGCATCCCCATGGCCGCCGTGATTGCCGACATCCGCCGCCTGCACGCCGCCGGGCATGCCCTCTACCTCTGGAGCAGCGGCGGCGCCGAATACGCCCGTGCCAGCGCCGAAGCGCTCGGCATCGCCCACTGCTTCCTCGCCTTCCTGCCCAAACCGCAGGCCTACCTCGACGACCAGCCCGTGGCCGATTGGCGTTTCTGCCGCCACATTCTGCCCGCCAACAGCGGCGATATAGAATAATCCGCCCTTTCCCGCCGCACCCGCCCACAATTAACAAAATTTATCCGCAACATACAGACGGCGGCTCATAAAACCATTATCATGCCGCCGATTTTAACCACACTTAAAGGAAACACACATGGCACTTCGCGACGAATTCAAAGCCTTCATCATGCGCGGCAACGTGATCGACCTCGCCGTCGGTATGGTGGTGGGCACCGCCTTTTCCGGCATCGTCAAATCATTGGTAGACGACGTGATCATGCCGCCCATCGGCCTGATTTTGGGCGGCGTGGATTTCTCCAACCTGTTCATCACTCTGAAAGACGGCGCCAACGCCCCCGCCGAAGGCTACGCCACCCTGGCCGCCGCCCAAGCCGCCGGCGCGGTTACGCTCAACATCGGCCTCTTCATCAACACCGTGATCAGCTTCCTGATTATCGCCACCGCCATCTTCGCCGTGATCAAAGGCATCAGCAAACTGCAAAAAGAAGCCCCCGCCGCCGAAGAAGCCCCGGCCGAACCTTCCGAAGAAATCCTCCTGCTGCGCGAAATCCGCGATTCGCTGAAGAAATAATCCGCCGCACAGCGCAAAAGGCTACCTGAAAATTTTCAGGTAGCCTTTCCTTCATCCCGCGCCATCACAGCAGCACAATATCATACTGCTCCTGCGTGTAGCTGCCCTCCACCATCAGCGAAATCGGCTTGCCGATGAAATCGATCAGCAGCGCCAACGACTGCGATTCTTCGTCTAAAAACAGATCGATCACCGGCGGGGCGGCCAGGATGCGGAACTCGCGCGCATCGAAGCGGCGCGATTCGCGCACGATTTCGCGCTGGATTTCGTAGCACACGGTTTGCGCGGTTTTCAGGTAGCCCCTGCCCTGGCAGGTGGGGCACGGCTCGCACAATACATGATTCAGGTTTTCGCGGGCACGCTTGCGCGTGAGCTCCACCAGGCCGAGGCTGGTGAAGCCGTTGAGGGTCACGCGGGTGCGGTCGAAGCGCAGGGCTTTGGCCAGCTCGCCGAGCACGGCCTGGCGGTGTTCTTCGCTGGCCATGTCGATGAAATCCACGATGATCATGCCGCCGAGGTTGCGCAGGCGCAGCTCGCGGGCGATGGAATGGCAGGCTTCGAGATTGGTTTTGAAAATGGTTTCGTCGAAATTGCGCGCACCCACGAAGCCGCCGGTGTTCACGTCGATGGTGGTCATGGCTTCGGTGCTTTCGATGATCAGATAGCCGCCGAAATTCAAATCCACGCGCGGCTGGAGCGATTGGTTGATTTCCTGCTCCACGAGGAAAAGCTCGAACAGCGGCTTCTCGCCTTGATAATGTTGGATGCGCTCCACGGCGCCCTGCACATATTGCCGGGCGAAATCCTGCATGCGTTGGTAGTTGTGCGCGGAATCGACGAAGATTTTCTGGGTGTTGCCGTTGAACATGTCGCGCAGCACGCGCAGGCTGAGCGGCAAATCTTGGTAGAGCATGGTTTCGGGCGGGCTGTTTTTGGAGCGCTGCCGGATGTCTTGCCAGAGTTTGGAGAGGTAGTCGATGTCGGCTTGCAGCTCTTCGTCGCGGGCGGTTTCGGCGCTGGTGCGGATGATGTAGCCGTGGCTGCCTTCTTCGGGCAGCAGGGCTTTGAGGCGCTCGCGCAGCTCGTTGCGCTCGTTTTCGTCTTCGATGCGCTGGGAAATGCCGATGTGGTTGTCTTGCGGCAGATAAACAAGGAAGCGGCCGGCCAGCGAGATTTGGGTGGAAAGGCGCGCGCCTTTGCTGTTGATCGGGTCTTTGATCACCTGCACGAGGATGGTTTGCCCTTCAAACAGCATGTGTTCGATGCGCTGGGTTTCTTCGGGCTTCTGGCGCTGTTCGAGCACGTCTACGATGTGCAGGAAGGCGGCGCGCTCCAGGCCGATGTCGATGAAGGCGCTCTGCATGCCGGGCAGCACGCGCCGCACCACGCCCAGATAAATATTGCCCACCAGGCCGTGGCCGCTGTTGCGGTCGATGTGCAGCTCGCACACTTTGTTTTCTTCCAGCAGCGCCACGCGGGTTTCCTGCGGCGTGATGTTCACCAGAATGGTTTCCGGCGGGCGGCCGGTTTCGTCGGCCAGCCGGATTTGGTTGATTGCCTGGGTCATTTTGTGTCTCGATTCAATAACATTTTGCAGAACGGACAGGCATGCCTGCGCGTTTTGCAAAATCTACTGGTGGCCGAAACTTCCCCGTTTCGCGGCAGCCGTAGCGGCGAATCATACGCTGAAAGCCGCCCCGCCGACAACCTGGGCGCGGCCGGGAAAACGGTTTGAGGCTGCCGGAATTCGCCTTTCAACTTCACAGGAATCCGGCTCCGGCTTAAGCTGGAACACCGCTTCGGCTTCGCTGAAACTTGCGCCCTCAGGCAGCCTCTTTGGCTAAACAATCATCCATGCCTTCAACACGCAAGCTGACAAAAAGGCTACCTGAAAAATGCCACGGCAAGATTTTCAGGTAGCCTTTCGCTTGGCTTTAGAAGATTACTGCCACACCAAGAGCGCGTGGTTGCGTTTGCCGCGGCGCAGGATGGTGTATTTGCCGAAACGTTTGTGCGCGTCGGCGATGAGGTAGGCATCGTCGGGGCGTTCGGCGGCGTGGTTCGGGTTGTTCTGCTCGGCGGGCGCGCCGTTGAGCAGCACTGCTTTGCTGTTCACAAAGCCGCGCGCTTCTTTGTTGGACGAAGCCAGGCCGGTTTTCACCAAGGCTTCCACCACATTGAGGCTACCTGAAACTTCAAATGCGGGCAGGCCGTCGAGCGCGAGCTGCTCGAAGTCGCTTTCGGTGAGGCTGCTTTGGTCTTCGGCAAACAGGCTCTCGCTGATGCGCTGCGCGGCGGCAAGTGCTTCTTCGCCGTGAATCAGGCGGGTCATTTCTTCAGCAAGGATGCGCTGGGCTTCGGGCTTGGTGCCGCTGGCTTGGTCTTTGGCTTCAATGGCGCCGATTTGCTCGATGCTCAGGAAGGTGAAGTATTTCAGGAATTTATACACATCGGCATCGGCCACTTTCAGCCAGAATTGGTAGAACTGGTAGGGCGAGGTTTTCTTCGCGTTCAGCCACACCGCGCCGCCTTCGGTTTTGCCGAATTTGGTGCCGTCGGCTTTGGTTACCAGCGGCAGTGTCAGGCCGAATACTTGTTTTTGGTTCAGGCGTCGGGTGAGGTCGATGCCGTTGGTGATGTTGCCCCATTGGTCGGAACCACCGATTTGCAGCAGTGCGCCGTGGCGCTTGTTCAGCTCGGCGAAATCGTAGCTTTGCAACAGCGTGTAGGCGAATTCGGTGAAGGAAATGCCCACGTCGTCGCGGTCGATGCGCTGCTTCACGGATTCTTTGTTCAGCATAGCATTCACGGAGAAATGCTTACCGATGTCGCGCAGGAAGCTCAGGCAGTTCATGCCGGCAAACCAGTCGGCATTATTGGCCATGATGGCGGCGTTTTCGCCTTCAAAACTCAGGAAGGGTTGGAGCTGGTTGCGGATGCTCTCTACCCAGCCGGCCACGGTTTCGGCGGAATTGAGGCTGCGCTCCACGGCTTTGAAACTGGGATCGCCGATCATGCCGGTGGCACCGCCCACCAGGGCAATCGGCGTGTGCCCGGCCTGCTGGAAACGGCGCAGGGCGAGCACGGGCAGCAGGTGGCCGATGTGCAGGCTGTCGGCGGTGGGGTCGAAGCCGCAGTAGAGGGCGATTTTCTGTTGGTTCAGCAGGGTGTTCAGGGCTTCGATGTCGGTGGTTTGCGCGATGAGGCCGCGCGCTTGCAGGTCTTGGATCAGGGAAACAGTCATAACGGTTTTCTTTGCGATAACTGGGTAGAAATGGGGGAAATATTTTTCAGGTAGCCTTTCCGGCTTGGGGGCATGGCATCGCTTACGCCGCACCAAAACAAAAAGACTTGGCAGCACCAAGTCTTTTTGAAAAGCTGGTCGGAATGAGAGGATTCGAACCTCCGACCCCTTCGTCCCGAACGAAGTGCGCTACCAGACTGCGCTACATTCCGAAAGAAGGCGCATTATAAGCCCGGGCAGGCCGTTTAGCAAGCATATTCTGCGGCCTTAGCGCATTCTCCTCGATGCGCCGCGCATGTCTGCACCGATGGTTTTCACGCTTCTTGCTTATCCCGCGCCCTGCCCCGCGCCGCCTGCACCTGCACGGCAAAATACAGCGCGGCCGCCGCACCGGCCATATCCGCCGCCGCATCCAGCCAATCGGCCTGCCGCGTGGCCGTGAGCGCGCCCTGTGCCCACTCGCTGCCCGCGGCCAGCACCAGCGCCACCGCCAGCAAAGCCCTCACCGGCACCGGCCGCCGCCGCTGCAAAAACACCTTGGCCAGCAGCCAAAACTGCCCGAAAAACAATCCCGCGTGCACGATTTTGTCGAAATGGGCAAACGGCGGCGGCGTATTGCCGCCCTCGTGCAGCAGCAGCGCATACACCATGCCGGCAAACCACAGCCCGCTCAGCAGCAGCCAGCGGCTCACGCGCCATGCTCCGCGAGCCAGTCGGCGCACATCATCGCCAGCCGCGTAAACCGCCCGCCTCGCGCATCCAGCACCGCCTGCCACTGCGCCACTTCCTCTGCCGTGGGCGCTTCGTCCAGGCTGCATTCGTTGAGCCAGAAATCCAGCGTTTCCGCCGCCGCGCCCACCGTTTCGGTGCGGAAAAATTCCAAGAGTTCAGACATTTCGTTTCTATCCTTTTGATTCGCGATGCGGCGGATTGTACTTGCCTTTTGAAATAGCCGCCATCCAGTTTCAGGTAGCCCTCCACCGGCATAAAGGCTACCTGAAAACGATGTCTTGGCGGTAAGCCAAGGCTGAGTTTCTGCGAAGCTAAAATGCCAGCTTCAACGCAGTGGACCGATGTCTTGGCGTAGCGCAGCGAGTTTCTACGAAGCTAAAAACCCGCGCCCGCCCCAAGCCATATTTTTCAGGTAGCCTCTCCGCCCGCCCACCCATAATCTCTTATAATACCCGCCTCTTTCCCACCCTTGCCGCCATGCTCACCGACTTAGAAAAAGACGCCATCCGCCGCCACTACCAGGCCATCAGCGAAAACCTGCCCCATTTCCGCCCGCGCAAAGCGCAGCGTGAAATGCTCGCCGCCGTGGCCAACACCTTCTCGCGCAGCCAGGAGCAGGCCGAAGGCGGCGAAGCGCCCAAGCGCGAGGGCGAGAGCATCGCCGTAATCGAAGGGCCCACCGGCGTGGGCAAAAGCCTGGCCTACCTCTTGGCCGGCGGCATCATGGCGCAAACACGCGGCAAACGGCTGGTGGTGTCCAGCGCCACCGTGGCGCTGCAAGAGCAGCTCGTAGGGCGCGATTTGCCGTTTCTCGTGGAACAAAGCGGGCTCGAGCTCACCTTCGCCCTGGCCAAAGGCCGCGGCCGCTACCTCTGCCCCTACAAACTCTACCAGCTCACCCAAGGCAGTGCCCAGCAAACCCTCGCCGGCTTCGACGCGCCCGCCGTTTTGTGGGACAGCAAACCCAAGCCCGAAGAAATCCAAACCCTGCGCGAGCTGGCCGACGCCTTTGCCGAGCGCCGCTTCAACGGCGACCGCGACACCTGGCCGGAAAAAATCGACGACGCCCTCTGGCTCAAGGTAAACAACGACAACTACGGCTGCCTCAAAGCCGCCTGCCCCAACCGGGCCGAATGCCCTTTCTACCTCGCCCGCGACACGCTGGAAACCGTAGACGTGGTGGTGAGCAACCACGACCTGCTGATGGTGGACATCGGCATGGGCGGCGGCGTGATCCTGCCCGCGCCCGAAAACAGCTTCTACTGCATCGACGAAGCCCACCACCTGCCCAAAAAAGCGCTCAACCAGTTTGCCGCCGAACATTCGCTCAACCAAGCCGTGTGGGCGCTGGAAAAACTGCCGCCAATCACCGACAAAATCGCCGCCCTCGCCGACAAAGCCGATCTCGCCAACCTGGCCGACGAAGCCGCCGCCAGCCTGCTCGACAGCCTCTACGAATGGCAGTTCCACCTCGGCGACACCCCCGAGCTCGCCTACAACGACAGCGGCCGCGATCCGCAATGGCTGTGGCAAGACGGCCAAATCCCCGAAGCGCTCTCCCTGCTCGTGTCCAACACCGCCGCCGCCGCGCAAAGCCTCTACAAACACGCCAACGGCCTCAACGACGCCCTCTCCGCCGCCCGCCGCGAAAAAGACAGCGACAGCGCGCAAATCGACCGCCTCAGCAGCGAATTCGGCGTCTTCCGCGCCCGCATCGAGCAAATCAGCGCCGTGTGGGACCTGCTCGCCACCGAGCCCACCGGCGACGCCCCGCCGCTGGCCAAATGGATAGAATGCAGCCACGGCAGCGACAAAACCGACTACTCCTTCCACGCCTCCCCCGTGAGCGCCGCCGCCATGCTTGCCGCCGGCCTGTGGCGCCGCGCCGCCGGCGCCGTGCTCACCTCCGCCACCCTGCAATCGCTCGGCAGCTTCGACCATTTATTAAAGCAAACCGGCCTGCACTGGCTGCCCGAAACTACCACCCTCGCGCTGGAAAGCCCCTTCAACTTCCCCGCCCAAGGCGAACTCTACCTCCCGCCCGTGGCCGCTAGCCCCAAGCAGGCCGAAGCCCACACCGCCGAAATCGCTGAATGGCTGCCCAAGCTCATCAGCCCCCAAGAAGCTGTGGGCACCCTCGTGTTGTTCTCCTCGCGCAAACAAATGCAGGATGTTGCCCTGAGGCTACCTGAAAGCCACCTGCCGCTCCTGCTCATCCAAGGCGACCAACCCAAAGCCATCCTGCTCGAGCGCCACCGCCAAGCCATCGCCGAAGGCCGCGCCAGCATCCTCTTCGGCCTCGACAGCTTCGCCGAAGGGCTCGACCTGCCCGGCAGCGACTGTGCCCACGTCATCATCGCCAAGCTGCCCTTCACCATGCCCGACCACCCCATCGAAAAAACCCGCAGCCGCTGGATCGAGCAGCGCGGCGGCAATCCCTTTATGGAAATCACCGTGCCCGAAGCCGGTATCAAGCTCGTGCAAGCCGTGGGCCGCCTCATCCGCACCGAGCACGACTACGGCCGCGTTACCATCCTCGACAACCGCATCCTCACCGCCCGCTACGGCAAACAGCTCCTCGCCTGCCTGCCCCCGTTCAAACGCATCGGCTAAGCGCTGCGCAGGCGAAAGGCTACCTGAAAACCGAAACCCGGTTTTCAGGTAGCCTTTTTTGCCATTAACAACAAAATGAGCTTACCCATTGTTTGCAAATAAATCATTTTTTGCAGCCCCCATGCCCCGGGCGTACAATCTCACCACAATACCTTGTTTACAGAGAAATCGCCATGCACCATAAAACCGCCACCCCAGCCAAACCCATCCGGGCAAAATTAATGCTGCCCATATTGCTTTCCCTCTTTGCCATTGCCGCCTGCACCCCGCAAACAAACCAATCCTCCGCAGAAACAGCGGCAAGCCAAGCTTCTATACCAATCACGCAACAACCCCATTTAACCCACGCAGAATTTAGTGATTTCCGTGCACTATATCTGCAAGATTACGAACAATCCGACCAAATCATAAACAGAAAACGGCTGAGTATGCAGAAACAGACTATACGTGGCTTTTTCTCTTCTGATTTGAACAGTAAATTCTCTCAAGGCGGCCCAGAATTAGTAGATTTATTGATTGTGGATGGTGTATATCATCTTCTAATTTTAGCTGAATATGACAACACTTTTGAATATACACGCCTGTATGAAAACGGCGTACCAGAGAACCTGATTAAGACCGAACAGGCCTCCCTATTGGTCAATTTAGAAACCGGCTCTGTGATTCAGGATGACAAAACAGACGAAATGAGGGTATATAACTATTTAAAATCAGCAGAATATATCGTTGAAGTGCCAGCTATTACAGGTGAGCGAAAAGCTATATTTATGGAACAAGAAGAACCTGCATATTATTGTGCAAATAAAATCTATCGTGGCTGTCATCATCCGATATACTATGACACCGGCTATCATCTTGGGGAATATAGATATGCCTTCTATACCAGCGACACCTCATATCAATCTATAAATAACAAGCCTTTATATATAGGTTTTTATCGTTACACCAACAACGACTCTAAAGCACTAGAAAATACTCCGTTTTTAGCACCTGAAACCCTAATTATCAATAGACCTGTTAGGGTTAAACTCGATCAACCCAATACCTATATCGATTCAAAACATGTTCCTGCCGACTTTGTCGGTAATATACGGACATTATGGCAAATTGACAAAAACCGCCGCTATTTAGTTTATTTCGGCGACCGCTATCCCTTCCTGTTCCTGATTATGGATGGCGAAAAGGGGCTGAATATTCCGGAAAACCAGTTTGACGGCATCAGTTTTGTGCCCTATGCCGAAGCGTATGCGAAATTCGGGCAGTACACCGATTACCGCAAACGTGCCAATGATTTGTCTGATTGGATGAATGCTAGGAAAGAGCGTTAAACAACAAGCCGCAGGCGAAAGGCTACCTGAAAACCGAAAAAGGATTTTCAGGTAGCCTTTTGCTTTTGCCTGCCGCGCCGTTTCACCGGATGCCGGTTTAGGCGGCGGAGGCGGCCCAGAAGTCGCGCGGTGGGTCGAGCACGGGGCGGACGATGCCGCTACGCACGGCGTAGTCGCCGAAGCCTTCGCCTGCCTCGCGCTGCTGCGCCCAGCCGGCAATCCAGTCGGCGAGGATGGCGAGGATTTCGGGCTCGGTGATGTTTTCTTTATAGAGGCGGGGGATGCGCGTGCCTTGGCGGTTGCCGCCGGCGTAGAGGTTGTAGCGGCCGGGTGCTTTGCCCACCAGGCCGATTTCGGCCAGCATGGTGCGGCCGCAGCCGTTGGGACAGCCATTTACGCGCAACACGATGTGCTCGCCGGAAAGGCCGTGTTCGGCCATGATTTCGTCCACACGGTCGATGAATTCGGGCAGGAAGCGTTCGGCTTCAGCCATGGCCAGCGGGCAGGTGGGCAGGGCAACGCAGGCCATGCTGTTTTCGCGCTGGCGGGTAACGGTGTCGCTAATGAGGCCGTGTGCGCGGGCGATTTGCTCGATGCGCTCTTTTTCGCCTTCGGGCACGCCGGCCACGATGAGGTTTTGGTTGGCAGTGAGGCGGAAGTCACCATGGTGGATGGCGGCGATTTCGCGCAGGCCGGTTTTGAGCGTTTTGCCGGGGGTGTCGGTGATGCGGCCGTTTTCGATGAAGAGGGTGAGGTGCCATTTTTGGTCTTCGCCCCGCACCCAGCCGATGCGGTCGCCGCGCGTGGTGAATTCGTAGGGGCGGACGGGCTGGAATTGGGCGCCCATGCGGCTTTCCACTTCGGCGATGAATACTTCGGCGCCCACGCGCTCGAGCGTGTAGCGGGTTTTGGCGGCTTTGCGGTCGCTGCGGTTACCCCAGTCGCGCTGCACGGACACCACGGCGGCGGCGCAGTCGAGCACTTTGTCGAGCCCGATGAAGCCGAATTCGCGGGCGGTGTTGGGGTAGGTTTTGGTGTTGCCGTGTTCGGTGGAGAGGCCGCCGCCCACGAGCACGTTGAAGCCGATGAGTTTGCCGTTTTCGCCGATGGCGACGAAATTGAGGTCGTTGGCGTGCAAATCGACGTCGTTGTGCGGGGGGATGACGACGGTGGTTTTGAATTTGCGCGGCAGGTAGTTGGCGCCGAGCACGGGCTCGGTGGCGTCGCCGCTTTTCACGCTGTCGGCGAGCGGGGCGGCGGGGGTGGTTTCGGTGGATTCCACCTTTTCGCCGTCGAGCCAGATTTCGGCATAGGCGCGGGATTTGGGCAGCAGGTGTTCGCTGATTTTCTTGGCCCATTCCCAGGCTTCGCGGTGCAGGCTGCTTTCCACGGGGTTGCTGGTGCACAAAACGTTGCGGTTCACGTCGCCGGCGGTGGCGATGGAGTCGAGGCCGAGCTTGTGCAGCCATTGGTGTACGGCTTTGATGTCGGGTTTGAGGATGCCGTGGTATTGGAAGGTTTGGCGGTTGGTGAGGCGGATGGAGCCGTAGAGGGTGTGGCTGCCGGCGAATTGGTCGATGCCGAGCCATTGCTGCGGGGTGATGACGCCGCCGGGCAGGCGGCAGCGCAGCATGACGTTTTTGAGGTTGTCGAGCTTTTGTTCGTGGCGCTCGGCGCGGATGTCACGGTTGTCTTGCTCGTACATGCCGTGGAAGCGGATGAGCTGGAAGTTGTCGCCGTTGAAGCCGCCGGTGAGGCCGTCGCCGAGGTCTTGGGCGATGGTGCCGCGCAAGTGGCGGCTTTGGCCTTTGAGGCGTTCGTTGTCGGCCAGGGGGGATTGGGGGAGTTTGGCGCGGGGGTCGGGGGTGGTCATGGCGGTTTCCTTTGGGTTTGGGATGTTTTGGGTTTTCAGGTAGCCTTTGCGTTTGCCTACGCTGAGGCTACCTGAAAAACAGCAGCTGTTTTCAATACACGTCGCGGCGGTATCGGCCTTCCTGGCGCAGGGTGTCGAGGTAGTCTTCGGCTTCGTCGGGGCTGAGGCGGCCTTGTTCGGCGATCACGGCGAGCAGGGCTTGCTCCACGTCTTTGGCCATGCGCGAGGCGTCGCCGCACACGTACACATAGGCGCCCTGTTGCAGCCATTGCCACAATTCGGCGGCTTCTTCGCGGATTTTGTGCTGCACGTAGATTTTCTCTGCCTGATCGCGCGACCAAGCGAAGCTGTATTTGCTCAGCAGGCCTTCTTTCGCCCAAGCCTGCCATTCGGTTTGATAGAGGAAATCCTGGGTGAAATGCGGGTTGCCGAAGAAGAGCCAGTTTTTGCCGGAGTCACCGTTGGCGGCGCGCTGCTGCATGAAGGCGCGGAAGGGGGCAATGCCGGTGCCCGCGCCGATCATGACCACGGGTGTTTCCGGGTTTTCAGGTAGCCTGAAGCGCGGGTTGGGCTCAACAAACACGCGCACGGTTTCGTCTTCGGCGATGCGCTCGGCCAGGAAGCCGGAGGCAGCGCCGGTGCGCGGGATGCCGTGGTGTTCGTAGCGCAGCACGCCCACGGTGAGGTGCACTTCTTCGCCCGCCTCTTCGGGCGCGGAGGAGATGGAATAAAGGCGCGGCGCGAGGGGGCGCAGCAGGCCGGCCAGCTGCGTGGCGGTGAGCTTGGCCGGGTGGCGCGACACGATGCCGGCAACCGGGTTGGCGGCGGCATAGGCGGCGGCATTGCCCTCGGCGGCCTGCTGCAGCTCGGGGCTACCTGAAATTTCGGCGTAGCCCTGCACAAACTGCGGCGTGTTTAGGCCGATTTCCAAATCGTGCAGCAGGGCTTGGCGGATGGGCTTGACCTGGCCGTTGATGCTGGCTTCTTCCTCACCCGTGAGCGAAACGGCGGCCAAAATCTCGTCCACCACGGCGGGGTCGTTATCAAACCACACGCCCAGCGCGTCGCCCGCGCGGTAGGAGAGGCCGGAGCCGGACAAATCCAGCTCGATGTGGCGCACGTCTTTATCGGAATCGCGGCCGGTGATTTTCTGGCGGGCGAGCAGCGTGGCGGGGAAGGGATTGGCTTTGCCGTAGGCGGATGCGGGGGCGGCCGTGCCGGTGCTGGCTGACACACCGCTCGGCACGGCAGCCGGCGCGGCTGCGGCGGCCTGCTCGCACACCAGCGGCACGATGCGCTCCAGCCAGGCTTCGGCAGTGGCGCGGTAGTCTAAATCGCAATCTTGCCGTTCCAACAGCCGCTCGCCGCCCAAATCGGCCAGCAGGCGGTCGAAATCGCGGGCGGCGCCGCAAAACAGCGGGTAGCTGGAATCGCCCAGCCCGAGCACGGCAAAGCGCAGGCCGGCAAGCTGGGGCGCTTTTTTGCCGCTGAGCAGTTTGTACAGGCTGAGCGCTTCTTCCGGCGGTTCGCCTTCGCCCTGGGTGGAGGTCACGAGCAGCACCAGCCGTTCGGCGGCGAGGTTTTTCGGTTTGTAGTCAGCGGCGGCTATGTGGGTGGCGTGCACGCCGGCGGCGGCGAGCTTTTGCTGTAACTGTTCGGCCACGGCGCGGGCGTTACCGGTTTGCGAGGCGGAAATCACGGCCACACGCAGGGGTTCGGCGGGCGCGCTTGGCGCGGAATGAGCTGCGGCGGCGGGCGCGGCAACATCGGACGGCACGGCTTGGCCGCCGGCCTGCGCCCAGCAATAGCCGGAGAGCCAGGCCAGTTGCAGCGGGCTGAGCGCGGCAAGTTGGGCGGCGAAATCGGGGGGAAGCGGGTTCATGGCGGGTTCCTTGGGGTTTGCTTGTTGTGATGGGTTGGGGCTACCTGAAAACGAACGTAGTGAGTTTCTGCGAAGCTAAAGTGCCAGCTTCAGCGAAGTGGACCGATGTCTTGCGAAGCAAGGCTGAGTTGCTGCGAAGCTAAAATCAGGGCGGCTTGGCTTGGTTGCGGCTTTCAGGCGGCCTTTGCGGCGGTTTGTGCAAGCCTGCGGCAACAGCGGCGTTCACGGCTATGTTCATCCAAACTGTCTGATTGGCAAAGCGGTTTAGGCTACCTGAAAATCGGCAGAAGGTTTTTAGCGAGCGGAATGTTGGGTTATGGCTTACTGCCTAACCCGGCCTACTCTTGCTAGGGCTACCTGAAATTTGCCAACTGGATTTCAGGTAGCCTTTGCCGCGTTAGCCTGCCGCTTCGCCGTTTGCCAATATCATGCCGGCAGCCACGGTGTGGTTGGTGGCGTCGTCGATGAGGATGAAGGCGCCGGTGGCGGGGTTGGCGGCGTAGGGGGTGCAGACGACGGGCTGGGCGAGGGAAAGCTCGGCTTCGCCCAGGTCGTTCATTTCCAGGGTGTGCCGTTCGGCAAAGTGGCTGAGGGTGTGCACGTCCCACACGCGGCGGATGGCGGTGATTTTGGCGGGCACGGTGCGGGTGGTGTGTTTGAGCAGGTAGCGGCGGGCGGGGTTGAGGGGGCGGCTGTCGAACCAGCATAGGGTGGCGGCCAGGCGGCGCTGCGGCTCGAGCGCTGAGGCGGCGGCGAGGAAGGTGTCACCGCGCGAGATGTCGATGTCGTCGGCGAGGCGCAGGGTAACGGGCTGTCCGGCGGCAGCCTGCTCCACGCGGCCTGTGAGGCTGATGATTTCGCGCACGCTGCTTTCCAGCCCGGCGGGCTCAACGCGGATTTTATCGCCCACGCGCACGCTGCCGGCTTCGATGCGGCCTTGGTAGCCGCGGAAGTCGTCTTGCTTGCTGCCGTCGGCGCGCTGCACGAGCTGCACGGGGAAATGGAAGTCTTGCGGCGCTTCGGACACGCCTTCGCCCACGGGCAGGCTTTCCAGCACGGAAAGCAGCGTGCCGCCGCCATACCAGGGGGTGTGTTCGCTTGCGTGGACGATGTTGTCGCCGTGGAGCGCGGAAATGGGGATGAAGCGGATTTCAGGTAGCCCTAGGGTGTCGGCAAGGGCGCGGTAGGCCTGCACAACGGCGTTGAATTTCTCTTGGCTGAAGCCGAGCAGGTCCATTTTGTTTACCGCCACGATGATGTGCGGGCAGCGCAGGTGACGCAGGATGGCGGAGTGGCGTTTGGTTTGCGGCAACAGTTGCAGCGGCTGCTGCGAGAAGTCGAGCTGGGCGGCGTCGATGAGCAATACGGCGGCATGGGCGGTGGAGGCGCCGGTCACCATGTTGCGGGTGTATTGCTCGTGGCCGGGGGTGTCGGCGATGATGAATTTGCGCTTTGCGGTGGCGAAGTAACGGTAGGCCACGTCGATGGTGATGCCTTGTTCGCGTTCGGCTTCGAGGCCGTCGGTGAGGGCGGAAAAATCGATGGCGCCTTGGCTGCGGCTGCTTTCGAGCCGGCGAATTTGGTCGCCGAGCAGGGCTTTGCTGTCGTAGAGCAGGCGGCCGATGAGGGTGGATTTGCCGTCGTCCACGCTGCCGGCGGTAATGAAGCGCAGGGGGGCTTGGCGGTTAGGGCTGGTCATGGCTGGGCTTTCTCGGGATGGTTTGGGTTTCAGGCGGCCTCTTGCTGTGTTGGGTGTGTAGTGCGTAGGTTGGGCGGTATGCCGTAACCCGGCCTACTCTTGCTATTTTTCAGGTAGCCTTCTGATGCGGCGTGCTGGGCTACCTGAAAGCGCAAGCTTCAACGCAGCGGGCCGATGTTTTGCGAAGCAAGGCTGAGTTTCTGCGAAGCTAAAATCGGGCGCTTGGTTTGAACTTCGTCGGCTAGAAATAGCCTTGTTTCTTGCGCTGCTCCATGGCGGCTTCGCTCACTTGGTCGTCGAGGCGGGTGGCGCTGCGCTCGGAAATGTCGGCCAGGGCAGTTTCGGCGATGATGTCGGCGGGGGTGGCGGCGCTGCTGGCCACGGGGCAGGTGCAGGAAATGTCGCCCACAGTGCGGAAGCGCACGGAAAGCTCTTCTATCGCTTCGCCTTCGCGCGGCGGGGTGAGCTCGGTTACGGGCACGAGCAGGCCTTGGCGGCGCACCACCCGGCGGCGGTGGGCGTAGTAGATCGGCGGCAGGGCGAGCTTTTCGCGTTCGATGTATTGCCACACGTCGAGCTCGGTCCAGTTGGAAATGGGGAACACGCGCAGGTTTTCGCCGGGGTGCAGGCGGGCGTTGTAGAGCGACCAGAGCTCGGGGCGTTGGTCTTTGGGGTTCCATTGGCCGAATTCGTCGCGGAAGGAGAAGATGCGCTCTTTGGCGCGGGCTTTTTCTTCGTCGCGGCGGGCGCCGCCCATCAGGGCGTCGAAGCTGTGTTCTTCGATGGCTTCGAGCAGGGTGACGGCCTGGGCGGCGTTGCGCGAGTCGGTGTTGCGGCGCAGCACGACGGTGCCTTTGGCGATGGAGTCTTCCACGCTGCCCACGATGAGCCTGGCGCCGGCCTGGCTGGCGGTTTCATTGCGGAAGGCGATGACTTCGGGGTAGTTGTGGCCGGTGTCGATGTGCAGCAGGGGGAAGGGCAGCGGGATGCTGCGCCCGGGCACGGCGAAGGCTTTGCGGGCAAGAGCGAGCAACACGACGGAATCTTTGCCGCCGGAAAACAGCAGGGCGGGATTTCGGCATTCGGCCAGTACTTCGCGGATGATGTGGACGGATTCGGCTTCGAGCCAGTCGAGGTGGTCGTTGTGCAGGGTGGCGCTCATGGCGGGCTTTCTGTGTCGGATGGGTTGTTTGGCTGCCGTTTGGTTTCAGGCAGCCTGTATGGCGGGTGGGGCTACCTGAAAATTTTTGCGGGGATGTTGCCGGGCAGGAATGCCCGGCTGCGGGTTTTAGCTTCGCAGAAACTCCGCCTTGGCTGTGCCAAGACATCGGTCCACTGCGTTGAAGCTTACGCTTTCAGGTAGCCTTTGCGGCGGGATTACTTGTGCAGGCCGCATTCTTTGCTGTCGCGGTTTTCCCACCACCAGCGGCCGGAACGGATGTCTGCGCCGGCCTTCACCGGCATGGTGCAGGGCTCGCAGCCGATGCTGGGGTAGCCTTGGCGGTAGAGCGCGTTGGCGGGCAGGCGGTGTTGCAGCACGTAGGCCCACACGTCTTGCTCGCCCCAGTCGGCCAGCGGGTTGTATTTGGCGATGCCGCGCGCGTTGTCTTGCTCGGCCAGGGGCAGGTGGCTGCGGGTGGGAGATTGGCCGCGCCGCTGGCCGGTGATCCAGGCGTCGGCGTCGGCCAGCGCGCGGTTGAGCGGCTCCACTTTGCGGATATGGCAGCACTGCCGCCGCAATGCCACGCTGTCGTAAAACGCGTTGGCGCCGAATTCGTTTACATAGGCGGCCACTTCTTCGGCATCGGGGTAATACAGGCGCAGGTCCAAATCGGGATAACGGCTGCTCACTTCATCGGCCAGCGCCAGGGTTTCGCGGTTGAGCCGGCCGGTTTCCAGCACGAACACTTCCACCCGCAGCGAGAGCGCGGCCAGCAGGTCGGTGAGCACCATGTCTTCGGCGGCCAGGCTGCTGGCCAGTTTTACCTTGCCGTGGCGCTGGTAGATGTCTTGCAGGCGGCGGCGCAGCGCAGCGGTTTTTTCAGGTAGCCTCTGGTAGACGCCGGCACCTGGCTGCGGTATCTGCCACAGCTTCGGTTTGGCCAGCACGCTGCTTGGCGGCACCAATTCCACCGTTGCTGTTTCCAATGTTTCTTCTTTGCTCATCACGCGCTCCTCAAGCCACCCGAACTGCAGGCTTATCCGCCCCGGCGGCGGGCTGCACATACCAGCCGCTGCGGTCGGCCGACAAAGCCGGCTGCTCGCCGAACCAGCCCAGCCGGTGATGTAGCGCGGCGGTTTCGCCGATAATCAACAATGCAGGCAGGGGCGCCTTCTCGGCCAGCCCGGGCAGCTCGGAAAGGCTACCTGAAAACACCTGCTGCCCAGGCAACGTGCCGCAGCTGACCACGGCGGCGGGCGTGTCGGCGGCGCGGCCGTGGGCAATGAGTTCGCGCGCCAGCTCGGCGGCCTTAATCGTGCCCATATACACCACCAGCGTTTGCCGGCTCTGCGCCAGCGCCTGCCAATCGGGCGCATCGGCGTCGATTTTACGCTGGCCGGGGATGAACATGGCGCTGTGCGCATGGTCGCGGTGGGTGAGCGGGATGCCGGCATAGGCGGCGGCGCCCAGCGCGGCGGTGATGCCGGGCACCACTTCAAACGGTACACCCGCCTCACGCAACGCTTCCAATTCCTCGCCGCCGCGCCCGAACACAAACGGGTCGCCGCCTTTGAGCCGCACCACGCGCTTGCCGGCCAGGGCATAGCGCACCAGCAGGCGGTTGGTTTCCTCCTGCGGCACGCTGCCGCCGTTCGCGCGTTTGCCCACGCAGATTTTGTCGGCATCGCGCCGCACCAGTTCCAGCACCTGCTCCGACACCAGCGCGTCGTACAGCACCACATCTGCTTCCTGAATGCGCTGCAAGCCTTTGAGCGTGAGCAGCCCGGCATCGCCCGGCCCCGCGCCCACCAGCGCCACTTCGCCGGTTTGCGGCCAATCGCCGGCCAGCTGCCGCCGTACCAGGCGTTCGGCCTCACGGCTGCGGCGGCTGTCGGCCAGCCGCTGGAAAGCGGCGGAAGTGAACAGCTTTTCCCAGAAACGGCGGCGCTGCGCCGTGCTGACCAATTTGGCTTTCACGCGGCCGCGCCACCGCCCGGCAATGCCCGCCATCACGCCCAAACCCTGTGGCAGCAAAGCTTCCAGCTTTTCGCGCAGCAGCCGCGCCAGCACCGGCGCTTGGCCGCCGCTGGAAATGGCGATTTGGATGGGATGGCGGTCGATGATGGAGGGGAAGATGAAGTTGCAGCGGGCGGGGTCGTCCACGGTATTTACCAGCAGGCGGCGCTGCTGCGCGGCTTGAAATACCTGCTCGTTCAGGTCGGCATCGTTGGTGGCGGCCACGGCGAGAAAGGCCGTGTCCAGCAATTCGGGGGAAAACGCGCGTGCCGCCCATTCCACCCGCCCGGCTTCGTGCAGCGAGCGGATGTGCGGGTGCAGCTTGTCTGCCGCAATGCGGATGAGTGCGCCGCATTTGAGCAACAGGCGGATTTTACGCAGCGCCACGCCGCCCGCGCCGACCACCAAAACGGGCCGGCCTTTCAAATCGGCAAACAGGGGGAAATAGTCCATTTTCGTTCTCCAAACCGTGCGCTCATCATAGGCGAAGCGGCGGGCAGAACGGAAAGACTGATTTTGCCCTTAGATAGAAGGAAAAATTATATATGCCGTAATAATATGATTTTAAAAAGGATTATTTATAGAAAACCCAAACGGCCAAATAAAAAGGCTACCTGAAAACCATCCTTCGGTTTTTCAGGTAGCCTCTTGTGCTTGATTATTGGCGGCAGCTTAAAGCTGAAAGCCCGCCAGCACTTTGCTGCGGAATTCGGGGTATCCCTCCAATTCGTCCAACACGAAGCGCTGTGCGTCGATTTCGCGCGCCATGTCTTTTTCGAATTTTTCCAGCAGCGTGGTGCGGGCGTTGCTGTCGTTGTATTTTTTGGTGATTTTCAGGCGCACCGCCCATTGGTGCCGAGCCTTGTCTTCGATGATCATCATCAGGCAATTGAGCTCGAATTCGCCTTTGTCGTCACTGGTGGTCAGCTTGTCGGAAAAATTACGCAGCATAAGTATCCAATCTCCCTATTCTTACAAAACAAACGGATATTTTTACTTAATTATACAATTCACCCCGGCCGGATATTTGACCCAGCTCAAACAAGCCAAACATTGTCTGAATTTGAATAATCTTTCTAAACCGGCGGCTAACTGCCGAAACAAACAGGAAAACCAACCATTAGCCCACGCGGTAAAACGCCAAGCTGCCCAGCAGATTGGGCAGGTATTGCACGCGCTGGCCGCCGGCCATCACCGCCCGTTCGAGCACGCGGATGCGGTTTTTGGCGCACAGGCGGTCGAAATCGCTCAGGGTGCACCAATGGATGTTGGGCGTGTCGTACCAATCGTAGGGCATGCGCTCGCTCACGGGCATGTGCCCGCCGAAGGCTACCTGAAAACGGTTGCGCCAATAGCCGAAGTTGGGGAAGGTTACGATGGCTTGTTTGGCTACGCGGGTGAGGTCGCGCAGGATGGTTTCCACGTTTTGCATGGCCTGGATGGTTTGGCTGAGCACGATGATGTCGAAGCTGCCGTCGCCAAAGGCTTGCAGGCCTTGTTCCAAGTCGGCCTGGATCACGTTCACGCCGCGGCCGATGGCGGCAATCACGCTGCCGGTGTCGATTTCCACGCCGTAGCCGGTACAGTTTTTGTGTTTCACCAGGGCTTGCAGCAGCTCGCCGTCGCCGCAGCCTAAATCGAGCACGCGGCTGCCCTCGGGAATCCAGTCGTAGATTAATTGCAGGTCGTCACGCAGGTTCATGCGCCAACTCCTTGTGGATATTGTCGATATAGGCTTTCACGGCTTTTAAGTAGGGCTCGTCTTCCATCAGGAAGGCGTCGTGGCCGTGGGAAGACTCGATTTCGATGTATTGCACGTTTTTCTTGGCGCCGATGAGGGCTTTTACCAACTCGTGCGAGCGCTCGGGGGCGAAGCGCCAGTCGCTGCTGAAGCTGGCCACGAAGAATTTGCCCTGCACGCCGGCGAGGGCGGCTTGGAGGCTGTGGCCGAAATCGGCGGCAGGATCGAAATAATCCAGTGCTTTGGTCATCAAGAGATAAGTGTTGGCATCGAAGCGTTCGGCAAATTTGTCGCCTTGATAGCGAAGATAGCTTTCCACTTCAAACTCAATGCCATAGCCATATTGCAGCTCGCCGCTTTTCATCTGGCGGCCGAACTTTTTGCCCAACCCGTCTTCGGCCAGATAGGTGATGTGCCCCATCATGCGGGCAATACGCAGGCCTCGGCGCGGCACGGCCTGGCGGCAGGCATAGTGCCCTTCGTGGAAATCGGGGTCGGTGAGGATGGCTTGGCGGGCCACGTCGTTGAAGGCGATGTTTTGGGTGGACAGTTTGGGCGCGGAGGCGATAACAAGGGCGTGGCGCACGCGCTCTGGGAAGTCGATGGCCCACTGCAAGGCCTGCATGCCGCCGAGGCTGCCGCCCATCACCGCCGCCCATTGTTGGATGCCGAAATGGTCGGCCAGGAGCGCTTGGGAGCGCACCCAGTCTTTCACGGTTACCACGGGGAAATCGGAGCCGTAGGGCTTGCCGGTGGCGGGGTTGGTGCTCAGTGGGCCGGTGCTGCCGGCACAGCCGCCGAGGTTGTTGAGCCCGACCACGAAGAAGCGGTTGGTGTCGACCGGCTTGTTGGGGCCGACCATGTTGTCCCACCAGCCGGGGTGTTTGTCGCCCGGGCTGTGCCGGCCGGCCACGTGGTGCGTGCCTGAAAGGGCGTGGCAGATGAGGATGGCGTTGGATTTGCTCTCGTTGAGCGTGCCGTAGGTTTCCGTGATCAGCTCGAAACGCGGCAGGGTGTCGCCGTTTTGCAGGCTGAAGGGCTGGTTGAATTCGATGGTTTGCGGGGTAACGATCCCCACGGAGGCGGGCGGGTTCATAAGCGTTCGGGTTGTTAAATTATGTTTATTATAGCGGAAGGTGCGGAGAAATTCATGGCGTGCGCCCAGAGGGGAAGGCTACCTGAAAGCACCAGCTTCAACGTGGTTAAAGCATACCTGCGGTTTGCCTGCCCCGCCCGCAAGAGAGGGGGATGGGTTTTCAGGTAGCCTCTATCCTATTCTGCCCTTCTGATTATTCTGTAAAAACCTGTTTTCAAAAACAAAACAGGCTACCTGAAAAGCTTCAGCTCCGCAGAAACTCGCAAAGCTCGTTTTAACTGCGTTGAAGCTGGCGCTTTCAGGTAGCCTGCTGGCTCGTCATCCGATCAAGCGTTTACTTCACCACCACTTGGTTCAGCTCGCCTTTGGCATAGCGGGTGGCCATTTTTTCCAGCGAAACGGGTTTGATTTTGTCTGCCATGCCTTCGCAGCCGAAGGCCTGGTAGCGGGCAAGGCAGATGCCTTTCATGGCTTCGATGGTTTTGGCCAGGTATTTGCGCGGGTCGAATTCGGACGGGTTTTCGGCCAGGAAGCGGCGGATGGCGCCGGTGCTGGCCAGGCGCAGGTCGGTGTCGATATTGACTTTGCGCACGCCGTGTTTGATGCCTTCCACGATTTCTTCCACCGGCACGCCGTAGGTTTCGCCGATGTTGCCGCCGTATTCATTGATGACTTTGAGCCATTCCTGCGGCACGGAGCTGGAGCCGTGCATCACGATGTGCGTGTTCGGCAGAGCAGCGTGGATTTCTTTGATGCGGTCGATGCGCAAAACGTCGCCGGTGGGCGGACGGGTAAATTTGTATGCGCCGTGGCTGGTGCCGACGGCAATCGCCAATGCGTCCACGCCGGTGTCTTTGACGAAGCGCACGGCGTCTTCCACGCTGGTGAGCATTTGGTCGTGGGAGAGTTTGCCGACTGCGCCCACGCCGTCTTCTTCGCCGGCTTCGCCGGTTTCGAGGTTGCCCAACACGCCGATTTCGCCTTCGACGGAGACGCCGCAGGCATGGGAGAAGTTGACGACGGTGCGGGTAACGTCCACGTTGTATTCGTAGCTGGACGGGGTTTTGCCGTCTTCAAGCAGGGAGCCGTCCATCATGACGGAGGAGAAGCCGAGCTGGATGGAGCGCTGGCACACGTCGGGCGAGGCGCCGTGGTCTTGGTGCATAACGACGGGGATGTGGGGAAACTCTTCCACCGCCGCCAAAATCAGGTGGCGCAAAAAGGGCGCGCCGGCGTATTTGCGCGCGCCGGCAGATGCCTGCACGATCACGGGCGCGTTCACCTGGTCGGCCGCTTCCATGATGGCGCGCATCTGTTCCAAATTGTTCACATTAAAGGCGGGCAGGCCGTAGCCGTGTTCGGCGGCGTGGTCCAAAAGCTGGCGCATGGATACCAAAGCCATAGCAATCTCCTGAGTGATAATCGTTGGTAAAAATCGGCACGATTATAGCAGCAAACGGCAGCCTTGGCGGGCTGGCGGTATAATCCTCGCCCTTTCCTTTTTTTCAGGTAGCCCTTATGCCGCCGCCCCAGCCCGTTTGGCTGTTTGATTTAGACGACACCCTGCACCGCGCCGATGCGGGCATCTTCCTGCTCATCAACCGCCGCATGACCGCCTTCATGGCGCGCGAGCTCGGCCTGAGCCTGCCTGAAGCCTCCGAGCTGCGCGAACACTACTGGCGGCACTACGGCGCCACGCTCGGCGGTTTGCAACGGCACCATCCGCACATCCGCCCCGCCGATTTCCTGCGCCAAAGCCACCATTTGCCCGAGCTCCTCGCCGCACTGCAGCCCATGCCGCACGCCGCCGAAGCGCTCGCCGCCCTCCCCGGCCGCAAAGCCGTGTTTTCCAACGGTCCCGCGTTTTACGTGCGCGCCCTGGTTGAGGCGATGGGATTGGGCGGCCATTTCGACGCGCTGCTCGGCGTGGACGACCTGGCCCTGCACCACAAGCCGCAGCCGCAGGCCTTTCATTTGGCCTGCGCCGCGCTGGATGTGCTGCCGCCGCAGTGCATCCTGGTGGACGACAGCGCCGCCAACCTGCGGGCGGCCAAGGCGCTGGGCATGCGCACGGTGTGGTTCGGCAGCCGCGCCGAGCCGCAGCCCTTCGCCGACTATGTGGCACGCGACATGCTTGATGTGCGGGATTTGGCGGGCGGAATCGGGTAGAATCCGCCGTTTGCCCCTGCCGGCCTACCTTACCGTTTGACTGCCTGTTTGCGCTGTGCCGAAGCCTGCGTTTTAGCTTCGCAGAAACTCACTCTGTTCGTTTTCAGGTAGCCTTCTGCTTCGTAGAACCCCTGCCCGGGCTGCACCAGTAGTTTTCAGGTAGCCTCACGCTTTCCGGCAGCCCTGTACTATTTTTCAGGTAGCCTGTTTTACCCACCATCCCACAACAAGGAAGAACGTCTCTATGCAATCTGCCGATTCCGCCGAATCCACACACGAATACTTCGCCGAGCGCGAGGGCTTCCCCGCCAAAACCATCGTGGCCACCCTCTTTATCGGTGCCTTCTTCGGCTACCTGAACGACACCCTGCTCAATGTGGCGCTCACGCCCATCATGCGCGATTTCCACATCGACAAAACCACCGCCCAATGGCTCACCACCGGCTTCCTCTTGGTGATGGGCGCGTTCACGCCGATTACCGCCGGCGTGATCCAATGGTTTGAAACGCGCAAAATGGTGCTCATCACCCAGGCTACCTTCCTCGCCGGCTCGCTGATTTGCGCGCTCGCGCCCAATTTCGGCACGCTTTTGGCCGGGCGCATGGTGCAGGCCGTATCGGCCGCGTTTTTCGTGCCGCTGCTGTTTAACGGCATCCTCAATATCTTCCCGCCCAACCGGCGCGGCACCGCCATGGGCGTAATCACCATGATGTTCACCGCCGCCCCGGCGCTCGGCCCCACCCTCTCCGGCATCATCATCGACCACACCCATTGGCGCGTGCTCTTCGCCGCCACCGCGCCGTTTATGCTCGTGGCCATGCTGCTGGTGGGCAAATACCTCAGCGTCAACCTCAGCCCCATCACCCGCCCGAAAATCGACATCCCCTCCGCCCTGCTCTCCATCGGCGGCTTCGGCGGGCTGGTGTATGCGTGCAGCAACTTCGCCGCGCTGCCCTTGGCTGAGTTTGCTCTGCTGTTTGCCGGATCGGTGGGGCTCATCGGCTGGTTTGTGCGCCGCCAGTTCCACATTGCCACGCCGCTGCTCAACCTGCGCGCGCTGCAATACGGCCAGTTCAGCCTGTGCCTGGCCATCCTCGCCTGCGCCTATTTCCTGTTTCTCGGCCTCGAGCTGATGGTGCCCATCTACACCCAGCAGGTGCTGCTGCTCACCGGCACCGCCACCGGCCTCATCCTGATGCCTGCCAGCATTGCCCAAGCCTTTGCTGCGCCGCTGTTTGGCAAACTGCTGGATAAAAAAGGCGGCCGCTTCGTGGTGCTGCCCGCCACCATCCTGCTCACCGCCTCGCTGGCCGTATTGTGGGGCTACCTGAAAATCGACACCCAAACCGCCGCCCTCTCCGCCATGTTTGCCCTGATGGCCGTGGCCGTATCCGCCTGCATCACCGGCGAAACCCACGGCCTCAACGCCCTGCCCAAACACCTCAACCCGCACGGCGCCGCCATCATCACCACCGTCAACCCCATCGCCGGCGCCATCGGCGCCGCCTTCTTCGTGGGCACCACCAATATCGGCGAACACCTCTCCAGCGGCAGCAGCCCGCAGCAGGCCATGCTCAACGGCATCCACCTCAGCATGAGCTTCGCCCTCGCCGTCGGCATCCTCACCATCGTCTGCGCCTACCGGCTCAAGCCGCACGGCGAAAACAGCGATTAACCCCGCTGTGCCTGCAAACCAAATAACAGGCTACCTGAAAATTTCAGGTAGCCTGTCTTCCTCACCGCACCATTACTCCCCCGCACACCCCTGCTCGCGGCAAGGCGGGCAAGATTCCCGCTCATGGTAGCTGCCCGCCAGCTGGAGCAGTGCCGCCTCCACCTCCACCGCCGCCGCATCTGCCCGAGCCGGCACCTGCGCCACAAAATAATTCACCGAGCGCCTGCCCGGAAAATACGCCGCCAGCTCCTGCCCGCCGTTGCGGTAGCCCGTAAAGCGCCACAGCTCGCCCGAGCCGCCGCGCGAACGGATACGGCGCACCATCGTCGGCCGGATTTGTTCGCCCGACTCGGCATACTGCGCCGCCACATCATTCACCTGCGCCCGCACCGCTTCGGCAAAACTCCCGCCCGGCTGGCGGCTGATGCTCCCCGTATACATCATCACCTTCGCCGCGCGCAGCCCGCCCGCCTGCGGCAGAAACACCATCGGCACGCCCTGGTCCGCCAGCAGCCGGTTATCCTGAATCCAACCCGCCGGCACCCGGAAACCATAGCAATGATTCGCCCCATGCGCATAGCCCGTGTCGCCCTCCGGCGCCGCCTGCACACTCCCCGCCGCCAAACACACCGCCAGCATCAAACCCAAACGTTTCATGATTTCTTCCTTTTCCAATCGGTTAAACGGCAAACCGCCGCCCCGCCACTCTATCATCCCGCCGCCAAAGCAGCCAGCCAGCCTGCTTCGCTTATTTTCAGGTAGCCTCAAAGCCGGAAAAGCTGATCAAATAAGCAAGCAAAAGGCTACCTGAAAAATAAAAAACACCAACCCAAACCGGCCAAACCCCACCCACCGTTTTCAGGCAGCCCCAGCGCACCCATCCTGATTGCGCAAAAAGCCGCCCGAAATCGCCGCCCCGCAACGCCCACCCCCGTTTTCCGGCCGTGCCGCAGCCAGCCTCCCCCGTTCGCGTTATAATTGCCCCAAGCCATCCCACAACAACACAAAGGAAAAGCCATGCGTCCCGCCATCCTACTGCTCGCCCTCCTCTCCCTCACCGCCTGCACCTGGGAAACCTACCAAGACCAGCACGGCAAAACCGGGCTGCGCCAGCGCTACGCCCCCGGCACCCCCGTCGTCTACCAAGACGGCACCTTCGCCCGCGACCAGCGCTACAACGAATACCGTCCCGTGCCCGTGCCCGTTACCCGCGAAGAACACCAGCACAGCGTGCCGCGCACCACCTGGAGCAACGAAGCCGCCCCCGAAACCTCCGGCGGGCAAACCATTCACCCCGCCCAATAAAACACCGTTTTAGGCAGCCCCAACATTTTCAGGTAGCCCCAAAGGCTACCTGAAACCCATTCCCCCGCTTCAGAAAGCCGGGGAAACACCGCAAGCAATTTACCTCGCCCAACAACCAATCCGAGAAAACCAGCCATGCCCACCCCCCTCCACATCGTCATCCTCGCCGCCGGCAAAGGCACCCGCATGCATTCCGCCCTGCCCAAAGTGCTGCACCAAATCGGCGGCCAAAGCATGCTCGAGCGCATTATCCGCACCGCGCAAAGCCTGCAGCCGCAAAGCATCAACGTCGTCATCGGCCACGGCCGCGAGCTCGTGCGCGAAAAGATAAGCCGCAACGACGTAAACTGGGTGGAACAAACCGAGCAGCTCGGCACCGGCCACGCCGTGCAAACCGCCCTGCCCCACCTCGGCACCGAAGGCCGCACCCTCATCCTCTCCGGCGACGTGCCCCTCATCAACCGCGAAACACTCCAAGCCCTGCTCGATGCCGCCGGTAACGAAGTCGGCCTGCTCACCGACATCCCGCCCAACCCCTTCGGCCTCGGCCGCATCATCCGCAATGCCGAAGGCCAGGTGGACGCCATCGTGGAAGAAAAAGACGCCAGCCCCGAGCAAAAAGCCATCCGCGAAATCAACACCGGCATCCTCGTGCTGCCCAACCGCCACCTCGCCGGCTGGCTCGCCCGCCTCTCCAGCAACAACGCCCAAGGCGAATACTACCTCACCGACGTCATCACCCTCGCCCGGCAAAGCGGCGTGGCCGTGCACCCCGTGCAAGTGGCCGCATCCCACCTCGCCGCCGGCGTCAACAACAAAGCCCAGCTCGCCGAGCTCGAACGCATCTTCCAGCGCGAACAGGCGCAAGCCCTGCTACAAGCCGGCCTCACCCTGCGCGACCCCGAGCGTTTCGACTTGCGCGGCAGCCTCGAGCACGGCCAAGACGTGGTCATCGACGTAAACGTTGTTTTGGAAGGAAACAACCAATTCGGCCACAACGTATCCATCGGCGCCAACTGCGTGATCAAAAACGCCGTCATCGGCAGCCACACCGTTATCGAGCCCTTCTCCCACCTCGAAAACTGCCGCATCGGCAGCAGCGCCCGCATCGGCCCCTTCGCCCGCCTGCGCCCCCATGCCGACCTCGCCGACGAAGTGCACATCGGCAACTTTGTGGAAGTGAAAAACAGCACCATCGGCCGCGGCAGCAAAGCCAACCACCTCACCTACCTCGGCGACGCCCAAATCGGCAGCCGCAGCAACATCGGCGCCGGCACCATCACCTGCAACTACGACGGCGTGCACAAACACCGCACCATCATCGGCGACGAAGTGCGCATCGGCTCCGGCAACATGCTCGTGGCCCCGCTCACCATCGGCCACCGCGCCACCACCGGCGCCGGCAGCACCCTCACCCGCAACTGCCCCGAAGGCGAGCTCACCCTCGCCCGCGCCCGCCAAACCACACTCCACGGCTGGGTGCGTCCCGAAAAAGAGAAAAAATAAGCCCGCGCCGATAGGCATCATTAGCAACGAAAGGCTACCTGAAAAATCTGCTGCGGATTTTTCAGGTAGCCTTTCCCTTGCACCCAGCAAAAACCGGCAGCGGCGGATTACTCCGTGGCTGCCGGCCTGATTTCACTCATGCGGCGGTTGGATTCAAATCAGCTTAACGGCGCTGGCAGGCAGTATCCACCTGGTTGCCGTAGGGGTCTTTGAAGCTGAACGCGGCTTCGTTGCCCTTGCGGTGCCATTCCGCGCCGCTGCCGAACAGACCGCGGTTGCTGGTATAGCGCTCGCCGGAAGCGGCAACGGCGCTGGTCAGCACGGCGCGTTTGTCGTCGAGCTGGAGGCTCACGCGGTTGGTGCCTTCCTGGCGCACGCTCACGCTTAAGCCGTTTTCGCAGCTGAAGCGCTCAACACCGTTTTGGCTGCGGTGTTCGGGGCGCGGGCGGCGCTGATGGTCGCGGTCGTCGCGGCGGTCTGGCATGTCGTCGCGGCGCTGTTCTTCATAACGGTGGCGGGGCGGCCTGTCGTGGTCGCCGTCTGCATGCATGGGCGCCACGCAGGCGGTGAGCAGCAGGGCCAATGAGGCGGGCACAGCCCAAGTACGTACTTTCATTATGCTGTTCCTATGAGGTTGGAAAATACCGCCTGCCTGATGCGGGCGGCAGGGTTATCTTAGTTCAAAGATTTCGGCATAAGAAGTGGGATTAACCAAGATTTACGGCGGCGGCGGAATGCATACGCCTTAACACTGGCGGCCTTTACAATTATCTTGCACAGGCTAGGCCGATTTCCTCTGCCGCGATGTTTCCCGGCGGGGGAATCGGGTTTCGTTATCCGGCCAGGAAAGGATTGTGCCGCTTTTCGTGGCCGATGGTGGTGGTGCGGCCGTGGCCGGGCACGACGATGGTGTCTTCGGGCAGCACCAGCAGTTTTTCGCGGATGCTGTGCAACAGGTCGGCATGGCTGCTGCGCTCGAAATCGGTGCGGCCGATGGATTCGTAGAACAATACGTCGCCGGCAATCAAGAGATTGGCTTCAGGGCAGTAAAACACGACGTGGCCGGGGGTGTGACCGGGGGCGTGCAGCACTTGGAAGCGGTAGCCGCCCACGGCGAGCTCGTCGCCCTCTTCCAGCCAGCGCGTGGGTTGCACGGGCGGTGAGACGGGGAAGCCGTAGCCGGCGGTGACAGCGGGCAGGCTGTCGAGCAGCCATTGGTCGGCGCGGTGCGGGCCGATAACGGGCAGCGGGGTGCGGGCGATCATGTCGGCCACGCCGGCGGCATGGTCGAGGTGGCCGTGGGTGAGCCAGATTTCTTTGGGCTGCAAGCCGAGTTTGGCGGCTTCGCTTTGCAGCCATTCGGCTTCGCCGCCCACGTCGATCCACACGGCTTCCTTGCTTTGTTCGTCCCACAGGAGGGAGCAGTTTTGCCGGAAGGGGGTAACGGGGAAGAGGTTGAGTTGCAGGGCCATGATGGTGTTGGGGGAAAGGTTGGAAAAGGTTTTCAGGTAGCCTGCGGCGCAAGGGAGGCTACCTGAAAATATGGCTGATGGTTTCGTTTCTATAACAGGCAGCGAGAAGTTCATCTGCGGCAAATATTTTTAGCTGGGCAGAAACTCAGCCTTGGTTTCGCCAAGATATCGCTTTAACTTCGTTGAAGCCGACGCTTTCAGGTAGCCTGTATTCATGCTGAGGCTACCTGAAAAACCTGCGCCGGCTTATTCCCACTCGATCGTGGCGGGCGGTTTGCCGCTGATGTCGTACACCACGCGGTTGATGCCGCGTACTTCGTTGATGATGCGGTTCGACACTTTGCCCAGCAGGTCGTAGGGCAGCTCGGCCCAGTGCGCGGTCATGAAATCGCTGGTCACCACGGCGCGCAAGGCCACCACGTATTCATAAGTGCGGCCGTCGCCCATCACGCCCACGGATTTCACCGGCAGAAACACGGTGAAGGCCTGGCTGGTGAGGTCGTACCATGATTGGCCTGCTTCGTTGAAGGTGTTGCGCAGCTCTTCGGTGAAAATGGCATCGGCGCGGCGCAACAGCTCGGCGTATTCGCGTTTAACTTCGCCCAAAATGCGCACGCCGAAGCCGGGGCCGGGGAAGGGGTGACGGTAGATCATTTCCTTGGGCAGGCCGAGGGTGAGGCCAAGCTCGCGCACTTCGTCTTTAAACAGATCGCGCAGGGGTTCGAGCAGCTTCAGGTTGAGGGTTTCGGGCAGGCCGCCCACGTTGTGGTGGCTCTTAATGGCGTGCGCCTTTTTGGTTTTGGCACCGGCGCTTTCGATCACGTCGGAATAAATCGTGCCCTGCGCCAGCCATTTGGCGTTTTTCAGCTTGGCGGCTTCGCGCTGGAACACTTCGATAAACTCGGCGCCGATGATTTTGCGCTTGCGCTCGGGGTCGGTTACGCCGGCGAGTTTGCCCAAAAATTCTTCGGAAGCGTCCACGTGCACCACGTGTATGCCGAAGTGCCGCCCCATCATCTCCAGCACGGCTTCGCGCTCATCCAGCCGCAACAGGCCGTGATCGACAAACACGCAGGTGAGCTGCTTGCCGATGGCGCGGTGGATGAGCGCGGCGGCCACGGAGGAATCCACGCCGCCGGAAAGCCCGAGGATCACTTCCTCATCGCCCACCTGCTCGCGGATTTTAGCCACCATTTCATCCACATAATTGGGCATGGTCCAGCCTGGTTTGGCGCCGCAGATATCCAGCACGAAGCGGTTGAGCAGGGCGCGGCCCTGTTTGGTGTGGGTAACCTCAGGGTGGAACTGGATGCCGTAGAAGCGTTTGGCTTCGTGCCCCATGATGGCCACAGGGCAGGAGGGCGTGTCGCCGAAAATGCGGAAGCCTTCGGGCAGGGCGGACACTTTGTCGCCGTGGCTCATCCACACTTCCAGCGTGTTCGGTTCGCCGTCGCTCAGGCCGGCGGTGAGCGGGCTGTCGGTGGTTTTCACTTCGGCATAGCCGAATTCGCGCTGGTCACCGGGGGAAACCTTGCCGCCGAGGTGGTGCGCCATAAACTGCATACCGTAGCAGATGCCGAGCACGGGCACGCCCAAGTCGAAAATGCCGGTGTCGGCCTGATAGTCGGAGTCGTACACCGAATTGGGGCCGCCGGAGAGGATGATGCCTTTGGGGTTGAAGGCCTTAATCTCAGCAAGCGGCATATCGTAGGGGTGCAGCTCGCAATACACATGGGCCTCACGCACGCGGCGGGCGATGAGCTGGGTCACTTGCGAACCGAAATCGAGAATCAGGATTTTGTCTTGGGTCATATCGGTGTCTCTGGGTGGTTTTGAATGGGGTTTCTTTTTTCAGGTAGCCTGCCCTCAAAGCAGCTTGAGGCTACCTGAAATATTTCATACACGCTGCCGGCGCGGCAGGATCAGCGGTAGCGCCGCAAAATCTGCCGGATATGCGCGCTGCGCTGCCGGCACACCGCCGCCGTATCCACATCGGCGGCCGCCTCATAACGGGCGCGCTCGGCCTGCATGCGTGCGCCGTTCTGCCGCCACCAGGTTTCTTGGTCGCTGCTGGAGCATTGGTTAGCCAGCTGCATCAGCTTGTCGGACTGCTGCTCGGCGGCGGCGGGCAGCGCGGCGGCATCGCTATCGGTGCAGGCATACAGATAAGTGAGCACCTCGATGCTGTCGCGGTTCACCTGCGGGCATGGCGCCTGCCCTGCCGTTTGTTTGGCGAAGGCGGCAGCTGGCAGCAGCAAAGCCAGGGCCATCAATAAGCGTTTCATACTGACTCCTTAATACGGGCAAACGAAGCACCTCAACTATTTTCAGGTAGCCTCATCATCAAGAAAGGCTACCTGAAAACTCAAGCAAACAATTTTTTCACTTCCGCGCCCACATCGTCGGCGCGCATAAAGGTTTCGCCAATCAGGAAGCTGTGCACGCCGTGGCGGCGCATAAACTCCACATCTTCGCGGCTGCGGATGCCGCTTTCGGTGACAATCACGCGGCCTTCTCCGCCAATTTCGGGCAGCAAGTCCAGCGTCTGCTGCAGGCTCACTTCAAAGGTGCGCAGGTTGCGGTTGTTCACGCCGACAAGCGGGGTGGCGAGGCGGCGGCATTTTTCCAATTCGCCGGCATCGTGCAGCTCCAGCAGCACGGCCATGCCCAATTCGTGTGCGATACCTTCAAATTCTTCCAGCTCGCCTCTATTAAGCGCGGCGGCAATCAGCAGCACCGCGTCGGCGCCCATGGCGCGGGATTGGTAAATCTGATACGCGCTCACCATAAAATCTTTGCGCAACACGGGCAGCGCCACGGCGGCACGGGCGGTTTTCAGGTAGCCTGCCGAGCCTTGGAAATACTGCTCGTCGGTGAGCACGGAAAGGCAGGCGGCGCCGGCGGCCTCATAGGCGCGCGCCAGCTGCTCGGGCTGAAAGTCTGGGCGGATCAGGCCTTTGCTGGGGCTGGCTTTTTTGATTTCGGCAATCAGCGCGGCCTGCCCTTGGCCGTGTTTGGCACGCATGGCTTGCACAAAGCCGCGCGGCGGCGGCATGTCGGCGGCGCGGGCGCGCACTTCGACCAAGGGCAGCGCGGCTTGCGCGGCGGCCACTTCTTGCTGTTTGGTGGCGAGGATGCGGGTGAGGATGTCGCTCATCGGCGGGGCTTTCACTCTTTGGGCAGGGCGGCCTGGCGCAGGTTAAACTGCTCCAGGCTTTCCAGGTTGTGCAGGAAGCGCGAAAGCTCCTGCAGGGCGTTGGTGTACACTTCTTTTTTAAATTCGATCACTTCTTCGATGGGCGCCCAGTAGTCGTGCCAGCGCCAGGCATCGAACTCGGGCTGGCTGCTGGCGCGCAGGTGCACGTCGCTTTCGCGGCCGGTGAGCCGCAGCAGATACCAAATCTGCTTCTGCCCGCGGTATGCCCCGCGCCATTGGCGGCGCACCCAGTTGCCGGGCACGTCGTAGCGCAGCCAGTCGCGCGTGCGGCCGAGGATTTTCACGTGGTGCGGCAAAAGGCCCACTTCTTCGGCCAGCTCGCGATACATGGCGGCTTCGGGGCTTTCGCCGGGCTTGATGCCGCCCTGCGGAAACTGCCAGGAATGCTCCTGCACGCGTTTGCCCCAAAACACTTCGTTGCGCTGGTTGGTGATGATGATGCCGACATTGGGGCGATAACCTTCTCTGTCCAACATAATATTTCGCCCGATTTGAATAATTTTAAATGTGCGGATTTTCCCACAAAACGGCCTGGCAGGCTACCTGAAAAGCTGGCGGGCGGCCTGCCGGGCGGGAAGCGTCCGCTTGTTTGATAAACTTGTTTGCATGTTTGGGTGGGCGGAAAATTTTTCAGGTAGCCTCAGAGGCTACCTGAAAACCAACCATGCCGCTTTCCGCCGCTACCCCCGCGGATGGTGCCGCTCCACCATCTGCTTGAGCCGCTCGTTGGCCACATGGGTGTAGATTTGCGTGGTGTTCAGGCTGGCGTGGCCGAGCATCATCTGCACGCTGCGCAAATCGGCGCCGTGGTTCACCAGATGGGTGGCGAAGGCGTGGCGCAGGCCGTGCGGGCTGAGCGCGGCAATGCCGGCATCGGCCGCATAGCGCTTCACCATCTGCCACACCAGCTGGCGGCTGATGCCCATGCGCTTCTGCCCCACAAATACGAAATCGCAAGGGGTTTGCCTGAGCAGCCTGCCGCGCGCTTCTTTCAGGTAGCGTTCCAGCCAGTACACGGCTTCGGCGCCCAGCGGCACGATGCGCTGCTTATTGCCCTTGCCGATGACGGTCACCACGCCGCGCTGCAAATCCAAATCCTGCAACTGCATTTCGGCGGCCTCGGACACGCGCAGGCCGGAGGCATACAGGGTTTCGAGCACGGCTTTGTCGCGCAGGCCGAAAACGGTGTCGGTGTTGGGCGCGGCAAGCAGCACGTCGATTTGCGCTTCGCTGATGAGCGGCGGCAGGGCGCGGCCGTTGCGCGGCGGGGAGAGGGTTTGCGTGGGGTTGTCGCTGCGGCGGTTTTGCAGCTGCAGCAGGCCGTAGAGCTGCTTCACGGCGGAGAGGGCGCGGGCTTGTGAGGCGGGTTTCTCGCTGTGGGCATACACGGCTTCTGCCAGCCCGGCAGCATCGGCCTGCAGCCAATCGGTATCGCGCGATTGCAGGCGGCGGGCGACCTTTTCCAAATCGCGCCGGTAGCCGGCCAGGGTGTTGGCGGAGAGCTGGCGGGTGAGGAAGAGGTCGTCCAGCGTTTGCTCGATGGGGTCTTGCCAACGCGGCGGCAGCGGCTCGGCTGTTTTCACCATGTGATGCCTTCGTGCTTGAGCAGCCAGCGTTTCACCGCCAGGCCGCGCTCGCTGTCGCCGCCCATGCTGAAGCCTCCCAGCCCGCTTGCGGAAAGCACGCGGTGGCAGGGTATCAGGAGCGGCAGCGGGTTTTTGCCGCAGGCGCCGCCCACCGGGCGCGGGTGGCTGCCGATGCGTTCGGCAATTTGTTGGTAGCTGAGGGTTTGCCCGGGCGGGATGCCGGCAATCTGCGCCCACACTTGGCGCTGAAACGGTGTGCCGGGCGGAATTTCGGCCACTTTGGGCAAAGCGTGGAGGCTACCTGAAAAATAGCCGTCCAGCCCGCGGGCGAGCGCACTGTTTTCCGGCAGCAGGGGCAGGAAGTCGATGCGCTCGTCGCCGAGCAGGATTTCGGTGAGCTTGGCGCCCTCGAAACGGCAGATCAGCGTGCCGAACGGGGCTTCGTATCGGTATTGCATCTCCGCACCCCTATTCCGCCTGTTCCCGCAGTGCGTCGAGCACGGCTTGGGCGTGGCCGGCGGCTTTCACTTTGCGCCATTCGCGCGTGATATTGCCTTGTGCGTCCAGCACAAAGGTGCTGCGCTCGATACCGAACACTTTTTTGCCATACATGTTTTTCTCTTTTATCACGTCAAACAGGCGGCACACGGTTTCGTCTTTGTCTGAAAGGAGCGGCACTTCCAGCGCGTATTTGCACACGAATTTCTGGTGGCTGGCCACGCTGTCGCGCGATACGCCGGCCACCTGGAAACCGAGCGCCTGAAATTCGGGCAAGAGCGCGCTGAATTCCTGCGCTTCGGTGGTGCAGCCGGGCGTGCTGTCTTTGGGGTAGAAATACAGCACCAGCGGCAGGTGGCCGGCGGCAGCGAATTCGTTGCCGTTTTGGTCGGGCAGGGTGAAGAGGTAGTTGGCGCTCATGGCGGGCTTTCGGGTGGATGGAAAATGTGCGCATTATATCGCCAAACGCTGCAGGGCGAGGCCGGCAATTTTTAGCTTTGCAGAACCTCAGCCTTGGCTATACGCCAAGACATCGTTTTAACTTCGTTGAAGCTGACGCTTTCAGGTAGCCTGAACGCAGGGCGTGTGGTATAAGCACGGCGTTTCTGTTTTCAACGCACACAAGGAATCAACCATATGAACACCCTAGATTTGCTCACCACCCGCCGCTCCGTGCGCCTCCTCACCGCGCCCGGGCCCGATGCCGCCCAGCTGGAAACCATCCTGCAAGCCGCCACGCAGGTGCCCGATCACGGCAACCATACGCCGTGGCACTTCATCGTGGTGCAGAGCGAGGCCGGCTGGCAAACCTTCCGCCACGTGCTCGGCCAATGCGCGGCCGAAATTGGCGGCGAAGCGGCGCGCAAGGCCGAAGCCGTGGGGCAGATGGCGCCGATGATGATCGGCGTGGTGGCCAAGCCCGACCTGAACTGCCTCAAGCCCAAACCCGAATGGGAACAAGTGCTCAGCGCCGGCTGCGCCGCCTACGCCATCCAGCTGGCCGCCAAGGCGCAAGGCTTCGACAACGTGTGGCTCACCGGCCTGTGGGTCAACTGCACCGCCCTGCGCGAAGCCTTCGCCTGCGAAAAGCACGACAAAATCATCGGCCTGCTGATGATCGGCACCGCGCAGAAAGAAGCCGCCGGCGGCAAAAATACCGATTTGGCGGAGTTTGTGAGCTATTGGTAATAGCTGCCTATAGATCAAAGAAAGGCTACCTAAAAGCGTAATCTTCAGCGCAGTTAAAACAAGCAAAGCAAGTTTCTTGTGCAGCTGAATTTTTCAGGTAGCCAACTCCCTATCCACCAAGCAACAAAAAGGCTACCTGAAATTTTCAGGTAGCCTTTTCTTCAGCTCAAGCCAGTCTTACTTGGCGGCCTGGTCCACGCGTTCGCGCAGCTCCTTGCCGGCTTTGAAGTGCGGCACGTATTTCTCGGGCACGTTCACTTTTTCGCCGGTTTTCGGATTGCGGCCCACGCGGGCCGGGCGGTGGTTCAGGTCGAAACTGCCAAACCCGCGAATCTCGATACGCTGGCCGCGGGCCAGGGCGCGGGTCATGGCATCCACCAAAACTTTCACGCTCTGCTCCACGTCTTTCACTGCCAGGCGGGCATGCCCCTGAGCCAGGTATTTTTCGGCCATATGGGCCATCAACTCTGATTTGGTCATTTACAGCATCCTTATTCGTTGTCGCCGCCCAGCTTGGCCTTCAGGAGGTCGCCCAGGCTAGTGGTGCCGGCATGGCTGGCCGCAGCGTTCACGGTGTTGAGCGCTTCGCGGTTTTCTTTGGCGGTGCGGGCTTTCACGGAAAGCTTGATGTTGCGGTTTTTGCGGTCTACCGTAACGATCACGGCTTCCACTTCGTCGCCTTCTTTCAGCTTGGTGGTCAGGTCTTCCACGCGCTCGCTGTCGAACTCGGAAGCGGGCAGGTAGCCCACCACTTCATCGGCCAGCTGCACTTCGGCGCCCTTGGCTTCAACGGATTTCACGGTGCCTTTCACCAAGGCGCCTTTGTCGTTGATGCTGATGTAGGTGCCGAAGGGGTCGCCTTCAAGCTGCTTGATGCCCAGGCTGATGCGCTCTTTCTCCACATCGATAGACAATACAACGGCTTCCACATCTTCGCCTTTTTTGTATTTGCGCACGGCTTCTTCGCCGCTTTCGCTCCAAGAGAGGTCGGAGAGGTGCACCAGGCCGTCGATATTGCCGGGCAGACCCACGAAAATGCCGAAGTCGGTGATGGATTTCACGGCGCCGGTGAGTTTGTCGCCTTTGTTGAAGTTGGCAGCAAATTCTTCCCACGGGTTGGCCTGGCATTGTTTCATGCCCAGGCTGATGCGGCGGCGGTCTTCGTCGATATCCAGAATCATCACTTCCACTTCGTCGCCCAGCTGCACAACCTTGCTCGGGTGTACGTTTTTGTTGGTCCAGTCCATTTCGGAAACGTGTACCAAGCCTTCGATGCCCTGCTCGATTTCAACGAATGCGCCGTAGTCGGTGAGGTTGGTTACCTTGCCGAACAGGCGAGTGCGGGCAGGGTAACGGCGGGCAAGGCCGCTCCAGGGGTCTTCGCCCAGCTGTTTCATACCCAGAGACACGCGGCTGCGGTCTTGGTCGAACTTAAGCACTTTGGCTTCCACTTCCTGGCCCACTTCCAGCACTTCGCTCGGGTGTTTCACGCGGCGCCAAGCCAAATCGGTGATGTGCAGCAAGCCGTCGATGCCGCCCAAGTCCACGAATGCGCCGTAGTCGGTGATGTTCTTCACGATGCCTTTTACCACGGTGCCTTCCTGCAGGCTTTCCAGCAGGGCCTGGCGCTCTTCGCCCAGGGTTTCTTCCAGCACGGCGCGGCGGGACACCACCACGTTGTTGCGTTTTCTGTCCAGTTTGATCACTTTGAATTCCACTTCTTTGCCTTCAAAGTGAGAGGTGTCTTTCACCGGGCGCACGTCCACCAGCGAGCCGGGCAGGAAGGCGCGGATGCTGTTGATCATCACGGTGAGGCCGCCTTTGACCTTGCCGTTGATCACGCCGGAGAGGATCTCGCCGCTTTCCATGGCTTCTTCCAAAGCCAGCCAATCGGCGGCGCGTTTGGCTTTTTCGCGCGAGAGCTTGGTTTCGCCGAAGCCGTTTTCCACCGATTCGATGGTTACGGTAACGAAATCGCCTACTTTCACTTCCAGCTCGCCCTGGGCGTTTTTGAATTCGTCCAGATCAATCAGGGATTCGGATTTCAGGCCGGCGTTCACGATCACGTGTTTGTCGGTAATCGCCACCACTTCGGCGGTGATCACCTCGCCCTGGTTCATTTCTTGTACGGCTGAGTATTCTTCCAGTAACTGGGCAAAATTTTCCATAAGGTTTTGTCTTTTCCACGCACGGCCAAGGAGTGCGGAGGGTTGAGGTTGCTAAAAGCCTGCCGCCCTTGGCGCGGCAGGCAGGGGTTTAATCTGTTTGCTTGTCTTTAACGGAAAAGCAATCAATCAACCGATTATGCAGCACACGCGCCTCAAAACAGGGCGGATGCGCTGAAAACGCGGCATTATACAGCAAGTTTATTTTTCCCGATACCAATCAAGCACTTTTTTTACCGATTCTTCGATGGTGAGTGCAGAAGTGTCGAGCAGGCGGGCCTCGGGCAGCCTTTGCAGCGGCGCAACGGCGCGCTTGCGGTCGGCTTCGTCGCGCGCTTCGATGGCGGCTAGGATGCACTCAAAACGCCCGCCTGAAAGCGGCTCGCCGATTTGCCGGGCGCGGCGTTCGGCGCGCACTTGGGCGCTGGCGGTGAGGAACACTTTGAGCACGGCGTCGGGGAACACCACCGAGCCCATGTCGCGCCCGTCGGCCACCAGGCCTTGTTCGGTTAGAAACGCGCGCTGCCGTTGCAGCAAAGCCGCGCGCACCGCCGGCAGCGCCGCCACCCGCGAGGCACCCATGCCGATTTCCTCGCTGCGGATGGCGGCGGACACGTCTTCCCCGTCCAGCAATACGGCGCCGCCGGCAAACTCGGCCGGCAAAGCCTGCGCCAGCGCGGCCACTGCCGCTTCGTCGCCCCAATCCGCGCCTTGGCGGCGGGCATATAGTGCGGTGATGCGATAGAGCGCGCCGGAATCGAGATAGGCCCAACCCAGCGCCTCGGCCACGCGCTGCGCCACCGTGCCTTTGCCCGATGCGCTCGGCCCGTCGATTGCGATTACTTTCTGCGGCATAGCTGTCTCCGAAAAAAGCGCTATCTTACCCGAGATTGCGCCGGCGCGGGGTTGGCTTGCCTTCGATGGAATTTTTCAGGTAGCCTCTAATGCCTACCAAAGGGTACCTAAAACCCTGCTTGCCCCTTTCTTTTACGAAAGGTTTGCTTTGTTTCCCTCCCTAGTTTTCAGGTAGCCTCCTTTACCAAACAACAGGCTACATGAAAACTTTCCCCTGCCGCCAAACCATTTTCAGGTAGCCCCAACCCTTTGCCAAACCCCGCCGGATTGGCTATATTCAGCCCATCCCTCCCGCACACGGATTCCCCCATGCGCTTCTTCCGCCGCCAACAGCAAGCACGCCGCCGCAGCGCCCGGCTGGTGGTGCTGTATGCGCTCGCGCTGGCCGGCACCGTCATCCTCACCGCCGCCGTGCTCGGCAGCCTGCCGCTCATGTTTGGCTTCGGCAGCCCGCGGCACAGCCTCTGGTGGTACTACCTGCCGCCCGCCGTCCTCGTGTGCCTGCTCACCGTCGCCCTCAGCCTGCACCGTCTGCGCGAACTGCGGCGCGGCGGCGAGGCCGTGGCCAAACGGCTCGGCGGCGAGCGGCTGCAGCTGCAGGACGGCACCTTCGCCGAACGCCGCCTGCTCAACGTGGTGGCCGAAACCGCGCTGGCCGCCGGCCTGCCCGTGCCGCCCGTCTACCTGCTGCGCCGCGACGGCAGCATCAACGCCTTCGCCGCCGGCCTCAGCCCGCGCCGCGCCGTGATCGGCGTTACCCAAGGCGCGATACACCGCCTCACCCGCGATGAGCTGCAAGCCGTGATCGCCCACGAATTCAGCCACATCCGCCACGGCGACATACGCCTCAACCTCCGCCTCTCCGCCTGGCTGCACGGCCTGCAAGGCATCGCCAGCAGCGGCCGCTATTTCCTCGAAGGCCGCGACGACGAACACTATCTGGAATACCGCCGCAATAAAAATGTGGACAACCACCCCTTCGACAACGGCATCGAAATCATCATGCAAACCCTGCCGCTGCAAGCCTTCGGCGGCCTGCTGATTGTGCTCGGCTCCATCGGCAGCCTGTTTGCCGGCTGGCTGCAGGCCGCCGTGTGCCGCGAACGCGAATTCCTCGCCGATGCCGCAGCCGTGCAGTTTACCCGCCAAACCGCCCCGCTCATCGAAGCCCTGTGCAAAATCGCCCGCAGCGGCAGCTGCCGCCTGCACGCCGCCCACGCCCCCGAATACGCCCACATGATGTTCGGCCGCATCAGCGCCGGCAGCCTCGCCGCCACCCACCCCCCGATCATCGAACGCATCCGCCGGCTCGACGCCTCCGCCGCCCGCCGCCTCGCCCCCAAACTCGAAGGCGCCGACAGCCCCGTCTTTTTTCCCGACGGCCACTTCCGCTTTGCCCCCGGCGACGAAGCCGCCCCGGTTACCGACCAGAGCGAAGCCAGCTACCGCCACCGCCAAGCCACCATGCAGGCACGCATCCGCCGCTACCGCCCCACCACCCCGCACCTCCCACTCCACGCCGACTGGCAGGCCGCCGCCCTCGACGGCGAACACGCCTCCGCCGCCCTGCTCTGTCTGTTCCAAATCCAAGGGCTACCTGAAAATACAGGCTTCAACGAAGTTCAAACGCAACGAAACGGATTTCTGCGCCGCAAGAACACCCCCCTCACCCCCTTCGTTTGGCAGCAACTCGCCCGCCTCCGCCAACACCCCCTGCTGCCCAGCACCGAGCTGCTCGAACACCTCCTGCCCGCCTTCGTGATGCAGGAAGACGCCGCCCAACAAGCCCTGCTCGACCAAGTCCGCCTCCACTTCAGCCAACAGAGCACCAGCCGCGAACAAACCCAGCTCTGGCTGCTGCTCAAAGCCTACCTCGCCCCTACCCCCCAGCCCGGCCGGCTCGCCCATCATCCTGCCGCCGACGCCCTCATCCACGCCACCACCCTTCCCCCCAAACAGCTGCAAACCGCCGTCAAAGCCGCCCTGCTGCTCACCGAACCCGCCAAAACCGCCCTGCTGCGCCCCCTCTCCGCCACCCTCGCCGTGAGTCAGCCCCTGCTGTGGCGCTACCTCTGCGTCCGCCTCGACGTCGGCGCCTGGCACTTCGGTGCCGCCGACCGCCGCGGCTAAAGGCTACCTGAAACCTTACCGCCCCGGTTTTACAGGTAGCCTTCATCCCAACCCAAGCGCACCAAAAAAGGAAAAACATGAAACGCCTGCTTCCCCTCCTCGCCGCCCTCTTCCTCCTCACCGCCTGTCAGAAAGACACCGCCATGCCCACCGCCACCTCCAGCCCAATGCCCCCACAAACCAACGAAGAAATCCTCGCCGCCGCCGAAGAGCACCTCGCCGCCTACCGCTATTTCGACGCCGCCGCCTGGGCATACGAGCTGAAACAACGCGGCGTTGCCCTGCCCCCGCGCCTGCAAGCCGTGCTCGACGAAGAACGCTACGACCCCGAAACCCCCATATCCACCGGCAGTATGTACCACCTCCAACCGCAGCAGCTCGCCCGCGTGCAAAGCCTGGCCGAACACGGCGACCGCGCCGCCGCCCACCGCCTGTGGCAATACTACACATTCTCCGCCCCCAACCGGGACACCGAGGAAGGCCAAGCCGCCGCAGCCTATTGGGCAAAACAAGCCGGCAATACGGACTAGGCACAGTAGCCATCCACTTCCCCACCAAAACAAAGGCTACCTGAAAGCATCAGCCTCAACGCAGTTACAACGATGCCTCGGCGCATTCAAGGCTGAGTTTCTGCGAAGCTAAGGCGGATTAAATTTAAACCTCCTGCCGGCAAGCACCACACGGCAAAACAAAGGCTACCTGAAAATTCCTCGGTGCAGCAACCCCGCTCAACACGCGCCATTTTCAGGTAGCCTTTTGCCCGCCATCCCGCCTCAGCGCAGCCATTTCCATTCGCTGCCCGGCGGCAGTTTGGCCTGATGCAGCATGGTTTTAAAGCCCAGCCGGAACTGCTTGTCGAGCCCGGCCGCTTTTTTCTGCAATCCGGCCAAGGGCTGCGGCTTCCAGCTTTGAAAGGCCAGCACCGCCACGTTGCCGTGCGTTTCCGCCGGCACGCACAGCACACGCTGTTCGAACACCTGAGAGAGCCGTTGCAGGAAGAGCGGATAACGCTTGTCGCCGCTCCACCAGTTGGTTACAAAAATGCCGTTTTCGCTCAAGGCGGTGCGGCAGTCGGCAAAGAAAGGCTCGCCCACCAGCGCGTCGATAATCTGCTCGCCGTCGAAGCCGTCCACCAGTAGGATATCCGTGCCACCGCGCAGGGTTTTGATGTATTCCGCGCCGTCGGCCTCGATGATTTCAAACTTTTCGCCTTCAAACGGCAGCTCGAACAGCCCGCGCGCCACGCTGATCACCTGCGGGTTGATTTCCACCGCCGTCTGCGCCACGTCGGGCAAATAGGCATCGATCCAGCGCACAAACGAGCCGCCGCCCAAACCGATCTGCGTGATGTGCCGCACGTTTTCGGCAAACAGCAGCCAGGCCATCATGGCGCGGCTGTAGGAGAGCACCAGCTCGGCTGGATCGTCCACATTCATCGAGCTTTGCACCGTTTCGCTGCCCAAATGCAGCGATCGGATGTTGCCGATTTCGGAAATGCCCACTTCGGGCATGGCCGTGCGGGCCGAACGCAGCCGGCGGTAGGGATGACGTGCCATATAACCAACCTTTATCGAGAGGGCGCGCATTCTAGCACATTTCCCCGGCGGCAATCGGGCGCGGCAGCACGGTTTAAACAAGCTGAAAGCGGCAGAACTTGGTATCATCCTTCCGTTTCCCACCCCTCCACACAAAAGGAACACGCATGAACACCCGCACCGAACACGACCTCCTGGGCGAACGCCAAATCCCCGCCGAAGCCTATTGGGGCATCCACACCCTGCGCGCCATGGAAAACTTCCAGATTTCCGGGCAGAAAATTTCCGACGTGCCGCAGTTTGTGCGCGGCATGGTGATGGTGAAGAAGGCGGCGGCGCAGGCCAACGGCGAATTGGGCGCGCTCAAGCCGGAAATCGCCACCGCCATCGCCCAAGCCTGCGATGAAGTGCTGGGAAAAGGCCGCTGTCTCGACCAATTCCCTTCCGACGTATTCCAAGGCGGCGCCGGCACCTCGGTGAACATGAACACCAACGAAGTAGTCGCCAACCTGGCTCTGGAAATCCTCGGCCACGCCAAAGGCCGCTACGACATTGTGAACCCGATGGATCACGTGAACGCCAGCCAATCCACCAACGATGCCTACCCCACCGGCTTCCGCCTGGCCGTGTACGAAAGCACGGGCGGGCTGCTGGACAAGTTAGGCTACCTGAAAAACGCCTTTGCCCAAAAAGCCGAAGAATTCAAAACCGTGCTGAAGATAGGGCGCACCCAGCTGCAAGACGCCGTGCCGATGACGGCCGGGCAAGAATTCAAATCCTTCCAAGTGCTGCTGGAAGAAGAAATCCTCAATCTGGAGCGCACCCGCCAACTGCTACTGGAAGTGAACCTCGGCGCCACCGCCATCGGCACCGGCGTAAACACGTCCAAGGGCTACGCCCAACTGGCTGTGCAGAAGCTTTCCGAAATCAGCGGCCTGCCCTGCAAGCTCACCGAAAACCTGATTGAAGCCACTTCCGACTGCGGCGCCTATGTAATGGTGCACGGCGCGCTCAAGCGCACGGCGGTGAAGCTCTCCAAAATCTGCAACGATTTGCGCCTGCTCTCCTCCGGCCCGCGCGCCGGCCTGAAGGAAATCAACCTGCCCGAAATGCAGGCCGGCTCCTCCATCATGCCGGCCAAGGTAAACCCGGTGATTCCCGAAGTGGTAAATCAAATCTGCTTCAAGGTAATCGGCAACGACACCACCATCACCTTCGCCGCCGAAGCCGGCCAGCTGCAACTCAACGTGATGGAGCCTGTGATTGCGCAATGCATGTTTGAAACCCTCTCCCTCCTGGGCAACGCCGCCGCCACGCTGGCCGACAAATGCGTGCGCGGCATCACGGTAAACCGCGACATCTGCGAGCGCTACGTATTCCATTCCATCGGCCTGGTTACCTACCTCAACCCCTACATCGGCCACGAAAACGGCGACCTGGTGGGCAGAATCTGCGCTCAAACCGGCAAAGGCGTGCGCGAAGTGGTGCTGGAGCGCGGCCTCTTGAGCGAAGCCGAGCTCGACCGCATCCTCGCGCCGGAAAACTTGGTGAGCATTGATTGACGGCGTCGGACGTCGCGAAACCTTAGCCGGCAATAAAAAAGGGATGATTCGTCATCCCTTCGCTTGGCCGAACATAAAGGCTACCTGAAATTTTTGTCTTCGCGGAAACGCCGCTGCATTGCATTTTAACTTCGTTGAAGCCGGTGTTTTCAGGTAGCCTCATGCCGCTCAAAATCGCTTTTCCCGTTCAACACCAGCAAAGCCAAAGTCTCACCCCTTTCGTTAGCAAACTCCACCTCGTAAGCATCCTGCCCATACACTTCCACCACCGTGCCGATGCTGCCCGCGCGCAACCCGTGCTCCGGCACATTCCGCTTTAAGCGCACCACATCCAACAGCCGATATTCCCTCATCCTTCACCCCACTCCACCCGCAAAGCCGGCCACATCCCACACGGCGGCAACACCACCCCGCCCTGCCGCGCCTGCGCCTCCCACGCCAGCACCGCAGGCAGAAAGCCCGTTGCGGTTGGGAAAACGGCTTGCTCCGCTTCATCTTCTTCCGCCGACACCGCTATCCTGCCGTTTCCGGCCTGCGGCATGAGGCTACCTGAAAGTTTCCACCACACGCTGCCTTCCAGCTCACCCTCCGCCGCGCGCTCATACGCCCAGCCCAGCAGCACGGTTTGCCCGGGCTCGGCCAGCATCTCGTTCAGCGCGGCATACAGCGCTGCCCAGCAATCTTCCGCTTCCGCCGCCAGAAACACACTGTTGCCGCTACTGCCCAGAATCTGCGCCAGCTGGAAAGTGGCGGCGTTATGAATATTGGCCATGAAATCCAGCGGCGAGGGCAACCCGGCCGCCAGCTTCTGCCGCATCGCCGCCAAACGGCCGGGCGAGCTGAACGGCGAAGCGAGATACACGGCCGGATTTTCAGGTAGCCCTTGGCACAGCGGCAGCACGCCCAGCAGGGCAAGCAGGGTAAAGCGGCTCAGGCGGCGCGCGTCGATGCCATATTGCTCGCGCAGCAGGCGGCGCAGTTCGCTATCTGTCTGCTGCGGCGCGGCCAGGAAGCGGCTGCTGGCCTGGATGCGGCAGAGGGTTTGGTTGGGCATGAAATTTGCCGGCATATCAGCGATCGTCCTTTCTGTTTTCAGGTAGCCCGATATTTTTCAGGTAGCCTTCAAGCCTGCCAATCCAGCAGCCAGGCGCAGTGGCTGCCGCCGAAACCAAGGAAATAGTTGAGGTAGCTGCCGTTGGGCAGTGGTCGGCCGTGCAGGGTGGGCAAGGGGAAATCGGGTGCAGCGGCAGGCAGCGGCGGCAGGCGGCCGTGTTGCAGGGCGTCGAGCAGCAGCGCGGTTTCCAGTGCGGCGCCGGCGCCCAGCGTGTGTCCGATATAGGGCTTAAACAGCAGGGCGGGCGTGTGCGGCCACAGCGCTTCACGCACCTGCATTTCCACGGTGTCGCTGAGGCCGCCGCTGCCGTGGGTTTTCACGCCGCGCAAATCTTGGGCGGAGATGCCGGCGCGGCACAGGCTTTCGGCCAGCAGGCGGTGCAGCGGCTCGGCAGAGGCGGCAGTGAGGTTGGCGTGGTCGGTTTGGGCGGCGAGGCCGCGCAAGCGGCAGGCGTAATCGCGGTGCGGCCGTGCGGATAAGGTCAGCACGGCCGCCCCTTCTCCCAGTACCAGGCCGCCGGCGTTGCGAAACGGCAGTCTGCCCGGCTCGGTTTCCAGCAGGTTCATGGCGTGAAAATGCTCGAAGGTGAGGCGGTTGAAACTCTCGAAACCGACCACGAGTGCGCGTTCGGCCAGCCCGTTTTCGATACTGCGGGCGGCGGCGAGCAGGGCTTGTGCGGAGGAGGTACAGGAGGTGGCAAAGCTGAATACGTTTTCGCTGGCAAAGCGGTTTTTCAGGTAGCCGGCGATTTCGCACAGGGTGAAGCGTTCATCTCCGGCGCGTTCAGGCGGTGCGGCTTCGCGGTCGGACATCACATAAGAAGTGGAACCGAGGAAGATGGGGAGGCCGGCCAATTCGTTTTCGTGCCAACCGGCAGTGGCGGCGGCCTGGCGGATTTCGGACTCAATCCAGCCGCACAGCTGCGCCAGCGTGGCTAGCTCGGCAGGGAATGCGGCAAAATACGGCAGCGCGCGCGGCTGCCCTAGGCCGTGTGCGGTGCGGAAGGCAGGCGGTGCGAAGGGGTTTTCGGCCGAGCCGAAACGGTGGCTGCCGCAGCTGCGCCCTTGTGCGCACCAATAGCTGCTGCCGCACAAATAAGCGGCGCGGGATGGGTGGCTTTTGATGTTCATTTTTCAGGTAGCCTCAAGCGGGTTGCCCTGCCGTTCCAACACTTCCCATTCGTATTCTGCCTCATGGATGGCCAGCGCATGGCCGTTTTCCAGATACAGCGCAAAATCGCCGTGTTGTTCAAACCAATTATCCAAGGCGGCCTGCAGGGCGGGCAGGGAGATGAGCGCCCAGAAGCCGAAGCCGTTTTCGCTTAAGCTTACCCACGCTTTATCGGCAAGCAAGGCGCGGATGCGGCGCAGCATATCGGCGCGGGCGGCTTGGTGCTGGGCTTGGCGGAGCGCGCAGCCGATTTCGCCGTTTTGGTGAAACGGGAAGGCGGCAGCGGCAGGATGCTCAATGCGGTAGATGCCGCTATCCACAAACCGGCGGGCAATCTCGCCATCGCTGCCTTGCACGGCTTCAATGCCGAGGAAGGCGTAGTGCTTCAGCAGGCATGCTTGGGCGTTGCGCTGTTGGAGTTGGGCGATTTTTAGGGTCATGGTTACACCCTTAAGGCTGCTACCTGAAAATATAGATAATTGTTTAACACCAGCATTCCAACCGCTAGGCACAAGTTTCCCAGTGCGAATGGTGCAGTGGTGCCTTCTCTGCTGGCGCAGCCGAACGGAGCACGGTTTTTCGGGAAACAAGGGCCCGCCCTGTCCGAAGCGGCGCAGCCGCAAGTTCGGGCCCGCCCGAAAAATCGTGCGGAGTGAGGGAAGTTTGGCGAAGCCAAACCTGTGCCCGCAGTCGCCTTTCTTTGCTTCCTTTCTTTGGCGAAGCAAAGAAAGGAAGTGCCCGCGCCGGCACGAGGCGCAAGGGTTAAAGATTTCCGAATGGCAAAAGGCTACCTGAAATTTGGCCACAGCCTGAAACCTGACTTATGACTTGTAAACAAATTTTGCAAGAAGCTTTTTCAGGTAGCCTCAAGCCCCACGCTGTTCGCGGACAAATGCCGCCAAATCGCGCACATTCATCATGTGCTTGCGCACCATGCGGTCGCCGTTGAGGCGCACGCCGTAGCGGGCTTGCAGCGCCACGGTGATTTGCAGCGCATCGAGCGAATCGAGGCCTATCGGGCTTTCGGGGCCGAACAGCGGCGCATCGTCGGAGAAAGCAGCCATGTCCACATCGTCCTGTTTTTCGGTTTCGCGCACAATCAGCGTTTTCAGCGCCTGCTCCAGCGCGGGGGAGCTTAAATCGGGTGTGTTCATCAGAATCTTGCCTGTGTGCTCAGTTGGCGGCGGTAGAGCGCGGCGGCAGCGGCGAGCGCAGCCAGGCCGAAGCCCGCAAGCCTCCACAGCTGCGGCGCAATTTGCGCCAAGGTGTAATGGTTTAACAAAAGTTTTTGGAAAGCAGCCAGCCCCCAGCCCATTGGCGAGAGCTGCGAGAGCTGCTGCATCAGCGCGGGCATGATGTGCACCGGCACCATCACGCCGCCCAGCGCGGCCATGATGATGATGCCGCCGCCGCCCAGTACCACAGCCTGCTCGGTGCTTTTGGCCAGCACGCTCACCAACAGCCCGTAGCCCAGCGCGGCCAGGCTCACGGCGCAAGACACAGCAGCATAGCCCGCCCAGCCGCCGGAAAGCGCGAAGGCGGGCATGCCCAGCAACGGTAACACCCACACGCCCAGCGCCACCATGCCGGCAAACTGCAACTGATTGATTAAAAAATAGGGAATCAGCTTGGCAGCCAAGAGTTTCCAAGCGGGTGCACGCGCCATGTTCAGGCGGGTGAGCGTGTTGGTCTGGCGCTCCATCGCCATCACATTGGAAAGCGGGATCATAATGAAAAACATGCCGAAAATCAGCCAGGCAGGCACGCTGTGCTGCACCGAGTTGGGCTGCTGTACGGCCTCGCCCTGGCGGTTGAGGTAGGTTTCCTGCCACATCTCGCGCCCAAGGTAGGCCTCGATTTGGCTGAATTTGCCGTCCAGCTCTTTGTTCACCTGCTCTTGAATGCGGCGCACGGCAGGGTTGCGGTTGTTGCTGAGCACAATTTCGTTGCCGTCGAAATACTGCGCCAGCCGCGCTTCGGTGTAATGCTGCTGCATCAGTCCTTTCACGCCGAGCAGCCAGCCGCGGTCGGCATCGGGCTGGAGCCACAGGCGCAGCGGCTGCTCTTCGCCCAGCGGAGTGGTTTCATCATTTGGATTAAGCAGCAGCAAATCGGCCTCGCCGCGCTGTAAGGCTACCTGAAAATCGGCAAGGCGGCTTGGCTCGGCCAATTGCACATGCAGTTTTTCGTTTTGCAGGGCTTGCAGGAATTGCCGGTTGAGTTGGCTGCCGGGCGCGCCGAGCAGCACGATTTGCGCATCGGGATTGAGGTTTTCCTGGCTGCTGCTCAAGGCGGCGGACATGATCAGCATAAACAGGATGGGCATCACAAACAGCACGGACACGCCGTGCAGGTCGCGGCGGAGCAGCTTGAGTTCTTTGGCAATGGCGGCGGCTAGCATAAATCGGCTCCGGCGCGAGGGTGGTTTTGGTGGTTCATTACTTTGTTATTAATAGGTGGTGCACAAAATTTTCAGGTAGCCTGTGTGGTGGCAGCCTGCTTGGCCAAAAAATCCAAATAAAAGCTTTCCAACGAGGCAAAACCGAAACGGCAGGCTTGTGCGGCATAGCCTTGGGCTTGCAATTTGGCCAGCAGTTCGGCTGGCGAGGCGGTGTCGAAATGCAGCGTGCCGTCAGCCGCACGGCGGCCTTGCAGTGCGGTCAGCTCGCCATCGGGCAGCGGCGGCTCGATGCGCAGGCTGAGGCCGGATTCTGCGCCCTGCCGCAAAATATCGCGCAGCCCGCCGTGATACACCAGCCTCCCGCCATGCAGCAGCGCGATGTTGCGGCACAGCAGCTCGATTTCCTGCAGATAATGCGAGGTATAGACCACGGTGATGCCTTGGCGCGTGAGCCCGGCCACGCTGTCCAAAATAAACCGGCGCGATTCCGGGTCGATGCCTACAGTGATTTCATCAAGAAAAATCAGCTTGGGGCGGTTGATGAGGCCGATGGCGAAATTCAGTCGCCGCTTGAGGCCGCCGGAGAGGTGTTTGGCCAGCTTCGCGCGGTGTTCGGCCAGGCCGGTTTGCGCCAGCAGGTTTTTCAGGTAGCCTTCATCGCGCACGGCATACAGCGCGGCGAAAAAACGCATATTGTCCCACACCGACAAAAGCGGATAAAAGGCGAAATCCTGCGGCACCAGCGACACGCGCTGCCGCTCCTTGGCCGGCAGCTTTTCCAGCGGCACACCGTCAAACAAAATCTGTCCGCCCTGCACCGGCAAGAGCCCGGCCAGAAGCGACATCAGCGTGGTTTTACCCGCGCCGTTGGGCCCGAGCAGGCCCAGTGCCGAACCTTCGCCCACCGGCAGGCTCACGCCGCACAGTGCGTTTTCCCGCGCACCCGGATAGCGATAAGTAATTTCTTGTATTTCAATCATAAATATTCACTTTTGCCCGCAAACCGCCTGATCTTCCCGTTTTACGCCATCGGGCGGCGGCCATAAAAAAATAATATCGAAATAATATATCAAATCAGCTTGAAACTCCCGCTCAAAGTTCCTACAATCTGGGCTCCTTTCCCAACCCAACATAAGGATTGCCGATATGAGCAAAATGAAAGCTGCAAGATGGTACGGCCGCCGCGACATCCGCGTGGAAGACGTAGCCGTACCCGAAATCACACGCCCCTCTCAAGTGAAAATCGCCGTGAAATACACCGGTATTTGCGGCAGCGACCTGCACGAATACCTCGGCGGCCCGATCTTTATCCCGGTAGAGAAAGAGCACCCCTATTCCGGCCGCAAAGCCCCGCTCACCCTCGGCCACGAATTCTCCGGCGAGATCATAGAAGTGGGCGCCGACGTCACCAACGTGAAAGTAGGCGACCGAGTAACCGTTGAGCCGATTTTGGCCAAAGACGGCCTCAAAGGCAAATACAACCTCGACAAAAACCTCGGCTTCGTCGGCCTGGCTGCCGACGGCGGCTTCACCAGCTACTGCGTGGTGGACGGCGAATTGTGCCACAAGCTGCCCGACAGCATCGACTACGAGCAAGGCGCGCTCACCGAGCCCGCCGCCGTGGCCCTGTATGCCGTGCGCCAGAGCAAACTGAAAGCCGGCGACACCGCCGCCGTGTTCGGTTGCGGCCCCATCGGCTTGCTCACCATCGAAGCCCTGCGTGCCGCCGGCGCCACTACCATCTACGCCATCGAGCTTTCTCCCGAACGCCAGGAAAAAGCCCGCGAACTGGGTGCCGTAGTGATCGACCCCTCCAAAGTAAACGTAGTGGACCACATCAAAGCCGAAACCGACGGCGGCGTGAACGTATCCTTTGAAGTAACCGGCGTGGCTCCCGTGCTCAAGCAAGCCATCGAATGCGTGGAAAACGACGGCGAATGTGTGATCGTGAGCATTTGGGAAAACGAAGCCTCCATCCACCCGAACGAAATCGTGATCAAGGAAAAAACCGTGAAAGGCATCATCGCCTACCGCGATATTTTCCCCGCCGTGCTGCAGCTGATGGAGCAAGGCTACTTCCCGAAAGAAAAACTGGTTACCAAACGCATCAAGCTGCAAGACATCGTGAACGAAGGCTTTGAAGCACTGGTAAAAGAGAAGAGCCAGGTGAAAATCCTCGTGTCTCCGAACTAATCGTTCGTTTCAAACCACTACCGCCTGCATGGGAAACCGTGCAGGCGGTTTTTCAGGTAGCCACACCATCCACACCAACCGTTATTTCGCACCTTGCAATAGCCCGCGCCACAACCGCTCTTCCCTATCCGCAATCTCCCGCAGGAAGGCAGCGATTTGCACGCAGCCCTGCTCGCCAGGGCGTTTGCACTGGCGCACACACAAGCTGGCAAGCTGGCGCCATTGGTCGCCAATCGCTGTCATTTCCTGCGAGGCGGCCTGCCAGTCGGGACGCGCGGCAATATCCGCCGCCTGCTCCAAAAAATAGGCATAAAGATAACGGAAGCCCGCGCCGCCGGTGCCGATTTCCTCTTGCATGCGCACCAAGTGGCCGAGCCACAGTTTTTGGTATTTGGCATCTTCCCGCGGCAGGTACTCGATTTTCTTAGCCACGGTGCGCATGCCGCGCACGCCCACAAAAAACACCGGTGCCAGCATCTGCTTGGCGTTGCGGCGGATGGCCTCGCGCAGCAGCACAGGCAGGTGAGCGACCAGTTGCGCTTTTTCAGGTAGCCTTTCTGCATCCACCGTATACATCAGCCCCTTGCCGGCCAGCGCGCCTCTGGCAAAACGCGCACGCTGCAAATCGGCGGCGGCGCAACGCTGCGGGCATTCGAACACCGGGTCGCTGATCAAATAATCATTGCCTTCGCGGCCGTACACCAGCAAATTGTGCGCATTAAAATGAAAACGCATTTCCGGCGGGAAATACGGCAGCCAATACACGGAAGTCTGCAAGCCCACCGGCCGGCCTTGCGCCAGCTCGGCATCCAGCGCGGCGGCACCCTGCTCGGGCTGAGCAAACCTTTGCAGCTTCAAATGGATGCCCAATGCGCGGCACACGTTTTTGATGATGCCCCGCGGGGCAATGCGGTAGGAAATCAGCGGCATGCCGTTGAGCTTGACGACAGGCAGGTAAACGAAGGTGAGCGCGTGCGCCAGGCCGAACACCATGGCTTCGTTGAGGTCGTAGCCGTGGTGTTTGAGCAGGGTGGAAACGACGCCGCTTTCGCAGTGGGCGGTGTGCTGGTGGGCAAATTGAGTCATGGCGGGATGGTGTGTGGGATTCAGGCGGCGGATGATACGCGAAAACGGTGAGAAGCGGAATTTCAGGTAGCCTGGCGCGGGCGGGAGGCTACCTGAAAACCGGCAGTATCTGCTTGCAGGCAAACCTTGTGGCCTATTTTCTCCAGGGTATGAAAGGAATAAGGTCTCAGCCCATCTCTAAATTTTTCAGGTAGCCTGCAACAGAGGCGGGCTACAAGCGTGCGCGCCTCTGCCGTTAGCCGGCGACCTCAGCTAAGCAAATCGGGCTGCACCTGGTGCCGCCCTTGTTCGTGGTCGAGCAGCCATTGTTTGCGGTGCAGGCCGCCGCCGTAGCCGGTGAGGCTGCCGTCTTTGCCGATCACGCGGTGGCAGGGGATGAGGATGGACACGCGGTTGGCGCCGTTGGCGGCAGCCACGGCGCGCACGGCGGCGGGCTTGCCTAAGGCTTCGGCCAGCGCTTGATAATGCGTGGTTTCGCCGTATGGGATGCTTTGCAGCGCGGCCCACACCTGCCGCTGAAAGGGGCTGCCGGGCGTGTGCAGCGGCACGTTGAAGCTTTGCCGCTCGCGGCGGAAATATTCGCCGATTTGGGCGGTGGCAAGTCGGGTGTGTTCGTTTTCGCCGATTTTGCTTTGGCTGCCAAGCAGGTGCTGCAAGTCGCGCAGTTCGCTTTCGATGCGGCGGCTGCCGGCAAACTCGAGCAGGCAGAGGCCGTGTTCGCTGGCGCCGGCGAGCATGTTGCCCAGGGGCGTGGGGAAGGTGTGCAAGACAATCATGCTTGTGGTTCCCATGAAAATTTGGCTTTACGGAAACTCAGCCTCGGCGGTGCCAAAGCATGGTTTTGACTTTAATGGAGGCTGCCGCTTTCAGGTAGCCTCCCGTGCTGGCAAAAGGCTACCTGAAACGACAGCTCCAACACAGTTAAAACGCGCAGGGTGGGTTTCTGCGCAGCAAAACCTACAGCGCGGTGATAAAGGCAATCAGCCCGAATACGATGCCGGGCGCGTTGGCCAGCGCCACGGGGATGTCGCGCGGTTTTTTAAACAGGCCGTAGCTGGTCCACAGCGTGCAGTTGATGGCGGCCACCAAGGGCTGAATCGGGCTGCCTTTGTGGCCGGCCAGGTTGTTGGCAATCTGCGGGATGTAGGCCACATACATGCCCACGGCCATGATGGTGGCCACTACGGCCAGGATGCGGATTTGTTTTTCGTTCATCGTGTTATCCTTGTGTGTTCAACGTTTGCATGCCGGCTTGAAGCTTGCCGGCTTCCCGTTTTAACTGCGTTAAAGCTTACGCTTTAGCTGCGCAGAAACTCAGCCTTGCTCCGCAAGGCATCGTTTTCAGGTAGCCTCTTTGCCTGGCGGCAGGCCGCCCGAAGGCGCGCGATTATAAACCCTCCTCCGCCGCCTTCCTTTCCCCGCAACAAAACTTAACCCAAGCCGTGCGCCCGTTTTTGCCGCGCTCCAACCTCGCCCCGCTGCGTTGAACCCCTAGTTTTCAGGTAGCCCATGCACACAACCAAGGCTACCTGAAAACCCTTGCTTGCTTTACAATTACGCCGTTTCACCACACAAACGCCAGCCACACCATGCCAGAAAACACCCCCTCCGCCGGCAGCGACACCCTGCTGCTCGCCCCCTACGCCGAACGCGCCTACCTCGAATACGCCATGAGCGTGGTGAAGGGGCGAGCCCTGCCCGACGTGGGCGACGGCCAAAAGCCCGTGCAGCGGCGCATCCTGTATGCCATGAAAGAAATGGGGCTGGCCGCCAACGCCAAACCCGTGAAATCCGCGCGCGTGGTGGGCGAAATCCTCGGCAAATACCACCCGCACGGCGATGCCTCCGCCTATGATGCCATGGTGCGCATGGCGCAAGACTTCACCCTGCGCTACCCGCTCATCGACGGCATCGGCAACTTCGGCTCGCGCGACGGCGACGGCGCCGCCGCCATGCGCTACACCGAAGCCCGCCTCACCCCCATCGCCGAGCTGCTGCTCTCCGAACTGCACCAAGGCACAGTGGATTTCGTGCCCAACTACGACGGCGCGTTTGAAGAGCCCGTGTCCCTGCCCGCCCGCCTGCCCATGGTGCTGCTCAACGGCGCCTCCGGCATCGCCGTGGGCATGGCCACCGAAATCCCGCCGCACAATTTGGGCGAAGTCACCGCCGCTGCCGTCGCCCTGCTCAAAAAGCCCGCGCTTACCACTGCCGAATTGATGGCGCACCTCCCCGCCCCCGATTTCGCCGGCGGTGGCCACATCATCACCCCCGCCAAAGACCTGCACCAGCTCTACGACACCGGCAAAGGCAGCATCCGCGTGCGCGCCCGCTATGAAATCGACAAGCTCGCCCGCGGCCAATGGCGCCTCGTCATCACCGAGCTGCCGCCCAACACCAGCGCTCAGAAAATCCTGGCCGAAATCGAAGAGCAAACCAACCCCAAGCCCAAAGCCGGCAAAAAGCAGCTCAACCAAGACCAGCTCAACACCAAAAAGCTGATGCTCGACCTCATCGACAAAGTGCGCGACGAAAGCGACGGCGAACACCCCGTGCGCCTCGTGTTCGAGCCCAAATCCAGCCGCACCGACCCCGCCGACTTCATCAACACCCTGATGGCGCAAACCGGCTTGGAAGGCAACGTGCCGGTAAACCTGGTGATGATCGGGCTGGACAACCGCCCCGCGCAGAAAAACCTCAAAACCATCCTGCAAGAATGGCTCGACTACCGCATCGCCACCGTGACCCGCCGCCTGGCACACCGCCTCGAACAGGTGCTCAAACGCATCCACATCCTCGACGGCCGCATGACCGCCTTTCTGCACATCGACGAAGTGATCCGCGTGATCCGCGAGGCCGACGAGCCTAAACCCGAGCTGATGGCCGCCTTCGGCCTTTCCGAAATCCAAGCCGAAGACATTTTAGAAATCCGCCTGCGCCAGCTCGCCCGCCTGGAAGGTTTCAAGCTGGAACAAGAGCTGGCCGACCTGCGCGAAGAAGAAGGCTACCTGAAAAATATCCTTGCCGACGAAGGCGCCAAGAAAAAGCTCATCATCAAAGAAATGCAGGCCGATGCCAAACAGTTCGGCGACGAGCGGCGCACGCTGGTGGCCGAAGCCGAACGCGCCGCGCTCACCCACACCACCGCCGACGAACCGGTAACGCTCATCCTCTCGCAGCAGGGCTGGATACGCAGCCGCTCCGGGCACGGGCTGGATTTGTCTGCCACCGCGTTTAAAGAAGGCGACAGCCTGCAGCAAACGCTGGAAACGCGCACCGTTGATCCCGTCGTTGTGCTCGACACGCTCGGCCGTAGCTACACCATCGACCCGGCCGAAATCCCTGGCGGGCGCGGCGACGGCGTGCCGCTAGCCTCGCTGATCGAACTGCAGGCCGGCGCATCTGTGCTCGCCATGCTGGCCGGCCAGCCGCAAGACCACTACCTGCTCGCCGGCAGCGGTGGCTACGGCTTCATTGCCAAACTGGGCGATTTGGTCGGCCGTGTGAAAGCCGGCAAGGAAGTGGTGAAACTGGAAGACGGCGAAGCCTTGCTGCTGCCGCTGCCGGTGCGCCAATCGGCGCTGATCAACCCGGATTGCCGGCTGGTGCTGGCTACCGAGGGGAAATACCTGCTCGCCTTTCCGGTGGGCGAACTAAAAGTGATGGCCAAGGGGCGCGGCCTACAGCTGATGTCGCTGCGCCAGGGCGACAAGTTGCAGCTGGCTGCCTTGGTGTCCACGCCGGATTTCTGGGCGGAAAGCAAGGGCAAACGCGGCGCAGCGCACCGCGAACGCCTGCGTGTTCAGGATATTGAGGGTAAACGCGGGCGCAAGGGTCGGGTGCTGGAAGTTTCAGGTAGCCTCACCGCGCTGACTGCCACACAGGAGGCTCAATAATGCAAACCACGCTGCGCCCCAGCCCGCCGGAGTTCGACAGCCAGTTTGACCGCCTGCCCTGGCTGATGAATATCGCCCGCGTGAGCCTGCTGCTCTCGCTGCTTACTTTTCATGTGCTGGTGAACGCCTACGGCGTCAATGTGGGTATGGCGCGGCTGGCGGCCATGCCCATCTTCGGCAGCCGCTTCTATATCTGGGCTGCGGTATACGGCGGCCTCATCGTGTTCAGCATGGTGTTCCCCAACTGGCAGCGGCAGGAAAACAATCTGCCCAACATCAGCGCGGTGGCCGATATCACCATGATGGTGCTCTTGATGCACTTGGCCGGCGGCATTTCCTCCGGCTTCGGCATCCTGATTCTGCCTTTTATCGGCGTATCCTGCCTGCTCAGCCAGGGGCGTTTCCCGTTGCTGTATGCTTCCTATGTTACCCTGCTGCTGGTGATTGGCGTGTGGCTGCGCTATTGGCCGTTTGAGGCCAACTCCCAGGGCGGCAGCGATGCAATTATCCACACGCTGGTGCTCGCCGCTGCAGGCTATCTGGTGGCGCTGCTCACTTCGTTTTACGCCTCCTTCCTCAACCGCGCTGCCTCCACCTTGAGCAAACACCGCCGTGCCTTCGACCGCCTCAAAGGCTTAAACGAGCTGGTGCTGAACCACGTGTCCGAAGCCGTGGTGGTGGTGGACGCCAACAGCCGTATCTGGCTGATGAACCGCCAGGCCGGCCACTATTTTCCCTATGTGCAGCTCGACCGCTACGAAGAAATGTTCGCCCTGCTGGTCAAACGCTGGCAACGCGCGCCCACCCGCAATTTCGTTACCCACGCCGAATTGGGTGGGCAGGGCGTGCAGGTGCGTGCCCGCCCGTTGGTGCGCGCCGACGAATCGCTGCTGATGCTGTTTATCCGCTCCGATCAGGAAGTGGCGGTAGAAGCCATGGCCACCAAACTAGCCGCGCTCGGCCAGCTCACCGCCAACCTGGCACACGAAATCCGCAACCCGCTCTCTGCCATCCGCCAATCCAACGATTTGCTGGCCGAAGAAGACGAAGACCCGATGACCGCCAAGCTGCGCGGCATCATCGACAACAACATCCAGCGCATCGACAAAATGCTGGAAGAAGTGAGCAGCCTGAATAAGAGCGACCGCATTCACGGCCAAAGCATCAACCTGATGAAATTCTGGCTCGATTTCAAACAAGAATTCCTGCTTACCCGCCCCGAAGCCAGAAACGCCGTCCATCTCTATATGCAGGGCGGCGCGCTGAAAGTGTATTTCGACAAGATGCACCTGCAGCAGATCCTGTGGAACCTCATCAACAATGCCTGGCAGCACGGCAGCAAAGGCCGCGACTCCATTACCGTGATGGTGAAGCCCACCGACGACGGTATCGCCGTATCGCTCACCGTGATGGACGATGGCCCCGGCGTGCCGCCCGAAAACCAGCCGCGCCTGTTCGAGCCGTTTTTCACCACCCGTGCCGAGGGCACCGGGCTGGGCCTCTATGTGGCACGCGAATTGGCTCACGCCAACTCCGGCCAGCTTGCCTACCATCCCGAAATCAAGGGATTCGAACTAACCATGCCGAAAGACCTCAATGAGTAAACAAAGCCTGCAAAAACCGGTATTGGTTGTGGACGACGAACAAGATATCCGCGACCTGATGGAAATGACCCTGATGAAAATGGGCCTGTCGGTGGAAACCGCCGAGGGTGTCAATGCCGCCAAGAAGTGGCTCGACAGCAAAAAATTCTCCCTCGTGCTCACCGACATGCGCATGCCCGATGGCTCCGGGCTGGAAGTGGTGGAATACATCAACGAGAAAGAGCTGGATGTGCCCGTGGCCGTGATCACTGCCTTCGGCAACGCCGACCAGGCCGTGCAGGCCATCAAAACCGGCGCCTTCGACTACCTGCAAAAGCCCATCACCCTGGCGCAATTGCGCACTCTGGTAAAATCCGCCATAAAAATCAACGAAGAAGATAGCCGCCCTGCTAGTGCCACCATCAAAACAGAGCCAGCCGAACCCGTGGCCGCCGCTCAGCCCGAAAGGCTACCTGAAAAAAGCGAGCCCGCCGCAGCCGAGCCACCCCTCGCCACCACCGCGCCCGCCAAACAGCCCGCCGCCAACCCCGAAGACATTCCCCGCCTGATCGGCCGCTCCCCGCAAATCGAAGAAGCGCGGCAGATGATCCGCAAGCTCGCCCGCACCACCGTGCCCGTATACATCGCCGGCGAATCCGGCTCCGGCAAAGAGCAGGCCGCGCGCAGCATCCACGAGCTTTCCGACAGGCGCAGCCGCCCCTTTGTGGCCGTAAACTGCGGCGCCATCCCCGAAAACCTCATGGAAAGCGAATTTTTCGGCTACAAAAAAGGCAGCTTCACCGGCGCCGACCAAGACCGGCTCGGCTTCTTCCAACACGCCCACGGCGGCACCCTCTTCCTCGACGAAGTGGCCGACCTCCCCCTGCACATGCAGGTGAAGCTCCTGCGCGCCATCCAAGAAAAGGCCGTGCGCCGCATTGGCGACGCGCAAGAAGTGAAAGTAGACGTGCGCATCATCTCCGCCACCCATAAAGACCTCGCCGGCCTCGTGGCCAAAGGCGCCTTCCGCCAAGACTTGTTCTACCGCCTCAACGTCGTCTCCCTCACCATGCCGCCCCTGCGCGAAATGCGCGAAGACCTGCCCCAGCTCATCACCCAGCTTTTGCGCAAACACCGCCAAGGCGGCGACTACAGCCTCACCCAGCCCGCCAAACAAGCCCTCCTGCAATACAGCTACCCCGGCAACTTCCGCGAGCTGGAAAACATCCTCGAACGCGCCGTCGCCCTGGCCGCCGACCACACCATCGACGCCGCCGACCTCCAGCTCTCCAGCTCACCCCTGCTCGAAGAAGACGAAGACGACTGGGGCAGCGCCATCGCCGCCGTCGGCCCTGCCGCCAGCCACAGTGAACCCGACACCGCCCACACAGCCGGCGACGGCCAGCCGAGCGAGCTGCCCGGCTTCGTGCTCGGCCGCACCCAAGTGCAGGACTACCTCGACGACGTCGAACGCATGATCATCGAGCAAGCCCTGCAAAAAACCCGCTACAACCGCACCCAGGCCGCCAAGCTGCTCGGCATCAGCTTCCGCTCCATGCGCTACCGCATGGAGCGCCTCGAAATCGAATAGCCGAAGCATTTGGCAGAAACAAGGTGGCAGATTTTCAGGTAGCCTTTGAGGCTACCTGAAAATTTATCAGCATGAATACAAAAACATTTTCTGCACCCGTTTCCGCAAACGCTATTGTAGGTCGGCGTTACCATGTCGATACCCCCGCCGGAGGCAATCCGAAGGAGTAAAATACCCAACATCTTTTTTCAGGCAGCCTCCACCTGCCGCCAAGGCTACCTGAAAAATGAAAGGCTACCTGGAATCCCCAGCTTCAACGAAGTTAAAACCCTGCCGCAAACGCAAATTCACACCCATCTCAGCCATGCATCCCATCCCCCTTCTCACCTCCTCCCCCCACGCCCTGCCCGACTACACCCAGCACCCCGCCCTCATCCCCACTGGCTCCCCGCCCGCCGCCGGCCTCTACCTCGCCGCCGAAGAGCAAGGCATCGTATTGCGCCGCGTCGGCAGCAAAGGCGCCGTGTGGGTCGATTTTGTCGGCGGTGCCGCGCAACACCGGCGCTTGCACGGCGGCGGCGAACTCCTGGCCAAAGCCGTCGGCCGCAGCAGCCAGCCGGCCGTATGGGACGCCACCGGCGGGCTCGGCCGCGACAGCTTCGTCCTCGCCGGGCTCGGCCTGCACGTGCACATCTTCGAGCAACACCCCGCCGTTTACTGCCTGCTCGCCGACGGCCTCGCCCGCGCCCGTGCCTGCCCCGACACCGCCCCCATTGCCGAACGCCTCACCCTGCATCACGCCGATGCCGCCACACACATGCCCCGGCTCGCCGCCCAAACAGGCCGCCCGCAAGTGGTCTATCTCGATCCGATGTACCCAGAACGGCGCAAATCCGCCGCTGTGAAGAAAGAAATGGCCTTTTTCCACGAATTGGTCGGCACCGCGCAAAACGATGCCTCCCTGTTTGACACCGCACGCACCGTGGCCGCCGCCCGAGTGGTAGTCAAACGCCCGCGCCTCGGCGAATTCCTCTGCGGCCGCCAGCCGGATTACCAATACACCGGCAAATCCACCCGCTTCGATGTGTACCTCCCTTTATCCCCAAGCCTGGTTGAGGCTACCTGAAAAAGCGCCAACCCAATCAATCCGGTAAACAAACTTTGCCGTTTCCAATTATATAGTGGATTAACAAAAACCAGGACTGCGTTGCCTCGCCTTGCCGTACTACTTGTACTGCCTGCGGCTTCATCGCTTTGTCCTGATTTTTGTTAATCCACTATAGCTACCGCCCCCAGTACCCTTCCCGACAAACAAAAAGGCTACCTGAAAATTTTCAGGTAGCCTTTCATCATGCCCAAACGCTTACAGCGAAACGCGGCGGAAGTCTTTGAGCAGGTTGGCCAGATACACGGTGAAACGCATACCGGCCGCGCCGTCGATCACGCGGTGGTCGAACGACAGGGAGAGCGGGCACATCAGGCGCGGTTCGAAGGCGGAGCCGTTCCACACCGGTTTCATCTGCGATTTGCACACGCCCAAAATGGCCACTTCCGGCGCGTTCACAATCGGCGTGAAACCGGTGCCGCCGATGCCGCCCAGGCTGGAAATGGTGAAGCAGGCGCCCTGCATTTCCTGCGGTTTGAGCTTGCCTTCGCGGGCTTTTTTGCTCAATTCACCCAGCTCGATGCTGATTTCCTTGAGGCCTTTTTTGTCCACGTCTTTAATCACGGGCACCACGAGGCCGTTCGGCGTGTCGGCGGCAAAGCCGATGTGGAAGTATTTCTTCAGAATCAGGTTGTCGCCGTCGAGCGAAGAGTTGAACTCGGGGAAGGCTTTGAGCGCGGACACGCTGGCTTTGATGATGAATGCCAGCGGCGACAGTTTCACGCCTTCGCGCTCCCATTCTTTGTTGAGCTGCTTGCGGAAGTTTTCCAGCTCGGTCATATCGGCATCTTCGTTTACGGTAACGTGCGGGATCATCACCCAGTTGCGCGACAGATTTTGGCCGGAAATCTTCTTGATGCGGCTGAGCTCTTTCACTTCGATCTCGCCGAATTTGGCAAAATCCACTTTCGGCCACGGCAGCAGATCCAAACCACCGCCCAAAGAGGCGCCGGCGGCTGCCGGTTTGCCTGCGCCGCCCTGCATGGCGGCTTTCACAAATTCTTTGATGTCGCCTTTGGTGATGCGGCCTTTGTTGCCGGTGCCTTTCACCAGGCTCAGGTCCACGCCCAGCTCGCGCGCCAGCTTGCGGGCGGAGGGGCCGGCGTGCGCCTTAGCGAAACCGGCTTCGTTGATTGGGACGCTGCCATAGGCGGCGGTGGCCGGAGCAGCAGGCGCGGCGGCGGGTGCGGGTACAGCGGCCGGAGCCGGCGCAGCGGCTTTGGGGGCTTCTGCCGGGGCAGGTGCAGCTGCTGCGGCACCGGCAGCGGCCACATCGATGATCACGGTGCCTTCGGAAACCTTGTCGCCCACTTTCAGGTGCACGGCGGTAACGGTGCCGGCGGCGGTGCTGGGCACGTCCATGGTGGCTTTGTCGGTTTCCAGGGTGATCAGGGTGTCGTCCACGGCCACGGTGTCGCCCACTTTCACTTCCACGGCGATCACGTCCACATTTTCATGGCCGCCGATGTCGGGCACAGCCACCTGAACCGTGGCAGCTGCGGCAGCCGGAGCGGGTGCAGCGGCGGGTGCCGGTGCGGCTTCGGCCTTGGGCGCTTCGGCGGGCGCGGCGGCTGCACCGGCGCCGGCAGCTTCCACTACCACAATCACCGTGCCTTCCGATACTTTGTCGCCCACTTTCACGCGCACTTCCTTCACCACGCCGGCGGCATCGGCCGGTACGTCCATGGTGGCCTTGTCGGTTTCCAGGGTAATTAGGGTGTCATCCAGCGCGATGGTGTCGCCGGCCTTCACGGCCACGTCGATCACGTCTACGTTTTCGTGTCCGCCGATGTCGGGGACTTTGATTTCTACGGTGCTCATGCGGTTTCCTTCTCAATGAAACGGGTTAATTGAAATACTGGCTTGGCCGGCTGTGTGGCCGGCTGTTCCTCTTGCGCCTGAGGGCGGGTACTGCGTTTTGACAGTTTATTGTTTACTGCCGGATGCCTTAATGCGGTAAGGCTACCTGAAAATAAGCAGAGCGATTTTCGCTCAAACGATGTTTTGATGCTGTCGAAGCGGTGTTTCCACAAAGCTAAAAACATCAACAAAACTTCGCTCGGCCCGCGGCTAATCTGCCGGATCAGGTGGCGGCCACAACGGGTAATCGGCTGTGTCGCAGGCTTCCTGCTCTGCTGCCGCACGCTCTGTATCTTCTTCCGCCTGCAACTGCTGCTGGAGAAAGTAGTCCATTTCGTCTTCGGCCAGATCGCTGGCGAAATCGCCGAGGGAATAATCGTCAAAAAAATCGGGGTCGGCTGCGTTCATTATCCTGCCCTTTCGGGCTGTTGCTTTCAGGTAGCCTGCCTGCGTACAAACAGGCTACCTGAAAGCAACGCCGCAAAGCGGTGGATTGTGCCACCTGCCCTGCGTGTTGCCAAGGAAGCTACCTGAAAACCGGAAACTTTAATGAATCCAAAATAGGTTTGTCGTTTTCAGGTAGCCTGCCGATGCGGCGGTTTAGCGTTTCCAGCTGGGGGCCACTTCGGTTTGCACCCCGTATTTCTCGATGGCTTGCTGTACCACGTCTTTGCCCACTTTGCCCTGTTTGGCCAAAGCATCGAGCGCGGCCACGGCTACGTGGTAGCGATCCACTTCGAAGAAGCTGCGCAGGTTGGCGCGGCTGTCGGAGCGACCGAAACCGTCGGTACCGAGCACCACGTAGTCGCCGTTCTCTTTCGGGAGGTAGGCGCGGATGCGGTCGGCAAAGCTGCGGATGTAGTCGGTGGCGGCAACTACCGGGCCGGGGTGGCCTTGCAGCTGCTGGGTAACGAAGGGCAGTTTCTGCTCGGCAGCCGGATGCAGGCGGTTCCAACGGTCGGTTTCGATGGCTTCGCGGTGCAGCAGGTTGAAGGAGGGGCAAGACCAAACATCGGCTTCCACGCCAAAGTCGTTTTTCAGCAGGTCGGCGGCGTGGATCACTTCCTGCAGGATGGTGCCGGAGCCCATCAGCTGAACGCGTTTGTCGCCTTTGCCCCCCTCGCGGAACAGATACATGCCTTTGAGGATTTCCTGCTCGATGCCCGCGCGCTGCGGCATGGCCGGGTGGGTGTAGTTTTCGTTCATCAGGGTGATGTAGAAGAACACGTCCTCGTTGTCCACATACATGCGGCGCAAACCATCCTGCACAATCACAGCCACTTCATATTGGAAGGTGGGGTCATAGCTGACGCAGTTCGGAATCAGGTCGGCTTGCAACTGGCTGTGGCCGTCTTCGTGTTGCAGGCCTTCGCCGTTGAGGGTGGTGCGGCCTGCGGTGCCGCCCAGGAGGAAGCCGCGGGCGTGCATGTCGCCGGCTGCCCAGGCCAAATCGCCCACGCGCTGGAATCCGAACATAGAGTAGTAAATGTAGAACGGAATCATGGCGTAATGGTTGTTGGCATAGCTGGTAGCGGCGGCAATCCAATCTGCCATGGCGCCGGGCTCGTTGATGCCTTCCTGCAGGATTTGACCGTCTACCGATTCTTTGTAGAACATCAGCTGGTCTTTATCCTGCGGGGTATACTGCTGGCCTTTCGGGTTCCAAATGCCGTATTGGCGGAACATACCTTCCATGCCGAAGGTGCGGCTCTCGTCGGGCACAATCGGCACAATGCGGCGGCCGATCTGTTTGTCTTTCAACAAGGTAGCCAAAATGCGCACGAATGCCATAGTGGTGGAGAATTCGCGGTCTCCGCTGGATTGCAGCTGGGTATCGAATGTTTCCAGCGCGGGGATCGGCAGCGCCTCGGCGTTCGGATGACGTGCCGGCAGGTAGCCGCCTAAAGTGTTGCGGCGTTCGCGCAGGTATTGCATTTCCGGGCTGTCTTCCGGGAAGCGGAAGTAGGGCAGGTTACCGCTCTCGATTTGCTCGTCGCTCACTTCAATGCCGAAGCGGTCGCGGAATTGTTTGAGCGACTGCACGTCCATTTTCTTAGCCTGGTGCGCCACGTTCTGGCCTTCACCAGAAGCGCCCATGCCGTAGCCTTTAATGGTTTTGGCTAGGATCACGGTGGGACGGCCGTCTGCGTTATTCACGGCTTCGTGGTAGGCGGCATACACTTTGTGCGGGTCATGGCCGCCGCGGTTCAATGCCCAGATTTCGTCATCGGACATATCGGCTACCAAGGCTTTCAGTTCGGGCGTATTGAAGAAATGCTCGCGAACATAGGCACCGTTTTTGGATTTGAAGGTTTGGTAGTCACCATCCAGGCATTCTTCCATACGCTGTTTCAGGGCATTATTGGTGTCGCGTGCCAACAGCCCGTCCCAGCGACTGCCCCAGATCACTTTCAACACGTTCCAACCGGCGCCACGGAAGTTGCCTTCCAGCTCTTGGATGATTTTGCCGTTGCCGCGCACCGGGCCGTCCAAACGCTGTAGGTTGCAGTTGATCACGAAAATCAGGTTGTCCAAGCCTTCGCGGGCTGCCAATGCGATGGCACCCTGGCTTTCTGGCTCGTCCATTTCGCCGTCGCCGCAGAAGCACCATACTTTGCGGCCTTTGGTTTTGGCCAAGCCGCGGGATTCCAGGTATTTCAGGAAACGAGCCTGATAAATCGCCATCAGCGGGCCCAAACCCATGGATACGGTGGGGAACTGCCAGAAATCGGGCAACAGGTGCGGGTGAGGGTAAGACGGCAGGCCTTGTCCGCCCACTTCCTGGCGGAAGTGGTCCAACTGCTCTTCGCTCAGGCGGCCTTCCACGAAGGCACGGGAGTAGATACCGGGAGAAGAATGGCCTTGCACAAACACCAAATCGCCTTCTTCGCCGGCGGCTTCGTTTTTGGCACGCCAGAAGTGGTTGAAGCCCACGTCATACAAAGTGGCGGAAGATTGGAAAGAAGCGATGTGGCCGCCCAGTTCCAAATCTTTCTTACCGGCACGCAACACCATGGCGGCGGCATTCCAGCGGATGGCGGCGCGGATACGGTGCTCCAGCTCGTGATTACCGGGCGACTTCTGCTCTTTGCCCACAGGAATGGTGTTCAGATAAGCAGTAGTGGCACTAAACGGCAGGTGCACGCCGCGGCGGCGGGTATAGCGCACCAGGTTTTCCAACAGAAAATGCGCCCGTTCCGAGCCTTCGGTTTCGAGCACGGAACTGAGCGCATCCAGCCACTCTTGGGTTTCGATCGGGTCAACATCGTGATCATGTTTTTCAACAGACATAATCCTCATCCTCTTTACTGGGGTTAATAAACAAAGTTCGCTTTTTCGTTTTGCAACACAGCAGAAATCAGCTATAAAAGCATACGCTTAAACAAGCAAATCGAAAAACTGTTGTTTTCCGAACATAAGCGCTAGACAAGCGATACCGCAACACACTGTATTTCCGCGAAATATTAACAGCACCCACTCTAAATGGCAATGTTTTTTTACCGCTTCCGGCGCTTTATTTCCTCCGCAGCCTACTGCCAATCCGCAGCAGGCTACCTGAAAAACAATCCAAATTTTCCTTCCGCTCCGGCATACACAAAACAACAAAATAGAAACACCGCCTGTTATTCATACCGCCGTTTGCGCAACAGGATGCGCACCGCCCCATCGTTGGCGCCGTGCGGTTCGGCATAGGCCAACACATCAGGATGCGCCATCAGCCAGCGGCGCACCAGGCTTTTCAATACCGGCGCGAAATCGTGCGAACCCAAGCCGCTGCCGTGTACAATCTCTGCGCACACCCCGCGCCGGTGAACCTCTTCGATAAACTCGCTCAACAACCGTTGCGCCTCCTCGCGCGTGCAGCCGTGCAAATCCAAATGCGCCACACAAGGCCAGTGCCCCGCCACCAGCCGGCGGATGTCATCCTGCCCGCGCCCGTTTTTGCAAAACGAACGCGGCGGTTCGTGTTCGCTGGTTTCGCTCACATAAAAATATTGCCCCTCATCCATCTCCTCCGCATCAAACCGCCGTTTCAGCGGGCTTTTATCTTGCAACCGCGGCGCCCGGTTGCTGCTCTTCAATGGCACCACCTCCCCCACCGCCGCCGCAAAATCAAACTCCTGCGCCTTCTGCCGCCGCGCCTGCGCCGCCTCTTCTTCCTGCCGCCGCTTCGCCTCCTTGCCCAACTGTTTCAACAACTGCTGCGTATCCTGCCTGCTCATGTTTCGCTCCGATTAATCAAACGGCGCTATTGTAAACCCAAGCGCCAGCACGCCACTATGGATAATGTGCGCCAAATAATGCGCGCCAAAATTTTCAGGTAGCCTCCATCCCGCACGCGGGCTACCTGAAAACTTCCGCAAAGCTAAAATGCATTCCTTATTTCTTATTTTTCAGGTAGCCCCTCTAATACAACCAAAGGCTACCTGAAAACACCGGCTTCAACGAAGTGAAACAAATAAAGCAAAACTCAAGCCACCCCTCAATCTCTCCGCCCGGCAACTTGCGGTATAATCCCCGCAACCTTTCCCAAGCGCATCACGCCCACAGGAGCCCATCATGCAGCACACCTGCGATATCGTCGTCATCGGCGCCGGCCCCGCCGGCCTCAGCTTCGCCACCGCCGCCGCACCCAGCGGCCTCAACATCCTACTTATCGAGCAAAGCAGCCAAGACACCCTCGCCAACCCGCCCTACGACGGCCGCGAAATCGCCCTCACCCACCCCTCGCAGCAAATTATGGAACAACTCGGCATGTGGCAGCGCATCCCCGCCGAAGCCGTGTATCCGCTCAAAGCCGCCAAAGTGCTCAACGGCAGCTCCCCCTACACCCTCAGCTTCCCCCCGCCCACCGACGGTAAAGGCCAGCTCGGCTTCCTTGTATCCAACCACGACATCCGCCGCGCCGCCTACGAATCCGCCAGCCAGCACAGCAACATCCGCTTCCTCACCGGCCACAAAGTGCAGGAAGCCGTCAACGGCGAAGACGGCGTGAGCGTATTGCTCGACAACGGCGACACCGTATCCGCCAAGCTGCTCATCGCCGCCGACAGCCGCTTCTCCCAAACCCGCCGCCAAGCAGGCATTTCCGCCGACATGCACGACTTCGGCCGCACCGTGCTCGTGGCCCGCTTCGCCCACACCGTCTCCAACGAAAACACCGCCTGCGAATGCTTCCGCTACGGCCGCACCATCGCCCTGCTCCCGCTGGGCGAATACATGACCAACTGCGTCATCACCATCGACAACCGCCGCCTGCACGAAATCACCGAGCTCAGCCCCGAAGCCCTCGCCGCCGACCTCGAACAGCAGCTGCAAGGCCTGCTCGGCAAAATGACCCCCGCCGGCAGTATCCACACCTACCCCCTGGTCGGCGTACACGCCCGCCGCTTTTCCGCCCGACGCACCGCCCTCATTGGCGACGCCGCCGTCGGCATGCACCCCGTAACCGCCCACGGCTTCAACCTTGGGCTCGCCAGTGCCAACATCCTCGCCGGCCTCATCGTGCAGGCCGCCGCTTCCGGCCAAGACATCGCCTCCTCTGACCTCTTGGAAAAATATGAAGCCAAGCACATTCTGCACACTCGCGCGCTCTATCACGGCACCAACTTCGTGGTGAAACTCTTCACCACCGAAACAGCGCCCGCCAAATTCCTGCGCAACACCGTGCTGCGCCTGAGCAACCACCTGCCTCCGGTGAAAAAACTCATCACCAAACAGCTCACCGGCTAAAGCATGCCCGGATTTAGAATAAGCGATTGTTCAAGCCATTTTCAGGTAGCCTCCGCATCCCATTGAGGCTACCTGAAAATTATCCCGCAGCCCGATGCCTCGCATCGCCATTTCGCCCCGCCCCGCCTGTTCGCCGCAAAACAACACATCACCCCATTCTGCCCCCAAGCCCTTGCCAAACACCCGCAACATCGGCATAATGCGCCGCTTCTTTGCCGGTGTAGCTCAGTTGGTAGAGCACCTGACTTGTAATCAGGGGGTCGCGAGTTCGATTCCTGCCGCCGGCACCAAACAGCAAAACAGGCTGCCTTTTTTCAGGTAGCCTGTTTTCTTTCATATTCGATCATTCAAACGAAAAATCAAACCATTACGCCGATCAATCCGCATTTACCATCACCAGCTGCATCCGGCAGGCGCTCACAGCGGTCAGCGCGTGCCGGTCGTTCGGCGCCAGATACACCACATCGCCCGCGTGCAGGATTTCGTGGCGTGCGCCGATGGAGAAGTCCATCTCGCCTTCCAGCAGGGTCACCACCACGGCTTTGGTGGAAGTATGCTCGGTCAGCATTTGGCCGGCGTCCAGCGTAAACATCACCACGCGCAACAGCTCATTATTCAGCACCGTGCGCGAGGTGGTGGCCTGTTCGCTCACGGGCAGCGCCTGGTTTAGGCCGAGCTTGAACAGGGATTCGGATACAGGGGTAACAGAAGTGGCAGACATCAGATTGCTCCTTGTTTCAGTGGTGGAAAATCCGGCCGGCAGGGTTTGGAGAAAGCTTTTTTATTTTAAAGGTTTGCCCGAATAGAACAGGCAGCCTAGAAACATCATAACACATTTTCAGGTAGCCTTTTCAGGCAATGGCAGCCATCAGTTAGGCTACCTGAAAACCCCCAAATGGTTTACACTTCGCCACTATTCCCATTACCGCCCGCATGATGAAAGGCTTGCCCATGAAACTGATTTCGCTGATTGTCAAACTGCTGCTTTTGGCCGTATTCATCGTTTTGGCCGCGTTCAACACCAAACTGGTCGGCTTTTCCTATCTGCCCGGCAGCGAAATCAGCCTGCCGCTGATTGTGCTCTTGCTGATTTTCTTCATCATCGGCGCTATATTCGGCGTGTTTTCCATGTTCGGCCGGCTGCTCACCCTGCGCCACGAAAACAACCGCCTGCGCAACGAAGTGCGCAAAAACGCCCGCATCGCGCAGGAACAGCTGCAAACGCCCAAACCGGCCGATACCGAGCAGCCCGTGCCCGCCGCCGCGCCGGTGAAGGAATAAGCGCATGGACGGCAATATCTGGTGGTGGCTCACGCCGATCATCCTGCTGCCCGTGTTTTTCGCCATGGGCTGGTTTGCCGCGCGTGTGGACATGAAAGCGGTACTCAAGCAGGCCAAATCCGTACCCACTGCGTTTTATGCCAGCCTGGATGCCCTGGTGGACCGCAACCTCGCTTCCGCCGCCCGCCACCTGGCCGATATGACCAGCATCATGCCCGCCGGCGACAACGCCTACGAGCTGCACCTCACCCTAGGCAAACTCTACCGCCAGCGCGGCGAAAACGACAAAGCCATCCGCATGCACCAAGCCCTGCTCGAAGCCCCCGAAACCGTGGGCGAAAAACGCAATCAAGTGCTGTTCGAGCTCGGGCAAGACTACCAAAGCGCCGGCTTGGTAGACCGTGCCGAACAAATTTTCCTCGGCCTGCAGCAAGGCAACATGTCCGCCCAAGCCCGCCAGGTGCTGCTCAACATCTACCAGCAAGACCGAGACTGGGCCAAAGCCATTGAAACCGCCCAGCTGCTCAGCCACGACGAGCAAACCTACCAGTTTGAAATCGCCCAGTTCCACTGCGAATTGGCGCAGGCCGCCCTGTTCAAATCCGACTTCGAGCAAGCTCGCGCCAACATCGCCAAGGCGTTGGATGCCAACCGCAAATGCGCCCGCGCCAACATGATTCTCGGCGATTTGGAGCAAAAACAGGGCAACTACCCCGCCGCCGTGGCCGCCTACACCGCCATCGAAAAACAAAACCACGCCTATCTGAGCATGGTGGGCGAAAAACTTTATGACGCCTACGACGCCCAAGGCCAAGCCGCCGCCGGCCTCGCCGTGCTCACAGGCTACCTGAAAACCTTCCCACAGCTCGATTTGATCAACGTCGTATACGAAAAATCGCTGCTGCTCTACGGCGAAGAAAAAGCCGCCGAAACCGCCGTCGAACTCGTGCGCCAGAAGCCCGACCTCGGCGGCGTATACCGCCTGCTCGGCCTGCGCCTGAGCAACCTCAACCCCGCCTGGAAGTCCGATGCCGACATGATCCGCAGCGTCATCGGCCGCACCCTGCAGAAAAACGTGATGTACCGCTGCCGGCACTGCCACTTCAAATCGCAAGTCTTTTTCTGGCACTGCCCCGCCTGCAACAAATGGGAAACCTTCACCCCCAACAAAATCGAAGTCTAGCCGCCCCATAGGAAGCCCATGCCCGAAAACAACATGTTCACCATCAACGAGCTCTACCGCATGCTCAACGTTTGGTCGCAGCGCGTGCGCCACACCGCCCGCGGTATCGAACATTTCCACGGCGCCGAGCACACCCTGCTCGCCTACCTCAGCCTCGACCTGTTGATGGAAGACGACGGCTTCGTGCTGCTGATTGCCGCCGGCCGCGGCGAACACGCCCTTTCTGCCGGATTGGCCAACGAACTGCGCCGCTGGGGCGTGCAAAACACCCCCGACATCATCGACCGTGCCCGCGCCCTTTTTCAGCAACACGGCGCCGCCATCCGCGCCGCCGCCAAGCGTGGCGACAACATCGAACAGCTGCGCGCGCAATTCCCCCAGTTCGACGAACTCGATGCCGACTACTGCATCGTCTGCGAAGAAGATTTTTCCACCATCTGCTCCTACGTGCGCCGCCACCCCGCTGATTTCGCTGGCCTGGCCGCCGCCGCAGGCCAAGTGAACAGCCCCCTGCCCCCGCTGCAACCGGAAAACCTGTTCCCCGCCTAAGCCATTGAATGCGCCAAAAGGCTACCTGAAAACCCTCTCCTATTTTCAGGTAGCCTATTTTCAGGTAGCCCATTGTCAAACCATCCGCCAAGGAATACTCATGAACCCGCTCATGCTCGACCCCGCACCGCCCACCGGGCGCATTCCCGTAATCGTCGCCCTCGATTTCGCCAACGAAGCCGACACCCTCTCCTTCGTGCGCCGCCTCAGCCCCGACCTGTGCCGGCTCAAAATCGGCAAAGAATTGTTTACCGCCACCGGCCGCCGCCTGGCCGAAGCCCTGATCAACCAAGGCTTCCAGCTCTTTCTAGACCTCAAATACCACGACATCCCCAACACCGTGGCCGCTGCCTGCCGCGTGGCTGCCGACATGGGTGTGTGGATGGTAGACATGCACGCCTCGGGCGGCCGCCGCATGATGGAAGCCGCCGCCGAAGCCGTGGCCAACCACGCCCAACGCCCGCTGCTCATCGGCGTCACCGTGCTCACCAGCATGGAACAGGACGATTTAAACGAGCTCGGCCTCACCGCCCCCATTGCCGAATGGGCATCACGCTGGGCAGCCTTGGCACAGCAATCCGGCCTCGACGGCGTGGTCTGCTCCCCTCACGAAGCCGCCTCCCTACGCCAAGAACGCGGCAAAGAATTCGTGCTGGTTACCCCCGGCATCCGCCCCAATCCCGGCAGCAACCACGACGACCAGCGCCGCATCATGACCCCCGCCCAAGCCCTTGCCGCCGGCGCCAGCTACCTGGTGATGGGCCGCCCCATCACCCAAGCCGCCGACCCAACCGCAGTGCTGGCCGAAATCAACCGGCTGGCCAATCCCGCCGCTTGAATACCCCAAGCCAAACCAAGGCTACCTGAAAACGACGTCTTAGCGCAGCAGCCGACCGAGGCTGAGTTTCTACGAAGCTCAAGCAAAGCTTCATCAAAATTAAAACAAAACAAAGCGGAGCTTTACAAAGCACGGCGATAAAGCAGGTTGTACTTTTCAGGTAGCCTTCATTCGTTTCACTGGCAACCAGCTTGGCCAAGCCTTTCCCGGCCCGCACGCCGCCTGACAACTCCGGCATTTTCTTGTACAATCCGCCCCTTATTTCGTCAAAATCGATAACACACTCCCGCACCGAAGCAAAGATTGCCATGAATAGCGAAACCGGCCTTATCCAAATGTTTTCCCAACATTTCCCGATTATTTACGAATATCGCCAAATGTTCTTCTACGGCGTGCTGGCCACCATCGGCATCGCCGCCGCCTCTACCTTCCTCGGCGTAGTACTGGGTTTGATCAACGCCCTCATCCGCGTGATTAAAATCGAAAAAGGCAACATGTTTACCCGCAGCGTGCTGTGGCTGCTGCAGCAATGCTCGCGCCTCTACGTTACCTTGTTCCGCGGCACGCCGATGCTGGTGCAGGTGTTTATTTGGCACTTTGTGTGGTCGCCGATGCTGGTGCACCAGCAGCACGGCCTGCTGATCAGCGGCGAATCGGCACTGTATCTGCGCCAAACCTATGGCGCGCTGGTGGCCGGCATTCTGGCACTGTCGTTCAACTCCGGCGCCTACATCACTGAAGTGTTCCGCTCCGGCATCAAATCCATCGACCGCGGCCAAATGGAAGCCGCCCGTTCCCTCGGCTTAAGCTACGGCCAAGCCATGCGCCACATCATCCTGCCGCAAACCCTGCGCCGCATGCTCGGCCCCTTGGGCAACGAATTCATCACCCTGCTCAAAGACAGCTCACTCCTCTCCACCATCGGCGTGGCCGAGCTGCTCTACGCCGCCAAAAGCGCCACCGGCCGCTACCTCACCTACGAAGAACCGTATTACTTCATCGCCTTGGTGTATCTGATGCTTACCATGGTGCTGGCCTGGTTCTTTGCCCGCTTGGAGAAAAAATACAATACCGACGGCAACCGCTAATCCCTTGCCTGAACATAACAAAAGGCTACCTGAAAACAGGCTACGCGAGTTTCTGCGAAGCTAAAATTTTCAGGTAGCCTTTTGTCGTTCGTGCCGTTTATTCGGCAGGCAAAAACCGATCCACCCCGTTTTCGCACCACACCAGCTTTTGCTCCTGCGCATCGGCCAGCAGGCGGTCGTTTTCCGGCAGGGCGGCGCGTTCGGCTTCGGGGTGGTAGAGGTGGTAGGCCACGGCGGCGAATTTCAGGTTGGCACGCCGACCGCCGCTGTTGAAAAAGCGGGCGACAAACTCGCTGTCTTCACGCCCCCAGCCGACAAAATCACTATTGAAACCGTTGATTTTCAGCGCGTCTTCGCGGAAAAAGGCCATATTGCAGCCGCGGATGCCGTGGAAATCGTTTCGGGTTTCGCGGCGCAAAATCCGGCCGGAAAGCCAAGGCAGGCGGCAGGCGGAGAAGCGTTTTTCCAAGCGTGTTTCCAAACCCTTTTCATACCATTTCAGCACGCGGTAGCGGGCAGGTTCGGCCAGTAGCTCGGCGGTTTTCTCGGGCGTGAGGATCACGCGGCTGCCCTGCACGAACAAGCCTTTCTTGGCCGCGCGCCGGTGGTCGCTGATAAATTCGGGATGCAGCACCATGTCGCCGTCGATGATGACGATGTAGTCGCCTCCGGCCTGCGCCAGGGCACGGTTGCGCGATTCGGCCAGGCGGAAGCCGTCGTCGGGCTGCCAAGCGTGGCGCAGTGGTACGGGGAATTCGGCCTGATAGCGCTCGAGCACGGCGCGGGTGTCGTCGCGCGAGCCGTCGTCGGCCACAATCACTTCCTGCGGCAGCACGCGCTGCGCCAGCACGGAGCGCAGCACGGCTTCCAGCGCGTCGGGGCGGTTGTAGGTGGTGATGATGAGCGACACGGTCAGCCGCTGGTTGGCTTCGTGCAGTTTGATGTATTTGTAGTAGGCGCCGCAGGCGTTGGCGAAGGCGATGGTGAAGCCGTCGCCGCCGTCGAGGATGCCGCGTTTCAAAATGTAGTTTTTGAAAAACGCCGCCGCGCCGTGCCCCACCGCACCGGCCACGGAAGCGCGTCGTTTGAATTGCTGCTGTTGGGCAAACAAATCGGTGTAGTGCTGCATTTTGCTGATGAGGGCGGCGGCGCCGTCGAAGGAGTAGTGCAGCAGCGGATATTTTTCAGGTAGCCTTTCTACGCTGCCGCCGGCGGGTTCGATCAGGGATTCGTGCACTTGGTTGTCGTTGAAGCGCACGGTGTGACGGTGGTAGAGGCGCTTCACCCAGTCGGGATACCATCCGCAGGTTCGGATGGGGCGGCCGCGGTAGTGGTTGAGGCGCGGCAGGGCGTAGATTTTGCCGTGCGCCTGCCAATCGAGTGCGCGGATGGCGGCGGCCTGCTCGGGCGGCAGTATTTCGTCGCTGTCAATGTTGAGCACCCAGTCGTTGCGCGCGAGGCCGGCGGCGAGGTTTTTCATGGGGCCGAAGCCGATAAAGTCGTGGTGGTGTACGGCCACATTGGGAAAGCGGCGGGCGATGTCGAGCGTGCGGTCGGTGGAGCCGTTGTCGAGGAGGATGATTTCGTCGAAATCAGCCAGGGCGGCGAGACTGTCCGCCAAATAGCGCTCGGCATTTTTCACCAGCATGGTGATGCTCACGGGAATGGGGGGCATAAGGCTTCTCTTCGGGTTGTTGTATGGGAAAGGCTACCTGAAAAATATCGGCCGTGCTTGGCTTCGCTTTTTCGTTTTCACTTCGTCTATCGCACTTTTCAGGTAGCCTCTCGGGTACTTCTATGGTTTAACGGCGTTTGCGGGCGGGCGTGGGTGTTTGGCCGGCATACAGCACGAACACGGTGGGCTGCTTGTGCAAATCGGGCAGCTGCGGCTGTTGGCGCCACTCGCCCGCCGTCATGCTGAGGATGCGCTGCTCGGGCAGGGTGAGGTTGCTGGCGGCGCACAGCAGGGTGTCGGGGTGCAGGGTGGCGACGGCGTCGGCCAGCAGGGCGTTGTTGCGATAGGGGGCTTCGATGAAGATTTGGCTTTCGTTGCGGCTGCGCGAATCTTGCTCGATGGTTTTCAGGTAGCCTTGGCGGCCGGCGGGGTCGGCGGGCAGGTAGCCACGGAAGGCGAACTGCTGGCCGTTGGCGCCGGAGGCCATCAGCGCAAGCATCAGGCTGGAAGGCCCCACCAGCGGCCACACGGCGAATCCGGCCTGATGTGCCAGTGCCACCAGCGCGGCACCGGGATCGGCCACGGCAGGGCAGCCGGCTTCGCTGAGCAGCCCCATGTTGCGACCTTGGTGCAACGGTTGCAGCAAGCTGGGCAGCTCGTCGGGGGCAGTGTGCTTGTTCAGCGCGCACAGATTGAGCTGCTGCAACGGCGTGTTCAAACCGAAATGGCGCAGGCAGGCGCGGGCGGTTTTTTCGGCTTCGACCACGAAATCGGTGAGGCCGGCGAGCAGGGTTTGCTCGTGCGGCAGGAGGCAGGGGGTGTCGGGGTTGCCGAGCGGGGTGGGGATGAGGAATAAAGTGGGTTGCATATTTTTCAGGTAGCCTCGAGGCCGCATTAAAGGGTTTCCCGATAGGCGATCAAATCATCGGCGGTTTTAGTCGGGATAAACTGGGTGATTTGGTATTCGGCCAGCTTGGCTTGGTAAAACGGGTCTTCGGCAATCATGGCTTCCGCCTGCACCCGGCTCTCGGCTCGCATAATAATCACGCCGCCGGTACGCGGTTCTTTGCGGCCGGAAAACAGGAAGTGGCCGGCGGCATAGTGGCGGTTTAAGTATTCGATATCGCAGGCAGGTGTGCTTCGATTTTGGCTAAAGGTTTGATGTAATCAAGGGAAACGATAAACATGATTCTTTTTCCAAAAGGCAGAAGAGGCTACCTGAAATTTCAGGTAGCCTCAAGTTTACAACACCGCCACACCTTCAGCCTGCAAAAAATCAATCAGCCGGAAAATCGGCAGGCCGATCAGCGCATTGGGGTCGCTGCTGTCGATGCGTTCAATCAGCGCGCCGCCCAAACCTTCGCTTTTCGCGCCGCCGGCGCAATACACGGCATCCGGTTCGCGCTTGAGATAGCTGGCGATTTGCTGCGCCGTGAGCGGGCGCATTTTCACGACAGTGGTGTCCACATGGCGATACAGGCTACCTGAAAAAGTATTGAGCACACATAACGCGCTGTAAAAATGCAGCTCTTGGCCGGCGGTTTCGGCCAGCATTTGTTGTGCTTTCGCCACGCTCATCGGCTTGCCCAGCTGCCGTCCGCCACAACAGGCCACCTGGTCGGCGCCGATCACCAAATGCCGCGGATAGCGTGCCGTCAGCGAGCAGGCTTTGGCTTCGGCCAGCCTCTCGGCGGTTTGGCACGGCGTTTCACCCGGCAGTGGTGTTTCGTCGCAATCGGGCTTGGCAACAACAAACCGCAAACCGAGTTTGGCCAGCTGCTGCTGGCGGAATACCGAGGAAGAGCCGAGCACAATCGGCAGGGTTTCGTTCATAAACCGTATTAAAATATTGACGTTTCAGGCAGTGGATTATATCATGGCGCGTTTATGTCAGACCCTATTTTGATTGATCCGCAAGCAGTCGCCGCGCAGGCACAGCATTTGGCCGGCCAAATCAGGCTGGACGAGATGGACGAACGCGTTGCCCGGCACGAGTGCTTGGCCGAGCGGGAAACACCTGTGGACTTCGTTCTGCAAGGTGGCCGTGACAAACGCGAACGGCTGTATTTAGACTTATCGGTTTCTGCGCAATTGTCGTTGGTTTGCCAACGCTGCATGCAGCCGATGCCGTTTGCGCTGGATGAGCAGGCGCGTATTGTCCTGTTCGGCAACGAAGCAGCCTTGGATGAAGCCATGGCCGCTGAGGAAGAACTGGAAGGCATGCTGCTGGTACCGGAGTTGGATGTCGGAGAGCTGGTGGAAGACCAGATTCTGATGGCGCTGCCCTACGCCCCTTGCCACACGGATTGCGAACACGGCCGACTGGCCGAAATCAATCAGGATCGTCCCAATCCCTTCGCTGCTTTGGCGGCGCTGAAAAATGGTCGTTAATTACTTTATTCAGGTTTATTTTTAGGAGTTTGCAACATGGCTGTTCAACAAAACAAAAAATCCCCCTCACGCCGCGGCATGCACCGCGCCCACGACGCACTGACCGCCCCCGCCCTGTCTGTAGACAGCGCCACCGGTGAAGTGCACCGCCCGCACCACATTTCCGCCAACGGCATGTACCGTGGCCGCAAAGTGGTTAAGGCCAAAGACGAATAAGCCAGCACAGGCCGATGACAAGCCAGCAGATTGCCCGCGCAATTACTGGCTTTTTTGCATTGCCCCGCCCCGGCAAACAGCAGAATATTTAGGCAGGCTGTGCATCATTAAACCGTCTTTTCAGGTAGCCTTTCAGTTGCCGACAGCCCTCTGCCTGTTTACAATTTGCCGCTGTTTCCCGGCACCCGGCGCACCAAACGCCGAGTTTGCCGCACGCCCCAACAAGGATTGAAATATGTCGGAAAAAATCTGGTACACCTATGATGAAATCCACCAAGCCCTACGCGGCCTAGCCCACAAAATCCAAACGTCCGGCACCCGCTACGATGCCATGATCGCCATCGGCGGCGGCGGATTCATCCCCGCGCGCATCCTGCGCAGCTTCCTCAATATCCCGATCTACGCCGTTACCACCGCCTATTACTGCAACGACCAAAGCCACGCCACGCGCGATTCCGTGCAGAAAATCCAATGGCTCGACCCTATGCCGGAAAGCCTGGAAGGCAAACACGTCTTGGTGGTAGACGAAGTAGACGACAGCCGTGTTACCCTGCAATTCTGCCTCGAACAGCTGATGCAGGAAGACTTCGCCTCGATGGGCGTGGCCGTATTGCACGAAAAAATCAAAGAAAAGAAAGGGATTCTGCCGCCTGGCATCGCCTATTTCAGCGGCCTCGTCACCCCCGATTGGTGGATCAACTACCCATGGGATGCCGACGACATCAGCGAACACAATGCTCTGGCCGCACAGCGCCAGCCCCTACCCTAAGCCCAGAGCAGGCTACCTGAAAAATATCCGTCATATCCAGTTTACATTTTTCAGGTAGCCCCATCGCACGGCAACAGAATACAATGGAGAATAGAATCAGATGATTACTTTAGCCATCGATGCCATGGGCGGCGACGCCGGCCTCACGGTAACCATCCCTGCGGCAATGGCATTCCTGCAAGAGAAAACCGACACCAAGCTGATTTTAGTGGGCGACGAAACCGCCATCCGCAGCGCGCTAGGCACACACGCCGGCCATGAAAGGCTGCACATCGTACACACTACCGAAGTGGTGGGCATGGATGAAGCACCGCAGGGCGCCCTGAAAAACAAAAAAGATTCCTCAATGCGCGTTGCCATCACACAAGTGAAAGAAGGCGCCGCGCAAGCCGCCGTATCGGCCGGTAATACCGGCGCGCTGATGGCCACCGCCCGCTTCGTGCTCAAAACCCTACCCGGCATCGACCGCCCCGCCATCGCTAAATTTATGCCTTCCAAAGGCGGCGGACTGGCGCTGATGCTCGACTTGGGCGCCAACGTGGATTGTTCGGCCGCACAGCTGCTGCAATTCGGCGTAATGGGCGGCGAACTGTTCGGCGCCCTGTATCCGAGCAACAGCCGGCCGCGCATTGGCCTGCTCAACGTTGGCACCGAAGACATCAAAGGCGGCAGCGTGATCAAAGAAGCGCACCACCTGCTGCAAAACAGCCCGCTGAACTTCATCGGCAACGTAGAAGGCGATGCCGTGTTCAGTGGCAAAGTAGACGTCGTCGTGGCCGACGGCTTCACCGGCAATGCCGTACTCAAAGCCATTGAAGGCGCTGTCAAATTCATCGGCGGCGTAATCCGCGAAGAATTCAGCCGCAACTGGCTGAACAAATTGGCCGCCCTACTCGCCTTCCCCACCCTACGCGGCTTCAAAAACCGGCTCGATCCGCGCAAATTCAACGGCGCCATCTTCCTCGGCCTGCGCGGCATCGTTATCAAAAGCCACGGCGGCGCCGATGTGGAAGCCTTTAAATATGCCCTACTGGAGGCCTACCACGAAGTGGAATCCGGCTCCATGGCCAAAATCGAACGAGGCATCGCCACCCAAATGGCGCGCCTGAACGCCTCGGCTGAGCAAACCGAAGCCTCCCGCACCCCAGCCCGAATAACACAACCCGTCTCAACTCACAGAAAGGATGGCGGCACCATGATGTGGCAACAACCCTGGATCATCGGCAACTGGAAAATGAACGGCCGCAGCAGCACTGTTGCCGCCTTCGCCCAAGCTTGGGCAGAGCAAAGGCTACCTGAAAACGTGGTGACCGGTATCGCCGCCCCCCTGCCCTATCTGTGCGCCCTCAAACAGGCCGCTGCCTCGACTGCCCTGCACATCGGTGCACAAGACGTCAGTCGCTTTGCCTCAGACGGTGCTTTCACCGGCGAAACTTCCGCCGCCATGCTGGCCGACCTCGGCGCACAGTTCGTGCTGCTCGGCCATTCCGAACGCCGCCAATACTTTGGTGAAAACAACGAAATCCTGTCGAACAAGCTGGATAACGCCTTGGCTGCCGACCTGATTCCGATTTTATGCGTTGGCGAAACCCTGGCCGAACGCCAAGCCGGGCGGGAAGAAAATATTGTTGCCGAACAACTCTCCGTATTGCGCGGCAAATCCATGACCCATATCGCCGTGGCCTACGAGCCAGTGTGGGCCATCGGCACCGGCCAAGTGGCCACGCCCGAGCAAATTTCCGCTATGCACGCCTTTATTTACACCGAACTCTTGTCTTTCTCCCACAAGGGTGCTAATATCCGCACTCTTTACGGCGGCAGTGTCAATCCGCAAAACGCGCAAACGATTCTGTCACTGCCCAAGGTGGATGGCGCGTTAGTTGGCGGAGCTTCCCTCAAAGCAGACAATTTCGCAACCATTGCCCAAGCCGCCGCAAAACCCTAACAGTGAACAGTCATGGAAGCATTTAAAACCATCATTATGATTATCGGCGGCTTTGCCTCGCTGGCAGTCATCGGCCTCGTCCTGATGCAACAGGGCAAAGGTGCCGATGCTGGTGCGGCATTCGGCTCCGGTAGCGCGCAAGGCGTGTTTGGTTCGGCCGGCAGCGCCAACTTCCTGAGCCGCAGCACCGCCATTGCTGCCGCGATATTCTTCTGCTGCTGTGTGGCGCTCAGCATCATTTCTAGCCGTGGCAGCAGCCAATTGGGTTTGGATAGTGCCGCCGCACCTCAGCAACAATCTGCTCCAGCTGCCGCCTCCCAGCCTGCCGCTCCAGCACAGGCTGCCAGTCAGGCAGTGATTCCGGAGTAATTGAAAACTTTTTAAGCCGACATGGTGGAATTGGTAGACACGCTATCTTGAGGGGGTAGTGACCGTAGGTCGTATGAGTTCAAGTCTCATTGTCGGCACCATCACATAGAAACAGCCCAGATTTTCGGGCTGTTTTTTTACATCTAATGCCATCCAACGCAACCAGCTAAATCTAAGCCAGATAAGGCTTTCAGGCTGATTTGATTTATCCCTGCTCCTTCCCTATTCAGCTAATCACGTCTAATGCCGTCCAATTGAATTGCCTACTTTGTGGGGGCATGATTGGGGGTATCTTGAAAGCACCCCTGAAAATATACCACCAGAATGCCTCTAAACGACCGCCAAATAAGGAATGCCAAGCCTGACAAAGCAGGGAAAAAAGCCAAGCTGTTTGACGGCGGAGGCCTGTATCTGGAAATTACCCCGGCAGGCGGCAAAATCTTCCGCCTGAAATACCGTATCGACGGTAAGGAAAAAACGCTGACTATCGGCAAGTATCCCGCCTTCTCCCTCTCCGAAGCGCGGTAGACTGCCGAGAATGCCCGCTCTCTGTTGGCACAGGGGCAAGACCCAGCCGCCGCCAAGCAACAGGCCAAGCAGGAAAGGCAGGCCGCTCTACAAAATACCTTTGAAGCCGTGGCTAAACGCTGGCATGCCGACAACCTGCACCGCTGGCAGCCCGTTCACGCCGAACGCATCCTTGCCGATATGCAAAAAGACGTATTCCCTACATCGGGCAAATGCCGCTGGCCGAAGTGAGCGTTTCCAACGTGAAAAACGTTATTGCGGCTATTGTGGCACGCGGCGCCAATGTAACCGCCGAGAAAGTGCGGCAATGGATAGGCGCGGTATACACCTATGCCGCCATGCTGGAGATAACCGACCGCAACCCCGCCGTACCGTTGCGCGGCCACTTCGAGAAAAAGACCACCCGACACATGCCCGCCCTGCCCCGTGAAGAACTGGCCGAGTTTTACCGCCGCCTGATACTGGCCGATATTGACCCGGCAAACAAAATTGCCCTGCTGCTGACTATGCTGGTGTTTGTGCGCAATACCGAACTACGCGGCGGGCAATGGGCGGAAGTGGATTTTTCAGCGGCGCAATGGATTATTCCCGCCGAGCGCATGAAGATGAAACGCAGCCATACCGTACCGCTTTCCGATTGGGCGCGGGAGCTATTGCGGGAACTACACGGCCTAACCGGCAATACTCCCTATCTGTTCCCCAGCCGCACCAAAACCACCGGCTTTATCAGCGATGCCACCCTGACCCGCATCATTGAGCGCCTAGGCTACAAAGGCATAGCCACCCCGCACGGCTTCCGCAGTTTGGCAAGCAGTATCCTGAACGAGCAGGGCTACAACCCCGATGCCATAGAACGCCAGTTAGCGCACGAAGAAAGCAACCGAATTAGAGCCGCCTACAACCGGGCGGAGTATCTGGCCGAGCGGCGGGAAATGATGCAATGGTATTCGGACTATCTGCGGGAGTGATACCGCCAAGCCCAAGCCTTGATTGCAACAAACAGAGCTACCTGAAACAACAAAACACCGGCGGACGGGCTGGTGTTTTATTTTGCTAAGCATTATCCTTAACCCCGCATAATGCCGTATTGTGCAGATAGCGGCAAGGTGTAGCGGATTTAGTAAAACTTATCCTTTGGGTTTCAACATTTTTCAACAGGAGGCAAGCAATGCGACAACCTACAACAATGGAAGACCTTACTCTTGCCGATTTGCCCGACTTGTCGGATTAGAGGTTTGTGCCGATTTTAAGTTTGGAGCAACCCGCAGCGCAAAACTCGGGAGCTGTTTGCCAAAATCTACCAATACCAGCCGGAGCAACTGGCCGAATAGGCTACCTGAAAACCTGCCACGAAAGACACGGCAACCATTAAGGCGCGTTATGCCGCGTTGGTAAAGGAGCTACAGCAATGAAATCAAAAACCACCCACACCACCCCCGCAGGCGGCAATGTATTTTCCGATTTGGGTTTTCATCCCGAAGAGGCCGCCAAGCTCAAGGCGCATAGCGATATGGTTATCCAAACCAAGCTGAAGCTGGCAAAGAGAGTGAGCGACTGGATAGCCGAGCAGGATTTAAAGCAAGAGCAGGCAGCCGCCCTCTTCAACACCAGCCGCCCCCGCGTTTCCGATTTGGTAAACGGCAAAATCGGCAAATTCACGATTGATGCTCTGCTCTCTATGCTGGCCTCCACAGGGCAAACCGCCGAGCTGAATATCAGGCGGTAAGCCGACAGAAGGCTACCTGAAAACCCGACACCAGCCGCCGCGCTGGTGTTGTTGTATTCCCAGTTGTTCGGATTTATTTCCGAGAGCCGGATTTATTTCCGAGCTTCGGTGTTAGGTTTTGTTGGGTTTCCCCGCGCCGCAATGACAAGTTTTGACAAGTAGCCGCCACCCGCCGGAGCTGGTGAACCATCTGCACCACCCAGTGAACCAAATGCACTAAGTAGTGAACCTGTTGCACCAGCCACGCCGGAAAACATAACAGGTTTTCAGCAACCCGAGCAGCGGCAAAATTCCCGATTGCCTCCCCCCGAAAAACAGGGGCGGATTGTGTGTTATACAATAGCAAATTCATTCAAACAAAATTAATTCGTGAGGGTTAAAAAATAACGCTATTGATTTATGACAGCGTTAATTTTTAGGGGCTGTACTAGATTAGCAGTTATGTTACTCTCAAGATATGAAGATAACACACTGCAAATTAAAGAAAAAAGTACAGAAAGAACTGCTTCGCTTTTTTGTGCTCTAAGTTACCGCCCATGCCACTGCCGATATTTTGGGCATACAGCCCAATTCCGCCATCCTGTTCTACCGCAAAATCTGTATGGTCATCAGCCATCATTTGGCATTAGCGGCCAATGAAATTTTCGCCGGCCCGGTCGAATTGGACGAAAGTTATTTCGGTGGTCATCGCAAAGGTAGGTGAGGACGAGGTGCAGCGGGTAAGGTGGTGGTATTCGGTATCCTGAAACGACAAGGACGGGTCTATACCGTCGTGGTGAATAATGCCAGGTCTGAAACATTGATGCCTGTCATTAAAAGAAAATCATGCCCGACAGCATTGTCTATACCGACAGCCTGAGCAGTGACGACAAGTTGGACGTGAGCGGTTTTATCCATCACCGTATCAACCATTCCAAGGAATTTGCAGACCGTCAGAACCACATCAACGGCATCGAAAACTTTTGGAATCAGGCAAAACGCGTCTTACGCAAATACAACGGAATCGACCGCAAATCTTTCCCCCTGTTCTTGAAAGAGTGCGAGTTTCGGTTTAACTTCGGCACTCCGTCCTAACAGTTTAAACCCCTGCAAAAATGGTGTGGAATTTAGGGCTAATCTAGTACAACCCAAAATTTTAGCTTTGCAGCGCTATGTTTTCAGGTAGCCTTATTTGGGGAAAGGCTACCTGAAAATTAGAATGATGGCGTGGGCAACAAGCTGCCTACTCTACCCGTCTTCGCTTTTTATATCGGCATTACGCCGTAATCCACTTTTGCGAGAGGGGCGCATAAATTTTTGCATTTTTATTAAATGTATCGTATTCGGTAATCAGTTGCTTAAACGCCGATATTTCTTCAAAAAATATATCTTTGCCAACTGAAAACCCCGATATACATAATTCATCCGACGATAACCGCGCAAGTTCTAACGAACGCTGAATGGCCTGAAGGAAGATTGGAATATTCTCCTCAGTCTGTAAATAATCCTTCAGCGAAACTAGGATACCGACAACCCAATGAGACAGCAATTCTTCAATTTCTGCTCGTAACACCACCATTTTATCGGGATGTTTTTTCAGTTCCTCCAACAGAATGGCAGCAAAGACTTCGCCTGTTGCATTGTGTATCCAGAAATATTTTTCTTTGTATGCAATTGCTGTTGTTCCCATTAGACCCCTAGTCTTCGGTATCTTTCCTTCATGTATTAATATTAAAAAAGGCTACCTGAAATTTTAGCTTCGCAGAAACTCCGCTGTGCTGCGGTTTAACTACGTTGATGCTTCGTTTTCAGGTAGCCCTTCATTCCATCACATCAACCCTGCTCCAACTCAATCGAAGCCGCCAAGAGCGAGAGCCGCGCCATCACGCCGTACACATACAGCCGGTTGTTGGCGCAGTCGCAGCCCTGGTTGTAGTCGGGCAGGCCAAGCGTTTGCCACTGCTCGAACACGCGCTTGCTGCCGGCGAGGAATTCCGGATCTTCGCCGCTGCTGTCGGTTTGCGGCATATTGCGGCTCAGGGGCACGAAGCGCATGCCGCTGGCGTTGAGGTTTTCATCCGTGCCGCGCCCTTCGTGCACGCGGAAGAATCCGCCCACCACGAAGCGGTCTATCATATACACCACAGGCTCGGCCACGGCGCCGTTGAGCGTTTCGTAGGTGTAAATCCCTTCCTGCACAATCACTTCCGTTACCGCCAAACCTTCTTTCACCGTGGCCATTTTGTTGCGGTTCTTGCGGTTGAGCGCGCGCACTTCGTCGGCGGATTTCACGCTCATCACGCCCATGCCGTAGGTGCCGGCATCGGCTTTCACAATCACGAAAGGCTGGTCGGTAATGCCTTTTTCGTCGTACTTGGCCTGCGTTTTAGCCAGCACGCGCTCCACAGCGGCGGCCAGCGCATCCTCGCCTTCGCGCTCGTGGAAGTTCAGGCCGGACACTTTTTCAAAATAGGGGTTAATCTGCCATTCGTCGATGCCGATCAGCGCGGCAAATTCGGCGGCCACTTGGTTATAGGCGGCGAAATGGGCGGTTTTACGCCGGGTAGTCCAGCCGCCGTGCAGTGGCGGCAGCACGGTATGGCGGACGCCCTGCAAAATTTCGGGCACGCCGCCGGAGAGGTCGTTGTTCAGCAGCACGAGGCAGGGCGAGAAGCCGTCGGCCAGGTGCACACGCTCGCGGGTGCGTTGCAGGGGCTCGAGCAAAATGGTGTGCCCCAGCGCGGTTTGAAATTCGGTGGGCGCGGTGATTTCCGGGTTGAGGCTGCCCAGGCGCACGGCAAAGCCGGCCTGGCGCAGGATATTGCTCAGCGCATATACGTTTTCCAAATAGAAGGTATTGCGCGTGTGGTTTTCCGGCACAATCAGCACGGATTTGGCCGATTCGCAATAGCGTTCCACCGCGTCGGTGGCGGCGGCGGCGGCCAGCGGGCTGAACTGCGGGTTTAAATTGTTAAAGCCGCCGGGGAAGAGATTCATGTCGATGGAAGCCATTTTATAGCCGCTGTTGCGGATGTCCACCGAGCCGTAAAACGGCGGTTTGTGCTGCTTCCACTGGCTGCGGAACCAGGCTTCGATCTCGGCTTGCTTTTGCAGGATGAGTGTTTCAAAATCCCGCAGATAGGGCGCGTATTGCGGGGAGATGGCCGGAATGCCCATGCTGATTTCCTTTCATAAAGATGCGTGCAGATGGCAGGCATTATACTCCAAGCCCGCGCCGCGATTGCCAATCCCCTTATATCCCGCAAGGCTACTCCATGCTCGACAACATCCTCCCCTTCGCCCACCGCCTGCTCGCCCAAGCCACGCCCGAGGGCGGCACCGCCATCGACGCCACCGCCGGCAACGGCCACGACACGCTGTTTCTGGCGCAATGCGTGGGCGCGCGCGGCCGCGTGTATGCCTTCGACATCCAGCCGCAGGCGTTGGCCGCCACGCAGGCGCGTTTGCAGGCAGCCGGGGAGGAGGATCAGGTGTGCCTGATTGCCGCCAGCCACGCCGATTTGGCCGAGCATGTGCGCGAACCTGTGCACAGTATCGTGTTCAACTGCGGCTTCCTGCCCGGCGGCAACAAATCGCTCACCACCGAAGCCGGCAGCACCCTCGCCGCACTCGCCCAAGCCGTGCGGCTGCTGCGCCCCGGCGGGCTGCTGGCCGCCGTGCTGTATCCCGGCCATGCCGCCGGCGCGCTTGAAGCCGAAGCCGTGTCCGCCTGGGCGGCCGAGCTGCCGCAGCAGGAATTTGCCGTGCTGCGCTACGGCTTCCTCAACCGCCGCAACCGCCCGCCCTATCTGCTGGCCATCGAAAAACATGCCGCATCCGCAGCAGAGGCTACCTGAAAGCGCCAGTATCAGCGAAGCTAAAACGGAGCTTCCGTGGGAAGCGGAGTTTCTGTGAAGCTAAAGCGTCAGCTTCAACGAAGTTAAAACTAAAACGGCAACTTCAGCCAAGCTCAAAACCCATGTCTAAAAAACGAAAACGCCAATCCGCCCCCGAATTTCCGCCCATCCTATTCCCTTATATCCAGCAAGCCAGCGATGATACCCTGCGCCGCATCAGCCGCTTCGACTATGGCATGGAAGCCGAGCGCCACTTCAACGCCCTGCGCCAAATCGTGCACGAGCAAAACGGCTACGTGAGCTTGAGTTTAGACCAAGCCTTCTACCCCGGCGACGTGATCGAGCTGGCCGCCTTCGACCCGCAAGACGCTTTCTGCTATACCGTCTGCCACCTCATCATGATACAGAGCGAGCTGGCCGAAACCTGCCGCTTCACCCTTTCACCCTACTGGAAACGCTACCGCACAGGCGAACGCGAAGCCCTGCCGCCCACCATGCAGGCACAGCTCGACGCCGCCTACCGCCTCGCCGACGAACGCAGCCTGATCGACCACGATTGGTAAACCCGAAAAGGCTACCTAAAAACCTCCACCGCCATTTTTCAGGTAGCCTTTCCCCATTTTTTCCCAAGGCTATTGGCTGTTCCCACACTTTCAGGTAGCCTTCCGTTTTCCAAACGCACACCACAAACCACCGCCATGTACCTCATCGCCAAACACAGCCACCTGCTGTTCGTCGTCATCACCGTCATCCTGTTCAACCTCCGCTTCTGGCTGCGCACCGCCCGCCCGCAGCGCCCCGTACCCAAAGCGCTACGCATCCTGCCGCACCTCAACGACACCCTGCTGCTCCTCACCGGCATCCTGCTGCTCGCCATCACCCGCTACACCCCCTTCGGCAACGCCAACTGGCTCGGCGTAAAGCTGATTTTGGTGGTGGTGTATATTTTCCTCGGCATGTTCTGCCTCAAAAGCCCGCCACGCTCCGGCAAATGGTGGCTCGGCTACGCCCTCTCGATGGGCTGCCTCTGCCTCATCTACTGGCTCGCCACCTACAAACCCCTGTTTTAACGCCCGCCTGATTCAGCCAACAGGCTACCTGAAAATCCGGCCGCCCCATTTTCAGGCAGCCTAATTTTCAGCTAATTCACTCCTGCTATACTGCCGCCATCTTTTTCAGGTAGCCTGCCACACCGCCATGCGCCTCCTCCTTATCGAAGACGACCCCATGATCGCCGAAGCCGTAGCCGGCAGCCTCCGCGACAGCGGCCACGCCGTCGATTGGCTCGACAACGGCCACAGCGCCACCGCCGCCCTCAAGAGCCAAAGCTACGACCTCATCCTGCTCGACCTCGGCCTGCCCGGCCAAGACGGCCTCCTCGTCTTGCAGCAGCTGCGCGGCAGCGGCAACCCCACCCCCGTACTCATCCTCACCGCCCGCGACGACCTCCACAGCCGCCTGTCCGGCCTCGACGGCGGCGCCGACGACTACCTGGTGAAGCCCTTCGACATGGCCGAGCTGCAAGCCCGCATCCGCGCCGTTATGCGCCGCCACCACCGCCAAACCGGCCCCGCCCCCGGCAACGGCGCCCTCACCCTCAACCCCGCCGCCCATCAAGTGCACATCGCCGGCCAAAGCGAGCCCGTCATCCTCAGCAACAAAGAATTCGCCATCCTCGAAGCCCTGCTCCAGCGCCCCGGCACCATCCTCTCCCGCAGCAGCCTCGAAGACAAAATCTACGGCTGGGGCGAAGAAGTGGAAAGCAACGCCATCGACTACCTCATCCACGCCCTGCGCAAAAAAATCGGCAAAGACCACATCAAAAACATCCGCGGCGTCGGCTGGATGGTGCCCAAAGAGCCCAACACCCGCCAACCGCCCCACATCACATCCCGCCCATGACCCTCCCCTTCCGCCACTCCCTCCAGCTGCGCCTCGCCGCCGCCCTCAGCGCCGCCCTGCTGCTCGCCGCCCTCATCGCCGGCGGCTTCTCCTTCTACGACAGCTACCGCAGCACCCACAAGCTCCAAGACGACCTCCTGCGCCAAATCGCCGCCCACATCGACCCCCAAAGGCTACCTGAAAACACCAAGAGCCAGCGCGACGCCCACATCCGCGTGCAAACCCCCGCCGGCGAGCAAGCCCGCGCACGCGATGATGATGATGACGACGAACACATCACCCTTCCCCCCAACCTCCCCGAAGGCCTCCACACCTTCCAAGAGCCCGGCGACAACGACACCTACCGCGCCTACATCCGCCACACCCCGCAAGGCCCCGTTGCCGTCCTGCAAGAAAACGAATTCCGCGAAGACATGGCCGAGCATGCCGCCTGGAGCAGCGCACTGCCCCTCCTGCTGCTCGCCCCCCTCTCCATCATCCTCACCATCCTCATCGTCCAGCGCACCATGCAGCCCGTGCGCCGCCTCTCCCAAAGCCTCGACACCCGCCCCAGCGCCGACCTCACCCCCCTGCCCGAAGCCGACCAACCCCACGAAATCCGCAGCTTCATCCGCGCCATCAACCACCTGCTCGCACGCACCGAAGCCGCCATGCAACAGCAGCAACGCTTCATCGCCGACGCCGCCCACGAACTGCGCAGCCCCATGACCGCCCTCTCCCTGCAAGCCGAACGCCTCGCCGCCCAGCCCCTGCCCGAGCCCGCCGCCGGCCAGCTCGCCGCCCTGCTGCAAGGCATCCGCCGCAACCGCCACCTGCTCGAGCAGCTCCTCTCCCTCACCCGTGCCCAAGCCCCCGAAGCCCAGCGCCCCAAAGCCCGCCTCAGCAGCCAAGCCCTCTTCCGCAGCGTGATTGAAGACCTCCACCCCCTCGCCGACGCCAAACAGCAAGACCTCGGCGTAGCCAGCCCCGACGACCCCGTTTTCCAAGCCAACGAAGCCGACATCTACACTCTCGTCAAAACCCTCGCCGACAACGCCATCCGCTACAGCCCCGCCGGTAGCCAGATCGACCTCTCCGCCGCCGAAACCCCCGCCCACATCATCTTCCGCATCGAAGACAACGGCCCCGGCATCCCTCCCGCCGAACGCCGCCGCGTGTTCGACCCCTTCTACCGCATCCTCGGCAGCGGCCAAGAAGGCACCGGCCTCGGCCTCCCCATCGCCCGCACCATCGCCGAACGCCACGGCGGCCGCATCGAGTTGGCAAGCAGCCCCCGCTTCCCCAGCGGCCTGCTCGTCAGCGTTTACCTCAGCAAACAGCACCTCGGATAGAACCCCTTTCGTTCAAAGCACACACCGCCCGAAAATTTTCAGGTAGCCCTCCCTTTCAACCGGCTACCTGAAAATAAAGCTCCAACATAGTGAAAACGCACAGAATCCTCATATCGTTCGAGCCGCCACAAGCCCCGCAAAGGCTACCTGAAAACCAGAAACCGCCTCCCCGCCAAACCCACCCATCACCACCCAACCCGCCGCTGCCGTGCCGAACCCGCCCGCCTTGCAAAAATATCTTGCAAACAGAAATAGTTCGCATTAATATGCCGCCCCATCATGCAAAACGAAAACCGCTTTCTCTCACCGGCCGCGCTGCTGTTCGTGATCGCCGCCCACGCCCTGCTGTATTGGCTGCTGGTTTCGGTCAAACCGCCGGAACTGCCTGCCGAACCGCCCGGGCTGAGCTTTGTTGATCTCGGCATGCTCGGCGGCGGCGGGGGGGGCGGCGGCCAAGGCGGCGATGTGGTGGTGGAAGAAGAGCCCGCGCCCGCGCAAGGCCGGCCCGAACAACCGCCCGCCCCGCCCCAGCCCAAACCGGAGCAGCCCAAGCCCGCGCCCGAGCAGCGCGCCCAAATCAAGCCGGTGGAACGAACCGACCGACCGGCCGACATCGTCCAGCCCAAACCCCAGCCCGAAGTCAAACCGGTGCGCCCCGAGCCCAAACCCGAGCCGCGCCCCGAAGCCAAACCAGTCGCACCTGCCAACACCCCGCCGTCTAGCACGGCCGGCAGCCACAGCGCCGGCGGCAGCAGCAGCGGCCAAGGCCACGGTGCGCCTTCGGCCGGTTCGGGCGGCGGCAGCGGCGGCGGTCAGGGCACCGGCGTCGGCCCCGGCCAAGGCAGCGGCCGAGGCCCGGGTTCCGGCTCCGGCGAAGGCGGCGGCCACGGCAGCGGTATCGGCTCAGGCAACGGCCCGGGCACCGGCGGTGGAGGGGGCGGCGACAGCAATCCAACCCACATCGGCGGCTACCTGAACAACCCGAAACCGCCCTACCCGCCGCAGCTGGAAGAAGAAGGCATCAGCGGCACGGTGCGTCTGCGCGTGATGGTGGAAACCAACGGCAAGCCCTCCAGCGTGGAAGTGCTTTCCGCCACCCATCCGCTGTTCGGGCGCTCGGCCGAGAAAACCGTGCGCGAACGCTACACCTTCGTACCAGCCAAACGCAACGGCCAGCCGATACGCGCCAGCTACACCTTTACCCTGCGCTTTACCGCACGCTAAGCCGCAACCCGGATTACCCACATTCACCCATATAAACAGCATCATTTAGGAGCATCATGAACTTAGGACACGTTTTCGCGCAAGGCGACATGGTATTGATCAGCGTCTTCGTTATATTAGTGCTGATGAGCATCGCCACCTGGTGGATCATCATCGTGCGCGGCATCCGCCTGCACCAAGTGCGCCACGCCAACCGCGGCACCATCGAAGCCGTGGCCACCGTCTCTTCCATGGAAGACATGCTGCGGCTGGCCAAAGCCCACCCCTCCCCGCTGAGCGAGCTCACCGAATCGGCCATCCGCGCCGCGCGCCAATACCGCGCCAACCCCGCCAGCCCGCTCACTACCATCCCGCTGGGCGACTACCTGGTGCAGCACATCCGCAACACCATGAGCATCGCCAACCGCAGCCTCAACGGCGGGCTCACCATCCTCGCCTCCGTGGGCGCCACCGCACCGTTTATCGGCCTGTTCGGCACAGTGTGGGGCATCTATCACGCGCTGGAAAACATCAGCCTGCAGGGCCAGGTGAACATTGCCACCGTGGCCGGCCCCATCGGCGAAGCGCTGGTGGCCACCGCCGTGGGCCTGTTTGCCGCCATCCCCGCCGTGCTCTCCTACAACTTTATCGTGCACGGCAACAAGCAGGTAGCGCAGGATATGGACGCCTACGCCTACGACCTGCACGTGAAAATCATGAACGACAAGGAGTAAGCCATGGCATTCGGCTCGATGAACAACGGCGACGATTCGCCGATGGCCGACATCAACGTTACCCCGCTGGTGGACGTGATGCTCGTGCTGCTAATCGTGTTCATGATCACCATGCCGGTGATGACCCATTCCATCCCGCTGGAGCTGCCCACCGCCTCGGCCAAGCAGGTGGCGGAAAACGCCGCGCAGCCCAAAGACCCGCTGCGCCTCTCCATCTCCGCCGACGGCAGCTACCACCTGGCCGAAGGCGAGCAGATTACCCTGCAGGCACTGGAAGCCCAGCTGCAGCAGCTGGCCAAAACCAATCCCGACCAAGTGATCGCCATCGCTGCCGACAAAAACGCCCAGTTCGACTACGTGGAAAAAGCCCTCAGCGCCGTGCGCGATGCCGGCCTGAGCAAAGTCGGCTTCGTAACCGAAGAACCGGAGCGGGCCGCACAATAAGCCTCTCTGCCGGCATCAAAGGCTACCTGAAAACCATTTCAGCTGTGCAGAAACTTTGCTGCGCCGCATTTTCAGGTAGCCTTTTCCTTATCTTTCCCCATCCCGCAGAAGGCTACCTGAAAACAAGCCAACCCGTTTTCAGGTAGCCTTTTGCGCCAAATCCTTATAAAATCGGCAGCTTGTTTTCCTTATCCTTCCAACCGCAGCGCAGGCTACCTATAGTGGATTAACAAAAATCAGGACAAGACGGCAAAGCCGCAGGCAGTACAGATAGTACGGCAAGGCGAGGCAACGCAGTCTTGGTTTTTGTTAATTCACTATAAAACCCACCGGCCGCCTGCCGACACCGAGACCACCATGACCGACTACTCCCAAACCGTAAACCTCTACGAATCCCCCTTCCCCATGCGCGGCAACCTTGCCAAGCGCGAGCCGGCGTGGGTGAAGCAGTGGCAGGACGAAAAACGCTACAAAAAGCTGCGCCAAATCGCCGCCGGCCGCCCTAAATTCATCCTGCACGACGGCCCGCCCTATGCCAACGGCGACATCCACATCGGTCATGCGGTCAATAAAATTCTGAAAGACATCATCATCCGCAGCAAAACGCTGGCGGGCTTCGACGCGCCCTATGTGCCCGGCTGGGACTGCCACGGCCTGCCGATTGAGGTGATGGTGGAAAAACTGCACGGCAAGGAAATGCCGCCTTCCAAATTCCGCGAGCTCTGCCGCCAGTATGCCGCCGAGCAGATTCTGCGCCAGAAAAAAGACTTTATCCGCCTGGGCGTCATCGGCGATTGGGACGACCCCTACCTCACTATGGACTACCAAACCGAAGCCGACACCGTGCGCACGCTGGGCGAAATCTACAAAGCAGGCTACCTGTATCGCGGTGCGAAGCCCGTGCAGTTCTGTTTGGACTGCGGCTCCTCGCTGGCCGAAGCCGAAGTGGAATACAAAGACAAAGTGTCGCCCGCCATCGACGTGGCCTACCGCTTCAAAGACAACGCCGCGCTGGCCAAGGCTTTCAGGCTGCCTGAAATTGCGGGCGACGCGTTTGCCGTGATTTGGACCACCACGCCGTGGACGCTGCCCGCCAGCCAGGCGATTTCCGCCGGCGCGGACATCGCGTACCAGCTTATCGACACGCCGCGCGGCAAACTGGTTCTCGCCAAAGATTTGGCCGAAGCCGCGCTGGAACGCTACGGTTTTTCAGGTAGCCCCATTCTGGCCGAATGCAGCGGCGCGGATTTGGAAAACCTGCACGCCGAACACCCCTTCATCGAGCGCGACATCCTGATTCTGAACGGCGACCACGTTACCACCGAAGCCGGTACCGGCCTGGTGCACACCGCCCCCGCGCACGGCTTGGAAGACTATTTCGTCAGCAACCAATACGGCATCGAGATGTATAACCCCGTGAACGCGCAAGGTAAATATATTGCCGAAGTACCGCGCGTGGCGGGCATGACCGTGTGGGAAGCCAACCCCGTGATTCTGGACTGGCTGCAAGAAAACGGCCGCCTGCTCGCCAGCGAAAAAATCACCCACAGCTACGCCCACTGCTGGCGGCACAAAACCCCGCTGATTTACCGCGCCACCGGCCAATGGTTCATCGGCATGGACAAAGCCGGCACCGACGGCAAAACCCTGCGCGACAAAGCCCTCAAAGCCGTGGACGACACCGAATTCTTCCCCGCATGGGGACGCGCGCGGCTGGAAGCCATGATTGAAGGCCGCCCCGACTGGGTGGTGAGCCGTCAGCGTTTCTGGGGCACGCCGATGACCTTCTTCGCCCACAAAGAAACCGGCGAGCTGCACCCCGATTCCGCCGCGCTGCTGGAAAAAGTCGCCCTGCTCATCGAGAAAAAAGGCATCAACGCCTGGTTTGAGCTGGACAAAGCCGAACTGCTGTCGCCCGAAGACTGCGCACAATACGACAAACTGCCCGACACCATGGACGTGTGGTTCGATTCGGGCAGCACCCACTTTTCCGTGCTGAAACAACGCCCCGAGCTCGCCTGGCCGGCCGATTTGTATTTGGAAGGCAGCGACCAGCACCGCGGCTGGTTCCAATCCTCCATGCTCACCGGCTGCGCCACGCTCGGCCGCGCGCCCTACAAACAGCTTCTGACACACGGCTTCGTGGTGGACCAGAACGGGCGCAAAATGTCCAAATCCATCGGCAACGTGGTCGCCCCGCAGGAGGTGTACAACGAATTCGGCGCGGACATCCTGCGCCTGTGGGCGGCCGCCACCGATTACAGCGGCGAATTGGCGATTTCCAAAGAAATCCTCAAACGCGTAACCGAAAGCTACCGCCGCATCCGCAACACATTGAGCTTCCTGTTTGCCAACCTCAAAGACTTCAACCCGATTGAAGACGCCGTGCCGCAGGCCGACATGGTGGAAATCGACCGCTACGCCCTCGTGCTGGCGCGCCAGTTGCAGGAAAAGGTTTCAGGCAGCCACTACCCGCGCTACGCCTTCCACTTCGCCGTGCAGGACATCGTGCAGTTCTGCTCCGAAGACTTGGGCGCGTTTTATCTGGACATTCTGAAAGACCGTCTCTACACCACCAAAAAAGACGGCCACGCCCGCCGCAGCGCGCAAACCGCGCTCTACCACATCACCCGCAGCCTCGTGCTCCTGATGTCGCCCATCCTCTGCTTCACCGCCGAAGAAGCGTGGGACATCATCGGCGGCGGCGAAGAAGACAGCGTGCTCTACCACACCCTGCACGACTTCCCGCCCATCCCCGCCGCCAGCGAAGCCGCGCTGCTGGAAAAATGGACGGCCGTGCGCGAAGTCCGCGCCCTGGTGAACGCCGCCATCGAGCCGCTGCGCGCCGACAAAACCGTCGGCTCGTCCTTGCAGGCCGAAGTCGATTTAAGGCTGCCTGAAAAGCTATACCGCCCCTGCGCCGCCTTGGGCAGCGAACTGCGCTTCGTGCTGCTCGTCTCATCCGCCACACTGCAAAACGGCGGCGAAGCCGAAGCCCAAATCAGCGTGCGCCCCAGCACCGCACCCAAATGCGAACGCTGCTGGCACTATGTGCCCGAAGTCGGCAGCATCGCCGCCCATCCGACCCTGTGCCCGCGCTGCGCTGAAAATGTGGACGGCAAGGGCGAAGAGCGGGACTACGCTTAGATCGGTTTAGGCTACCTGAAAACGAAGTTTCCGCAGGAAGCGGAGTTTCTGCGAAGCTAAAACGTCAGCTTCAACGAAATTAAAATATCCGCAGCAATAAGGTGGGCAACGAATGCCCACCTTTTTTCAGGCTACCTGAAAACACACATGGCTAAAATAATGATTTCTTCATACCGGGCAGCGGGCCGCAGGCATACAGCCAGCTAGTGCAGCAAGGCGGAGCAACAAAATTAGCCGCAAATCGGGTTTTCCAAACCCAAGATTTGGGCGTAACCGCTGTGCAGGATACAAGCATCCAACCTATGGCTACCCTTTGCTACCCCTCTTTCAGGTAGCCTGGAAATACATAAAGGATCAAACACATGACAAGCCACCCTTATTTAGACCTGCAACAGGGCAATGTGGAAAGCTGTTGCATGATGGTGTCCAAAGCAGAAGTGCCGCAATGGTACAAGCAAGGCTGGCTGCCGCATTACGCCGTCGGCCTGTCGCGCCGCGAGGCCAACCGCGCCTATATGGTTTACGGCTTCATGCGCTTCAAGCGCGATGTGCTGCTGTTTAGCCACCCCGAATATTTGGCAGCCAAATCCCCCATCGGGCGCAAAATTGTTGGCTTCTGCACTCATCTGGGCACTTACGGCATGGGCGGCCCCGGCTTTTTCGGGCTGCTGTTGGACACAAACGAATACTTGGTTTACACAGCATGGCACGCAGGATACAGCACGCTGCTGGACAACCGTGCAGTAGAAATCTACCCATACGGCAACACCGCTGCTCGCGGTTGGGTTGGCCATTTGAACGGAACCGAATGGGACGAACTCTCGCCCCTGCTCACCGGCTGCGAAATCGCCGACTGCACCCTCGCCGAGCACCGCTGCACCCTACAGCTGCAAAAAGACAGCCAAACCCATTTATTGGAATTCGTGCGCCAAGACGAACGCATCCCGAGTACCACTGATCAAGAACCCCGCCTGGCATACGAAGACGGGCAAATCGCCGACTATTTGATGTATCAGCATAAAAACGCTTGGCTGGTAGTATAGGCCGGCTTGTCTATGCGGCAAAAGGCTACCTAAAAACCATTTTTTAGTTTTCAGGTAGCCTCCCCTTCCCGCCCATACTTGACAGCGCGTTAAACAATTTTTACAATGCGCATCTTCCATTCGGGTCGTTAGCTCAGTTGGTAGAGCAGCGGACTCTTAATCCGTAGGTCGAGCGTTCGAGCCGCTCACGACCCACCAACACAAAACCAGCTTAAGCAAGCACTTAAGCTGGTTTTTGTTTGCCGTACAGCATGGCAGATTCCATCACTTCGGCAAAATCCTGCCACTTAATAAAACAGCATCCACAGCCCGCGCAACACCGCAATCAGCAGCATCTTCTCATTCGCCAGCAAACAGGCTACCTGAAAAAGCAAACTCAGCAGCAACACCCCCTGCAGCTGCAACGGGCTGAACAACAGCACATCATCCCGGCTCAGATAACGCCGGTGCAGCCACATCAGCAGCATCAGCAGCATCTGCCCCGCCATCCACAACACCGGCTGCAAAAAATACAGCGACAACAGCCCGGTGAGCATCGGCCCCGACATCCCCTGCGGATATTGCCAGATCGCAATCAGCAGCAGAAACAGCAGCGTAATGTGCTGCACCGCGCCCGCCACCGCAAAATACGCCAAAAACGTGCCGCCGCCTTCCAGCTTCCAGCCCATCTGCCGCGCATCATAGCGCCAGCCGTTGGCAAACAGAAACAGGCTGGCCAGCGCGATGTAGCCATACACCGGATACACATTGGCGATGTGCGTGATCCCCAGCACGCCGGGCATAATCCGCGCACTAAGCAGGCCGAAGCCCAGCCACAGCAGCACGCTGCCCCACAGCCAGGAAAACTGCTGCCGCTGAAACGCCGCCGTGAGGAACAGCGTGATATATAGCGACAACACCCACAGCGTCAGGCTTTGCCCTGCCATTATTGCCACCCGCCGGCACGCGTCAGCGCCACCGCCGTGCAGGCGGCCAGCTCGCGCACCCAATCCAGCGGTAAATCCGGCGTGAAACGCGTTTCATCGGCATCGCCCGCCGCCAGCACAGCCACGGTTTGCCCGTTTACCCGCACCGGCAGGAGCAAAAAACTTTCCAGCCCTTTTCCATCGTGCGGCAGCGCCTTAATCAGGGCGGGCGAAATATGGTTATCACACAGAGGCTCTTGCAAAGCACACAAAGCAGCATGCGCGGCATGATTTTCAGGTAGCCTGTAGCCGCCATCGGGCGTGTTTTTCTTCGGCGGCGCGGCCAGCAGCCACACGCAGCCCGAAGCCAGCCCGAAATCCTCGCGCAAACCCTTCTCCGCCGCGCGCAGCACCTGCAACAGCGTGTTCGCCGCCAGCAGCCGGCGCACGAAGCCCAGCATACGGCCGAGGGTTTGGTGGTTGCTGTCGGCATCCTGCATGATTTGCGCCAGCTGGCCGGCCATCTTGGCCGCCTTCTCCTGCTGCGCCAGCCATTGCGCCTGCACGAAAGACTGCACCCTCCCCTGCGCGGGCCGCACGCCCAATTCGGCGGCGTGGTTCAACACAAACTCCGGGTGTTCCTGCAAATAGGCCAATATTTTCTTTTCGTTCATCAGTAGCTTACCGTTCCTTCAAACACCGTGGCCGCCGGCCCGGTCATCAACACATGGTTATTTGCCGCCCACTCGATGCGCAAATCGCCGCCGGGCAGGCTCACGTTCACTTCGCCGTCGCGCGCGAGCAGCCCCAGGCGGATGCCCGCCACCACCGCCGCACACGAGCCGCTGCCGCAGGCCTGCGTTTCGCCCACGCTGCGCTCGAACACGCGCAAGCGGATATGGTGCGCGTCCAGCACCTGCATGAAGCCCACGTTCACCCGCTCGGGAAACTGCGGGTGCCGCTCCAGCTTGGCGCCCCAATCGGCCACCGGCGCCTTGTCCACATCGGCCACCGGCAGCACGGCGTGCGGGTTGCCCATGCTCACGCAGGCCAGGCGCGCCGTTTCCGCGCCCAGGGCAACTTCGTGCAGCAGCGCGTCTGCCGCCTCGCCCGGCGCAGGCACAAAGGGAATCTCGGCAGCGGCTAGGCGCGGCTCGCCCATATCCACCGTAACCAAACCGTCCGATGTTAAGTGCAGCACAATCAGCCCTTTGGCAGTGAGCACCTTGATGTGGTCGTGCCGGCTCAGGCCTTTTTCGCGCACGAAGCGGGCGAAGCAGCGCGCGCCGTTGCCGCACTGCTCCACTTCGCTGCCGTCGGTGTTGAAAATGCGGTAGCGGAATTCGGCTTCCGGCAGCGGCGAGGCTTCCACCAGCAAAAGCTGGTCGAAGCCGATGCCCCAATGGCGGTCGGCCCAGGCGGCAATCGGCGCGGCGGCGGGGTCGAAACGCTGGCTGATGCCGTCAACAACCATAAAGTCGTTGCCCAAACCGTGCATTTTGGTGAATTTGATCTCTGCCATTTCCGGCCTCCCGCCGGCAGTTGGAAAAAATGGCCTATCATACCCAATCCGCGCCGCGAGTTAAAGCCGCATCGGAAGCGGCGCTAAAAGCTACCTGAAATTGGGCAGGTCATCGTCACCTGAACAGAAGTTTTTCAAACTAAAGAAAAATGATTGCCGGAAAAATTTTCAGGTAGCCTCCGGCTGCCGCGGGCAGGCTACCTGAAAAATACGGTAAACCATGCCGCCCGTTCCTAACCCAATCCGTTTGTTCTTTAACTTCCCGCCGGTTATTGCCGCCCGCCAGATGCGCTATAATGCGCCCTTTTGTTTATCCTGCGTTTTCCCTATGCTCATCCATCCCGCTTTCGATCCCGCCATCTTCACACTCGGCCCCTTGGCCGTCCGCTGGTATGCCGTCAGCTATATTGTCGGCTTCGCGCTGTTTATGTGGCTGGGGCGGCGTCGCATCCGCCAGGGCAACAGCGTGTTCACCAAACAAACACTGGATGATTTCCTCACTTGGGGCGTGTTCGGCGTGATTCTGGGCGGGCGGCTGGGCTATGTGCTGTTTTACCAGCATGCCTATTATTTCGCCCATCCGTTGGAAATTTTGAAGGTGTGGCATGGCGGGATGTCGTTTCACGGCGGCTTCCTCGGCGTGGTGGTTGCCGGGCTTTTGTTTGCGCGCAAACACAAAATCAGCCCGCTGAAGCTGGCCGATTCGATTGCGCCGCTGGCGCCGCTGGGCTTTGCGGCGGTGCGCCTGGGCGGCAATTTCATGAACGGCGAGCTGTGGGGGCGGGTAACGCGGCCGGATGCTTTCTGGGCGATGGGGTTCCCGCAGGCGCGCAGCGAGGATTTGAAACTGGTGGCGGAGCAGCCGCAGGTGTGGGGCACAATCTTCCAGCAATACGGCATGCTGCCGCGCCATCCTTCGCAGCTCTATCAGTTTGCACTGGAAGGGATTTTGCTGTTTGTGCTGCTGTGGTGGTTTTCCAAGAAGCCGCGTCCGAGCGGGCAGGTGGTGAGCCTGTTTTTGCTGGGCTACGGCACGGCGCGCTTCATTGCAGAGTTCGCCCGCGAGCCGGATGAGTTTCTCGGCCTGCTCTATCTCAACCTTTCCATGGGGCAGTGGCTGAGCCTGCCGATGATGGCGTGCGGGCTGCTGGGGATGGTGTATTTCGGGCGGCGCCAACCCTATCAAACCGATTAAAGGCTACCTGAAAACCTGAGGCTACCTGAAAACCTGAGGCTACCTGAAAACCGATTTTCAGGTAGCCTTTCGTTTACCCAAATCAAACCCCGCGCCCGCCCCAAGCCGCCGTTTCGCGCTATACTCAAACCCATGCGGCTGCCTGAAACGGCTGAAGCCGCCGCCCTCCCCCACCCACCCAAGGAGCCCGCCATGAACATCGTCTTCCTCGACCGCGACACCCTCCCCGCCCGTCCGCTCACATTCAATTTCCCGCACACCCTGCGCGAATACCCCGCCACCGCCCCCGAAGAGCTCAACCAACGCCTCGCCGGCGCCCAAATCGCCATCACCAACAAAGTATCCATCCGCGCCGAACACCTCGCCGCCAACCCCCAGCTCAAGCTCATCGCCGTGGCCGCCACCGGCTTCGACCACATCGACGTGGCCGCCGCCAAAGCCGCCGGCGTTACCGTGTGCAACGTGCGCAACTACAGCAGCGAAAGCGTGGCCCAACACGCCTTCATGATGCTGCTCGCCCTCATCCGCCACCTGCCCGCCTGCATGCGCGACATTGCCGCCGGCGCCTGGCAGCAATCCCCCCAATTCGTCCACTTCAACGCCCCCATGCACGACCTCGGCGGCAAAACCCTCGCCATTTTCGGCCGCGGCAACATCGGCCGCACCCTCGCCGGCTACGCCCAAGCCTTCGGTATGCACGTCCTCTGGGGCGAACACAAAAACGCCGCCACCGTGCGCGAAGTCTACACCCCCTTCCAAGCCGCCCTCCGGCAGGCCGACGCCGTATCCCTGCACTGCCCTATGACCCCCGACACCCGCCACATGATCGGCGAAGCCGAACTGCGCCTGATGAAGCCCGGCGCCATCCTCATCAACACCGGCCGGGGCGGCCTTGCCGACGAACAAGCCGTGTTCCAAGCCTTGGAGCAAGGCCGGCTCGGCGGCGCCGGCTTCGACGTGCTCAGCCAAGAGCCCCCGCGCCAAGGCAACCCCCTGCTCGCCTCCCTGCCCAACCTCATCGTGACCCCCCACATCGCCTGGACCAGCCAGGAAGCCCTGCTCAACATGACCGAAATCCTCGAAGCCAACATCAACGCCTTCGCCGCCGGCCGGCCGCAGAATGCCTTGTAAACACAAAGATAAAATTTTTCAGGTAGCCTGATTGCCGCATACAGGCTACCTGAAAAAAACAGGGCAACCGTTTCCGGCTGCCCTTTTCATTCTTCCAAAATCTATTGACTCAAACGTTATTTCCCCTTGCGCTGCAGCTGCCGCTGCAATTTGTGCGCCAACATAAAGGCGATGTCGGCGGATTGGCTGGAGAGCACGGTGAAGTGCCCCATCTTGCGGCCGGGGCGCGCGTCTTTTTTGCCGTAGAGGTGCAGGTGCACGTCGGGGCGCTGCAGAAGCGGCAGCCAGTTTACCTTGCCTTCGGGCAGCCACACGTCGCCCAGGAGGTTGGCCATGCTGCAGCTGGAAAGCAGGCGCGTGTCGGCCGGCGGCAGGCCGCACAAAATGCGCACCTGCTGCTCAAACTGGCTGCTGGCGCAGGCGTCGAGCGTGTAGTGGCCGGAATTGTGCGGGCGCGGCGCCATTTCGTTCACAATCAGCTCGTGCTCGGCGCCGATGATGAACATTTCCACCGCCAGCACACCGATGTAATTCATGGTGTCGGCCAGCTGGCAGGCCATTTCCTGTGCCCGTTTCTGCACTTCGTCGGGCAGGCGGGCGGGAATGATGGAATAGGCGAGGATGCCGTCTTCGTGGCGGTTTTCGGCGGGCGGGAAGCATTTCACCTGCTGGTTGTTGAGGCGGCACACGATCACGGAAATCTCGGAATGCAGGTTGAGCATTTTTTCCAATACGCAGGGCACCTTGCCCAGCTGTTCGAATGCGGCGCGCGCTTCTTCGGGGGTGGACACACGCACCTGGCCTTTGCCGTCGTAGCCGAGCATGGCGGTTTTCAGCACGCCGGGCAGCAGCGGCTCGACGGCTTCGTCGGTGAGCGCTTCGGCACGGGTAACGGGCAGGTAGGGCGCGGTTTTGAGGCCGGCTTTGGTGATCCAGGCTTTTTCCTGGATGCGGTTTTGGGTGATTTCCACGCTGTCGCCGCTGGGGCAGACGCGGGTTTCCAAGGCCAGCGCGCGCATGGCTTGGGCGTTGACGTTTTCAAATTCGGTGGTCACGGCGGCGCAGGTGGAGATGTCGGCCAGCGCGCCCAGGTCGTCGTAGGGGGCGCAGATGTGTTTGTCGGCCAAGGCGGCGGCGGGGGCGTGGGGGTCGGGATCGAGCACGGTCACGCCGTAGCCCATCTGTTTGGCGGCCACGGTAAACATGCGGCCCAGCTGGCCTCCGCCCAGAATGCCCAGCATGGCGGGCGGCAATATCGGCAATTTTTTCGCTTTGGTCATGATCTGCTTTCTGCGCTGCGGGCGCGGTCTGAGCCGGTAACAAACGCCAGCCTGTTTCGTTCTTTATTGACGGGAAACGCGGTGAAGGCAAGGGCCTGCGGCGTTTTCCGGCCTGGTTCCGGCAAGGGCTGGCGGATGGCGTTATTGTACTCAAATATCGCCGCCTAGCCTAGGGCACCCGACGGCAGCCGACGTTAATCGATTGTCCTTATTAACCTTTGCAAACGGAAGAGGCTACCTGAAAATGCTGCGTGCGGTTTGGGCGGAGATGGTGCGCGTGCAAACGCTTTACATGCTGTAGAAGCTGCGCTGTATTTTTCAGGTAGCCTGCAAACAGCCAATAGGCAAATCGGCAAAGGCTACCTGAAAACGAAGTTTCAACGAAGCTAAAGCCTGAAATCATTTTGCAAACCGCCTCCTTTACCGCCGCCAAACATTCCCCGCCCGCCTTTTCCGTTATAATCCCGCCATCACTTTTCAGGATACCATTATGCAAACCGCCCTGCCCCAAATCCCCCTTAAAGGCTTCACCATCGCCAACAACCGCCCCTTCGTGCTGTTCGGCGGCATGAACGTGCTGGAAAGCCGCGAGCTGGCGTTGGAAATCGCCGCCGCCTATGTGGACATCTGCCGCCGGCTCGGCATCCCCTATGTATTCAAAGCCAGCTTCGACAAAGCCAACCGCTCCAGCCTCCATTCCTTCCGCGGCCCCGGTTTGGAGCGCGGCCTGCAATGGCTGGCGGAAATCAAAGAAACCTATAATGTGCCGGTTATCACCGACGTGCACGAGCCCCATCAGGCCGCCCCGGCGGCCGAAGTGGCCGATATTTTGCAGCTGCCCGCCTTTCTGAGCCGCCAAACCGATTTGGTGTACGCCATTGCCCGCACCGGCGCCATCATCAACGTGAAAAAGGCGCAATTCCTCGCCCCGCACGAAATGCGCCACATCATCAACAAATGCCTGGAAGCCGGCAACGACAAAATCATCCTGTGCGAACGCGGCTCCGCCTTCGGCTACAACAACCTGGTGGTGGACATGCTCGGCTTCGACAGTATGAAGCAGATGAACGTGCCCGTATTTTTCGACGTAACCCACAGCCTCCAGCAGCCAGGCGCGCGCAGCGATTCGGCCGGCGGCCGCCGCGAGCAGATCGTTACCCTGGCACGCGCCGGCATGGCGGTGGGCCTGGCCGGGCTGTTCCTTGAAGCCCACCCCGACCCCGAGCAGGCCAAGTGCGACGGCCCCTGCGCCTTGCGCTTGGGCCAGCTCGAGCCCTTCCTGCGCCAGCTCAAGCAAATCGACGATTTGGTGAAAGGCTTTGCCGAGCTGGATACGCATTAACCCAAGAAAAGGAGTGCCTCCATGGATGCCCAACAACCCGATTCCGCCTACCCGCCGCCGCGCGTGATTTCGCCCACGCCCGAACAGCGCAACTATATGTATGTGATCTACGGCCTATACGCGCTGGGGCTGCTCAGCTTCGCCCTGCCCACGCTCATTGGCGCCATCGTGGCCTACGTGAAGCGCGACGAAATGCGCGGCACGATTTATTTCGACCACATCCAATTCCTGCTACGCACCTTCTGGGGTAGCCTGATTGGTTTGGCCGTGAGCACCCTGCTGATTATCACATTTATCGGTGCGATTCTCGGCGTGCCGCTGTTCCTGCTGGTTTGCCTGTGGTATCTCTTCCGCGTGGTGGTGGGCATCGTGCGCCTGATTGACAACCAACCCGTTAGCCCAGACGGCTGGCTGATGTAAAGCAAAAGGCTACCTGAAAATATCTGTTTTTATTTTTCAGGTAGCCTCACTATTTTCAGGTAGCCTCACAAACAACAAGGAAGCTTCATGCAAACCTGGCACCAAGCCATCGGCGCCGAAAAGCAGCAGCCCTATTTCCAGCACATCATCAGCAGCGTGCGCCAAGAGCGCGCAGCCGGGCAGATTGTCTATCCGCCCGCCGCCGACGTGTTCAACGCCTTCCGCGCCACCGAGTTTGGCCGGGTGCGCGTGGTCATCCTCGGGCAAGACCCGTATCACGGCCCCAACCAGGCGCACGGGCTGGCCTTTTCCGTGCGCGAGGGCGTGGCCGTGCCACCCTCGCTCGTTAACATCTATAAAGAGCTGGCGCAAGACATCCCCGGCTTCGTTATCCCGCCGCACGGCTATTTGCAGCGCTGGGCCGAGCAGGGCGTGCTGCTGCTCAACACCGTGCTCACCGTGCGCGCCGGCCAAGCCCATTCCCACGCCACGCTGGGCTGGGAAACCTTCACCGACCACGTGATCAGCGTGCTCAACGAAGGGCGCGAACATTTGGTATTCATGCTGTGGGGCAGCCATGCGCAGAAAAAAGGCGCCATCATCAACCGAGCCCGCCACCTGGTGCTTACCGCACCGCACCCCTCGCCGCTTTCGGCACACCGCGGCTTCTTCGGCTGCCGCCATTTCTCGCAGGCCAACGCCTATCTGCAACAACACAGCCTACCGCCGATTGATTGGCAGCCCTAAACCGCCGCGCCATGAATTTCCCCGCCCACTGGTTTTCCGCGCCCATCCTGCTGGCTGCCAACTTATTGTGCCTGCTGCTGTTTGCCGCCGCGCTGCGCCCCGCCCTGCCTGCCTTGCGCCAACACGGCCGCGCGGCGCTGGCGGGGCTGATGCTGGCGGCCTTGTGCTGGAGCCTGCGCGCCGCCCCAGCCGGCGGATTGCTGGAAGGTATTAGTTACCACCTTTTGGGGGTTTGCCTGCTCTCGCTGATGGCGGGCATACCGGCAGCGTTTTGCCTGCTCTCGCTGCTGATGCTGCCTTATGTGTGGCTGTGGCAGGGGGCGGAAAACCTGCCCGTGGCCGGCCTGCAGGTTTTGGCGGGTATCGTGCCGCCGCTGCTTTGCGCGGCGCTGGCGCGGCATTTGGTGCGCAAACTGCCGCGCAATCTGTTTGTTTATATTTTTGTGAACGGCTTTTTCGCCGCCGCGGCCGGCGTGCTGCTGAGCGGGGCGGCGGCAGGGCTGCTGCTGTATGGCGCGGGTGTGTTCCCGCTGCCTATTTTGCAGGGCTCGGTGTTGCCGGTGTTCTTCCTCATCGCTTGGGGCGAAGCTTTCCTTACCGGCCTGCTCACCGCCATCTTCATCGCCCTCGCGCCGCAGCTCATCACCACTTTTTCCGACGCGGACTACCTGCGTCCGAAGCCGCGGCAAATCTGGAAATAACCCTAGCCTCACCGCCCATCGTCGGGTTGAAGCGCCGTTCGAAACAATAGCCGAAGACGGAAACCGGCAGCCGCCAGGCTACCTGAAAATCCTTTTTTCAGGCAAAATACAGCCCTTTCGAACGCATTGCGCCTTTTTCAGGTAGCCTGTTGGCATATGGCCAATACGGCACACAAACCGCCCGCCCAACCCGCTGCCTGCATCGTTTCCCCATTCCCCGCCGCTGCCGCCACCCACCGCAACGGCCACATGGAGCCAATATGAACCCCTTCACCAACCTCGGACTGTCGGCCGAAATCACCGCCGCCCTAGCCGAACAAGGCTACGAACAGCCCACCGCCATCCAAACCGCCGCCATCCCCAAAGTGCTGGCCGGCCACGACTTATTGGCCGCCGCCCAAACCGGCACCGGCAAAACCGCCGCCTTCATGCTGCCCAGCTTGGAGCGCCTGCGCCGCTACGCCACCGCCAGCACCTCGCCCGCCATGCACCCCGTGCGCATGCTCGTGCTTACCCCCACCCGCGAGCTGGCCGACCAAATCGACCAAAACACCGCCGCCTACATCAAACACCTGCCCCTGCGCCACACCGTATTGTTCGGCGGCATGAATATGGACAAACAAACCGCCGACCTGCGGCGCGGCTGCGAAATCGTGGTGGCCACCGTCGGCCGCCTGCTCGACCATGTGCAGCAGAAAAACATCCGGCTCGATAAAGTGGAAATCGTGGTGCTCGACGAAGCCGACCGCATGCTCGACATGGGCTTCATCGACGACATCCGCCGCATCATGCAGATGCTGCCCAAACAGCGCCAAACCCTGCTGTTTTCCGCCACCTTCTCCCCACCCATCCGCAAGTTGGCACAGGATTTCATGCACCAGCCCGAGCAAGTGCAAACCACTCCGCAAAACACCACCAGCGCCAGCGTCGAGCAGCACATCATCGCCATCGACACCGCGCAAAAGCGCAACCTGCTGGAACGGTTGATTGTGGATTTGCACATCAACCAAGTCATCGTGTTCTGCAAAACCAAGCAGAGCGTCGACCAGGTGGCGCGCGATTTGAAGCGGCGCGGCCTCAGCGTCGCCCCCATTCACGGCGACAAATCGCAGCAAACCCGCCTGGAAACGCTCAACGCCTTCAAGGCCGGCGAACTGCGCGTGCTGGTGGCCACCGACGTGGCCGCACGCGGGCTGGACATTGCCGAACTGCCTTTCGTGATCAACTACGAAATGCCCACCCAGGCCGAAGATTACGTGCACCGCATCGGCCGCACCGGCCGCGCCGGCGCCGAGGGCGTGGCCATCTCGCTGATGGACGAAGACGAACAGAAAATGTTCGAAGCCATTAAAGAACTCATCGGTCAAGACCTGCCGGTGGAGCGGATTGAAGGCTTCGAACCACGTTGGTGGCAGCGCCAGCAGGAGGACGGCCGCCCGGCAGCCGAACGTGAACCCGCCCGCGAACCGCGCGCCGGCCGCCGCACCGGCGGCAAACCCGAACCTGGCAACGAACGCCGCAGCCGCAGTGCCGCCCGCCATACCCCCGACAACAGCCCAGCGCAGGAATGCGGCCGCATCCCCGGCCGCCGCCACCGCAGCCGCCGCCACCGGCCGGTGTGCGCGCTGGTACAGCCGAACTACGGCGCCGAGTAAACACCCTCCTACCCGCGTGCCAGCGCCAAAAGTGACGGAGTTTGTCAGTCTGTTTAGCCGGGCTGCGTACGCATCCGAGGCTACCTGAAAATAAGCGGATGCATTTTTCAGGTAGCCTCATTGTTAGGCAGTCCGCCCCAATCCAACTCTTTCCACAGCGCAGGCCGGGCGCCCAAACCCGCGTTAAACGCCTTCCGTTTTTCAGATAGCCTCTTCCCTGCAGCAACAAAGCATTATGGACATCCAAGACCAAACCAACGAAAGCCTTGCCCTGCCACCCCACTCCATGGAAGCCGAACAATCGGTGCTGGGCGGGCTGATGGTAGACTCCTCCGCCTGGGACCGCATCGCCGGCACCGTGTCCGAAGAAGACTTCTACCGCTACGAACACCGGCTGATTTTCCGCGCCATCGCCCATCTGGCCGAGCGCAACCGCCCCGCCGACACCATCACCGTGGAAGAAGTGCTGCAGCGCGAAGAAGTACTGGAAGAAGCCGGCGGCTTCGGCTATCTGGTGGATTTGGCACAAAATACCGCCTCCGCCATCAACATCGCCCGCTACGCCGAAATCGTACGCAGCCGCTCCATCATGCGCCAGCTCGCACAAGCTGGCACAGAGATTGCTAGGAATGCTTACAATCCGCAAGGCAGAGATGTCAAACAAATGTTAGACGAGGCGGAAGCCAAAATCTTTAAAATCGCCGAAAGCACCAGCAGAGTGCAGCACGAATTTTTAGAGATGCCTGCCATGCTGAAAGAAGCCATCGCCAAAATCGACAAGGCTTACTCAAGGGAAAATAAAGACGATGTAACCGGCATTCCAACCGGCTTCATCGATCTGGATAAAAAAATAGCCGGTTTGCACGGTGGCGACCTCATCATCGTGGCTGGGCGACCGGCAATGGGGAAAACCGCATTTTCATTGAATATCGCGGAAAACGTCGCTATCAGTACGCACCTGCCCGTTGCCATCTTCTCGATGGAAATGGGCGGCGTGCAACTGGTAATGCGTATGCTCGGTTCGGTTGGGAGGCTGGACCAGAGCCTACTCAAAACCGGTCAATTGCAAGACGAACATTGGGCTAGGCTCAATGAAGCTTTGCACAAACTATCGGATGCCCCCATTTTTATCGACGAGACTCCTGCCTTGAATTCGCTGGAAGTCCGCGCGCGCGTGCGCCGGTTAGCAAGAAGGAAAGGCAATTTGGGTTTAGTGGTGATTGACTACCTACAGCTCATGAGCGGAAACGGCGGCCACAACAGCAGCAACCGTGCGGCAGAATTGGGAGAAATCTCCCGCTCGCTGAAATCGTTGGCTAGGGAATTGAATATCCCGATTATCGCCCTCTCCCAGCTGTCGCGTACCGTAGAATCGCGCACCGACAAGCGCCCCATGATGTCAGACTTGCGGGAATCCGGCGCCATCGAACAAGATGCCGACCTGATTATGTTTATGTATCGCGATGAGTACTACCACCCCGATACCGACAAAAAAGGCTTGGCTGAATGCATCATCGGCAAACACCGTAACGGCCCCACCGGGAAAATCCCTCTGGTGTTTACCGGCGAATTTAGCAAATTTGACAATGCCGTACACAGCGGGCATACTTATTTTACTGAAGAATAAGAACAATCCTTCCGGCTTGCCCACCTTTTCAGTGCCCTTATCCCATTTAAAAGTGATGGCCATGAAGACACGACAAAACACCCAAGGCTTTACCCTGATAGAACTGATGATTACCGTAACCCTGATCGGGATTATGGCCACCATTGCTATGCCCAGCATGAGTAATTTTATTGCCAATCAGAGGCTGGGTAATAGAATTACTCAAGTAACGACTGCTTTCCGATTCGCCCGGGCAGAAGCTGTGCGGAGAAACGAACCAGTCCTGATTTGTGGTGGAATTATTTTAAAGTCTGATGGCAAACCAGATAATGGTTGCGATAAAAATGGTAACTCTCTTTTATCCTTTGTAGATAGAAACAGCGATAACAACTACCAAAGTAGTATTACACAGGGTAGCAAAGGTGATATTGACCTGCGTTCTGTTCTGATAGATAGGGATGATATTCAAATTAATACTTTAAATATCAATCTCAATTTAAACACCGATGCCAACAATAAATATCGTTTTATTTTCCAACCTAATGGATCTTTTGGCTATGCTATAGATAATAATGGAAATATGGCATACAGTTATACCAATAATTATGTTAGGATTTCTGCCAATGATGGCAAACGGGTTCGTATGGCTCTTATTGCACCAAGCGGTCGTGTCATTCCTTGTAATTCTTCTATATCACCTACTGATTTCAGCAACCTTCAAGCAGCTAACTATAAAAATCTTTGCGCGCTCTAAAAATTAAACTTAAAAGGATTTTCATAATGATTTATAAAAATAAATCAATGTTGCCAATAGTTCGCCTAACACAAGGGAGTACCCTCCTTGAAGTATTAGTCTCTGTATTTATCATGGCTTTCGGCATTATGGCATTGATGCTAGCGCAGCTGAAATCTGTCAGTAATGTACGTGAAGCCGAAATGCAAACCCGTGTTGCACAAGCCGTGCAAAACCTCTCTGCGGGCATGCTGAGTAATCCCGATACCATCAGCAATGTAGGCTCTATCAGTGCTGCCCAGACTAAGTTAAGCTATACCCGCTACAATACTGCTTCTCGGACTATTAATGTCACTACCTCTCCTTCAGATATTCCAGTATGTGGTAAATCAGATAAAAACAATGGTGTAAGCAATACAGCACTAGCTACCTGCCATACTCAGGCCTTTACAACAGAACTACAAAATGCTTTACCTAATGCCACCGCCATCTCTTATAGTATTCAGAGCAAAAATAATACAACAACTATTAATGTTGAATGGACAGAAAGCAATGGGAGCAGCGATAGTTTTAAATATAGCTACAGCGCCGTTGTAGGAGACTAAATACCATGCAAATTCATACCAATTTGATGTTTAAGAAAAAAATCTATCCCTCCATAGTAAAACCTTCTGGCTTTACACTGATTGAATTCATGGTTGCTAGCGCTTTGGCTCTCGTTGTATTATTAGCTATTGGTGTTACTTATGGCATCACCAGTAATATGCGCAATGCCTCGGAGAATCGTTTAGCTGCTCAACAAGATTTGCGTAATGCTTCCGAACTATTGCTACGAGATGCTCAAATGGCCGGCTCATTTGGCTGTTTTAATATGGGTAATTTGTTAAATAAACAAATGCCTGTATCACCCAATTCAAATACAGGATTTCACTCCGCTAGAACAGGTGTAAAGCTGATACTTAATGATCCAGATTATAGCGGCATTAGTGTCATGAGTAATGATGATGCAAGACGTGTTTTAAATGCAGCAGGATTCCAGACAACAACTAATTCTCCTGTATTGGTTTTTACCTATGGCCAGCATTTAGCTCCTATTACTAATGGAACAGGAATGCATATCGCTACTGATGTGCCTCAAGAATTGCTGAATACCGCAGCAAATAATGGTCCAATTGCACTGTCTTCATGTACTCGTATGTATATTGGTAATGGTAGCAGTTTAAATATTGATACCAACCGGAAACGTATTACTGTCAACAATTCATTCGGTGGATCTCTAGTTTCAAATTTTAGCTCAGCTGACTCATTCTACCTCCCGCAAACTACCTTATCACAAGTCCAAAGCGTCGCTTATGCTATTGGCCGTATCCCTAACGCTAACACAACCGATGCACTTTATCGTTTCACACTTAACACCAATGGAACATGGAGTAACCCCCAACTAATGGCTTCTAACATCCAAAGCATGCAGGTAAACCAACTTTATGCAGGTTGTGATAACTCCAGTACGGATGTTACTTTCTCGAACAATCGCTCAACTTTAGCTAACCTGCCTCGTATTTCTATGTTGCCAGCAATTATTGAGGTTCGATTACAACTTACCGAGAACCAAAAGACTTATGGTTCTGTTACCCAGTATTTAATTCGCGCCAATGTCCGAGGAGGAAACGTATGCGCCAATCAATCCTAAAAAAGAATCAAGGTTATACCTTATTCATTGTATTGATCATGATGCTGGTGATTGCATTGATCGTGGTTGCCAGTATGCAATCTACCAATACCGAAATGCGCATCAGCTCAAACGAAGCGGATAGAAAGTATGCTTTCTCACTTGCTGAGCAAGCGCTTAGGGCTGGTGAACAACGCATCGTTGAGGTACAAAACCAAGCTTTTGATAAGGTCGTTAATGGTACAAAATGTGAGGACGGTATCTGTGGAGAAAAAGCGTCTGCAACAACACCTGTTTGGAAACGCGCTGACGATGTAAACTTAAATGAAAGCGGCAAAGGACGCCGTTGCCTAAATACTGGCACAAAAAATATTAACAATGCTTGCTATATGATAGAACGATTGGGTGAAACAGCAGACTCCCGATATGCCCACGTATTCCGTGTAACCGCACGCGCTTGGGGTGCCAATGAAAATACTGTTGTCACTCTGCAATCATATGCAGAATACTCTGGTCGATAATAACCTGGATTTTAAAATGAAAACTCAAACCAGTGGCTTCTCATTATTAGAGGTAATGGTCGTAGTAGCAATTATCGGCATATTAGCCGCAATTGCCCTACCATCCTATCAATCACATGTTGAAAAAACCCATTTAGCTGCTGCCAAAAATAATCTAGTGGATATAGTTTCACAGATGAGACGCAATAAGCTGCTCAACAATGGTAATTACAGTATTCCTGGCTTAACTAGATTAATTAGTGCCCAAAATAGTGATGCAAATAGTAGATATACTTTTATTGCAGGCAACACCAATATCAATGACTACTTTGTCTACGTTCAACCGCGTCAGCGCAATTTCACTAAATCGCTTTATATAACTGCTGCTGGTACTGTGTATGAATGTAAAAACGTAGCTGCCGCTCAAAGCCGCTCATCTGCTGATTGCACATTATCCAGCCGTTAATCCTTAGCGATCTCTTCCAAATTAAACGGGCTACTCTATTGAGTAGCCCGTCCTTCTACTTCCATATTCCTATCGTAATTGCCCGCCAATTGAATGAGCGGCAGCAATCAGCTTCTCCACCACCGATTCTACTGCCTCTTCCGTCAGCGTCTGCCCGTCATCCTGCAAAATTACCTTCACCGCCATGCTCTTGCTATTTTCAGGTAGCCCTACACCGCGATACACGTCAAACAGCGTAATCTCCCGAATCAGCGGGCTTTTTACCCCAAGCAGCACCGCCAACAGGGCATCATGCGTTACCGCTTCTGGCACCACAAACGCCAAATCGCGGCGCGCCGCCTGGAATTTGGATACGGCCTGATAACGCGTTTTTTCGCGTCCCAATACGGCGGCCATATCAATTTCAAACACCAGCGGCGCTTGCGGCAGGTCGTGTTTTTGCAGCCATTTCGGATGCAGTTCGCCGACAAAACCGATAATTTGGCCATCTGAAACGATATTGGCGGCACGGCCGGGATGCAGTGCGGGATGTTCGGTTTTGACGAACGCCACTGTATTGTTTTTCAACAGACTTTCCACATCTGCCTTGATGTCGTAGAAATCCGCATTGCGCGTTTTTTCGCCCCATTGTTCGGGCATGGCCGCGCCGTACCACAGACCGCCGATGCGTTCGTTTTGGACAAAGCTGCCGTCTGAACCTTTGCTGAACACGCGGGCGATTTCAAACACGCGCACGCGGTTTTGCTTACGGTTCAGGTTGTTTTGCAGGATTTCCACCAAACCGCCGATCAGCGTGGAACGCATCACGGCATACTGCGCCGCCAGCGGGTTTTGCAGGCGGATGGGGTCGGTATTGGCGGCAAAATCGTGTTCCCACTGCTCATCGACAAAGGCATAGCTGACCACTTCGCGGTAGCCGCGCGCCGCCATTTCGTTGTAAACGGCAAAACGCGGGCGGCGGGTTTCGGGCAGCGCCAGCATTTTCAGACGACCTGACGTGTAATCGTCGGGGATATTCTCATAACCGTAAACGCGGCCGATTTCTTCAATCAAGTCGGCTTCGATTTCAATGTCGAAACGGAAGCTCGGCGCGGTAACGCGGAAGCCTTCAGCCGTTTTTTCGGGCTGCAAACCCAAGTGCTGCAAAACGGTTTCTACCTGTTCGGCAGCCATATCCACGCCCAACACGGTTTTCAGACGACCCAAACGCAATTCGACCTGCTTCGCCTCGGGCAATTCGCCCAAGGCCTCCACCATTTCACCCGCCGCACCACCGCAAATTTGCAAGACCAATTCGGTGGCGCGTTCGATGGCATCCGCCTGCAAACGGTAATCCACGCCGCGCTCGAAACGGAACGACGAATCCGATCCGAAACCGTATCGGCGCGATTTGCCGGCAATGATTTCGGGCGCAAACCAGGCTGCTTCCAACACAATATTTTTCGTGTCGTCTGAAACCGCGCTCGCTTCGCCGCCCATCAGTCCGGCCAGGCTCAACGCACCTTTTTCGTCGGCCACCACCAGCGTGTTGTCGGCCAGTGTTACGGTTTTTTCGTTCAGACATGCCAAGGTTTCGCCGTTTACGGCACGGCGGACGATCAGGCTACCTGAAAGTTTGTCGGCATCGAAAACGTGCATGGGCTGCCCGATTTCCAGCATCACATAATTGCCGATGTCCACCAGCGCGGAAATACTGCGGATACCGCTGCGTTCCAAGCGCTGTTTCATCCAATCCGGCGTAGCGGCGCGCGCGTCTACGTTTTCAATCACGCGGCTGACAAAACGGCCGCAGTCGGCGGGCGCATCAATACGAACCGGTTGTTTTTTGCTGCTGTTTGCAGAGGTCGTCTGAATCGCAACCGGCGCGAATGCACATTGCGTCAGTGCGGACACTTCGCGGGCAATTCCTTTAATGCTCAGGCAGTCGGCACGGTTCGGCGTAATTTTCAGCGTGAATACCGTGTCGTCCAAATCCAGATATTCGCGCAAATTCTGCCCCACCGGCGCATCTTCCGGCAGGATATGCAAACCGTCCACACCATCGTCGGGCAGTCCCAACTCATTGGTCGAACACAACATTCCGTTCGACACTACTCCGCGCATCTTGGTCGGCTTGATTTTGAAATTACCCGGCAACACCGCCCCGGGAAGCGAACACGGCACTTTAATACCCGCCTTCACATTCGGCGCACCGCACACAATCTGCACCAACTCGCCCGTACCCGCATCGACTTGGGTAACATTCAAACGGTCGGCATCCGGATGTTTTTCAACGGATTTCACTTCTGCAACCACCACGCCCGTAAACGCAGGTGCGGCAGTTTCGGCTTCTTCCACCTCCAAGCCCGCCATCGTCAAAAGATGCTCCAGCTTGTCGGCAGATAAATCGGGATTGGCTTGGGTTTTCAGCCAGGAGTAGGAAAATTGCATGATGCTTTCTCTGCTATTAGGCCGTCTGAAAATGTTTTCGCAATGTTTTCAAACAGCATCAATAATGTAGATATTTTTTTCAGACGACCTATAAAAAAGGTCGTCTGAAAATCATTTAAACTGTTTCAAGAAGTTCAAATCGTTATCGAAAAACAGCCGCAAATCGTTCACGTTGTAACGCAGCATGGCGAAGCGGTCGAGACCGATACCGAAGGCGAAACCGGTATATTTCTCGGGGTCGATGTTCACATTTTTCAATACGTTGGGATGCACTATGCCGCAGCCGCCGACTTCCAGCCATTTGCCGTTCTCGCCCATGATGTCGATTTCGGCGGACGGTTCGGTGAACGGGAAAAAGGACGGACGGAAGCGCACCTGCAAATCGTCGCGCTCGAAAAAGCGGCGGATAAAGTCAGTGAACACGGCTTTCAGGTCGGCAAAGGTTACGCCCTCTTCCACCCACAAGCCTTCGGCCTGATGGAACATGGGCGAGTGTGTGGCGTCGCTGTCCACGCGGTAAACACGGCCGGGCGCGATGATGCGGATGGGCGGCTCTTTTTTGTCGAGCATATAGCGGATTTGAATCGGCGAGGTGTGAGTGCGCAAAACATCGCCGTTTTCCACATAAAACGTGTCCTGCATGGCACGGGCGGGATGATTTTGCGGGATATTCAAAGCTTGGAAATTGTGGAAATCGTCTTCGATTTCAGGGCCGTCCGCCACTTCGAAACCCATGCTGTGAAAGAGTTCGACCACGCGTTGCAGGGTCAGGGTAACGGGGTGCAGGCCGCCAATTTCTTGTCCGCGCCCGGGCAGAGTAATGTCCAAGGCTTCGGCGGCGAGCTGGGCCTGCAACTTGGCTTCGGCCAATTCGGCGCGTTTGGCATCGTAGGCGGCCTGAAAACGCTGTTTGCATTCGTTGATATGCGCGCCGACGGTTTTACGCTCTTCGGGCGGCATTTTGCCGAGCTGTTTGAGCAGGGCGTTGAGCTCACCCGTTTTGCCGAGGTATTGGGCTTTGACCAGCTCCAGCGCCTGCTGGTCGGCGGCGGCCTGCACGGCGGCAATGCCGGCGGCAGCAATTTGTTCTGCATTTTGCATAGTGAAGATGAGGAATGAAGGCTGCTGCGGCGCTCAGAAAGGCTACCTGAAAATTCCGCAACGGCGGTTGAGATAAAGGAAGGCGGCATTTTAGCCGAAAACGTGCTGTTTTTAAACGGCGGCAAGCAGGGTCTCTCGGCAGCGGCCGGTTTTCGCGCTTTTCCTACCCCCCAAACAGCATCTTTCGCGTTGGCATCCTCCCCTTGCTACGCTTGCCGCCTTGAATCTGCCGCTTTTAGAACAAAACCCGCTTGAGAAAGTAATAGCCAGCAAACCCTAGGCCTTGCCCTGCATTTTGTGATACTCGAGCCGGCCGCCGCTTTGGCGGTAGGCACTGAAGCGTAGGCGGGCGGCAGCCAGTTGCGGCTCACTACTACCCACAATCTCTAAAATGCGCGCAGGCACTTGCGGTGCCCGGCTCCAAACCGCCGCCGACAAATTGAGCACCACCCAATCGGCAGCAATGGCGGGCAGTTCGCTGCCGTCGGCCAACAGCACGGCCGGCTCGGGCGGCATGGGCATATCGGGCAGCCAGATTTCGTGTGGCAGGAAACTTTCCGGCTCAAACGACCACAGCAGTTTATCCAGCGCTTCGGTCTGCTCCGCGCTGTCCGACCAAACCAGCACCCGACAGCCGGCCTCGACTGCGCGTTTGCTCAGGCGGCAGGCAAACTGTTCTAAATCGGCAACATGGGTGTAGAAGGTAACGGTGGGCATGAGGCTACCTGAAAATTAGCACGGGATGATTCGGGATAGCGGAATGGTTTGAACGGCTTTGCCATCGGATACAGGCTACCTGAAAATCAAAATGTTTTTCAGGTAGCCTGCCTAGCTGTAGTTGGGCGGTTTACAGGCCTTGGCGGTCAAGCCAGCGTTCGGCATCCAGCGCGGCTTGGCAGCCGGAAGCGGCGCTGGTGATGGCTTGGCGGTAGGTGTGGTCTTTCACATCGCCGGCGGCCCAGATACCTTCGATATTGGTGGCGCCCACGTTGTCGCCGCTGCCGCCTTTGGTTTTCAGGTAGCCTGCCGCGTCCATATCGAGTTGGCCTTTGAAGATGTCGGTATTCGGCTTGTGTCCGATGGCGATGAATACGCCATGCACGGCGATATCTTCGCTGCCGCCGTCTGCGTGTTTCAGGCGGGCGCCGCTCACGCCGTTGTCGTCGCCAAGGATTTCATCCAGCTCGCTGTTGAGCTTGAGGATGATTTTGCCCTCGGCCACGCGCTGCATGAGCTTGTCTACCATGATTTTTTCGGCGCGGAAGCTGTCGCGGCGGTGGATGAGGGTAACGGTGTTGGCAATGTTGGCCAGATACAGCGCTTCTTCCACGGCGGTGTTGCCACCGCCCACCACAGCGACATCTTGTTTCTTATAGAAAAAGCCGTCGCAGGTGGCGCAGGCGGACACGCCTTTGCCGGCAAAGGCGGTTTCGCTGGGCAGGCCGAGGTATTTGGCGGAGGCGCCGGTGGCCACAATCAGCGCATCGCAGGTGTATTCGCCGGCGTCGCCGATGAGCTTGAACGGGCGTTGTTGTAACTGGGCGGTGTGGATGTGGTCGAAGATGATTTCGGTGCCGAAGCGTTCGGCGTGCGCCAGGAAGCGCGCCATCAGCTCGGGCCCTTGCACGCCGTCGGCATCGGCCGGCCAGTTGTCCACTTCGGTGGTGGTCATCAGCTGTCCGCCCTGCTCCAGGCCGGTGATGATGACGGGTTTAAGGTTGGCGCGGGCGGCGTAAACGGCAGCGGTGTAGCCGGCAGGGCCGGAGCCGAGGATGATGAGTTTGTGGTGTTGGGACATGGTGTTTTCTTTCAAAGGGAACGGCGGGTATTGTACCTGTATTTCTCTGTTGGAAACACCGCAGGGCTGGCTAGGCTTTAGCGGCATTTGCTATTTTCAATCGGGCTTGAGTTTTACGGGATTGGCTGAATTTGCAGCCAAATATGCTGCCTATTTTCAGGTAGCCTCTGCGGCCAGCTGCAACATTTCGGCGGCGTGGCGGCGGGTGGTGTCGGTGATGGTTTCGCCGCCGAGCATGCGGGCGATTTCTTCCACCCGCGCTGCGCTGTCCAGCTCGCGGATGCTGCTCACGGTTTGCCCGCCGGCACTGCGTTTACTCACCTGCCAATGCTGCTCACCGCAAGCCGCCACTTGCGGCAGGTGCGTTACCGCCAGCACCTGATGGCGCCGCCCCAGTGTGCGCAGTGCGCGGCCCACGGTTTCGGCCACCCCACCGCCGATGCCGCTGTCTACTTCATCGAAAATCAGCGTGGGGATTTGCGTGTACCGGCTGGCGGTTACCTGCAATGCCAAGCTGATGCGCGCCAGCTCGCCGCCGGAAGCGACTTTGTTCAGCGGGCGCAGCGGGCTGCCCTGATTGGCGGCTACCTGAAACTGCACCTGCTCCAACCCGTAGGACTGCGCTTCATGCGGCAGCAGCTCGATGTGGAAACGCGCGCCCTGCATGGAAAGCTGCTGCATATGGGCGGTGGTTTCCTCGGCCAGTTGGGCGGCAGCCTGCCGGCGTTGTGCGGAAAGCGCGCGCGCCGGCCGCATATATTCCGCTTCGGCCTGCCGTACTTGTGCCTGCAGGGCTTCGATGTCGGCGGCGGCTTCGGAATCGGCCAGCGCCTGCTGCATTTTCGCCCATTTTTCCGGCAGCTCGGCGGGTTCGATGCGGTGGCGGCGGGCGGCCGACATCAGCTCGGCCATGCGCTCTTCCTGTGCGGCCAGCTCGGCCGGGTTGATTTCGGCGCGGGAGGCGACACTGTGCATATGGCTGCTGATTTCACCCAACTCGGCTTCGATGCTGTCGAGCATGGCCAGGCTTTCGGCAAAACGCGGCTCGATGCCGGAGAGGCTTTCCAGCTGGCGGCGGCAGCGGCCGGCCAGGCTGTGCAGGCCGTCGTCGCCATCGATGCTGGCGGCCACTTCTTCGGCAACCTGCAGTAGCTCGGCGGCGTGTGCCAAACTATCGTAGCTTTGCGACAGCTGCTCCCATTCGCCCGCCAGCGGCGCCAGTTTTTCCATCTCGCTCACCTGCCAGGCCAGCCGTTCGCTCTCTTCCTGCAAACGTTCGCTCTCCAATTGCGCGATTTCCAAAGCTTCGATGGCCTGCCGCCATTGCTGATATGCGTTTTTCACTTCTGCTGCCAAAGGCTTGCTGCCGGCAAAGGCATCCAATAATTCGCGCTGCACGGCTTCGCTGTTGAGCGAGTGGTGGGCGCTTTGGCCGTGAATGTCCACCAGCCGGCTGCCGATTTGGCGCAGCTGGGCAAGCGTGGCGGCTTGGTTGTTGATAAAGCTGCGGCTGCGGCCTTTGGTGTCGATGATGCGGCGCACTGCCAGCTCGCTGTCGTCTTCGCCCAGCAGGCCTTGCTGTTGCAGTTCGGCGCGCAATTCGGGCAGCTCGGCCAAATCGAACAGGGCGGAGAGCTGCGCTTCGTTTTTGCCGTGGCGGATTTGGCTGTAGTCGGCTTTGCCGCCGAGCAGCAGGTTGAGCGCGTCGAGGGTGATGGATTTGCCGGCACCGGTTTCGCCGGTGAGCACGGTGAATCCGGGCTGGAAATCCAAATGGAGTTGCTCGACGATGACAAAATCGCGCAGGGATAGGGCAAGCAGCATGGCTGTTCTCGCAAAACGTTGGATGATGGCGGATTATATAACAGGCTACCTGAAAAGTTTTCAGGTAGCCTTTATGCCTGCTTCATCGAAAGGGTAAATGGTTCAAGCATTGTTGCCGCGTGGCCAAGCAGGCTACCTGAAAACGGTGATGGCGGATGCTGCAAGGCTGAAAATTTTTCAGGTAGCCTTATCGTGCGACGGGAGGTTTACAACAGGGCATCCACAAATTCGCGGGCGTTGAACGGGCGCAAATCGTCGATGCCTTCGCCCACGCCGATAAAGCGCACCGGCACCGGCCGCCGGCTGGCCAGCGCCGCCAACACTCCGCCTTTGGCCGTGCCGTCGAGCTTGGTCACAATCAGGCCGGTGAGCCCCAGCGCGTCGTCGAATGCAATCACCTGGTTGATGGCGTTCTGGCCGATGTTGGCATCAAGCACCACCACGATTTCATGCGGCGCATCGGGCAGCGCTTTCTGCAACACACGCTTCACTTTTTTGATTTCTTCCATCAAATGCGTTTGCGTGGGCAGGCGGCCGGCGGTGTCGGCCAGCACGATGTCGATGCCGCGCGCTTTGGCCGCTTCCACCGCATCGAAGCAGACGGCGGCGGAATCACCCGAAGCCTGGGCGATCACGGTTACGCCGTTGCGCTCGCCCCACTCGGCCAGCTGTTCGCGCGCGGCGGCGCGGAAGGTGTCGCCGGCGGCCAGCAGCACGGATTTGCCCTGCGCCTGGAAATATTTGGCCAGCTTGCCGATGGAGGTGGTTTTCCCGGCGCCGTTGATGCCGGCGAGCATGATCACAAAGGGCTGTTTGTCTGCCGGAATATCCAGTGGCTGCTCCAGCGGTTTGATCAGTTCGTAAACCGCCTCTTTAAGCGCACCGCGCAGCTCTTCGCCGTCTTTCAAACCACGCAGGCTGACGCGTTTGCGCACTTCTTCCATCAAGTGCTCGGTGGCCTCGATGCCCATGTCACTGGTGAGCAGCACGGTTTCCAGCTCTTCATATAGGTCTTCGTCTATCTGGCCGCCACCGAACACACCGGCCAACGATTTGGCCATCTGCTGGCGCGATTTGCTCAACCCTTGTTTCAAACGGGCGGCCCAGCCGAGCGCGGGCGTTTGCTCGCTTGGCGGCTCCGTGTGGACGATACTCTCGATTTCGGGTGGCTCTTCAGCCGGCTCGGCCTCTTCCGGCATCACGCTTTCCCCTGCCGCAATTGGAGCATTTTCCAACTCTTCAGCCGCAGCTTCCTCGGCTACGGTTTCTTCAGGCACGCCGGCAGTTTGAGCTGCTTCAAGCTCCTGAGCTTGCTCGTCAGGCTGCGTTTTCTGTTTTCTAAAAAATCCAAATACCATTTTGCGAGAGTTTCCCTAAACCAGCCGGTTTGCAGCCCGGCAATGTAACAAAGGCTACCTGAAACAGATTGGCTGTATTTTCAGGTAGCCTGATGACTTTACTGCATCGTGTTGGATAGATTAGCTGCTTTCCAAATCCACGATGTTGCGTGCAGCGCGGCGCGCATCCAGCAGAATCAAACCTAATTTGGCACTTTCGCGGGCGGTTACCACCAAAACGGTATCTTCGCCGGCCTGAATCAGCAGGATGTAGCCGTCGGTACCTTTAACGATAACCTGCTCCAATTCGCCACACAGCAGCTCTTTGGTGGTGCGGTTACCCAAAGCCAGCAAGGCGGCAGACATAGCGCCCACGCGGTCCGGGTCGATATTGGCTTGGAGCATGGAGGCAATCGGCAGGCCGTCGCTGGAAATAACGGCGGAAGCGGTAATATCAACAGAAGAACTGTTTAAATCGCTCAGTACGGAAGAGACTAATTGTTGTTGCATATCGTGTTTTCCCAATAATTTAATCAGAATGTTTCAATTTGGTTGGCAGAATCAACAATTTGATACAAGGCGCGCACCAAGGACACAAATTCATCTTTATGCAATTGCGGCACCCCGCCGGTTACTAGAATAAATTTCAAATCACCAATATACAGCGGGAAGAAGGTCAGCTCGCTCTGGCCGGATGGGTCGCAAATACCCACTGCGTTGTGATAAATATTCAAATTGTTTTTAATCAAAAGGCTATGCTGCTCATACAAGCGAACTGCTTCGCTGGCTAATACGGCAATTTCTTCCGCTGCTTCGTGATTAAAGCCCGAACTGGAGAAATAGAAGCCGTCTTGATCCACCAGCAAGGCTTTTTGCACATCGGAAAGGTGCATCAGAATATTGGGCAAGCCGGTACCGCTTAGCAAGTCGGTTTTTTGATCCGGCTCATCTTCGCCATACAAAAACTCCAAGCGCTGCATCCGATACAATAGATTCAAAGCAGCATCAATATCATTAGTTTGCGCCCAACGCAACACGTTTTCCCGGCTGACGGTCTCTTTCTCGCCGGCCTGCAAAATGCCACCCAGCAAAGTACGGCTGGCGCTTTGTCCCTTATTAGACACCGCATAGTAAGCCCCAGCCGGCGTTACTCGCGGATATAAATTAGGCTGCAAAAGTAGTGTTGAATCCATTTTTATACCTCTAAACCGGGATCAATTGAATACAGCATCGCAGTAACCAGCTGCTTAACGTCGTTTTCATTGCGGGCATCAATCTCAAACACTGGCACATTCATACCATATTGCAGCAGATATTTTTGATAAACATCAATACCCGGTGTGGCTTTCAAATCCATCTTGGTTACACCCACTACAACAGGCGCAGTTTTGAGCAAATCACTAAACGAATCTAAGAAAAATTTTAAATCTTTTAGGGGGTTAGATCGAGTATTATCTAACAGCAGTACCAAGCCCATACTGCCTTGACTCAAGATATCCCACATGAAATCAAACCGCTCCTGACCAGGCGTACCATACAAATGTACTTTGGTGTTTTCGTCCAAATGAATGACGCCATAGTCCATTGCTACTGTGGTGTGGCTTTTCATGGAGGTAGTCATATCCGATGCACGGGCATCGGTTTTGATGGGCGGATCATCTGATAATGCTGCAATAGCAGTGGTTTTCCCCACCCCGACAGGGCCAGTAAAAATAATCTTATTCTCTGCCATGTTATATTCCTTTATCGGCCAATAATTTTATTCATCAAACGTTGCAGCAATCCGCGCTGTCTCGGTTCGTGTTCTTCCGAATCATCATGCTGTCTAGCGTGCACGCTCTCCGGACGCTGGATAGTTTGAGCTTGGGTAGCATGTCTTACTTGGCCGGCTGCCGGCTGCTCTGCTTGCATTGAAGTCTCTATAACCAAATGATCGGTCACATAGGCGGCAGTCAAATAATCAGCTAAGTCTTTGTTGTCGATCAGCATCAGCTTATGCAGAATCGGGAGGCTACCTGAAGCTTTAGTTAAAAAAGCTGATAAGCGCATGGATTCAGCCAAAGGAGCCAACCTAGTCAGATTGGGCCAGCTTTTCACCCGGAATACCGTATTTTTATTAATAACTTTAGGGAAGCGGCCATTACCAGTCCAAATTGCCAGCTGCCATAAACAGGCACTAATGGAAAGTTTAGCCTTAGCCTTGAGATGTTCTTCCGTAATCACTCGTGTCTGCAAATCTACGAATTTCTGTTCACATAGAGATTTGAGCGTTTCCGAGTCTGTTGCCAGCAGAACTTTTTGGATTGAGGGGAAAACCAATAGTACCGGTTTCCCATTGTGCATTACTGCAACGTCGGCTTCCTGCTTTGCCGCTTTGCGGACTTCACCAAGTAAGCCTCCATCTTCATCAAAATGATCAATTGATACAACTGTTGCCGGAGATTGCTGTGGAACATGACCTTTTTCAGCTTCAGGTATAACTTGGGAAGAAGCTGGTTCTGGTCGGCTGCCACTAACCACCCAAATACCGTTACCCTGCTGAAGATTTTTCAGACTTAAAAACAGAGTATCAAATTTAATCGGTTTGGCTAAATAAGGAGCGGTTACCGGTGGTGGAGAGCTGGAGAAATACACCACTTTTGCCTCTGGAAACTGGCTTCTGGCATCTTTCCAAATCTGCACGTCAGTATCAGCATCGGCCAGCACTATATCAGGCTGAATACCCTGCTCCACCGTAACCAGCTCATAATTAGTAATGCCATGCATTTTGAAAGCCATACGAAACATCGCATATTGGCGCTCTTCCATGCCCAGCAGCATAATATGGACTGTTTTCACTTGGGGGATTGCGTTGTTAGTCATTTATTATGTCCGAACAGAACCGTAATTGATCTTTTGCAGCAGTTGGCTCATTGCCAACACCACTTCCTCTGGCGGATGCTGGATATTGGCACGTATTTTATGCAACACCTGCTCCAAACGCTCCCATTCCTCTGCACGCTCACAGATATCGAACAGGGTAATATATAGCTGCGATTCGCTGGGGTATTCCAAAATGGATTCTTCCAACAGGTTCATTGCTTCATCAAGCTGACCATACATCAACAAAGATTCTACATCGCGCAACACTTTTTCTGCAGGCGTTTGTTTTACGCTTATGTCATCAGTTCGTGTTCTGATTAATGGTTTGCGATGTGCTTTTTGAGTACTACTGCCGCGTTCCAAGAAGCCGTAAGCAATCCCCATATCTCTCAGCTGAGATTCATTCGGATTAGCTTCCAGCTGAGTAAAAATAGGATGTTCCCCCAAATTTAAGCCCCAACCCAGCATTCTTTCCTTAACTTGGCGGCCATATTGGCCAAGTGTGTAATACAACTGCCACAGATGTTGAGCGAAGCGATCGATATTCCGATTCTTATAATCCAAACTCAACGCATCGATAATCAAGGCAGCTGGCTTATTTGCCTGGCGGATGGCTTTATTTGCATAGCTAACCGCAGCATCATAGGCCAAACGGTCCTTCATTAGACGGTAACCGGATTCAGGCTGCATAAAACCCATCAAAGCAGCTTTTTCCTCATCATGCACCAAAATAGCACCAGCATATTTGGAATTGGTAACCAACTCTTTACGAACTTTAGCAGCGGATAGTTCCGCAGCCTTCTGCTCGTTGGCAGCATCCCCCGGCACAGCAGCACGGCGGCTTTTCTGTTTCGCCTGAGTAGGTGCATCCAAGCCGGTACGCTCACCGATTTCGGCTGAAGTCTGTTGCACGCCCCAGCCCAACACCTCTTCTGCCAACACACGCAGATTCAGGTTGTTCTTATCGATAGCCAAACCCTGCTTGATATAGTCTTCAATTTGGGCTTTAGTCAGCACGCTACCGAACTGCCGCAGCGTTTCAGCCAACTCGTCCGGTTTTTTCGCATCCAGCCACAGTTGTACCAGTTCATTAACCAGCGTACTGCGCATGCCTTCACTGATTGCAGATGAACCGGAAGTCAGATATTGCGACAAAGATTCGGCTGCTTTTTCGTGATAGCCGAATTGCTTGTAAACTTTATACTCAGTCAGCGCATCCACTTCTTGAGATACGGTAGCAGCTTCCTCAACCTCTACATCAGGAACCGCTTCCCAACCCCAGTCTTCGCCCACAGTAACATCCGGCTCAGACTCTACCGCCGTTACAGGCTGACGTTCGGCAACAGCAGCCGAACGCTTCGCCGTCGTTTTAGCTTGGGATCGCTTGCCCTTACCACGGCCTTTTTTATCAGCTTCGGCACTGGCTTGCGCCTGTTGCTTCTGGCGACGCTGGACGAAAATCAATCCAGCCAGCACCACTAATAGCGGAATCAGAATCATCAGATCCATTTATCCCACCCTCCCTAAACATAATTGAATGAAAATATTCATCCTACGTCTCTTAACGTCTTTCAAAACACAAATGTTGAAATTTAGCCTAAAGTATATATTAATTTACACGTTTGATTCAAACGGATTCATCAATCTATGCGCTTTTAGGCAAGGCATCTGGCCGGATTGGACACATCTGACCGCACTCAGCCGACTAAAACTTGCCCCATTTCAACTTTCGCCTACTGTTGAGGCAGCATCCCGTTCGGCAGCAACTGCCACACATAACCGGTCTGCTTCATACGCCCGGCCACCCTGCCGGCCTCGTCACCGTAGCCCCAGAAAAAATCCACCCGCACTGCGCCGTTGATGGCGCTGCCGGTATCTTGCGCCATCATTAAGCGGTTGAGCGCACGACCGGTTTCCGGATGGGCGGTAGCGAGGAACAGCGGCGCCCCTAGCGTGATAAACCGCTTATCCACCGCACCCGAGTAGCCGCCGGTGAGCGGCACGCCAAGGGAACCGATCGGCCCGTCGTTACTGTCGGGCAGTTGGCGGAAAAACACATAACTGGGGTTTTTCCCCAACACTTCGGCCAACTTGTCGGGATGGGCACGCAGCCAATCGCGGATTTTCGGCATGCTGGTCTGTGCCAGCGGCAGGTAGCCACGGTCAGCCATGTAACGGCCGATCGAAGCATACGGATGATCGTTTTTATCGGCAAAACCTAAGCGGACAAACCGCCCGTCCGGCGTACGCAGCCTCCCTGAGCCTTGGATATGCAGGAAGAACAGCTCGACCGGGTCGTTGGCATAAGCCAGCACCGGTGCACGCCCGCTCAGCGCGCCGGCATTGATTTCGGCACGGGTGTAATACGGCACCAAGCGGCTACCTGAAATCCTTCCCTTCAGCGTTCGGCTTTTTTCGCGGCCAGGGAAATCAGCCAAATTGGCCGTGTATTCGCCGTTGGTGGCAATCTGCCCACTGTTGGGGCCGGTAAGGCGGATACGGACGCTGCCCGACTGCGGCGCACCCACCAGCGGCACGGTAACCAAATCGTTCGGCACGCCGTAAATCGGGAAACGCGCCTGCACCGTCTGCTGCGTGCTGCCTTGCAGCACCGGCTCATAGTAGCCGGTAATCGTGCCGCCCAGCTGGCCGTTATGGTTCACTTCCCAAGGCGTGAAATAAGTTTCGAAAAACTGCCGGGCAGCGTGCTTGCGGGTGTTGCCGGCCTGCGCGCACACACTCTGCCACTGCGGCCGGTTTTTTAGCGCGAGGCAGCTCTTGCGGAAGGCCTCCAAGCCGGCGCCGAAATCCTGCTGCGCCCACTGCGGCAGGGCGGCAAACGACACCACCTTATACCCCGCCGGGCTACCTGAAACCCGATACTGGTAACCTTCCGCATGGCGTTGCCCCGGCGGCAAAGCCGAAACCGCGCCGCCGCCAGACGGTTTGTGCGAATGAAAAAAACAGCCGCCCAGCAGCAAGGCCGGCAGCAAAAGCCAGCCCTTGCGTAGAGAAAGAAATTTTCCTGCCATTTCCGTCGAAATTCCGTAAAGAGGGTTTATACCGCTGAAAGAAATTAACAAATAATACGCGCTTGCCGCTGCCCGTCTCGCGCCGCTTCCGGCGCGATCTGGCCCAAACTGCCCCTTTACGGCGGCCGCAGGCGTAAACGGGCAGGATTTAACCACTCGCCCCGGCTGCCGGGCAAACCTTTTTACAAGCACAAACACTTCGCCCACCGCCGCATCGGCTACAATACCTGCCTCCGCCTTTCTATTTTTCAGGTAGCCTCCATGAGCCGCAAAAGCGCCGTCTCCCCCATGATGCAGCAATATCTCGACATCAAAGCGCAGCATGCCGACAAACTGCTGTTCTACCGCATGGGCGACTTCTACGAACTCTTCTTCACCGACGCCGAAGAAGCCGCTCGCCTGCTCGACATCACGCTCACCACCCGCGGCCAGCTCAACGGCGAGCCCGTCAAAATGGCCGGCGTGCCGCACCATGCCGCTGAGCAATACCTGGCCAAACTGGTGAAGCTCGGCCGCAGTGTGGCCATTTGCGAGCAAGTGGGCGAAGTAGGCGCCGGCAAAGGCCCCGTGGCGCGCGAAGTGGTGCGCATCATCACCCCCGGCACCCTCACCGACGCCGCCCTCCTCGAAGACAAAGAAACCAACCGCATCGCCGCCGTAGCCTGGGGCGGCAAAGCCAAACAGCCCGTCGGCCTCGCCTGGGCCTCCCTGCAAAGCGGCGAATTCAAAGCCAAAATCATCCCCCCCGCCCAGCTGGCCGACGAACTCGCCCGCCTGCAAGCCGCCGAAGTTCTGCTGCCCGACCAGGCCGCCGCCCACTTGAGGCTACCTGAAAACTGCCAGCCCACCCGCCTGCACGACTGGCAGTTCGCCCCCGACAGCGCCTACACCCTGCTCACCGACTACTTCGGCAGCCAAGACCTGCTCGGCTTCGGCCTCCAGGCCGGCGAGCACGACCCCGCCATCGGCGCCGCCGGCGCCCTGCTCAACTACATCCGCCACACCCAATCCCGCCTGCCCCGCCACCTCGACAACCTCAGCCTCGAAACCGAGCAGCAACACATCGGCATGGACGCCGCCACCCGCCGCAACCTCGAAATCACCGCCACCCTCGGCGGCAAAAAAGAGCCCACCCTCTTCTCCACCCTCGATTACTGCGCCAGCAACATGGGCAGCCGCCTGCTCGCCCAATGGCTGCACAACCCCCTGCGCAACCGCCAGCACATCCGCGCCCGCCAAGAAGCCGTAGCCGCCCTGCAAAACGACTACCCCGCCCTGCAAGGCTACCTGAAAAACATCGCCGACATCGAACGCATCGCCGCCCGCATCGCCGTCGGCTCCGCCCGCCCGCGCGACCTCGCCGGCCTGCGCGACAGCCTCGCCACCCTCGCCCAACTGAGGCTACCTGAAAGCAGCCTGCTCAACACCTTATCCGACATCTTTCCCCAAGGCGCCGCCGTTGCCGAGCGCCTGCAAGCAACCATCCTGCCCGAGCCAGCCGTATGGCTGCGCGACGGCGGCGTCATCAACCACGGCTTCTCCCCCGAGCTCGACGAACTGCGCCGCATCCAAAACCACGGCAGCGACTTCCTGCTCGAACTCGAAGCGCGCGAACGCGAACGCACCGGCCTTTCCACCCTCAAAGTCGAATACAACCGCGTGCACGGCTTCTACATCGAGCTTTCCAAAATCCAAGCCACCGAAGCCCCCGCCGACTACCAGCGCCGCCAAACCCTGAAAAACGCCGAACGCTTCATCACCCCCGAGCTCAAAACCTTCGAAGACAAAGTGCTCAACGCCCAAGAGCGTGCCCTCGCCCTCGAAAAACGCCTCTACGACAACCTGTTGCAAGAATTGCAACAGCAGCTGCCCCTCCTCCAGCGCAGCGCCAAAGCCGCCGCCGCGCTCGACGTGCTCTGCTGCTTCGCCCTTTTCGCCGCCGAACACGGCTACCGCGCCCCCCAGTTTGCCGACTACCCCGGCATCGACATCGACAACGGCCGCCACCCCGTGGTCGAGCGCCAAGTGCCACACTTCACCCCCAACCACACCCGCCTCGACCACAAACACCGCCTCATGCTGCTCACCGGCCCCAATATGGGCGGCAAATCCACCTATATGCGGCAAGTCGCTCACATCGTATTGCTCGCCCACACCGGCAGCTTCGTGCCCGCCGAAGCCGCACGTATCGGCCCCATCGACCAAATTTTCACCCGCATCGGCGCCTCCGACGATCTCGCCGCCAACCGCTCCACCTTCATGGTGGAAATGAGCGAAACCGCCTACATCCTGCGCCATGCCACCGAGCAATCCCTCGTGCTCATGGACGAAGTCGGCCGCGGCACCTCCACCTTCGACGGCCTCGCGCTGGCCCAAGCCGTGGCCGAACACCTCATCCAGAAAAACCAATCCTTCAGCCTCTTCGCCACCCATTATTTCGAGCTCACCCGCCTGCCCGAACAACACAACGCCGCTGTCAATATGCACCTCTCCGCCCTCGAAGAAGGCCGCGACATCGTCTTCCTGCACCATATCGAGCCCGGCCCCGCCGAAAAAAGCTACGGTATCGCCGTGGCCAAACTCGCCGGCCTGCCAGCCCCCGCCCTCAAAGCCGCGCAGAAACACCTCGAAGAGCTCGAAACCCAAGCCGCCGCCCACCGCCCGCAGATGGACATGTTCAACCTGCCCGCAAGCGCCGAACACGACATCGGCTCCGCCGAGCCCGCCCCAAACCCGGCCAGCCATCCCCTGCTGCAAGAGCTCGCCGCACTGCACCCCGACGAGCTCACCCCCCGCCAAGCCCTCGACCTGCTGTACCAACTGCAACAACAGGCCGCCGCCGCGCAAGAGGCTACCTGAAAACAGTGCGGCAGGTTTTCAGGTAGCCTCAAACCGCAATTCCAAGCTGCATGTAAAGTGCCCGTATTATTTTCAGCCAGCCCACGCCGCCAAAGGCTGCCCAAAAGGCAACACAGGCCACGCTTTCGGCCGGCTGCCCGCAAACTTTCCGCCGCCCGCAGCGTAATAATTTGTATATTTTCCGTAAACCAGCGATAATACCCCCGTTTTCGGACACGAAAGCCCTGAATTCAACTACTAAAGGACTCTTCCACCATGAAACAACACTTGCTCGCTTTAGCCCTCATTTCCGTATTGGCAGCCTGCGGCGGCCAAAACAACGGCTCCGCCCCCGCCGCCTCTGCGCCCGCCCAGCCGGCTTCCGAAGCCAGCGCCGCCAGCGTTGCCGAACAGCCTGCCGCTCCGGCTGCTGCCGACCTGGATCCGATCCTGGCCGATCCCCAAGTGGGCGACCTCTACGCCGCCAAACTCAGCGACTTCTCCGCAGCCGATTTCGGCGACAACAAAGGCCGCGAGCAGGAAGTTTCCTACGGTCTGATGAAAGTGGTTGAAGTGCAGCCCGACCGCCTCATCGTCATTACCGAAGACGCCGCCTGGGACAACCCGCGCGGAGCCAGAAACGACCTGAACGGCGATTTGGCCGACATCACTTGGGACGAATCCGAGCGCATTCCGGTGAAACGCGCCGACCTGGCCAAACTGGTAGCCGACGGCAGCATCCTCGAAACCCGCCGCCTCGACAAATAATCCGGCCAGATCCAATTAAGGCTGCCTGAAATTTAGCAGGGCTATTTTCAGCCGGCCTCATCCGAATTAAAGGCTACCTGAAAACCCACATAGGTTTTCAGGTAGCCTTTTCCCATTCCCGCCGCACATGAAGCCCCGCCGCTTTAGCGCTATAATGCCCGCCATTCCCCGCCACACATCAGCGGCGGCCCCTTCCATAGCCATACCAACAAAGGCATCCCCATGACACCCAATCTGAGCAAAATCACCTGCATCGCCGATTTGCAGCGCATCGCCCGCCGCAAAGTGCCCAAAATGTTCTACGACTACGCCGACACCGGCTCCTGGACCGAATCCACCTACCGCGCCAACGAAGCCGATTTCCAAAGCATCCTCTTTCGCCAAAAAGTGCTGGTGGACATGGAAAACCGCAGCCTCGCCACCCAAATGGTCGGGCAAGACGTGAAGATGCCGCTCGCCCTCGCCCCCGTCGGCCTCACCGGCATGCAGCATGCCGACGGCAAAATCCTCGCCGCCCGCGCCGCCGCCAAATTCGGCGTGCCCTACACCCTCTCCACCATGAGCATCTGCTCCATCGAAGACGTGGCCGCCAACAGTCCCGACCCCTTCTGGTTTCAGCTCTACGTGATGCGCGACCGCGAATTCATGAGCAACCTCATCCGCCGCGCCAAAGCCTCCCAATGCTCCGCCCTCGTGCTCACCGCCGATTTGCAAGTGCTCGGCCAGCGCCACAAAGACATCAAAAACGGCCTCTCCACCCCGCCCAAACCCACCCTGCTCAATCTGCTCAACCTCGCCACCAAACCCGAATGGGGTCTGGGCATGCTCAACACCAACCGCCGCGGCTTCGGCAACATCGAAGGCCACGTTAAGGGTGTGAGCGACATGAGCTCCCTCTCCGCCTGGACTGCCGAACAGTTCGACCCGAGCTTAAGCTGGAGCGATGTGGCCCGCATCAAAGACGAATGGGGCGGCAAGCTCATCATCAAAGGCATCATGCTGCCCGAAGACGCCGAAGCCGCCGTGAAAAGCGGCGCCGACGCCATTGTCGTGTCCAACCACGGCGGCCGCCAGCTCGACGGCGCCCCCTCCTCCATCCGCGCCCTGCCCGACGTGGTATCCGCCGTTGGCTCCGACATCGAAGTGTGGATGGACGGCGGCATCCGCAGCGGGCAAGACATCCTGCGCGCCTGGGCGCTGGGCGCGCGCGGCGTGCTCATCGGCCGCCCCTACATCTACGGCCTCGGTGCCTACGGCGAAGCCGGCGTCACCCGCGCGCTGGAAATCCTCTACAACGAAATGGACATCACCATGGCCTTCACCGGCCACCGCAACATCCACGACGTTACCCGCGATATTTTGGTGGAAGGCACATACTGATTCCGCCTGCCTTACACTATAATGCAGGCTACCTGAAAACCAATACAGCGCCCTTCTGCAAAGCGCAAGCGGCACAGCCGCACCGCCCGGTTTTCACTTCGTCGAAGCCCACGTTTTCAGGTAGCCTTTTCATCAATCTGCGGAAACCCAAAATGCGTTCCCAACTTTTATTACTCTCCCTCCTCATCGCCGCCCCCTTCGCCGCCGCCGGCAACCTTGAATGCAACCAGGTGGAGGAAGGCGTGCCCGCCATCTACCGCTGCGTGTACCACAACGGCAGCCTCGCCCAAGCCTATGCCGCCCTGCGCGCCAACCGCAGCGAAGACGAAGCCCTGCGCCTCGACCATCCACACCTGCCGCACACCCTGCCCGATCGCAGCTTCCACCACCGCAGCCAAGACGTGTTCGACTACGACGGCGACGGCAAAACCGAATCCTATCCGGTCGAGCTTTCCGTCAAACGCCCCTCGCCCGACCGCGTGGTGGTGCAATATGAACACGACAGCCCCGCCAGCCCCTACAGCCGCGAAACCCTGTTCCAGCGCAAAGGCCGCAATGTGGAAATCACCATCAAAAGATACGCATCCTAAACCTACTGCCACGCCGATATTTTCAGGTAACCTTTTCATTTATTTGGAGACCAATCATGAAACCCCAAACCCTGCTGCTCAGCCTCCTCATCGCCGCCCCCTTTGCCGCCGCCGGCCAACTTGAGTGCAACCCCGAACCGGTCAAACAAGGCGTGCCCACCGAGTACCGCTGCGTATATCGCAACGGCAGCCTCGCCCAAGCCTACGCCGCCCTGCGCGCCAACCAAAGCGAAACCCGCGCCCTGATGCTCGACCACCCCCACCTGCCGCGTACTCTGCCCGCCCGCAGCTTCACCCGCCGCGTACAGCTCCGCGACCACAACGGCAGCGAAACCTATCCGGCCGAAATCAGCCTGCGCCGCCAAGGGCAAAACCGCGTGCTGGTCAAATATTCCGACCAAGCCGAGGTAACGCCCTACAGCCGCGGCACCCTGTTCCAGCGCAAAGGCCGCAACGTGGAAATCACCATTACCGAAATCGCTCCCTGATTTCCGTCCGAAGCCTGCTACCGCAGCCGGGCAGCGGAACAGCCCCTGCCCGGCAGCCCCGCCGTTTTCAGGTAGCCTCTTTCCCCCGCGCAAAGGCATCACCATGACCATCAAAGAAAGATTCTGGCAAGCCAGCACCATGCTGGAAGAAGCCGACCTGCTGTTCGACGAAGCCGCCTGCCGCGCCGCCCTCGAGCGCATGGCCGCAGACATCACCGCCGACCTCGGCGAACAATACCCCCTGCTGCTGCCCGTGATGGGCGGCGCCGTCGTGTTCACCGGCCAGCTGCTGCCCCTCTTGCGCTTCCCGCTTGATTTCGACTACGTGCACGTTTCCCGCTACGGCAGCGAGCTCAGCGGCAGCGCCGAATTCAACTGGCTGCGCGCCCCGCAAAACAGCGTGGAAGGCCGCCACGTGCTCGTGCTCGACGACATTCTCGACGAAGGCCACACCATGGCCGCCATCCACCGCCAAGTGATGGATATGGGCGCCGCCTCCTGCCGCACCGCCGTATTTGCCAACAAAGCCATCAACCGCCCCAAGCCCATCGAAGCCGACTACGTGGGCATCCACGTGCCCGACCGCTACGTGTTCGGCTACGGCATGGATGCCGCCGGCATGTGGCGCAACCTCGGCGCCATCTACGCCCTGGCCAACAAATAAAGCACCCGCCGCCCCACCCCGGCAAAGGCTACCTGAAAGCGCAGCTTCAACGCAGTTAAAACGAGCAACGCGAGTTTCTGCGAAGCTAAAAAAACCAAAGGCTACCTGAAAACCATCATCCCGATTTTCAGGTAGCCTCTTTCAGGCAGCCTCGATAACAACGCAACCCACCCCGCCCCCTCGACACAGACCCCATTATTTGACCTAGCTCACATCCGATCCCGCCCCCGCGCCGAAAATCCCCGGCCTAAAACCTTGTCGTCCCTTATTAATAATGCAACAATGCGGCCTGCAATCCAGCGGCGCCTCCACTCGGCGGCAGCCGCCCGGCCGATTACACGGTTTAGCCAATTTCATCAACCTATTACCAAGAAAGACACCGATTATGCCCAAATTCCTACTGGTGCCCCTGGGCGCCAAAACCGGCCTCACCAGCATTTCCCTCGGCCTCTTGCGCGCCATCCAGCGCAGCGGCCGCCGCCCGGTATACTACAAGCCCGTGGCCGATTCGCCTGCCGCCTCCGGCAGCAGCGACCCCGCCGTCGTATTTGCCAACAACCTGTTCCACCTCAACCCGCCCAGCCCGCAGCCGCTCTCCAAAGTGGAAGAGCTGGTCAGCGCCGGCCGCGACGACGACTTGATCGAGCTGATGGTGTCCGATTTCGACCAGGTTACTTCCGCCGAACACGACGTGGCCGTGATTGAAGGCGTGGTACCGGATGACGAACGCAGCTTCCTCACCAGCAAAAACGCCCAAATCGCCGCCTCGCTGAATGCCAGCATCATCCTGGTGGCCGCCGTGGGCAAATACAGCGCCGAGCAGGTGGCCGACCAAATCAACCTTGCCGCCCACGAATACGACAACAGCCACACCGAAGTGGCCGGCTTCATCCTCAACCGCTACCACGGCAGCGACGCCCAAGCCTTTGCCGCTGAGGTTTCCGCCAAAGTGCGCGGCAAACTGCCCTGCCTGGGCGTGGTGCCCTTCTCGCCCGAACACTCGCTGCGCCGCGTAGCCGATATTGCCGGCTACCTGAACGCGCAAGTGATTGCCGGCGAGGCGCACTTGGGCAACCGCACCAAAGAAATTGTGGTGGCCGCGCAAAACGCCGCCCAGATGCACCACCGCATCACTTCCGGCGCGCTGGTGATCACCCCCGGCGACCGCGAAGACATCCTGATGGCCGCCTCGTTGAAAATCCTCAGCGGCGTACCCGTGGCCGGCCTGCTGATTACCTGCGGCACGCCGCCCTCGCCGGCCGTGCAGGGCATCATCAGCCCGGCGCTGAGCCACAACGTGCCCGTGCTGCTCACCGAACTCGACACCTTCGCCACTGCCTACGCACTGGCGCACCAAGACCAAACCGTCCCCGCCGACGACACCGAACGCATGGAAACCATGGTGGATTTCGTGGCCGAACATGTGGACGTGGACACGCTGTGCCGCAACATCGGCAAGCCGCGCCAGCTGCTGATGTCGCCGCCCGCCTTCCGCTTCCGCATGATGGAGCAAGCGCGCGCCGCCAACAAGCGCATCGTGCTGCCGGAAGGCGACGAGCCGCGCACTGTGGAAGCCGCTGCCATCTGCCAAAGCAAAGGCATCGCCCGCTGCGTACTCCTGGCCAAGCCGGAAGCCGTGCGCGAAGTGGCTGCCAACCGCGGCATCACGCTACCTGAAAACTTGGAAATCATCGATCCCGACAGCATTCGCGAGCAATATGTCGCCCCGATGGTGGAACTGCGCAAACACAAAGGCCTCACCCCCGGCCTGGCCCGTCAGGCATTGGAAGACAGCGTGGTGCTCGGCACCATGATGCTGCAACAGGGCGACGTGGACGGCCTGGTGTCCGGCGCGGTACACACCACCGCCAACACCATCCGCCCCGCCCTGCAGCTGATTAAAACCGCGCCCGGCGCCAGCCTGGTGTCCAGCGTGTTCTTTATGTTGATGCCCGAGCAGGTGTTGGTGTACGGCGACTGCGCGGTCAATCCCGAGCCCACCGCCGCCGAGCTGGCCGACATCGCCATCCAGTCGGCCGAATCCGCCAAAGCCTTCGGCATCGAGCCGAGAGTGGCCATGATTTCCTACTCCACCGGCACCTCCGGCAGCGGCGCCGATGTGGAAAAAGTGAAGGAAGCCACCAAGCTGGCGCAGGAAAAACGCCCCGACCTGCTCATCGACGGCCCGCTGCAATACGACGCCGCCAGCGTGCCCAGCGTGGGCCGACAGAAAGCGCCCGACAGCAAAGTGGCCGGCCAGGCCAACGTGTTCGTCTTCCCCGATCTGAACACCGGCAACACTACCTACAAAGCCGTGCAGCGCAGCGCCAATGTATTGAGCGTCGGCCCCATGCTGCAAGGCCTGCGCAAGCCGGTAAACGACCTGTCGCGCGGCGCATTGGTGGACGACATCGTGTACACCATCGCGCTCACGGCCATCCAGTCGGTGCAAATGGGCAAATAAGCCCTTGGCTTAGCACCATACCGTAGTAAACAAAGGCTACCTGAAAACGGATTTCCGATTTTAGCTTCGCAGAAACTCGCGTTGCCCGTTTTCAGGTAGCCTTTTTAGCCGTCCGGCAAACACAGGAACTGCGCTCCCGTACTGCTCAAACACGCCCTGCTTCGCCGGCACAAATTTTCAGGTAGCCCATACCCGACAATCTCCCCCGCAAAGGCAGCCCTTTTGTGGCATAATCCGCACCATCAAAATACCCATACCGCCCGCCTGTGCCCGATGCCAAACAAAACGCCAATCCCATCAACGCCAAGCAGGCTACCTGAAAACCATCAAACGATACGTCCGATGAGCACCTCCACCCTTCTAATCGAACTCCTCACCGAAGAGCTCCCCCCGAAAGCCCTCAACAATTTAGGCAACCATTTCGCCGCCTCCGTTGCCGAGGGCTTGGAAAAAGCGCAACTGACTGACGGCGCGGCAGAATATACCGCCTACACCTCGCCGCGCCGTTTGGCCGTTCAAATCAAAAACGTCAAAGCCGTTCAAGCCGACCAGAAAATCGTGAAAAAAGGCCCTGCCGTGGCGAATGCCATGAAAGACGGTGCGCCGACCAAGGCTTTGGAAGGTTTTGCACGCGGCGCAGGGGCGAAAATCGAAGACCTGACCATCATCAATGACGGCAAGCAGGACGTGTATGCCTACGAATACGTCCAAACCGGCAAACCGCTGGGCGAACTCTTGGAAGACATCATCAACCAAGCCGTCAAAAAGCTGCCGATTCCGAAAGTCATGCGTTGGGGCAGCAGCACGTTTACCTTCGTCCGCCCCGTTCACGGTTTGACCGTTTTGCATGGTGCAGACATCGTCAACGTCAGCGTTTTGGGTCTGCAAAGCGGCAATCAAACCTTGGGGCACCGCTTCCTGTCGCAAGGCGCCATCACGATTGAACACGCCGACAGCTACGCCGGACAAATGAAAAACGAAGGCAAAGTCGTCGCTTCGTTTGCCGAACGCAAAGCCGCGATTCAGACGGCCTTAAACGAGCAGGCAGGTCGTCTGAAAGCCGCCGTTGCCGCCGATGAAGCCCTGCTGGACGAAGTGACCGCCTTGGTGGAATGGCCGGTCGTATTGGAAGCCGGTTTTGAAGCACACTTCCTTGCCGTGCCGCAGGAATGCCTGATTCTGACCATGCAGCAAAACCAAAAATACTTCCCGCTGCTCGACCAAAACGGCAAACTGATGAACCGTTTCCTGCTGGTGTCCAACCTGCAAACCGACGACCCGTCGCACATCATTCAAGGCAACGAACGCGTCTTGCGCGCGCGCCTGTCCGACGCCGAGTTTTTCTACAAGCAAGACCAAAAAGCAACTTTGGAAAGCCGCCTGCCCAAGCTGGCGAACGTGGTCTATCACAACAAAATCGGTTCGCAGGCCGAGCGCATCGAACGCCTGCAAAGCATCGCCGCCCACATCGCCAAAGCCTTGGGCGCGGATGCCGCCGCAGCCGAACGCGCCGCGCGTCTGGCCAAAGCCGATTTGGTTACCGAAATGGTCGGCGAGTTCCCCGAGCTGCAAGGCACGATGGGCAAATACTACGCCCGCTTGGACGGCGAAACCGAAGAAATCGCCGAAGCCATTGAGCAGCACTATCAGCCGCGTTTCGCGGGCGACAGGCTACCTGAAAATAAAATCGCCACCGCCGTCGCGCTGGCCGACAAGCTGGAAACCCTGGTCGGCATTTGGGGCATCGGCCTGATTCCCACCGGCGACAAAGACCCCTACGCCCTGCGCCGCGCCGCCTTGGGCATTTTGCGGATGCTGATGCAGTACGGTTTGGACGTAAACGACCTGATTCAGACGACCTTCGAGAGCTTCCCCAAAGGCCTGCTCAACGACAAAACGTCGTCTGAAACCGCCGACTTCATGCAGGCGCGCCTCGCCGTCCTGCTGCAAAACGACTATCCGCAAGACATCGTTGCCGCCGTACTCGCCAAGCAGCCGCGCCGTTTGGACGACTTGACCGCCAAACTGCAGGCCGTCGCCGCGTTCAAGCAACTGCCCGAAGCCGCCGCCCTCGCCGCCGCCAACAAACGCGTGCAAAACCTGCTGAAAAAAGCCGATGCCGCGCTGGGCGAAGTCGATGAAAACCTGCTGCAACAGGACGAAGAAAAAGCCCTCTACGCCGCCGCCCAAAACCTACAACCCAAAATCGCCGTCGCCGTCGCACAAGGCAATTTCCAAACCGCCTTATCCGAGCTGGCAAGCGTCAAGCCGCAGGTCGATGCCTTCTTCGACGGCGTGATGGTGATGGCCGAAGACTCCGCCGTGAAGCAAAACCGCCTCAACCTCTTGAACCGCTTGGCAGAACAGATGAACGCCGTCGCCGATATTGCACTCTTGAGCGAATAAGCCACCGCATGAGATGGGTTGTCTAAAATTCCTATCGGTACTTTAGCCAACCGGCTACAGGTTTCAGACGATATTCTTTCCGATTACCGAATTCAACCATGTCCGTCCCCTTATCCAAACGACTGATTCTCGCCTTATGCGCTCATAAAACGCCCTGCCGTCATTTCGATTTTGGCAACATTTCTTCCATCCTAATCCGCCCATTCGGACAGGGTTTGGGGGATGCCATGATGCATTTGGCATTTGCCGAGCAAATCAAGTCTGCAATACCTCACATACGCTTAGGCGTGATTGTCGGGCGTAACCGCGATATCTTTGCACGCAGCCAATATTTTGACGAATTAATTCCTGCAACCTTGAAGGGGTATTACCACAATCGAAAGAAATGGCAATTTTTGCTCGATTTTAGTGAATCATTCAACACGCCCGACTTGATCGCCGACAAAATTCTGCTACCGCAGGCTGTGATGATTTTTAGCAAAGCTGATAAAGCCTATTACAACCATCAAAGCATATCCAACTTTGATTTTTGCTGCCCCTTCATCCCTACCAACCATGTTGTACGCCATTTGGAAACTTCGCTGTTGGCGAAATATTTTACCTTATCGCACATACCACCAAGCTTCTCTGTATCCAAAGAAGAAATTTATCAAGCAAATACTTTCTGGCCCAAACAACCTACCATAAAAATCCTACTTGCCCCGCAGGGTCATTCTCGAACCGGCAAGCAAATCCCACCGATTGAACTAGCTCACATACTCAATAACGCCATCCGCGATACAACACGCATCAACCTATTGTTGGGCAACACAACAAATAGCAATGAATACTTAATTGAGTTAAAGAAATACTGCCGCCCAGAATTGAATATCGCCCTCTCCCCACCAACCAGCCTTAGCAAGTATCTTGCACTGGCTGCTTCCGCCGACATTATTATTGGTGTGGATAGTGGCACGGTACATTTAGCCTGTGCTTTAAAAAAGCCAACTATGGCTTTTTACGGACAGGCAAATATCCAAACATGGCATCCCTTGCCACATCCCGACACCCCCTATCTATTACTCATTGCTTCCAAGCAAAATATAGACCCTGCAGTCTTAGAACATTTTGATTTAGCAGCGGCCACAAATTGGCTACGAGAACAAATTTCCAATATCAATGAAAACTTAACCACAACGCCAAGGCTACCTGAAAACAAAACAGAGTGAATAGATATGTCAATCATTAAAAAACTGAAAGAGTGGAACTGGCGACGAAACTTCGCGACAAAAAAATTTAAACTTTATCTACGTTATCAGCCTTTGATTATACTTGATCGCCTGTTTGCTAGAGAAAAACCACAAGAGACGCACCCTATCAAAAATATTCTGTTAATCCGCAACGACGTTATTGGTGATATGATTGTTAGCACAGGGTTGATTCGAAAACTGGCACAAGCAGGTTATAATGTGTATGTTTCATCTGGGAAATCTGCCTTAGATATTATTCGTAACAACCCCTATGTATGCGGCACTTTCTTATATGATTCGTCTTCTCTTTCTCGTTTTATCCGCTCCATACGAAAAATCCGTCAACACCATTTTGACTTATCAGTAGAACTACGAGTTTCACGTGAAATATCTTTATATGACTCTCTTTATCATGGATTAATCCATACAGATATCTTATTAGGCTTTAATAAACCATTTTTACACACATTTAATGCATCTATTAATTGTGATGTGTCAAATATTCATGTTACTGAACCTTTCAAACTTCTACTAGAATATCTGCATCTTGACTCCTTATATTTAGATTATGAATTATTTATTGATGCCGATACTGAACACTACATCTTACCTTATCTACCTAAACAAAAATTCGCAGTATTAAATCCATTTGGCAGCAAAGAAAAGAGATGTCTATCAGAGCAACAGATACAAGCAATTTGTTACAATTTAGAGCAACAAGGATTTGCAACCATATTAGTAGGTTCTCCAGATAAAATTAATAAGATTAAAATAGATAAATCTACTACTTTTCCTTCTCGAGATATATTAGATGTTATTGCTTTAATTAAATATTCTGACTTAGTTGTTACTGTCGATACATCTGTTATTCATGCAGCTGCTGCTTTTACTAAAAATACCATTGGGCTATATTTGGATACCCAGCACCCACTAGCAGAATGTAGTCAGATAAATAAAGGGTTAAAATACAAACTTAATATGGATTTTTTTAGATATCGCGCCAAAATATGTTATGGCTTATCCAAATCATCTAATGATGTTTTACATAATTTTTTTACTGTTAACAATATATTTTGGGCACCAAATAATCCTAATGCAGTTCAGCTTTTCTTTCCAGAAGAGGAAATCTCATTAGTCCCTATTGAAGAATTATCTCTACAGATTAACCATGCCTTACATATAATAAACGATTTAAAATAACTAGCCTTCTAACCCAATAAATCATACGTAAATAAAGCTTTCTTTCTATGGAACACAAATTTGAAAGAATTTCTATCCATAAATATAGATTCAATACTACTAAAAGGTTATTTATAAATTCCTAAGGAATTTTTTGATGAAGATACCCCTTTCTAAACTTTTTGTTATTTATTTTTTTGGTCAAAAAAAACACCATATTAATTTTAACTTCTATAAAGTAAAATCTATTCTAATACGCCCACTTGGTGATGCGGTAGGTGATGCCATTATTAATCTGGCTTACGCACAACAGCTAAAGACTATATATCCTCACTTGAAACTTGGAGTTTTGGTGACATCAAGAAACGAGGCTATTTTTGCTCACTCCCCCCTAATAGATACACTAATAGTGCGTAAGCCATTTAATTACTGGACACAAAGGAAAAAATGGCAAATATTACTAGATTTCAGTGAACAATTTGATAGTCCAAATATTATTTCCACTTCCATTCTATCTCCGCAAGTCGTTATGATTTTCAGAAAACGAAGTAATAAAAAATACTATTCTCTAGAAAATATCCACAATTACGATTTTTACTGCCCTTATCCGCCAGACAGCCATGTCGTCGATCATTTGCATACAACCACTTTTTCAGAATACTTTCAGTTGCCACACGTTTATCCCAAACTATCTGTTAGTTTAGAAGAACAAAATGGTATATTACCTTTTTGGGGTATGAGCAACAGTAAGATTCGCATCTTCATCGCACCACAAGGTAGCGTACCTGATAAATATATCCCTGCAGAAGAGATAGCTAATCTGCTTAACCATATAAATAAAAATTTGCAATCAACTATTCGTTTTCTACTATGCAATAGTAAAACTAGCGAGAAATATTACCAACAACTTAAACCATTATGCGACCCTGATATTGATATTGGATTATCACCGCCAACATCAGTTGATCAGTATATAGCACTGACCGCATCAGCTGATTTAGTTATCGGTGTAGATAGTGGTACTGTACATTTAGCCTGCGCTTTATCCAAACCACTACTCAGTTTCTATGTAGATCATAACATTCAAACTTGGGGACCATTGCATCATCCTAATGTTCCACATTTTACGGCAATTGCTCACGCAAGAAAACGACATCGTGATTCAGAAGAAATTGCTTGGCAATCACGAGAAACATTCCCAATTACTGAAGCCTCCAACTGGCTAAACCAACAAATTGCTACTCTTCTGGAACAAAAAAATGCATAAGCCTATTTCCATTAGCACCCATAAATTTGCCCAAGGCGGCGGTATAGAAAGCTATACTATTGACCTAGCAAGACAGCTATCTGCCAACAATAAGCCCGTGAAGGTATATGCATCGAAGTTCGATCAAACATTGATAGAATATGCAGAAATTCAGCCTGTATTAATCAATCAAAAGCATACTCCAAAAAAACTCCGCCCATTTTATTTCACACGTCAGCTCAATAAGCTTCATACTTCGGCTGAGTATCTGATTGCTTGCAGCCCTTCTGACAATGCAGATATTTATATTTGTGGCGGCACACATCTAGGCTACCTGAAAGCAATGCATCAATCCCCCAACCTGATTGATTGCTTGGCGATTTATCGCAACCGTACCAATTATGCTACGGCCAAATCTATTATGGCGCATTCAGAAATGATGCGGCAAGAATTGATTACCCTATATGATATTTCCCCAGAAAAAATTCAAACCATCCATCCTCCCGCCGACACAAGCCGCTTTACCCCCGAAACAACACAAGAACTTTCTGCTACTCGCCAACAATACGGCTGGAACGATGATGAAGTTGTTTTCTTGTTCCCCTCCACCGGACACCGAAGAAAAGGTTTTGATTTATTAGCCAATTATTTCCAATCTACTAATTTGCCAATTCGTCTCGCCGTGGCCGGCTCTCCTCTGCCCCATCCTGTTTCGAATGTACAAGAGCTCGGTTTCTGCAAAAATATGCCTGAACTTTATCGTGCAGCCGACTACACCATTATGGCTTCTCTATACGAGCCTTTTGGTTTGGTAGGTGTGGAATCTATCTTATGCGGAACACGTGTTGTATTATCGGAAAACATGGCTTGTTGCGAAGTGATGAATGAAGAAGCAGGCTTTTTCTTCTCCCGGGAAAATCATCTGAGCTTAGACCAAGCCATTCATAACGCGATTACCCTCAAACAACAAGGTAAACACAAACTCAGCAATCCATTATCTGCTCTCACGTATAACCCTTCTATCGAGCACCATATAGCCCGACTTTATAGCATGCTGGATTCGCTCGAATAAATCTTCCCTCATCCAGCGTATTTTGCCCATGCACCTCCTCCTCACCGGCGGCGCCGGCTTTATCGGCTCGGCAGTTGTCCGCCACATCATCCACCATACCCAAGACTCCGTTGTCAATCTCGACAAGCTCACTTATGCGGGCAACCTCGAATCCTTGGCAGAAGTTTCAGGTAGCCCCCGCTATTCCTTCGAGCAAGTGGATATTTGCAATCGCGCCGAGCTCAACCGCGTGTTTGCCCAACACCAGCCCGATGCCGTGATGCATTTGGCGGCAGAAAGCCATGTCGATCGCTCCATCGATTCCGCCGGCGAATTTATCCAAACCAACATCGTCGGCACCTTTCATCTGCTCGAAGCCGCCCGCGCCTATTGGCAAGGGCTACCTGAAAACCGCCGCTCCGCCTTCCGCTTCCACCATATCTCCACCGACGAAGTGTATGGCGATTTGCACGGCACGGACGATCTATTCACCGAAACCACGCCCTACGCCCCCTCCAGCCCCTATTCCGCCAGCAAAGCCTCCAGCGACCACCTCGTGCGCGCCTGGCAGCGCACCTACGGCCTGCCCACCCTCATCACCAACTGCTCCAACAACTACGGCCCCCACCACTTCCCCGAAAAGCTCATCCCCCTGATGATTTTAAACGCGCTAGCCGGCAAACCCCTGCCCATATACGGCAACGGCCAGCAAATCCGCGATTGGCTCTTCGTGGAAGACCACGCCCGCGCGCTATATCAAGTCATCACCCAAGGCAAAGTCGGCGAAAGCTACAACATCGGCGGCCACAACGAAAAAACCAACCTTGAAGTAGTACAGACCATCTGCGCCCTGTTGGAAGAGCTCGTGCCGCAGAAACCCGCCGGCGTGGCGCACTATGCCGACCTCATCACCTTCGTGCCCGACCGTCCCGGCCACGACCTGCGCTACGCCATCGATGCCGCCAAAATCGGCCGAGAGCTCGGCTGGCGGCCGCAGGAAACATTTGAGTCCGGCATGCGAAAAACCGTAGAATGGTATTTAAACAACCGCTCCTGGTGGCAGCACATTCTTGACGGCAGTTACCGCCTCGAGCGCCTCGGTCTCAACCCATGATTTCGGAGAAGCGAATGAACATCCGCCACACCGCCCTGCTCGGCTTTATCGCCCTAGGCCTCGCCGCCCCCGGCCTCACCCAAGCCAAACCGCAACCACACCGCACACCTGCCGCTCAGCAGCAACGTGCCGATGGCAGCAGCCAAGAGCGTGCCGTCGTAATCCACGAAAACGACACCCCGCGCGGCATCGCCGCCGAAAACCGCTGGATTGCGCAACATATGCCAGGCTACCGCAAAGTCGGCCAAGCCCTGATCCAAGGGCAGCACGGCATTTACGACCGCATCAGCGTGGTCGGCCCGAACGGCGAGCGCAAAGAAGTGTTCTTTGAAATCAGCGAATTCTTCGGCCGCTACAACGGCAAACTGCTGGGTGCCGAATAAACATCAACACCACGCAACAACAGGCTACCTGAAAACTTTTTCAGGTAGCCTGTTGGCAGGAAAAGACCCAAATATGAAAGGCATCATCCTCGCCGGCGGCTCCGGCACACGGCTCTACCCCCTCACCCGCGGTACCGCCAAGCAGCTCCTGCCCGTGTACGACAAACCGATGATCTACTATCCCCTGTCCGTGCTCATGCTCGCCGGCATCCGCGACATCCTCATCATCACCACCCCCGAAGACAACGCCGCCTTCCGCCGCCTGCTCGGCAACGGCGCCGACTTCGGCATCCGCCTGCAATACGCCGAGCAGCCCAGCCCCGACGGCCTCGCCCAAGCCTTCATCATCGGCGAAGAATTCATCGGCAGCAGCAACGTCTGCCTCGTGCTCGGCGACAACATCTTCTACGGCCAATCCTTCACCCAAACCCTACAGCAAGCCGCCGCCAAAACCCACGGCGCCACCGTGTTCGGCTACCAAGTGAAAGACCCCGAACGTTTCGGCGTGGTCGAATTCGACAGCCAATTCAACGCCCTATCCATCCAAGAAAAACCCAATCAGCCCAAATCCGATTGGGCAGTAACCGGCCTCTATTTCTACGACAACCGCGTAATCGAATTCGCCAAACAAATCAAACCCTCCCCGCGCGGCGAGCTCGAAATTTCCGACCTCAACCAGCTCTACCTCGAAGACGGCAGTCTCTCCGTGCAGCTGCTCGGCCGCGGCTTTGCCTGGCTCGACACCGGCACGCATGAAAGCCTGCACGAAGCCGCCGCCTTCGTGCGCACCATCCAAAACGTGCAAGCTCTCCAGGTAGCCTGCCTCGAAGAAATCGCCTGGCGCAACGGCTGGCTCTCCAACGAGCAGCTAGCCGCCCTAGCCCAACCCATGGCCAAAAACCAATACGGCCAATACCTGCTGCGCCTGCTAAACAAATAATCCCTCAGCTGCCCCATGAAACCGCTTGCCCTCCTCACCCTCCTGCTCGCCGCCCCGCTCACCCGCGCCGACATATCCTTCGTCCGCCACATGAGCCACGCCGAATGCCAGAAAGCTCTCACCGACAGCTTGGAAATGTATGTTGATGCCCGCCACTGCGAAAAAGCCGACACAGAGCAAACCCGTCAGCGTGCCCTAATCGGCTGGTATGCCGTGGGCGAGCTCAACAGCCAATCCGGCAACGAAGAGTTCAAGCGCTGCTCCCCCACCCCCGCACAGCGGCAAGAGCTTGCTAACCTGGTCAATCGCTACGAAGCCATCATGCGCAGCCCTGAGCGCCTGCAAAGCTTCTGCACCCCCACCCACCGCGCCCGCATCGCCCCGCTCTATCCCCGCTATATGCAATTGCTGCAAGAGCTGGAAAACACCCGTCGGCAAAACAGCAATCCACCCAACTGATTTTCAGGTAGCCCTATGCGCCACATCGCCATCTTTGCACTATTTATTGCTGCTGCTATGACTGCCTTTGCCAAAACACGCTTCGAGCGCCTTCCAGCCAATAGCAACGATTGGATAACCGGCTCATTCCTGCGCGAACACGCCCAATGCCGCCCTGCCATGCCCAACGGCCGCCCCGGCGCGCCCCTGCCCTGCATCGTGTACCACATCCCGCCCATGCCCGGCGCCCCGTCTGACACACCATACGGCAAACACTTTCTGCAATTCGAATTCTCCGGCCAAAGCATGCAGCTCCCACTCACGCCAAACCGCCAAAACCAACTTGCCTACACTCCGCAGCCGCCTGCCATTGCCCAAGCACAAAACAACGGCTGGACATATTTCCGCTTCACCAACATCGGAGGCAAACCCATCAGCTTTTATAGCAACACACAAATGCTCAACCACCTCAACCACAAAAAATAACCCAGGCTACCTGAAAAACATCATGCACATCCTCCACAATGTCAAACTCCTGAGCCAAACCATACTGTTCGGCTAAACAGCAAACTTTTCAGGTAGCCCACCCCCATGAAACTCCTCATCACCGGCCACCAAGGCCAAGTCGGCCAATCCCTTGTGCAACAGGCCGCCGCCCGGCATTTTCAGATAGCCGCCTACGACCGCAGCCAGCTCGACATCGCCGATCCCGCCGCCGTATGGCAGGCCGTCGAGCGCGAGCAGCCCGCCGTCATCATCAACGCCGCCGCCTACACCGCCGTAGACAAAGCCGAAAGCGAGCCCGCCGCCGCCCACGCCGCCAATGCCGCCGGCCCCGCCAACCTCGCCCACGCCGCCCAACGCAGCGGCGCCGCCCTGCTGCACATTTCCACCGACTACGTCTTCGACGGCCGCACCAGCCGCCCCTACCGCGAAACCGACACCCCCCATCCCCAAACCGTCTATGGCCAAAGCAAGCTTGCCGGCGAACAAGCCGTGCAGGCCGCCTGCCCCCGCCACATCATTTTGCGCACCGCCTGGGTGTTTGGCGAACACTGCGGCAACTTCGTCAAAACCATGCTCCGCCTCGGCCACGAACGCGACAGCCTCGGCATCGTGGCCGACCAAGCCGGCGCCCCCACCTACGCCGGCCACATCGCCGCCGCCCTGCTGCATCTCGCCGAACGCACCCAAAGCGCCAACTGCCCCTACGGCCTCTACCACTTTTCAGGCAGCCCCCACACCACCTGGCACGGCTTCGCCGCCGAAATCTTCCGCCGCGCCACCGAGCAAGGCATCCTGCCACGCGCCCCCGAACTGCACGCCATCGCCACCGCCGACTATCCCACTCCCGCCCGCCGCCCCGCCGATTCCCGCCTCGACTGCGGCAAAATCCACAGCGCCTTCGGCATCCCTCCCAGCGACTGGCAAAGCGCCTTAAACAACTTGGCCTCCTACCTCTAATCAGCCGGCCACACAGCAGGCTACCTGAAAAACAAGCCACAGCGCGTTCCCTGTTTTTGTAAAACCAATACCACGCCCGCCCCAAAAAATTTTCAGGTAGCCCCATAAAGGCTACCTGAAAAATAATCTCCAAATAAATCAAACCCTATCCCCGCTCCCTTTCCCACGCCCGCCGCGCCGCGCTCGCCTCGGCAAACCTTTCCCGCAAGCCCGCCTTATCTTCCCGCGCCAAACATTCGCGCAACTGCGCCAGCTGCCGCTCCTGCCCTTCCAGCAGCGCCAACAGGTTTCCCCGATTGGCCAGCGCAATGTCCGCCCACATCGTCGGCTCGCTCCCCGCCAGCCGCGAAAAATCGCGGAACCCGCTGCCCGCCAGCCGCAGCCATTCTTCCGACTCCGCCGCGAGCGCAATCTGCCGCATATAGGCATAGGCCAAGAGCTGCGGCAGGTGCGACACCGCTGCAAACGCCGCATCGTGCGCCGCCGCATCCATGCGCTCCACCTGCGCGCCCACCGCCTGCCACAGCGCCTCCACCCGCGCCAGCGCCGCCGCGTCCTGCGCCTCGTGCGGGCAGACGATCAGCCGTTTGCCGGCAAACAGCCTCGCCTGCGCCGCCGCCGCGCCCGAACGCGCCGAGCCCGCAATCGGGTGCGCCGCCACGCAGCGCGGCCACGCCTCCGGCAAGTGCGCCCACCAAGCCGCCAGCACTGACTGCTTGGTGCTGCCCACATCGCTCACCGCGCATCCCTCCGGCAGCAGCGGCGCCAATTCCGCCGACACCTGCGCCACCGCCCCCACCGGCACCGCCAGCAGCACCAAATCCGTATCCGCGCCCACCGCCTGGCGCAGCGAGGCAAAGCCCTCGTCCACCACGCCCAGCCGCAGCGCCTCGCGCAGGTTGGCCGCATCCGCGTCCACCCCCGCCACGCAGTCCGCCAGCCCCAGCCGTTTCACATCCAGCGCCAGCGAGCCGCCAATCAGGCCCACCCCCGCCAACACCATCCGCCGCATCATCACCATTGTCTTCTCCTTCATGCAAAATCTATCCGTGCACGCATTCTAGCCGCACAACAGGCTACCTGAAAATGAGCAAAGCGAATTTCTGCGAAGCTAAAGCGTGAGCTTCAACGAAGTTAAAACGATGTCTTGGCATAGGCCAAGGCTGAGTTTCTGCGAAGCTAAAACCCAAAAGCCCGCCGCCGGCATAACAAAAGGCTACTTGAAAACCCTTTCCGGTTTTCAGGTAGCCCTTCAATCACATTCACGGCACAGGCTCAGCCCGGCAGCACCTCTTCCGCCGCCGCCTGCACCAAGGCCGCCGCTTCCTCGATCACCTGCTGTTCGCCGTCAGCCTCCAGCGGCAGCCGCGCCAAGATGGTTTCGCTGGCACGCACCTGCTCGCCGATGGCCACCAGCGGCACCGCGTCCGCAGGCAGATACACATCCACCCGCGAGCCGAAGCGGATAAAGCCGTAGCGCTGCCCGCGCGTTACCCGCTCGCCCGGCCGCACGTAGCACAAAATACGCCGCGCCACCAAACCCGCCACCTGCACAAACGTGATCTCGCGCCCGCTCTTCGTAGTGGCCAGCACCGCGTTGCGTTCGTTTTCCGTGCTCGCCTTATCCAGCGCCGCGTTCACAAACTGGCCGGGAAAATAATCCACCTGCGTGATTGTGCCGTCGATCGGCGCGCGCTGCGAATGCACGTTGAACACATTCATAAACACGCTGATTTTCAAGGCCGGCACTTGGCGGAACGGATCTTCCGCACGCTCCACCACCACAATCCGCCCGTCGGCCGGGCAGAGCACCGCATCCGTATCCGCCGGGATATCGCGCGCCGGATCGCGGAAAAACTGCACCGCAAACACGGTAAACAGCCAAAACGGCAGCGACCACCAGCCGCCGCACCAGCTCACCAGCACACTCAGCAGCAGCCCGCCCAAAATAAACGGCCAGCCTTCCCGCGCAACCAGCGGGTGGGGATAAAAACGGTTCACGGCATCATCCTTTGAAACAGAATTAGAATACGTCGGATTATACAAGAAAAGGCGGCCAACGCCCGCAACGTCCATTGAGGCTACCTGAAAATACAAACCCCCGAGTCGCCCCTGCCGGCGCAGCCGCAGCTTACAGCTGATTTCCTTCCCCTTCGCGCCTGAAAACTGCACAGAAAAAGGGAAGTTTGCACGGCACACCCGTGCCCTCGGTTTGCCGGAATGCCGTTTTCAGGTAGCCCCGGGCCGCCTCACCAATCCTCCCCGCGCTCGCCCGTGTAATCGCCCCACGTTTCCTCTTGCTCATACGGCAGCGCCAACAGCGCCGAAAGCCAGCCGCCCGCTGCCGCCACCGCCAGCAGCATATACCACGGCGGCACCGCCAGCAGCTGGATGAGCATCTCGTATGGCCAAGGCAGCACGGCGCCCAAGGTGGCCGCAATCAGGCGGTTAAACAGCCGCGGGGCATCCAGCCCCGCCAGCCGCAGCAGGCCGAACGAAGCCGCCGTCAGCCCCGCCCACACCAGCGCCGACAGCAGCCGCCCGCGCAGATTGTTTTGCAGCCGCAGCACCGCGGCCGCCCAGCCCGTGAGCGCCGACGGCAGCGCCAACAGCCACAGCCCGTGCACCGCCGATGCCAGCAACACCCCCAAACCGCCCACGCTCAGCAAATCCAGCAGCATCTCCTGCGGCGCCTGCCAGCCCCCTTTCCACCACACCGCCAACGCGCCATACAGCAGCCCGCAGCCCATTCCCGAATACAGCACATACCAGCCCACCATGCGCCGCAGCGGCAGTTTCTCCCCAGCCATCGCCGGCCTCCGTTCCAAAAAAACCGAAGGCTACCTGAAAAAGGTTCGGCGGCATAGCCGAAGGCTTCAGCTTGGCAAAACCCGCCCAGCCCGTTTTCAGGTAACCTCACCGCACTAAGAGGCAACACAGGACATATACCACAAATGCGCTGTGCTATGCCGTCCCTGCTGGCGCAGTGAGGGGAGTTTGGCGCAGCAAACCTGTGCCCGCAGTCGCCTTTCTTTGCTTCCTTTCTTTGGCGAAGCAAAGAAAGGAAGTGCCCGCGCCGACATGAGGCGCAAAGGTGAACAGGGCGCAACTAATGAAAGTTGTCTGAAACTCAAAAGGTTCGGAATTCAAACAAATGTCGATTTACCGCCTTACCGCCCCACTTTGACCGCCACTGTTTTCAGGTAGCCCACGCACACAGCAGGCTACCTGAAAAATAAGCGCAGCAAATTCCAGCAAAGCCAAAATGCCCCACACCCTTTGCCATCTGCCTTTCATGACGCCGAAACATTTTCAGGTAGCCTCTGCGCCAAAACTAGACAAGCCCCCGCCTTCTGGCACACAATCCCAGCCTTCAACCATCTTGCCAAACAAAGGAGCATCATGAGCCAGAATAACGCCACCATCCTGCAAACCCTGCCCGTTGGCCAAAAAGTCGGCATCGCCTTCTCCGGCGGGCTCGACACCTCCGCCGCCCTGTTGTGGATGAAACTCAAAGGCGCGCTGCCCTACGCCTACACCGCCAACCTCGGCCAGCCCGACGAGAGCGACTACGAAGCCATCCCGCGCAAAGCCAAAGAATACGGCGCCATCGAAGCGCGCCTGGTGGATTGCCGCGCCCAGCTCGCCCACGAAGGCATCGCCGCCATCCAATGCGGCGCATTCCACGTGTCCACCGGCGGCATGCCCTATTTCAACACCACCCCACTCGGCCGCGCCGTAACCGGCACCATGCTCGTTTCCGCCATGAAGCAAGACGACGTGCACATCTGGGGCGACGGCAGCACCTACAAAGGCAACGACATCGAACGCTTCTACCGCTACGGCCTTTTGACCAACCCCGCGCTCAAAATCTACAAACCCTGGCTCGACCAGCAGTTTATCGACGAACTCGGCGGCCGCCACGAAATGAGCCAATTCCTCATCGCCAACGGCTTCCACTACAAAATGTCGGTGGAAAAAGCCTATTCCACCGACTCCAATATGCTCGGCGCCACCCACGAAGCCAAAGATTTGGAATTCCTCAACAGCAGCGTGAAAATCGTGCAGCCCATCATGGGCGTGGCGTTTTGGGACGAAAACGTGCAAGTGAAGCCCGAAACCGTGTCCGTGCGCTTTGAAGAAGGCGTGCCCGTGGCATTGAACGGCCAAACCTTTGCCAACGCAGTGGAGCTCTTCCTCGAAGCCAACCGCATCGGCGGCCGCCACGGATTGGGGATGAGCGACCAAATCGAAAACCGCATCATCGAAGCCAAATCGCGCGGCATCTACGAAGCCCCCGGCATGGCGCTGCTGCACATCGCCTACGAACGCTTGGTTACCGGCATCCACAACGAAGACACCATCGAACAATACCGCATCAACGGCCTGCGCCTCGGCCGCCTGCTGTATCAAGGCCGCTGGTTCGACAGCCAAGCCCTGATGCTGCGCGAAACGGCGCAACGCTGGGTGGCCAAAGCCGTCACCGGCGAAGTGACGCTAGAGCTGCGGCGCGGCAACGACTATTCGATTCTGAACACCGAATCGCCCAACCTCACCTACCAGCCCGAACGCCTGAGCATGGAAAAAGTGGAAAACGCCGCCTTCACCCCGCTCGACCGCATCGGCCAGCTCACCATGCGCAACCTCGACATCACCGACACCCGCGCCAAACTCGGCATCTACGCCGACAGCGGCCTGCTCTCGCTGGGCGAAGGCGCCGTGTTGCCGAAGCTCGGCAGCGGCAAGTAAGCCTCAGTCAGAGCAAATAAAAGGCTACCTGAAAGCGGCAGCTTCAACGAAGTTAAAACGATGTTTCGGTTTTAGCTTCGCAGAAACTCGCTCTGCTCGTTTTCAGGTAGCCTTTATTCCGCACAGCTTGAGCAACACAGAGCAGAGAACTTTCACTTTGCAGGAATCAGCCAAGCCACGTTCCAGCTTCATCCAAGCCCCGTTTTTCAGGTAGCCTCCCTCCACCCATGCGCTATAATGCCGCATCTTCAATTCATTATGCCTGATGTCATGCCGCGCCGCCCGCCCTTCCAACCCGACAAATCCCTCAGCCGCCCCGAGCGCGTCTTGCTGGTGGGCGTGATGCTGGCCGACAGCTTTTCCGGCAGCAACGAGCAGCGCGCCCGCGCCTTCCAAAACGTGCTCGACGAAGCCGCCGAGCTGGTGCGTGCCGGCGGCGGCGAATTGGTGCACATCTCCACCGCCCGCCGCGATCGCCCCACCGGCGCCCTGTTTGTGGGCAGCGGCAAAGCCGAAGAGCTCGCTGCCGAAGTGCAGGCGCACCATATCGAATTGGCCGTGTTCAACCACGAGCTCACCCCCACTCAGGAGCGCAACCTCGAAGCCAAGCTGCAATGCCGCGTGCTCGACCGCGTGGGCCTCATCCTCGCCATCTTCGCCCAGCGCGCACAAAGCCAGGAAGGCCGCCTGCAAGTGGAGCTCGCCCAGCTCACCCACCTATCCGGCCGCCTGGTGCGCGGCTACGGCCACCTGCAAAGCCAAAAAGGCGGCATCGGCCTCAAAGGCCCGGGCGAAACCCAGCTCGAAACCGACCGCCGCCTCATCGCCCAAAAAATCACCACGCTGAAAAAACGCCTTGCCGACGTGCGTCGAGGGCGCGCCACCCGCCGCAAGGCCCGCCAGCAAGGCAGCCTGCCCACCTTCGCCCTGGTGGGCTACACCAACACCGGCAAATCCAGCCTCTTCAACCGCCTCACCAAAGCCGACGTACTGGCCAAAGACCAGCTCTTCGCCACGCTCGACACCACCGCCCGACGCCTGTATCTGGATAACGAACACAGCATCATCCTCACCGATACCGTCGGCTTCGTGCGCGACCTGCCGCACCGCCTGGTGGCCGCTTTTTCCGCCACGCTGGAAGAAACCGCTCAAGCCGACGTGCTGCTGCACGTGGCCGATGCCTCCCAGCCCGACTGCGAGCAGCGCATGGAAGACGTGAACCGCGTGCTGGCCGAAATCGGCGCCGCCGACGTGCCCCAGCTCGTGCTCTACAACAAAATCGACCTGCTCCCGCCCGAGCAGCAAGAACCCGGCGCGCTGCGCAGCAAAAACGGCCGCATCGCCGCCGTGCGCCTCTCCGTTACCCAAAGCCTCGGCCTCGATGGCCTGCGCCAGGCACTGATTGAATGGGCCGATGCACACAGCAAAGCCGCAGGCGGCAAAAAGGCTACCTGAAAGCTGCTGCTTTCAGGTAGCCTTTCATCCCGCATAAAGCCCCGCCATGAAATATCTCTTTATTCCCGCCCTTATCCTCGCCGCCCTGTTCGGCCTCGCCTCCTGCGCCAACCAAGCCTTCTACTATCCCGACCATATCGACTACGGCTCGCCCGCACAATCCGGCCTGCCCTACCAAAACGTTTATTTCCACAGCGCCGACGGCACCCGCCTGCACGGCTGGTTTGTGCCCGCACAAGGCGTGGCCAGCCCCAAACAGGCCGCCACCATCGTCCACTTCCACGGCAACGCCCAAAATCTCTCCGCCCATTGGCAGGCTGTGAAATGGCTGCCCGCGCAAGGCTACAACGTCTTCCTGTTCGACTACCGCGGCTACGGCCAATCCGCAGGCAATCCCAGCCGCCAAGGCCTGTTTGAAGACAGCAACGCCGCGCTTAACTACATCCGCACCCGCCCCGATGTGGATGCCGAGCGCCTGCTCGTGTTCGGCCAAAGCCTGGGCGGCACCAACGCCATCGCCGCCGTGGGCGCCGGCAACAACGCAGGCGTGCGCGCCATCGTCATCGAATCCACCTTCTCCTCCTATGCCGCCATCGCCCACGACAAACTCCCCGGCGCCGGCCTGCTCCTGAGCAACACCCACAGCGCCAGCCGCCACATCGCCGCCCTCAGCCCGATCCCCCTGCTGCTGGTTCACGGCACCGCCGACCAAGTGATCCCCGCCCGGCATTCCCAAACCCTGTTTGACTTGGCGCAGCCGCCCAAACAACTCGTGCTCATTCCCCGCGGCACCCACCTCGGCCTGCAAGGCCTGGGCGGCTACAAGCAGACCCTGCTCGAATTCTTTGCCCGCCACAGCCGAAGCAGCCCGCCAAAATAGGCTGCTGCGAAACCCAAACCCCTGCCCTCCCCCATTTTTAGCCACGCCAAAGCTGCCGACATAGCTTCACAGAAACTCGTAAAACTCATTTTCAGGTAGCCTTTATTCACGCCATGTACCCCGCTAGCCGCCTCAAACTCATCATCCACACTCTCTTCCTCGCCGCACTCAGCTCCCTGCTGTGCATCATCGCCCTCGGTGTATATGCCCACGGCGCACGTTATGCACGTTTCGCCAACGAGCCATACGCCACAACAGAAGCCCGCTCCTATTCCGGCCGCTACAGCCGCCAACGCCAAAGCTGGGAAACCGATTTGGTATTCAACACTGCCACCGGCCAAACCCTCCGACTGCGCGGCGAACGCATCAGCGCCGGTGAGAAAACCCTGCTCGAAGCCGGCCACCCTGTCCGCCGCCACTACCTGCTCGCCGCCCCGCACATCATCAAACCCCTTGGCCGGGCAGCCTCCGCCCAAGCCGAAACCACCCTCGCCCTCATCCTCGCCGCCTGCGCCCTGTTTACCCTCGGCTGGCTGGTTTACTCCGTTAAACAACGCCTGCATCTGCAAAAGGCTACCTGAAAATCCTGAAAACGATATCTTAGCGAAACCAAGGCTCAATTTCTGCAAAACTAAAGCATCAACTTCAGCGGAACTTAAAGATGTCTTATTCCAACCGCAACCGGGTTGCCGCAAAACCAAACCCAGTGCAAACATCAGCCCCACAGCCTCCCATTTTTCAGGTAGCCTCCCCCCTTACCCCGCCAACCCTTTCCCAAACCCAACGCCCATGACCATCCTCATCACCGGCGCCACCGGCGGCCTCGGCCGCAACGCCGCCGAACTCGCCCTGCAAACCGGCAGCCCCGTGCTCGCCCTCGGCCGCAATCCCGCCGCCCTTGCCGAACTCGCCGCCCAAGGCTGCCGCACCGTTGCCGCCGACCTCACCCGGCCCCTGCCGCCCAAGCTGCTGCACGGCATCCGCGCCGTGTGGCACTGCGCCGCCCTCTCCTCACCGTGGGGCCGCTATGCCGACTTCCACGCCGCCAACGTGCTCGCCACCAAGCAGCTCGCCCAAGCCGCCGGCCAAGCGCAAGTGCCCGTGTTTGTGCACATCTCCACCCCCTCCCTCTATTTCGATTTCCACCACCGCCGCAACGTGTCCGAAAACTTCCGCCCCGTGCGCTACGCCAACCACTACGCCGCCACCAAAGCCCTGGCCGAACAGCGCATCCTCGCCGCCGCCGAAAAGTTTCCACACACCCGCTTCGTCATGCTGCGCCCGCGCGCCATCTTCGGCCGCCACGACCAAGTGCTGCTGCCCCGCCTGCTGCACGTCATCCGCCAACGCGGCTTCCTGCCCCTGCCGCGTGGCGGCGCCGCCCTGATGGATTTCACCTACGCCCCCAACGTTGCCCACGCCATGCGGCTCGCCACCGACCGCCCCGGCATCCCCAGCGGCAGTGTGTTCAACATCACCAACCAAGAGCCGCTCGCCCTGCGCCAAGTGGTCGATACCCTGCTCAAAGGCTACCTGAAACTCGATTTCCCCATCCGCACCCCGCCCTATCCCCTGCTCGCCGCTGCCGCCGCCGCGCTCGAAGGCTGGAGCGCCCTCAGCCGCCGCGAGCCCCTGTTCACCCGCTACAGCATCGCCGCGCTGCACTACGACATGACCCTCGACAACCGCGCCGCCCAAACCCTGCTCGGCTACACCCCGCCCCACAATATGCAGCAGGCCATGGCCGCCACCGCCCGCTACTGGCACGAAAGGCTTTAGCAACAATATATAGTGGATTAAATTTAAATCAGGACAAGGCGACGAAGCCGTAGACAGTACAGATAGTACGGCAAGGCGAGGCAACGCTGTACTGGTTTAAATTTAATTCACTATAAAAGGGCGGGTATCCATACCCGCCCTTCATCATGGCTTTGAGCCGCCTCAGCCCATAATCTTCAAGCCCGGGAACAAACCGCGCAGGCCGGAGAGCACAATCTCCACCGCAATCGCCGCCAGCAGCAGGCCGGACACACGGTTGATGATTTTGATACCCACGCTGCCGAGCAGTTTGCTCAGCCTGCCCGCGCCCGCCAAAAGCAGATAACAGGCCACGCCCACCATAAAGCAAGCGGCCAGCAGCTGCACAGCACCGATCCACGTGGTCACATGGCTGCTGTAAATAATCACGATGGAGAAGCCGCCCGGGCCCACGATAATCGGCGTGGCCATCGGCACCACGGCAAAAGCAAACTGCTTCTCCGGCGGCAGGCTCGAATGCTCATGCTCATTGTTGAAACTAGGCTTCACCGGATTGTCTTCACCACCCATCATGCTCAGAGCAATCACAAACACCAAAATCCCGCCGGAAATCTGGAAGGCCGGAAGACTAATGCCCAACACTTTCAGCAGCGGAGTACCGACCACCCCGGCCACCACCATACACACAAAAGCGCTTATTGCCGCCAGGCGCGCGGTTTTGCGTTGCTCCTTCAGCGTGAAATTCTCTGTTTTTTCAACAAAATAGCCAAGCGCAATCAATGGGTTGTTCAGCACAATCAGGCCGGTAAACAAATATAGGGTATAGGTAATCATCTTTTCTCTCTCAAACAATCCAATCAGGCCGACAGCAGCGCCACGGCTTCGTCCACGCTCGGCATGGCGGCGAAACGGTCGCGCATAATATCGAAATTGTGGTGCTCATACAGCTCTTGCGCCGACCAGCGGCCATTGCCCAGCGTGCTGTTGGCGCCTTCCGGCAACACCACTTCGAAGCCCAAATCACTGGCGGCGCGCACTGTGGTTTCCACGCAGTATTCGGTCATCATGCCCACCACCACCAAACGTTCCACACCTTTGCCGCGCAGATAATCCAGCAAATCCGTGCCGCGGAAGGCGCTGCTATACCATTTGTCCACCACCTTTTCGCCGGGCTGCGGCGCCACTGCGGCGGCAATCTGCCAGCCGGGCGTGTTCGGCGCGAAGGGCGAATCCGCTTCGTTGTGGCGTACATAGATCACTTCGTGCCCATGCGCGCGGGCAGCAGCCAGCATGCGGCCGATGGCCGCCAGCATTTCCGCGCCGCGATAGGCGCCCATATCCAGCAAGGCCTGCTGGGTGTCGATGACCAGTAAAACGGTTTTCTTCATGTTGTTCTTTCTGTGGCAAAGGCTACCTGAAATTTCCGTTTCAGTGCAGCCCAAAACAATAAGCCCGGCGCAGGCCGGAGCAATGTCGCTATTCTATACGCACGGCGCGGCCTTTGCCATGGAGGAACACCACACTGGGTCAAATATATAGCGGATTCAACACACCTAGCCGCCATTTTGCATGGAAAATCCCTCCCTACAGCAAAGGCTACCTGAAAATGAACAAAGCAAGTTTTAACTTGCGTTGAAGCTCACATTTTAGCTTCGCAGAAATTCGCTTTGCTCATTTTCAGGTAGCCTTTTTCGGGCTTCTGCCGTTCGCGTTTCCCTCTTTCGGAAACCGTGTTTCGGGCAGGTAAGGTTTTCAGGTAGCCTGCTTACATTTTGCTCTGCTGGTTGCTGATGCCCATCAGCATGGCGATAATGATCATGATGGAAAGCGTGGCCGTGCCGCCATAGCTCACCAAGGGCAGCGGCACGCCCACCACTGGCAAAATGCCGCTCACCATGCCCATGTTCACGAAAATATAGCAAAACAGCGTCATGGTGAGCGCGCCGGCCAGAGTGCGGCTGTAGAGCGTGGGCGCTTTAGCGGCGATGTAGAGGCCGCGACCCAGCATGATGGTGTATACCAGCAGCAGCAGGATGTTGCCAATGAGGCCGAATTCCTCGCCATACACGGCGAAAATGAAGTCGGTGGTGGATTCGGGAATGTAGTCGAGATGGGTTTGCGTGCCGTTGAGCCAGCCTTTGCCCCAGATACCGCCGGAGCCGATGGCGGTCATCGACTGCAAAATGTGGTAGCCGGCGCCGAGCGGATCTTTGCTCGGATCAAGCAGGGTGAGCACGCGGGTGCGCTGGTAGTCGTGCATCACGTAATTCCACATCAGCGGCAGCGAGGCGAAAAAGCCCACAATCGACACCGCAATCACCCGCCACGACAACCCGGCAAAAAACATCACAAACAGCCCGGACGCCATAATCAGCACCGCCGTGCCCAAATCGGGCTGCTTCAAAATCAGGAACACCGGCGCCATCACCAGCCCCAGCGCGCCCAAGTAATGCTTCCAATCCAGCTCCGATTCGTGCTTCTGCAGAAACCACGCCACCGTCATCGGCAGCGCGATTTTCATCAATTCGGAAGGCTGCAGGCGGATGATGCCCAAATTCAACCAGCGCTGCGAGCCGTTCACAGTGATGCCGAAAAAGTGCACGCCTATCAGCATCAGCAGGCTGAAGGCATACAGCGGCACGGCGAAATTGCCCAGCATCTGCGGCCGCGTGCGCGCGATGCCCCACAGCAGCACGAAGCCCAGCACCGTGTGCAGGGTTTTGTTTTCCAGCTGGCCGATGCTCTGACCGTCGGCCGAATACAGCAGGAACAGGCTCATCACATAGATGGCGAGCATGCTGTAAAACAGCCACATATCCATCGGCTCCCAGATTTTCTGCCAATAGCGGCGGATCGAACGAACGGGATGTTGTTGCATGGTTATCGCACCTCGGATGCGGCAGCCGGCTGGCTACCTGAAAGGCTACCTGAAACCGCCTGATAGGCAGACAACGTACGCACCGCCTGGGCATGAATAACCGGATATTCGGTTTGGCTCATCGCCCCGGCACCGGGCAATACCGGCTTGGGCAGCGGCAAGTCTTTACCGTTTTCGCCTTGCAGCTGGAGCAGGTAGAAATCGGCCAGCTGGCGGGCAATCGGCGCTGCGTTGGCGCCCCAACCGCCGTTTTCCAGCAGCACGGCAATGGCGATTTTCGGGTTTTGCGCCGGCGCGAAGGCGATAAACCAAGCATGGTCGCGGTGTTGCTCAGCCAGCGCTGCCGCGTTATAGGATGCACCCTGCCGAATCTGCACCACCTGCGCGGTACCGGTTTTGCCGCCCATACTGTATTTCAGCCCGCTGCCCACGCGCCAAGCCGTGCCGCCCGGCCGCAACACACGCTCCATGCTTTGCTTCACAAAGGTGAAATATTCCGGCTTAAACGGCAGGCGGGCGCTGGGCTCGGTGCCCACCAGGATGCGGGCTTGGTTTTGGTGGTCGATCAGCTCGCGCACCAGATGCGGGCGGTACATCACGCCGTTGTTGGCCAGGGTGGCGGTGGCGTGCGCCATTTGCAGCGGGGTGTAGGCATTGTAGCCCTGACCGATGCTGATGGGCACCATATCGGCAGCGTTCCAGCGGCGGGCGGTTTCGCTGCGGGCATTGGCAAAACGGCGTGCCTTCCATTCCGGGCTGGGTAGGATGCCTTTGTACTCATTTGGCAAATCGATGCCGGTTTGCTGGCCGAAGCCGAAGTGCGCCAGATAGGGATAGGCTTTGTTGATACCCATCTCGTAGCCCAGACGGTAGAAAAAGGTATCGGACGACACTTGGATGGCCTTGCCCAGATTAGCCGAACCATGCCCACTGCGCACCGAATCACGGAACTGGTGGCGGCTGCCGGGAATACTCCACGCGCCGGGCGCGGGCAGCACGGTATTGGGCGTAATCTGCCCGCTTTGCAGCGCCGCCATGCCCATAAAGGGTTTGAAAGTGGACCCGGGTGGATAGAGGCCTTGAGTAACGCGATTGATGAGCGGGCGCTGCCAATCTTCGTTTAGGCTTTTCCAGGTGTCACCGTCAATTCCGTCGATAAACAGGTTGGCGTCGTAGGATGGTTTGGACACCAGTGCCAGCACACCACCGGTTTGCGGGTCGATGGCCACCACGGCGCCGCGCCGGTTGCCGAGCAAATCGCTGGCTTTCTGCTGCATGCGGATGTCGAGCGACAGGCGTAGGGTTTGCCCGCTCACCGCCGGCGCGGTTTTCAGGGTGCGCACGATGTTGCCCTGCGCGTCTTTTTCCACTTCCTGATAGCCGGGCATGCCGTGCAGCTGCTGCTCGTAGAAGTTTTCCAAGCCCATTTTGCCGATGTGGGTGGTCCCGCGGTAGAGCTCGTAGCGGTCTTCGCCCTCCAGCCGGTCGCGGTCTTTGTCACTGATGCGGCCGATGTAACCGAGGATATGGGTGGTGAGTTCGCCGTATGGGTATTCGCGGAAGGTGCGGGCGTTCACTTCCACGCCTTTGAAGCGGAACAGCACCGCCGCCAGCCGCGCGGCTTCTTCTGTGCTCAGCTTCAGTTTGAGCGGGATGCGCTCATACGAACGTGAGTCGGCGCGGACTCGCTGGAAACGCTTCAAATCGGCCTCGCTGATGTCCACATAGGGGCTCAGCGCGGACACCAATTCCTCAACTTTCATATCCAATTCGTTCGGAATGATTTCCAGCGAATAGGCCGGATAATTGTGCGCCAGCACCACACCGTTCACATCGGTGATTTCGCCGCGAATCGGCGGAGTGGGGATAAGGGAGATGCGGTTGGTAGCGGCTTTGGCTACGAATTCTTCGTGGCGGGCTACCTGAAGCCGCACAAATTGCCACACCAACACGCTGAAAAACACCAAAATCATGGCAAAAGCCACCATCAGCCGCAGCAGATAATCCTTCTGCCGGCGGCGGACGGGCTTGGCGGGCGTGTAATGGCGGCGCGACTTCATTTGTGGTTACGGCGAAAATGGGCGATGGCGAGCATCATATTGTTGAGCTGCGGCCACAAAAGGCCGGTGGTAACCGAGGGTAGCCACAGCCGCCACAGTGAAAACGGCTGCTGCTGAAACAGGCTCACTACAAATACCACCATTTGGCTGGCCAACATCGCGCCGGCAATCGCCACCGCCTGCCAGCCAAAAGAATTGAGCGCAATCTGCCGCCGCTTGCGTTCAATCAAAAACGCCGCCACGGTATAAGCCAAAGCGTGCTGCCCCAACAGCGCGTTGCTGCCGATATCCACCAGCAAGCCGATGCAGAACGCCGCGCCGATGCCGATTAGCTGCGGGCGGTGCAGCAGCCAATAAGCCAGCAGGATCAGCGTGAAATCCGGCAGCGGATACACCCAAGGCGGCGGCACCGGAATAAAATCCAGCAACAGCACCAACAGGAAGCTGAACGCCACCCAGCGTTTGGGCGTGGTTTCTTTGAGCGGGTTAACGGGTGCCATGTTTACTCCTGCTCCTCGGCGGGGGCCGAAGCATTTTCAGGTAGCCTGGCGGCGGCCTGCGGCTTCTGCGGAATCACCAAAACATAGCTGCTGCTGTTCAACTGCGCGGCCGGCTGCAAAGTGGTGCGGTAATAGGGTGTGCCGGAATTGCGGTCGGCATGGGTTACCTTGGCAATCGGGATGCCGGCCGGATAAATGCTGTCGATGCCGGAAGTCACCAGCAAATCGCCTTCTTTCAATTCGGCCGATACCGGAAAATAGCGCAAATCCAGCATATCGCCACGCCCGTACACCAACGTGCGCACCCCACTCTCAGCCACCATTGCCGGAATCACCGATTGGCGGTGGTTGATTAGTGTCACCTCCGCTGTGGCCGGCTGTACCGCAGTTACCTGGCCGATCAAGCCCTGCTCGTCGCTCACCGGGTCGCCCACGCGGATGCCGCTGCCGCCACCCTTGGTAATCAGGATGCGATCGGCCTGTGGGATGCGCCCGTTAGACACGATTTCCGCCACCACCGCCTGCGGTGCCAAAAGCGGCTGCAAACGGTTGAGTGTTTTCAACTCACCCAATTCGCGCGCCGCCGGCGCCTGCAGCTGCAACTGCATATTCAGGCGGGCATTTTCTTCTTTCAATCGGGCGTTTTCCCCCAACAAAACCTGCTTGTCCTGCAAATAGTCCGTGCCGCCGCGCACCCACTCTGCCGGCTGGCGCGCCACCCATTGCAGCGGATACAAACCGGTGGCCACATAAGACTTGGCCTGCTGCAGGGCGGCATAGCGGTTGTCGAGCACCATCAGCGCCATCGACAACATCCCCAGCAACACCAGCTTGCCGGTAGAGTTGATAATCGGGCTGACAAAATTGATTTCTTGCGACATGGGGGATACAGGCTACCTGAAAACTGAAAACACAATACCGCGCAGGTATCTGGTGTGGCGGAGAACCGGCATACCGAGGCAGCGTGCGCCGCGCGTGATGCCGGGAAAGAAGATTATACGGTGGTGAACACAGAATTCATCTTGCCGATGTAGTCCAAAGCCTTGCCAGAACCGCGCACCACGCAGGTGAGCGGGTCTTCGGCAATGCTCACCGGCAGGCCGGTTTCCTCGGCCAGCAGACGGTCCAAACCGTTGAGCAGCGCACCGCCGCCGGTGAGCACCAGGCCGCGGTCGGCAATATCCGCGCCCAGCTCGGGCGGGGTTTGCTCCAGCGCGTTTTTCACGGCCTGCACAATTTGGTTCAGCGGCTCGGCCAAAGCTTCCAGCACTTCGTTGGAGCTGATGGTGAAGGCGCGCGGCACGCCTTCGGCCAGGTTGCGGCCTTTGGCTTCAATTTCGCGCACGGCTGTGCCCGGAAAGGCGGTGCCGATGGCTTTTTTGATTTCCTCGGCGGTGGTTTCGCCGATCAGCATGCCGTAGTTGCGGCGCACGTAGTTGATGATGGCCTCGTCGAAGGCATCGCCGGCCACACGGATGGAGTGTGAATACACCACGCCGGTGAGCGAGATGATGCCCACTTCGGTGGTGCCGCCGCCGATGTCCACCACCATGGAACCGGTGGGCTCTTCAATCGGCAGGCCGGCGCCGATGGCTGCGGCCATGGGCTCTTCAATCAGGTTTACCGAAGCCGCGCCGGCCTGTTTGGCCGAATCGTGAATCGCTTTACGTTCCACCTGGGTGGAGCCGCAGGGCACGCAAATCACGATGCGCGGCGCAGCGGCAAAGCGGCTGTTGTTCACTTTGCGGATGAAGTGCTTGAGCATTTTTTCGGTAACGTCGAAATCGGCAATCACCCCGTCTTTCATCGGGCGCACCGCCTGAATCGTGCCGGGCGTACGGCCCAACATACGCTTGGCTTCCGCACCCACCGCCACCGTGGCATTGTTGTTGCTCATATCGTTGGGCAGCGCCACCACCGAAGGCTCGTCCAAAACGATGCCGCGGCCTTTGATGTAAATCAGGGTGTTGGCCGTACCTAAATCGATGGCCAGATCATTGGAAAAATATCGGGTGAGAAAGCGGAACATGCTTTAAATCCTAGTGTATTGATACGGGGAAAACCAAGCTTGCGGAGAAACCGGCGCATTTTCAGGTAGCCTCATCATACGCCGTGCCGACGGGCGGGCTTTTAGGCTATAATCCGAGCTTTGCAGGCCGGTCTTGATTGAAACGCGTAATGATACCCGAGATTGGCTGTTTGCTAAACATAATTTAAGGAAATTTTATGTCGCTTACACTTTCCGACGTCGAAAAAATCGCCCGCCTGTCGCGCCTGAGCCTGGGCGAGACCGAGAAAGCCACCGTCCTCTCCGAGCTCAACGGCATCCTCGCCATGGTGGCGCAAATGCAGAGGGTGAACACCGACGGCGTCGAGCCGATGACCCACCCGCACGAGGTCGCCCTGCGCCTGCGCGAAGACAAAGTAACCGAAACCGACCACGCCGCCGAATACCAAGCCTGCGCCCCCGAAGTGCGTAACCGCCTGTATATCGTGCCGCAAGTAATTGAAGAGTAATTTTCAGGTAGCCCCAACAAACGCAAGGCTACCTGAAAAACACCGGCCTCCACGGAGCAAAACAAACAGCACACGCTCCTACGAAGCGACCCCCCTAGGCCCCTTTGCCAAGCAAACCACCATGAAAAAACTCCTCCTCGCCGCCTTCCTCAGCTTCCTAGCCGCCGGCGCTCACGCCGAACCAAGCCCGGCCGAACGCGAAGCCAACCCCAAGGCCACCGCACTGGCACAAACCAAGCTGGGCGAGCCCGTGCGCCTCTACAGCTACCAAAGCGAAGACGACGGCGCCTACACCGCCCACCTTTATCCCGCCACCATCCAACCCCTAGGCGAAGGGTGGTATGCCTCCGTATCCCGCCACCGCTCACAACGCGATGAGGCCGAGCCCTATATGCTGGTGCTGGACTGGGTGTCCTGCGACAGCAAAGAGCCGCACGCCGTAATGAGCGCCCTGGCCCTGTTCGACAGCCAAGGGCAGCTCGACGGCCTGAAAGACACCCACCCCTATGCCAAACCGTCCGAGCTGAGCGCAGAAGACATCCGCGAACTCAACGCCCCCGACGGCGAAGAGAAGCACACCGCCGAAATGGTACAGGCCGTATGCGGGCGTGTCGGCGCAGCCAAATAAAAGCAGCCGCTACTTTCAGGCAGCCGCCAAGCCAAAAAGGCTACCTGAAAACATAGGCAGTTGGGCCCACAACAGCTTTTCAGGTAGCCTCATGCTTGCCAACCAAGGATAACCCATGCCCTTGCCACAAGCCCTCGCCGCGTTTTACTTGGCCGTACACGGATTGGAAACCAACGGATACCTGCCCTTCCACTACCCCGAAAACGGCGACCCCAACGAATTCCGCGACGACTACTTCGGCAGCGAATACCCTAGCTTCCACATCATCGCCCTCAACAGCATGGACGACTTCTTTTTTGTGGATGAACGCGAAGCCGCGCAAGGTTTTCCCGTGTACTTCTCCTTCCATGACGGCGATTGGAGCAATCCCTTTACCGTGTCGCCCGGCTTGGCGGAATTTGCCCGCTTCCTGCTGCGGCTGCGCGAAGTCATGGAAACAGAGCAAGACAGCAGCCAAACCGCCGATTTTGTCGCCCGGCATTGCGACGTGGCGCACAACGGATTCTGGCAGGAAGTGCACCAAAGCCTGTGCGAACAAAAAGAGCTGGAAGCCGAATGGGCAAGCCAAGAAGCCCGCCGCCAAGCCAAAATCGCCAGCGGCGACTGGGTGTTCGGCAGCATCGTAATTACCGACTTGGGCGATGCCAAAATGAAAGTGGCCGCCCGCATGAAACAGCTTCACGGCCTGAGCACCGCCGAAGCCCTAGCCGCCGCCAACCACCTTCCCATCCTCTACCGCAGCGGGCTGTGGCAATACATGCGCGCCCATCTGGAAGAACTGCATTCGTGGGGCGTCAGCGCGCAATTCGTCCCCCAATCCGAGCAATAACGATTTTCAGGTAGCCTCACAATCAGGCAGCCTGAAAACAGAACGGCAACAACACCATGACCCCGAACGACTTTTGGCACATCATCGAACAAGCCCGCACAGCATCGCACAGCATCGCCGAGTTCAACCAAAATCTGACCCAATTATTGGCTAAGCTGTCCGACGAAGATTTGCTGTATTTCCATGATTTCTTTGAAAACTACGAAACCGCCGTTATCGCCAGCCCCAACCAGCTGATTTGGTCCGCCCTGTCGCTGGTGCACGGCGGCAAATACGCCTACCACACCTACGGCTTTGCCGCCTGGCTGATACTGCAAGGCAAAAGCACCTATCTGGCCGTATTGCACGATGCCGACCGCCTGGCCGACACCGCAGCCGCCCCCAACTATTGCAGCGGCTGCCTGAAAGGACACGAACACGAATTTCCCGAGCAGCGTTACCTGGCGGGCAGAATTTACCGCGAACGCACCCGCACTGGCATCCGCGCCTTCAAAAAAACTGCCGCCGAATTCGCCAAAAAAGCCTACGCCGAATGGCAAAACACCGCGCAGCAGGAATTGGACATCCCCGCCCGCAGCAGCGACAGGAATTGGACAATGGAAGACCTCGCCGCCGTGCTGCCCAACACCTACCGCAAATATATCCTGCATGAACACAGTTAAAGGCAGAATCCGATTTTTCAGGTAGCCCCAAAACCCGAAGGAAACCCATGCCCGCCGAAACGCAAACCCTGCACCACACCGCCGCCGCCCACATCCGCCAATGCTTCGCCCGCATCAGGCAGCAGACCGACCAAGCAGGCAAAGAGATTGCCGCCTATTATTTCTATCTGACGGACGACTTTTTCGCCGCAGGCAACGCCGCCATCACCCATCAGGATTGGGCTGCCTTTGCCGCCGACCATACAGACGACTACCCAAACTGCACCCTATTGCAGGCGGTTTGGGATGGTAGGTGCACACTTTATGACGGTGATGACGAAATCCAAAATATTTCGGATAACTGGCCGGAAAACCAAAGCCAACTCTACCAAGCGGCCTACCGCAGCATAGAAAACCTAGGCGACGACGAAGATGCCTACCGGCAAAAACGCGCCGAATACGAAACCTGCCTGATTGCCGCGTTGCAGCAGTGTGACCACGAAGGCCTGTTCGGCAACCGCGCCGAAAACGGCATCCTGCTGTTTGCATTTTATATTGATGACTACGATGAAAATGGCGAACAATCCCTGCTTTACCGTTCCGCCACGCAGCTCAACCAAGCGGATACTTACCGAAAACTGATAGGCTAATATTTTCAGGTAGCCTCACGTCCAATTAACCCTTTTAAAATCCAATACATTTTCAAGCGAAAGAACCAAATGACCCATTACACCCTCAAACAAGCCGCCGACCTGCTGCAATCCAAACAAAGCTCCGCCGTCGAACTCGCGCAGGAATACCTCGCCGCCATCGCCGCGCAAAACCCCGCCATCAACGGCTACATCACGCTGGATGCGGAAAAAACCCTCGCCGAAGCCCGCGCGGCGGACGAACACATCGCCCAAGGCAAGGCCGGCGCGCTCACCGGCGTGCCCGTCGCCTACAAAGACATCTTCTGCCAAACCGGCTGGCGCAGCGCGTGCGGCTCGAAAATGCTCGACAACTTCGTCGCCCCCTACACCGCCACCGTGGTGCAAAACCTGCTCGACGCGGGCATGGTCACGCTCGGCCGCACCAATATGGACGAGTTTGCCATGGGTTCGACCAATGAAAGCTCGTTCTACGGCGCGACCAAAAACCCTTGGCATACCGAACACGTCCCCGGCGGCTCGTCCGGCGGTTCGGCGGCCGTGGTGGCTGCGCGCCTTGCCCCCGCCGCGCTCGGCTCGGACACCGGCGGTTCCATCCGCCAGCCCGCCGCCCACTGCGGCATCACCGGCATCAAGCCGACTTACGGCATCGTCTCCCGCTTCGGCATGGTGGCCTACGCATCCAGCTTCGACCAGGCCGGACCGATGGCGCAAACCGCCGAAGACTGCGCCATTTTGTTGAACGCCATGGCTGGTTTTGACGAGCGCGATTCCACCAGCCTGCAACGCGACAAAGAAGACTACACCCGCGATTTGGGCGCACCGCTGAAAGGCTTGCGCGTCGGCCTGCCCAAAGAATACTTCACCGCCAGCAACAGCTCCGACGTGCAGGCTGCTTTGGAAAACGCCAAAACCCTGCTGCAAAGCCAAGGCGCGGAATTGGTGGAAGTTTCCCTGCCGCAAACCGAGTTGTCCATCCCCGCCTATTATGTGCTCGCCTCCGCCGAAGCCAGCACCAACCTCTCCCGCTACGACGGCGTGCGCTACGGCCACCGCGCCGCCCAGTTCGCCGACTTGGACGAAATGTACAGCCGCACCCGCGCCGAAGGCTTCGGCAGCGAAGTGAAACGCCGCATCATGATTGGCACCTATGTGTTAAGCCACGGATATTACGACGCTTATTACCTGAAAGCGCAAAAACTGCGCCGCCTCGTTGCCAACGATTTTCAGGTAGCCTTTGAGCAATGCGACCTCATCCTCGCCCCCGCCGCGCCCACCGCCGCGCCCAAACTCGGCGAGCTGAACCAAGACCCCGTGCAGGCGTATCTCTCTGATATTTACACCATCGCCGTAAACCTCGCCGGCCTGCCCGCATTGAGTTTGCCCGCAGGCTTCTCCACCAACGGTCTGCCCATCGGCGTGCAGCTCATCGGCAACTATTTTGCCGAAGCCAAAATCCTCGGCGCGGCGCACCAGATGCAGTTGGCGAGCGATTGGCATACGAAAGCGCCGGAGTGAAATTTTTCAGGTAGCCTTTGAGGCCGTCTGAAATTGGTGAATTCATCGCATTTTTTGTTTTGGATAACCTTTTTCAGGCTGCCTGAAAATCATTGGGAGAAAAAATGCCCCAACCCGAAATCCCTCAAAACTATGCCGAGCTACGCAGAAAATACAAGGGATTGTGCGGCACGCTCAAACAGGAACAAGACCAATTCGGCTACGAACTGTTTACCGAGACCCATATTTTTTACGACTCGGACGAAATCCGGAAATACAGCCGCGAGCTGCCCAAAGATTTCCCCGCAGAAATCGCCGCAGAATATGCCGGCTGCCAAAAGCAAAGCGAATACGATTTGGGCTATATTACCGATTTTTCGTCAATTCTCGTATTCGGCATTGACGGCAGCGATTGCCCGTTCTGCATGGATTTCTCGGAAAACGAAGCAACGCCCCGAGTGATTTATTGGGATGCCGGCCAGCTGATATGGCGCGTGATTGCCGATTCGTTGGAAAATTTTTTTAACCTGTTTGATTGGGGATAGCCGCATGCAGAGCATTTGTTCCCGACACCGTCATTACCTCCATTAAAGCTACCTGAAAAACCGTAACACCATGACCTCCACCGACTTCATCCAAATCATCGGCACCGCCGCCTTCGCCGTATCCGGCTACCTCGTCGGCTACGGCAAGCGGCTCGACGTGCTCGGCGTCATCATCACCGCCCTGCTCACCGCCGTGGGCGGCGGCATGATGCGCGACGCCCTGGTCGGGCAAATCCCGCAGGTGTTCCAGCACACCGACGCGCTGATTGTCGTGTTTGCCACCCTCGCCCTCGCTTGGCTGCTGCGCCTGCAACGCTACCGCCGCACCTACCTCGCTGCCGCCTTCCTCATCGCCGATGCCATCGGCCTGGCCGCCTTCAGCATCACTGGAGCGCAAATCGGCATCGGCCTGCATCTAAACCTATTCGGTGTCATCGTGCTCGCCTTCGTTACCGCCGTGGGCGGCGGCATTGCCCGCGATATTTTGGTAAACGATGTGCCCATCGTGTTGCGCGCCGACCTCTACGGCAGCGTCGCCATCCTCATCGGCGGCCTAATGTACCTCTTTGCACGGCTCGGCTGGATCAACGCCTTCACCCTGCACCTGCTGTTCGCCGCCGGCCTGTTCCTGCGCCTGGCCGCCTACCGCTTCCATTGGCAGCTCCCCGGCTTCCAGCCGCACCGGCACAGAAAATAACGGAGGCTACCTGAAAAACAGATGGCATATTTTTCAGGTAGCCCAAGCCCACCGAAAGGCTACCTGAAAACGCCTGCTCCAACACAGCCAAAATATTTTCAGGTGGCCTTCATAGATTGATAGGACACACCATGAACAAACGAGAAGAACTGCTGGAACAGCAACGCCGGATGCACATCCTGTTTGAAGCCTGGATGAACGACAAAAAAACACGCGAAGTGCTGACCTACCGCCGCGCAAATGGCGACTTGATCGAACACCATCCGGACGGCAGCGAAAAAGTGATTGAGTATGCAGGATAAGCACCTTGCCATCTTCTACTGTGGCACTAATGGCGCGGGTAAATCCACACTGCGCGGCTTTAATCGGGACTCAGTGCAAATCGTGATTGATTCCGACCATATCGCGATGGAAATCAACCCACAATCGCCGCGTTCGGCCGATTTTGAGGCCGGCAAGAAAGCCGTATCGCTGTTCCGCTTCGCGCTGGAACACCGAATTTCGTTTTCCATGGAATCCACCTTATCCGGTCATTCCGTGTTGCAGCGCATGAAATCGGCCAAAGAAAACGGTTTTCATGTGCGGCTGAATTACGTTGCCGTCGATAGCGTCGGAATCAACCTTTCCCGCGTGTCCGCGCGTGTCCGCTTGGGCGGGCACTTTATCAACGAAGCCACCATCCGCCAGCGCTTTGAGCGCAGTAAGGAAAACCTCCTGCTGGCTCTGCCGTTGTGCGACGAAGTTTTTGTGTACGACAATTCTGCTGACAAACCAGAATTGGTGTTTTGGCTGAACCGGCAAAAAATCATCACGGTAACTGCCACGCCGCCCGCTTGGTGCAGCAGACTGAAAACCGAATTGACCGATATGGGTTTTGTCGAAGACAAGACCGTTTGAACAACCGAAACCCCAAAGGAAACCTTATGACCTGGGAAACCGTAATCGGACTGGAAATCCACGTCCAACTCAACACCCAATCCAAAATTTTCAGCGGCGCATCGACGGCATTCGGCGCAGAGCCGAACGCACACGCCAGCGTGGTGGAATGCGCCTTGCCGGGCGTGTTGCCGGTGATGAACCGCGAAGTCGTGGAAAAAGCCATCAAACTGGGTTTGGCTTTGGATGCGAAAATCAATCAAAAAAACGTGTTCGACCGTAAAAACTATTTTTATCCCGACCTGCCCAAAGGTTATCAGATCAGCCAGTTGGATTTGCCGATTGTGGAACACGGCAAGCTGGAAATCGTGGTCGGCGATACGGTGAAAACCATCAACGTTACCCGCGCGCACATGGAAGAAGACGCGGGCAAATCGGTACACGAAGGCTTGAACGGCGCGACGGGCATCGACCTGAACCGTGCGGGTACGCCGCTGTTGGAAGTGGTGTCCGAACCCGAAATGCGTTCCGCCGCCGAAGCCGTCGCCTACGCCAAAGCGCTGCACGGTTTGGTCACTTGGCTGGACATCTGCGACGGCAATATGGCGGAAGGCTCGTTCCGTGTCGATGCCAACGTGTCCGTGCGTCCGAAAGGACAGGTGGAATTCGGCACACGCCGCGAGATTAAAAACCTCAATTCCTTCCGCTTCTTGGAGCAGGCCATCAATTATGAAGTGGATGCGCAAATCGAGATTTTGGAAGACGGCGGCAAAGTGCAGCAGGCGACCATGCTGTTCGATCCCGAAAAAGGCGAAACCCGCGTCATGCGCTTGAAGGAAGACGCGCACGACTACCGCTATTTCCCCGACCCCGACCTGCTGCCCGTCATCATTTCAGACGGCCAATTGCAAAAAGCCAAAGACGAAATGCCCGAGCTGCCGAAAGAAATGGCGGCGCGTTTCGTGGCGGACTACGGCGTATCCGACTACGACGCGCGCCTCTTGACCGCCAGCCGCATTCAGGCTGCCTATTTTGAAGAAGCCGCCAAAGCCAGCGGGCAAGGCAAATCGGTTGCCAACTGGATGAACGGCGAACTCGCCGCCGCGTTGCACAAAGCCGAACTAGGGCTACCTGAAAGCCCGATTACCGCGCCGCGCCTGGCCGAACTGGTGGGCAAAATCGCCGACGGCACTTTGAGCAGCAAGCTGGCGAAAAAAGCCTTTGAAGCCATGTGGGAGGAACCCGAAGCCTCCATCGCCCAAATCATCGAAAAACACGGTTTGCAGCAGATTACCGACACCGGCGCGATTGAAGCGATGGTCGATGAAGTGTTGGCCAACAATGCCAAAGCGGTCGAGCAGTTCCGCGCGGGCAACGACAAAGCACTGAACGCCATCGTCGGGCAGGTGATGAAGGCCAGCAGGGGCAAAGCCAATCCGGCGCAGGTGCAGGAGTTGGTGCGCGCCAAATTGCAGTAAGGCAGGTTGAGGCTACCTGAAAATTAGGGATGCGGTTTTCAGGTAGCCTATCCAACCAAGCAAACCAATCAACCAATTCTATGCTCCAAGAAGTCTACCTAACCGACGGCAGCACCCATCCGCTCGCCCCTGTTTGGAAAAGAATCGCCGCAGCCGCATTTAATTTCGGTTTGGCCTATGCCCTGCTGCAAATCTTGCTGCAACGTTTTCCCGCAGCGAACGAAGACTTCCGCCTTGTACTGCTGCCGATGCTGGCCTATCTGCTACTGCAAACCATGCTGATGTCGCTCAAAGGGCAGTCATTGGGCAAATGGCTGTTCCGCATCCGCGTATTAGACCAAAACGGCAGCAATCCCGGTTTTTTCGGCACCGTGCTGGCACGTGAAACGGCTTTTGTGTTGCTGCTGCTCTTCTTCCGCTGGCCGGCAGGCCTTGCCTATCTGATTTGCCTGATTATGCTGCTGATTCCCAAATTTAAACGCCGCACCCTGCAAGACAGGTTTATGGGATCGGTGGTCGTGTCGTTGCCCAAATCAGCTGTCCGCTGATTTTCAGGTAGCCGCAAGCCATCCATCCAAACCCAATCCGCACTACAATTCAACCGCCGGATACTGCCCGCAACCCCAAGTTATGATACACTTGCGCCTTTCATTTACCGTCGGCGTTCACCGCAGCGCGCCGGTTTGTTCCAACTTTCCCGACGGGTGCACCGCCTGTCGGTTTGATCAACACAAAAACAAGGTTTTACGATGAGCGTAACAATAGAAAAACTGGAAGGTCTAGAACGCAGCCTGCAGCTTGAGCTGCCCTGGGCAGAAATTGAAGCAGCCGTACAAAAACGCCTGCAAGCCACCCAAAAACGCGCCCGGGTAGACGGCTTCCGCCCTGGCAAAGCACCGCTGCGCATGATTGAATCCATGTATGGTGCCGGCATCCGCGAAGAAGTGATGAACGAAAACCTGCGTCGCAAGTTCGCCGAAACCATCGACACCGAAGAAATCCGCTTTGCCGGCTTGCTCTCTTTCGACGCTGCCGAAGCGCAAGACGATGAAAAAGTATTCAAAGTAAAAGCTCGTTTCGAAGTGTTCCCGGAAATCACCGTAGGCAGCCTGGCCGACAAAGAAATTGAGAAAGTGGTGTGCGAAGTGGGCGAGGCGGAAGTGGAAAAAACCATCGACATCCTGCGCCGCCAGCGTACCCGCTTCAACCGCGTAGAGCGTGAAGCAAAAGACGGTGATCGCGTGATCATCGATTTCGCCGGCACCATCGACGGCACCCCGTTTGAAGGCGGCTCTTCGCAAAACTACCCCTTCATCCTTGGCCAAGGTCAGATGTTGCCCGAATTTGAAGCCGGCATCCGCGGCATGAAGGAAGGCGAAACCAAAGACGTAACGGTAAACTTCCCTGCCGACTACCACGGCAAGGAAGTGGCTGGCAAATCTGCCGTGTTCGCCATCACCCTGCGCAATGTGGCCGAAGCCGTGCTGCCGGAAGTGGACGAACAGTTTGCCAAAGCCTTGGGCATCCAGGACGGCGACGTGGCCAAGATGCGCGAGGAAGTGAAGAAAAACATCGAGCGCGAAGTAACCCGCCGCGTGGAAGCGCAAACCAAAGACAACGTGATGAATGCGCTGCTGGAAGTAACCCAGTTTGATCTGCCGAAAACCTTGGTGCGTGAAGAAGTTGCCCGCTTAGCCAACAACGCCCGCCAAAACTTGGTCAGCCAAGGCATGAAAGAGGAAGATTTGGATCTGTCCGACAGCCTCTTCACCGAGCAGGCCGAGCGCCGCACCGCTTTGGGCTTGATTTTGTCCGATCTGGTGGCCGAACACAGCCTGCAGCCGACCGACGAGCAAATCAAAGCCGTGGTGCAAACTTTCTCCGAGAGCTACGAAGATCCGCAGGAAGTGGTGGACTGGTATTTTGCCGACCGCTCCCGCCTGGAAGGGCCGATTTCCATGGCCGTGGAAGCCAACGTGGTGAAATACGCATTGGATCAGGCCAAGGTAAACGAGAAGAAACTGAGCTTCGACGAAGTGATGGGCCAGCAGTAACAGGCTACCTGAAAACGCAGCAGCTTCAACGAAGTGAACCATGTTTCGGCGTAGCCGAAGCGGAGTTTCTGCAAAGCTGTAATTTGTACACACCGAAAAGCACCGAGGCCGCCTCCGCCGCCGAGGTGCTTTTTTCCCAACCCACCTTGCGAGAACAATATGAATTCCGTGATTGAAAACAACTATCTGGTGCCCACCGTAATCGAGCAGAGCGGTCGCGGCGAACGCGCCTTCGACATCTACTCCCGCCTTCTCAAAGAGCGGATTATCTTCCTGGTCGGCCCGGTGGACGACCACAGCGCCAACCTAGTCGTCGCCCAACTGCTGTTTTTGGAAAGCGAAAACCCCGATAAAGACATTTTCCTCTACATCAACAGCCCGGGCGGCTCCGTTACCGCCGGCATGTCGATCTACGATACCATGAACTTCATCAAGCCCGACGTATCCACCCTCTGCCTCGGCCAAGCCGCCAGCATGGGCGCCTTCCTGCTTTCCGCCGGGGCCAAAGGCAAACGCTTCGCCCTGCCCAACAGCCGTGTGATGATCCACCAGCCGCTGATCAGCGGCGGTCTCGGCGGCCAGGCCTCCGACATCGAAATCCACGCCAAAGAGCTGCTCAAGCTGAAAGCCAAACTCAACCAGCTTCTGGCCGAGCACTGCGGCCGCACCCTAGACGAACTGGAACGCGACACCGACCGCGACAACTTCATGTCTGCCGAAGAAGCCCAAGCCTACGGCCTCATCGACCAAGTCCTCTCCAGCCGCAGCGACATCAAATAACCCGCTATCTGGCATACCCAAGGCTACCTGAAAACCCAAAACCCGTTTTCAGGTAGCCTTTTGCCCCCTACCATTGGCACAAAGTTTACCCACATCAAGCCTTATCCCCGTCTCCCACGTGAAAAACCGCCAAGCCGCCCCCATTTCGTTATAATAAGCAGGCATCAACGCCGGTACCACTCCCACCCCTTGCGGGAAACCCATCTCAACAGGAGTTCTGCCATGATATCCATCCGCCAGCAAAACTACGGCCTCAACGTCGCCCTCTACAACGAATTTACCCTTGAAGACTTCAAAACCCTCGAAGCCGCCATCATCGAATGCCTCGGCCGAGTCCACCGCCCCGACATCCTGCTCGACCTCTCCCTGCTGCGCGACTACACCATCGATATGGCTGCCGAGCAACTGCGCTTCCTCAATAACCACGACAACGACTTCGGCCGCATCGCCGTTGTCACCGACGACCTCTGGATCCGCCTCTCCTCCCACATCTCCAGCCTGCTCACCCGCCAACACCCCAAATATTTCGACGACGCCGCCGAAGCCCAACAATGGATACTCTCCAGCGGCAGCCACGAGCAGCCATGAGCCAAGCCAACACCAGCCCGCTGCGCGCCATGCTGCTGCACGGCATCCATATGCATGCCTGGGCCATGCTTCCCCTCAGCCACCGCCTGCTCTCCTACGGCATCCACAACCAGCGTTTCGGCTACTACAGCGTTGCCCAAACTTTGCCGCAGCACAGCCGCCGACTCGCCGAAGCCGTGCGCTACTACTACCGGCATCACCAAGAGCCCTTACACTTCATATGCCACAGCCTCGGCGGCCTCGTCCTTCGCCGGTTCGCCGCCGACCACCCCGAGCTGGTACGCGGCCGTAGCGTTACCCTCGCTACCCCGCATCTGGGCAGCCAAGCCGCCGAGCGTTTATACCGACTCGCCCCTGCCCTCATCGGCGGCGCCTACGCCGCCGGACTCGACGGTCAACTCCCGCCCTGGCCGCCGCAGCTTGAGCTCGGCTGCATCGCCGGCAACCGCAACCTTGGTCTCGGCCAACTCATTGGCCTGCGCGGCGAAGGCGATGGCACCGTATTGCTTAGCGAGACCCGAGCAGAAAACTGCCGCGACTATTTAATCCTGCCCGTCAGCCACTCCGCCATGCTCACCGACCGAACCGTCGCCATGCAAACCGCCTATTTTCTGCGCCACGGCCGCTTTCTCCGTGCCGAATCAGCCTGAGCTGGTACCAACATCCGGCACAACCACCACGATTTTCAGGTAGCCTCTTCCCTATTCTGGCTCCATCCAACACCCATTAGTACAGGCACTTTTAGCCCTTAAGCCCCTAGGCATTTTGAGCAGACCAAAAAAGGCTACCTGAAACTTTTCAGGTAGCCTCTCGCTTTGTATTGCCCAAACTGGAAATTACTCCTCAGTCGGAATAACCACCACTTTGATACCTGCCACTGCATCGGTGTGCAGCGCCACTTCGATTTCATATTCGCCTACCGCCTTGAACGGGCCGTTGGGCAGGCGGACGTTGGCCTTCACTGCTTCCACACCGAATGCGCGGATGGCTTCGGCGATGTCGGCATTGGTTACAGAACCGAACAAGCGGCCGTCTACACCGGCTTTCTGAGCGATAGTAATGATTTGGCCTTCCAGCTTGGTCTGACGGGCCTGGGCATCAGCCAAAATCTCGGCCTGACGGGCTTCCAGCTCGGCACGACGGGCTTCGAAATCAGCCAAAGCAGCTTCAGTAGCGCGCTTAGCTTTGCCTTGCGGGATCAGGAAGTTGCGAGCATAGCCGTTTTTTACGGTTACCACATCGCCCAAGTTACCCAAACCGCCAATTTTTTCTAACAGAATGATTTGCATAATAAAATTCTCCGTTAATTATTTGTGTTGGTCGGTGTAGGGCAGCAAAGCCAGGAAACGAGCACGTTTCACGGCCACAGACAGCTGGCGCTGGTAGCGGGCTTTGGTGCCGGTGATGCGGGCGGGGATGATTTTGCCATTTTCGGAAATGAAGTCTTTCAGCAAATCCACTGCTTTGTAATCTACCTGTTTGATACCTTCCGCGGTGAAGCGGCAGAATTTTCTACGTTTAAATGTTTGACGAGCCATCTCATTCAACCTTTATTTTCATCAATAGTCTGTATATGCAGTATGGGGCGGCGGTATTTTTGGCTGTATGCGGCAAGAAATCCTGCCACTTCCACCATGCTGCCTACTTTGTTTTGCCAAATTTTCGCTTGTTCACCGATGATTTTCGCCTGCATTTCAAACCGGGCGAGATACGGTTCGCCTGCTTCAAGCTGCCAAGATTCGTGCTCTAAAACCAAACCCAGCACAGGGATGCCGGCCGGCGTGTAGCGCAAAGTGTCGGCTTCTTTAATGCGGGCTCCGAAGCGAACGGCGTTATCCAAAATCAATTTCAAGCTTCGGCGGCAGCTGCTTCTTCTTGGGGCTGGCCGTCCAGCAGGTTTTTGGATTTTTCTTCTTTCATCATCGGGGAAGCTTCGGTAACGGCTTCGTCCATCTTCACAGTCAGATGGCGCAGTACAGCATCATTGAAACGGAAACCGGTTTCCAACTCTTCGATCACTTCCGGTGTGCACTCGATGTTCATCAGCACATAGTGCGCTTTGTGCAGTTTGTTGATGGGGTAAGCCAATTGGCGGCGACCCCAGTCTTCCAAACGGTGGATATGACCGCCTGATTCGGCGATCATGGTTTTGTAACGCTCAACCATAGCGGGTACCTGCTCGCTCTGGTCGGGGTGAACGATAAATACAATCTCGTAATGACGCATGCTCTCTCCTTACGGCTAATACAGCCCGCCATCATGCGGATATAGCGGGCAAGGGGTGGAAAACGTGTCATTATATTAGCAAAAACCAATTTCAGCAAACATTTGCCGCCACCTTCTCGGAAAAGGCTACCTGAAAAAGCTTCGCCAACGTGGAAATACAACACCGCCTGTGCTCTACCAAGCATCGAGACGGAAAGAAATAAAGAAAACCCGCGCGGTCTCGCACGGGTTTTCAGAATGGTGGGGTGGCTGATGGGGCTCGAACCCACGACAACCGGAATCACAATCCGGGGCTCTACCAACTGAGCTACAGCCACCACAAAACTTTGGCGCGCCCGACAGGAATCGAACCTGTAACCGCCCGCTTAGAAGGCGGGTGCTCTATCCGGTTGAGCTACGGGCGCTCTACCTTTTCCTGTCGTTCACAACATCTCGGAGGTCTTTGGTCGGGGCGGTGGGATTCGAACTCACGACCCTCTGCTCCCAAAGCAGATGCGCTAACCAGACTGCGCTACGCCCCGATAAGAAAGGCGGATTCTACGCAAGCACCTTCCCGCTTGTCAAGCAGGCTACCTGAAAATAAATCAGCAACCTTATCCACAGCCCACCTTAGCCAATTAAAATCAAACATCTAATTACATCACAACCACAGCACACCAAGCACAAAAACAGCATGCTCGCACACCTTCCCCACCCCCGTTTCCCCAATAAAAATCATTAACAACGTGCTATAATCAACACAATAAATCATCTCTATCGCCGCCAAGTTTTTTATGCGGCAACACTCCCGAGTCCCCCTCACCAACCCACGAAAGGAATAGTCATGACCGCACAGATTCTCGATGGCAAAGCCGTAGCCGAGCAGCGCCTGCAGAAAATCGCCGAGCAAGTAGCCGAGCGTCGCAAACAAGGCTTGCGCACCCCCTGTTTGGCCGTAGTGTTGGTGGGCAACGATCCAGCCAGCACCGTGTATGTGCGCAACAAAAAATTCGCCTGCGAAAAAGCCAACTTCGCCTCCCGCTCCTACGAGCTGCCCGCCTCCACCAACCAGGAAGAGCTGCTGCAACTGATTGACGAACTCAACGCCAGCCCCGCCGTGGACGGTATCCTTGTGCAGCTCCCCCTCCCCAGCCACCTCAACAGCCAATCCATCATCGAACGCATCCAACCCGATAAAGACGTAGACGGCTTCCACCCCTACAACGTCGGCCGCCTCGCCGTGCGCATGCCTCTGATGCGCCCCTGCACCCCCAAAGGCGTGATGACCCTGTTAGAAACCTACGGCGTGAACGTACTCGGCAAGAAAGTCGTCATCGTGGGCGCCTCTAACATTGTCGGCCGCCCGCAGGCACTGGAAATGCTGCTGTCCGGAGCCACCGTTACCGTGTGCCACAAGGCCACGCAGAATCTGGAACACGAAGTGGGCGAGGCCGACATCGTGGTGGTGGCCGTCGGCAAACCCAGCCTGGTGAAAGGCAGCTGGATCAAGCCCGGCGCCATTGTGGTGGATGTGGGCATCAACCGCCTGGAAAACGGCCAGCTCTGCGGCGATGTGGAATTTGAAGCCGCCAAAGAACGCGCCTCCATGATCACCCCCGTGCCCGGCGGCGTCGGCCCCATGACCATCGCCACCCTGCTGGAAAACACCCTCTACGCCGCCACCCTACACGATAAACCCGCCGCCTAACCCGGCTGCAACGTAAAACCAAAGCAAGGGCAAATTGTTCCCCATCGGCAATTTGCCCTTTTACCGTGCCACGCATTATTCACACGCCTAAAGGCTACCTGAAAATTTAAACTTCGCAGAACCGCAGCCCTGTGTTTTCACCTCGTTGAAGCCAATGCTTTCAGGCAACCCTCTTATTACTTGTTTTTATTAGCTGTGCAGGCCTACCTAAAATAGCCCAAACCTTTGCGTATCTATTTTCAGGCAGCCTTTGATGGCACACACCAAGGCTACCTGAAAACATGAGGCCCAGCTAAAGTTAACACAAACAACCCGGGTTTCCGCGAACCCCTCCCTTCTGCAAAGCCAAAATCCCGCCACCCCTTAGCCTTCGTTAGCGGCAGCACTTTTCAGGTAGCCGCCCCCAGCCACAATCCGCTAGAATACGCCCCAGCCTGCGGCACCCGCCGCCCAAGCAAGGAACCCCCATGAAAAAATACCTGATGCTGCCCCTCGTGCTGCTGCTCGCCGCCTGCGGCTTCCGCCTGGCCGGCACCGACCCCGCACTCAACCCGCCGCTGCCCTACTCAACCTGGTCGGTGCAGGGCAACGAACTGCAGCAGGCCATCGAAACCGAGCTGCTGCGCCGCGATGCCAAAATCGACAACGCCTTTGCCCAAGCCGGCCTCAGGGTAACCGGCATCCAAGCCAACAAAGACATCCAAACCCTCAACCTCTCCGGCACGGTCAGCGAATACCGCCTCGAGCTCAAAGTGTCCGCCCAGGCCTGGCACGGCGAAAAAGCCCTCGGCGCGCCGATCAACGTGACCGTGTACCGCACGCTCGACTACAGCGACAGCGAAATCCTCGGTAAGCAAGAAGAAGAAGCCCAGCTCTGGGCAGAAATGCGCGCCGATGCCGCCCGCCAGCTCGTGCGTCGTTTAGGCTACCTGAAAGCCGAATAATGGCCGCCCTCAGCACCGAGCGCCTGCTGCAACAGCTAGAATCCCCGCTGCAAGCCCTGTATGTGCTACACGGCGAAGAAGACCTCCTGCGCATCGAAGCGCTGGATGCCCTGCGCGCCGCCGCCAAAGCCCAAGGCTACCTGAACCGCGAAGTGCACACTGCCGACACCGGCTTCGACTGGCAAGAGCTGCTCGTCTCCGCCAACAGCATCGGCCTGTTTGCCGAACTCAAACTGCTCGAAATCCACATCCCAAACGGCAAGCCCGGCAAAGCCGGCGGCGATGCACTGGAGCAACTCGCCGCCAACCTGCCGCCCGACACCGTCACCATCGTGCTGCTGCCCAAGCTGGAGCGTGCCCAAACCCAAGCCAAATGGTTTGCCGCCCTCAGCCGCAGCGGCGTGGTGGCCGAAGCCAAAGCGGTAGACAGCCAGGCCCTGCCCGGCTGGATACGCGGCCGCCTCGCACAACACGGCTTGTCTATCGGCCAGGAAGCGCTGGCACTGTTTGCCGAGCGCGTGGAAGGCAACCTGTTGGCTGCCAAGCAGGAAATCGACAAGCTCGCCCTGCTCTACCCCGCCGGCCACGAATTGGACATTGCCGAAACCGAAGCAGCCGTGGCCGACGTGGCGCGCTTCGACGTGTTCCAGCTTGCCGCCGCCTGGATGACCGGCGACGCCGCCCGCGTGGTGCGCCTGCTCGAAGGCCTCGAAGCCGAAGGCGAAGAGCCGGTGATGCTGCTGTGGATGCTGGCCGACGACATCCGTACCCTCATCCGCCTCACCGCCGCGCTCAAGCAGGGGCAAACCGTGGCGCAGGTGCGCAACAGCCTGCGTCTGTGGGGCAGCAAACAGCAGCTCGCGCCAGTTGCCGTGCGCCGCCTCGCCACGTCGCGCCTCTTGGCCGCCCTGCAAGAATGTGCCCGCATCGACCGCATCATCAAAGGTGCGGAAACGGGCGCGGCCTGGCCGGCCATCCGGCAGCTGCTGGTGAGCCTGGCCACCTAGGGCGGGCCACACAAAATGATGCAAGCGTTTGACTATGTTGAAACTTGCGCTTTCAGGTAGCCTGCTTTGCAAGCTGGAGGCTACCTGAAAAACCATCCGTCCCCTTCAATCATCGTTTTTCAATCAACCCAAGGAGAAAGCATGTCCCCCAAAGCCAAAAAAATCCTCATCGGCGCCGCCATCGCCATTGCCTTCTTGGGCTGGCGCGGCTACGCAGCCACCAAATCGCTTGCCCTGCAAGACTTCGTGAAAAACTACAACATCTTCATCAACAACGAAAACCGCTTCGTCTCCCACCTCAACGAACGCGATGATTTCGGCGCCGTGCCCGAAGCCGTTATGATGCCCGTGCGCCACACCGCCGGCTTCATGGCCACCTCCGACAGCGGCTGCCAACGCATCCCCGATGCAGCCCTGGCCGCCGAATGCAGCAGCGCCTTCTCCGACTACCACAGCATCCTGCAAGAAGTAGAAAAACAAGGGCTGGACGAATCGCGGCTGAAACAAGTAATCGAGCGCGGCGAACGCACCCACCGCATCATCAACCAAGTGGCGGCCAAATTCCCCAACCAAGTGGAAGTGCAAAACTAAACACGTCCATAAGGAAACAGGCTACCTGAAAATTTTCAGGTAGCCTGTTTGCCCATTCGCGCCATCAATACTCGCTTAACGGTTTAGCCGGGTCGTAATGTTCCACTTCCTTCACAATCGCCTGCCCCACGCGCACGCCGTTGTCGGTGTGCGTCATGGTTGGGCCGCCGTGCAGCTCCCAGCCCTGCTGCAGGGCTTCGGTGACGCGGCGGCAGAACACGGAATCGTCCGGGCCGGTGAGCATACGGTACACTTTCATCGCTATCTCCTTCGCTTTCTCAATTCGTGATAACACCATGCCGGCGTTATCCATTCAAACAAAACAGGCTACCTGAAAACAGCAACGCATTTTTCAGGTAGCCCTTACGGATTAAAACAGGCTGTCCACCGGATTGCCACCGCCATCGCCCGCAGGCTGGCGCGGCACCGGCTGCGGCGCCGGTTTCACCGGCACTTCGATCGGGCGGATTTCGGTTTCCGGTTGCGGTGCCACCGGCTGAATCGGCACTTCCTCCACCACCGCCGGCGCAGAAGCCGCCGCCGCACGGCGCGGTGCGGCCGGTCTTTCATTGACTGGCGGTGCGGAAGCTTGCGATGCCGCACTCATATCGGCAGCGGGCGGCAAGCTGTAAGTTTGGCCGGCTGCGGCCGAAGCGCCGTTGGGCTGCCAGATTTCCACACCCTGCGGCGCGGAAGCATCGTTAGCAACCGCGCGGCCGCCGTCCGGTCGGCTCAGCATCAGCCAAGCCATCGCCACCAGCACCAGCACCACGATGAACGCCACGGCAAACGAAACCATCACCACGCGGCTAAACACACTGCGCGGCGGTTTTTTGGAAGAAGGGGGCATTTCTTTGCCGGACATGGGTTTTCCTTATGATTCAAAAATAAGAGGGTTAGCGCGCATTGCTGGGCACGAAGGTTTCATACAGCGTCACCACCTGCCGCACGCCGGCGGTGGTGCTCACGGTTTCGCTCACGCGCGCCTGCTCTTCCGGCGTGAGGATGCCCATCACATAAGTGATGCCGTTGTAGGTTACCACTTTCACGTGGTTGGCCGACACGCCCTTGGTGCCGATCAGCGTGGTACGCACTTTGGACGTGATCCACGAATCGTTGCTCACGTCGCCGAAGCCGCGCTCGCCGGCGGCTACCTGAATATGGTTGTAAATCTTCTCGGCATTGGGCTGTGAACGCGCCACGCGCTCCGCAAATTCCTTATCCGCTTCGCTGGCCACCAAGCCCATCAGCAGGATCTGGCGGTTGAAGCTCACCACGGACAATTTCGGCTCGAAATTCGGCGTAGTGTTGCTGTTGCGCAGGTGGGTGAGCGCCGTGTTTTGGATGCGCACTTCCATCACTTGGTCGTCGGCTTGCGCGCCGGTGCTGCGGCGGTCGGTGGCCGACATCACGCCGAGCGCGCCGGCGCCGGCCACAGCGGCAAAACAGCCGGAGAGCGAGAGCGGCAGCAGGCACAACAGCAGGAGGCGGAAACTTTTCTTCATGGTTTGTCCTTTCGGCGGGAATAGTGATGGAAACGCTTATTCTTCAAACAGGGCGGTGTCGATAAACAGGGCGGTGTCGATGTGGTCGCACAGGGCGTGAATCAGCAGGATGTGGATTTCCTGAATGCGCGCGGTGCGGCGCTGCGGCACGTTGAGCAGCACGTCGCCTTCGGCCAGTACGCCGGCGATTTTGCCGCCGTCGCGCCCGGTGAGCGCCACCACGTGCATACCCTGCTCGCGGGCGGCTTCGATGGCGGCCAGCACGTTGCCGGAATTGCCGGAAGTGGAAATCGCCACCAGCACGTCGCCCGGGCGGCCGAGCGCGGACACCTGGCGGGCAAAAATTTGCTCGAAGGCGTAGTCGTTACCGATGGCGGTGAGCGCGGAAGTGTCGGTGGTGAGCGCGATGGCGGCCAGCGGCATGCGTTCTTTTTCGAAGCGGCCGGTGAGCTCGGCGGCGAAGTGCTGCGCATCGGCGGCGGAACCGCCGTTGCCGCAGATCAAGATTTTTCCGTCGGCGGTGAGCGAGTGCATCAGCAGCTCGGCGGCGCGGGCGGTGGGCTCGGCCAGCAATTCGGCACACTGCTGCTTGGCGGCAATGCTTTCTTGGAAATGTTGCAATACGCGTTCTGCGGCGGAGTTCATCCGAGGCTACCTGAAAATGATGAAATGAAAACGCCGGCTATTGTAGCGGCATACGGCGGTTTGAACAATTGCCGGCACGGGCTGGCGGAGGTAAAGGTGCAAACAAAAGGCTACCTGAAAGCGCAGCTTCAACGCAGTTAAAACGATGTCTTGCGAAGCAAGGCTGAGTTTCTGCGAAGCTAAAGCGCAGCTTCAACGCAGTTAAAACGAAGCTTCCACAGAAAGCAAGGTTTCTGCAAAGCTAAAACGCCGCTTTATTTTTCAGGTAGCCTTCCCGTTCCGCCCGACCTGCCGCTTCAATACCCGCCGATATTCTGCACCCACTGCGGTGGGGCATCGCCTTCAAGCAGCACGGCATCGAGGCGGCAGGGGCGGTTGGGGGCGTTTTGCTGAAGCCAGGCTTCGGCGCTGCGACTGAGTTTGGCCAGCTTGGCGGGAGTGATGCTGGCCGCCGCGCCGCCGAAGGTTTGGCTGCGCCGCTGCCGCACTTCCACAAACAAATACACCCCGCCCTGCTCGGCAATGATGTCGATTTCTCCGTAGCGGCAGTGCCAGTTGCGCGCGAGGATGCGGCAGCCTTGGTTTTTCAGGTAGCCGGCGGCGGTGTCTTCGGCGGCTTGGCCGGCGGCGTGGTTCAGGCGCATGGGTTTCCTTTCGTGGTATAGTTTGCGGCGTTTCAAACGCAATGATACCCGAAGACAAATGTGGCAAAAAATATTGGATAAGGCGGCAGGCCAAGTCGAGCCGCACACGCTGTATGTGGTGGCAACCCCCATCGGCAACCTGGCCGACATCACACTGCGCGCGCTGGCGGTGTTGCAGCGGGCGGATTTGGTGTGCGCGGAAGACACGCGCGTGAGCCAGCAGCTGCTTTCGGCCTACGGCATCCGCGCGCGGCTCGTGAGCGTGCGCGAACACAACGAGCGGCAGATGGTGGGCACGGTTTGCGCCGCGCTCGCTGCCGGGCAGGTGGTGGCGCAGGTGTCCGATGCGGGCACGCCGGCTGTGTGCGACCCGGGCGCTCGGCTGGTTTCGGGCGTGCGCGCGGCGGGCTTCAGAGTGGTGCCGGTGGCGGGGGCGAGCGCGGTGATGGCGGCCTTGAGCGTGGCCGGGGTCACGCAGCCGGACTTTTATTTTGCCGGCTTCCTGCCGCCCAAGGCGCTCGAGCGTGCGCAGTGGTTTGAACGCTGGAAAAACGTGCCCTACGCCGTGGCAGCCTTTGAAACGCCGCACCGCATCGAGGCGGCGCTCGCGCAGATGGCGGAGCTCTTGCCCGGGCGGCATCTGCTGCTGGCGCGCGAAATCAGCAAAACGTTTGAAACCTTCATCAGCGGCAGCGTGGCCGAGGTGCTGGCCGCCGTGCGCGCCGATGCCAACCAAACGCGCGGCGAGATGGCCTTGGTGCTGCACCCGGCCGAGGTGGTGGAAAGCGCCGGATTGAGCGAACAGGCACAACACATCATGGCGCTGCTGGCCACCGAGCTGCCGCCGAAAAAAGCCGCCGCGCTGGCTGCGGAAATCAGCGGGGCAAATAAGAAGGCGCTGTATGAATGGGCGGTGGCGCAAAAGCGGGAGGAATAGGGGCTAGGCCTTTAAATAGCTGAAGGCTACCTGAAAATGGTTTTTCAGGTAGCCTTTTATACAGCCGTATCAATGCTAGATCGTGCGTGAATGCCCGCCTAGTGCTAAGGCAAAATTTCGATTTTGGCCTGCGGTTTGACGTGGGAGTAGCGTTCGCCGAGGGCGATGGGTAGGTTTTCAGCGGCAGGAAGGAATGGCCACGCGTTGCGCGGGATTCAAGCTTCTTGGCCGTTTTCGTAGTGGTGGTGTTCCAAATGGGCGCTGCTGAAGTTTTGAATGAATTTGGCGGTTTTTTGGTAGTCTTTGCTGGGCGTGATGATTTGGTTTTGCACTGCCCACTCATACGCGGGATTGTCAATCGGATAGGCGGTGAGCAGGCCGCTGAGGGCGTGCTGAGCAATCCAGCGCTCTGCCTTTTCTTTGCAAGAAAAGCAGGCGGACACATTTTGGCTGCCGCTGCCTTGAAACACCCAAACCCGATTATCCTCCCGGCTCATGCCGCAATCCCTTGATTGAGCCGCTCGCGCAATTTACCGTTTTCGCCGAATTCGGCCAGCGTGCCGCCGAGGTCGAACCAGACTTGCTGGCTCGGCTCCCCGCCTTTGCCGTCGAGGTGCCAGGCGGCCCAGCTGTACACGCCGGAAAGCTCGTGGGTGCGGCCGCCGGAAGAAACGTGCAGGCGGAATTCGAAGGCGACGGCAGTGCGGCTCACGGCCACGATGCCGGGTTCGCCGGCGGAGCGGGCGGCGGCGGTGAGCCAATCGGGCGGGGAGGTAACGGCGAAATCGAGCAGACGGCTGTCGGCGGCCTGATCGCGCAGGATGCTTTCGATGCTGGCGCGGATTTCGGCGTAGGGTTCGGCGGCGAGCCATTGCAGCATGTGGCGGGTGTCGTCGAGGAGTTGGAAGTTGTCTGGCATTGGGTTGGGAATCCTGTGGCTGATGTTTCAGGTAGCCTTTGTTTGGCGGATAAGGCTACCTGAAAACGATGTTTCCGAAGGAAGCTGAGTTTCTGCGAAGCTAAAGCGTGAGCTTCAACGAAGTGGACCGATGTTTGGGCGCAGCCCAAGTTGAGTTTTTGCGAAGCTAAAAAAGCAGGAAAGCTGGGAAACGCTTAACTCATCGCGTTCAGGCGTTCGGCCAAGCGGCTGCCGCCGAAGTTGGCCAGCGTGCCGCGCAGGTCGAGCCAGGTTTGCTGGCGCTGTTCGGCGGGAGGGCGGTTCAGGCGGCGGCCTGCCCAGGTGTACACGCCGCGCAGTTCGTGGGTTTTGCCCCGGCCGGACACGTGCAGCACAAATTCAAACGCTAGGCCGGTGCGGCGGACGGCGACGGTTTGCCCGTTTTCTTCTTCCTGTGCGGTAACGGTTTGCCATTGCGGCATGGAGGTGGCGGCGATGCTGAGCAGGCGGCTGTCGGAAACTTGTTGGCGCAGCAGGTGTTCGATGTTTTGGCAGATGCGTTGGTAGGGGGCGTCGGCCAGCCATTGCAGCATGTGGTAGGAAGCGTGCAGCGTTTGGAAATCGTAGAGGTCGGTGGCGGGCGGCTCGGGCGGGGGCATATTGGCTCGGCATTGCGGGGATGCAGCCGTTTCTTGTTGCTGTATAGGTGATGCCACTCCACTCTTGTTAAACAGGCTAACAGATACAACATACACTACAGCAATTATGAAAATAATCAGTAGCAAAATACCAACCCAACCAAGCATAAGAAACGGTAACAATATGAACATGCCCAGAATGGGACTGAAAACATAAATCGCTACAATCACTACACCCACAACCATAAGGGCTTTCAAAAAATCATTCATCATCTCTCTCCAATCATCTTTTACACCAAACTATCCTTTCTATTTTTCAGGTAGCCTCCACCCCGCCAAGAGGCTACCTGAAAACCTCCCGCTAATGCGCGTGATGATGGTGGCGATGCTGCATTCCGCCCGCTTCCTCCGCCGGGCTTTTCACTTCCACCTGCACGGTTTGCGCCGGAGCGTGGCGGAATTTCAGCGTGAGCGGGAAGCGGCTGCCGGCGGCGAGCGGCTGTTTGAGGCCGATGAGCATGATATGGCGGCTGCCGGGCTTGAGCTCGGTGCGCGAACGCTCGGGCAGCGGCAGGCCGTGCGGCATGGCCTGCATGCGCATTTGCCCGCCCTGCATGATGTGCTCGTGGATTTCCACGCGCTCGGCCACGGGCGTGCTGCCGCCGATGAGCGCGTCGGCGGGACGGCCGTTTTCCAGCCGCACAAACACGCCGCCGGACTGCATGCCGGGCACGGTGAAGCGCGCCCAGGCTTGGCTGGCCCGCACTTCGGCCTGCGCGGCGGCGGCAAGGCACAGCAGGCCGGCTGCGAGGAGGGTTAGCTTATTCATGGCATTCCTTTCCAATCAGCTGCTTACAGCGTGTTCAACGCCATCAGCCAAAACACGGCCAACAACAACAGCGCCACCATTTGCGCCGCCGAGCCAACATCTTTGGCGATTTTAGAGAGCGGGTGCAGCTCTTCGGAAATCCTGTCCACCACGGCTTCGATGCCGGTGTTGAACAGCTCCACAATCAGCGAGAGCAGCGAGGCGCCCACCAGCAGCATGCGCACGGGGGTGTCGAAATCGAGGCAGCAGGCTAAGGGCAGCAGCACGGCGTGCAGCCACACCAGCTGGCGGAAGGCGGCTTCGTTGCGGTAGGCGGCGGCGAGGCCGTCGCGGGAATACTGTGCGGCGGCGATGATGCGCGCGAGGCCGCGTTTGCCGGGTTTCATGTGTCGGGTTCCTTTTATGGTTGCGTTGTTGGGAGGATGGATTTTCAGCAAAAGGCTACCTGAAAATATCTGGCGCGGCGTTAAGGCAAACCTGCACTTTGCCCGCCTTCTCCTGCGGGAGAGGGGTTGGGTTGCGGGCGGATGATCATTTTCAGCCAGCCTTCAACCGTGCTTATTCAATAAAGTGGCAACTGCTTTCCTGTTCGTGGTTTGTTGTTTTTCAGGTAGCCTCCGTTTGGCCGATCAGGCTACCTGAAAGCGCAGCTTCAACGAAGTTAAAACGATGTCTTGGCGCGCCAAGGCTGAGTTTCTGCGAGGCTAAAGCGTGGGCTTCCATGCAGTGCAAACTAGCCTGCATTCCGCTCCACCGCGTCGATAAACTTAGCCGCCACATCAAAGCCTTTCTGCTTCATGATTTCTTGGAAGCCGGTGGGGCTGGTTACGTTCACTTCGGTGAGGTTTTCGCCGATCACGTCGAGGCCGGCCAGCAGGATGCCGCGCCGCTTCAGCTCGGGTGCGAGGGTTTCGGCGATTTCGCGGTCGCGCTCGGACAATTCCTGCGCCACGCCGCGCCCGCCGGCGGCCAAATTGCCGCGTGTTTCGCCCTGCTGCGGGATACGCGCCAGCGCAAAGGGCACGACTTCGCCGTCAATCACCAGAATGCGCTTGTCGCCATGCACGATGTCGGGGAGGTAGCGCTGCGCCATGATGGTGCGCGTGTCGAGCTGCATCAGGGTTTCGAGGATGCTGCCGATGTTGGGGTCGCGCGCGGTGAGGCGGAAGATGCCCATGCCGCCCATGCCGTCGAGCGGTTTGACGATGATGTCGCCGTGTGCGGCCAGAAAGGCGCGCACGTCGGCGGCGCGGGTGGAAACGAGGGTGGGGGCAACAAACTGGGGGAAGTTGAGGATGGCGAGTTTTTCGTTGAAGTCGCGCATGGCCTGCCCGCTGTTGAACACTTTGGCGCCCTGTGCGGCGGCGAGGGTGAGCAGCTGGGTGCTGTAGAGATACTGCATGTCGAAGGGCGGGTCGGTGCGCATGATCACGGCGTCGAAATCGGCAAGCGTGCGCTGCCCGGCGGATGCTGCCTGAAACCAAGCGTGATCATCATCCCCTTTTGCGCCGATAAATTGGAAGGGCGCGGCTTGGGCAAACACTTGGCCGTCTTGTACGGAAAGTTCGCCCGCCAGCGCGTGGTGCAGCCTATGCCCGCGTTTGGCGGCTTCGCGCATCATGGCGTAGGTGGTGTCTTTATAGGTTTTGAAGGTAGAAAGCGGGTCGGCGATAAAGAGGAGGTTCATGGCGGTCCTTAATATGGATAATGGCGCAATGATAAACCAAAACCCAAATCCGTACCCGCCCGTGAAAAATCGCCGCCATAAACCCGCGCTATAAGGGCAAGCCGCCATTTGCCCCCAAGCCACGGCGGGGCTATACTTCGCACCCTATTTCCCATCACACGCACCCAAAAGGATAATACGGATGAATGCCATTGCCGACGTGCAAAGCAGCCCCGACCAACGCAATATGCCCATCAACCAGGTGGGCATCAAAGACCTGCATTTCCCGCTGCAAATCCAAAGCGCGGAAGGCGTGCAGCACACCATCGCCCGCATCGGCATGACCGTGGCCCTTCCCGCCTCGCAAAAAGGCACGCATATGTCGCGCTTCGTGGCACTGATGGAAGAGCGGCAGCACCTCGTGCTCGACTTTGCCAGCCTGCACCAGCTCACGCTCGATATGCTCGAGCGGCTCGACGCTCAAGCCGGCCGCATCCACATCAGTTTCCCCTTCTTCCGCAAAAAAGCCGCCCCCGTGAGCGGCATCACCTCCTTCCTCGACTATGCCGTCAGCTGGCAGGGCGAAGTGCATGCTAGCGGAGAATACAGCCACCAAATCAAAGTATTGGCACCGGTAACCAGCCTCTGCCCCTGTTCCAAGGAAATCTCGCAATACGGCGCGCACAACCAACGCTCGCACGTTACCGTTACCCTCACCTGCCACAAACAGGAAGTTTCCATCGAAGAAATCATCGATTTGGTGGAAAGCAAGGCCTCCTGCCAGCTCTACGGCCTGCTCAAGCGCCCCGACGAGAAATACGTCACCGAACACGCCTACGAAAACCCCAAATTTGTGGAAGACATGGTGCGCGACATCGCCGTGGCGCTGAAAAGCGACCCGCGCATCGACTGCTTCGCCGTGGAAAGCGAAAACTTTGAAAGCATCCACAACCACTCGGCCTATGCGCTGATTGAGTATCCTTAAAGCAGGCCTCCGCGGTACAACTAAGGCTACCTGAAAAATATTTCAGGTAGCCTTAGTTGTGGGAAATCGCCGCACTGCTCCCTTCTCTACAGTTTCATTCAACTAGTTAACTCATCCGCAATCTCCTCCGCCTGTTTCAGCACAAATTCCACCGCGCCTTCTGCCTGATCGGGCGGATATTTGTATTTCTGCAAGGCGCGGCGAACCAGCAACCGGATTCTTGCCCGCACGGCTTCCTTATGCTGCCAATCGATACTCACCGATTTGCGCAAAATATCGGTAATTTCTTTTGCCAATTTGGAAAGCACTTCATCATTCATCAATTCCCTTGCGCTGTCATTTTGGGCGAGCGCATCGTAAAACGCCAATTCTGCGGTGTTTAAACCCAATTTTTCGCCACGCGATAAGCGTTCGGAAAAATCCCGCCCCATTTGCACGAGGGCATCGAGAATTTCCACCACGCTCAAATTATGATTGTGATATTGCGTGAGTGCCTCTTGCAAACGCTGCTCGAAATCTTTTTGCGCGGCGAGGTTGCGGCTGGCTTTGGCTTTGATTTCCTGCTTCAAATAGCGTTCCATCGCCAGCACCCACAGGCTTTTGGTCTCGCTGTTTTTGATTGCCTGCAAAAATTCATCGGAAAACAGATTTATCTGCGTTTGTTCCTTGCCGAGCAGGTCAAACAGATCAATCGTGCCTTCAGAAACAATGCTTTGGTTAATCAATGCCTTGAGCTGAATCAAGCGTTCGTTTTTGCCTTTACCATTTTGCGAACGTTTGGCAAGCACAGCGCGCACGGCATCGTAAAAAGCGATTTCTTGCTGATACGGCTCGGCTTCAGGTAACGCGCCGCATAAGGCGTAACCTTTTTTCAAACTGCCGACCGCTTTTAGAAAGGCTTTTTTGCGCGGTTCAGGGTCGTCTGCATGGTGCCAATGCTGCTCATGGGCTTTCCCTTCGTTGGGTAGTTGATCAAGCGTGGCAATATGGTTCGCCGCCTGTGCGATGGCTTTCAGCAATACGGCGGGGTCGGTTTCTTGAATTGCCGCCTGAACATTAAACGCTTTGCCCTCAATTTTCGTCTCAAACAACGTGCGGACAAATTCCAGCTGTTCTTTCATTTTGCAGAACACGCTTTGCACATCTTCTGCCAATTGCCCTTTACCGGTGGAATTGGTGTATTGCAAGGTGGCGTCGCGCAGCTCTTCCGCCAGGCCGACATAATCCACAATCAGCCCGCCGTTTTCGCGGCTTTTGTTGGCGAACACACGGTTCACGCGCGCAATCGCCTGCATCAGGTTATGCCCCTTCATCGGCTTGTCGAGATACATCGTATTGCAGCAGGGCGCGTCAAACCCTGTGAGCCACATATCGCGCACAATCACCACTTTCAGCGGATCGTTCGGGTCTTTAAAACGGCGTTCCAGCGTCTGTTTTTCGGGCTTGCTGTAAACGTGTTTCTGCATTTCGGGCGCGTCGGTTGCCGAGCCCGTCATCACAATTTTTATCGCGCCTTCATTGACGTTATCGGAATGCCATTCAGGGCGCAGGGCGATAATCTGGTTATACAAATCCACGCAGATCTGACGGCTGGACACCACAATCATCGCCTTGCCGTCTTGCTGCTGATTGCGTTTGGCAAAATGCTCGACAAAATCGACCGCTAAATCATGCAATCGTGCCTGTGAACCGAGCAATTTTTCCCGCAGGCGCAATTTCGGGTTGTCTTCGCCTTCCAACAGCTCGTCAATTTCCGCAAACAGTTCTTCGTGGTTGGCTTTTTCGGCGAGTTTAATTTGGCGCGCTTCATAAACAATCGGCACGGTTGCGCCGTCCTCCACCGCGTCTTGCAAGTCATAAATGGACACATACTGCCCAAACACATCTTGCGTATCGCGATCTTCCAAACTAATCGGCGTGCCGGTGAAGCCAATAAAAGAAGCATTTGGCAGCGCATCGCGCAAATGGCGGGCGTAGCCTGCTTGGAATTTGCCGTTGTGCAATTTTTTCGTGAAGCCATATTGCGAGCGGTGCGCTTCATCGCTGATGACAATAATGTTGGAACGCTGGTTCAACACCGGGAATTGGCTTTCTTCTTCGTCCAGGCCGAATTTTTGAATGGTGGTGAAGAACACGCCGCCCGATTCGCGCTCGCTCAACAGTTGGCGCAGCGCATCACTATCTTCCACCTGTTGCGGCGTTTGCTTGATTAAATCCTTGCCGCTGCTGAAGGTTTGAAACAATTGCCCGTCTAAATCGTTGCGGTCGGTAACAAGCAAAATCGTCGGGTTTTTCAATTCAGGCTGGGAAAGCAGTTTGCCTGCGTAAAACAACATGGAAATGGATTTGCCCGAACCTTGCGTGTGCCACATCACGCCGATGCGTTTGTCGCCTTTTTCCGATGTGGCAAAAATGGTCGATTCCACCGCTTCATTTACGCCGTAGTATTGATGATAAGCGGCGATTTTCTTGATTAACGCACCATTTGAACCGCGCTCAAACAGCACAAAATAGCGGATATAATCCAGCAGTTTTTGCGGCATCATCAAACCATTGAGCAGATTTTGCAATTCATCGCCAAAATCCAGCCGCTTGCTGTCCGCTTTTTCGTCCACCACTTTCCACGGCGTGAAGCGTTGAAAATCCGCCGACAGCGAACCGAGCCGCGCATTCAGCCCATCGCTAATCACCAGCGTTTGGTTATAGACGAACAAATCGGCGATTTCGTCTTTATACGTCTGCAACTGATTAAACGCCTGCAACAAATCCGCCGATTCACGCAGCGGATTTTTCAGCTCAAACACCACCAGCGGCAAACCATTCACAAAGCCGATAATATCGGGAATCCGCTTGCCGCCTTTACGACTGCGGATTTCCAACTGGTTCACCATCACAAAGCGATTGTTTTCTACGTTCTCAAAATCCACCAAACGCGCCACATCAAACTTCTGCTCGCCGTTTTGCCGGTATTCCACCTTCACGCCATCGCGTAGCAATTTATAAAATGCCTGATTGCGCCCCACCAGCTCGCCAATTTCGCTTTTGGTCGCCAAAGCCACCACCGAATCCACCGCATTTTCAGGTAGCCTCGGGTTGAGCTGGCGCACCGCTTGGCGAAGCTGTTCTACAAACACCACCCCGCCCAAATCCCCACGCGCAAAGTCGCCTTCGGAAACAGGGAGGTCTTTGCCGTAGAAGTGTTGCCAGCCGAGTTTTTCCAAACGTTCTAGCGTTAATTGTTCTATTGTGTTTTCGTTAATCATGGATATTCCTGTTAAATCTTTGGCTTGTTGCACACGCCCTGTTAAATACGTTCTATAAATCGCCACTCAACAATCTAGGCAACAACAAATCTCTTGTCTTCTCAAGATTTTTATTTTCTTCAATATGAAGATTAATCTTCTCAAAAATAGGTGATGTTTGTTTGCAAAATGCTTTTAATAATTTGCCGTTTGGATTTACAAACTCAAAACTTGGTACTGCATCTTTCCCGAGATGTAAAACGGTTGTACCTGTACAAAATGATTTTGTATGAGCTTGGAATGAATCAGTCATTGCAAGACAATATAAAAAATACTTGTACACATCATCAAATGGTCGTACAACGCCAACATCAAGAGAAATAATCAAATGCTCGTAGCGAGAATCTGACATTACCATTGCTGGTTTACCAATCACGTCTGCCGCTTGTGTCACATCGGTATAAGCAATAATCAATTCCCCAGAAAAAACTTCTTGTTCTGATTTATATTTACCAGTGTATTCTTTTAAGCCATCTAGTCGATAACCACCACCGCGATTAAATGATTTTAGAGTGACCAGTGCAGTTGTCGATTCTTCAAGTTCGCTACTTTTGTAGGATTTACCTTTGATGATATTTGCGACTCCATCAATCCGCTTAACCTCCCACCCCTTCGGCACTTCCACTCCATCAACTTCCCCCATCTCATTCGGAAACGCTGCCGCAATTTCTGCCAATTCTGCATAGCGTTCCGGTTCAAGTACGGTGAGTTCTTCCGCTGTTTTCCCGCTGATGACCGACATTGCGGCAAGTTCGGCTTCGGCTTGGGTTTTGCCGTCTGAAAGGGCTGCAACTTTTGAGCGTACAGGGTCAAAATCCACAAACCAGCTTTTGAAAATCGCTTGGGCGATGTGTTCTAGGGTTTGGTTGATTTGGGTGTTGAGTTGGATTTTTTCGTCAAAAATAGAAAGTCTTTTCCCAATTTCACGTCTATGAAATTTATCTTTTGGAATTTTAATTCTTAATGAATGTGCATTTTCTCTATTTAAACCGGGAACAGCAGAATCAGAATTCATTTCTGATAATCCTAAAGTTTTTAGTAAATAATAAATGAATTTCAATTCTTCGATATTATCATTGACTACATAAAAAGCTGTATCAATAACCCAAAATGGCTTTTCAGATAAATGAACAGCTCCAACACTGCCTTTTCTTCCTATAATAATTCCAGCACTATCAACGCAACTTGAATTGTGAAAATCTACAATTCCATTTGAACCATAAACAGGAATATCTACCGAAATACGTTTTGACTGTGGTAGTGCTTTACCATAAATAAATGGGCAGTATTCTCCAACGGTAGTTTCAATCCATTCGATTTTACTCATACCCCAATCCCCCTAAATTCTTCTTAATCTCCGCTTCCAACTCCGCACTTTTCGCAAACTGTTCTTTTAAAAGAGCGGTCAGATTTTGCATTTTTTCTGCAAAGGGTACGCCGTCGTCTTCTTGTTCTGCCGTGCCGACGTAGCGGCCGGGCGTGAGGACGAAATCATTGCCTGCAATCTCTGCCAAGCTGGCGGATTTGCAAAAGGCTGGCGTGTCTTGGTAGCCGTCGGATTTTTGCCAGGCGTGGAAGGTGTCAGCGATTTTAGCGATGTCGTCCGCCGTGAAATCACGCAAGACGCGGTCTTTCATGTAGCCGATTTGGCGTGCGTCGATAAACAACACTTCACCTTTGCGTGCTTTGTTGCGGTTTAAGAACCAGATGCAGGCGGGGATTTGGGTGTTGGTGAAAAGTTGCCCCGGCAATGCCACCATGGCTTCTACAAGGTCGGCTTGCACAATGGCTTTGCGGATTTCGCCTTCGTTGTTGGTTTGGCTGCTCATGGAGCCGTTGGCGAGCAATAACGCCATTTTGCCCTTGGGCGAGAGGTGGTAAATCATGTGTTGCAGCCACGCGAAGTTGGCGTTGCCTTTCGGCGGGGTGCCGTATGCCCAGCGCGGGTCGTCGGCGAGGGATTCGCTCCACCAGTCGCTGCTGTTGAACGGCGGGTTCGCCATGATGAAGTCCATCTTTTTATCGATATGCTGTGGCTGGGCGAAGCTGTCGGCGTTGTGTTTGCCGAAGTCGTAATCAATGCCGCGAATCGCCATATTCATGGCGGCGAGTTTCCACGTGGTCGGATTGAATTCTTGCCCGTAGATGGAAACCTGGTTGATGTTGCCTTGATGGGCGGTGATAAAGCGTTCGGTTTGCACGAAGAATCCGCCGCTGCCCATGGCCGGGTCGTACACGCGCCCTGAGTAGGGTTCGAGCATTTCGACGATGAGGGAAACGATAGATTTTGGCGTGAAATACTGCCCGCCGCGCTTGCCTTCCGCTTGGGCGAATCTGCCGAGGAAGTATTCGTAAACGTGCCCGAGTATGTCTTTCGCGCCTAAATGCACGGGTTCGCCGTTGTAGGTGGGCGCGGTGAAGTTGGTGTCGGAGAAGAGGAGAATCAGCCCGCGCAGGGTGTTTTCTTCCACCGAGTAGCCGCTGATGCGTTGCAGTACGCCTTTGAGTTTTTCGTTGTCTTTTTCGATGGTGTCAAAGGCATCGTCAATCAAGCGCGCCACGCCCGCGAATTTGCCGCCCCAGGGCAGTTCTGCGCCTGTGTTTAAAATGGAGACTTCTTGCAAGGATTTCCAGCGCGCTTGTTCTGGCACCCAGAATACATTGTCGGCAGTGTAATAGTCGCGGTTTTCAAGCTCGAAATTTAAGGCTTCTTGATATTCAGCATCCGAATCGTAAAAAGTGCGGTCAAGATAAAGCGGGTTTTCAGGGGAGGACAAGTCAGCTAAGATTTTTTCTTGCTGGGCGGTGAAGCTGTCGGAGATGTATTTTAAGAAGATTAAACCGAGAACGATGTGTTTGTAGTTCGCGGCATCGAGCTGCTGACGGAGTTTGTCGGCGGAAGACCAAAGTTTTTCATCCAGGTCGTTGAGGAAGGCTTGTTGGATAGATACAATTTGCTTGTCTGATGCCTGCATCATATTAAAATCCTTAATAAATTTTATAAACCGATAGACTATGCTTTTGTAAAATTTTGTTATGCTGGGCGAATTATAGCTGTGCCTGATTGGGCTGTCATTTTTCTATTCCTAGAAAAAGGCTACCTGAAAACTCTTAGCTTTGCAGAAACTCATCCTTGCTTCGCAATACTTTATTTTCAGGTAGCCTTTCTAATCGCGCTTTGCCTAAATACTAACGCTTCAGCCAGGCCCGTTTCAGCATCAGCCACCAATCTTTCGCGCCGAGCACGGGGCGGCGGGTGAACACGTCGTAGCGGTTGGTTTCGAGCTTTTGCAGGATGGTTTGCCCGCCGAGGATGATCAGGCGCAGTTCGAAGCCGATGCGGCCGGGCAGGGTTTTGCCCAGCGGGGAGCCGGCTTTGAGTATTTTGTGGGCGCGTTCGCATTGGTGCGCCATCAGGCGTTGGAAGGCGGCGTCGGCCTGTCCGGCGGCGATTTGCGCTTCGCTCACGCGGAATTTTTGCAGGTCGTCTTGCGGCAGATACACCCGGCCTTTCTGCCAATCCACGGCCACATCCTGCCAGAAGTTGATGAGCTGCAGGGCGGTGCAGATGCCGTCGCTTTGGGCGAGGCTGAGCGGGTCGGTGCGGCCGTAGAGGTGCAGCAGCAGGCGGCCGACGGGGTTGGCGCTGCGGCGGGCGTAGTCCACCAGCTCGCCGAAGTGCTGATAGCGGGTTTTCACCACGTCTTGGCTGAAGGCAGAGAGCAAGTCGTAGAAAGGCTCGAGCGGGAGGCCGAAAGGCCGCACGGCTTCGCGCTGGAGCCGCTGCATGAGCGCGGTGTGCGGGCTTTGGCCGGCGCCGATGCGGGCAAGCTCGGCGCGCAGGTCATCGAGCCGGCGCAGGCGTTCTTCGTTGGGCAAATCGCCTTCGTCAGCCAAGTCGTCGGCGGTACGGGCGAAGGCGTAGATGGCGTGCACGGGGCGGCGCAGGCGGCGCGGCAACACCAGCGAGCCGACGGGGAAGTTTTCGTAGTGTCCGACTGACATGGGTGTGTCCTGTGTGTGTCCAATGATTTTCAGGTAGCCTGAAGCGGTGCTCCGGCGCTTATTTTTCAATCAGGAATAGGCCGTTAAATGTTTTCTGCGCGAAGAGCTCGGGCAAATCGGCCAGCGGGATGGCGGCGGGTTGGTGTTTATCAGGGTTTAAATCGGCGCGGTTGTCGTTGATGAAGATAAACAGCACGGGCTGCACGCAGGGGTGGCGCAGGCGCCCGGCGATAAATTGCGATAGCTGCTACGGCAATTCGGAATCGGGCCGATAGATGGCCGATGCCGCGCCCCAGCCGAATTCCCAAGCCGCAATGCTTTTCCCTTTGCGCCGCAGCGTGATGGGCGAGGCTTCAAACGCTTCGGGAAGGTGGAAGCGGTTTACTTCACCGTATCCGGCATAGTCGGCTGAAGGGCGGTTTTCTTCAAAATACAGAATGCTCACGCTCATGGTGGATTGAATATGTTTTCCAGCAGGGGAAGAGCAAGAGGCTACCTGAAAATTTTTGCTTCACAGAAACTCAGCTTGGGCTGCGCCCAAACATCAGTCCACTGCGTTGAAGCTGCGCTTTAGCTTCGCAGAAACTCAGCTTGGGCTGTGCCCAAACATCGTTTTCAGGTAGCCTTTTCCCCGCCGCGCTATTTCTGCCAATAAGCCTTCACGTTCACAAATTCATACAAGCCGAATTCGGAAAGCTCGCGCCCGAAGCCGGAATCTTTCACGCCGCCGAAGGGCAGGCGCAGGTCGCTGCTGGTGTGGCGGTTGATGAACACGCTGCCGGCTTCGATTTGCTGACCAAGCTCCCAGGCTTTGTCGAGGTTGGCGGAATAGATGCTGGCGCCCAGGCCGAAGGGGTTGTCGTTGGCCAGGCGCACGGCATCGGCGGCATCGCGGGCGTGGAAAATGCCCACGGCGGGGCCGAACACTTCTTCGCGGTACATGCGGCAGGCGGGGGTGATGTTATCCAGCACGGTGGCGGGGTAAAAGGTGGTGTCGGCTTCGTTGGGCAGCTCGCCGCCGAGCAGGAGCTTGGCGCCGTGTTCGAGCGCGTCTTGCACTTGTTCGTGCACTTGCAGCTGGAGGTCTTTGCGGTGCAGCGGGGCGAGGGTGGTATCCGGATCGAGCGGATTACCGCGGGTGAGGCGGCGGCAGTGATCGAGGAAGAGGCGGGTGAATTCTTCGGCGATGCCGGGGGTGAGGATGATGCGTTTGCCGGCGTTGCAGGATTGGCCGGCGTCGCGGAAGCGGGCGTAGCAGGCGTCGGCGGCGGCTTGGGCGATGTCGGCGTCGTCGAGCACAATGAAGGCGTTGCTGCCGCCGAGCTCCATCACGGATTTTTTCAGGTAGCCGCCGGCATAGGCGGCAAGGCGGCGGCCAACATCGGCGGAGCCGGTGAAGGCGAGCGCGTTGGTTTGCGCGATGGCGTGCTCCACGTCTTCGTGGGCGAGCCAGGCGGCGCGCCAGGGCAGCTCGCTGCCCACGGTGTCGAACAGGGCGGCGGTGACGCGGGCCACGCTGGGCGCGGGTTTCACCAAACAGGCGTTGCCGGAGCACAGGGCGGGCACGGCGAAGCGGATAATCTGCCACACGGGGTAGTTCCACGGCATCACGGCGAGCACCACGCCCAAGGGCTCGAAACGCACTTGGCTGAGGCTGGCCTGGGTAGCGATGGTTTGGTGCTGCAAAAGCTGGGGAGCGAGTTTCACATAATAGCGGATGAGGGAAACGGACTTTTCCATCTCGGCTTCGCACTCGCGCAGGCAGCGGCCGACTTCTTGGCAAATCATGCGGGCGAGACGGGGCTTTTCGGCTTCGAGGCGGTCGGCGAAGGCGGCGAGCATGGCCACGCGCGCCTGCACGCCGGCGGCGGCAAAGCGGCGCTGGGCGGTGCGCATTTCGGCCAGAGATTGGCCGAAGGCGTCCATACTGTCGGCGGGGCGCTCGTATAGCAGGGTGTTGCTCACGACGTCGCGGCTGTAAAACATGGCGGGTTCCTTTCTCTATTTGCTTTGGATTAACCGGTTTGGCAGCCCTGCATGCTGCGCAGAAGGCTACCTGAAAATGGATGTGCTGGTTTTTATTGTTTTGATGATTGTTCTGCCCGGCAGCGGGCTAGGCTTTCTCGGCCACGGCAAAGGCCACCACCGTGCCGTTGTCGTCGCTCAGGCTCAGATGCACGCGTGCGATGCCTTGCGCTTCCAGCCATTCCTGCAAGGGCGGCTCGGCCACAAATTCGGGGCGGCCGAGCTTGTCGTGGGCGATGGAGATGTGGTGCAGCGTAACCGGCGCGCGCAGGCCGGTGTGCACGGCTTTGGCAAAGGCTTCTTTGGCGGCGAAACGCTTGGCCAAAAAGTTGGTTTTGTTGCCGGCGGTGCGCCATTCCAAGAGCTCGATGCGGCTGAGCAGGCGCTCGGCCAGCGCGTGACCGTATTTTTCGTATAGTTTCTCGATGCGGCCGATGGCGAGGATGTCGGTGCCGATGCCGTAGATCATGTGCGCTCCCGTGCGGGTGAGTGTGATGATGAGTAGGCGCATTGTAGCGCATTTTCGTGCCGCCCTTAATCGGGGGAGTAAGGGTGTTGGCGCCAGGTCAAAACAGGCTACTTGAAATTTTCAGGTAGCCTCCTTTCCGCTCTGCGCACGATAAAACAGCCATATCCGCTATAATGCTGCTTTCCCAGCTTATCTGCCCGCTATGGACTACGCCGCCCAACTGGCCGCCCTCGCCGCTGCCCAAACCGCCACCATCGCCCGCCACACGCTCGGCAACGGCGAAACCGTGTGGCTGCGCAAAGCCGCCCCGCGCCAAGCCGCCTGGCGCTACAGCCTGCTCAACGGCCTAGGTAAAGTGCTCCGCCTGGGCGTGCTCACCCCCGTGCCCAACCCCGGCGGCAACGCCGGCATCGCCATCGAAGCCGGCCGCCTGCGCGAGCTGGCCGCAGCCGGCATTACCGCGCCCAAGCTTCTCGCCGTGCAGGGAAACGCCCTTTTGATGAGCAACGCGGGCGAGCAAACCCTGCTCATCGCCATCGAAAAACAAACCGAAGCCGGCAGCCTCGAAGGCTGGCTGCAAGGCCTGCACGCCATCGAAGCCGTACACCGCAAAGGGCAATACCTCAGCCAAGCCTTTGCCCGCAACATGGTGCTCACCGCCGAGGGCAGCATCGGCTTCATCGACTTCGAAGACAACCCCGCCCTCGTGCTCAGCCTCCCGCTCTGCCAAAGCCGAGACTGGCTGTGCTACCTGCAATCCACCGCCGACATCCTGCTGCGCCAAGGCCTGCTCGACCAAGCCGCCGGCTTGTGCAAAACCTGCCTGCAACGGCAAGACCCCGCTATCATCCGCTCCCTGCAACGCAGCGTACGCCCCATCTTATGGATGCGCCGCCTGAAATCCGAACGCTGGGGCTGCGACACCCTGCGCCTGGCCGCCCTGGCCGATTTGTTTTACCGCATGGGCAACATCTAAAAATACGTTCAGGCAGCCTACCCACCCCAAAGGCTACCTGAAAACGATGTTTGGGCGCAGCCCAAGCTGAGTTTCTGCGAAGCTAAAGCGCAGCTTCAACGCAGTTAAAACGAAGCTTCCGTAAGTAAACGGAGTTTCTGCAAAGCTAAAATCAGGCAAACCGCCATACCGCAAAATGTCGTCGGGCACCTGGCCAATTTTCAGGTAGCCTTACCCCACCCACCAACGAAGTATCCGAATCATGAATACCACCCGCCTCCTCCTCTGCACCGGCGCCCTCCTCGCCGCCTCCGCCCAATCTGCCGCCCAATCTGCCGCCCAAACCGTGCCGCAAAACGCGCTGGCCTGCACCCAAATCGGCGACCCCGCCGCCCGCCTCGCCTGCTACGACCGCACCCTCGGCACCCAGCTGCCGCCCGCCCAGGCCCTGCCCGACACCGCCGAGGCCAAACCCGTCATCGACCTGGAAAAAAGCCTCGAGCAAAGCCAAGAACAGCGCAGCCCCCAAATCGTGCTCACCGCCCCACCTGCCGCCCCCACCCAGCCCGAAGCCTACACCCCCCTCAGCCTCGCCTATGATTTAGATGTCAACCACGAATCCGGCATCCTCAGCGTCCGCGCCCACCGCCCCATGTACCTCCTGCCCGGCTGGTACAACAGCTCGCCCAACCGCAACCCCTCCTCCCCCGAGCACACCTCCGCCATCAAAGAGCAGCAAAACCAAAACCACGTTGAAGCCAAGATGCAGATCTCCTTCAAAACCAAGCTGCTGCAAGACCTATTCGGCACCAACGCCGACCTCTGGTTCGGCTACACCCAAGTTTCCCACTGGCAGGTATACCAAGGCTCCATGTCCTCCCCCTTCCGCAACACCGACTACGAGCCCGAAATCTTCCTCACCCAGCCCGTGAAAGCCGCCCTACCTGGCGGCGGCAGCCTGCGCATGCTCGGCGTCGGCGCCGTGCACCAATCCAACGGCCAGAGCGACCCCATCTCCCGCTCCTGGAACCGCCTCTACGCCATGGCCGGCATGGAATGGGGCAAACTCACCGTCATCCCCCGCCTCTGGTGGCGGCTACCTGAAAAAAGCGGCAACGACGACAACTCCGACATCAACCGCTACATGGGCTACGGCGACCTCCAGCTCAACTACCGTCTCGACAACCGCCACACCGTCGGCGCCCTCGCCCGCTACAACCCCGCCAGCGGCAAAGGCGGCCTCCAGCTCGACTATACCTTCCCCATTGCCGGCCGGCTCAAAGGCTACGTGCAAGGTTTCCACGGCTACGGCGAAAGCCTGCTCGACTACAACCACAAGCACAACAGCATCGGCATCGGCGTGATGCTCAACGACTGGGACGGCCTATAAGATCCGCCCCTACCCAAATTTTCAGGTAGCCTTTCCAGCACACACAGGCTACCTGAAAAATATGGCTGTCTGAAAACCCTCCGATATTTTCAGGTAGCCTTTCCCACAAACCGCATCGCCACACCTCACTCAAACCAACTTGATTACTTAATTACCCAAACACCAGCCGAAAGCCTCCGCTCGATTTGCACGCAACCCGCCTCTTTCCCGCCCCATCAATGCGAACAATCCCATCCCTCCTCCTTCCCGAAACGCTGCTGCACCGCCTTATCGTATATTTAAATTCCACTGCCCTTTCAGGCCGCTAGCCACCTTCTTTCACACTTGCTTACAATCAAGAAAAAGCAGGTTAAATCATAGCATTAGCCTTGCCCCGCCCTCTGAGCGCCCGTATAATTCGCCCCGTTGAGTGGTTGGAAACGACTGCTTAACAAGTTTCTCCTCTATTTCTCCTTTGTAGATTTGGCACATATTTTTCATATGCGCCGCTTTTTTTCGCCTAAAATCAGCCAAACCTTGGCATTTTCAGCCACTCCGCCACCAAATCCGGCATCCCGCTCTTCCGACAGCGGTTTTGAGCAGCACGAATTAAATCGGCAACAACACAGGCGGCAGGCCACAGATTGGCTTATACTGCCGCCGTTTTTATTTGAAACCGATTCAGCCCATGTCTGCCGCCGTGTTCTCCATTTTCCTGGCCTTTACCGCCCTCTCCACCCTGCTGCAGCTGTATTTGTCGCTGCGCCAGAGCCGCGCCGTACTGCTGCACCGCGACCGCGTGCCGCGCGACTTCAAAACCGTGATCACGCTAGAAGAACACCAGAAAGCCGCCGATTATGCGCTGGCCAAACAGCGGCTCTCGCGCTGGCATATCCTGTACGATACCTTGCTCCTGCTGCTATTCACACTCGGTGGCGGCCTGAACCTGCTCGCAGAAGCCGCCGCCCGCCTCAGCACTGCGCCGCTCACCCAAGGTGTGTTGCTGATGGTGCTGTTTTCGCTGGCCAGCAGCCTGCTGTCGCTGCCCTTCGCGCTCTACCGCAGTTTCCGCCTAGAAGCCGCGTTCGGCTTCAACAACATGACCTTAGCTACCTTCTTTGCCGACCAAATCAAAGGCCTGCTGCTGGGCGCGCTTATCGGCATCCCGCTGCTGTATGCCGTGATTTATCTGATGGGTGCGGCCGGCGCGCTGTGGTGGCTGTGGGTGTGGCTGCTGTGGCTGGGTTTTTCCCTGCTGATGCTGTGGGCGTTTCCCAAGTGGATCGCCCCGCTGTTCAACCGCTTCGAGCCGCTGGCCGACGAAGCGCTGCAACAGCGCATCACCAACCTGCTCGCGCGCACCGGCTTTGCCAGCAAGGGCATTTTCGTGATGGACGGCAGCAAACGCAGCGGGCATGCCAACGCCTATTTCACCGGTCTGGGCCAAAACAAGCGCATCGTCTTCTTCGACACCCTGCTGCAAGGCATGCAGCCGCAGGAAGTGGAAGCCGTGCTGGCGCACGAGCTCGGCCATTTCAAACACCGCCACATCGTGAAGCAGATCGCCGTGCGCTTCCTGCTCGCGCTCTTGGTGCTGTTCGCCCTCGGGCAGATTATCCACTTCGCCGCCGTGTATCACGGGCTGGGCGTGGCCTACCCCAGCCACGCCATGGCGCTGCTGCTGATGATGCTGGTACTGCCCGTGTTCGCCTTCCCGTTCACACCCTTGGGCAGCTTCTCCTCGCGCCGCAACGAATTCGAAGCCGACCGTTTCGCCGCCGCACACACCGATGCCGAAGACCTCGTTTCCGCCCTCATCAAGCTCTACCGCAGCAACGCCGCCAGCCTGGTGAACGACCGCTGGTATGCCCGTTGGTACGACAGCCACCCCAACGCCCGCGAACGCATCGCAGCCCTGCGCCAAACCAAGGAGGCTACCTGAAATTGCCAGCTTTGCAGAAACTCCGCTACACTGCGTTTTCACTTCGTTGAAGCTTTACTTTTATTCAGGCAGCCTGCCAAGCAGCTAGGGCAACCGTTTGCCATCAAGCGATAAATTGAAAGAGGCTACCTGAAAACCAGATCGTAGGTTTTCAGGTAGCCTCTTTACAAGCAAACTAATCGTCTGCGCGCCCTCACACTAACGCCGCGCCACCACCGCCGTGGCCAGATAGCGCTGCGCCCCGGCGGTAATCGCGCGGGCGGCTTTTTGGCGGAACTGGCTGCTGGCCAGCATCCGCTCCTCGGTGGGGTTGGAGATAAAGGCCGTTTCCACCAGGATCGAGGGAATATCCGGCGCCTTGAGCACGGCAAAGCCGGCCTGGTCCACATGCCCTTTATGCAGGCGGTTGATTTTGCCCATTTCGTCGAGCACCGATTTACCCAGGCGCAGGCTGTCGTTGATGGTGGCGGTTTGCACCAGGTCAAACAGGGTGTGGTCCACCTGCCGGTTGCCGCTCACGCGGATGCCGCCGATTTGGTCGGAGGCGTTTTGCGACTGCGCCAGCCAGCGCGCGGCGGCGCTGGTGGCCCGACCGCGGCTGAGGGCATACACACCGGTGCCGCGCGGCTGCGGCGTGGTGAAGGCATCGGCATGGATGGAAATAAAAATATCGGCCTTGCGGCTGCGCGCCTTGGCCACGCGCACGCCCAGCGGGATAAATACGTCTTCGTTGCGCGTCATGTATACCTGGTGGCCGAGCCGTTCCAGCTCGCGCTTGGCTTCGCGCGCGATGGAAAGCACCACATCCTTCTCGCGCAGGCCGCTGGGGCCGACCGCGCCGGAATCTTCGCCGCCGTGGCCGGGATCAAGCATCACCACCAGCTTGCGGTTGCCGCGCCGCGTGTTGGCGGCGTGGTTTTGCACCGGCGGCACGCTGGTTTGCGCCTGCGCGGTGGCCGTGCCGTCTTGGCGGATACGGCCATTGGTGTAGTCTTGCAGGAGCGCCATCAGCGGGTCGTTGGCTTCCTGCGCCAGCGCCACGGCCTGCGTGGGATAAAGGTCGATTACCAGGCGGTGCTTGAAGTTGGCCACCGGCGCGAGCGCGAACACCTGCGGATTGACAGCGGTTTTCAAATCCATCACCACGCGGATGGTTTCGGGGTTGAATTGCCCCACACGGATACCGGCCACATAAGGATCATTGCGGCTGAGCTTCTGCGGCAGGCTCTGCACCACACTGTCGAGACTGGCGCCCTGGATATCCACCACCAGGCGGCGCGGGTTATCCAGCAGGAAATATTTGTGCTGCAGGGGGCGGGAGGATTCAAGCGTGGCGCGGGTGTAAGAGGAAGCCGGCCAGATGCGCACGGCCACGAAATGCGATGTGCCTTGTGCGGCGCCGATGGGCGTGATGCCCAACAGCAGCAGGCCGGCACCGTTGGTTAGGAAAGTTCGGCGGGTAAGTTTTGCCATAATGCCAAGAGTTGTTTGCCTTTTTCGGAAGCGGCGCTAAGGGTGCAGATACGGCCGCCGCCCTGCATTTGCAGAGCTATGCGCAGATCGGCTTCGGGCACGAAACCTTCGGCGCGTTGCGGCCATTCGATGAAGTGGACGGCGGGGGCGGCGAATAAATCGTCCAGCCCGGCATCTTCCCATTCTTCGGGCGAGGCGAAGCGGTAGAGGTCGAAATGGTGTACCGCCAGGCCGCCCGGCTCGTAGCTTTCCACGATGGCGTAGGTGGGGCTTTTCACTGCGCCGGCGTAACCGAGCCGGCGCAGCACGGCGCGCACCAGCGTGGTTTTGCCGGCGCCCAAATCGCCTTCCAGCCACAACACCAGCGGCGCGGCCAAATCGGGGGCGATGCGGCCGGCGAGGGCTTCCGTGGCGGATTCGCCGTTGAGGAAGAGGGTGAGCGGGTTGTCCATCGTGCAATTATAACCTGAAATATTGTTGGAAAAGTTTAAGCGGCGCGGCCTGCGGGCGCGGTGTGTGCGGGTTTTGGCTTCGTTGCCGCTGATGTTTTCAGGTAGACTGTAGCAGCCTGAGATGAGGCTACCTGAAAGCGAAGCGCCAACAAAGTTAAAACGCGGGTTGCAAAGGAATGGGAAACCGGTTGCCTCTATTATGAAAAATGGATTTGTTTCTAGTGGCTTTTGAAGTTTTCAGGTAGCCTCTCCTTCATTGTCGGCGGCTTGTCCGTTTTCAGGTAGCCCGTGTGCCGCCTGCCACTGCTCAAACCATGCGGCCACCACGGCATCCACTTCTTCCATGCCCTGTTTTTTCAAGCTGGAAAACAGCTGCACGCCCACAGCCTGCCGTTCGGCAAAGGGCTGGAGCGCGCGGCGCACGGCGGCGAGGGTGTTGATTTGCTCGTTTTTAGAGAGTTTGTCGGCTTTCGACAACAAAATATGCACGGGCTTGCCGGTGGCGGCGAAAAAATCCAGCATTTGCTTATCGAGCTCTTTGAGCGGATGGCGCGCATCCATCACCAGCACCAGCCCGATGAGCTGGGAGCGGGTTTGCAGGTAGCCGCCGAGCAGCTGCACCCAATGCGTGCGCACGGCTTCGGGCACTTGCGCGTAGCCGTAGCCGGGCAAATCGGCCATGTAGCAGCCGTTGGCGAGGCGGAAGAAGTTGATGTGCTGGGTGCGGCCGGGGGTTTTCGACACGAAGGCCAAACGGGTGTGGCCGGTGAGCGTGTTGATGGCGCTGGATTTTCCGGCGTTGCTGCGCCCCACAAAGGCGATTTCGGCAGGCGTGTCGGGCAGGTCTTTGAGGTGGTTTACCGTGGTATAAAACTCGGCGTTTTTAAAAAGCGGCATAAGCTGGAACAAAAAGTAAAATTTAGTATAGAATACCACGTTTATAACAATATCGGTTTCAATCGGGCCGCCCGGTTGGAAAACAGAGTATTTGGGAGGGCGCGGCAAACAGCGCCCGATGATTCGGAGCATATTCATGAAACACACTACCCTCGCCGGCCTGCTGCTGGCCGTTTCCGGCTTTGCCCTGGCCGCACCGCCCGCTGCCGACACCGCCCGCGGCAAACAAATCGCCGACACCGTGTGTGCTGCCTGCCACGGCGCCGACGGTAACACCAACATCGCCATGTATCCGCGCCTCTCCGGCCAGCATCCGGCCTACATCATTCAGCAAACCCTGGCCATTAAAGCCGGCCAGCGCAACACCGGCGCCGCCGTTACCATGCGCCCCTTGGTGGAGAACTTAAGCGAGCAGGATATCGCCAACGTGGCCGCTTACTTCTACCGCCAGATTCCCAAATCTGGCGAAACCAACCCCAAAGAAAACCCTGAGCTGGGCGCACGCCTGTTCCGCGGCGGCATCGCCTCGCGCGGCATCCCCGCCTGTATGTCGTGCCACGGCCCGGGCGGCGCCGGCATCCCCGGCAACCAAACCCAGAAAGAAGGCACCGTGGCCTATCCGCGCCTGGCCGGCCAGCACAAATCCTATATCGTGGACCAACTGCGCGCCTACCAGAGCGGCCTGCGCGGCAACTCCATCATGAGCGACATTGCCAAGCGCATGAGCAACGAAGAAATGGACGCCGTGGGCAACTTCATCCAAGGCCTGCAATAAACCGCACCGGCCGCAAACCATCAACAGCCGTATCCATCAGATACGGCTGTTTTGTTTTTCAGGTAGCCTCTCCCGTTAGGCCGCCCAACAGGTTTACAAAACTTTCCACTTCCCTAATTTTCAGCTAAACCGCCCTCCCTATAATGCGGGCCATCCACTAAGCGGCAACACCCGTTGCCTACTTTTAACACCTCCCTATCTTGAAAAGGAAAACACCATGAAAAACGCCCTGCTCCTCACCGCCCTCCTTGCCGTATCCGCCACCGCCTCCGCCGGCTTTTCCGAAAACGGCCAGCCTGCCGCCGCCCAGCCCGCCGTCAGCCGCGTGGCCGACCTGCGCAACCTGCCCGACGACGCCCGCGTTACCCTCGAAGGCCACATCGAACGCCAAGTGCGCCGCGAACACTACATCTTCCGCGATGCCAGCGGCACCATCGAAGTGGAAATCGACGACGACGTATGGCGCGGCCTGAACGTTACCCCGCGCGACAAAGTGCGCCTCGACGCCGAAATCGACCAAGAATGGCGCCGCACCGAAGTGGACGTAAAAGCCGTTACCCGCATCCAGTAAACAACAAAAGGCTACCTGAAAACGAGCTTCGCGAGTTTCTGCGCAGCTAAAACATTTTCAGGTAGCCTTTCCCCTCTTGCCCGCATCCCAACAGAAAGGAAATTCCATGTCCGCACGCCAATCAGCCCTGCTGCTCGCTGCCGCCCTGATGGCCGTATCCCTAAGCGCCAACGCCAAAGGCGACGGCGGCCGCCATGGCGACGAAGAAGACCATCCCCACCGAAGCGGCTACGCCCAGCAACACCGCCCGCAGCGCGCCCAAGCCAACCGCACGCGCCAAGGCTACATTTCCAGCAGCCGCGCCGCCGGCATCGCCGCACGCCACACCCGCGCCCGCGTAACCGACGTGGATTTCACCACCTGGCGTGGCCGCCGCGTGTATGAAGTGGAGCTGGACGCCCGCCGCGGCGACTACGAAGTGATCGTGGATGCCCGCAGCGGCCGTATCCTTTCCTCCAAATTCGACCCCGACGATTAAACCCTTTGCCCGTTCAACACACAAAGGCTACCTGAAAAGTGAAAACTCCTTTTCAGGTAGCCTTTCCCTTCTCTGCAAATCCGCCGAAAGTTTGCGCTAAATCAGGTATAATCCCACCGTTTTTCCCTTTTCCGCCCGGCCGGATTTTCGGTTATGAGTACCCCGCCCGCCCCCGCCAAAACCCCGCTATTGCGGCGGCCTTGGTTTGCCTTCCTCAGCTCCATGCGTTTCGCCGTGGCGCTGCTCTCGCTGCTGGCGCTCGCTTCCGTGATCGGTACCGTGTTGCAGCAAAACCAATCCGAAGTGGCCTATTTGGTGGAATTCGGGCCGTTCTGGCATCAGATTTTCCGCTTCCTCGGCCTCTACGACGTGTACTCCGCGCCATGGTTCGTGGTCATTATGGCCTTTCTGATCCTCTCCACCGGCCTGTGCCTCTGGCGCAACATCCCGCCCTTCCTGCGCGAAATGCGCGGCTTCCGCCTCAACGCCTCTGAGCGCTCTCTGGCCGCAATGAAACACAGCACCCTGCTGGCCGAAATACCACAACCGGAAATCACCGAACGCTACTTAAAAGTATCCGGCTTTGCCGTGCGCCGCGAACAGCGCGCCGACGGCAGCCTGATCATCGCCGCTAAAAAAGGCAGCATCAACAAATGGGGCTACATCTGCGCCCACGCCGCCATCATCGTCATCTGCCTGGGCGGTCTCATCGACAGCAACCTGCCGCTCAAGCTCGCCATTTTTTCAGGTAGCCTCAAGCCCGATAAAACCGCCCAATTCGCCAACGATTTCGGCGCACAAAGCCGCCTCGGCAGCGGCACACTCTCCTTCCGTGGCAACGTAAACATCCGCGAAGGGCAAACCATTCAAGAAACCTTCCTCGACACCGGCAACGGGCTGCTGGTGCAGGAGCTGCCCTTCAGCGTCACCCTCAAGCAATTCCACGTCGATTACTACGACAGCGGCATGCCGAAAAACTTTGCCAGCGACCTCATCGTTACCGATAAGCAAAGCGGCGACACCTACACCCCCACCCTGCGCGTGAACCACCCATTCACCCTGCACGGCATCACACTCTATCAAGCCAGCTTCGGCGACGGCGGCTCCGGCCTCAGCTTCCGCGCCTGGAACCTTGGTTCCCCCTCCGCCGATGCCACCGAACTCAAAGCCGCTTCGCTCAGCGCCTTCCCGCTGCGTTTGGGGCAAAACCAGCCCGATAAACAATACACCCTCGAATTTGCCGAGCTGCGCCCGCTCAATGTAGAAAACGAAGAAGAAGCCGACAGCAGCAGCGCCCCGCAACAGCCCGGCAGCCTGCAGCAGCGCCTGAGCGACGCCCGCAGCGTGCAGCAGGCCAGTGCCCTGCGCAACGTCGGCCCCACCATCACCTTCCGCCTGCGCGACCAGGCCGGCCAGGCGCACGAATACGTCAACTACATGCTGCCCCTGCGGCGCGGCAGCGACTACTATTTCGCCACCGGCGAGCGCAACAGCAACACCGAGCCCTACCGCTGGCTGATGATTCCCGCCGACAAACAGGGCAAGCCCGACACCTTCATGCACCTGCGCGCCGTACTGCTCGATCCCCAGCAGCGCCAGGCCGTGCTCGACCGCGCGGTGGCCGATATGCCCGAGGCCTCCAAAGCCCGCTTCCGCGACGCGCTGAACAACATCCTGGAGCTGTTTGCGCGCGAAGGCCTGACCGGCATCAACCAATTTGTGCAAACCCAAATCCCCGCCGCCGAGCGGGATCGGATGCGCGAGCTGTTCTACCAGATGCTGTTCGGCGCGGGTAACATCGCGCTGGATCAGGCGCTGACTGAGCAAGGGCTGGACTGGCCGCAGGGCGAAGAGCGAAACCGCTTCCTAATCAACAGCTTCGATGCCTACACCGGCCTCACCCGCTTCGGCTCGCCCGTGCTGCTGCAATTAAACGGCTTCAACGAAGTGAAATCCTCCGGCCTGCAGATGACCCGCTCGCCCGGCCAGGGCTGGGTGTACCTCGGCTCAGCGCTGCTGATATTGGGCACGTTTTTGATGTTTTACATCCGCGAGCAGCGCGCCTGGCTGCTGTATCACAACGGCAGCGTACGCTTCGCCATGAGCGCCGCCCGCCACAAGCGGCAGCTGGAACAAGCCTTCTCCCAACACACGCAACACCTCACGCGCCTCGCACAGGAGCTCAACCATGACCAACCCTGATTCCCCCTCCCGCGTGCTGCCACAGCCGCCCGCCATGGCACAGGCCCAGGCGCACGACGCCTACGCCCCGCCTGAGCTGCCGGCACACGAACTCTTGCAGGAGCGCCGCTTCTGGAAACGCCTCTCTTGGGCCGACTGGCTGTTTGCCGCCCTCATGCTCGCCATCGCCGCCGCGGTGCAGATTCTGCTGCCGCACCGCATGGATGCATATGAAGTGTGCATTTTGTGGGGCAGCGCGGCGGCAGCTGTCGCCTTGGGCTGGTTCGACAAACCCTTGCGCTGGTTTATCCCGCTGTGCATCGCGCTCGCTTATGCCGCCACGCAGCTTTATGCCGGGCAGATGGCCAACGGCGAACGCTTCCTGCTGCGCTATTTCCTGGCCAGCCAATCGGCCATCGGCTGGCTGTGCGCACTGGTGCCGATGGCCTGGCTGTGCTACGCGCTAGGCCTGCTCGGCGGCAAACGGCCTGCGGCCGGCGGCATTGCCTCCGATGCGCCAGCCACACCGCTGCTGCGCATCGCGCGCTACCTGGCTTGGGCGGCCGCCGTGGCCGGCTTCACCGGTATGCTGGTGCGCTGGCACGAGAGCTATTTGCTCAGCCCGGGCAACGGTCACATCCCGATTTCCAATCTGTATGAAGTGTTTATCCTGTTTATCGTGATCACTGCGCTGCTGTTTTTGTATTACGAGGGCAAGTTCAAATTGCAGCGGCTGGGCGTGTTTGTGTATGCCCTGCAAACGATTTTGGTGGGCTTTGTGCTGTGGTACACCTTCAGCCGCAACGCACAACAGATTCAGCCGCTGATTCCGGCTTTGCAGTCGTGGTGGATGAAGCTGCACGTGCCGGCCAACTTCATCGGCTACGGCGCGTTCTGCCTGGCGGCGTTTTTGGGCGTGGCCGAGCTGATGAAGCTGCGCCGCCCTGCGCTGCGGTTGCCGGAAGCAGAGGTGATTGAGGAGGTGATGTATCAGGCCGTGGCCATCGGTTTCCTGTTTTTCACCATCGCCACCGTGCTCGGCGCGCTGTGGGCGGCGGATGCCTGGGGGCGCTATTGGAGCTGGGATCCGAAAGAAACTTGGGCGCTGGTGGTGTGGCTCAACTATGCGGTCTGGCTGCACATCCGCTTGGTGCGCGGTTGGGGCGGCCGGCTCTTGGCCTGGTGGGCGATTATCGGCTTTTTCATCACTGCCTTCGCTTTTGTGGGCGTGAATATGTTCCTCAGCGGGCTGCACTCCTACGGCGGGCTCTGAGGCTACCTGAAAAATAAATTTTTTGCGTAGGCAGTTAGTTAGCAGCATTGTCTTGCATCGGAAGGCTACCTGAAAACAGTTTGCATTTTTCAGGTAGCCTTTATCTCCCTCCCACAAAAGGCTACCTGAAAATCCGACTGATGTTTTAATTTCGCAGAAACCTGCTTCAATCGTTTTTGCTGCGCAGAAATCCGCTCGTTCCTTTTCAGGTAGCCTTCCCTTCACCAAGTGGCTGCCCTATGGTGCTTGCGGTATAATCCGCCTCCCCATCACAATCAAAACAACCGGCTGCCCGGCCGCTTCCGCACGCCATCTCAATCTGTTTCTCCCACTCCGGTTTATTAAGATGACGCCCCCTCCCTCCCCCGATACCGCCACTCCCCCCATCAGCCACGAGCAGCAGCAGGAAATCACCCGCCTGTGTATCCACGCCGCACTTTTGCTGCTGCAATACGGCGCGGAAAGCACGCTAATCGACCAAATCGCCTTCCGCCTCGGCCGCGCGCTGGGCATGGACAGCGTGGAATGCGCGCTCACACCCAACGCCATCGTGATCACCACCCTTTGCAACAACCACTGCATCACCACCACGCGCAAGAATTTCGACAAAGGCATCAATATGTCGGTGATCACCGTGGTGCAGCACATTGTGATCGCCGCCGAGCAGGGGCTATACGACGTGCACCAGGTGCGCGCACTGTTGGATGCGGTGAAGCCGGTGAAATACAACCGCTATTTAGTGGTGCTGATGGTGGGGCTGTCTTGCGCCAGTTTCGCCCACCTCTCCGGCGGCGACCCGCTGATTTGCGGCATCACGTTTGTCGCGTCGGCCTGCGGCATGTGGGTGCGGCAGATGCTGTCGGCGCGGCAATACAATCCGGCGGTGGTGTTTGCGGTCACGGCGTTTGTGGCCTCCATGGTGTCGGGCATGGCGCTGAAATATGGCTGGGGTGCGCGCCCGGAAGTGGCAATGGCTTCGAGCGTGCTGCTGTTGGTGCCTGGAGTGCCGCTGATCAATTCGCTGGCCGATATTTTGAAAGGCCATGTGAATATGGGCATGAGCCGTTGGGCGGTGGCCACGGTGCTTACCTTCAGCACCTGCCTGGGCATCGTGCTGGCCTTGAGCCTGCTGAACGTTTCCGCTTGGGAGTGAGCCATGCTGCTGAATTTGCTGGACGATATGTTTTTTGCCGCCATCCCCGCCGTGGGTTTTGCGATTTTGTTCAACGTGCCGCGCAATGCCTTGAAATACTGCGCCTACTTGGGCGCGCTGGGGCACGGCACGCGCACGCTGCTGATGCATTGGGGCATGTCGCAGGGTTTGGCCACGCTGTGCGCGGCTTCGCTGGTGGGCTTCATCGGGGTGTATTTGTCGCAGCGCTATAAGGCGCACCCGAAAGTGTTCACCGTGGCTTCCATCATCCCGATGATCCCGGGGGTGTATGTGTATAAGGCGATGATTGCGCTGGTGCAGATGAACCACAAGGGCTTTTCCGAGCAGCTTTTGGTGCAAACGGTGGATTATTTCCTGAAGGCGGGCTTTGTGATCGGCGCGCTGGCTTTCGGCCTGGCGCTGCCCGGGCTGCTGTTCTACCGGCAGCGGCCGGTGGTGTAGCCGTATTACGCAAGCCGCCGCAATCTGCTAAACTTGTCCCGTCTTTTTTCTCCTGCGCCGATATGCACTCCCCTTCCCCCGCCCCCTTAGAACCCGAGCCTGCCGCTGCTGCTGCGGCTCCCCGCATATTGCGCTAAAGGCTACCTGAATTTTTTCAGGTAGCCTTTGCTTGTTTTTATCATTCGTTTATCAAGGACTTGCATTCATGGATTTCTCCTGGCTGGCCGACCCGGTAACCTGGCTGGGCTTCGCCACGCTGATTATTCTCGAAATCGTGCTCGGCATCGACAACCTCGTGTTCGTGGCCATTTTGGCCGGCAAGGTGCGCCCCGCCCAGCGCGACCGCGCCCGCGTTACCGGGCTGATGCTGGCCGTGCTGCTGCGCCTGCTGATGCTGGCCTTCATGAGCCGCATCATGCAGCTCACCGCCCCGCTGTTTGCGCTGGGGCGGCTGGAAGTGGCCGGCAAAGACATCATCATGTTCCTCGGCGGCCTCTTCCTGCTCTACAAAGCCACCACCGAGCTGCACGAGCGGCTCGAAGGCGCCAACCACTACGCCGTATCCGACACCGACCGGCGCAAACAGCATTCGCCGTTTTGGGGCGTGGTGGTGCAGATTTTGGTGTTGGATGCCGTGTTTTCGATCGACGCAGTGGTTACCGCCGTGGCCGTGGTGCAGCACATCCAAATCGCCATGGCCGCCGTGGTGGTGGCGATGGCGCTGATGATTTGGGCCAGCAAGCCGCTCACCGACTTTGTGAACCGCCACCCCACCGTGGTGATGCTCTGCCTGGGCTTCCTGCTGATGATCGGCTTCAGCCTGATTGCCGAAGCCTTCCACGTGATCATCCCCAAAGGCTACCTGTATGCCGCCATCGGCTTCTCCGTGCTGATTGAAGTGTTCAACCAAATCTCCCAGCGCAACACCGACAAAAACGCCTACGGCAGCCGTTCCTGGCGCCGCCGCACTGCCGAAAACGTGCTCGGCATGATGGGCATCCGCGAAACCATGCTGGCTAAAGCAGGCGAAGAAGGCAGCGACGACAGCCATTTTGAAGAAAACGAAAAATCCATGATCCGCAGCGTGCTGACCCTCGCCGAGCGCCCCCTGCCCGGCATCATGGTGCCCCGCCGCGACATTGAACGCCTCGACCTCTCGCAAAGCCGCGAACAGCAATACGCCCAGCTGCAAAACACGCCCTACTCCCGCCTCTTGGTGGTGGGCAAGGCCGGTGCCGACGAACCCCTGGGCTACATCAACAAAAAAGACCTGCTCAATCAGCTCCTCGCCGGCCAAGAGCTCGACATCCAAGCCGCCCTGCGCCAGCCCCTCATCCTGCCCGACAGCACCAACGCCCTCTCCGCCATCGAACAATTCCGCCAAAGCAGCGCCGACTACGCCCTAGTGGTAGACGAATTCGGTGCCGTGCAAGGCATGGTTACCACCAAAGACCTGCTCGAAGCCATCGCCGGCGAGTTTCCCGAAGCCTTCGAACGCCAAGCGCAGCCAGGCTCCCCCGCCGAGGGCGGCAACACCCTCATGGTGGACGGCAGCCTCGAATACGCCGAGCTCGCCCCCCAGCTCGGCCTCCCCCCGCCCGAAGAAGACGCCGACTACCACACCGTGGCCGGCCTGATGATGGAAGAGCTGCAAACCCTGCCCAACGTGGGCGACACCCTCGACTACCACGGCTGGCGCTTCACCGTGAGCAGCAAAGAAGGCCAGCGCATCGAGCAGATCAGCATCAGCCCCCTGCCCGAATAATTTTCAGGTAGCCCCAACCCCGCCGCAGGCTACCTGAAAATCATCATTTGCCCGCAGCCATCGCTTCTCCTGCGGGAAAACAGTAAAACCAAGATTTGCCGCCAAACAACACACCTCACTTTTTTCAGGTAGCCGCAACCCCTGAAAGGCTACCTGAAATCTTCCTCCCCCTCCCACCAAAGGACTTCATCATGCCCGCCCCCATCCTCCCCTCCCAGCCCACACTCGCCACCGCCCTTGCCCACCGCTCCATCCGCAAATTCACCGGCGAACCCGTCGCACCCGAACAACTGCAAGCCATCCTCGAAGCCGGCCGTGCCGCCTCCTCCTCCAGCTTCATGCAGTGCATCCACATCATCCGCGTTACCGATCCCGCCCTGCGCCAACGCCTCTGCCACATCGCCGCCGATCAAGAATACGTCCGCATCGCCCCCGAATTCCTCGTATTCTGCATCGACTACAGCAAACATCGCCGCCTCGTGCCCGACATCCAAACCGACTACACCGAAGCCCTGCTGCTCGGCGCTGTGGATGCAGGCATCACCGCGCAAAACGTGCTGCTCGCCGCCGAATCGCTCGGCCTGGGCGGCGTATACATCGGCTCCCTGCGCAACGACATCGCCGCCGCAGCCGAAGCCCTCGGCCTGCCCGACACCGCCGTGCCCCTGTTCGGCATGTGCCTAGGCCACCCCGCCCAGCAGCCCCTCTACCGCCCGCGCCTGCCGCTGGAAGCCATCGTGAGCGAAAACCGCTACCGCGAATGCAGCCCCAACACCCTCGAAGCCTACGACCGCGAGCTCGCCGCCTACTACCAAGCCCGCAGCGGCCTCGACCTCGATTGGACGCGCCAAATCGCCAACACCCTGGCCAAACCCCTGCGCCCGCACATCCTGCCCTTCCTGCAACAGCGCGGGTTTGCCCGGAAATAAACTCTGGCAAACAAAAAGGCTACCTGAAAATTTCGCTGCGCAGAAACTTCACTGCATTACGTTTTCAGGTAGCCTTTCTCACCAAACAAGGAGAACATCATGAAGAAAGCATTGTTTTTCTTAATCGGCGCGCCCTTTTTCGTCTGGCTGTTTATCCTTGCCGCCAAATACGTCCTCTTCAGCCCGGATCCGCCACGCACTTGGCAGGAAGAAGTGCGCCTCAGCGACGGCACGGTAATTCTTACCGAACGTTCTGCCAATTGGGAAACAAGGGACAGCCTGACGAAGCAAAGCATCCGCGTGATTGACGCCAAAGGGCTGGATATTCCGCCGGAATGGTCGGATAAGTGGCATTTGATGGTTTTGGATCGGGATAAGCAAGGGGTATGGAATTTGATTATTCAGATGGGACCTTGTTACGACTGGAACGATACCTTTCCGTATCGCCAATACCAAGCCATCAATGGCCGCTGGCAGCAGGTGGAGTTTGACAAGACCCTGCATGGCCGTCCGGCTAATCTTGAAGTTGATATTTATTCACGGTTAGAGAATATGCCTAGATTTATGGGGGTAGATGAGAAACTATATGCTCCCCAAGAACCACGCCCTGAAGTTGTCAGTGTAATGGATAGTCAATATTATCGATGGATCAATGTTCATGCGCTTTCTGGATGCGATCTCTATTGCTGGCTGGATGGAGAAAGAAAGTTAGGTATCCGTTGTGAAAAATATGGGTTCTGCGAACAGCCCGGGAATGAAAGCAAGCCGCAATGTTATCGATATAGGGAAACACCCAACTATTTTTAGCGGGCAAGCCGACAGTTTCGTTTTCAGGTAGCCCCTACTTGGAAACAATCTCCCGCCGCCCACATAAAAAGGCTACCTGAAAATTTTCAGGTAGCCTTTTTTAACTTACCGCCCAGCTTACATATGCTGGGTGAAAGTGCGGGTGATCACGTCGCGCTGCTGTTCCGGAGTCAGGGAGTTGAAGCGCACGGCATAGCCAGACACACGGATGGTGAGCTGCGGATATTTGTCGGGGTTGGCCGCGGCGTCTTCCAGCATTTCGCGGGTCATCACGTTCACGTTCAGGTGCTGGCCGCCTTCCACTTTCGGCGGAATGTGTGCATCAACGGGCACTTCTTCATAGCTCACGTCGCCCAGCTCGCTCAGGGCAACCACTTGGTCGGCGGCGAAACGCTCGTCGTTGCTGCACAAGCAGCGGGCTTGCTGGGTTTCATCGTCCAGCAGCCAGAAAGAACGTGCCAAAGCAGGATGTTGTGCGGATTGGGTGATTTGAATCCCTTTAATCATGGTTTATATCTCCAAATAAAAGCCCTTGCGGACTGTGTTTTCAAACAAACTACAAACAAACTTCAAAAATCCCCATCAAACCCTAAGCGGGAATCCGATGCGGCAAAACAAACTTTATAAACAGCACTGACCGAAGCGCAGCTTTTTATTCAGCAGCGCGTTGTAACACAGCTGTTTCACAACCAAAATTGAAGTGTCGTTTTCCAAAGCTTCGATCACGTGCGTTTCGCCCGGCTCGATGCGCGCTAGGTTCATCGGGTGCAAATCAATGTGCCCCTGCTCAGTTTTCACGCGAGCCGCGCCGGCCAGCACGACCACAGTGATGATGGCTTCGGCGGAATACGGCGGCACTTCGTTGCCTTTTTGCAGGTTGAGCTGAACGATTTGCTGATCGGCATCTTCCACCACAATGCCGCCCAAAGTTTCTTTCGGGTTGAGTTGATAGCCTTGCATGATTTTCTGCTTTCGAAATACGGTTGGCGGCGCAGGAAAGCCGCTCTTTCTGCCTGCTATTTTATCCGATTTTCAGCCGCTGGCTCAAGGCGATAGTGCACATTGGACAAAAGATTCGGCGCCAGTGTGCCGATTGGGCAAAAACCCGGCCGACGGGTTTGAGCAACCTGCCTAAAACATTAACTTCAACGTAGGCAAAACAAAGCCGGAATAAAGGGAAACGGCATTTCCGCCAAGCGGAAATATTAATTTCCTTGCCGATCAAGTTTTCAGGCAGCCTGGTTGGTTGAAAGCAAACAGGCTACCTGAAACCCGACTGCATTTCGTTGCAGCCGTATTTTCAGGTAGCCTGAATCTTTGCAAAGGCCCGCCGGTTTTCCGATGCGGGCGTTATCAAAACTGCCGTCGCTTGGCATCGGCCGTTTGGTTATCCGGCCAGGCGGAGATCACGCTATCGCTGTAAAACTCCTGTTTCCAAATCGGCACTTCGGCCTTTACGGTGTCGATGATGAAGCGGCAGCCGGCGAAGGCTGCGTCGCGGTGGCCGGCGGTGACGCCCACCCACACGGCCATGTCGCCCACTTCCAGCCGCCCGTGGCGGTGCACGCACACGGCTTCTGCCAGCCCGAAGCGGCGTTTGGCCTCTTCGATTACGGCCTGCCCCTGGCGGCGCGCCAGCTCTTCGTACACTCTGTACACCAAATAATCCACGCGCCGGCCGTCGTTTTGGCGGCGCACCCAGCCTTCAAAACTGAGGAAGGCGCCACATTGCTCGTTGTCCAGCAGCCTTTGGCGCAGGGCTTGGCTGTCGATGGCTTGTTCGGTCAAATCAAACATTTCAACCTCCGGCCACGGGCGGGATGAAGGCCACGATGTCGCGCTCGGCCAGCGGCTGCGTCCAATCGGCAAAGGCGTGGTTTACCGCCGCACGGATACGCTCCTGCGGCAGGCTGAAATTATATTGCCGCGCCAACTGTTCATACAGCGCGGCGGGGGTGCTGCCTGCGGCAACGGCGAGCGTTTCCTGCTCTTTGCCGGCCTGTTCGCGCAGGGCGGCGAAATACAGCACGGTGATTTCAACGGTTGAACTCATGTTTGCCTCCGGATTTGTGCACCAGGCGGATGTCTTGGATTTGGATGTCGTGGCTCAAGGCCTTGGTCATGTCGTACACGGTGAGCGCGGCCACGGACACGGCGGTGAGCGCTTCCATTTCCACGCCGGTTTTGTGGCTCACGGCCACTTCCGCGCGGATGTTCAGGCTGTGCGCGGCATCGTCGTAGGCCAGCTCCAGCTTGCAGCGCTCCAGCATCATCGGGTGGCACAGCGGGATCAGGTTGGCGGTGTTTTTCGCCGCCATGATGCCCGCCAGCCGCGCCACTTCGGTAATCGCACCTTTGGCGGTTTGGCCGTTGGCGGCCTGGATTCGGGCATAAACTTCGGGCGGGAACACCACGCGCCCGGCGGCTGCGGCCACGCGGCGGGTCACGGCTTTGTCGCCCACGTCCACCATGCTGCTGCGGCCTTGTCGGTCTAAATGTGTCAGCAAAATCTTGTCCTTGTGTAAAAACTCATTGAAGGCCGTCTGAAAACGGACGGCCTGAAATTTTCAGGTAGCCCCTTAATGTGCACCTGCTGTAAAGGCTACCTGAAAAATATCAATATGCAAAATAAACGGTGGCTTTGTTGGGTTGCGTAGGGCGGGCTTCAGCCCGCCAATCTTTTATCGATACGCTCAAATGACGGGCTTCAGCCCCCCTGCTCAGGCCGTCTGAAAAACATCCGTTTCAGCCAGCCGGAAACGTTATTCCCACTCCAGCCGCTCCGCCTGCACCACCGCCTGCTCAAACTCCTGCGGCGTGTTGAAATTGCACAACGGCCGCCACTCGGCCGACAGCGGCGCGGCGGCAAACGGCACGGTTTCCAGCCACGTTGTAACGCGGCGCTGCCCGCTTTCCAAATACTGCCGCAGCGGTTCGACCAGCGCCGCCGACCAATGCGCCAGCAGCGGATACACCCGTTCTCCGTCCTGCAAAGCCGCCACACCGCCATACCACGCCGCGTTGTTTCGCGCCTGCTGCAAACAATCCGCCACCTGCTCGGGTAGCAGCAGCGTATCGCAAGACAGCACATACACGCCGCCGTAGCCCTGCCCCGCCGCCCATTCCAGCGCGGGCAGGACGGCGGACAGGGCGCCCTGCCGTTCAGGTAGGGCATCGGATAGATAGTGCGCCTGCGGCAGACGGGGGAAACGCTGCCCCGCCGCCGCCAGCCACAGCGGGCGTTGCGCCGCCGCAGCCAAACGCTCTATCAGCGGTACGCCGCGGTAGGTCAGCAAGGGTTTGGGGCTGCCCATGCGCCGGCTCAGCCCGCCGCACAAAATCAGCAGCGGTTCCCGCTGTGCCGCCGTGGAATCCATTGTTTTATTTGCCCCACGCGTTCAGCACGCGGGTGAAGCCGCAACTGTTGATGCGCGGGTCGAGCTGCGGGGCGATGATGTTTTCCCAGGCGGTGCGGCAGGCGCCGGTGGAACCGGGCAGGCAGAAAATCAGCGTCCGGTTGGCGATGCCCGCCACCGCGCGGGATTGGATGGTGGACATGCCGATTTCCTGCAAAGACACGGCGCGGAACACTTCGCCGAAGCCGGGGATGGCTTTGTCGAACAGGATTTCCACCGCATCGGGGGTGACATCGCGGTCGAACATGCCGGTGCCGCCGGTAATCAACACTACATCGGTGTCCGGCTCGGCAATGGCAACGGACACGCGGGCGCGGATGTCATACAGCTCGTCGCGGCACCATTCGCGCGCGTGCAGCACATGGCCGGCGTTTTGCAGGGCTTCGGCCAAATAATTACCGCTGCCGTCTTCTTTCGGGCTGCGGGTGTCGGTAACGGTGAGCAGGTGGATGCGGAAGGGGCGGAATTCGGGCGCGGCGCGGTGCATGGTTTAGCCTCCGGTCATGGACAGGTTGGTGATGAGGCCGACTTTTTTGTCGTGCAGATAGTGGTGTTCGGGCTTTTCGGCGATGGTTTGGTGCAGGTATTGCCGCAGGCCTTCGGCATTGCCAGCGCGCAGGAAGGGGCGCAAATCGTAGGCGATGCCGCCGAACAGGCAGAGGTGCATTTTGCCTTGGGCGGTCACGCGCAGGCGGTTGCAGCTTTTGCAGAAGTCTTCGCTATACGGGGCGATGAAGCCGATGCTGCCGGCGAAATCGCGGTGGAAATATTCGCGTGCGGGGCCGGCGTGCGGCAGGCGCGGGGCAAGCTGCCAGCCCTGCTCTTGCAGGCCGCGCTCGATTTCGGCGGCGGAGAGGTGCTGGCTGTTGAAGAAGGCGCCGTTGTCGCCGGTTTGCATCAGCTCGATGAAGCGCAGGGTAACGGGGCGGGCGCGCACGAAGGCAAGCGCGTCGGCCAGCGTGCGCTCGGCATAGCGGCGCAGCAGCAGGGTGTTCACTTTCACGCCGTAGAAGCCTGCATCCAAAATACCGTCGAGCGCGCGCAGGATGTTGGCGCATTCGCGTTTGCCGGTGATTTGGAAAAAGGTGTCGGGGTCGAAGCTGTCGATGCTGATGTTGATTTTGTCCAGCCCGGCGGCACGGTAGGCGGGGAAGAGTTTGGCCAGGCGGAAGGCGTTGGTGGTGAGCGCCACATTTTCAATCAGCGGGTTGGCTTTGCAGGCGGCGATGATGTCGGCCAGGTCGCGGCGCAGGGTGGGCTCGCCGCCGGTGAGCCGGATTTTGCGTGTGCCGGCGGCGGCGAATACGTTTACCAGGGTTTGGATTTCGGGCAGGGTCAGCTCGTCGGGCTTGGCTTTGCCCTGATAACCGTCGGGCAGGCAGTAGGTGCAGCGGTAGTTGCACAGGTCGGTAACCGACAGCCGCAGGTAGCTGAGGCGGCGTTGGTAGGGGTCGGTGAGCGGGGGTTGGGCGGTCATGGCGCGGGTCTCTGATGTGTGTTCGGCATTTATTTTTGTGTTTGGGTATCAAGGCTACCTGAAAATTAAGGGCCGGCTTTGGGGAACCCGTAAATATTTTTCAGGTAGCCTGAAGCGTGTTTACAGAAACGCTTCGTCAAACGGCTGTACGGTTACTTCCGCCCCCACCGGCAGCGAGCCGCTTTCGGCGGGGATGATCAGATAAGCATTGGCGCGGCTGACCTGATAGATGCGGTGCGAATCCTGGCGGCCGCAGGGCGCGGCCAGCCAAGTACCGTCTTCTTGGCGGCTGATGATAGCACGCTGGATGTCGGTGCGGCTGTGGTTCTTCGTTACCGGCTCGGACAGTTTGGCGGCAAAGCGCAGCGGCGGCGGGATGTCGGCCGCACCACAGAGCTGCCACAGTGCGGCTTTGAGGAAAATATCAAAACCGACAAAGCCGGACACGGGGTTACCCGGCAGGCCGAAGCACCAAGTGGTCATGATTTGGCCGAACACGAAGGGCTTGCCCGGCTTGAGCGCAACCTTGTAGTGGTGGATGCTGCCCACACGCTCCACGGCCTCGCGCATGAAGTCGTAATCGCCCACCGACACGCCGCCGGTGGTAATCAGCACGTCGGCCTGCTGGATCACCTTATCCAGCATCCGCAGCACGTCTTCCAGCTTGTCGGCCACCTGCCCGAAATCGATTACCTCCACCGGCAGCGCGGCCAGCCGCGCCATCAGCATCGGGCGGTTGCTGTCGTAAATGCGGTCGGTGCGGCTGCTGGCCTCACCCGGCTCCAGCAGTTCGTCGCCGCTGGACAGCACGGCCACGCGCAGCTTGCGGAATACCTCGATTTCGGCATAGCCCAGTGCGGCCAAGAGCATGATGTCGGCCTGGCGCAGAATCCGCCCCGCCTGCAACACGGTTTCGCCCGCCGCGATTTCCTCCCCACAGCGGCGGATGTTGCCGCCTTCGGCCGCGTCTTTTTCCAGGCGGATGATGCCGTCTTGCAACTGCACGTTTTCCTGAATCACCACGCTGCTGCATTCGGGCGGCACCACCGCGCCGGTCATGATCCGCACACAGCCGTTCTCCGACAGGCTGCCCGAAAACGGCTGCCCGGCCACCGATTCGCCCACTACCTGCCACTCGCTGCCTGCAGCGGCGGCCCCGGGCAGCGCATAGCCGTCCATGGCGGAAATATCGGCAGGCGGCAGGTTCAGCGTGGAAGCCACATCCTGCGCCAGCACGCGCCCCACCGCCGACAGCAGCGGCACACGTTCGCTTTCAGGCTGTTTGCGGGCGGCTGCAATTTTGTCGTGGATTAACGCTTGCAGTTCGTGGACGGGGGTGAGTGCCATGATGGTTTCCTTATTATCGGGTTGGAGGGCGGCGGGTGGTAAAGGCTACCTGAAAACACGGCAGTGTTGAATTTTCAGGTAGCCTCTTAATTCAGCATTTGGCTTCGGCGTTTTTGCGCGCGTAATACCACCAGTTGAGTGCGGCACAGATAACGTAGAAGGCGATAAAGCCGATCAGGGCGCCGTTTACGCTGCCCAGCAGTTCGAGTGAGGTGCCGAAGCTTTTCGGAATCAGGAAACCGCCGTAGCCCGCAAATGCGGCGGTGAAGCCGATCACGGCGGCCGCTTCGCGGTTGGCGTTGTGCACGCATTCTTCCTGCGTGATTTTTCCTTCATCGACAAATTTCTGATGGAAGCCGAGGAAAATCAGCGGCACCTGCACGAAGGTGGACGCGTTGCCGACACCGCTCAAGGCAAACAGCAGCATGAAGCAGGCAAAAAAGCCGGCGAAGCTGCCGCCCCCGCTATGCCCCGGCAGGAAGGTCAGCACGCCCAATACGCCGACAATCATGCCGACAAACACAATCTGCGTGGTACGCGCGCCGCCCAGCTTGCTGGACACCCAGCCGCCGGCGGAACGGGTAAGCGCGCCGATCAGCGGGCCGAGGAAGGCAAATTTGGTCGGGTCGGTTTCGGGGAACAGCAGTTTGATGAGGAACGGGAATCCGGCGGAGAAGCCCAAAAACGAGCCGAAGGTGCCCAAATACAGGATGCACATGATCCAGTTGTGCTTGCGCGAAAAAATCACGGCCTGCTCTTTGAAGCTGGCTTTGGCACTGGCCAAATCATTCATGCCGAACCAGGCGGCGGCGGTGGACATCAGGATCAGCGGCACCCAGATAAACCCGGCGTTTTGCAACCAGATTTGCACGGTCTCGTTGTTTTTCATCATGGTTTGCGGTTCGCCGCCGAGCGCACCGAACAGGCCGGCGGTGATTGCCAACGGCACGGCAAACTGTACGGCGGACACGCCCAGATTGCCCAAACCCGCGTTCAGGCCGAGGGCGGTACCTTTTTCGGCTTTGGGGAAGAAGAAGCTGATGTTGGCCATGCTGGAGGAGAAGTTGCCGCCACCGAAGCCGCACAACAGCGCCAGGATGACCATGGTGGCATAGCTGGTATCCGGATTCTGCACCGCAAAACCGATGCCCAGTGCAGGCAGCAGCAGGCTGGCGGTAGACAGCGTGGTCCATTTGCGGCCGCCGAAAATCGGCACCATAAAGGAATAAAACGCCCTCAGTGTCGAGCCGGATAAGGCGGGCAGCGCCGCCAGCCAGAACAATTGGTTTTTGCTGAAATTAAAGCCGATGTTGGGCAGGTTGAGGATGGTGACGCTCCACACCTGCCACATGGCGAAGGCGAGGAACAGCGCGGGGATGGAAATCCACAGGTTGCGGCGGGCGACTTTGCGGCCGGTGTTTTGCCAAAACTCGGCGTCTTCCGGCCGCCAGTCTTGAATCAGGTGGGACGACATGGTGTGCTCCTAATGAAATATGGGTTTGCTAGGGGCTACCTGAAAATTTCCGCTGCGCTTTAACTGCGTTTTTCAGGTAGCCTTCTCCGGCTTACTGGCCGCGTTTGGCTTTAAACGAGAAGTGCATCCAAACCAGCGACACGCACACCGTGCCGTAGAGCAGCATGAAGGTGGTGGAGCGGATGCCGGTGAGATCGAGCAGCATGCCGAACATAATCGGCAAGAGGAAGCCGCCCAAACCGCCCGCCAAGCCGACAATGCCGGACACCGTGCCGATGTCGTTCGGATAGTCGTCGGCTACGAATTTGAACACCGAAGCCTTGCCCACCGCCATGGCGATGCCGGCGGTGAACATCAGAATGGTAAACAACACCACGTTCAGGCCGATATGGAAGCTCTGCGGGCCGTGGGTGGTGGCAATCACGAAATCGGTTTGCGGGTAGGACAGGATGAAGAAGCACACCCACAGCACCCACATCACGCCCCAGGTAACTTTGTATGCGCCGTATTTGTCCGACAGCCAGCCGCCGATGGCGCGCAGCACGCCGCCGGGCAGCGAGAAACAGGCCGCCAGCAGGCCGGCGGTGGCCATTTCGAGGCCGTATTCGTTGATGTAGTATTTGGTCATCCACAGCGCCAAGCCGACGTAGCCGCCGAACACCACGGAATAATACTGGCTGTAGCGCAGCACGCCCGGGTCTTTCAGCATCGCCAACTGTTCTTTCAGCGAAGCCTTGGGCGCAGTGTTCGGGTTATGCGGGGTGGGATAGGTGGTAAACCAAAACAACACGGCGGTGGCGGCCATAATCGCGGCATACACCTTGGGCACGATGACCCAGGCCGCCGCGCCCGCGCCTGCCGCAGCAGAATATTTAATCAGCGCGGGGGCGACGAATTTGTTGATGGCGCTGCCCGCGTTGCCCGCGCCGAAAATGCCCATCGCCAAGCCCTGCTGCTGCTTGGGAAACCAGCGCGCCACATAGGGCGTGCCCACCGAAAACGAGCCGCCGGCCAAGCCCATCATCAGGCCGATGGCGATGAAGTGCCAATAATGCGTGGCATAGGCCATCAGAAAGATGGCGGGCACGGACAGCAGCATCAGCACGAACATCACGATGCGGCCGCCGAATTTGTCGGTCCAGATGCCCAGCGGCACTCGGATGAGCGAGCCGGAAAGCACCGGCACGGCCATCAGGATGCCGGTTTGTGTTTCGTTCAGGCCGAGCTGCTCCTGCACCTTCACGCCGACAATCGCCAACATCATCCACACCATAAAGCAAACGGTGAACGAGAAGGTGCTGGAAGCCAATACCGAGTAGCGTTTGTAGTTTTCTGATCTCATTTTTTATTCTCTATATCATGATATGAATCGGGCGGATCATCAGGCTACCTGAAAAGATGATTCAGCATATCTTATTGATAAAAAAACATTTCATCAGGCCGGCCAAAACCGCTGTTCCGGCAGAAATTCTAGAACAAAGCCCTGCGTGAAATAAGCCCTGTTGTAGCTAGGCTGTCTAATCCTAAAGGATTAGGTGGCCAGCCTCCTTCTGATTACACCAGAAAAGTGAAACAATTAGCGCGTATAATTATGGATAATGTGGGCGGTTGCGGCCGCCGTGTTGCCCCTATCCTCTTTAAAAACCCGCCGATGAAACTACTCAAGAGCCTGTCTGTCCGACTCAAACTGCTCACCCTGCTGTGGCTGGTGCTGGCCGCCGCCTCCAGCAGCTACACCCTGCTGTTGTCGTGGCGGCTGGAAGGCAGCGCGGCGGCCATCAACGACATCGGCAGCCTGCGCCTGCGCAGCTACCGCATCGCCCTGCTCATCCGCGAAAACGCCCCCGCCGCCGAAATTGAGCAGCGCCTGCAGCAATACGACGGCATCCTCGCCAACGTGCGTCAAGGCGACCGCCGCCGCCCGCTGTTCCTGCCGCCCGACGACATCGTGTGGCAGCGCTTCAACGAGCTGGACACCCATTGGCAACAATCTGTCCGCCCACGTTTTCAGGTAGCCTCACAGCAGCACAAACCGATTACCGACCAAGAGCTGCAGCCCTTCCTCAACCGCCTCGACAGCGTGGTTTCCGCTGTGGAGCAGACCAACACGCGCTATATTTCCTGGCTGCGCCTGTTCCAGAGCAGCCTGCTGGTGCTGGTGGCGATGAGTGCGGCCTTCATGATCTTCCTGCTGTATTGGTGGATCATCCGCCCCTTGCAGCATTTGCAACAGGGTGTGGCCGCCATCCACGGCGGACAGCTCGGCATCCAGATCCCCATCGACCATTCCTCCGAATTCGCCCGTGTGGACAACGGCTTCAACCAGATGAGCAGCCGCCTCTCCCAGCTCTATTCGCATTTGGAAGAAGAAGTAGCCGAGAAAACGCGCGATTTGGAAGCCAAACACCACACGCTGGAAACCCTCTATTTCTTCTCGCACTTCCTCAGCCAAACCCAAACCACCGCCGGTGCCGCCGAAGTGTTTTTAAAAAGAATGCTGGAAATGGTGTCGGCCGACGCGGGCAGCATTCGCCTGATCGACTTCAAACGGCAGCGCATGGATTTAGTGACACAAATCGGCCTGCCCGATTCGCTGCAAACCGCCGAAGCCTGCCAGCGCTTCGACGACTGCCTATGCGGCCATGCTGTGATGGAGGACGACTGGCAGCCCATCCGCTTCGTGCGGGATGCGGAAAAGCCAAACGAAGGCCAAAATGCTGACATCGACGGCAAGGAATGCAGCCGACTCGGTTTCTCCCAGCTGCGTATTTTCAAAATCCGCTACAAGGCGCAAGATTTCGGCATGGTGACGCTGTATTTCAAACAGAAAGAACCGGTGGCCATGGCCGACAGCGATTTGTGGGAAGCACTGTGCAGCCAGTTCGGCGTGGTCATCAGCAACCTGCGCCTGATCGACGAGAGCCGCCAGCTGGCCGTATTGCAGGAGCGCAACCTGATTGCCCAAGGCCTGCACGACAGCATCGCCCAGGCGCTCACCTTCCTCAACCTGCAAGTGCAGATGCTGGAAGCCGCCCTGCAAAACCACGAACAGGAACAGATCAACGAAAACCTGCAATACATCAAAGAAGGCATCCAAGAATGCTACGACGACGTGCGCGAACTGCTGAGCAACTTCCGCACCAAAATCAACAGCAAAGATTTCGCCGGTGTGGTGCAGGCCTTGGTGGAGCGCTTTGAGCGCCAAACCCAAATCGCCGTGCGCCTGAGCTGGCACGGCAACGGCCCGCCGCTGAGCAACGAGCAGCAATTGCAGGTGGTGTTTATCCTGCAGGAAAGCCTCTCCAACGTGCGCAAACATTCGCAGGCTTCACAAGTAGACATCCGCTTCGACAACGGGCAAGATTTCACCATGAGCATCCAAGACGATGGCTGCGGCTTCGACACCGAGCGCATCAAAGAGCAGCACAGCCACCATGTGGGGCTGCACATCATGCGCGAGCGCGCCAGCCGCATCCGCGCCGAGCTTGGCTTGCAATCCGCGCCCGGCGGCACCCGGGTAACCCTGAAACTTCCCAACATAGAAAGAAGGCAGGTATGACCGACACAATCAAGATCGTTCTCATCGACGACCACACCCTGTTCCGCAGCGGCATCAAAGCCCTGCTCGCCCGGCAGGAAAACTACGAAGTGGTGGGTGAGGCCGCCGACGGCTTGAGCGGCGTGAAACTGGTGAGCCAGCTCGCGCCGGACGTGGTGCTGCTGGATTTGGACATGCCCGTGATGAGCGGGCGCGAAGCCCTGGCACAAATCCTCAGTAGCCGCCCCGAGCAGAAAGTGGTGATGCTCACCGTATCGGAAGATGGCGAAGACCTGGTGGAATGCATGCGTTTGGGCGCCTGCGGCTTCCTGCTAAAAAACATCAACGCCAATTTCCTTATCGATGCCATCGGCAAAGCCGCCAACGGCGACAACGTGTTTTCCCCCGAAATGATGGCCTGCATGGTGCAATCCCTCATCCGCCCCACCCTGCCGCAGGCCAAAAACGCCCTCGACACCCTCACCTCGCGCGAGCTGGAAGTATTGGGCTACCTCGCCGCCGGCTACAGCAACAAAATCATCGCTAAACGCATGGATTTGGCCGAATCCACTGTGAAAGTGCATGTGCAGAACATCCTGCGCAAACTCGAACTCGGCAGCCGCGTGCAGGCCGCCGTGTATGCCGTGCAGCACAAAGTACCGCTGCCGGAAGAAGCACCGAAAGAATGAAGCCTGCTAAGCCACTTAGATGCATGCCCCAACCAAGGCTACCTGAAAACGGAAATCCATTTTCAGGTAGCCTTTTTACCAGGCAGCCGTCACCAAGTTTGCGATACGCCGAAATTTTATGCTGATGGGTTTCAAACCAGGGCAGTGTTACCCTGCCCTGTTGCCATACTGTTTGCGGTTTTGCCGCCTTGGCCTGATTTAAACCGCATTCGCTACCCCAACCGCATACAGAAAGTTTCCTGCATCCAACCAACAAAGGCTACCTGAAAATTTCAGGTAGCCTTTTGCTGGTAATGGAAACCGGTATCCGGCGGCGCGGAAACCGTGTTTGAGCTTCGCAGAACCCGGCTGACCCGAACACCTTATTTGCCTGCGTGAAAAGGCAAACCCGATGTTTTCAGGCTGCCGTGGCAAAGGCTACCTGAAAATCCGGCTGCCGCTTCCGGGCAAACCTGCAAAAAACCGCCCGCCAACCTGTTTGCCGAGGTGGGCGGGCGTTTGCGGTTTGCCGGTTTTAGAACGAGTAGCGCGCGTTGAAGAAGAAGCTGCGGCGGCGTTCGTTGTAGGTATTGGCGCGTCCGGCGGTGCGCAGGATGGTTTTGTCGAACAAGTTGTTCACGCCGGCGCGCAGGCTGATGCTGTCTTTCCAGTTGTAGCCGACGTTGAGCCCGAACACGCCGTAGCTGCCCATCTGGTATTCGGTCAGCTTGCTGCCGCCGTCTTCGTAATACACGTCGATGAAACGGGTAGGCTTGGAGCCGGTTTTCTGGCGGCCGTAGTAAGTGTAGGTGGCGTTCAGATCCCAGGCCGGGGTGATCTGCCAGTTGAGCGCGCTGTTGACGGTGTATTTCGGCACGATGGACACGGGGTTGCCGTAGAACTTCTCTTCGTTGCGGTGGAAATAAGTGAAGTTGGTGCTGAGGGTCAGCTTATCGCGGATCAGCGGCAGGGTGAGGTTGCCTTCCAGGCCTGAGAGCACAGCCTTGCCGCGGTTGCCCCACTGATACACGTTGGTGGCGGTGTAATTGCGCCAAATGTTTACGCCGCCGCGGTTATTGGTGGGACGCACGTCGCGGTTATAGCCACCGGCAGGGGCATCGATGGTGGTAACGAATTCGCCGTTGTCAACAATGCGGTTGCGGTAATCGTTGTGGAAATAGGCCAGCGAAGCCAGATAGCCGTCTTTGCTGAACTCGAAGCCGATTTCCTTGTTGATGCTGGTTTCGGGCTTGATGTCTTTGTTGCCGACGAAGTAGCAGGCGCGGCCCCAGTCGAAGCCGCCGGGGTTGCTGTTGTAGTAGGCGTTGCCTGCGGTCGTGCCGGGGCCGCCACTGGTGGCGCTGCTGTTTTGCGCATTGGGGTTGTCCCATCGGTTATGCTCGTCGATGGGGCAGCCGTGACTGGCATTGGTCAGCATGTAGTTGGGCTGGGTCTGGTACAGGTTGGGCGCTTTGAAGGCACGAGCCACGCCACCCTTAATCCGCCAGTTGTCGTTTAAGGCATGGGAGAAGTTGAACGAGGGCGAGAAAACCGAACCGAAGGCGGTGTTGTAGTCCCAACGCAGGCCGGGGATGAGGAAGGTACGGCCTTGGTTTAGCGAGATGTTGTCTTCGATATAGATGGCGAAGTCGTTCTGGCTGCCTTTGCCGCTGCGGCCGGTGCTGGCCAGCCACGGGATGTCGCCGTAGGTCTGCATGGTTTGCGACATGGAGGCGGAATCATCCAGCACGGAGCGGCCGCCTTCGGCGCCGACGGTGAGGGTATGGTTGGAAAGGGGCAGGTCGGCGCGGGTGCCGAAGCGGTAGTTTTTCAGCACGCTGTCGGAGAAGCCCGTGGTGCTGTTATAAGCGCCTTCGGTGCTGCCGAGCAGGCCTTCAGGCAAGCGGCTGTTTACGGTTTTGTCGAAGCTGATGTAGCTTTCCACATCGCCCCAATCCCAGCTGCCGCGGTGGGTGAGGGTATAGCTTTGGCGGTAGAGGCGGGCGGTTTCCGTGCCGATTAAGGGGAAGGCGATATTGCGTACGGCAGGGACGAGCACATTGCTGCTCTGTGTGTCGCCGTTGTAGATATTGCCTTGGCGGCTGTAGGTGGCATCGAAGGTGATGCGCTGGGTGGGGCTGATGTCCCATTGCAGGCGGCCTGCGATGTCGCGGTTGCGCACACCTTCGCGGCCGGCGCTCAGGGCAGTGCCGGTGTTCGCGCTGCTGTTGATGTCTAAATCGTCGGGACTGGTTTTGTTGATGTTGCCGTAGAGGCGGAAACCGAGTTTGTCCTGTACGATGGGGCCGGACACGATAAAGTTGGCGCGCCGCGTGGCACCTTGCTCGGTGCCGCTTTGCGGCTGTTCAATATAAGTGCCGACGCTGCCGTGGAATTCGCGGGTGATGGATTTGGTGCGGATGTTCACCACGCCGCCCATCGCACCCGAGCCGTAGCGGGCGGCAGCCGGACCGCGCAACACTTCGATTTTCTCGATCATTTCGGGCGGTACCCAGTTGGAATCGCCGCGCGTGTTACGCACGCCGCCGCGTCCGTAGCGTTCGGCGTTGCGCGAGCGCACGGGTTTGCCGTCAATCAAAATCAGTGTGTTTTCCGGCCCCATGGCGCGGATGTCGATTTGGCGTTTGTTGCCGCGTGCGCCGCCGGGCGAGTTGCTGCTGAGTGTCACGCCGGGCATTTTGCTGACGATTTCGGAGATGTCGTTGGTGACCGGCATGCGCTGCAAGTCCTGCGCGGTGATGACGGAAGAACCGAGCTGCTGTTTGGCTTGGGCTTCTGCGGTAACGTAGATGGTTTCCAGCTCGGTGCTGCCGGCGGGTTCGCTGGCGGCAGTGGTTTCCGCAGCGGCAAAGCCGGAGAGCAGCAAGGCGTTGAGCAGGGTGAGGCGGAATAATGCGGGGCGCATGATGAGGTGTGTCCTTGGTAGGGTTTAAACGGGTTTTAGGTGCGAGAACCAATTTCAGGTAGCCTGCTCGGCAATGCGACTTGAGGCTACCTGAAAAATGTTCGGCTTAATCCGGATTGAGGCGGGCTGAAATCATTGTTTTAGCCGGTTTATGCTTCTTCAGATTCCGGCCGGAATCCAGCGGGGCGCAATCATCTGTCTTTACCAAAATTAAAACTATTATGCGAAAGGATTAGTCCCACCGGTGGGCGCGGCTCGGCCGATGTGGAAAAGCCTTGCCGGATGCGGTTTGCGGCATGGCAAACTTTTCAGACGGCCTGCATTCCCCACCGGATGTCGGGTGGCTGCCGAGTGTGTTTGCCGCAACACAATTCCCCCGCCTACTCCTTTCGTACAATAAACCACCGCCTGCCCTGCGGCTAAAATGCAACGTTTTTGCCGAAACCCGAACACCATGCCCGCTCCCCGCCCCGCCCGTTTTTCCGGCTACCCGCTGCTGATGCTGGCACTGTCTGCCGTTTTGCTGCTGGCCGTGCTGTTTTCCCTGTCGTGGGGGCGTTACCCCGTGCCGGTGGACGCGGTGTGGCGTAGCCTGTTGCAGGGTGCGGCGCAGTGGGCGGCAGATTGGCATCTGCCGTTTGCAGGCAGCCTGACCCCCGCGCCGGTAGGCGAGGTGGAGGCCAACATCGTGTTGAACCTGCGCCTGCCGCGCATTTTGGCGGCCATGCTGGTGGGCGCGGCGCTGGCGGCTTCCGGCGCAGCCTATCAGGGCATCTTCCGCAACCCGCTGGTGTCGCCCGACCTGCTTGGCGTGTCTTCCGGCGCGTGCGTGGGCGCGGCATTGTCTATCCTGCTGGGTTGGAGCATTTGGGGCACGCAGGCGGCGGCCTTTGCAGGCGGCCTTTTGGCGGTGATGATGACGCTGGTGCTGCCCCGCCTGGTGGGGCGCGATTCGGCGGTGATTTTGGTTTTAGCGGGGATTGTGGTGTCGGGCTTTATGTCGGCCACGCTCGGGCTGATGAAATATCTGGCCGATCCGGAAACCGAGCTGGCGGAAATCGTGTATTGGCAGCTCGGCAGCCTGGCCAAATCGGAATACGGCAACCTGGCCGCGCTCGCGCCCGTCATGCTGCTGTCGGCGGCGGTGCTGGTGGCGATGCGCTGGCGCATCAACGTGCTGTCGCTGGGCGACCGCGAGGCGCGGCTGGTGGGGGCGGAAATCCGCCGCGAACGCACGGTGATGGTCGTCTGTGCCACGCTGCTGACCGCCTCGGCCGTGTGCCTGAGCGGCACCATCGGCTGGCTGGGGCTGGTCGTGCCGCACCTGGCGCGGCTCTCGGCGGGCGACAACAACCTGCGCACTCTGCCGCTCTCGATTCTGGCGGGCGCGCTGTTTTTGCTGTGCACCGACACGCTGGCGCGCAACCTGTACGAGCAGGAAATCCCGCTGGGCATCATCACCGGCTTTATCGGCGCGCCGTTTTTCGCCTGGGTGCTGGTGCGGCAGAAGGTGGCGGATTAGGATTGCAGGCCGCTTTTGCCCCGCAAAATCCACCTTGTTTGCTTCAACCGCACCGAGCCCCACGCCTCCGGCCAACCCTTTCCCAACCCAATGAAGGCTACCTGAAAAACCAAAACGCACCGCCCAACCACTGCCCTTTGGAAACCAATTTCAGGTAGCCACCGCCCATCATGCTGAACATCGAAAACCTGCACTACACCTACCGCGGCCGCCCCGTGCTCAACGGCATCAACCTGCATATTGAGCGCGGCGCACTGCTTACCCTGCTCGGCCGCAACGGCGCAGGCAAATCCACCCTGCTCAACTGCACCGCCGGCCTGCTTGCCCCGCAACAGGGGCGCGTGCTGCTGAGCGGGCGCGACGTGCAAACCATGCGCCCGCGCGAAATCGCCCGCGTGGCAGGTTATGTATCGCAGGCTGCGCCGCAAACCTACCGCTACACCGTGCTCGACTACGTCGTCCTCGGCCGCGCCGCCCGCATCGGCATGGCCGCCAAACCGCAGCCTGCCGACTACGAAGCCGCCATGCAGGCGTTGGAAACGCTCGGCATCGCCCGCTTGGCGCAACACATCTACATGGAAACCAGCGGCGGCGAAAAACAACTGGCCAACATCGCCAAAGTGCTGGTGCAGCAGCCCGAACTGATTTTGTTCGACGAGCCGACCTCCGCGCTGGATTACGGCAACGCCGTGCAGACTCTGCGGCTGGTGGCCGATTTGTCCGAACGCGGCTACACCATCGTCATGACCACCCACAACCCCGAACACCCGCTGCTGCTGCACGGCCGCCTGCCGCACAGCCAAACCGCCATCCTCGCCGCCGACGGCACGCTGCAAAGCGGCAACACCGCCGATATTTTAAGCAGCGAACGGCTGGAAGCCCTCTACGGTGTTGGCCTGCGCCTGCTCGACGTACCCAACTGGCCGCGTCGCGTCTGCGCCGTGGCAGAGTTGTAAAACGGCGCGCGAGGCCGTCTGAAAGCGCGGCTTCAATGCCAGTTAAAATGCAATCGCGCGGAGTAACAGCCGAGCCACACACCGAACAAGAGAAACCGAAGGGCTACCTGAAAAACAAGCCGCCTCGTGCAGGCTGTTTGCTCACTTTGTTGAAACCGCGCTTTCAGGTAGCCCATACCCGGCACAACGCCCCTATTTCAACCCAGCAACAAGGAAACTCCATGTCCCGTCAACGCCCCAAACTCATCGCCGCCGCCTTCGCCGGCCTGCTGCTCGCCCTCCAACCCGCCCACGCCCGCCCCGTGCGCGACATCAACAACCAAGTGGTCGAACTGCCGCAGCAGGTAAACCGCATCGCCGACCTGTGGCCCGCCAACAACCAAGTCGTGCTCATGCTCGGCGGCGCAGACAAACTGGTGGCCACCACCGAATCCGTCCGCAACCTGCCCTGGTTTGCCAAAGTTTATCCGCGCATCAAAAACGTGCCCGCCTTAAGCAACGGCCAAACCGTGCAGGCCGAAGCCCTCATCGGCGTGCGCCCCGACGCCGTGCTGCTCTCCCAGCCCGCCATGCAGGAACAAGTGCGCCGCGCCGGACTCAAACCCGTGCTGGTGCGTTTCCAAGACTATAACGGCCTCAAACAGACCGTCCGCATCACCGCCGAGGTCATCGGCGGCAACGCCCCGAAAATCGCCCGCCAATACAACGCCGAACTCGACGGCAATATCAGCCTCGTGCACCGCCGCCTCGCTAACCTGCCCGAAGCGCAGAAACCCACCGTGCTGCATCTTACCGGCGGCAGTAACCTGCGCCGCATCGACGGCGGCCGTTCCCTCATCGGCGAATGGATACGCACTGCCGGCGGCCGCCCCGCACTGCCCGAACAGGCCAACCTCACCGAAGTGTCGATGGAGGCCATCATCCGCGCCAACCCCGACATCATCATCATCGGCGGCCGTAATGCCGCGCAGTCCATCGCCCGTATCAGGCAAGACCCCGCCTGGCGCAGCATCAAAGCCGTGCAAAACAACCGCCTGCACGCCAACCCCATCGGCACCTTCGGCTGGGACCGCTACGGCACCGAAGCCGCCCTGCAAGTGCTGTGGGCGGCCAAGCTGCTGCACCCGCAGCGTTTCAACGACGTAGACATGACCGCCAAAACGCAGGACTTCTACCGCCGCTACTACCGCTACAACCTCAGCGCCGCCGAAGCGCAACGTATTTTGCAGGGCTTGGATCCGCAATAAGCCGTCTGTAACCTGCCGGCAAAACAAAAGGCTACCTGAAAACCTGACTTTGGTTTTCAGGTAGCCTTTGCGGCTTCAGGCAGCCAACTATTGCTAACAGGCTACCTGAAAAATCGGGCGAACGTTTGCCAACCCCTTTCACCCCTCCCCTTCCAAACCCCGCAACCACGCCGCCAGGCCTTCTTCCAACTGCCTTCTGGTTTCCGCGTCCAGCTTTTCCATCAGCCGCTTTTCGTTCTCCACATGCGGGAACACGGCCTGCTCAATCAAATCCCTGCCCTTGCCGGTCAGGCGCACCAGCAGGCTGCGTGCGTCGTCGGGATTGGGCAGGCGTTCGATCAGGCCTTGGTTTTCCATGTTTTTCAGGCGTGTGGTCATGGTGCCGGACGTTACCATCAGCGAGGAAAACAGCTCGGTGGGCGTGAGCGTATAGGGCGCACCGCTGCGACGCAGGGTGGCGAGCACGTCGAACGCACCTTCCGAAAGCCCGTATTCGCCGTAAACCTTGTCCAACTCGCGCGCGATTAAGGCGGCGGCGCGTTTCAGACGGCCGATTAAGAGCATATTTTCGGAGGCCAATTCGGGCAGTTCGTGCTGCCATTGGGCAACGGCGCGGGCTGGAGCGTCAGTGTATTCGGTCATAGAGTTTCCTTGGTTTGGACACCTTGGCTATTTTATCTTGACTTCAAGTTAACCGCCATTTATTATTTAGCTTGATTTCAAGATAAATAATTCGGTTGACGTTTCAGACGGCGTTTAAACTTCAAAAAGCCGTCTGAAACCGCCAAAACATCAGGAGAACCGCCATGCCGAACCGTACTGCCGCCATTCTTTTCACTGCGCTCGCCCCGCTGATTTGGGGCAGCACTTATCTTGTTACCACCGAATTTTTACCGCCCGACCGCCCGTTTACCGCTGCGCTGATACGCGTATTGCCTGCCGGGCTGCTGCTGTTGGCATGGACCAGGAAAATGCCCAAACGCGGGGAGTGGGCGACGGTTGTTCTGCTCGGTTTTTTGAATATCGGTTTTTTCCAAGCTATGTTGTTTGTGGCGGCATACCGGCTGCCGGGCGGTTTGGCGGCGGTCTTGAGTTCTACGCAGACGCTGATGGTGCTGGTGTTTACCTGGCTGATTGGCAAAACCATGCCGCCGAAAGCGGCTTGGGCTTGGTCGGCGGCTGGCGTGGCGGGGATTGCGCTTTTGGTGTTGTCGCCAAACGCGCGTTATGACACGGCGGGAATTGCGGCGGCACTGGCGGGCGCGGCGGCGATGGCGCTGGGCGTGTATTTGTCCAAACATCGCCAAACATCACTGCCCGTGCTGGCGTTTACCGGCTGGCAGCTTTTCATCGGCGGACTGTTTTTGCTGCCTGTCGCGCTATTGACCGAACCGCCACTTGAATCTTTAAGCACGGCCAATGTCGGCGGCTATCTGTATTTGTGCCTGTTTGGCGCGGTGTTGGCTTATGTACTGTGGTTTGACGGCATCGCGAAACTGCCGCCCGCTGCCGTTTCGTCGCTGGGACTACTTAGCCCGGTGTGCGCCTTTGTGTTGGGCTGGCTGTTTTTAGGGCAGGAGATGGATGCGGAGTCGCTGTGCGGCTTTGTGCTGGTGTTGCTGTCTATTTTCGGAGTACAGCGGGCGGTGGCGGGGAAGGCTACCTGAAAATGTAAGTCTCTAAGTAAAAAGAAGCTTCCGCAATCATGAGTGTTTCTGCACCGCTTAAACAGCAAACCCTTTTCAGGTAGCCTTCCCTTACCCTGCGGGCAGATGTTCTTTATCTGCCCCGCTGCTGCTTCATCAGCCAGTCGCGGGCAGGTTCGAGCAGGTAGGCGTAGTCGAACGAATACATATGTTCCGCGCCTTTGTGGGTGCTGCCTTCGGGAACAACGGTGTTCGGCGTGAAGCGGATAAAGTTGATGCGCCTGCCTTGGGCGAGCATTTTTTGCACTTGTGCGTCCTGCTGCGCCTGCGGCAGTTTGGCGGAAAACTCGGTTTCGGCGTAGGGCACGTTATCCCGTTGCAGCATTTCGCCGACTTCTGCCATGCCGCCCGAAGCCTTCTGGTCGCCGGCGGACACGGTGTAGATGAATTTCGCCTGTTCCAGCGGTTTCAACACGCTGATGTCCCACTGGCTGCCGACAAACATGGACGCGGCAAACAGTTCCGGTTCTATGCTGTTGAGATAAAAGGAAATCATGCCGCCCATAGACTGGCCGGTGGTGTACACGCGGTCTGCGTCTATCGGTTTTTCGGCCAACAGGCTGTGCACGAGTCGCAGCGTCATGCCGACTTCGTCCGTGGTCTGCCATTGGTCGTTCACCGCCGTTTCGGTGTAGGACGGCACCAGCACGAAGGCGGGGTGTTTCGCCTGCGCTTCGTCCGTTGCCCAGATAATGCCGCCGTAGCCCTGCATCAGCGGCGCGCGCACGCCTTTGCCGGCGGTGCTGGCATCGGCGATGAACATCACCAGTGGGTATTTGCGATTCGGTTCAAGATTTTTCGGCGTATAGAGGTTGTACTGCATGGTTTTGCCCGTCTGCGGGTCTTGGAAGGCCAGCACCTCAAAACGCGGGGCGATTCGGTCGCGCAGGGCGAGCAGGCGGTGGTCGTAGGATTTGTCCGCGCCGCCGTACTGCTTGTCCCAAGCGGGATTTTGCGTATTTTGGGCGGCGGGGCTGCCTGAAACGGGGTTGGGCGCGGTGCAGGCGGCCAAAAGCAGGGCGGCGGCCACGGCGGCGGTTTTTTTCATAAGATAACTCCTTAAAAATGAATTCGGTTAATTTGCTTTCACGCCCAAGCGGTTCAGCGCATCCATAGCAGGCTGCGAAACATGGTCGCCGCGTGCGGCGGATTTTTGATACCAGCGCACGGCTTGGGTCAGGTCTTTGGCCGTGCCGATGCCGTTTTCGTAGCAGTAGCCCAGCCAATACTGCCCCGTGATATCGCCCGCTTCGGCGGCTTGGGTGAAATAGGCAAACGCGGCCTGCGCGTCCTTTTCCACGCCCTCGCCGTTCAGAGACATCAGCCCCAGATAGCGCGGGGCTTTCATATGCCCCGCCTGCCGCGCCTGTTCAAAATAAGGGCGGGCGTTGGCGTAATCCTGTTTTTGATACAGGGCGATGCCTTCGTCCAACAGGGCTTTGGCCTGTACGTTGTGGGTAGGGACGGCTGTACAGGCAGTGAACACGAATATGGCGGCGGTAAGTGCCAGGGTTTTGGTTTGCATTGGTTTTCCTGATTGCTTTGCCGTTTGGCGGGAACGGCTATTTTAAGGGTGCCTGCAGACGGTGCAAAGACTCAGCGGGAAGGTTGACACTTTGAAAAACCAGATGAGTCCCGGGGCAGGCATTCTGTCAAAACTTCGTTTTAGCTCCGCAGAAACTCATCTCCCTTCGGGAACTCGTTTTCAGGTAGCCTGTGTTGGTGTTTGAGGCTACCTGAAAATATTAGGGGCTGTACTAGATTAGCCCTAAATTCCACACCAATCCCGCAGGATTTCAAGCTGCTGAGACGGTGTGCCGAAGTTAAACCGAAACTCGCATTCTTTCAAGAACAGTGGGAAAGATTTGCGGTCGATTCCGTTGTATGTGCGTAAGACGCGTTTTGCCTGATTCCAAAAGTTTTCGATGCCGTTGATGTGGTTCTGACGGTCTGCAAATTCCTTGGAATGGTTGATACGGTGATGGATAAAACCGCTCACGTCCAACTTGTCGTCACTGCTCAGGCTGTCGGTATAGACAATGCTGTCGGGCATGATTTTCTTTTAATGACAGGCATCAATGTTTCAGACCTGGCATTATTCACCACGACGGTATAGACCCGTCCTTGTCGTTTCAGGATACCGAATACCACCACCTTACCCGCTGCACCTCGTCCTCACCTACCTTTGCGATGACCACCGAAATAACTTTCGTCCAATTCGACCGGGCCGGCGAAAATTTCATTGGCCGCTAATGCCAAATGATGGCTGATGACCATACAGATTTTGCGGTAGAACAGGATGGCGGAATTGGGCTGTATGCCCAAAATATCGGCAGCGGAACGGGCGGTAACTTCGAGCACAAAAAAGCGAAGCAGTTTTTTCTGTACTTTTTTCTTTAATTTGCAGTGTGTTATCTTCATATCTTGAGAGTAACATAACTGCTAATCTAGTACAGCCCCAAATATTAAGCTTAACCATTCAAACGATACTCTTCGGAATAAGCGCAAAACAAGCAGCCTGAATTGTTCAGGCTGCTTGTTTTGCGGACGCACGGGTGGCACTACCCTTCGGCCACGCCGTGCGCCATTTTCCCCGCCGCCATGGTGGCCACTTCTTCAGCCAACACTTCGCTGTCCTGCGGGTCGTGGGTGATGAGCAGCATGGGAAGGTCGAGCTCCTGCTGCAGCTGCAGCAGCCATTGGCGCATCTGGCCGCGCAGGCCGATGTCGAGGGCGGCGAAAGGTTCGTCCAGCAGCAGCCAGCGCGGGTTGGCAATGCAGGCGCGGGCAAGGGCTGTGCGCTGGCGTTGGCCGCCGGAAATCTGGTAGGGATAGTGCGCGGCCACGCGGGTAAGCTGCATTTTGTCCAGCCAGAAGGCGACCAGCCGCTCCGCCTGTTTCTGCCCCGGCGTCGGCCAGCGGTGTTGCAGGCCGAAGGCGATGTTTTGCGCCACGGTGAGGTGCGGGAACAGGGCGTAATCCTGAAACACCAGCCCTACCTGCCGCTGCTGCGGCGGCAGCCACAGCTTGTGCGCGGTGTCGCCGTAGCAGGTGCCGCTAATCCGCACATGCCCGGCCTGCGGGCGCAGCAGGCCGGCCAAAAGCTGGAGGGTCAGGCTTTTGCCCGAACCTGATTCGCCCACGATGGCCAACCGTTTGGCACGGCTTTGGCAGCGGCAGTTTAAATCGAAGGTTTTGCCGCCGCCGGAAATCTGCAAGGCGAAGGCGAAATCGAACACAGGCGCTTGGCTCATACTTTGTCCCTCGCTTTGGCCAAGTGGCCGACGCTCCACAGAATCGACACGCACACCACGGAAATCAGAATCACCAGCTTGTTGGCCAACGCATCATCACCGGCCTGCACAGCTTCATACACGGCAATGGAAAGTGTTTGTGTTTGGTTCGGAATGCTGCCGGCAATCATCAGCGTGGCACCGAATTCACCCAAGGCGCGGGCAAAGGCCAAGAGCAGTCCGGCCAGGATGCCGCGCCAGGCCAGCGGCAGCGTTACCCGCAAAAACACCGCCCATTCGGGCAGCCCGAGCACCCGCGCCGCCTGCTCCAATTGCGGATTTACTTCTTCAAACGCCGCCCGCGCAGGTTTGCAAATCAGCGGGAAGGTAACCACCATCGCCGCCAGCACCGCGCCCTGCCAGGTAAAAATCAGGCTGAGGCCGAAATATTCCTGCAGCCATTTCCCCAGCGTGCCGTTGCGTCCGAACAGCACCAGAAGGTAGTAGCCCATCACGGTGGGCGGCATCACCATCGGCAGGGTTAGGATCACATCCAGCAGGTTGCGCCCGAAAAAGCGGTAACGCGCCAACAGCCAGCCGCAAAGCACGCCCAGCACCAGGTTCATCCCGCTGGCCCAAAACGATACTTTCAGCGACAACAGCAGCGCGGGCAATACGTCTTGCAACACGCAAACTCCTTAAATAATCAAAAGTACTTTTCCCAAACGGCAATCAGGCTACCTGAAAACGGAATGTTATTTTTCAGGTAGCCTTTTCCCGGGTCTGTTGGCCATGGCTTTTCCAAGCGGATTTTCGTTCCCAAAGCGGCAGATTCAAGGCGGAAACCGCAGCAAGGTTAAAAACACCTTGCAAGGATTTCCAACGCGGAAGATGCCATTTGGGGGCGAGAAGACGCGGAAACCAGCCACGGCCAACAGGCCCTAATCTTCCAACTTAACGTCTGGCCGGGTTAAAGCCGTATTTCTGCAAAATGCGGTTGCCTTCGCGCGACTGGATGAAATTGAGGTAGCGGGCTGCTTCGGCCGCATCCTTGCTGCTGGCGGTAACAGCAATGGCATAAGATACCGGCGTTTCCAGCGGCACTGCACGCACGATGCGAACCTGGTCGCGGATCAGCATGGCGTCGGTGCGGTATACAAACCCCGCATCCACTTCGCCGCGCGACACATAATCCAGCGCCTGGCGCACGTTCTGAGTGGAAATCACTTTGCCGCTCACCGCATTCCACAGGCCGGCTTTTTCCAGCGCGCCCTTGGTATAGCGGCCAGCCGGTACGCTGGCGGGATTGCCCACAGCGATACGCTGCACTTTGGCGTTGGTCAAATCCTGTAGGCGGGTGACGCGGAAAGCAGCATTTTTCGGCTGGATCAGCACCAAATCGTTCAGCGCGAAGGTGCGGCGGGTGGCCGGGGCAATAACCTTAGCCTCGGCGGCCTTATCCATGGTTTCCTGGTCGGCCGTGGCCAACACGTCCACCGGCGCACCCTGCACCAGCTGTTGCAACAGCACGCCGGAAGCGGCGGTATTCAAACGGATTTGCGTGTCGGGATGGGCTTTTTGATAGGCGGTGTTGATTTCCTGAAACGCTTCTTTCAGGCTGGCGGCGGCAGACACGGTGAGGTCTTTAGCCAGGGTGAGGGGAGCGGCGCAAAGCAGTGCGGCAGCTAAGGCAAGGCGGGGGAAACGGCGCATCATCATTCTCCTAATCGTCAGTGTGCGGACGGCAGCCTGCGGATTGAGGCTGCCTGAGATTCGGCGGATTCTAGCAAGCATCATCCGCGATGCAATAGTTATTCCGGCATACGCCGGAAGAAGTAGGCAGGCTACCTGAAAAATATCCCCGGTTTTTTCAGGTAGCCTTTTACCAACAAACCCTCTCCAAGCAACTAACGCTGCCTTCTGCCGCGACCTTCCCACAGCTGCAAAATCGACTGTTTCTGCGCGGGCGGGATGGCGGTGTCTTGCAGTAACACGGTTTCTTTGCCCTGCAAATCGCGGATGGTGATGCGGTATTGCTGGTGGGTGGTGCCGGATTGGTAGAGCCAGGGTGCCTGTTGCGGCGTCAGCTTGCGGGCGGCGGTTTGGCCGATCCAGTCGAAAGTACCGTCGCCGTTGTTGTAGAGGTAGGAGCGCGTGCCGTCGGCGTGGCGCTACCAGCCTTTGGTGGCGGTGGTAGGGCTGCGGCTGTCGTCAAACACCACGCCAAGCTCGCCGCCCCGTGTGCGCTCGATTCGCACCGAAGCCACACGCGGCGCGTTTTTCAGGCGGATGCCAAAGCCGTAACGGTAGCTCGAAGCGGCGGCACTCCGCCCCACCTCAGCCTGCACCCCGCCCGCCACTTCCATTTTGTAATCCGCCGTTTGCTGCCCACGCGGCATGCCGCCCCCGCTCGAGCACGCGCCCAGCAGGGCTGCGGCGGCCAAAGGCAATAAGTAGTTGGCTGCTTTCATTTAACCCTCCTCCTGTCGATAAGGAACTCCATTCTATAGCGAATTCGATTTAAATCAAGGCACGGCAACAAAACCGCAGGACAATTATGAATGCTACGGCACGTCGCGGCAGCGCATTCCACGCTATAATCCGCTCCCCCCAGCACCCCGACCCGCCCCGACATGAACAACCACCAATTGCTGCGCTACAGCCGCCACATCCTCCTCGACGAAATCGGCATCGAAGGCCAGCAAAAGCTGTTCGATGCAACCGTACTCGTGCTCGGCTGCGGCGGGTTGGGCAGCGCCGCCCTGCCCTATTTGGCCGCCGCCGGCGTGGGCCGCCTGCTGATTGCCGACCACGACCTCATCGACGACACCAATCTCCAGCGCCAAATCACCTACCGCGAAGCCGACATCGGTCGCCCCAAAACCGACACCATGGCAGACTACCTGAAACAGCTCAACCCCGCCTGCCAAATCGAAACCCATGGCAAATTGGGCGAAGCCGAGCTGCTGCGCCTGCTGCCCCAATGCCAAGCCGCCCTCGATTGCAGCGACAACTTCACCGCCCGCCAAGCCCTCAACGCCGCCGCCTGCGCCACCCGCACCCCGCTCGTATCCGGTGCCGCCACCCGCTTCGACGGCCAAATCGCCGTCTACCGCCCCGACCTGCCCGGCCAGCCCTGCTACGCCTGCCTGTTTGACGGCAGCGAAGCCAACGACGGCGCCTGCGCCCTGTTCGGCGTCTTCGCCCCGCTAGTGGGCATCATCGGCAGCACCCAAGCTGCCGACACGCTGAAAATCCTGCTCGGCCTGCCCACCGAACACGGCGTACTCCGCTGCTATAACGCGCTCTCCGGCCACTGGCAGCATTTCGCCATTCCGAAAAACCCGCAATGCCGCGTATGCGGCGGGGAGCAGGTATAAAGCCTTGCCCGCCGTGTCCGGTAAGGTAAACAGGCCGCAGGGATAGGCGCTTTATCCCTGCGGCTTGTTTTGGTTTGATTTGCTTGCGGCTGAAGTTTTCAGGTAGCCTCTTCTAACCGGCTGACGGCTTAGGCCGGGCTATGGAAAAACACATAAAGATGATAGCCCGTGGTAACGGCAATTAGCACCAGCCAAGCGCCGTAATACACCACCGCGCCCGCTTTCACTGCACGGATGCCACTAAAATGAGTGTCGATGTCGCCTTTGACCGTTTCAACCGGATAACTGCTCAATGCGCCATGCTCCTGATTGGCCGCCCAATGTTCCAGCGGGCGGAAGCCCTGTGCTTCATACAGCAGGTACACAAATTTTTTCTGCAAATCAAAATCCAAAGGTGGCACAAGACCTTTCCGCTCAATCCGTCCGCCAGCTGATCAATGCCCACTTCATAGCAAATTCGTCTTGTGCGAAGCGGTGGCCTTCGGCGTGGAAAAAGTCGGTCAGGCGGCGCAGGTCGGCGGGGGAGAGCGGGTGGTAGGCGGCGTGCATGCGGTGCAGGAAGTCATCTAAATCCGTGCAGTCGGCCAGGCGGCCGGGGGTGGTGATGAATGAAACCTCGGCATCGTAGCCCATCTGGTACAGGATATTGACGGCGTAGATGTAGTCGGGATAGGGCGCGCGGCTGCGGCCGAGCAGTGCGCTGACGGGTGAGTAGTCGAAGCGGCCGCCAACCAGCATGGAGAAATAGACGGCGCGGAGGGCGTGGGCGGAGAGTTTGGCGAACAGGGCGGCCAGGTCGCCGTCCAGCCCGCTGCGGGAGGCGATGACGCTGTCGCACACGGGGACGCGGCCGCGCCAGTCGTCTTCTTTGCTCAGCAGCAGCGGGGTGATGTTGCGGCAGCCTGCGGCTTCGGCGTTTTCCCGCAGGCATTGCAGCATGGCGGGGCTGTAATCCAGCCCGTACAGGCGGCGCACCTGCGGGGCGAGGCGCAGGGCGAGGATGCCGGGGCCGCAGCCGACATCGAGCACGGTGTCTTCGGGGCGGATGTCCATCCGGCTCAGGAAGGTGTCGGCATAGGCACTGGGCCGGCGGACTTTGGCGTTGAAACCGGCGGCTTTACCGTCCCATTCGGCGGCAGGTTTTTCGCAAAAACCGAGTTCGGCCATGCGGGCGCGGTAGGCGGCGGCGAAGTCGGCGGGCAGGGTGCGTGTGGTGTTCGGCATGATAAAGGCTACCTGAATATTCACACCAGCCCGAGCATCCGCTGCTGTGCGGCGGTGGGGTGGTGGTGGTATAGGGCTTCGAGCAGGGGCAGGATGCGGTCGCGGTGGCGGCTGACGGGCTGGCCGGACAGCACGGCGGCGAGGGCGTAGATACCGGGTAGGCGGTTGATGCCGGGCGGGCCGTCTATCCAGCCGTAGGGCAGACGCGGCAGCAGGCCGATGCGGCCTTCGCGCACGGCGTTCACTTTTTGCCACAAGGGGTTGCGTGCGGCTTCGGCGGCAAAATCGGCATCTTGGGTCAGCACCCAGTCGGGCTGCCACAGCAGGATTTGTTCCAGCGAAACCTGCGCCAGCCCACCGCCTTCCAGCGCGTCGCCCACGCTCTGCGCGCCCAGCATGGCGGCCACTTCGGTGTGGATGGAATCGCGCCGCCCCGTTTCCAGCCCATCTCGACCGCGCGCCAGATAAACGCTGACGGGGGCAGCACGGGCGGCGGCTTCCCGCGCAGCAAACAACAAAGCCTGTTCGGCCAGCGTGGCCAGGTTTTCGGTGTGTGACGAAGCGAGCAGTCCGCCCAATTGGCGGATTTGTTCGACCGACTGCGCCAGCCTGCCTTCCAGCAGCAGATAGGGCACGCCCAGCTGTTTGGCGGTTTGTTCGGCGGTAGACACGGTGGAATCGTTCACCACGCCAACATCTACAACCGCATCGATTTTCTCCGCCAGCAGCCTTTCCACGGATGCGGGTGTGCCACGCCCGTTGATGCCGCCGAGCACGGGCAGGCTGCGTGCGTTTTCGCCCAGCATTTCCAGCGTTTGCGGCCGTTTCTGCGTTGTCCAGCCCACCAGCCGTTCGGGGGCGAGCGCGTAAAGCAGCACTTCGGCGGGCGGGCCGGCGGCATACAGGCGTTGGAAGGCGCGGGTTTCGGACGACCCGAAGCGGTGCAGCAGTCCGGCAGCGGGCGTGGCGGAAGCGGAGGCTTCGGATGGGTGGTTTTCGCTAGGGCGGCAACCGGCCAGCAGCAGGCTGCCCGCTATCATGTTGCGCAGGAAGGTGCGGCGGCTAATCATGGCCGTCCCCGATGGCGGCAAGGGCATTGCGCGCCCATGCGATCACGGCGGCGGAATCAGCAGGCAGTTCCGCACCTTCGCCGCCGCAGAAGTCGCGCCATTCGGGCAGGTATTTGGTATGCACGGTAGTGAGCACGGGGATGCCCGCTGCTGCTGCTGCCAGGTATTCGGCCAGCAGGCCGCGGTTTTCGATTTCGGCGTGGCCGAATTTGTTGATGAAGACCAAATCGGCACGCGCTTGGACGGCTTCGCGCACCGCCGCGCCCGCTTCGGCCAGTTTGCCGCCGTCGAGTTTGCAGCCGGACGAGCCGCTGCCCAGGTTTTGGAAGATGGGGAATTCCGCGCCGTCGGCCAGGGAAACCAGGCGGGAATTGAGGTGGCGGCCTTGGCCGTCCAGCGGGTTGAGCAGGCCGCCGATGCGGAAACCTTGGCGGCGCAATCCGGCGGCGGCCTGCCACAGTGCGGCAGCTGCGGCGTCGGCTTGGGCGTCGTTTTGGAAAATAACGGCGGCAGTGGAAAAGTCAGTCATGGTCGGAATCGGGACGGGTTGGGGTTCGGTTGCCGGAATGGCACGGTATGATGTTTGGGCTGCGTTGGGGCTTGCTTTTTCAGGTAGCCTTTGAGGCTGGTAGGCTACCTGGAAACGGGTCTTATACGAAGTTCCGCTTATACCCGCCGTCGCGGTCTTTCAGCGGGGGATGCCGCGCATTGTGCCGTTGTGTGGCGGTGCTGTCTATCTTCTGCGTGCGGGTTGCGTGGTGCGGTGGGCTACCTGAAAGCTGGGCCGGTGGCCGGGTAGGATTCCAATGCAGACCGCAAGCCCAAGCCTTGTTTGAAACTTCGCTAAAGCCGTGCTTTCAGGTAGCCTAAATCATCGGACTACCTGAAAGCACGGCTTCAACTAAAGTGGCAATATAGCTTGCCTGCAAACACAGCGAAACGGGGTTTCTGCGAGGCTGGTACCGTGTACCGCTTAAAACGCGTAGCGCAGGTTGGTGAACCAGGTGCGGCCGGGCATGGGGTAGCCGTCTGAAAGTTCGTAATAACGGTTGCCCAGGTTTTCCACGCCTGCTTCCCAGGTCAGTCCTTCGCGGATGCGCCAAGCGGCTTTGGCGTTGTATACCGCGTAGCCGCCAAGGGTGCGCGTGCCGTTGCCGTAGGACGATTTGCGGCCGGTTTCAGCCAATACGGAAGCGTTCAGGCTCACGCGTTCGATGGGGCGGTATTCGGCATAAGCAGACAGCTTGTGGCGCGGCGTGTTTAGCAGCGGGGTGTCGGTGTCGCCCAAATCTTTGCGGTGCAGGTAGCCGTAGGTCGCGCCCAGCGTCCATTGGCTGCCGATGTTCTGACGCAGGCCGAGTTCGAAGCCCGCGTGACGGGTACGGCCGATGTTTTGGGTTTGCTGGCAGTAGCCCGGCACCGGAGAGCGGCGGCAGGTGCGGCCGGTGGGGTCGGGGACGTAGGCGTTTTGGATTTCGTTGCGCAGGCGGCTGTAGAACACGGCGGCTTCGGCTTCCGCACCCTGCCACGGTTTACCACGCCAGCCGAGCTCAACGTGATTGGCGCGTTCGGATTCCAAATCGGGGTTGGGGATAGCGCGCCCCAGGCGGTAGGAATAGCGGTCTTTCAGGCTGGGGAACCGTGATTTGCTCGACAACGTGCCGTAGAAGGTGTGGTTATCGTTCGGGCGGTAGCTCAGTTCCAACAGGCCGTTTACCGATGAGGTTTTACCGCTGTTAAACGAAGCAGGTAGCTCTTTGGTGGCCAAGCGTTCGTAATCCAAGCCGCTGCGCAAACGCCAGCTCGGGGTAAAGTCGATTTGGTGTTCGGCGGCGATTTGGTGGGCGGCATCGCGGAAGACCTGGTTGTCGCTCAACTCGTGGTGGCGGTCGGCCTTGTATTGATAGCCGATTTGCAGCAACTGGTTTTGCCATGCGGCGGTGGAGAAGTTGATGCTCAAACCCTGCGCCCTGTCTTTATAAGCGCTGATTTCGCCATCGGGGATGCTGTATGCCGCGTCGCGGTACATTTGCAGGCCGTTTTTATAGGTGTCATGGTAGGCGCGGATTTTTAGGCGGTTGGCTTCGCCGAGGCCGATGTTGCTCAGAAAATAGAAGCTGTCTTTGTCCCAATACGGCCAGCGCCAGTAGCGGGCGTTTTGGTTGGCGGTGCCGACATAGGCGGGCTGCTGCTTTTCGCTGCGGATGCCGCTGTAACCGATGGCGTATTCGTCGGTTAGATTGGGGGTAAAGCCGAGTTTGAGTGAGTAGTGACGGTCAGTGCGTGCGGCGTTTTCGCGGTAGGAACCGGTATCGGTGGGTTGCCTTTTCGGGTCGCGGAAGTGATGCGGCAGATGGAAACGGTCGGAATCCAAATAGGCGAAACCGCCCTGTATGTAGAAGCGGCCGGTATTGGAGCCGAAATTGGCCGAAAGGTTGTGGCCGACGGTATCGTCAAAACCGATATTGATGTCGCCTTCAAACGGTTTGGACGGTTTGCGCGTAACCAGGTTGATGGCGCCGCCCATGGTGTTCGGGCCATACATCAGCGACGCGCCGCTCTTGGCCACGCGGATTTCCGACAGGCCGGGCGTGAGGAAGCGGGCAAAATCCACATAACCGTCATAAGGAACGTATTGCGGGATGCCGTCGAGAAACAGCGGCACTTGGCGGGCATCGAAACCGCGCACACGCAGACCGGTTTCGTTGCGCGCGCCGGAAAAATCGATATTGACACCGGCCTGGGTTTCCAGTGCCTGGGCGATGTTCTGGCTATTGGTGCGGCGGATGTCTTCGGCGCTAACAGTGTGCTCGCCCGCGTCGGTGCTGCGGGTGCGCTTGCCGATGACGGTAATCTGACCGAGTTCGAAGGCGGATTCTTCGGCTTGGCCGGAGGTATCGGCAAAAGCCTGTGGGGTGGCAACGGCCAAGAGGCCGAGCAAGATGGCGTTGCAGGGGAAACGGGGAAACATAATGGTTTACGTGTGATTTAGTTAAGACTTTGTAAATCTACCCTGCCCGGTAAGTATCTGCCATCAGCCGAAAGGATTAGGCAAAACAGTAGTTAGAAAACAGGTGGCAAACATCCCCCCAACATGGAAAGGCTACCTGAAAACTGCATCTTCATGCAGCAAAGGCAGGGTTTCTGCGAAACAACCCCTTCATTTTGTTTTCAGGTAGCCTTCCGGCCACAGGCGGCCATAAAGCAATCGGGCAAGCCCGGATGCAGGGCTTACCCGATTGTTTGGTTTACGCGACAGGTTACGCCACCACGCCGAGAATCACGCTGCCGGCCTTAAATACGGCGGTTACGCTCTGCCCGGGGTGCAGGTCCAGCGTTTCGGTACTCTGCATGGTGATGCCGGCAGTGAGGACCAAACCGCCGCCGATGTCGATACTGACGATGGAATTAACCGCACCGCGCTCCACATTAATAATGTGTCCATTCAATTGGTTGCGCGCAGAAAGCTTCATCGGGTGCAGATCGGTGGCCACGATAATATTGCCTGCCTTAATCAGCGCGGTGGCCATACCGCCTTCCGCCAAGCCGAGCTCGCGGCAGCTCTCTTCGGTAACGGTGGCGACAAGGTTGGCGCCATTGGCCAGTTGCAGCGTGATTTCGCTGGTGACCGGGCCGTGTTTGATGGCTTTGATTTTGCCGGAAAATTGGTTGCGTGCGCTGGTTTTCATGATGTGGGTATCCTGTCAGTCATACTAAAAACGGGCACATCTTAACCGTTTGCCCGCCGTTTGAATATCCCTATTCGGCCTAACTATGCCGCAGCGGCAGAAAGTACTACTCCTTTCGGATTAGTCCACCCTAGCCTAATGAATGGATTTTAAACCTGTTGGAAGCATATTTTTTACCCTGCGCCTCCTCTATACTCCAAACACTTATAACCGGTTTTGAGACAAGCTTTGCACGGCACTGCCGCTGCACGGCATTTCTCGGCAAAGCCTAATAACGACAGGGATAGAACATGAGCCATTTCCTAGACCGCCTCACCTTCTTCAAACAAAAACGTGAGCCGTTTGCCAACGGCCACGGCATCCTGGTTAACGATGACCGTAAGTGGGAAGATGCCTACCGCAGCCGCTGGGCACACGACAAAGTTGCCCGCTCTACCCACGGCGTGAACTGTACCGGTTCGTGCTCGTGGAAAATTTATGTGAAAAACGGCATCATCACTTGGGAAACCCAACAAACCGACTACCCGCGCACCCGCCCCGACCTGCCAAACCACGAACCACGCGGCTGCCCGCGCGGCGCCTCCTTCAGCTGGTATGTGTATTCCGCCCAGCGCATCAAATATCCGATGATGCGCGGCGCGCTGGCCGAGTTGTGGCGCGAGGCACGCCAAACCAAAGACCCAATTGAAGCCTGGAAGTGGATTGTGGAAGACCCCGAACGTTCCAAATCCTACAAATCCCAGCGCGGCTTGGGCGGCTTCGTACGCTCCAACTGGGATGAAGCCTATGAAATGGTGGCGGCAGCCAACTGCTACACCATCAAAAAATACGGCCCCGACCGCATCATCGGTTTCTCACCGATTCCTGCTATGTCGATGATCAGTTATGCCTCCGGCGCACGCTATCTCGGCCTGATCGGCGGTGTGCCGCTCTCTTTCTACGACTGGTATTGCGACCTGCCGCCCGCTTCGCCGCAAACTTGGGGTGAACAGACCGACGTGGCCGAATCCGCCGACTGGTACAACTCCAACTACCTCTTGGTGTGGGGTTCCAATATCCCGATGACCCGCACGCCTGATGCCCACTTCTACACCGAAGTGCGCTACAAAGGTACCAAAACCGTGGCCGTGTCGTCCGACTTCGGCGAAATGGCCAAATTCAGCGACATCTGGCTGGCACCGCGCCAAGGCACGGATGCCGCGCTGGCAATGGCGATGGGCCATGTCATCCTCAAAGAATTCCATATCGACAAGCCTTCCGACTATTTCCAAGACTACTGCCGCCGCCTCACCGACATGCCGGTGCTGGTGTGCCTGAAACAAGACGGTGAAGGCTACCGTCCCGAATACACCCTGCGCGCCTCGCAGTTGGACGGTAATTTCGGCGAAGAGAAAAACCCCGACTGGAAAGTACTGGCCTGGAACGAAAAAACCGACAGCCTGATGCTGCCCAACGGCTCCATCGGCTTCCGCTGGGACGGCAGCGGCAAATGGAATTTGGAAACCAAGGCGCAGGACGACCAAGACGTTCAGGCAGCCTTGTCGCTGAAAGAGCGTGCCGACGAAGTGGTACGCGTCGGATTTGACTATTTCGGCGGCGAGTTCGACGAAGAGAAAACCTTGCGCAAAGTGCCGGCCAAACGCATCACCTTGGCCGACGGCAGCACGCAACTGGTGGCCACCGTGTTCGACTTGTTAGTGGCACAATACGGCGTGGACAACGGCCTGGGCGACGAAAACGTGGCCAGAGATTATTTCGACGACAAACCCTACACGCCGAAATGGCAGGAAAAACATACCGGCGTCGCGCCCGAGCGCGTGATTCAGGTAGCCCGCGAGTTCGCCCAAAACGCGCACGACACCAAAGGCCGTTCGATGATTATCGTCGGTGCCGGCCTGAACCACTGGTATTACCTGGACATGAACTACCGCGGCTTGATCAACATGCTGATGATGTGCGGCACCATCGGTAAGTCCGGCGGCGGCTGGTGCCACTATGTTGGGCAGGAAAAACTGCGCCCGCAATCCGGCTGGGCACCGCTCACCTTCGCGCTGGATTGGCACCGCCCCGCGCGCCAAATGGCCGGCACCTCCTTCTTCTACGGCCACACCGGCCAATACCGCCACGAAACCGTGTCCGCCGACGAGCTGCTCACCTCAGATGCCGGCGACGACATGCGCCGCCTGACCATGATCGACTACAACGCCAAAGCCGCCCGCATGGGCTGGACACCGAGCGCGCCGCAATTGGAAACCAACCCGCTGGACGTAACCGACGCGGCGGAAAAAGCCGGCATGAATCCGGTGGATTACGTGGTGAAAGGCCTGAAGGAAGGCACGTTGGGCATGTCCTGCGACGATCCGGAAAATCCGAAAAACTGGCCGCGCAACATGTTTATCTGGCGCTCCAATATTTTGGGTTCGTCCGGCAAAGGCCACGAATACTTCTTGAAATACCTGCTCGGCACGCAACACGGCCTGCTGAGCGATGAAGACGACTGCCTGAAACCGACTGAGGTCAAACAACGGGAAGGGGTGGAAGGCAAGCTGGACCTGTTCGCCCTGCTGGATTTCCGCATGAACACCACCTGCCTGTACGGCGATGTGATTTTCCCCACTGCCACCTGGTATGAAAAATATGATCTGAACACCTCCGACATGCACCCCTTCATCCACCCGTTTACCGAAGCGGTGCAGCCCCTGTGGCAGAGTCGTTCCGACTGGGAAATCTATAAAGGCCTGGCGAAAAAATTCAGCGAACTGGCCAAGGATTACCTCGGCGTGCGCAAAGACATCGTGCTCACCCCGCTGATGCACGACAGCCCGCAGGAGCTCGGCCAGCCCTTCGACCCGAAAGACTGGAAGCTGGGCGAATGTGAGCCGATACCGGGCAAAACCATGCCCGCCATGACGGTGGTAGAACGCGACTACGGCGCGGTATACGAAAAATTCACCTCCATCGGCCCTTTGTTGGAAAAAGTAAACAACAACGGCAAGGGCATGGCGTGGGACACCAAGCACGAAGTGGATTTCCTGCGCAAACTCAACGGCGTGCGCAGCGAAGGCGCCGGCAAAGGCCAGCCCAAGCTGGAAACCGCCATCGATGCCGCCGAGATGATTCTCACGCTGGCACCGGAAACCAACGGCCACGTTTCCAAAAAAGCCTGGCAGGCTTTGAGCAAAAACACCGGCCGCGACCACACGCACCTGATCAACGCCAGCGAGCACACGCAAATCCGCTTCCGCGACATCGTCGCCCAGCCGCGCAAAATCGTTACCTCGCCGATTTGGTCGGGCGTGGAAAGCGAAGAAGTGTGCTACACCGCCGGCTACACCAATGTGCACGAGCTGATCCCGTGGCGCACGCTCACCGGCCGCCAGCAGTTCTACCAAGACCACAAATGGATGCGCGATTTCGGCGCAGGCTTCTGCGTGTACCGCCCGGCGGTGGACACCAAAACCACCAAACAGCTCCTGGGCAAAATGCCCAACGGCAATCCGGAAATCACGCTCAACTTCCTCACGCCGCACCAAAAATGGGGCATCCACAGCACCTATTCTGAAAACCTGCGCATGCTCACGCTCGGCCGCGGCGGCCCGCACGTGTGGATTTCCGAAATCGATGCCAAGAAAGCCGGCCTGGTGGATAACGACTGGGTGGAAGTGTTCAACACCAACGGCACGATTGCCTGCCGCGTGATTGTGAGCCAACGCATTCCCGAAACCATGATCGTGATGCCGCACGCCCAGGAAAAACTGGTGCACACCCCCGCAGCGGAAACCACCAAGAAACGCGGCGGCATCCACAATTCGGTAACCAAAGCGGTGCTGAACCCAACCCACATGATCGGCGGTTACGCCCAGCTGGCCTACAGCTTCAACTACTACGGCACGGTCGGCTCCAACCGCGACGAATGGGTGATCGTACGCAAGATGAAGGACATCGACTGGATGGACGAACCCGCCGAACAGGCATAACCGTTTTCAGGTAGCCTCCTGCAACAAAAGGCTACCTGAAACCGTACCCCGAGAACGAAACCATGAAACTCCCGCAGATTATCCGTTTCGCCGACTACTTGCAGGACCAGCCCGCCGAAGCCGTGCGCACCGTGCTGCACCAAGACCCGCACGACAACATGGTGCTGTGGCAGATTCCGCCGCAAACCATGTTGCCCGCCCACCGTCACCCGCACGGCGCGGACATCTGGATTGTGTTGCAGGGCGAAGCCGAGCTGGTGGACGACGCGCAAAGCGGCCGCACCATCCGCGCGGGCGAAGCCGTAGTGGTGGGCGACCACCAAATCCACGGCGCGCGCAACAACGGCCAGCCCGGCGACCCGGACTGCATCTTGGTTTCCGTGATCAGCCCGAAGGCGGGATTCGAACAGGCATAACAGAATTTTCAGGTAGCCTCAAACAGGCTTTCCCCAATCTTTAAAGAGGCTACCTGAAAAATAATTCAAAGGAACACAACATGAAAATCAGAGCGCAAATCGGCATGGTGCTGAATTTGGACAAATGTATCGGCTGCCACACCTGCTCCGTTACCTGCAAAAACGTGTGGACAAGCCGCGACGGCGTGGAATACGCCTGGTTCAACAACGTGGAAACCAAGCCCGGCATCGGCTTCCCGAAAAACTGGGAAGACCAGGAAAAATGGAACGGCGGCTGGGTGCGCAAGCCCAACGGCAAACTCGTGCCCAAACAGGGCGGCCGTCTGAAAATCCTGTCCAATATCTTCGCCAACCCCAACCTGCCGCAGATAGACGACTATTACGAGCCCTTCACCTACGACTACGAACACCTGCAAAACGCCCCGCGCATGAAAACCCCGCCCACCGCGCGGCCGATTTCCATGCTCACAGGCAAGAAAATGGACAAAATCGAATGGGGTCCCAACTGGGAAGACGACTTGGGCGGCGAATTTGAAAAACGCGCCAAAGACACCCTGTTTGAAGGCATCCAAAAAGAAATGATGGGCGCATTCGAGCAGACCTTCATGATGTACCTGCCGCGCCTGTGCGAACACTGCCTGAACCCGACCTGCGTCGCCTCCTGCCCCTCCGGCAGCATCTACAAGCGCGAAGACGACGGCATCGTACTGATCGACCAAGACAAATGCCGCGGCTGGCGCATGTGCGTGTCCGGCTGCCCCTACAAAAAAATCTACTACAACTGGGTGAGCGGTAAAGCCGAAAAATGCATCTTCTGCTATCCGCGCATCGAATCGGGCGAACCCACCATCTGCTCCGAAACCTGCGTCGGCCGCATCCGCTACTTAGGCGTGCTGCTGTATGACGCCGACAAAATCGAAGAAGCCGCCTCGGTGGAAAACCCGCAAGACCTCTACGAAGCACAACTGGGCGTGTTCCTCAACCCGCACGACCCCGAAGTGCAGCGCGAGGCCCTGAAACAGGGCATCAGCCAAAGCTGGCTCGATGCGGCGAAACAATCGCCGGTGTACAAAATGGCGATGGACTGGAAAATCGCCTTCCCGCTGCACCCCGAATACCGCACCCTGCCGATGGTGTGGTACATCCCGCCGCTCTCGCCGATCCAATCCGCCATCGAAAACGGCCTTGTAGGCGAAAACGGCATCATCCCCAGTGTGGACGAAATGCGCATCCCCCTGCGCTACCTGGCCAACCTGCTCACCGCCGGCAAAATCGAGCCGATCAAAGACGCGCTGGAGCGCATGATCGCCATGCGCCGCTACAAACGCGGCCAAATCGTGCACGGCGAAACGCTGGAGCAAACCCTCGACGGCACCGGCCTCACCCCCGAGATGGTGGAGGATATGTACCAAATCATGGCCATCGCCAACTACGAAGACCGCTTCGTGATCCCCACCAGCCACAAAGAACAAGTGGAAAATGCCTTTGAAGACAAAGCCAGCTGCGGTTTCACCTTCGGCAACGGCTGTTCCACCGGCTCCGACGGCCTCACCAAGGAAAGCCTGTTCGGCAAGCCCAAAGCTTCGCCCATCGTCTTCTTCGACCGCCGCAAAGACATCGAAGAAAACCGCGAAAAAGGGGTGCGCTGATGCAGGGCAATCCGGTGTACAAATTCCTCTCCGCGCTGCTGTGCTATCCCGAAGCGGAAATGATCGAAGCGCTGCCCGAATTTCAGACGGCCTTAAACAGCCTGCCCGAACTTTCAGGTAGCCGCGAAAGCCTGCAGGCGCTGCTGGACTACTTCGGCAGCCACAGCCTGCGCCATTTGCAGGAAGAATACGTTTCCACCTTCGACCGCAACCGCCTGCACGCGCTCTACATCTTCGAGCACGTTTACGGCGAAGACCGCGAACGCGGCAACGCCATGGTGGACCTGCTGGAAGAATACCGCCGCCACGGCTTCGAACTGGGCGACGACGAGCTGCCCGACTTCCTGCCCGCACTACTGGAGTTCTTCTCACACATCCCGCCGGAAGAAGCGCAAAAACTGCTGGGCGACGCGATACACGTGATCAACCACATCGGCAAAAACCTGCGCACCGCCGGCTCGCCCTACGCTGCCGTGCTCGAATGCGCCGTATCGCTCAGCCCCGTGGTGCCGCAGCCGCTGATTGAGCCGCCCGTGCGCGACATGGACGAAGCGATGGAAACCTTCGGCCCCGACGCATCTGGTATCGAGCCGCTGCTCAAGCCCAGCATCCAAACCGTACAGTTTTACCCCAAAGGCAAGTAAGCCTGCCTGCTTAGGAGTATCGACATGAGTAACCTGCATTCCTTTTTCTTCGCCATCTATCCCTATATCTGCCTGGCGGTATTCTTCTTCGGCAGCCTGGCCCGCTTCGACCGCGAGCAGTATTCCTGGAAGAGCGATTCCAGCCAGCTGCTGTACGACGGCCAACTGCGCCTGGGCAACATCCTGTTCCACGTCGGCGTGCTGGCGGTGTTTGCCGGCCATTTCGTCGGCCTGCTCACCCCGCTGTGGTTTTGGGACGCGCTGGGCGTGAGCCACTCCGCCAAGCAGCTCCTGGCCATGACCGCCGGCGGCATTTTCGGCAGCATGGCGCTGGTCGGCCTGCTGATCCTCATCAACCGCCGCTTCCGCATCGACCGCATCAACCTCAACAGCACCTGGCGCGATAAGCTGCTCTTGGTGTGGATTTTGGCCACCCTGCTGCTCGGCCTCTCCACCATCTTCGTGAGCGCCGGCCACCTCGACGGCCACGAAATGACCCTACTGATGCAATGGGCACAGCACATCGTTACCTTCCGCGGCCTGGAAGCGGCCAAATTTATCGAACATGTGCACATCCTCTTCAAGCTGCACATGTTCATGGGCATGACCTTCTTCCTCATCTTCCCCTTCACCCGAATGGTGCACGTATGGAGCGGCTTTGCCAGCGCGTTCTATATCTTCCGCCCCTGGCAGCTGGTACGCCGCCGCTAAAGCAAGATTTTCAGGTAGCCTGTTCAGCATCAGAGGCTACCTGAAATTTTATTCCCACACACAAAAGGAACCCCAACCATGATCGACCGCGAACTTTGGCAAAACGCCTCCGACAGCGCCATCATCGACCACATCCTCCCCCGCTACCACGACACCCACCGCCGCCAACTGGAAGAACTGCTGCCGCTGGCCGAAAAAGTCTCCACCGTACACGAGGGCAAATTTCCCGCCGAAGTTTTGCCGCTGCTGCAAGCCATCCAAGGCGAACTGCTCAGCCACATGATGAAAGAAGAACGCATTCTCTTCCCCATGCTCAAACAAGGTGCCGGCGCCGCCGCCATGCCCGTGCGCATGATGATGCACGAGCACGCCGAGCACAATGCCGCCCTCGAACGCCTGCTGGAAATCACCGGCAACCTGCAAGCCCCCGCAAATGCCTGCCGCAGCTGGCAGCGCCTCTACAGCCTCGCCCGCGAGCTGGTGGACGACCTGCACGACCACATCGAGTTGGAAGACCACATCCTCTTCGCCCGCGTGTTGGCTTAACTCTCCCGCATAAGCAAACGGAAGGCTATCTGAAAACCGCTTACAGTTTTCAGGTAGCCTTTTTGCCTTCCCCGTTGTGCTATATAACCGCCCTGCATTTGCAAACAACCAACCGTTCTTTCTGTTTTTCCGCCGCCTTGTTTATAGTGCGAGCTACCTGAATTTGTGATGGCGGAACCTATGCGCTTATTGAAAACCCCCAGCGTGCTGCCCGGCTTCAACCTGAGCCTGGGCATCACCGTATTGTGCCTGTCGCTTTTGGTGGTGCTGCCGTTTGCCATGATGGCGGTGAGCACGGCGCAGATGGGCTGGGCAGCGTTTTGGCACACGGTGAGCGAGCCGCGCGTGCTCGCTTCGGTGTGGCTGAGCCTGCGCATGTCCTTCTTCGCCATGCTCACCAATATCGTGTTCGGCACGCTGGTGGCCTGGGTGCTGGTGCGTTATGAGTTTCCGTTTAAGGGGCTGGTAAACGCGCTGGTGGACCTGCCTTTCGCGCTGCCCACGGCGGTAACCGGCATCGCGCTGGCCACGCTGTATGCGCCCAACGGCTGGATCGGACGCTGGTTTGCCAAAATGGATATTCAGGTAGCCTTCACACCCAAGGGCATTTGGATTGCCTTGGTGTTTGTAAGCCTGCCGTTTATCGTGCGCGCGGTGCAGCCGGTGTTGGAAGAATTATCCGGCGAATACGAAGAGGCGGCGGCTTCACTGGGCGCAGGGCGGCTGGCCACCTTCCGCCGTGTGATCCTGCCGGAAATCGCGCCGGCGCTGCTCACCGGGGCGGGCATGATGTTTGCACGCGCCACGGGCGAGTTCGGCTCAGTGATTTTCATTGCCGGCAACATCCCGATGGAGTCGGAAATCCTGCCGCTCATCATCACCGGCAAGCTGGAGCAATATGATGTGCAGGGCGCATCGGCGGTGGCGCTGTTTATGCTGCTGATTTCCTTCTTTATCCTGCTCGCGCTGAATTTGAGCCAGTGGGCGCTGGGCAAACGCGGAGGCGCCAAAGCATGAAAACCAATCCGAACATCACCGAGCCGAGGTGGCTGCAATGGCTGCTCATCGGCATCGCGCTCGCCTTTTTGCTGCTGATGCTGATCATCCCGCTCTTGGCGGTGTTTTACGAAGCCCTGCGCGAAGGCTGGCAAACTTATCTCGATTCGCTCACCAACCCAGAAGCGCGCGCCGCCATCCGCCTCACGCTGATTACCGCCGCCATCGTGGTACCGGTAAACGCGGTGCTGGGTATCGCCATGGCCTGGCTGCTCACCCGTTTCGACTTCCGCGGCAAGCAGCTGCTCACCACGCTGCTGGATCTGCCTTTTTCCGTGTCGCCCGTGGTGGCCGGCCTGATGTTTGTGCTGTTGTTCGGCGCGCACACGGCGCTGGGCGGCTGGCTGGAGGCGCGGGGCATACAGGTTATTTTCGCCATTCCCGGCATTGTGCTGGCCACGCTGTTCGTCACCTTCCCCTTCGTGGCGCGCGAGCTGGTGCCGCTGATGCAGGCGCAGGGTGACAGCGAAGAGCAGGCCGCACTGATTTTGGGTGCGGGCGGCTGGCAAATGTTTTGGCGCGTTACCCTGCCCAACATCAAATGGGCGCTGCTCTACGGCATCATCCTCACCAACGCCCGCGCCATGGGTGAATTCGGCGCGGTGAGCGTGGTGTCCGGCCACATCAGGGGCGAAACCAACACCATCCCGCTTTTGGTGGAAATCCTCTACAACGAATACCGCTTCACCGCCGCCTTCGCCCTCTCCAGCCTGCTCGCCCTGCTCGCCATCGCCACGCTGGTGCTGCAAGACATCCTCACCCGCATCCAAAACCGCAAGCTGGCCGCCGCCCAAAGGAACGAACCATGAGTATTACCATCCAAAACATCAACAAACATTTCGGCAACTTCCACGCCCTGAAAAACATCCGCCTGGAAGTGCCCACCGGCGGATTGGTTTCCCTGCTCGGCCCCTCCGGCTGCGGCAAAACCACCCTGCTGCGCATCATTGCCGGGCTGGAAAACGCCGACAGCGGCCAAATCCTGTTCGACGGGCAAGACGTCACCCGCCTGCACGTGCGCGAACGCAAAGTCGGCTTCGTGTTCCAGCACTACGCCCTGTTCCGCCACATGAACGTGGCCGACAACGTCGCCTTCGGGCTCACCGTCTTGCCCCGCGCCCAACGCCCGGGCAAAGCCGAAATCCGCGAAAAAGTAGCCGGCCTGCTCAAGCTCGTGCAGCTCGAACACCTCGCCAACTCCTACCCGCACCAGCTCTCCGGCGGCCAGCGCCAACGCATCGCACTGGCCCGCGCCCTGGCCGTCGAGCCCAAGCTGCTGCTGCTCGACGAGCCCTTCGGTGCGCTCGATGCCAAAGTGCGCAAAGAGCTGCGTACCTGGCTGCGCAACCTGCACCACGAGCTTGGCATCACCAGCATTTTGGTCACGCACGACCAGGAAGAAGCGCTGGAAGTGTCCGATCAAATCGTCATCATGAACCAAGGCCGCATCGAACAGGCTGGCAGCGCCGACACGCTCTACCGGCTACCTGAAAACGCCTTTGTGGCCGAATTCCTCGGCGAAACCGACTCCTTCGAAGGCCGCATCGAGCGCGGTGAGTGGCACTACAACGGCTATGCCTGGCCGCTGCCCGCCAACCGCCGCTGGCAGGAGCAAAGTGCGCGTGGTTTCGTGCGCCCGCACGAATGGCAGATCGCCCCCGAGCGCCCCATGCTGCACGCCCGTATCGAGCACCTGCACATCTCCGGCGCCCTCACCCGCCTCACCCTCGCGCCGCAAAACGCACCCGAGCGCCGCGCCCTGCATGCCAGCTTCGCCAGCAGCGAAGCCGCCCGCCTCGGCCTCGCCGCCGGCCAAGTGCTACCACTCGCGCCGAGGCAGGTATATGTGTTCAGCCAGAGCGATTTGATCGAATACGCCATTTAGCGCCACCTCTCCGGCATACGGCAAAAGGCTACCTGAAAACGCCGGCTTCCACCCAGTTAAACCACGCAGCCGCCGCGAAGTTCAACCCAAGCTTGTGCGATGAAGACGAACTTCCGCGCCGCCGGAACATTTTCAGGTAGCCTCCAAACCCGCCCGCAATCTATTCAAACCAAGCATAAGGCTACCTGAAAACCTGCACCGCAATGCAACGGCGTTGCTGCAAAGCAGAAATTTTCAGGTAGCCTTTACTGTTCCGCCATGCAGGCGCAGCAGCATTCCTCTTATCAACTACGCTTTCAGGCTGCCTCACGCCTAATTTCCCGAATCACTTTGGCAGGCACGCCGCCGACGATGGTATTTGCCGGCACGTCTTTACCCACCACCGCACCCGCCGCGACAATGGCGTTTTCGCCGACGGTAACGCCCGGCAAAATTGTTGCTCCCGCACCTATCCACGCACCTTTTTTGATAACGACGGGCTTCAGGATTAAACCGCGACGCATGGCGGGGTCTTCGGGATGGTTTACGGTCAGGATGTTTACGCGCGGGGCGATGAGTACATCGTCTTCCAGCGTGATGCCGCCCAAGTCGGTAAACATCGCGCCCGAATTGATAAACACGTTTTTGCCGATGCGGATATGCCTGCCGAAATCACTGTAAAACGGCAGATTGACGTGCAAATCGTCGGGAATCTCGCTGCCCGTCATGTCGGCAAGCACGGCACGGATTTGCCCGGGCGTACGGAACGCACCCGACAGTTCGGCGATTTTCGGCGCGTTTTCGGCAACGATGGCGTGAATTTCGGCGAAGATTGTGCTGTCAGCGGGGATGTATCGGTTTAGGGGATAATTGTGCATTTTTATTCCTTACGATGTTGGTCGGGCATTCATGCCCAATCTGCTTTTCAGACGACCTCACCGTCCAAACCGCACCGCCGCGTTTCCCGCACCGACCGCCGCTTTCAAACCCGCCGCGTCGGTGATTTTGCCGATACGCGTGTAGCGGTAGGGCGTGTCGAAACTTTCGTAGAACACGACGATGCTGTTGCCCTGCCACAAGAGAATATCGCCCGCTTCAATGCGTTTGACGGCGGTGTCGGCGGCGGTCAGGGCTTGGGGCAGTGTGGCGACTTTTTCGTTGCGGTTGTAGTCGGACATATCCAACGTCAGCGGCAACAGTGCGGCAAACTCGGCAGCAGCTTGGGTCTCGGCAAACTCGGCGGCGAAAATTTGCCCGTTGATGGAAAGGTTCATGTTTGCTCCTTGATTGGGTTCGGCTTGACGGGATGGGGCGGAAGCAGGCGGCTTTGCCTGCGAAGTGTCGGGCGTGCAGCCCAAGCAGGCAAGGGCTGCGGCGATGAGGAAGAGGCGCATAGGGTTCTCCTTGTTGATATAGGTCGTCTGAAAACGCAGCTTCAACGAAGTTAAAACCAGATTGCCGTAAAATTAGGGCTACCTGAAAACCGTTTTTCAAGTTTTCAGGTAGCCTTTTCGTGTTTCAGCCGACCTTTTAACTTCGTTGAAGCTGGCGCTTTCAGGCTGCCTTAACGCAGGTTCGCTTTAAAAAACTGCTCAAACTTGTCAAACGGAATTTTGCCGCGCGTGTTGTCGTACAAATCGGTGTGGCTTGCGCCTTTGACGATGTACAACTCTTTGTTTTGGCTACCCAAAGATTTGAACGCGTCTTCGCTGAAATAGCGGGAATGTGCTTTTTCGCCGTGAACGATTAAAGCGGGGGCTTTCAATTCGCCGGTGCGTTGCAGGATGGGCATATTGATGAACGAGAGCGGGGTGGTTTGCGACCATGCGCCGTTGGAATTGACGGAGCGGGGGTGGTAGCCGCGTTTGGTTTTGTAGAAGCCCGAATATTCGCGCACAAACTGCGGCGTGTCGGCGGTGAATTTGTCTTGCGACGGCAGGTGGTTGTCGGGGCTGCCGTGCGACGGCGTGCCGCTTTCCGCGTCCGCCCAGCGTTGGGTGTTCATGCCCTGTTTGGCTTGGTAGCGCGCATCGGCGTTCATTTGCGCGGGCGCACGGTCGTAGCCGCCTTGGGCGTTCTGCTTCATATTGATTTCATAGCCGTTTGCCATCACGCGGGTCATGTCATACATGGTGCTGGTGGCGACCGCTTTGACGCGGGTGTCGTTCACAGCGGCGTTCAACACGAAACCGCCCCAGCCGCAAATGCCCAACAGACCGATTTGGTCGCGGTTCACGAAGTTTTGCAGCCCGAGGAAATCCACGGCGGCGGAAAAGTCTTCGGTATTGATTTCGGGCGATGCGATATTGCGCGGCTCGCCGCCCGATTCGCCGGTGAACGAACCGTCAAATGCCAAGGTTACAAACCCGCGTTCGGCAAGCGTTTGCGCGTACAGACCGCTGGACTGCTCCTTCACCGCACCGAACGCGCCGGCGACAGCAATCGCGGGCAGCTTCTGACCCGGACGGATATTTTTCGGCACATACAAATCGCCAGCTAAAGTAATACCGTAGCGGTTTTTAAAGGTCACTTTGTGGTGTTCTACTTTATTGGAACGCGGGAAAATTTTGTCCCATTCTTGAGTAAGCTGCAAAGTTTGGACGCCTTTCATTGGGGTTACGGTAACGTCTGCCAGCGCGGGGGCGGATAAAGTCAGCGCAACGGCGGCAGCGGCGGCAGTTTGGGCGAAGGTTTTTTTGACGAGGGTTTTCATGGGGTTGCTCCTAAGCTGTTGTTTATCGGATAAGTGCATTATGGCGGTGGACTGGGTTTTAAACAATGAATAAAATCGGAATTTTCGATTCGCAAATATGGAACAATCGCATCGCAAAAGGCTACATGAAATATTTTCAGGTAGCCTCTCAGATATCCTCTTCCCGATAGAAAGCCGAAAATGGACAAACTCAACGCCCTAAAATTCTTCTGCTCCGCCGCCGAAACCCTGCAATTTCGTGAAACCGCCTTGCGCCTGTCCGTATCCCCGCAGGTGGTGACACGCGTGATTGCCGAGTTGGAAGCGGCTTTGGGCGAGCAGCTTTTTACCCGCAACACGCGCAATATCCGCCTGACTGAGTTCGGGGCGGAATTTTTGCCGCGCGCACAGGCTTTACTTGCCGAGAGTGAAAACCTGTTTGCCGCCGCGAAAACGGAAGACGAAATGCACGGGATTGTGCGGATTACCGTGCCGCGCCTGCTGCAAAACAGCGAAGTGCTGCCGCTTTTGCTGGCAAAATGCGCCGACTATCCCGAACTTTATCTGGACTGGCGCAGCGGCGATGTCAAGCTCAACGCGGTGGAAAACCAAATCGACATCGGCGTGCGTATCGGCATGGAAGCCGAAGATTTGATGATTGTCCGCAAAATCTGCGACACCGCAGACAAAATCGTCGCCGCTCCTTCCTATCTTGCCCGCCACGGCACACCCGAAACGCTGGAAGAACTCGCCGCCCGTTTTCCCGCCTCATCGCTGATAAACGCCGATACCAACCGCCCGTGGGGTTGGCCGTTGAACGCCGACTTGCACATTTTTCCGAAAAACATCCGCTTTGTTTCAGACGACCCCGAAAACGAACTCGCCGCTGTGCTGTCGGGCAATGTTGCCGCTTATCTGCCCGACTATTTGTGCCGCCCGTATCTGCAAAACGGCGAACTGGTGGAACTTTTCCCCGACATTCCCCGCCGCCCGTGGCAGCTTTATGTTTACCGCCCGCAGCGCACGGTCACGTCGGTGCGCGTGTTGAAGGTATTTGACTGGCTGACGGAGATTCTACGGACAATTTACGGGGAGGCAGAAAATACGGCGTGAAAATTTTTCAGGTAGCTCCTACCGCAGAAAGGCTACCTGAAAATGCAGCTGCGATGAAGTAGAAGCAAACTTCGCAAAGCCATAAATAGTTGAAACCATTTTGCAGGTAGCCCCTGCGGCACAATAGGCTATTTGAAAAACAAACTGCCACGGTGAAACCACGTGGCAGTTTGTTTTTAGCCCGGCTGCGGGCGTAACCGCGCCTAGGATTTGCCATACATCCGCGACAGTACGGATTCGCCTTTCACGGCGTGAACCACCACCATGGCGATGTGTCCGGCCACCAGCGCCAGCAGCACGAAGGCCAGCTCGCCGTGGAATTGGTTGCCCAGCTCGATCAGGCTCGGGTTGTCCTGACCGCGTCCGATCTGGCGGGCGATGCCGAGGGCGGGCACGGCCAGCATCAGGGCATACAGCGCCCAATGGCCGAGCTTGGCGGCAAGGTTGTTGGCGGGGCGGTGCTGGCGTTGCAGCAGCGCCCACAGCACGCGGCAGACGGCGAGAAACATCAGCAGGAAGCCGGCCGCTTTGTGCGGATTGATGAGGCGCATCATCAGCTCTTCGTTGGCATTCCAAGCGAAGGCGGTGCCGAACATGAAGAGGAAGCAGGCAGCCATGCTCCAATGCAGGAGGCGGGTGAGGGTGCCGTAGCGTTGCGGGGTATCGGGTTGCATGGGTTTTCCTTTTTGATAAGTGGTTGCGTGTGATCAAGGGGCGCGATTATACACGTTTCGGCCGGCGGGAAGCGTCTTTCATGCTGGCAGCCCGCGCGTGGAAGGCGGCGGTGCGGCAACAGAAGCCGATTGAGGGGAAGGGCAGCGCCCCGCCCTGCCCGATATGCTTCAGGCAAAACAAAGGCTACCTGAAAAATGTTTGGGTATATTTTCAGGTAGCCTGCTGCTTGCGGGAAGGAAGCCGCGCAGTTTATGCCCGGCCGAACACTTGGTTCAAATGTGCGGTATAGTTGGCAATATATTGTTCCACCTGGGGGTTTTTAATTACGTCGTTGCAAATGAAGGTGGGCAGGCGCGTGGTGCCCAGGAATTCGTTGGCTTTGTGGAAATGCAGATACACGCCGTCCACGCCCACGCCTTCGAAGAAGTCGCCGGGGCGGGTGAAGGCTTCGATGGGCGCGTTCCAGGTGAGCGAGAGCATGTGTTTGCGGCCTTGCAGCAGGCCGCCGCTGCCGTAGCCTTCGGTGGGGTTGGCGCGGTGGCGGCCGTCGCTTTGATAGAGTTTGCCGTGCCCGAAGGTGAAAATTTCATCCATATATTTTTTCACTGTCCACGGTTCGTGCATCCACCAGCCGGGCATCTGCCACACCACGGTGTCCATCCACAGGAATTTTTCGATTTCCACGGCGATGTCGTAGCCTTGGTCGATTACGGTTTCTTGGATGGCGTGACCGTTGGCGCTCAATACGTCTTTGGCGGTTTGTTGCAGGGTGTGGTTGAGGCGGCCGGCGGAGTGGCCGAAATGTTTGCCGCCGTCTAACAATAGGATTTTCATGCTGTTTTCCTTTTTTTGCTGTTTACAAGACAAGCCGATGGTATCCCGTTTCCATGCCCGGGGCAAACGGCGGGCGGGATAAAGGCTACCTGAAAATATTCGGGTATATTTTTCAGGTAGCCTTTATGCGCTTCTATGCGCTTCGCGCTGCAAGGATTTTTCAGGTAGCCTATGCGCCGGCTTTGGCGAGCTGCGTGCGCATTTCTTGAATCACTGCCGCATAGTCCGGCTGGCTGAAGATGGCTGAACCGGCCACGAAAGTATCCGCACCGGCGGCGGCGGCTTCGGCAATGTTGCCGGCCTTGATGCCGCCGTCCACTTCAATCAGGATGCGGCGACCGCTTTCGGCGGCGTAGAGGTCGGTGAGCGAACGCACTTGGCGGATCTTCTCCAGCGTGTGCGGAATAAATTTCTGCCCCCCAAAACCGGGATTGACCGACATCAGCAGCACCAGGTCGATTTTATCCAACACGTTTTCCAACACATACACCGGCGTGGCGGGATTGAGCACCAGCCCGGCACGGCAGCCGCTGTCGCGAATCAGGCTCAAGCTGCGGTCGATATGGCGGCTGGCCTCGGGGTGGAAGGTGATGATGTCGGCACCGGCTTCGGCAAAGGCCTGGATCATCGCGTCCACCGGCTCCACCATCAGGTGCACATCAATCGGCACGGTGGCATAGGGCTTGAGCGCGGCGCACACCATCGGCCCAAAGGTGAGGTTGGGCACATAATGGTTGTCCATCACGTCGAAATGAATCCAGTCGGCGCCGGCGGCAATCACATTGCGCACTTCTTCGCCCAATCGGGCGAAATCGGCGGATAAAATACTCGGCGCGATGCGGTAATCGGTCATTTGTATGCTCTCTCGGATGGTTGGGTGCTATAATCAGCCACATATTGTGCTAAAAACGTCATGTTTTCCATCACAATATGGTTTACACAGGTTTACTCGAATTATACCGTGTTTCACGCCGCCGTTCGTATACTGGCAGCATATTTATACGGTTATACTGGATCAAAGAGTTATCATGACTCAGCGCCTATTTCCCCGCCGGCAGGCTCTCTGCCGCTGTTTTTTCGCCTCCATCCTGCTCTCCGCCGGCTCCCTGGCCTGGGCCGACGGCCATTGCGACATGCGCCAGCTCTCGCTCAGCAGCAGCCAGCAGGAGCAGATGCGCCAGGTGCGCGCTGAATACCGCCAGCGGCTCGACAACTTGGTGGCCCAATCGCGCAACCTGCGCCAATACACCACACAGGCTTCCAACCTGGTGCTGGCCGGCCCGGTGTTCGACGACAATATGGCGCGGCATTATGTGAACGAAAAATACGCACCGCAGATGCAGCGCGAGGTGGAAAACCTGCGCGCGCAGCACGCCCTGCTGCAAATCCTCACACCGCAGCAGCGGCAGGAATGGATGCGGCATTGCGTCCATCACTGATTAAACCGTTTCCCGGCAAAAGGCTACCTGAAAACCCGAACAAGGTTTTCAGGTAGCCTTTTTTGGCTGACGGGTTGGGCACATCACGCCGCCACATCATGTTTCCATCTGTTTCCGTCCCAATTTTCGACCCTATAAAGGCTACCTGAAAACGAGCGCGGCGTTTTCAGGTAGCCTTCCATCCCTGCGACCAAACAGCTAGAGCATCCCAATGCCCGACACTTCCCTCGCCAGCCGGGCGGCGGCGTTGTCGGTCATGCCGCCCACGAAATCGAGGATTTTCATGTAGGCGCCGTAGAGCGTGTCCTGCTCGTTCAGCGGGTCGTCGCGCAAGAGCTCGAGGGCGAGCGACTGGCGCGTGCTCACCTGCCGGGTGGTGACATAGGCGAAGGCGGCGGGCACGAGCAGGTTCAGAATCGAGCCGATGCAGGGGAAGGCAGCGATTTCGGTGATCAGCTTGCTTTGGTGGCGGAACACGCGGGCACGCGCCAGCTCTTTGGCCTGCTCTAGGGAATCGCGCACTTCGGGCGTGCAGGCGCCGAGCAGGTCTTTACCTTGGAAGCTGCCGGCAAGCAGGTCGGCGTGGTGCGTCATGAAGGTTTGCGCCATGTCGTCGATGGCGCGGCCGATGGCCATGCCGCGCAGCATGGCGCAGCGCTGGCGGGCGGATTGCTCGGGCCAGACTTTGTTCACTTGGGTGTGCACCATGCCTTGCAATACGTTTTCCACTTCGCGGTCGTCCAATAGGCCAAGCTCGACGGCGTCTTCCAAGTCCAGGAGGGCGTAGCAGATGTCGTCGGCGGCTTCCATCAGGTAGGAGAGCGGGTGACGGCTCCAGTGGTGCGTGCCGATTTCGGGCAGCCCCAGCTCGGCAGCCACGCATTCGATAAACGGCAGCTCGGTTTGATAAATATTGAATTTTTTCAAACCATTCGGCGCGGAGGTAGTCCAAGGGTATTTGAGCAGGGCGCCGATGGAGGCGGCGGTGAGGCGCATGCCGCCGCGGTGGCGGTACATTTCGAGGTTGGAGAGGATGCGCAGGCTGTGGGCGTTGCCTTCATAAGTTTGCACGTCTCGGCGTTCGGCTTCGGCGAGGTTTTTCAGGTAGCCTGACTGGGCGGGATCGCGGAACCAGTCGCGCAGTGCGTCTTCGCCGGTGTGGCCGAAGGGCGGGTTGCCCATGTCGTGCGCGAGGCAGGCCACCTGCACCACGGCGCCGATGTCGGACGGTGTGTTGCCCGGCGGCAGGAAGCCGCCCTTGGCCAGCATCACGCCCACGCGGTTGCCCAGGCTGCGCCCCACGCTGGCCACTTCCACGCTGTGGGTGAGGCGGTTGTGGGTGTGGTCGTGTTCGGCGAAGGGGTGCACCTGGGTTTTGCGCCCGAGCCGCCGAAACGCGCCGGAAAACACCACGCGGTCGTAGTCGATGTGGAAATCGGTGCGCAGGGCGTCGGCGCCTTCCTGGCTGGAAGGGGTGACGGTGGCCACCAGCTGCCCGTTTTCGGGCTTGAAGCGCTTGGTGCTGAGCAGTTGCTGCCAGTTCATGCTTATCCTTTTGTTTTGCTGAGTAATTGATGCTACCTAAAATACAATTACTCAATTCCTTTTAACGCATCAAACTTTGCTTTCATAGTTGGATTCTTACGAGTCAGTTTTCTAACAGTTAAATCTTCTGCTTTATCATTAGCTAAACGCAAGTTATTTTCTGAACCCAACAAGTCAGCTTTAGTTTTTTCTAATTCTCGGATAGTTTTATCGATATGTTCGATAGCAGATTGAAATTTCTCACTGGCTAAACGGTAGTTGCGGCCAAATTTTTCCTTAAACTCTTCCAAATCATCCTCGAATCGAGTGATATCAATATTTTGTGCACGCATAATAGCAGCCTCCTGTTTGTATTTCAGAGCGTTTAATGCTGCATTGCGCAATAACGAAATCATTGCTAGGAAAAACTGTGGGCGTACTACATACATTTTTGGATAGGCATACGATACATCTACGATGCCACCGTTATACAACTCATTATCGCCTTCTAATAAAGAAACAAGTACAGCATATTCACAGCCTTTTTCACGACGATCTTTATCTAACTCTTTAAAAAAATGTTCATTTCTCTTTTTAGTGGCAGTCTCATCACCTTCATTTTTCATCTCAAACATGATAGAGACAATTTCATTACCTTCTTGATCACATTCTCGGAAAATGTAGTCTCCTTTACTCCCAGATGAAGTATCATTATCTTTACCAAATTCAGCCATAGGGAAGGCAGAGGCACGGATACGATTGAACTCTATTTCACAATGAGCTTCCAGAGTTTCTCCTAACATTTTAGTGGACTGGCGAGCTTTAAAATCTCGATAAAAAGCAATAACCTCATCTTTTTGTTTAAGTTCACTCTCATATTTGGCTTTTAGGGCACTCTGTGCTAATTGACTTTCACTATCACGCAGTCTTAACTGGCCAGACAGGTCAGACAATTCCTGTTCTTTACTAGCAATAGCCTCACGCACAGCAAGCTGCTTTTTCAATTCAGCCTGCGCTGTGACTGATTGATTTTGTGAGTGAAGTTCAGCAATTGTGCGATCTCTTTCTGCCAGTTCAGCTTTCAACCCATCTGAAACTTTGGAAATAGCCAACTGACGATCTTTCTCATGTGCAGCAAGCTGGCTAAGCAACTCATTAATTTTTGTATTTTTATCAGATAGTTGCTTATCGAACGTAGCCTGTTGTTCAGCTTGTTTTAGGGCGGCTTCGCTTTTTACTTGAGCCTGAACCTGTACCAACCTCTCTTGTACTTCGTTGTAAAATTCGCGGGTACGTACCTGGCTGAGAATATCAGCATACCCTGCTTCATCAATAGTAAACGCTGTGTGGCAATGGGGGCATTGAATTTGATGCATAATAGATTCCTACATCTACTAAGATAAAATAAAAATGTATTTTATTTCATTGATTTTTTTGTTTTTAGGCTACCTGAAAAACCGTTTGGCTGATTTTTCAGGTAGCCTCTTGCCGCTTTAGCGCGTTACCGGTTTATAGCGAATCCGTTTCGGTTTCGCGCCTTCTTCGCCCAGGCGGCGTTTCTTGTCGGCTTCGTATTCCTGATAGTTGCCGTCGAAGAACACCCATTTGCTGTCGCCTTCGCAAGCCAAGATATGCGTGGCGATGCGGTCGAGGAACCAGCGGTCGTGCGAAATCACCATCACACTGCCCGCAAATTCGAGCAGGGCGTCTTCCAGCGCGCGCAGGGTTTCCACGTCGAGGTCGTTGGACGGTTCGTCCAGCAGCAATACATTGCCGCCGGAGAGCAGAGTTTTTGCCAAATGCAGCCTGCCGCGTTCGCCGCCGGAAAGCTGCCCCGCGATTTTGCTTTGGTCGCTGCCTTTAAAGTTGAAGCGTCCCAAATATTGGCGGGCGGGGATTTCAAACTGCCCCACCTGCAAAATGTCGCGGCCTTCGGCGATATTGTCGAACACGGTTTTGTCGTTTTGCAGACCTTCGCGGCTTTGGTCGATCAAGGACATTTTCACGGTCTGACCGATTTTCACCTCGCCCGAATCGGGCTGCTCTTTGCCCGCAATCATTTTGAACAGCGTGGATTTACCCGCGCCGTTCGGGCCGATGATGCCGACAATCGCACCCGCCGGCACTTTGAAACTCAAATCGTCAATCAATACTTTGTCGCCGAACGATTTGGAAACGTTCACAAATTCAATCACTTCATTACCCAAACGCTCGGCAACGGGAATGAAGATTTCCTGCGTTTCATTGCGTTTTTGGTATTCGTAGTTGCTCATTTCCTCAAAACGCGCCAAACGCGCTTTGGATTTGGCTTGGCGGCCTTTGGCATTTTGGCGTACCCATTCCAATTCCTGCTTCATCGCCTTCACGCGCGCGGCTTCGGATTTGGCTTCGTTTTCCAAGCGTTTTTCTTTCTGCTCCAACCAAGACGTGTAATTGCCTTTCCACGGGATACCGTGTCCGCGGTCGAGTTCCAAAATCCATTCGGCGGCGTTGTCCAAAAAATAGCGGTCGTGGGTGACGGCGACCACCGTGCCGGGGAAGCGCACGAGGAACTGCTCCAGCCATTCGACCGATTCCGCGTCCAAGTGGTTGGTCGGCTCGTCCAAAAGCAGCATGTCGGGCTTGCTCAACAAGAGTTTGCACAAGGCGACGCGGCGTTTTTCACCACCCGACAGATTGCCGATTTTCGCATCCCATTCAGGTAGCCTCAACGCATCGGCGGCGATTTCCAATTCGTGTTCCGCACCGCCGCCGGTAGAAGAACCCGCCGCGATGATCGCTTCCAAGCGGCCCTGTTCTTCCGCCAGCGCGTCAAAATCCGCATCGGGATTGGCATATTCGGCATACACTTCTTCCAAACGCTTCTGCGCGGCGGCCACTTCGCCCAAACCGCTTTCCACTTCCTCGCGCACGGTTTTTTCGGGGTCGAGTTCCGGCTCTTGCGGCAGATAGCCGATTTTGATGCCGCCCATCGGCATGGCTTCTCCTTCAAACTCCTTGTCTACGCCTGCCATAATGCGCAACACGGTGGACTTACCCGCGCCGTTCAAACCGAGCAGGCCGATTTTCGCGCCGGGGAAAAAGGACAGGGAAATGTCTTTAATGATGGTTTTCTGCGGCGGAACGACCTTGCTCACGCGCAGCATGGAATAGACGTATTGTTGGGACATACAAACTCCTTGGAAAACAAAAAAAGCAACAAGCTACAAAGCATTTAAAATACCGCGGATTCTAACTGAAAAAAGCATTTCAGACAGCCGCAACAGGCTATCTGAAAAATGTGTAACGCAAGTTACCAGTGTAACCAAAGTTATCTGCCAACTTTTTCAGGTAGCCTCCACCGCCGCCTGAGGCTACCTGAAAACATCGGCTGCAAAATATATCGGATTCAAATTAAGAATGAGGCAAGGCAGCGAGCCAGAGCAAAAGCATTCTTATTTGAATTCGCTATAGTTCACACCCTCTGCCGCCAAGTCATCTACCTATAAAACACCACTCCCTCGCGTTCGGGGTGTTTCCCCAAAAACAGATAACAGTTGAGCAGATAAACCATTTCCGACTCAATCGCAGGCAGATTTTTTGGCGGAAGGCGGCTGTCTTTTTGCCAAATGCCCAGCTTGCCCCGTTTCTCGTCGTAAACCAGATCAAAGACTTCCCTGCTGAAAAAATCATGCCGGAACACAAATCTTGCCCGTAAGTTTCTGGAACATTCAGGCGACTTCTGCCACACAAATTTTGTCGATTGCACCATCTGCCGAATCAAACCATTGAGCTCTCCAAGATGGATGCGGTATAGCGTTTGTGCCGTATAGGGAATTCGGCGGGACACACCGATTCGGTAATCTAACCACGCCGACAGCAATTCATCGCGCACAGCCCGCGCCCCCTTCCGGATCACCGCGCTGGAATGTATCAGGCATTCCTCGCCGTCATAAGCCACCTTCACATAATAGTGATCCTTCAAGCCTTGGCGGGGAATAGCCCGGCAAATAAAAATATCCGACACCGCCTGCCAGCTCACCGACCATTTTCGCCGCTGCGAGGACAGCAACAACACATCGTTTACCTCAATGCCCCGATTATCCATGCGGATTACCGGCTGCCGAAACAAAACAAACACAGCGACAAGCAATACCGGCAGCTCCACCGCCAACAGCACACCCCAAAGCCCTGATATCGGCATGCCCAGCATCACGCTAAAAAACACGGCACTCACCACCATGATTAACATCGCGCCAAGCATCAGCCATCCCAAAGAACGCCACACGCTCAAATAAAAAGCTTTTTGCATCAACCTCTCCATGCCATGCAGCCCACTTTATCAGGTAGCACCAACAGGCTACCTGAAAACCAAAAACGAACCTCCGAAACAACGAACCGCCTTTTTCAGCTAGCCTCATCTCCCGCCCCGATGTCCTGCCGCAGGTTTGCCAACACCTGCCGCAATTCCTCCGGCAGCGGCGCGGTCAGCACCAGCGTTTCGCCGCTCGCCGGGTGCGCCAGCTCCAAGCGGTGCGCATGCAGGAACATGCGCTTGAGGCCGAGCTTTTTCAGGCGGCGGTTGGCGGTATAGTCGCCATAGCGCTCGTCACCGGCGATGGGGCAGTTTTGCGACTGCATGTGCACGCGGATTTGGTGCGTGCGCCCGGTGCGCAACGTGGCCTCCATCAGGCTCAGGGCGGAAAGTCCCACCGCGTGCAGCGGCGCACCGCCGAAACGCTCTAATTCGCGGAACAGCGTGTGCGCGCTCTGCCCTTCCTCGCTCACGCGCACCATTTTCTCGCCTGCCGCGCCGGTATATTTGAACAGCGGCAGCTTTACCTGCCGCACCTCCTGCGGCCACGCGCCCACGCCCAGCGCGAGATACACTTTTTTCGGCTGATCGTTGCGCCAGGCTTCATGCAGCTTCACCAGCGCGCTGCGCCGCTTGGCCACTACCAAAAGCCCGCTGGTATCCTTGTCTAGCCGGTGCACCAATTCCAAATAGCGCGCCTGCGGCCGGGCGCGGCGCAACTGCTCGATCACGCCGAAGCTCACGCCGCTGCCGCCGTGCACCGCCACGCCGGAAGGCTTGTCCACCACCAGCAAATGCTCGTCTTCAAATACAACCTCAAACTCGCGCGGCGGCACGGCGGTCTGCTGCTCGGTTTTCTGCGCCACGCGCAGGGGCGGAATGCGCACTTCGTCGCCCGCGGCCAACCGGCTGTCGGCCGCAGCGCGCTTTTTGTTCACACGCACCTCTCCGCCTCGGATGATGCGGTGAATGTGGCTTTTGGGCACGCCCTTGAGCAGCCGGATTAAAAAATTGTCCAAACGCTGCCCGGCCGTGGCTTCGTCTACCGTTAAATAATTGACTGAATTTTTGCTAATTGCTGGCATTTTCTCTATAATCCGCTCCTTGCTGATACCGTGCTTGAGGCTACCTGAAAAACGAGCTCCACGAAGTTCAAGAATGCAGCGCAGCAAATATTCTGCGCCGCCAAACGGAGCTGGAGCAAAAGTAGCCGCCGCTTTCAGCAAGATTATTATTACTGTTTATTTTATCGTAAAAAGACAATTCCGAACGGCTTTCCTTTGCCTGCCCTTAATTTCAGGCAAATTAAAGAGTAATTGAGTTTCACCGCTCCGGTAGCCCGGCGGCTTAAGACGCGGCACAGCGTCGCCGCCCCGCTGCCTGGCTTAAAGAAGACCGCATACCGAATTTTATCCGCTGAGGCTTCCATCGCACGCCATACGCCGTGCGGGAAATGACCCCAGCAGCTTTAAATCATCCGCCGCCCATCCGGCGGCCAGCGCGGCAGCCATGCCGCACCCTCGTTCTTTCATTCCTTCTTTACCGATTTCCGCCCGCCTCCAGCGGCCACCATGCCGAACGCACATCCCGCTCGGTTTTTCAGGTAGCCTCAAGGCGGCGGAACATCGCCAAACTGATTACCACGCTTCGGAATTGCAAACCAACACAAAAGGTTAGCAATATCATGAAACGCATGTTGTTTAATGCCACCCAGGCCGAAGAGCTGCGCGTGGCGATTGTAGACGGGCAAAACCTGCTCGATTTGGATATTGAAACGCTGGGCAAAGAACAGCGCAAAGGCAATATCTACAAAGGCATCATCACCCGCATCGAGCCCTCGCTCGAAGCCTGCTTCGTGGATTACGGCACCGACCGCCACGGCTTTCTCCCCTTCAAAGAAGTTTCCCGCGCCTATTTCCAAGACTACGAAGGCGGCCGCGCCCGCATTCAAGACGTATTGCAGGAAGGCATGCAGGTGATCGTGCAGGTGGAAAAAGACGAGCGTGGCAATAAAGGCGCGGCACTCACCACCTTCATCAGCTTGGCCGGCCGCTATCTCGTGCTGATGCCCAACAACCCGCGCGGCGGCGGCATTTCCCGCCGCATTGAGGGCGAAGAGCGCCAAGAGCTCAAAGCCGCCATGAGCCAGCTCGACGTGCCGCACGGCATGAGCCTGATCGCCCGCACCGCCGGCATCGGCCGCAGCGTGGAAGAGCTGCAATGGGATTTCAACTACCTCCTGCAACTGTGGCGCGCCATCGAAGAAGCCGGCAACGCCCATCAGGATCCCTACCTGCTGTTCATGGAAAGCTCGCTGCTCATCCGCGCCATCCGCGACCACTACCGCTCCGACATCGGCGAAATCCTCATCGACAACCGCGAAGTATTCAGCCAGGTGCAGGAATTCATGAGCTATGTGATGCCGCACAACGTGGGCAAGCTCAAATACTACAGCGACCACATCCCGCTCTTCTCCCGCTTCCAAATCGAACACCAGATCGAAAGCGCCTTCTCACGCTCCGTGAGCTTGCCTTCCGGCGGTGCCATCGTCATCGACCACACCGAGGCGCTGGTTTCCGTCGACGTGAACTCCGCCCGCTCCACTCGTGGCGCCGACATTGAAGAAACCGCTTTCGAAACCAATATGGAAGCTGCCGAAGAGGTCGCCCGACAAATGCGTCTGCGAGACTTGGGCGGCCTGATCGTGATCGACTTCATCGACATGGAAAACCCCAAGCACCAACGCGACGTGGAAAACACTCTGCGCGATGCGCTGAAGAAAGACCGCGCCCGCGTGCAGATGGGCAAACTTTCCCGCTTCGGCCTGCTCGAGCTTTCCCGCCAGCGCCTGCGCCCCTCCCTGGGTGAAAGCAGCCACGTGGCCTGCCCGCGCTGTGCCGGCACCGGCGTGATCCGCGGCATCGAATCCACCGCCCTGCACGTGTTACGCATCATTCAGGAAGAAGCGATGAAGGACAACACCGAGGAAGTGCATGCCCAAGTGCCGGTGGACGTGGCCACTTTCCTGCTCAACGAAAAACGCGCCGAATTGTTCGGTTTGGAAGAGCGGCTCGACGTGTCCATCCTGATGATTCCTAACACCCATCTGGAAAACCCGCACTACAACATCACACGCGTGCGCCCCGACGATGTGGACGATGATGCCGAGCCGAGCTACAAACAGGTGGAAGCACCGGAAAACGATGAGCCCACTTTGGAGCTGGGTCAGCAAGCCAAACCGGTCAAACCCGAACCGGCCGTGAAAGGTATCAAACACAGCAGCCCCGCCCCGGTGGTGCAGCAGCCGGCTGAACCCGGCCTGCTTGCCGGAATCGGCGCTTGGTTGGCCAAACTGTTCGGTGGCGGCGAAAGCAAACCCGAACCCCAACCGCAGGCAAACAACCGCAGCGGCGGCAACCGCAACCGCCAGCAACAATCCAAACGCAACCCGCGTAACCGCAATCCGCAGCGCAACCAAAACGGCGGCAGCCGTCGAGAAGCTTCTGCTGAAGCCGAACGCCTCTCCCTGCAATCGGAAAACACCGCCGCTACTACCCAAGGCGAAAGCGCAGCAAACAATCCGCGCCAACGCCGCCGCCAGCGCAAAGACCATACCGTTCAGGTAGCCTCCGTAGCCGACAACGAAACTCTGCAAGCGCAAAACACTGCTGACGAAATCAGTAAAGAAACGCATCCTGCCGTGGCAGAAAAAAACCTTACTGATGAACGCAACGAGCGAGGCGAACGCCGCAACAACCGCGACCGCCAATCCGGCAACCAACGCAATGGCAAAGGCCGCAGCCGCCAGCGCAATATCCCATCGGCACAAAAAATCATTCAGTATCTGGATATCCAACTGCAGGCCGAATTGGTACAAACCTCCGCTGCCATCGTATTGGGATTGCAAACCGAAGCGGAGGCAACCACCACTCCGTATGAGCAGCCACAGCAACAAAGCGCAACTGCTGATAGCAATCAGCCCTTGGTCATCACCATCCCGGAAGTCGCTGATGAAGCCGATGCTGCTGCGCCTACCTTTGTCTTTGCTCAGGAAGCTCCAGCTAACGCTGAAACCGTTGCCGTGATAGAAGAAGATTTATCCATTTTGGCCGCTGCCGAAGCAGTAGAAGCAGCTACTTCTGCCGTTATTAGCCACGATGATACGGCTCAGCCATCCCCCCCCCCAGACGACATTGGTGAACAGTCTGCAGATTCTTCTAGCACAGACTCTGTCATAACCGCTGCCGATTTCGACTTAGGTGGCTTGGTACTGGTACAAACCGATCCTAGCGCCCTATCTTCCTCCGTGGAAGAATCCACACCGGCATTACCAAGCGGCAAACGTAGAGCTGACCTCCGTCCCGAGGCTCCTGCAACTATTCCCGAACCACAACACCTGCAGCAGATTGAAACGCATCATGACTAACCCTGTTTTCGGGTAGCCCTACCTGATAATAGATAGAAAACACCTCTGAACAATTAAATTTGTTCAGAGGTGTTTTATCTTTTTACACTGGGGACATCCGCATGGACCGCAACGCTGGCAATGCCACCCTGCCGCCGGCCGGCAGCCCCGAGAAAGCCATCGCCCCACCCGAGAAAGCAGCCGGCAAATAACCCTCCCCTCTCCCCAGCTCCCCTCCGCTCTATCATGCAAGAAGGCTACCTGAACTTTTCAGGTAGCCTTCTCCTTTCCCCTACAGCAGAAACACGCCTATCTCCCAAGCATCCCAATCCATCCGGCGCTATCCAGCTCCCACCAGACTCCCCCTTTCCCTCTTTTATCCCGCCCACAGGCTTCCAATTATTTTCATCTTTACTTATTTTCATCAGGCAAAAGCATACCCCGGCTGTTTGGCCGGGGTATCGTATAA
>NZ_JACSGR010000001.1 GCF_016025525.2 Eikenella glucosivorans | reverse complement strand
CCGAGACCGACGGCGCGGGCGTTGGTGAAGACTTTGGAGACGACGGCGGCACGGGGAACGGTGCGGGTGGCGACAACGGGGAGGCGGGCTGTGGCCTCAGCTCCCGTTACAGCAGAACGAATACGAGAAAGATCTCTGCTCCCATAATAAATCTGATCAAACCCTCCATCTAAATAGCGAATAGTTTGAACACCATTAGCTCTAATTTCTGAAACAGGGACATATGCCCTCCCATTCTGAATATTAATTGACTGCGGGTAAGCCAATGGTATAGTCAGAATCAATGTACTCAAAATAACCAGTGCCCGGCTGAATAACCCTAGCCGCACCCGACCCAATCGGAGTACAGAATACAAAGGACGAATGGTCACTGAATAAAATTTCAAAAGACCCATATTTATCCGAATACCTATTATAGAAATTAATCATCCTATGGGTATCCAAATACGGCCAAAAACCACGCTCAACCAATAATTTGTAATATACCCAAGCTAAAGGTTTCCCTTGAAACTCATTATCGTAAGAACGATGAATCAAATCATCTTCGCTAACGTAGAAATAACCTTTTTCTGGATGCATCTTAAATTCCTTCTATCGTGTTGTTCGGACAAAAGGAATTTAACATGCCGCTCAATCTTTGAACAGGAACAAGACCAGAATCACAGCAATGAAGCCGTACATAAACCAAAAATCAATCATCACCGCCCCCGCCCTCTGCCGGATTGGTGGCCGAATAAACCAGTTTGTACATGATGCGGAATCCCCAAACCATGAAGAACAGGAACAGCAGGGGAAATGTGGTTAAGATGCCGAGTTTGATTTGTTCGGCTATATCGCATTGGGGGAAGTACAGATTAACGGGCTGGCCTTCCACCTGCCATGTTTGGCCGACTTTGTAGGGTCGGATCACTTTGCCTTCCGCAGTAATGGTGGGGGGCTGTTGCGACAACAGCCAGTCCGCAGCGTCTTCCTGTGAGGCGAAACACTGATAACCGATTCTGTAGCCCACAACTGCCCCCTTACCCTTACTTGCCAGCTTTAATCATGCTGTAGGCAATCCTAAAGCCTTGAATCACGATGACCACGGACAACAGAGCCATGCCGATGGCGGACACCATGACGGCAAATTTGGCGATTTCGGTGGCGGCAGTGGTGCCGATGCTGCTCAAGTCCACGCCGTCGGCATGGGCGGAACCGGCCACTGCAAGGGCGGTACCGGCAGCGGCTGCTTTGAGGCCGTGGCCTCGGAACTTCTGAAATAAACGCATGATATTTTCCTTTCCAAAAATGCGTTGTTATTTGAAATGGCGGCTGTGCAAAGGTTATCCGGAGCGCCGCCCGACCCCGAAACTGTTAACCGAACAAGTAATAAGTCGATACGGCCAAGATGCAGCCCAAAACAACAAAGGCGCCTAGGGCAAGTTTGAACGACAAGGGAATTTTCGGCCTCATTTCAATCCTCCAAATAGCGCAGGAATTCAAAAATGGCGAAGCCTGCGCCGATCTCTTCGATGCCTGCCTCTACCGCGTCTTCACGGGATTCATAACAGCCTGCCCGCGCCAGCACCGGAGTAAAGCCGACATCCCCCGAATCGTCGGAGCATAGAAAGTCGTAACTTTCCAAACTCTGCACGATGAAGAAACGCTGTAGCTTCATGTTGTCCCCTTATTTGACCGGGGCAGTTTTTTTCAGCTCTTCGGGAATTTCGCGGAAGTCCACCAAGTTAATGCGTTGGGTTTTGCCGTTGGAGGTCATGGATACGGACAGTTCGGCAAAGAAGGGGAAGGTTTTGTCCCGGAACTTTTCAAAATTGAGGCTGTTGCCGTAGCGGTATTCGCTGGTTACTAGCCCGAGGGCGTTGCCCTGGCTTTCGTCCAGCGGGGTGGCCACCAGAACTTTAGTCTGGTCAATATCCGTGCCTTCGATGTTGCCTTTGAACTTTTTGACGCCGAGCACGGAGGCTTTCATTACAAAATTGATTTGATTCATGATGTTTACCTTTCTGTTTAGAGTTAATGGCGATTCAGGCAGCCATCCAGCCTGTTAAATCAGTCTTTGAACATTTCCCATTCGCGCGGGAACATTCTGGCTTCTTGGTCGAAATTGGGATTTTCTTGGATACGGGTCAGGCAATCGATTTCCACCATGCCGAATTCGTCCGTCTGATATCGCGGCACGGCGTGCATGTAGCCGTCGGCAGCGGTTCGGCAGTCGTATTCTTCGGGGCGCAGTCCTTTGGGGTATTTGTCATGTTCGGGTTTCAACTGTTTGACGATATCTTCGGCGTCGTAACCGAGGTCGGATAGGAAATTGAGTAAACGCCCCACCTGATTTCTGGCATGCCTGACCTTATGATCCAGCATCAGGTTTACCGTCTTTTTTACGGCTTCAATGCGCTCCGATTTCTGTTTGAAGATGCTTTCGCAAATCGGATACGCCCCCGACAAATACTTGCCCGGCTTCAACAGCACATCCAGCGGAATGACGATATCGCGTGCCCTGAATTCGACTTCAAAGCGCACCCACGGGCTTTCTTTATCGCCCAACTGCTTGCCTTTCTCATACACGCGGGTCAGTTTGGAACTTTCGCGCGAACCGATATAAAAAGTTCGGCCGCTGCCGTCGTGGGAACGCCAATCCGCGCCCCTGCATTCGCTTTTGGGGATGCGGTTTGTCCACGAGAAACCGCCGTTGTCCAAATCCAACAGCGCCTGTTCGGGGGTGTATTCGCCCTGAAAGAAATCGTGTGCCACGTCGACGCGGGTAATCTTCGGTCGGACGGCATCGGCTAAAAAGTCGTACAGGCGTTTTTCCCAGCCTTCTTTTGCGGCAATGCAGCCTTGGGCGTTCAGTTCCACCAGTACCGTTTCGCGCTGGCCGCCGTAATGCAGCTTGCCGTACTGCATATCTTCGGGGCCGAGTTGGTAACATTGGTCGTAGAAGAATTTGCCGCGGTAGTCGAATTTCTTGGTAATGCCGAAACCGAAGATTTCTTGTAACTGTTTGCTGTACTGAAGCAGGTATTCGTTATCGGCAACGAGGGGATGACCGGCTGTCAGGCACAGGGTGCTTTCGTGTATGGTGAAGGTCAGTTGGTCGATAAAGGCGGCATCGCTTTGGCCGCGGCGCAGCGGGACTTCCAATAATTTGCCGTTGCTGGAAATGACGTGGGTAAAGGTTTTAAAGGTTTCCCAGCCTTCGGCCTCCGTACCCTGCGCTTCCGGGTTGTTTTTTCGTTCCCCCCCTATTAGCCGAGGGGGGCAGCCTGAAGCGGCGTCGGCGTCAGCACCGGCACAGCCCGCTGCCGCCTCCGCCGTTTCAGGCTGCCACTTGGCTGCTTGGAGTACGGCGTCCACAACGGAAGCTTCGGGCAGTTGGTATTGGCGCTTACTCATGCCGCGCACTCCAAGTCGGGAACGATGCGCACCACTTCGGCTTCGGTAATGCTGCGGAAGAAGGGAATGCCCAGTTCGATAGCGTCGATGACATACATGGAATAGCTGTCGAGCAAATCGGGCATGGCGTCGTCTGTTTCCAGTTCGATGATTTCGGAGTAAAGGATATGGCCGCGTTCGGGTGTGATGTTCAGCATGACCGTGATTTCATAAAACAGGCTGCCTGAAGGTTTGCCGATGGTGGCAGTGATGTTGGGATAGGTAGGTAATTGAAGTGTCATTGATTAAGCCCCTTTGCTTGGCTGTCGGAAAACGGCGGGGCTGAAAAACCCCGCTAACAAGACCTTTTGATAAGGTTTGTTAACGGGGTGCAATATATAAGGCTACCTGAAATTCAGGTAGCCTTTATCGCAGGCAATCCGATAATAAATCAAACGATTCCTGAGGATTGCAAGCCAATCATTCCCGCGAAGCCTCGTCTGCGGCCGGAGAAGCCCCCGCATCCTCCGTTTCCGCCTCTTCCTGCGCGGCCTCTTCGGCTTCAATCAGCACGGAGGGCGGCGGTATGGCAGCGGCCGCGGCGGCTTCGCGTGCTTGTTTGTAGGCCAGGGCGGCTTCTCGGTCACGTTTGTTCACGCGGCGCATCATCAGGTAGTTGCCCACAATCACCAGCGTGCCGATGATGGCGATCAGCAGGGTGGCCAGCACGTTCATCTGCGGGTCGAGGCCGCGTTTGAGCTTGCCGAACACCAGCTGCGGCAAGGTGGTGTAGTTCGGGCCGCTGAGGAAGGAGGTAATCACCAAATCGTCCATGGAAAGGGTCATGGCCAGCAGGAAGCCGGACGCGATGGCGGGAGCGATCAGCGGCAGGGTGATGACCCAGAAAATCTTCCACGGCTTGGCGCCCAAATCCTGCGCGGCTTCTTCCAGCGATTGGTCGAGCTCGTTTAAGCGGGTGCGGATCACCACGGTAACGTAAGCCATGCACAGCGTGGTGTGGCCGAGCCAGATGGTGAACCAGCCGCGCTCGAATTGCAGCCAGCTGAAGCTGGAACCGCGCAGCAGCGCCTGCACCTGCAAAATCAGCATCACCAGCGAAATGCCTGTGATGATGTCGGGCATCACCATCGGGGCGGACACCATGCCGGTAAACAGCGTGCTGCCGCGGAAACGCTTGATGCGCGCCAAGGCATAGGCGGCCATGGTACCGAGCACCACGGCGGCGGCGGCGGAAATCAGGGCGATGCGGATGGAGAGCCAGGTGGCCTCCAAGATTTCGCTGTTGTGCAGCAGCGCGCCGTACCATTGGGTGGAGAAACCTCCCCACACTGTAACCAGTTTGGAACGGTTGAAGGAATACACCACCAACACCACCAACGGGATATAGAGGAAGCCCAAGCCCAGCAGCAGGCAGCCGCGCAAAAACCAGGCGGACCACGAAGATTTTCTAGCCACGGCGCGCTCCTTCCAGCTGTTTGGTTTCATGGCGGTGGAACAGGCCGATGGGCACCACCAAAAGCAGCACCATCACCACGGCCATGGCCGAAGCCAGCGGCCAGTCGTTTTGCGTGAAGAAGGCCTGCCACAGGGCTTTACCGATCATCAAATGCTCGGGCCCGCCCACCAAATCGGGAATCACAAATTCGCCCACCGCGGGGATGAACACCAGCATCGAGCCGGCGATGATGCCGCTTTTGGAGAGCGGCAGGGTGATGGAGAAAAAGGATTTCACCGGCCCCGCGCCCAAATCGGCGGAGGCTTCGAGCAGGCGATTGTCCAGCTTCAAGAGCTGGGTGTAGAGCGGCAGCACCATAAAAGGCAGATAGGTATAAACCATCACGATGTTGAGTGAAAAGGCGTTGTAAAACATATCCAGTGGCTCGTTGATCCAGCCCCAGCGCAAGAGCAGGTTGTTGACGATGCCGTTTTGCGACAGCAGCCCCATCCAGGCATACACGCGCAGGAGCAGCGAAGTCCAAAACGGCAGCATGATGGCCAAAAGCAGCGGGTTGCGCCATTTTTCGCGGCTGCGCGATATGGCGTAGGCGATGGGGTAGCCGGCCAATAGGCAGATCAGCGTGGTGGTGAGCGCGGTTTTGATGGAGAGCAGGTAGATGTGCACATACAGGTTGCTGCCGGATTTGTCGGCAAAGGGGTTGAGCCCGAGCCACAGCGACGACCAGAAATTATCGAAAATACCGGTGTAGTTTAAATAGCTCAGGGAGATGTTCACGCGGCCGGCCGCTTCGTCCACCGTGTAGAGCGGGGTGTAGGGCGGAATCGACGTGGCCTGCTCGGCCAGGCTGATTTTCAGCACAAAGAAGAAGGGGATCAGAAACAGGATGAGCAGCCACAGGTAGGGAACGGCAATCACCAATCCCTGCCCCGGCCGCAGCCTGCTTTTTAATGCCTGCCATTTCATTTTTCAGGTAGCCTCTCTGGCTTGCCCGGCCTGAAGTGCGGCTTCAGGTTTCAGGTAGCCTTCATGTGTTTGGCTGCCGGCAAATTCCCTTGCCGCAGCGATGCCTTGATTTTTCAGGTAGCCTTTAGCGGTTGAGCGGCACGGGCTGGTTGGCCGGCCAGCTCAGATACACGGTTTCGTCCCAAGTGGGTGGCTCGAGGTTGGCCAGATACCAGTAAGACGACAGCACCTGGCTTTTCACCATGCGCCCGCTGGGCAGCTGCACGTGGTAGATGCCGAAGCTGCCCAGATAGGCGATTTCCTTCACCGTGCCGATGGTCCAGTTGTGTTCGCCCAGGTTGGCGGGCTTTTCCTTGTGCATATTGATATCTTCGGGACGGATGCTCACCCACATGGTCTGCTCTTCCGGACCGGCCACGCTGTGATCGATGAGGATATTCTGCGCCAGCTCGGGGCAGTCGATTTCGGCATGGTCGGCTTCGTCGGCCACCAATTGTCCCTCGAATATGTTGGTTTCGCCGATAAATTCGGCGGTGAAGCGACTGTTGGGGAAGTCGTACACTTCACGCGGCGTGCCCACCTGCTGCAACTGCCCTTCCGACATGATGGCGATGCGGGTGGCCATGGTCATGGCTTCTTCCTGGTCGTGCGTCACCATAATGCAGGTTACGCCCACTTTCTCCAGCGTGTTCACCAATTCGAGCTGGGTTTGCTGGCGCAGGTTTTTATCCAGCGCGCCCAATGGCTCGTCTAAGAGCAGGAGTTTGGGCTGCTTAGCCAGGGCGCGTGCCAAGGCGATGCGCTGCTGCTGGCCGCCGGAGAGCTGGTGCGGCTTGCGTTTGGCGTATTTGCTCATCTGCACCAGGCGCAGCATTTCCTCCACGCGCTCGGCAATCTGGTCTTTGGGCATTTTGTCCTGCTTCAGGCCGAAGGCGATGTTCTGCTCCACCGTCATGTGGGGAAACAGGGCGTAGCTTTGGAACATCATGTTGATGGGGCGGTCATACGGCGGCAGGCGGGTGATGTCTTGGCCGTCCAAAATAATCTTGCCCTGATCGGGCGTTTCCATGCCGGCGAGCATGCGCAGCAGGGTGGATTTGCCCGAGCCGGAGCTGCCCAAGAGGGCGAAGATTTCGTGGCGGTCGATATCCAGATCGATATGGTCCACCGCGTAGTTTTCGCCGTAGGTTTTCACCACGTCTTTGATTTGCAGATAGGGCTTGGTTTGGGGGGGCGTGTATTTTTCGGACATGGGCGCAAAGCTCCGCATCGGTTGCCGGCTGCCTCGGGCGGCCGGCGGGTTCAAGTTGAAAGCCGGTTGGATTCAAACGCAGGGCGCGGCGGGGTGCGCCATGCCTTTTCAATCAACCGGCTATACGACAATATTTTGTGAGGCGTGATTGTAGGATAGCAGGCAGGCGGGGGCAACGAAAAAAAACGTCAGGCCGCATTTTTACTTAACTTAAAAAGAAAGTGTTGCCCGAAGGCAATTTTCTTGCCGGCACAAGAGGCTACCTGAAAAACCGTCCGCATGTTTTCAGGTAGCCTCTTGTGCCGGCGGGGCAGCTGGTGCAGGCAAATCAAATTTTCAGGTAGCCTGAGGCCCTTTTCCCGCCGCTGCCGCAAAAGGCAAACGAAAGCCGAAGCCCGGCAAACAGGCTTCGGCTTGGTCGGTACGCTCCGGCAACATGTGCTGCCGTATCCCTCCTGCCTTATTGCTGCGCCGTGCCGGTGATCTCCACGGTAACGCGGCGGTCGGGCTGCAGGCAGGCTTTGAGCTCGGCGGTGGCGCGGGTGCCGCCGCAAGAGGTGGTAACAGGCTGGCTTTCGCCGGCGCTGGATACGCTGATAGGGTCTTGCACGCCTTTGCCTTGCAGATAGGCTTTCACGGTTTCGGCACGTTGCAGGCCGAGGTTGTAGTTGTATTGCTCGCTGCCGAGGCGGTCGGTGTGGCCGATGAGGGCGATGCTGTCGATATGCGCCTGGCGGTTGATGAGGTCGGCAGCCAGTTTGTCCAGCGTGGCGCGGCCTTCGGGCAGCATGTCTGCCGCAGCGGAGCGGTTGAAGCGGAACAGTGCATCGGCGGCAAGGTTGATGCGTTCCACCTGCGGCTGCGGGGCGGGCTGGGCAACGGGCGCTTCTTCGGCACACCAGCGGTGGTGTACGTCGCGGGCGAAAGCTGGGCTGCCAAGGCCGGCGATGAGGCTGCCCAGCAGGAGGGTTTTTGCAATGTGGTTCATGGGTTTTCCTTTTGAGGCTACCTGAAAAACGGTATGGCGGTTTTCAGGTAGCCTTCTGATGGGTTAAACGGTTATTTCCAAGTGTATTTGAAACCGACGCTGCCGCGGTAACCTTTACGGTCGGCGCTGCCGAAGTTGTGCTGGTAGCGGGCGTCGCCATACAGGTAGGCGTTGCCGGACACGGGCAGCTGGCCACCGATGCCGACTTCACCCCAGGTGGCGTTGCGTTTCTCGCGCACGTTGTCTTCACCGATGTCCACGCCGTGCGGGTTGATGAAGTCGTGCCACACGTTGGCCACGGCGTAGAAGGTGTTGGTGCGCAGACTGCGGCTGGGGCCGTTGTAGGCGAGGCGTGCGCCGAGGCGGCCGCGCAGGCTGTGTTGTTTGTCTTGGCTCACTTGGCGGATACCGTCGTTGAAGTCTTTGAGGCCGACGTATTGGTATGCCAGCTGCGCCTGCGGCTCGATCAGCCAACCGCCTTGGTTCTCGGCATGGCTGCCGAGGGCGAAGGGGCGGCCGACTTCGGCCGAGAGGGCGGCGGCCCAGCCGTTTTGCTTCACGCTGGCGCTGTCGCGGCCTTGGTATTTGTTGTGTAACCAGCTCAGCTGGCCGACCAAGTCGAGATAGCTGCCATTGGCCCGGTAGTAGGTGTTGCTCAGACCAAGGCTGACGGCGTCGGTGGTGCCTTTGCCGCTGTATTGGTCGGCGCTCACCACGCCGTTGACGGCACGGTAGCTGTCGAAGAAGTCGGTATCGGCACGGGTGTAGGCCAGGTAGGCGCCGGTGAGGCGGTGACCGCCTTGCTCGTTGCGGCTAACGGCGAAATCATGGCCGATTTGGAAACCGCCCATTTTGGTTTCGAAGTTGAGGCGTTCTTTGCCGTCGCTGTCCAGGCGGCTGCCGAGGATGCGGGTCCAGGTTTGACCTTTGGCCTGTTCGCCGCAGCGTCCGCAGTCATCCCAGGCAAGGGTTTGGTTTTCACCGCGACGCTCGTGCAGGGTGCCGATGGTGTGGTAGCCGATTTCCTGGTTTACCTGCGGCATCAACACGTAGCCGGCCACGGCGGGGGCATAGATGTAGGCCGAAGGATTGGGGGCATTGGGGTCGGCAAACAGTGTCCAGGCATACACATTCTTGCCGCCGGCGGTGCTCTTCAATACCAGTTGTGCCTGGCCGGCATTGGTCGTATTCGCCGTGCCGGTAAAGATGGCATTACTGTCGGGCTGGCCGTCTTGCTGCCCCGCCGCATTGGCCTGCGGCTGCTCAACCGTTACCACATCAGACGAGAACTGCTGAGCCCGGCTGCGGGCAATGTTGCCGATGATGCCGTTGGGGGTGCTGACGGTAGTATTGCCCGTTGCCGTACCTTTGATAATCAGGTGGTCGGAATCTTGGTCGCTGGCACTGTTCCACAGGGTGTTCACTACCAGTTGGCCGTTATTGCCGGCGTAGTTGCCGTTTACCGTGATGGTTTTGTAGTTGCCCACGGCGGCGGTGGCGGGCGCAACAAAGGCGACCGTGCCGGCGTTATCCAGGTTGGTTACGGTGGAATTGCCAGTGTTGTTCCAAGTGGTGCCACTGGCCAGCTCCACCGCCGAAGTGCCGGCAGCCAGCGACATCACGCCGTTCAGGGTTGCGCCGTTGGTGGCCGCCAGCGAGTTGGTGCCGGATACGGAATTGAACACATTGGTACTGCCGGTAACCGTGCCGCCGTTGATGCTGATGGTGTTGTTGCCGCCGTTGGCTTGCAGGGCGTTGCCTTCCACTTTCACGGTGGCCGCATCCAATACGGCTGTGCCGCCGTTGAGCGTTTGCACGCCGGTGCTGCCGGCACCGTTCAGGTTGAGGCTACCTGAAAATTCTACGGTGGCATCGTTTTGCGCGGTATAACCGGTTGTGCCGGCCGCGCCGGTAGTGGTGTTCAGCTCTGAAACCAGTTTGGTGGTATTGATGGGGCTGCTGCTGGCCACCAGTTGGTTGTTCAAACCGTAGCTTCTGCCGTCGGCTTTACCGATGGTTACACCAGTAGCACTGTCGGCTACGTTTGCCGTACCTTTCAGGCTGCTTTCCGCACCGCCGGACACCAAGGCGACGGTTGAGCCGTTGCCGGTTAGGTTGAAGGTGCCGTTGTTTACCGTGATATTTGAGGTTTTGCTGGTTGCACCATCCCGGCCGTTGCTGGCCAAGATAACCGCGTCTTTGCCGGAAGCGGTTACGTTCAGGCTGGCAGCGGTAATCGAGCCGCCGTCATCCGCACGGAACAGGGTGGAGTTTTCGGTAGTGATGTCGGTGGGATTGGTCAAAGCCGCCACATTAGCCGAAGCAGAGCCGCCGTTCACATGGTAGGCAATCTGGTTTTTCGCGCCGGCAGAGTTGTCGAACACGGTTTGCGTGCCCGCATTCACGGCCATCGTCGAATTGCCGCGTGCATGCGCGCCGATTACATTGTGGCCTTTCAGCGTCAGTGTGCCGTCAGTCACCACTTCGGCTTTGCCTGTGCCCCGGCCGTCGGCATAGATGCCGTAGTTGCGGGTAACCTGGTTGGCGGAAGCCTCTTCCACCGTGATTCTGCTGCTGGCGGTATTGGTAATTTTCGCTGTGCGCCCTGCTTCGGCCACCACGTTTTCGCCCACGGCATTGGTACCGGTTACGTTAATTGCGCCGGCATTGGTGATTTGGGCCGCGCCGGAGTTTTGCGCCTGAACACCAATGTTCTGCTTTGGCTGACCACTGGCTACTGTAGCGTTACCTGATACGTTGATCACGCTGTCCGCACCCATATTTACCGTGGTAGAAGCGTTGCCGTTGCTCACCCTAACAGCAGTTGCACCTTGGGTTTCCTTGCCAATATTGATGGTACCGTTGTGGTTTAAGGTAGCGTTATTACCGTTCACAAGAATACCCACCTGATCGGAAGTGTTGCCAATCAGAGTGGTGGCGGCGTTTTTGCTATATTGCGCGGTACGCCCGATGAAGATTTCGCTACCTGTTTCCCCCGTGAATGTGCCGTTGTTTTCCACACGTACGCCGTGTACTGCATTATTTGGAGTATTGTTTACGGCAACATTGATAACACCGCCAGCCTGGTTCACGGCTGTTGCGTTATTGTTTACCAAAACACCATAGTTGTTGAAGTTCAGATTTGGATAGGTAAAGCCGGAAACGTTAATAATACCGTTGTTCTTGAATGTGCCGCTATTGGTTGCATTAACTGTTGTAGCTTCCACATAAGTTTCATTTTTATTGGTTTGACTGGTCTTACTGGTGTCAAAGTTATCGGAAGCATAATAACCACCAGAAATCACACCGTGGTTTTCAGCAATGCTACCTGCACCGCGCACAGTCAAGCTGTTGAAGGCACCTGATAAATTTGCACCTTCTTCTATAACGGCCTTGGCACCATCTTCAGCCAACATACCGCCGCCCATATTTTGTGCCGTGCGATGGTCAATTTGCCCACCGTTTTTCAATGTAGCGATTGAGCCGTTACCTGTGGCAGATAAAACCCAAACCTCTCCGACAGGTAGCAGTGAATCTGGTGAAGGGGTGATCGGGTTAGCCTGATCAAACGTATAATTTTTTCTGCGGGCAGCCTCATTAAACCAGCGGTCATAAGCTGCCTGCTGTGTTTCACCGGGATTAGCAAACCCAGGTTTACCGATATTCTGTTTCAAAACATTTTCGTTGTAATTGATCAGATCTTGTACAGTATTGAGCACATGAGTACTACCATCCATGAAAGTAACGGTTTTTGGCTCAAACAACGACTGGGTGATCCTCAATCTGTCGGATGCAACCACGCCTTGGCTGAAACGGATTCTGTTTTTTGACGTCCATTCTGCCGATGCGCCATTTTCAGCCTGCACCAAGCGTGACTGTTTTGCAGAAATAAGCATGCCTGTGCGGTTGGTGGCAACCGATTCATCCACCATAGTGGCATTGGGATTACCCAAAGATGCGATGATCTTGCTACCGTTACCTGTGGCAGTACCCAATCGCATATCCACATACACATCGTTGCCTGTCGTTACGATACCATCGATATCCAAAGCAGACTGTCCCTCAATGTTGTTATACACATTAACGGTTTGATTGCTGCCGCTGATAGGGTCTTGGAATGTGCGCGTTTCACCTTTTTGGTTAGGATTCAGGCGTTCCAACTTTCCCAATTGCTGGAGAATATCTGCATCAGTAAACAAGTTACGTAGTTTGCCTGATCTAAACGGGCGGTCGTTACTCGGGCCGCTGTCCGAACTAGTAATATTATTGATATTAGGCGTGGTTAGAGTTACGGTATCGCCGCCGGTTACCAAGGCTTGGCCGACTTTATTGTCATTTGCGGCGGCGGTATAAGTGCCCATATCGCAGCTGCCGCCGCTGGCCACGGTGCTGCCATTGCCGCAAGTAGAAGCCGCCGCCGGCAGGGCGGATACGCCGATGCCCACCACGGCGGCAGAAGCCAGCAGTTTGGCAGCCGAGGAGCCGGAAGATTTCTTCCGGCTGGCGCGTTCCAGTTCCGAGCAAACCACCCAAGTGCCGTGTTCTTCAGAATAAACGATGTTATAAATCTTGTTCATTAGAGTAATCCCTTGAAGTGAGAAACAAATTTCCGGCGCATTTAAAACCAGGCTTCAAATGCCGTTCCGCAAAATCGAAAAACGGCGCAGCTTAACACAAACATACGGCGCGCTTGCGGACTTCTGTAAAGAAAAACCGGAAATGATGGGAAAAAGATACAACGCGGCAACACACCATCTCCTTGTAGACATTACTCTAATTTCAATCATATTGACGCCCGTGCCTCCTTGAGGCTACCTGAAAAGGCATGGCAGATTGACTCAACTTGCAGCAGCATTACTCCCCTTACCACATCACGCTCCTCAAGCCCTATATTTTTCAGGTAGCCTGCCCGCCCCAAAGGCTACCTGAAAAGCCGAATGCCTGCGAAACCCAAACCAAGCCCGCCCCTGTGTTACCATACCGCCCGTTTCCCCCACCCAAGCAAGAAATCCACACCATGCCCAAACCGCCCAAACACATCCTGCTCGGCATCAGCGGCGGCATCGCCGCCTACAAATCCTGCGAACTGGTGCGCCTGCTCAAAAAACAGGGGCACAGCGTGAGCGTGGCCATGAGCCGCGCCGCCACGGAGTTCGTCTCCCCGCAAACCTTCCAAGCCCTCAGCGGCCAGAGCGTGTGGACCGACCATTCCGCCGCGCAGGGCAACGGCATGGCGCACATCAACCTCAGCCGCGAGGCCGACGTTTTCCTCATTGCCCCCGCCAGCGCCAACACCCTGGCCAAAATCGCCCACGGCCTGGCCGACAACCTGCTCGCCACCCTTGCCGCCGCCCGCGCCTGCCCGCTGGCCGTGGCGCCCGCCATGAACGTGGAAATGTGGCGCAATCCCGCCAACCTGCGCAACATCGCCCAGCTCCAGGCCGACGGCATTGCCGTGTTCGGCCCCGCCAGCGGCAGCCAGGCCTGCGGCGAAACCGGCGAAGGCCGCATGCTCGAAGCCGCCGAACTGGCCGAGCTGCTGCCCGACTTGTGGACGCCCAAGCTGCTCACCGGCCAACGTGTGCTGCTCACCGCCGGCGCCACCTTCGAAGCCATCGACCCCGTGCGCGGCATCACCAACCTTTCCAGCGGCCGCATGGGCGTGGCCTTGGCGCAGGCCTGCCGCGCCGCCGGGGCAGAAGTAGTGCTGGTGGCCGGGCAGCTTCAGGTGCCCGCGCCCGCCGGCATCGCCGTGCGGCACGCCCATAGCGCGCAGGAAATGTACGACGCCGTGATGCGCGAAGCGGGCGCCTGCGACGTGTTCATCGGCGTGGCCGCCGTGGCCGACTACTGCGTGGCCAACCGCAGCGCCGAGAAACTGAAAAAAGACGGCAGCGGCACGCCGCCCGCCATCGAGCTGGCCGAAAACCCCGACATCCTCGCTGCCGTGGCGCGCCTGCCAAACGCGCCCTTCTGCGTGGGCTTCGCCGCCGAAAGCCATCATGTGCTGGAACACGCCCGCGCCAAACGCCTGCGCAAAGGCGTGCCGCTGATGGTGGCCAATTCGGTGGCCGACGCCATGGGCAGCACCAGCAACCGGGTCACGCTCATCAGCGCCTCGGGCGAAACCGCGCTGCCGGAAATGGGCAAGCGCAGCACCGCCGACGCCATCGTGGCCGAAATCGCCCGTTTGCTCGGCGAGGTGGGCTGACACGCCTGCCCCGCGCCTAACCGTCAAATTTTTCAGGTAGCCTCCCGCCGGGCGGGAAGGCTACCTGAAAACCATTCTTGCTGAGCCAATCTCATTTCTACCGCATTGCAGCCCACGCTCTCAGGCAGCCTGATTGCAAGATAAGGAGGCAAAGATAAAGGCTACCTGAAAAGTGATTTCCGCTTTTCAGGTAGCCTTTATTCGACAGTTTGCCGCTACAGCAGCGGGCTGGCCAGCCGCACACAGCGTTCGGCAAAACGGCGTATCCGCGGCCGCTGCTGCCATTTTTTCAGCTCCACCTCCTCGCAGTCTTTCAGGTAGCCTTCCAGCAGCGCGGCCACGGCGGCCACCGAGTCGGGCGAATACAGCGCCAGGCTCACTTCCAGATTGAGATAAAAACTGCGCATGTCCATGTTCACCGTGCCGAACAGCGCAAAGCGCCCGTCCACCACCACCGCTTTGGTGTGCAGCAGGCCGCCGCCGTACATCTTCAGCTTCACCCCCGCCGCCAGAAGCGGCTGGTAGTAGGCGCTGCTGGCGTAGCGCACCAGGCGCGAATCGTTGCGCCGCGGCAGAATCAGCACCACTTCCACGCCGCGCTGCGCGGCCATGGTGAGTGTGTTGAGCAGGGCTTCGTCGGGCACGAAATAGGGCGTGCTGACCACCACCCGCTCCTGCGCCACGTTCAGCGCGTTGAGCAGCACGTCATACACCAGCGCGGTGTCGCCGCCGGGATGGGAAGGCAGCACTTGCAGCGTTTCCCGCCCGTTGCCGGTAAAACGCTCGGGCGCGCTCTCGAGATAGCCGCTCAAATATTCCAGCGTGGCGTTGAGGTTATGCGCGTTTTCCACCGCCCAATCGCCGTAGAACACCGCCGCCAATTCCTGCGCCGCCACGCCCTCGCAGCGCAGCACCGCATCCACCCACTCGCCCACGCCCGCGCCCTGTTTGAATAATTTGGGATCCACCAAGTTGTAGCTGCCGGTGTAGGCAATGCGGTAGTCCACCACCAGGATTTTGCGGTGGTTGCGCAAATCGGCGCGCACCCACAGCGAGCTGATTAAGCCGAAGGGCAGCGCGGGGGTCACTTCCACACCGGCCTCGCGCAGCCGCTCCGGCCAATCCGACAGCCAAAAGCCCTGGCTGCCCAGCGAATCGGCCAGCAGCTGGCAGCGCACGCCGCGATCCGCCGCCCGCATCAGCGCCTCCAGCACGGCCTCCACCCGCCCGCTGCCCTCCACGATATAAAACTCCAGCAGGCAGCAATGCTGCGCCGCTTCAATATCCGCCGTGAAGGCCTGCAAAATCGAATCGGTGTCGGCCAGCAGGCGCGTGCTGTTGTTGCCGGTGGGCGTGAAGCCTGTTTTCCCGCTCACAAAATGGGCGAGCTGGCGGAAACGCACATCGGCCACCGGCTCGGCCTGCGGCGGCAGGAAGCGGTCGGCGAACGCGTCGTGGAAGGCTTGCAGCTCCGAGAGCCGCGCCGCCCGCGCCCGCCCCAGCTTGGATTCGCCGATGAGCAGGTAGGCGCCCACGCCCACGAAGGGGAAGGCAAACAGCAGCGTGAGCCAGGCCAGCGCCGCGCCGCTCGAACGGCGGGAATAAATCACGCGCAGGGCGATGGCCAGCGTGAGCAGGAAGTGGGCGCTAACGAATATATTCGACCAACTCATGTGTCATCCCGTTATGCAGGCAGCCGCTTGGGGCTACCTGAAAAATATAAACTATTTGTAAATAACGTATTAAATTCCAAAAAACCAATCATGAAACATTTAGCGCAAACGTTTGAGCATCTTCTCTGCTGGCGCAGCCGAACGGAACGCAGTTTTTCGGGGAATAAGGGCACGTCCTGTCCGAAGCGGCGTAGCCGCAAGTTCGGGCACGCCCGAAAAACCGCGTGGAGTGAGGGAAGTTTGGCGGAGCCAAACCTGTGCCCGCAGTCGCCTTTCTTTTGCCTACTTTTCTTTGACGAAGCAAAGAAAAGTAGGTACCTGCGCCGGCATCAGGCGCAAGGGTGAACGAAGCATAAATAGCAAAGGCTACCTGAAATTTAGCAAGCTGCTAGAAATCTCAAAACTATAAGCTGCTTAAATAACGAAAAATTTCTACGATACGATTGCATCAAAAACAGGCTACCTGAAAACCGAACCGCAGTTTTTCAGGTAGCCTCTCTACCTTCGCCGCACGCCATCAGTTGCGCCGCGCGGCTACATAAACCGCCAGCTGCCGCAGGCGTTCCGCCCCGCTTCCGAAGCCTGCCAAGGCCTGCTGCGCTTCGGCCACCAGCCGTTCGGCATATTCGCGGGCGGCGGCTAGGCCCATCAGCCGCACATAGGTGGGCTTGTCGGCTTCCTGGTCTTTGCCGGCGGTTTTGCCCAGTGTAGCGGTGTCGGCTTCGCAGTCGAGCACGTCGTCGATCACTTGGAAGGCGAGGCCGAGTTTGGCGGCGTAGTCGTCCAGCCTGGCCAGTGTGTCTTCGTCCAAATCGGGGCAGCTTAAGCCGCCCAGCGCCACGGCGGCACGGATGAGGGCGCCGGTTTTCAGGCGGTGCATGGTTTCCAATTCGGCCTGGCCGATGTGCCGCCCCACGGATTGCAAATCAATCGCCTGCCCGCCGGCCATGCCGAGGCTGCCGGAAGCACGCGCCAACACCTGCACCATTTTGAGCTGCCGCTCGGCGGGCAGGGCGCCCGGGCGGCTGAGCACGTCGAAAGCCAGGGTTTGCAGCGCGTCGCCCACCAAGAGTGCGGCGGCTTCGCCGTATTGCACATGGCAGGTGGGCCTGCCGCGGCGCAGGCTGTCGTTGTCCATGGCGGGCATATCGTCGTGCACCAGCGAATAGGCGTGCACCAGCTCCACGGCAGCCAGCGCGGCTTCGGCGGCGGCTTCGTCGGCATGCCCCAATTCGGCGGCGGCCAGCACCAAAAGCGGGCGCAGGCGTTTGCCGCCGCCGAGCACGGCGTAGCGCATGGCTTCATGCAGTCCTTCGGGCAGGCTGCTTTCTGCGGGCAGCACGCGCTCCAACACCAGCTCGGTTTGGGCGCGGGCGCGCTGCTGCCATTGCTTCAGCTCACTCATCTTGTTCCAGCACCAGTTCGCGTTCCTGCCCGGCGTCGAGCACTTGCAGTTTCTGTTCCACTTCGGCCAAACGCGCCTGGCAGAAGCGCACCAGCTCGCTGCCTTCCTGATAGGCGGCCAGCGCCTCTTCCAGCGGCATATCGCTGGCCTGCATGGCTTGGTTGATGGCTTCCAGCCGGCTCACGGCTTCTTCAAAGGTTTTCGGTTTTTTCTTGGTCATGGCGGGGTGGCGGGGATTGGATTCCGGTTAAATTCAAGGGCGAGATTGTATCACAGCGGCCGGGCGGGTTTCAGGCAGCCTCATCGCGCGGCAGGCTACCTGAAAATCTGCTGCCTCTGCCCAAGCGATATTTTTCAGGTAGCCCCAACGCCGATTTCATACTGACACACCGCACACTTTCATTTACAATCCCCCTCACTTGGCCGGATTAGCAAATCCGGCTTGCTATTTGCCGGCCATTGCGGCCGCCGCCTCCAACCGCCATCAAAAGGAAAACCGATGCGTATCCGTACCGCCCTCCTTCCGCTGCTGCTCGCCCTGCCGCTGCCCGCGCTGGCCGCCGAGCTCAACGGCGCCGAGCTGAGCCTGCCCTGGGGCATCCCCTTTGTGCTGATCCTGCTCTCCATCGCCACCGGCCCCCTGTTTTTCGCCCACATCTGGCACCACCACTTCGGCAAAATCACCGCCGGCTGGACGCTCGCCTTCCTCATCCCCTTCACCTTGGTATACGGCTTCTCCACCAGCCTGCACGTGCTGGCGCACGCCCTGGTGGCCGAATACATCCCGTTTATCCTGCTGCTGTGGGCGCTCTACACCATTTCCGGCGGCATCCTGGTGTGGGGCAACCTGCACGGCAGCCCGCGCCTGAACACCGCCCTGCTCGCCATCGGCACGCTCCTGGCCTCCGTGATGGGCACCACCGGCGCCGCCATGCTGATGATCCGCCCCATCCTGAAAGCCAACGACAACCGCAAGCACCGCGTGCACGTGGTGGTGTTTTTCATCTTCCTGGTGGCCAATATCGGCGGCGGCCTCACCCCGCTGGGCGACCCGCCCCTCTTCCTCGGCTTCCTGAAAGGCGTGGACTTCATGTGGACGGTGCAGCACATGCTGCCGCCCGTGCTGATCAGCGCCGCCGTGCTGCTCACCCTGTTCTACTTCCTCGACCGCCACTACTTCGCCCAAGCCGGCGAAATCCTGCCGGCCGACCCCAGCCCCGACAGCCCGCCGGAAAAAATCAAGCTCATGGGTAAATGGAACTTCCTGCTGCTCTTGGGCGTGGTGGGCGCCGTGATGATGTCGGGCATTTGGCAGCCCGCGCACCCCGGCTTTGAAATCCTCGGCACGCATTATGCTCTGCAAAACCTCGCCCGCGACGTGATTTTGGTGGCGCTCGGCATCACTTCTCTGCTGATCACGCCCAAACAGGTGCGCGCCGGCAACGAATTCAACTGGGGGCCGATTGCCGAAGTGGGCAAGCTCTTCCTCGGCATCTTCATCACCATCGCCCCCGTGCTCGCCATGCTGCAGGCCGGCGAAAGCGGCCCCTTCGCCCCGCTGATCGCGCTGGTGCACGACTCTGCGGGCAACCCGATCAACGCCATGTATTTCTGGATGACCGGCATGCTCTCCGCCTTTTTGGACAACGCACCCACCTATCTCGTGTTCTTCAACATGGCCGGCGGCGACGCGCAGGCGCTGATGACCGGCCACCTGTTCCACACCCTCCTGGCCGTGTCCATGGGCTCGGTGTTTATGGGCGCACTCAGCTACATCGGCAACGCGCCGAACTTCATGGTGAAGGCTATCGCCGAGCAGCGCAAAGTGCCCATGCCCGGCTTCTTCGGCTACATGGCCTGGTCGTTCGGCATCCTGGTGCCGCTGTTTATCCTGCACACGCTGATTTTCTTCGTGTGGCAGATTTTCTAAGGGCGCAGTAAGATGAAGGCTACCTGAAAACTATTTTTCAGGTAGCCTTTGATTTTCGGGGAGCGAAAAATGAAGCAATCCGGCGCTTATTCTGCCCTTCGGTCTTTTGGATATGGTCTGGCAATCGTTGCCGTAATCATCGTCTCTTTTGCTGCCGCCGTCGCTAATTTCCTGCTGATCTGGGTTGTACCCCTTGCCTTTGCTGCAGATCCTGACGACTTCATGCTTATCATGATATTTTGGGTGTTTATGATTGGCCCACTCGTTGCATTTGCTGTATCGCTCTACCTTGTAATCAAATTCTTTGCTCCGGCAATGTTCTTCCCGGAAGAAGACACCAAAACCAAATATATGCCCTACGGCATCCAAGACATCTTTTCCTTAGTTGCCTCATGTATCGGCATAACAGCCATCTTTCAAATTCAGAAAACCCCATTTACCGACTTGGTAAAATATCACTGGGCACCCCCGCTTTTCGTGATTTGGGGCTGGGTAGTCATCCGCTCCGTCCGCTATGTGGTATGGAAACTGCGCCTTGAAGCCAAACAAGCAGCAAGCCAAACCCCCGCCCCTCCAGAAGACCGCCCAAACCACAGCAATTAAACCCGCGCAAATCAAGACTCCCATTTTTCAGGTAGCCCCAAAGGCTACCTGAAAACCCTATGCTATCATCCCGCATCCCCTCATCCCGCCCAGCCAAACCCATGCAGCTCACCAAATACCTCCAAGCCCAAGGCATCGGCAGCCGCAAACAATGCCGCCAGCTCGTCGAACAAGGCCGCATCGCCATCAACGGCGCCATTGCCGAAACCCCCGCCGCCGAAATCGAGCCCGCCCAAGTGCGCAGCCTCGCCATCGACGGCGAAGCCATCGCCGTCATCCCCCTGCCGCACTACTACATCCTGCTGCACAAGCCCGCCGGCTACGAAACCTCCCACAAACCGCGTGACTACCCCAGCATCTTCTCCCTGCTGCCCGGCCACCTCCGCGCCACCGGCCCGCAAGCCGTCGGCCGCCTCGACGCCGACACCACCGGCGTGCTGCTGCTCACCAACGACGGCGCCTTCAACCACCGCCAAACCTCGCCCAAACAGCACGTGGCCAAACTCTACCGTGCCACCCTCAAACACCCCGCCGATGAAAGCCTGTGCGCCACCCTGCGCCAAGGCGTGCTGCTGCACGACGACAACGAAACCGTAGCCGCCGCCGCAGCCGAGCTCGAAAGCCCGCACAGCCTGCTGCTCACCCTCACCGAAGGCAAATACCACCAAGTCAAACGCATGGTGGCCGCCGCCGGCAACCGCGTGGAAGCCCTGCACCGCCTGCGCTTCGGCGATTGGGATTGCCAAGGCCTGCAGCCCGGCGAATGGTGCTTTATCCGGCCCTAGCGCCGCCGGCAGCACGGCAGGCCGCCCTTCAACCTTCCCATCCGCGCCAAACACCAGCCTGCGGCTTACTGCCTTCCCCGGCCTACCGATGCTTTTTAGCTTCGCAGAAACTCCGCTGTGCTGCGTTTTAACTGCGTTGAAGCTTACGCTTTCAGGTAGCCTTACCCAGCCAGACAAAAGGCTACCTGAAAATTTCAGGTAGCCTCTCTGCCGCCAAATCTATTCGTTCCAAGCCATCGCTTCGATTTTGTGCCCGTCCAAATCGCGCACGAAGCAGCCGTAGTAGGCTTCTCCGTAGTGCGGGCGTTTGCCGGGCGCGCCGTCGGGCTGGGCGCCGTGGGCAAGGGCGGCGGCGTAGAAGGCATCGACCTGCGCGTTGTTTTCCGCCAAAAAAGCAATGTGCACGCCGTTGGCGGTTTGCGCGGGCTGCCCGTCGTGCGGCGCCTGTATCCAGAATTCTGGGAAGGCGCGGCCATAGGCGATGGCGCGGTGTTCGCTCAAATCCAGCACGCGGCGGATGCCCAGCGGGGCGAGCACGGCATCGTAAAAGGCGGCGGCCTGTTCAAATTGGTTGGTGCCGAGGGAAACGTGCGACAGGGCGCTTTGCAGTTGGGTCATGGCAGAACTCCTTTTGCGGGTGGAAAATGGCTGAGTGATTTTAATCCATTGGGCATGGCGGATGCCAGAATCCGGCCTGCGGCCAAACAAAGGCTACCTGAAAAATGCGCAACGCCAGTTGGCTGCGCCCAAGCATGGTTTCAGACATCCGCCAACAGCCGCCGATAGCGCGCCGCATCCTGCGCCGAAAAGCAGCAAAACACCACGCGCGCCACCTGCGGGCATTGCGCCAGCGTTCCGCGCACGGCCTGCACGGCGATTTCTGCCGCCTCGTCTGCGGGGTAGCCGTACACGCCGGTGCTGATGCAGGGGAAGGCGATGCTGGCGGCGCCGTGTGCGGCGGCCAGCCGGAGCGAGCGGGCATAGGCCGCGGCCAGCAGCGCCGCTTCGCCGTGCCGCCCGCCGCGCCACACCGGGCCGACGGTGTGCACCACCCAACGCGCGGGCAGGCGGTAGCCACGGGTGATTTTGGCTTCGCCCGGCAGGCAGCCGCCCAGCGTGCGGCACTCGGCCAAAAGCTGCGGCCCGGCGGCGCGGTGTATCGCCCCGTCCACCCCGCCGCCGCCCAGCAGCGAGGAATTGGCGGCGTTCACGATGGCGTCCACCGCCAGCGTGGTGATGTCGGCTTGGATGGTTTCAAGGATGGCGGGCATGGTGGTTTCCTTGCTTCTGTTGGGTTGAAGGCTACCTGAAAAAATGTTTGGACGCAGCCAAAAGCGTTGCGCATTTTTCAGGTAGCCTATGCTTCGCCTGCATGATACGCCCGCTTGGCTGCCGCCCCAAGAGGCTGGCTGAAATCTGCCGCCGCCGTTTCAGGTACAATACCCGCCGTCTCCCTCCCCTCCCCCACACCGCCGTGCCCTACTGCCAAGTCGCCCTCAACGTTCCGCTCGACAAACTGCTCACCTACCGCGCCGATCGCATTCCCGCGCCCGGCACGCGCGTGGCCGTGCCCTTTCGCGGCAAAACCGTGGCCGGCATCGTGTGGGGCGCATGCGGAGCGCCGGAAATCAGCCCCGCCAAAATCCTGCCGCTGGCGCAGGTGTTTGCAGACGAGCCGCCTCTGCCCGCCGCCTGGCGCGAGCTGATTGATTTCACCGCCCGTTATTATCACTATCCCGTCGGCCAAACCGTGTTCACCGCCCTGCCGGCCGGCCTGCGCGAAGCCAAGCCCTGCCCGCTGCCGCCGCCCGAGCCGTGCTTTGCACTCACCGAATTAGGCCGGCAGCAGCCCACGCCGCCGCCGCGCCACCGCCGCCAGGCCGCGCTGTGGCAGGCCTTGCTGGCCGCGCCCTTGAGCCGGAGCGCCGCCCGCGCCATCGCGCCGCAGGCCGCCGCACAGCTGGCCGCTTGGCAGGCGCAGGGCTGGCTGGCTGCCGAAGCAAACCTTCCCGCCGCCCGTGCGCCGATTCCGCCTTCCCCCGTGCCGCTCAACCCCGAGCAGCAGGCCGCCGCCGATGCGGTGGCGCAGGCGCAGGGTTTCGCCCCCTTCCTGCTGCACGGCATCACCGGCAGCGGCAAAACCGACACCTATTTCGAAGCCATGGCCGCCGCTCTTTCTGCGGGCAAACAGGTGCTGTTCCTGCTGCCCGAAATCAGCCTCACGCCTCAGCTCCTCGCCCGCCTGCAGCAGCGTTTTGCCGAGGTGCCCACCGCCGTGCTGCACAGCCAAACCGCCGCCGGTGAGCGCACCCGGGGCTACCTGAAAGCCATGGCCGGGCAGGTGCGGCTGGTGGTGGGCACGCGGCTGGCGGTGTTCACGCCGCTGCCGGATTTGGGGCTGATTGTGGTGGACGAAGAACACGACGCTTCGTTCAAACAAGACAGCGAGCTGCGCTACCACGCCCGCGATCTGGCCGTGTGGCGCGCGCGGCAGGCCGCTTGCCCGATCATGCTCGGCAGCGCCACGCCCTCGCTGGAAAGCTGGCACAAGGCGCAAAGCGGCGCCTACCGCCTGCTCAGCCTGCCGCAGCGCGCCCGCGCCACCGCCCGCCTGCCCGAAATCCGCCTCATCGACATCCGCCGCGAGCCGCTGGATCAAGGCTTCTGCCCCGCCGCCTTCAAGCTCTTGCGGCAAAACCACGCCGAGGGCGGCATGAGCATGGTGTACCTCAACCGGCGCGGCTTCGCCCCCGCCCTCTTCTGCGGCGACTGCGGCCACACCTTCGGCTGCCCGCACTGCTCGGCCAAGCTGGTGCTGCACCAGCGCGCCCGCCAGCTGCGCTGCCACCATTGCGGCCTAGCCGTGCCGATTCCGAAAAAATGCCCCGATTGCGGCAACCAAGACCTCACCGCCGTGGGCATCGGCACGCAGCGGGTGGAAGAAGCCCTGCGCGCGCAGCTGCCCGAGGCCAAAATCGAACGGGTAGACCGCGACAGCATATCGCGCAAAGGCGACTGGCAGCGGCTCTACCAGCGCATTGCCGCCAACGGTGTGGACATTTTGGTGGGCACGCAGATGCTGGCCAAAGGCCACGATTTCGCCCGCCTGAACCTGGTGCTGGTGCTCAATGCCGACGGCAGCCTCTACAGTGCCGATTTCCGCGCCCCCGAGCGGCTGTTTGCCGAGCTGATGCAGGTGGCCGGCCGCGCCGGGCGCGCCGAGCTGCCAGGCCGCGTGTTTATCCAAACCCGCCTGCCCGAGCACCGCGTGTACCAATCCCTCCTGCGGCAAGACTACCCCGCCTTCGCCGAGGGCGAGCTGGCCGAACGCGAAAACTTCGACATGCCGCCCTTCACCCACACCACCGCCATCCGCGCCGATGCCGCCAAAATGGCCGACGCGCTGGAACTCTTGCGCCTGGCCGCCGAATGGGTGGCGCAGCAAGGGCTACCTGAAAACGAGCAACGCGAGTTTCTGCATAGCAAAAACGAGCAACGCGAGTTTCGCCAAAACGAGCAAAGCGAGTTTCTGCGGAGCAAAAACGAACACAGTGAGTTTCGCCAAAACGGCGGCAACGAAGCGGCCGAAGTGCTCTGCCTCGGCCCCGTGCCCATGCTGCTGGCCAAACTCGCCGGCCGCGAACGCGCACAGGTGTTCCTCGAAAGCCCCAGCCGCAAGGCGCTGCACCGCCAAGTGTCCCTCTGGCAGCAGGCGCTCGCCGCTCTGGCCCGGCAGTTTGCCGCCGCCAGATGGTCGGTGGACATCGACCCGCTGGAGATGTGAGCCGCAAGATAGTGAAACGAGTACGCGGCTTTCTGCAAAACCGGAAAGCCCTCCCCTTCCGGCAAAACTTTTCAGGTAGCCTTCCTCTCCCCGGCAGGCTACCTGAAACCCTAAGCCGTTAAAAATAGATAGACATTTCCCACAAGGGGCGGCACAATACCGTCTCCTTCATTTCATCCCCGCAACATACAGAAAGGAATCCCCATGAAGAAAACCCTGTTTGCCGCCGCCCTGCTGCTTGCCGCGCTGGCTCCCGCCGCCTCCGCCAAAACCGTGCAGCAGATGCGCAACGAATTCGTGTCTGCCTGCGCCCAGTCTGCCACCGAAAAAGGCAGCAGCCTGACGCCGCAGATGGCCAGAACCCTGTGCGGCTGCACCTTCGACGAAACCGCCAAGCAATACCCCGCCGCCCAATGGAAACGCACGCTCGACCAATACGACCGCACCGGCAACGACCCCGTGTTCGAACGCCGCATGCACGCTTCCACCGAAGCCTGCGTGCGCCGCCACGTGCGCCGTTAATCCCCGCGCATCAAGCAAAAGGCTACCTGAAAAATTTAGCTTCGCAGAAACTTCTCTGCGCTGCGTTTTGGCGAAACTCACTTCGCTCGTTTTCAGGTAGCCTCAATCTTTCCCGCCGCAGCAGATGCTTTCCCCCTCCCTTCCCGCTACAATACGCCCTTTTCGTTTCCGCCCCATCCCATGAACATCCGCTTCGGCAACACCGCGTTCCTGCCGCACCCGCACGGCAGCGCCGTGACCATCGGCAATTTCGACGGCGTCCACCTCGGCCACCGCCACATCCTCGAACGCCTGCGCCGGGAAGCCGACGCGCGCGGCCTGGCCGCCGTGGCCATCGTATTCGAGCCGCAGCCGCAGGAATTTTTCAGCCGGCAGCGCGGCGCAAAGCAGCCCTTCCGCCTCACCCCCCTGCGCGAAAAACTGCGCCTGCTGCGCGACACCGGCTGCCTCGATGCCGTGTGGGCATTGCGTTTCAACGCCGAGCTCTCCGCCATGCCCGCACCCGATTTCATCCAAAAACTGCTGCTCGGGCAGCTCAACACCCGCTACCTGCTCATCGGCGACGACTTCCGCTTCGGCGCCGGCCGCCAAGGCGATTTCGAGCTCCTACGCCGCTGCCCCGAAATGGACACCGAAAGCACCCCCTCCGTGATGGTGCAAGACGTGCGCGCCAGCAGCACCCTGGTGCGCCAAGCCCTGAGCGAAGGCCGCCTTGCCTACGCCGAAAGCCTGCTCGGCCACCGCTATTCGCTCATCGGCCGCGTGAAGCACGGCGCCAAGCTCGGCCGCACCATCGGCAGCCCCACCGCCAATATCCACCTGCCCCCGCACCGCTACCCGCTGGGCGGCGTGTTTGCCGTGGCCGCACATGGCGCGTTCGGCAGCCGCCCAGGCGTGGCCAGCTTCGGGCTCAATCCCACCGTGTCCGACCTGCCCACGCAGAAGCTGGAAGTGCACCTCTTTGATTTTACAGGAAACCTCTACGGCCAGCGCCTGCGCGTGGACTTCCTGCACAAGCTGCGCGACGAGCAAAAATTCTCCGGCCTGCCCGAGCTGCAAGCGCAAATCGCCGCCGATATGGCCGAAGCCCGCGGGTGGCTGGCGCGGCATCCGCTCTAAGCTTTCGCCCCGTTACACAATCCGAAAAAGGCTACCTGAAAAATGGTTTGAAACATTTTTCAGGTAGCCTTTTCTATGCCCGCCAAACGCAGCTAATCCACCGCCACGTCTACCGCCTGCGCGCCCAAACTCTCCAGCGCGGCAGGCGGCACGGCCACCAAAAAGCCGCGTTTGCCGCCGTTGATGTAGAGCGCGTGCAGATCCCAAATGCTGCGTTCGGCATATACCGGCAGCGCGGTTTTGCAGCCGAAGGGGCTGGTGCCGCCCACCAGGTAGCCTGTCCATTTGTTGGCCTGCTCGGGCGTGGCGGGCTCGATGTGCTTCATGCCGAGGTGGCGGGCGAGGTTGCGGGTGGAGATGTGGCGGTCGCCGTGCATCAGCACGATGAGGCCTTGTTTGCTCTCGTTTTCCAGCACGATGGTTTTGATCACGGCGTGTTCGTCCACGCCGAGGCATTCGGCGGGCTGGGCGGTGCCGCCATGCTCGATGTAGGGATAGAAGTGCGGTTCGTAGGCGATGTGGTGCTCGCGCAGGAAGCGGATGGCGGGGGTAACGGGATAATGCGGTTTGCTCATGTTAGGCTACCTGAAAATGGAAATTCGATGGGGAAACAAGCCTCACGCGCGGCTGCCCCACATGATCACCGCCGCGCCGCACAAACACAGGGCGGCGCCCAGCCAGTCGCTCGCCTTGGGCGGCACGCCGTCGGCAAAACGCAGCCAAAACAGGGCGGTAACGATATACACCCCGCCGTATGCGGCATAAATCCGCCCGCTGGCGGCCGGATGCAGGGTGAGCAGGTAGGCAAACAGCGACAGGCTCGCGGCGGCGGGCAGCAGCAGCCAGGCGCCCTTGCCCTGCCGCAGCCACAAATAGGGCAGCCAGCAGCCGATGATTTCCGCCAGCGCGGTGAGCAGGAACAGCAGCAGGGTTTTGGCAATAGGCGGCATGGCGGGGGCTCGTTTGGGTTGCGGGGTTGGCGGGGATGTTTCGGCTTGCGCCGGGTGGGGCGGGCCCTTAACTGTTGAAGCCCGCGTTTTTAGCTTCGCAGAAACTTCAGCCTTGCTTTGCAAGACATCGTTTTCAGGTAGCCTCATTGCTCGGCAGGCTACCTGAAAGCGCCAGCTTCAACGCAGTTAAAACCGCCGGCCTATTTGGCAAACGGCAGCCAGCGCCGCGCCAGCACATACATGGCCGCCCCGCCCACAGCCAGCACGGCAAACACGATGCCCTTCTTGCGCGCGTTTGGGCAAAGCCAATACACGCCGATGCTGAAGCTGAAAAACAGCAGCGACACCACCCACACCAGCTGCCTATCCTTAAAGCGGTTGAGCGTGTAGCTTTCGGTGAGCATCACATAAAGCTGCCACAGCCCGGCAAAACACATAAAAAATACGCCGGCGGGCAGGAAAATCAGGCCGAGTTCTTGTTGGCTCATGGCGGGGCCTTATCAAACAGAATCAGGCCGGCATTATAACCAAAGCACCGCTTGCGGGGCATCCGTAGATTTCAGGTAGCCTTTAAGTATCTGCGAACATCAAAATGGGATATTCACCACAGATGTGCTGTGCTACGCCGCCCCTGCTGGCGCAGCCGAACGGAGCGCGGTTTTTCGGGGAACAAGGGCTTGCACACCCGAAGCGGCGAAGCCGCAAGTTGCAGCTGATTTAATTTCCTTTGGCGCCCGAAAAACCGTGCGCAGTGAGGGAAGTTTGGCGAAGCCAAACCTGTGCCCGCAGTCGCCTTTCTTTTGCTTCCTTTGGCGAACAAAGAAAACGAGGTCTCCGCAGGAGGGCGAGTTTCTGCGTAGCTAAAAGGAAGTGCCCGCGCCGGCCTGAGGCACAAAGGTGAACAGGACAAGGATGGCAAAGGCTATCTGAAAAAGTAAATTGGCAAAGTTCTATAAATCTTCAATACTTCTAAGACAATTTGTCTAAAATAGCTTGTCGAAAGCAAACTTTTTTGCCGATTTCTAAAAATTTTGTCCAAAAAAGCTGCCAATCTGTCAAAATTCGGGTAGTATGCAGCACCTATGCGACAGTGCCGCCTACCCGCTCCCGTGCCGCCCGCCGGAACGGCCACAAGCCCGTTCCCATCATCCCGCAGCACGGCCGGCCTGCCGATTTCCCGTATCCCGTTTATTTGATTTCCGAATACAGAAAAGGATTCCCCATGCAAGTGTATTACGATAAAGACGCCGACCTCTCCCTCATCAAAGGCAAAACCGTGGCCATCATCGGCTACGGCTCTCAAGGCCACGCCCATGCCGCTAACCTGAAAGATTCCGGCGTGAACGTGGTGGTGGGCCTGCGCCGCGGCGGCTCTTGGAAAAAGGCCGAAGCCGCCGGCTTTGAAGTGCTGCCCGTGGCCGACGCCACCCAAAAAGCCGATGTGGTGATGATTCTGCTGCCCGACGAAAACCAACCCGCCGTATACCGCGCCGAAATTGAGCCGAACCTCAAGCAGGGCGCCGTGCTCGCCTTCGCCCACGGCTTCAACGTGCACTACAACCAAATCGTGCCGCGCGAAGATTTAGACGTGGTGATGATTGCCCCCAAAGGCCCCGGCCACACCGTGCGCAGCGAGTTTCTCAAGGGCGGCGGCGTGCCTTCCCTGATTGCCGTGTATCAGGATAAGAGCGGCAAAGCGCGCGACATCGCCCTCTCCTACGCCGCAGCCAACGGCGGCACCAAAGGCGGCGTGATCGAAACCAACTTCCGCGAAGAAACCGAAACCGATCTCTTCGGCGAACAGGCTGTATTGTGCGGCGGCGTGGTGGAGCTGATCAAAACCGGCTTCGAAACCCTGGTGGAAGCCGGCTACGCGCCCGAAATGGCCTACTTCGAATGCCTGCACGAAATGAAGCTCATCGTGGATTTGATCTACGAAGGCGGCATTGCCAACATGAACTACTCCATTTCCAACAACGCCGAATACGGCGAATACGTAACCGGCGTGGAAGTGATCAACCAGCAATCGCGCGAAGCCATGCGCAATGCTTTGAAACGCATCCAAACCGGTGAATACGCCAAAATGTTCATCCTCGAAGGCGCCACCCACTATCCGAGCATGACCGCCCGCCGCCGCCTCACCGCCGACCACCAAATTGAAAAAGTCGGCGCTCAGCTGCGCGGCATGATGCCCTGGATTGCCAAAAACAAACTGGTGGATCAGGATAAAAACTAAGCTTCCTTAAGCAGCAAACCAACAGGCTACCTGAAAAATATTTTTCAGGTAGCCTGTTTTATTCCCCTCCATTTTGAACACATATCATCAAAAAAAATCGCTTTTCAGACAAACAACTTGCCTACTTCCCCTCATCGCCCCGCATCCGGACTGCATGAATCTTATTCATCACCCGATGCCGATTTTTCAGCCCGCCGCCCTTGCCTAAACCCCCGCCGCCCGCTACCGTATCGCCCTTTATATCCGCCCTACCGCCCGACACCATGCAAAACAACACCCTCAGCTTCGAATTCTTCCCCACCCGCACCCCCGAAGGCCGCGAAAAGCAGAAAATCACCCGCAAGCAGCTCGCCCAATACCAGCCCGAATTCTTCTCCTGCACCTCCGGTGCCGGCGGCACCACCCGCGAAGGCACCCTGCAAACCATCGGCGACATCCTCGCCGAAGGCATGGCCGCCGCCCCGCATATCCCCTGCGTCGGCCTCGAAGCAGGCGAAATCACCGAACTCTTGCAGCAATACAAAGACATGGGCATCCGCCACATCGTCGCCCTGCGCGGCGACATCCCCTCCGGCATGGGCCTGGGCACCACCGGCCTGCACCACGCCAACGAATTGGTCGAGCTCGTGCGCCACCAATTCGGCGACTGGTTCCACATCGAAGTGGCCGCCTATCCCGAATACCACCCGCAATCGCGCAGCGCCGAAGACGACCTCCAAAGCTTCGTGCGCAAAGTGAAAGCCGGCGCCGATTCCGCCATTACCCAATTCTTCTTCAGCGCCGACGCCTACTTCCGCTTCCTCGACGACGTGCGCGGCCGCGGCGTGGACATCCCCATCGTGCCCGGCATCATGCCGATTGCCAACTTCTCCAAGCTCGCCCGCTTCGCCGACATGTGCGGTGCCGAAATCCCGCGCTGGCTGCGCCTGAAGCTGCAATCCTACGCCGACGACACTGCCTCCATCAAAGCACTCGGGCTCGACGTGGTAACCGAAATGTGCGCCCGCCTGCTGCGCCACGGCGCCCCCGGCCTGCATTTCTACACCCTAAACCAAGCCGGCCTCTCCTCCACCATCTGCCAGCGCTTGGGCTATTGATGCCGCATTTGCCGGCGCAAACAATAAAGGCTACCTGAAAGCGTGAGCTTCAACGAAGTTAAAACGAGCGAAGTGCGTTTCGCCAAAACGCAGCACAGCGAAGTTTCTGCGAAGCTAAAAATGGATTGCGTTTTTCAGGTAGCCTTTAATCATGTGCATATTAAAAAAGGATATCCACCACAAGCCTACGATGCCGTGCCGCCTCTGCTGGCGCAGCCGAACGGAGCGCAGTTTTTCGGGAAACAAGGGCACGCTCTGTCCGAAGCGGCGCAGCCGCAAGTTCGGGCCCGCCCGAAAACCGTGCGGAGTGAGGGAAATTTGTGCAGCAAACCTGTGCCCGCAGTCGCCTTTCTTTGCTTCCTTTTTTTGGCGAAGCAAAGAAAGGAAGGAAGTGCCCGCGCCGGCATAAGGCGCAAAAGTGAACAGAATAAAAATAGCAAAAGGCTACCTGAAAATGGGCAGACTTCCCGAAATCCAATGCCCTTCCCAATTAAGCAGGGATACAGCCAAAGATTTGCCTTAGCGCAAAGCCAGCCCGCCATCCGGCGCTTGGCTTGTCAGCCAGCCTCCCAGCCCGACGGCCATCGGTGTATAATCCCGCCCCTTCCATTATCCATTCCCCTAGGCAAGTAACCATGTTACGCGCGCTCATCATCGTTTTCGCCTGCCTGGCCGCAGGCGAAGTGTTTTTGCACTTCACCCACCTCAAGCTCCCCGCCAGCATCGCCGGCCTGCTGATCCTGTTCGGCCTGCTCCAGGCCGGCTGGGTGAAAGATTCCTGGCTCAAGCCGCTCACCGAATTCCTCATGCAGCACATGATGCTGCTGATGATTCCCGCCTGCGTGGCGCTGATGGATTATTTCTCCATCGTGGTGCTGGATTTCTGGTCGATCGTGTTGGCCACGCTGGCCAGCACCATCCTGGTGTTGCTCGCCAGCGCCAAAACGCATGAAATCCTGAGGAAACGGCAATGAAAGAGCTCGCCGCCAACCCCATCGTGCTGATTTTGCTGATGCTCGGCGTGTACCGGCTCAGCCTGCTCATCCGCCTGCGCAGCGGCAGCCCGCTGGCCAACCCGCTGATGGTGAGCACGCTCCTCGTTATCGGCTACCTGAAACTCTTCGGCATCAGCTACGACAATTTCATGCAAACCGGCTGCATGGTCGGCTTCTGGCTGCAGCCGGCCATCGTGTGCCTGGCCGTGCCCATGTATCAGCAATGGCCGCGCATCCGCACCCAATGGCTGCCGATTGCCGCCTCGCAGGTGGTGGGCAGCGTGGTGGGCATCGTCACCGGCGTGCTGTTTGCCCACTGGCTGGGCGCGGGGCACGAAGTTACGCAGGCGCTGGCCGCCAAATCCGTTACCATGCCGATTGCGCTGGAAATCACGCATGTGCTGGGCGGCGTGCCGGCCGTTACCGTAGCCGCCGTGCTGCTGGCCGGCCTCACCGGCCAATTCATCGGCTTCTGGCTCCTGCGCCACAGCCACATCCGCAACCGCATCTCCCACTCCATCGCGCAGGGCACCGCCTCGCACGCCATCGGCATCGCCGCCAGCCTGGAAATCAGCGGCCACTTCGCCGCCTACGCCACCCTCGGCCTCATTTTCAACGGCATCCTCACCTCCTTCCTCGCCCCGGTTATCGTGCCGCTCTTAGGCGTGTGAATGGCTACCTGAAAACGGGAGCCGGCATTCATGCTCAGCAAGCCGCCTCTGCCCGCTGCCGCACAAAAGGCTACCTGAAAAACGAAAAACAGTTTTCAGGTAGCCTTTTTGCCGCCCGTCAATCCCGCCGCACAAACCCCGCCCGCGCCATACCCAAGCCCCTGCCGATTTGCTATGCTTGGGCAATTCCATCCCACCCATACAAAGGAGCCCCCATGTCCTACCGCGCCCCCGTAAACGAACTGCTGTTTTCCCTGCGCACCCACGGCAACCTCGCCGACATCATCCGATGGTATGCCGAGAGCGGCATCGACGAAGACACCGCCGCCGCCGTTATCGAAGAAGCCGCCAAATTCAGCGAAGAAGTGTTCCTGCCCACCGGCCGCACCGGCGACTTGCACGGCGCCCGCCTGGAAAACGGCAAAGTAGTCACCCATCCCGACCTCGCCGCCGCCTACCAAGCCTTCCGCGAAGCCGGTTGGGCCGGCCTGCGCGCCCCCATCGAATACGGCGGCCAAGGCCTGCCCGCCATCCTCTCCGCCGCCTGCGAAGAAATGTATTACGGCGGCAACCTCGCCCTCTCCCTCATGCCCATGCTCACCGTGGCCGCCGTCGAAACCATCGAGCGCCACGGCTCTGAAGAGCAGAAGCAAACCTTCCTGCCCAAAATGAGCCAAGGCCTCTGGAGCGGCACCATGAACCTGTCCGAGCCGCAGGCCGGCACCGACCTCTCCCAAGTGGCCACCAAAGCCGTGCCGCAAGCAGACGGCAGCTACCGCATCAGCGGCCAGAAAACCTTCATCACCTGGGGCGACCACGAGCTTGCCGAAAACATCATCCACCTCGTGCTCGCCCGCCTGCCCGGCACCACCTCCGGCATCAAAAGCCTCTCCCTGTTTATCGTGCCCAAATACAAGGTCAACCCCGACGGCAGCCTCGGCGCGCGCAACCACGTGCACGCCACCGCGCTGGAGCACAAAATGGGCATCCACGCCAGCCCCACCTGCGTGATGCAGTTCGACGAAGCCGAAGGCTACCTCATCGGCAAGGCCGGGCGCGGCCTGTTGTATATGTTCACCATGATGAGCCAGGCCCGCCTCGGCGTGGGCATCGAAGGGCACGCCGTGGCCGAAGCCGCCTACCAACGCGCCCTCTCCTACGCCCACGAACGCGTCCAAGGCAGCGCCCCCGACGGCTCCCCTCTCGCCATCATCCACCACCCCGATGTGGCCCGCATGCTCATCCAGCAGAAAGCCACCCTCGCCGCCCAGCGCGCCCTGTATATCCAAGCCGCCGCCGCGCTCGACGCCTCCCAGCGCCACCCCGACCCCGCCGGCAAAAAAGCCGCCCGCAGCCGGCTCGACTACCTCATCCCCATCGTCAAAGCCTGGTGTAGCGACAACGGCACGGTATTGTCCAACCTCGCCATGCAGGTATTCGGCGGCGCCGGCTACATCGAAGAAACCGGCGTGGCGCAGCTCGTGCGCGACGTGCGCATCACCGCCATTTATGAAGGCACCAACGGCGTGCAGGCCGCCGACCTCGCCCGCAAAACCGTGGCCGACAAAGGCACCCTCGTGCGCAGCCTGCTCGCCGAAGCCCAGCAAACCGCTAACGAGCTCGCCGCCCTCGAGCCCGCCACCGCCGAGCCGCTCAACCGCGCCCTCGCCCTGGCCGAACGCAGCGTGGCCAGCCTGCTGCAACAGCACGAAGCCGACCACGCCGCCACCGCCGTCCATGCCGATGCCTTCCTCAACCAAACCGCCCTCACCCTCGGCGCCGCCGCCCTGGCCAAAAACTTCCTCGCCGCCCGCAGCCCGGAAAGCGAAGCGCGCTTCGGCAGCGAATTCTGCCAAGCCCAGCAGCACATCGCCCGCGCCTACCTCGCCTACGTGCTGCCCCAGGCCTACGCCTGCGCCGAACGCATCAACGGCAGCGCCGAAGCCCTGCTCACCATGCCGCTGGAAGCCCTAACTTCGTCTTAAACCGCACGGCATGGTAAAGGCTACCTGAAAAAACGGTAGAGCCATTTTTCAGGTAGCCTGTAAGACGGGGACTCGCTGCCTATGTGATTTGCTGTCGATATATCGATAAAGGCTACCTGAAAAAGTTAGGTCTGCTTTTCAAGACGCGTCTCCTTCAGGCTACCTAGAAAATTAAACAGAGAAATCCATGTCCGAAACCTTAACATATAGCTACACTGTGCCGCCCACCCCGAAGGAATACCCGAAAGGCGCATACGCCCAGATGAGCTATTACAACAAAACCGCGCCGCGTACATATTCGCCGCTGCTTTGCTTTTATCTGCCGTTTCTCATCATTATATCGGTGATGTTTTTTCTGCTGTTCCACAACCAAAACCAACTACCCGCACTGCTGGAAGAATACTATTTAGACGAAGATGCGCTCGGCATCATCATACATGCCAATACAAAAGTGGTTTACATCCTCTCGGCCAGCTTTTTCCTGGTCTCCATGATCAGCTGCATATTCAACCGCCGAATCCTGAAATATATCTACTGCCGCAACTACCTGCTGCACGAAAGCCTCTTCACGGCCGACAATGCAGGTTGTCGCCAAATTTACCCGCAGCAGCATGAGTCATGGTTCGGCTGGGCAACTTTAGACAGCATACAAACCGTAAAGGGCGATATTCTCCTGATTTTCGGCTGCGCATTCATCGTCCTGCCGCACAGTATTTTTGCTGATGAAGCTGAAAAACAAGGTTTTATCGAACACGTAACCGCATGGCAGCAGGCCGCCCTAAAGCATCCTGCGCCCTAAAAACACCGTTCCAGCCACACTAAAGTAGAGACAGCACTTTCTACCCACACCCCTTCAGGCTACCTGAAAATTGTAAAACCGCTTCTGCCATGCCAGAACCTATGCTTTCAGGTAGCCTCCAACCACACCATCCCACCCAAACCATCCGCCATGAAACGCCTCCTCCTCACTCTCGCCCTCCTGTTTTCCCCTGTGCTGCACGCCGCGCCGCCCAATCTCATCCTCGCCAAAGAATACAGCGGCCAAAACATCGCCGGCTGGGCCATGAGCGAAAAGCTCGACGGCGTGCGCGCCTATTGGGACGGGCAAAAGCTCATCAGCCGCCAAGGCCACCCCTTCTCCCCGCCCGCCGGCTTCACCCGCGATTTCCCGCCCTTCCCGCTCGACGGCGAACTCTACAGCCGGCGCGGCGCCTTCGAGCAGGTTTCCGCCGCCGTGCGCCGCAGCGGCAGCGACTGGAGCGGCATCAAACTGCATGTTTTCGACGCCCCGCAAGCCCCCGGCAACCTCTACCAGCGCCTCGGGCTCGTGCAGCGCCACCTCGCCGCCCACCCCCGCGCCAACCTCGCCCTCATCCCGCAAACCCCTGTGCGCGATGCCGCCCATGCCCAACAATTCCTGCACCAAATCGAAGCCCAAGGCGGCGAAGGCGTGATGCTGCGCAACCCCAACACCCCCTACCAAGGCGGCCGCAGCAGCAACCTGCTCAAGCTCAAAAGCGCCCACGACGCCGAATGCACCGTTACCGCACACCACGCAGGCAAAGGCCGCAACACCGGCCTGCTCGGCGCCGTATCCTGCCGCAACGAGCTGGGTGAATTCCGCATCGGCTCCGGCTTTAAAGACGCCGACCGCCGCAACCCGCCGCCCGTCGGCAGCCGCATCACCTACAAATACCGCGGCTTCACCGCCAAAGGCACCCCGCGCTTCGCCACCTACCTGCGCCGCGCCAACTGAAACACCGGTGCCGCACAGCATAAAGGCTACCTGAATCATTCAGGTAGCCTTTATGGCAGACAACACATTGCCTATGCCGGCAGCGGGCCGCAGTTTGCACTGCGCACCAAGCCCCGCAGGCAGCCGAAAACCGGCTGAAATCTCGGCTTTAACGAAATTGGAATGGTGCAAAGCGAATTTCCACGAAGCTAAAACGGGTATTGCTACATTTTCAGGTAGCCTCCAACCGCCATGTACATCAAAGGCTACCTGAACCCAGTTTCAGGTAGCCTTTGATGTGCCAACCATCCGGGCTCACAAGCCAAACACGCCCGTATCGCCCGCACCTTGGCGGATCAGCTCGGTGCCGTTGGTCATGTCGATCACCGTGGTGGGCTCGGTGCCGCACCAGCCGCCGTCTATCACCAAATCCACGGCGTGCTCGAGGCGGTCGCGGATTTCGTAGGGGTCGGTTTGCGGCTCGGTGTCGCCGGGCAGCATCAGGGTGCAGGAGAGCATGGGCTCGCCCAGCTCGGCCAAGAGCGCCAGGGCGATGCGGTTATCCGGCACACGCAGGCCGATGGTTTTGCGCTTGGGGTGCAGCGTGCGGTTGGGCACTTCTTTGGTGGCGGGCAGGATGAAGGTGTAGGCGCCGGGGGTGGCGGCCTTGAGCTGGCGGAACTGGCTGTTGTCTACTTTGGCGTAGGTGCCCAGCTCGCTCAGATCGGCGCACATCAGGGTGAGGTGGTGCTTCAAATCAATCTGGCGGATAGCGAGGATGCACTCCATCGCTTCTTTGTTGCCCATCTGGCAGCCCAGCGCGTAGCAGGAATCGGTGGGATAAACGATAACGCCGCCCTGGCGCACGATTTCGGCGGTCTGCTTCACCAGCCGCTCTTGCGGGTTTTCAGGGTGGATTGCGAAAAATTGTGCCATGGCGGCCTCCTGCGGATCAGTGGGTGCGAAAGGGCGTATTTTAATCCTTCGGCGGGCGGCTTGTCTTGCTTTGCGGCAGGAACGGCGGAGCAGGCCGCCTGAAACACTATTTTGCGTTTGTTAAACCCGCGCCGCGGTTTGCAGGCAGCCTGTTTACGCATTTAAACCCAACTCAACGGCAAGCTACCCGCCGCTTGCTATAATCCGCCGCATGACTGAGCGCAACACCCATACCATGTTTGAAAAAGCCATCCACCTCATCCTCCCCGCCGTGCTGCTGGCCGCCTTCGGCATCAGCGCCGCCACCGAAACCCCGGCCGCCGAGCCCAAAGCGCCCGCCGAGATCGCCTACCTCTGCCAACTGCCCAACGGCCAAAGCGTGCGCACCGCCCTGCCGCAAGGCCGCTGCCGCCCCGTGCGCGCCGACAGCCAAACCGCCGAAGCTTCCGCACCGGCCGCCCCGCCCGCCGCCACCGTGGCCATCCCCAACGGCCGCCCCGCCAAAGAACAGGCCGACAACGGCGAGCTGCCCGCCGTGTGGCAGGAAGCCGTGGCCGCCGCCAGCGACGTGCAGCTGGCCCAGCCCGTGCCGATGCGTGTTACCCTGCGCCAGCAGCCCATGCGCCCCGCTGCCGCCGTTATCCGCCCCGCACCCGTGATCGCCGCCGCCAAACCGCTTACCCCCAAAGAAATCATCACCCGCGACATCCGCCGCGAAGAGCGCGCCCTCGCCCAGGCCGAACGCGAGCTGGCCAGCGCCCGCCGCCATAACCAGCCCAGCCGCGCCGACTCGCTGCAAATCCAAATCGCCGACCGCCGCTCCGGCCTGCATTCGCTGCGCCAAGAATTGCGTCGGCATCAATAAGCCGGCGCTTTGCCCCGCTCGCAGAAAAGGGCAAATTGTTTATTTTCAGGTAGCCTTTACGTGTCTGTATAAGGCTACCTGAAATTCATCATCTGCCTGCCAACCCCATCTATCTGCCTGCCCTTGCGCTGAAGTTGGCATTTAGCTTCGCAGAAATTCTCTCTTGCTTCGCAAGACATCATTTTTCAGGTAGCCTTTCCACACCGAAAGGCTACCTGAAAATCTTTTGCCCCCGGCAACACAGTTGCACGCCGCCCGAGAACATGGCAGGCTACCTGAAAAATTTTTCCAAGGATCAAACATGTTTCAGCTAGCCTCTTTCCCCCACCGCCGGAGCCGCGCATGAGCCGCCAAACCATTGTCATCATCGGCGGCAGCGGCTTTATCGGCCGCGCGCTGGCCGCTTCCTACCAGGCCGATGGCCACCGCGTGCTCATCGTGAGCCGCGATCCCGCCCGCGCCCGCGCCGCCGGCCCGCGCTTCGAATACATCACCGCGCTGCACCACCTCTACGACACCATCCGCCCCGACGTGCTCGTCAACCTGGCCGGCGCCCCCATCGGCGAAGGCCGCTGGACGCCCGAACGCAAACAGGAGCTGCTGCACAGCCGCCTGCAATCCGTACGCGCCCTGGCCGAATGGCTGCCGCGCCATCCGCACCCGCCGCGCCTCATCATCCAAGCCTCCGCCGTGGGCTACTACGGCTGCGGCAGCGCCCAAGGCTGGCCGCCCTGCACCGAATCCAGCCCGCCGCAAAACGTGTTCGTTTCCCAGCTGTGCCGGCAATGGGAAGCGGCTTCGCAGCAATTGCAGCAGGGCAGCGGCATCCCCGTGGCTGTGTGCCGCTTCGGCGTGGTGTTGGGCAAAGGCGGCGGCATTTTGCCGCAACTGCTCAAACCCGTGCGCTGGTGCGCCGGCAAAATCGGCAGCGGGCGACAGCCCTTGCCGTGGATACACATCAGCGACGCAGTGGCCGCCATCCGCTTTTTGGCCGGGCAGCAACACAGCGGCTGGCACGCCTACAACCTCACCGCGCCCGAGCCCGCCACCCAGCTCGATTTCGCCCGCGCCGCCGCCCAACGCTTGCACCGCCCGCTGCTGTTTCCCATTCCCGAAAAACCCTTACGCCTGCTGCTGGGTGAACAGGCCGATTTGCTGCTCGACGGCCAGCAGGTGCTGCCGCAGGCCTTGTTGCGGCAGGGTTTCCGCTTCCGTTTCCCCAACATCGGCAGCGCGCTGGACGACCTGCTGGGCTAGGCTTGCCCGATTCAATCGTTATGCCGGATCAACCTAACTTTCGCTGTAGCGTTAGCCCGCCTTGCCGTACTCCTATACTGTCTGCGGCTCGCTGCCTTGTATCGAAAGCCAATTTGATTCGCTATAGCCGCCTTAAAATCAGGTAAAATAGCGCTTTCCGTTTCCACCTTTTCCGAAAGCCAAACATGAGCCAATCCCTCAGCTACCGCGATGCCGGCGTGGATATCGACGCCGGCGACCAACTGGTCGAAAACATCAAACCCTTTGCCAAGCGCACCCTGCGCCCCGAAGTGTTGGGCGATTTGGGCGGCTTCGGCGCGCTGGTGGAAATCAGCAAAAAATACGAACACCCCGTGCTGGTGAGCGGCACCGACGGCGTGGGTACCAAGCTGAAGCTGGCTTTCGAGTGGGACAAACACGACACCGTGGGCATCGACCTGGTGGCCATGAGCGTGAACGATATTTTGGTGCAGGGCGCCGAACCACTGTTTTTCCTGGATTACTTCGCCTGCGGCAAGCTTGATGTCGCGCGCGCCACCGACGTGATTAAAGGCATCGCGCAGGGCTGCGAAGAATCCGGCTGCGCGCTGATTGGCGGCGAAACCGCCGAAATGCCCGGCATGTATCCCGAGGGCGAATACGATTTGGCCGGCTTCGCGGTGGGCGTGGTGGAAAAGAGCAAGGTCATCAACGGCCGCCGCATCCGCCCCGGCGACGTGGTGCTCGGCCTCGCCTCCAACGGCGCGCATTCCAACGGCTATTCCCTCATCCGCAAAATCATCGAGCGCAGCAAGCCCGATCTAGACGCGCCCTTCAACGGCGGCCAAACCCTGCGCCAGGCCGTGATTGCGCCCACCCGCCTGTATGTGAAGCCGATTCTGGCCGCGCTGGAAAAATTCGACATCAAAGGCATGGCGCACATCACCGGCGGCGGGCTCACCGAAAACATCCCGCGCGTGCTGCCCGATAACTGCGTGGCGCAAATCGATGCACAATCTTGGCCGATGCCCAAGCTGTTCCAATGGCTGCAACAGGCCGGCAATGTGGACACGCAGGAAATGTACCGCACCTTCAACTGCGGCATCGGCATGGCCGTGATCGTGCCCGCCGGCGAGGCCGATGCGGTGCAAGCTTTCCTCGCCGGGCAGGGCGAAACCGTATACCGGCTGGGCGAAATCCGCGAACGCGCGGGCGGGGAGCATCAAACGCAGGTGGCTTGAAATATTTTCAGGTAGCCTTCCCTATTGGCAAAAGGCTACCTGAAAACATCAAAGCCATCCTGCCATTCGGCATCACGGCAAACACCGCATATTTTTCAGGTAGCCCCATTCCTGCAAAGGCTACCTGAAAACCCAATCCATTATTCCAACAAAGGCAACAACATCATGGCAAAAAACATCGTGGTCATCGGCGCGCAGTGGGGCGACGAAGGCAAAGGCAAAATCGTAGACTGGCTGGCCGAAGAATGCGCCGGCGTGGTGCGTTTCCAAGGCGGGCACAACGCCGGGCACACCCTGGTGGTGAACGGCAAAAAAACCGTGCTGCGCCTCATCCCCAGCGGCATCCTGCATGAAAACCTGCACTGCTACATCGGCTCCGGCGTGGTGGTTTCCCCCGAAGCCCTCTTGGGCGAAATCGACGAGCTCGCCGCCGGCGGCGTGCCCAACGTGGCACAACGCCTGCACATCGCCCCCACCTGCCCCATGATCCTGCCCTACCACGTGGCGCTCGACCACGCCCGCGAAGCCTCCAAAGGCGCCGGCAAAATCGGCACCACCGGCCGCGGCATCGGCCCGGCCTATGAAGACAAGGTTGCCCGCCGCGCCATCCGCCTCGGCGATTTGGCCGACCCCGCCGCCCTCGAAGCCAAACTGCGCGCCAACCTCGAGTTTTACAACGTGCAGCTCCAGCACCTGCACGGCGCCCAGCCCGTACAGTTCAGCGACGTGATGGCCAAAATCAACAGCTTCAAAGAGCGCATCCTGCCCATGCTCGCCGACGTGTCGCGCAAGCTCTACGACACCCTCCAGCGCGGCGAGCGCCTGCTGTTTGAAGGCGCGCAAGGCAGCCTGCTCGATATCGACTACGGCACCTATCCCTTCGTTACCTCGTCCAACTGCCTCTCAGGCGCCGCCTCCGCCGGCGCAGGCGTGCCGCCGCAGGCGCTGGATTACGTGCTCGGCATCGTCAAGGCCTACACCACCCGCGTCGGCTCCGGCCCCTTCCCCACTGAGCTGTTCGACGACACCGGTGCCGGCCTGGCCGAGCGCGGCAACGAATTCGGCTCGGTTACCGGCCGCGCCCGCCGCTGCGGCTGGTTTGACGCCGCCGCGCTCAAACGCACCATCCAAATCAACGGCATCAGCGGCCTGTGCATTACCAAGCTCGACGTGATGGACGGCATTCCCGAAATCAAAATCTGCACCGGCTACACCCTGCCAAACGGCAGCACCACCGACATCCTGCCCTTCGGCAGCGATGCCGTGGCCGGCTGCACCCCCATCTACGAAACCCTGCCCGGCTGGAGCGAATCCACCTTCGGCGTGCAAAGCTTCGACGCCTTGCCGGCCAACGCCAAAGGCTACCTGAAACGCATCGAAGAAGTGTGCGGCGCCCCCATAGCCATCGTTTCCACCGGCCCCGACCGCGTGGAAACCATCGTGTTGCGGCATCCGTTTGCGGCTTAAACCGCCAGATTCCGATACCTTAAAAGGCTACCTGAAAACCGGTTTTCGATTTTCAGGTAGCCTTTATCATGGCGGCGGCTGATGCCTTTCACGCCTTGGGCAGGGTTACGCCGGTTTGCCCCATGTATTTGCCTTTGCGGTCTTTGTAGGAGGTTTCGCACACTTCGTCGCTCTCGAAAAAGAGCACCTGCGCCACGCCTTCGCCGGCGTAGATTTTGGCGGGCAGCGGGGTGGTGTTGGAAAATTCGAGGGTAACGTAGCCTTCCCACTCGGGCTCGAAGGGGGTGACGTTCACGATGATGCCGCAGCGGGCGTAGGTGGATTTGCCCAGGCACACGGTGAGCACGTTGCGCGGGATACGGAAGTATTCCACGGTGCGCGCCAGGGCGAAGGAGTTGGGGGGGATGATGCAGCAGTCGTCTTCCACGGTAACGAAGTTTTTCGGGTCGAAGTTTTTCGGGTCGACGATGGTGCTGTTGATGTTGGTGAAAATTTTGAATTCGTTGGCGCAGCGGATGTCGTAGCCGTAGCTCGATGTGCCGTAGGAGATGATGCGGCGGCCGTCTTGCTCTTTGATTTGATTGGGTTCGAAGGGCTCGATCATGCCGTGTTCTTTGGCCATGCGGCGGATCCAGCGGTCGGATTTGATGCTCATGGTGTTGTCCTATGTTGGGGGTTTTGCTTGGAGGCTACCTGAAAACGAGCTTCGCGAGTTTCTGCGCAGCTAAAAATTGCCGGTTGGTTTTCAGGTAGCCTTTACTGATGTTTATTGGGTGAGATACAGGCTGTCTTTGTCTAAGGCAAAGCCGTAGCCCTGCTGCCACAAATCAAAATAGGGGCGCAGGAAATCGCTCTCGGGTTTGCTGCGGAATAGCGGGTATTGCAGGTAGGCGGCGAGATAGTAGTCGCAGTTTACCGAATAATAGGCTTCGGCCAGCACTTGTGCGGGGCTGTCGTGGTCGGTGTTGCCAATCCGCCATTCGTCAAACGCTTCGCCAAGCAGCTCTGCCGTTTCGTTGTATTCGTCATCGGGCTTGCCGAAGCGTATTTCTTTAACGGCGGCGAGGGCGGCAAGCAATTCTTCGTCTTCGGCAAAGCGGGCAAATTCTTGCAGTCCGGCCAACAGCTTCTCGCCGGTTTTTTGCGCTTCGGCCTCACTTTGCGCGGGCGGGCAGAAATAGCCGGGGGCATAACCGCTTTCGAGGATTGCCGAGTTGCGCTCGAAAGTGCTTTGATACACAGGCAGAATACGCGCCAGCAGTTCCTGCCCGCGTTCCAGCGGTTCGAACACGGCAGCCACGCCTTCGCCGCCGGGCATGAAGCTTTGGAACAGGCCGTAGAAGAAATCTTCCCAGCCGCCATATTGGTCGGGAGGTTGCGGCTCTTCGCCTAAGAGCTTGAACAGATATTCCGCGTATTCTTGTTGTGTCATTATGCCTTCCTTTTGGCTGATATTTTTCAGGTAGCCTTTTGGCGCAGCAGGCTACCTGAAAACTCAATCCTGCCAGCCGCCCAGCAGCGCCACCAGCTCGTGCAGCAGCGCCGACAAGCCCTCGGCCATCAGCACCTGCGAAGCGAAGGCCAGGCTCGCCGCATCGTCGCCGTGGCTTTCCGCCTCCTCCTGCAGCACGTCCAGATACTGAATGCGCTTGAGCGTGAAATCCTGAGTGAGCACAAAGGCAATCTGCTCGCGCCACACCAGCCCGAGCTGGGTAACCGTTTTGCCGTTTTTCACATGCTGCACCACTTCTTCGGCGGTCAAATCCTGCTTCGACACGCGCACCGTGGGCGCCGCATCGCCCGCGCCCTTGAGTTCGCACATATCATCCAGCTCGAAGCCGCCGCCGCAGGCACCTTGCAGCAGCCATTCGGTCATCAGCGAAGAGGGCGATTGTTTGGTGTTCGGCAGCTTGGCCTCCAAGCCGCCCAAAGCCTCACGCAGCTTGGCCAGCAGGTTTTCCGCACGGGCGGCCGATGCCTGGTTCACCAGCAAAAAGCCGCTGCGCGTGTCGCACACGGCTTCGGTTTTGCTGCTGCGGGTAAAGGCGCGGGGCAGCAGGTCGTCGGTAATCTGCTCTTTCAGCTCCTGCTTTTCCTTGCGCCCCACCGTGCGCGCCTCCGCTTCCTGGATTTCGGCCACTTTCTCTTCCAAAATCTCGCGGATCACGCCGGCCGGCAGCACCTTTTCCGATTTTTTCAGCGCCACGCCCCACGTGAAATCGGCGGGGAATACCCATTCCGGCGAAAAAGCCTGCGGCGGCGCAAAGCCCTCGCCAAACCAATCCAAGCCCTGCGGCGGCGCAAACGCGGCCTCCTCCAGCTTGGCGGATAAGGTTTCCACATCCGGCAGTTTGTCTTTGCTCAGGGGGTAAAAGCTGACTTGTTTAAACCACATTTTGCTTGCTGCTTCCGTTTGTTTCAAAGCGCGGCATTATACCGCCAATCCCGCCCGTTTGCCGTTTCTCCCAAACTGCCCATGCAGCCCCGCTGGCGCAACAGGCTACCTGAAAATGAGTGAAGCAAATTTCGCTAAAACGATATTTTGCGAAGTAAAGCTGAGTTTCTGCGAAGCTAAAAACGTGGGCTTCAACGAAGCTCAATCCCCGGCCGCCAAGCAATCCCCGGCACCGCTTGACAGCCTGGCGCGCATCAGTATAATGCGCGCCTCTCATGCGAATGCGCCCATCGTCTAGAGGCCTAGGACACTGCCCTTTCACGGCGGCAACCGGGGTTCGAATCCCCGTGGGCGTGCCAACCTTTCGTACTATGAACCCCAGTGGAATCATGAATAACCCGTTCTGGGTGGTAGTGAATAACTACATCGGTAGGATTGACATCGATTTTTTGGATAAAGCTCTGCAATAGAATGCGGAGCTTTTTTGCATTTCTTGTGTTTAAAATGATATTTTTTAGTGTGGTTAGGGCGCTATCAATATCAATTTCAGGAATTTTCTCAACACTTGGTGCAGAATCTAGCTTATCAAGTTCGACGAGCAGGATTTGCTCCCGTTCATCATAGCCGGCCAGTCGCTCAAGCAGGGAGCGGCTGTCTGAACCAGTCAGCCCAGATTCGACCAATTCAAATAGAGCATTGCGGCGGCGGCGCAGTTCGGTCAGTTCGCTTTGCAGCAGTTTACGCTGCTGGGCATCCCCGGCACGTTTTTCAGCATACTTTTGATAAGCTTTGCCGATGAAATCACTGACTACATCTTGAGTAAGCAATTTGTCGATAACGATATTGAGCAGGTAGTCATCTATCTTTTCGGCAGGGATACGCCGCATGATGCAGTCGCAGCCTTTGCGGGCTCCACTGCAATTGTAGTAATTGTAGCGGCGCTTAGTTTTGCTGGTCGCAGTCTCAATAACCATCGCCTTGCCACATCGACCGCATCGCAATAATCCAGTAAACAGGAAGCTGCTAGAAGGGCTGCCTGCCGCCACATGACGAGGCTGGAAACGCCGCTGAGCGTTTTCAAATTCCTCTTCCGAGATCAGCGGCTCGTGGGTTTGGCGTATTACCCAGTCTTCTGGCGGATTGGTTTTACGGTTACTGGTTTTGTTATACACAGTTTGTCCGAGATAGACACGGTTCTTCAGCATATGTGACAGGCTGGCTGCCTGCCATTCCGCTCCGCGCCGGGTATAGCCGCGGCTGGCAAAACTACGGGCAATTGCCAATGCGCTTTCTCCGGCGGCAAAGCGGCGGAAGGCTTCCTGTACTAGAGTTTTTTCGGCATCGTTCGGCACCAGTTTACGGCGTTTATTTTGAGTCATAATTTGATAGCCGAACGGTGCACGGCCGCCGTTGAACCAGCCTTCTTCCGCGTTTTTCAGCATGGCGCGGCGGGTGTCTCGGCTGATTTGGCGCGACACCTGCTCATCCATAATCTCCATAATCGAATCGGTGAACCAGCCTTCGTCGGTATCGCTATCGATATTCATTGAGGCATACACTAGGCGGGTGCCACTTTCGCGCAGCAGCAGTTTGTAACTGGCGGCATCCAGCTTATTGCGGGCAAATCGCGAAGTAGACCACACAATGAAATAGTCCACATCGTTTACCGCGCAGTAATGGATGGCGCGCTGAAATGCCTGGCGCTTCATGGCTGAAGTGCCGGTGACGCCTTCATCGCGGAATATCTGCAACACGCTGGCGCCAAGCTCTTTGGCTTTCTTTTTACATTGGTCGGTTTGGGCATCGATGGAAATGCCCTCATCGGCTTGGCGGGCAGTGCTGACCCGCACGTAGATAATTGCTCGTTTCATACTTCCCTTTCCTGTTCAGGGCAAATTTTACTGCCTATCCTGTGCCAAAAATACCCCTGTTTTGTTCTTGTCTTTGGTCGTTTAATACCCGTATGACCGACCATTCTTCCCAATCCCTCGACACCGTTGTTTTCCGCTGCACCGCCTGCAAGCACACTTTTGAGTGTGCCCCGCAAACGGTGCAGGATGCGCCTGAATGCGAGTGGCACCCGTTTGCCTATCAGGCAGCCTGCCCGAAATGCGGGGAGACCTGCGCCCAGGCGGCCTGGCACCGCAACCTAATGAAGGGTTGGGCGAATGCCACCGGTCCGAAGACGCCGGAAGGCAAGGCGGCGGTGCGTAAGAATCTGGAAGGCCACCCGACGCCGGAGGAAACGCGAAGGACCCGCTTCAATGCGCTCAAGCACGGCATGAATGCCCGCACCGCCACCTATTTCCCGGCCAAGCCGGACGGCTACCCGGCCTGCCGCACCTGCACCGTGGATCGCGAATACTGCCGCAGCCAGCCGGCCTGCGTAAAGCAGACGCAGCTGTTTATGCTGCACCACGCCGCGTTCGAGCAGCGCGACCCGCGGTATTTGACCGAGATTTATGCCGATATGCAGGCGGCCATCACCGCCATCGTCCAGCAGATACTGCAGACGATTGTGGCGGACGGGGTGGTTTTGCGCGCACCGGCATGGAAGGTGGATCAGGAAGGCAATGTAGTGATCGGCGAATACCTCGACCGGGCCAGCGGCGAGATGAAGGTGATTTACGAAGTCCACGCCCATCCACTGATTCGAAGCCTGCAGGATTTCTTGAGCAAAAACGGTCTGTCGCTGGCCGATATGGGTATGACACCGAAAGTCATCGAGCAGGAAGAGCAGGCATTAGGCCACCTGAAACAGGATGCCGCCACCCAGCAGTCGCTTTTGGAATTCTCCGAGCGCAGTGCCAAAGCGCTGGAGAACTTGGCAGTGCTGGCGCAACGCGCTAACGCACGCAAGCAGCAAGACCCGGTATTGGTTGAATACCGGCAGCAGAACGGGGATAAATCATGAAAGAGTTTGCAATCAGTGCCCTGTTTTTGGGGAGTAAGGTGGCAATCGTGTATGTAGCCTATCTGTCGGCGAAAGAACGGGTACCGCATTGCGGTTGGTTGGTATTCGCCGCGGTATTTTATGTATGTTTTTTCGGGTTAAAGGTGGATTGATGCTGCCGTCGGAATACTGCGCCGACTGCGGTGCCAAACTGGAGGAATACGAGCAGCTGCATTATTTGGACATATGCCGCGACTGCTATGAGGAATGGGCGGCCTATTTGGCGCAGTTGGCTCCACAGGAGGAGGCTGCATGACGACCGCCGCCCAACGCATCCAAATACAACATAGTGCCGAACGGGAAATCATGCGCTATGCCCGCCCCGACCCGGTTACCGGCATCAAGCCGCATGCCCTGTGGCACAAGCATGTGCACAACGTCGATCTCGACCCGATGCAGGTGTTGAAGATGCAGGAGATGGACGACCACCGCAATACGGTGGATTTTTCCTGCCGCCGCACCGGTAAAACTGCAGTGAAAGAAATGTACTGCCTGGAATATTTGGCTACTACCCCTTTCCAAGAAGAAGGGATTGTGGCGCCACGCTTACAGCAGAGCCAAACCAACCTGATGTATCACATCGATGCCATCCGACGCAGCCCGATTTTAAGTGGTTGGATCGGCTATAAATCCGGGCGGCGACAGATTGCCGATACCCGTTACCAGTTCCACAACGGCAGCAAGGCCGTCTGCTACGGCATCATGAGCCAAATTGACGGTGACGGCCTGAGTATCGGTTCGCTGGAAGAAATCGACGACATGCCGGCCGACCGGCTATTTTCCCGCTTCCTACCGATGCTGGGTTCGGCTCGACGCCTTGGGGTGGACAGCTCGGTGAGTTTCGACCCGCAGATCCGTATCACCGGCGTGTATAAAGGGGCGGACGTGCTGACCCAGTTGATTGATACCGGTGGCTACCATGTATTGCCGCCGGTAGACGTGTATCTCGGTATCGAACTGGGGATCTTGAATCAGGCGTTTGTGGATGAGATGAAGGAACAGTTACCGGATTCAGAGTGGATTCGGCAGTTCTTGTGCATCAACGCTTCGGCGCAGAACCATATTTGGGAAAAATACATTCGCCGCGCGATGGCGGTGGGCTTGTCGGCTGGTTTGCAGGCAGCCTGCCCGTTGCCCGGCGGCCGCTACCGCAAAAAAGGTTTGCTCAGTTTCGGTTATGACCATTCCGGCCACGGCGAGAGCGCACATGCTTCCAAGTCTGCCTTGGTGGTGTGCGAGCAGGTGGGGAATTTCGCTACCTTCCCGTTTGTGAAAACGTGGCCGGCGGGTACTGATGATGCGGTGGTGCAGCGTGACCTGTTCGGCTTTTGGGAGTATTTCCGCCCGGATTACGCGATGGGCGACGCCTATGGCTTAGGTATGCTGACCAACCTGAACGATATGCTGTTTGCTCGCGGTCTGACCGATATCGACCGACGCAGTATCGGTGATGGGCAATCGACTGCTTCGACATGGATGCACTGGCCATTTGCCCCGATCCGTTTCGAGGGTATGACCAAGCACAATATGGCCAGCTTACTGCGCACCGCCTTTCATAACGGGCAGGCCGCCATCCCGTATGTGGACGACGGTAGTGACGCACTACGGACAAAAAATGCGGCAAATACCAGTTGGGGGCCGAGCCGATTGGATGAAATCGGTGCCGACAGCAGCGATTTTGCACTGTTTATCAGACAACTGGGTAATGTGAAATCGGCGCCGGCGAAAAACGCTGCCTACAACACCTACAAGATGGCGAACCCGAAAATCGGCGACGACTTGTTTGATGCGGCCTGTGCGGCGGTATATGCAATGGTTACCGCCGGTATTGAGAATTACCAGCCGGGCGTGGTGCTGACGCGGCGCATCAGCCAAGAGCAACTACTGGGGCAATTATGAAACTGAACCGACCACCACCCCGCCCTCTTTCCGAGCAGGAAAAAATCGAAGTGGCCCGTAAGCGGGCGGAATGGATTGCCGCCTTCGGAGAGGACGACGACATGATTCGCCGGTTATATGAGGCGGGACTGATCGAAGGTTGGCGGTCAATCGTTAAAGTGGAGCGAATCGAAAATGGGGATCATCAATAGGCTGCTGCGCCGTTTCGGGCGTAGCCAATCCGATGCCATGCTGACCGGTGAGGAAGCGCACGGCATAACCAGCGAAATCGGGATGCGTCCAACGCCGGAGCGGCAGCAGCGGTTGGAATACAGCTGGGAAACTATTGACTACGACTACCGCGCGGTGGTGCTGGATATCCGGCGTATGGATCGCGAAGACGGGCGGGTAAAACGCATCCATAACCGGGTGGCGCGCGACGTGACCCGTGGCGGATTGGTGCTGCTGCAGGCCGACCCGAGCGCGCGGGTACAGCAGGCATGGCGCGAATTCGTACGCCGTCTGCAACTGAACAATGCGCAGAAACTAAAATCGGATGCGCGCGGGCTGGTGATGGAAGGTAACCTGCCGATGCAGTGGGTGCTGGATAATAAAGGGCAGGTGGTGGCGGCGGTGCGTATGCCGGCGGAAACCATCCGTCCAATAGTGGGCAACGACGGCCGCTTCAAGGATGTGTCGGCAGCTTATGCGCAATACGATTTCCAACGTGGTCAAGACATAGCAGTGTTCGGGCTGTGGCAGCTGACACTGGCGCGGCAAGACCCAGATAACTTTGATGACCTCTCTTCTCTCGGTCGGCCGTTTTTGGATGCCAGCCGCGAGATTTGGCGCAAACTGCGGCTGACGGACACCGACTTAGTAATCCGCCGCCACCACCGCAGCCCGATGCGCCTGTCGCATGTATTGGAAGGGGCGAGCGCGGAGGATTTGGAAGAATACCGCCAGCATACCGAGGCGAACAAAGACCAGATCACCACCGACTTCTACAGCAACAAAAAGGGCGGGGTGCAGGCGGTACAAGGCGACGCCACAATGGGTGAAATCGCCGATGTGGTGTATTTGCTGGACAGCTTTTTTTCAGGCAGCCCCTTGCCGAAAGGGCTGGTTGGCTATACCGACGGGCTTGCGCGCGACATCTTGGAAGACTTGAAGCGCGACTACTACGACGAAGTGGATCAGATACAGGACGTGCTGGCGATGGTGTACCAGCAGGGCTTCCGCCTGCACTTGCTGCTGCAGGGCATCCCGGCCGATGCGGAAAATTTCAGGGTGTCATTTGCCGAACGGCGCACCGAAACACTGAACCAGACCACCGACCGGGCACTGAAACTGAAAGCACTGCAGTTGCCGCAGTCGATGATTTGGGAGGAGCTGGGCTACAACCCGGCCGATGTGGAACAGCGGCGTGAGAACGATGAAAAGAACTACGACCCTTATCCAGAGGATGCGCATGTGCCGAGCGTGAAGGTAACGCCGGGCAACGCACCGAAGGGAGAGAGTATGACGAGCGTGGGTAATCATGGATGATATTCCGCGCGCACCGCATTCGCGTCCTGATTTAGCCGAAACCTGGACACTGGTGGCGGCGATGGAGCAGTCCAGCCGGGCAGCCTACCGCGCCGCCGGCAAACGCATCCGGCAGCAGGTGGCCGATTACGAGCATATTGGCATTGCCGAATTGGCGGAAATCCACCGCCTGCTGGATAGCGAGCTGAAGCAGCTGGAACAGGTACAGAATAGACTGCTGCACGATGGCATGCTGGCCGCAGCGGCAGCAGCAGCATTGGGCTGGCGCGGCCGCCGGCGTGAGCCGGAAGCAGAACGGCTACTGGTGCGGCACCTGCTGGATACGCCGCAGAAGGACGGGCTGAACTTGTCGGCGCGACTGTGGCGTATCCATGCCGGTGCCGCACGCGACCTGAAAAGTGTTGTGGATGTGGCAGTGCAGCGCGGCTGGGATGCCGAACACGCCCTGCAGCGCACCCTGAATATCACACCGGAATTGAAGCAGGTGCTGGATGAGGCCGGAGCGGGTGCGGTGGCTAGGCGCCTAGAAGCTGGATTGCTGGCCAATCCGGGCAATGCGGCCATGAAATTCCGTCGCGTGCTGCGCACCGAAATCAACCGCGCGCACGGCGAGCGCTACAAGCAGCTGGCGCGGGCGGACGAGAATGTGGTTGGGCTGCGATTCATGCTTTCACCGCGCCATCCGCGGGTGGATATTTGCGACGAGCATGCGGCAGCAGATTTATACGGGCTGGGTCAGGGCGTGTATCCGGTTGACGAGTGCCCGTGGCCGGCACATCCGAATACCTTCAGTTACACCGAAGCGGTGTATCGGGACGAAATCGGCAGCCTGAACCCTACGGTGGAAAAAGTACAAACCGAGATCGCTGCGGAAGCAGATGGGTTGTTGGAACGGGCCGCCGCCATTGAGCCGGTGATAACGGGCGACTTACAACGGATGGCTGCCGCCGTGCAAGCACGTATGGCTGGGTTGGATTACCGTTTCAAAGGCCGCGAATCCCTAATTCGCAAGATTGAAAGCAAAACATGGCGACGTGATGTAACACCGGCCCGTGCTGCTGCTAATATCACAGATGTGTTGAGATATACGGTGTTGTTGGACAGTGAGAGTTTTGTCAGCCAGTATTGGCAGTTGCAGGAGCAACTGGCAGCCAGCGGTTACCAAACCAACAAGGTGTCGAATACTTGGCGTAAAAATGCAGTGTATAAAGGCATCAATACGACCATCATCAAAAATGGACAGGTATTCGAGCTGCAATTCCATACCGAGCAGAGCTTCAATTTGAAAAATAACGAGTTGCACAAACTCTACGAAGAGGCGCGGGAAATCTCCACCAGTACGGAAAGACGTGCCGAATTGCAGCGTCAGATGGTAGAATTAAGCAGGCAAATCCCGACCCCGCCCGGCATCAGTACGATTCAAACGAAAGCAGGGATACGATGAAACATCAATATTGGAAAGTAGACGGCAACCCAGACATCATTATTCGTGGTGATGAAGATGAAGATGGCAATGTTTACGAATGCGCCTTCTTCAATCGGCATACCCGGCAGTGGGACTACAGCGAATCCGGTTACTGGTGGGACGAGTGCTATATACAAGCCAATCTTGACGTACACAACCTGAGTGAGCAGGAAGCCTTAGCCCTGGTAGGTACAGTTTAAAATCTCCTAATTCCGGTTATTCCGGCATCTTCTTTTGGCGCCCTTTTGGGCGCTTTTCTTTTGCCAAAAATACCCCTGTTTTGTCATGCGCAAACCGCCTAACCTGCCATTATTGTCAGAGGGAGTTTCAATGAAACCGCGAATTTACCGCTTATCCGAAGAGAAACCGAGATGCCGCCGTGTGTTGTCGGCAGCAGCCACGCCGCCGCTGTCTGGCAAGCAGACCTCATGGGTCACGATTACCCGCACCGGCTCGTTCACCGACCCGCGCTACGGGCCCTTTGAAATTACTTCGCCGATGCTGTTGAGCATGGTGAAGAACTTCGACGAGCAGGTGGTGGGGCAGGAGATTTACATCGATGTGAATCATAAACCGGGCGACGGTGCTGCCGCCAAAATCCTAAAGTTGAGGGTGGAAGGTACTCGCCTGCGGGCATTGGCCGAATGGACTGATTACGGCCTGAAGGCGGTGCGGGAGCGTGGTTTCACCTATCTTTCCGCCGAATTTGCGGATAACTGGCAAGACAACGAGGGTGGTGCGTTTCACGGCCCGACTTTACTGGGTGCTGGATTGACGGTACGGCCCGTCATTAAGCGCCTAGATCCGATCACGCTGTCGTGCGAATCCGGCGGCGATACCCTGATTCTGGCCGAGCTGGCCGACGATTTGATGAAAAAAGCGAGAGCGAACATGGATAAATTGAAAGAATTTTTGAAAAAACTGGCCGAATCCGGCTATTCCGCCAAAGTGCAGGCACAAGTGAAAAAACTGGCTGAAGCGGCGGTGGACGAAAACACCGGCGAAGAAAAGGCCGCTGCAGTGATTGCCGAACTGGAAGGCATGGCGAAAACCCTGGCTGCCGCCGAAGACGAGGGAAAGAAAGCAGCCGCCCCGGCCGCGGCTGCCACTCCCGCCGCTCCGACTGCTGCTCAGGCACAGGCCGCCGCTCCGGCGAAAACCTTGAGTGAAGACGAACTGGAGGCGCTGGTGGCGAAAAAGCTGGCGGAAGCTGAGCAGGCTAAAGCGCAGCAGGCACAGGCACGCGAAGCCAACGAAAAACTGCTGGCGGAAGAAATCGGCAAGGCCGAAGGCTTGTCTGACGAGCTGAAAAAAGAATTGGCCGAAGGCGCCAAAGCGCTGCTGTCCGACCATGCCACCGAAGCACAGGTGAAACAGCTGGCGCAGCACCAAATCAATATGGGCAACCGCATGGCCGCCGCTTCTTCGCTGGCGGCGATGGGTTACAGCGTGGCCGGTTCGCCGCACATTACTGTACCGGACGAAGGCGCGAAACAGCTGAGCCAGATTTACCAGGACAGGCTGAAGCAATCCACGCTTTCAGGCAGCCTGAATTTTACTGACCAAGACAGCCCGTTTGCCAAGAAGGTGCTGTCCGAGTTCGACCGCATCTTTGCCCGCGAACTGCACGCCGAGCGCAAGCTGCTGTCCGGCGGCGAAATGGATATGAACCGCAGCCAACTGCCCTACGGTGTGCAGCGCGAAGTGATCCGCCAGGCGCTGCATGACCTGAACGTGCTGCAGCTGGTGCAGACGCTGACCGACTTCAGCGCCAATCAGACCACTCAGATTCCTTATGAAGAGCGCGATTTAGCGCCGGTGTACAACGACGGCATGGTGTTTGAAGGCCAGCCGATTCCGTTTGCCGGTGTGAGCCAGAAAATGGATTTGGCCTACATCAACCAGATGAAACTGGCGCTGTCGGTAACCAACGAGGTGGTGCATTTCACCCGCGCATCCGTTATCAACTGGGACGCATTGGGGCGCAACATCGAAACCAACGCCCGCATCCTGCGCGAGCTGGTTGCTCGCCGCCTGATCAACGAAATCCAGCGTGCCAGCGACAGCTACGCCGCGGTTGCGATTACCGACGAGACGGTTACCCCGAACGCCACCAGCGGCATTTTCAAAACCGCGAAATTCCCGGTGGTGCGCCCGCATCAAAACCTGACTTTGCAGGGCGCAGCCGTGGGCGAGGCGGAAAATCCGATCACCATCAAGATCGGTGCCACCGTGGTTAAAGCCTACGACGGCACCAATGCCCAACCTGCCGGCGACTACTTCCGCATCGTGGATTTGAACCAGGGTATTTTCCAGCTGGTGAACCAACTGGGTGCACCTAAGGCAGGCGCTACCGGCGTGAAAATCTCCTACAGCCAAGCCACCAACATCGTGCTGTTCAACTTGGATGTGGCCAGTGGTAACACACTGGAGAAACACCTGAACGGCCTGCTGCGCGAAGTGGGTGCGGCCAAGGCAAGCATGAGCGGCCAGCGTTACGAGCACGTGGACTACCTGCTGATGAGCCCGGTGTTGAACGACACCATCAGCAATGCCGAGCAGTTTGTAGTGAGTCTGAAACGCAACGGCTCTGATACCACCGGCGGCGGCGACCTGATGAAAATTAAGGACATCCCCGCCTACTCGACCAATGCGCCGCATACTGATATGGGCGACGGCCGCATCATCATGGGCGTGCGCGGTAATACCAGCTACACGGTAGCCAAGCCGTTCAGCACCGGCGATCTGTTCGAGATCACCAATGCGCAAGGCCAGCCGCTGGGCAAGAAAGTGGCCTATGGCGAAGAGTACAACGCCATCCACACGCCGAAGCCGGTACGCCACCGCAGCATTTCGGTGGTGGTATACAGCAAAACCAGCCGCGACGCGATTTAAAACCCAAGGCCCGCCCCATACCGGGGCGGGTATAAGGATGAAGCATGAAACAACTTCCCTATTACAACGACCAGCCGCACGCTGTTTTTGTGGGTGCGGTAATGATCCCGCCGGGGCATACCCGCCTGGTGGACGCAGCCTTACTGCCCCAACCGGAAGCCGACCCCGCCCCACCCTCGCAGCCTGCCGACCCTTTGGTGGAACTGTTGAAAGGCAATGTGGCGCAGGTGGTGGATGCTATACCCGGCTTAAGCATCGAGGATCTGACCCGTCTCGGCGATTTGGAACAAACCGGTGGCCAGCGCAAAGGCGTGTTGGGCGCGATTGCGGCACGCCTGCTGGATGAATCGAGCCAGCAGCAGGACGGTGGTTTGCAGCAGCCCAACCAGCCGCCGGGCGTTGAAGAGACGCCTAAGCAGGATGCTGAAAAAGAGAGTGAGCATCCCGAACAAGATACCGAACAAGAACAGGTTGCCGAATGACTACACTCACCGCCGCCGCGGAACGGCTGACCAGCTCCATGCTGGACAGCAAGCGTATGTTTAAGGACGAGGATTATCCCCGCCTGCTGCGTACCGCGCTGGCTGCATTGAATGCGGTGCGGCCGTTGCACAAGGTGGAGGTGTTGGAGTTGGCGGCGTGGCAGGCGTTGTATCCCTGTCCTGAAGACCTGAACTCGGTGTTTGCCTGCTGGTGGGGGCGCAGTTACAAGACCCGCGCTGCAATCTGGGCGGACGACTACCCGGGGAGGCTGCCGGAATGGCGGGTACTACCCGGCGCCCAAGGACGGTTGCTGCAGGCACAACCGGCACCGAGTGCCCGGCAAATTCAGATATTAGGCAACCGCTGCGAGCTCGAATATTGTGCCGACCATGTATTAACCGATACCGACTGCACACTGGATTCGGAACTGCTGGATTTGCTGCATCTGCGCGCGCAAGCCGAAGCCATGCGCGATCTGGCCATGCGTAATGCCACTACTTCCTACCAGCTGCGCGAAGGTATCGGCAGTGTGCCGAAGAATGGCACGCCGGCCTACCTTTATCAGGAACTGTTGGCGGAATTCGAACGGCGGGTGCTGTAATGAGGATGCATTACCGCATTAACGATGCCCATGTGCTGGCCGCACTGCAGCAAGCGCCGGCAGTGATGGAGCGCCACCTGCAACGCGGGTTGGATGCAGCCGGACTGCAGATGGTGCAGACGGCCAGGCAGAAGCTTCGGCAAAACGACAGCCTCGCACTTTCCACGCTGATTCAGGCAATCACGGTTGAGAAAACCGGCTCGCTGGAGCGGGAAGTGCTGCCCGGTACCGATTACGCTATCCATCTGGAGAAAGGCACCCGCGCCGGTTACCGTCCGGCGCCTGCGCCGCTGCTGGCTTGGTTGAGAACCCGTCGGGCGGCGGAGCCGGAGCGGGCGGTTTTCAGACTGCAAAAGCATATCCAACGGCACGGCACTAAGGCCCATCCGTTTTGGCAGCCGGCTTTTGAGGAGGCGGCGCCGCGGATGGTGCAAATTATCCGTGATGAAGTACGGCGCGGTGTGCGGGAGGTGTTGGGATGAATATTTTCCAGGCCGAAATCGACCGCCTGAAAAGCGGGATTGCCGAAGCACTGCCGGGCGTAATCGTGCGCGGCTCGCTGATTGACCACGAATCATTGCGCCGCGACGAGCTGCAAAACGGGGTGATCACGGTGCTATTGGAGCGGATTGAGAACGATGGCGACTGGCGCAGCAAGCTGCGGCTGCTGGTTACTGGCCAGCTGGAAGTGCCGGGACGTCCGGGCGATGTGGAAGAGCAGGCGGCACTGGGTGCGGTAATCGAGAAAGCAGAAATCGCCTTGTATGCCCGGCTACGCGCTTATCTACGCAACACCGGCGGGCTGCCGCATATCGAGGCGCGCGAGGTGCAGTTTTCGGCGCAGAGCAAGCCGCCGTTCGGTTGGTTTCTGTTGCGGGCGGATTACGGGCCGTTGAACGAAGCTTGCCTGGATTGGGATTTCGGCGGCGGCGCTGTGCCGGAAGCGATGTATCCACCGCAGGTTGAGCAGGCTATCAGCACGCTCTCCGGTGTGGATGTGAAAATTGATATTGAGCCGCACGAGAGCGCGGTCGAGCATCATAAGTGGGTGGATGGTGACGAATCAACCAGCCAGCCAGATGTAAAAACAAATGTGGAGCTGAAGTGATGGAACAGAAATATTTAAAACCGAAAGACGGGCTGTTGGTTCGGCTGGAAGACGGTATGGGCTATGTGGACGCGGAAGGCCAATTGTTGCCTCTAACGGCCTATTACCGCCGCCGTCTGGCCGACGGGGATTTGATTGAGGTAACTGAAGCGAAAGCGAAAGGCAAATAAAAATGGCTGATAATATTGTATTTGATACGATTCCATCCGATACCCCGCTTGGCGGGATCTTCTTGGAAATCGATCCCTCCCGCGCATTGGAAGGGCCCGTGGCCGTAGAGCGCAAGGTGCTATTGATGGGGCAAAAACTAGATAGCGGCACCACCCCGCTGCTCACGCCACGCCGCATCACCAGCGCACAGGACGCGGAGGTACAGTTCGGACGCGGTTCAATGCTGCACCGCATGGCGCTGGGTATGCAGGCTGTGTTTGATGAAGTTGGCTTTTTAGATGTGTCCGCCATTGCGCTCGAAGATACCGGCGTGGCCGCCAGCGCCACCATTACCGTGGCCGGCCAGGCGATTGAAAGCAGGGTATTGAACCTGTATATCGCCGGCGAGCAGGTGCAGGTGGTGGTGACCAGTGGCGAGGATGCCGCCGCCATCGCAAAGAAAATCAATACAGTGCTGGCCGCCCGTACCGACCTACCCGTCAGCAGCGCGGTGGAAGACAAAGTGGTTACGCTGACGGCGCGCAATAAAGGCGAAACCGGCAACGGCATGGAAGTGGCATGGCAGTATTTCGACGACGACCGCCTGCCGCGCGGCATCACCGTCACTATTTCCGGTGGCAGCAACGGCGTGGGGGCGTTGGCCGGCGGCAGCGGCGCGCCGGATGTGGCCGCCGCACTGGCGGCGGTGGACGAACAATGGTTCTACACCATCATCAGTCCTTATACCGACCAGAGCAACCTTGCCAAAATTGAAGCCGACATGAACGGGCGCTGGGGCGGTATGAACATGAAGACAGGCCATGTGTTCAACGCGTTAAACGGCACCCATGCCGAGCTGACCACCTTCGGCAACAAGCGCAACAGTGCGCACGGCAGCGGCTGGGGCTTGAAGGGCTGCCCGACTTGGGCGCCGGTACGCGCTACCTGCTTCGGACTGACCTGCCAATACTACGGCAACCAAGACCCGGCCCTGCCGCTGAAGGCGGTGAAGGTACCCGGGGTGCGTGCACCGCGCCTGCAAGACCGTTTCAATTATGGAGAGCGCACCTTGCTGGTGCGAGACGGTATTTCCACTACCACGGTAAACGCGGCCGGCGAAGTGTATTTAGAGCGGGTGGTTACCTACTACCAGCAGAATGCGCTGGGCTTGGACGATACCAGTTTGAGCAGCTTGGAAGCGAAGTGGACGGTGGATTACTACCGTTATCAGGTGCGCGCCCGCATCGCCCTGCGCTTCCCGCGCCACAAGTTGGTGAACGACGGCACCAATATCGGCCCGGGGCAGAAATTTGTAACCCCGCAGATGATCAGCGACGAAATCACTGCGCTGGAGCGTGATTTGGAAGAAATGGGTATCGTGGAAGATGTGGATACCAGCAAGAAAAACCGACTGGTATTGCGCAGCAAAACCGACCCGGACCGTGTGAACGCAGTGCTGCCGCCGAATTTGGTGAACCAGTTCCGCACCTTCGCTGCGGTTGTGCAATATCGTTTATAAGGAATAAGTTATGAGTAATGTAACCGGATTATGCTATGTGCGCGTGAACGGCCAGCGCCTACAATCGAAAGAAGGCGCCACCCTGAAACCGGGCGGCCCGGTGGCCGAGATGGTGACCGCGGTCACCGGGGTAGTGGGCGCGGCCACAAAAGAATTGCAGGCTGCTGAGATTAAAGCCAAAATCGTACACACCGGCGATTTGGACATCACCGCCGTGCAGCGTTGGCGCAATTTTACCGCTACCTTCGAAACCGACAGCGGCCAGCGTTACCTGATACGCAATGCTTCGGTGGTGGATGCGGTGGAGCTTTCCGGCCACGAAGTGGACGTAACCATCGGCGGGCAGGAAGCCGAGCGCGTATAGATTTCCCTCCTGTGTGTTGTGTGTGAAGCAAGCAGCCGCCCCGCGTGGGCGGCTTTATTGTGCGCAGGTATAATGACTTCGCTTTTCACACGGGAAAAATAATGGCGAGAAAATCGATAGGCGGCATCTTAATAATGGGAGCGGCATTGCTTTGGATAGGTAGCGAAATATGGGCGGTGCTCGGTTGGTGGACATTAGCGGTGCCGGTGGTACTATTTGCCGTGGTGTTGGCGTGGGCACACCACGCAAGCAAGGCTGCCCTTGCCGAGCAAAAGCGCTTGGGGAAGCAATCGGAGAAGGAACGGCAATATGAAATCGAAATGGCCGCCAGCGAACAGCGACAGCAGGAAATTAACCGCCATCGCCAGCAAGGCCGCCTGACTGATAAGGAAGCCTTGCTTGTTCGGCTGGCTTTCAATGAATGGATCAAGCTGCCGTTGGCCAAATCTTATCGTGAGAAGGTGGACAATGCCGACCAAGTGTTTATGGATTTTGTGCGGTTGGGATATTTCCATGCGGTCGATGCGTTTACCGTGGCCGAAAAGGCGCTAACGGTGGAACAAGTTAAAACCATTTTTCGGGAGCATGATTTGCCGCTGGGCGGCAACAAGTCGGAATTACTGGAGCGGCTGTTTATGCGGCTGCCGGAAGTGGCGGCAGACATTGTTTCCCGGCATCAGCTCTACCGCCCGACCGAGCGCGGCCGACAAATCGGCATTTATTTGGACGAAAAGCAGCGTTCCCATGCGATGGAAGGGACGGTTGCAGTAGCCCGCGACCGTTATTTGAACGAATTAGGCTACCTGAAAATCCATTCGGATGCCTACGGGCTGGAGATTATCCCCCGTTCTCAATTTTGCAGACACAGCAGGACGCTGGCCGGCATCCACCGCACCGAGGATTTGCCGGACGACTAGCCACCGTCGCAATGCGAACATCCCTATCACGCCTGTACCTGCTGCTTTGAAATCGTGTTTCGGGATGATGAGCGGCTAAAGTAATAACCAATCAGGCTACCTGAAAAAACCGCTTGACCTTCCGAACAGCCTGAACTAAGATTGCGCCGTGGCTTCAATCAGCCACACGGGTTTGACAGCCCGCATAACTCGGCGACGAGCCGCAGAGAGCCTTGAGCACCACGCGGCATTTTTACGTCTGCAATCTCAGTTGTTCCTTTTCTATGGGGCGCACTGGGCGGGAGGCTTCGGCCTGCCGGTTCGAGTTACCGGTCTGTCAACCCGCCTTTTGCGCCCCGCCTCATGTTTGACAGCGTGAAGGGGTATAACCCAACTCGAAAAGGACAATATCATGCCTTCCATCCGTTCGGCTTTCCGCCGCCCGCTGGTTGCCCAGCATATCCGCACTTTCCCCAGCCTGACCCAAGCCGTCGCCTTCATCGACCGCCTGACGGCGGTACGCGCCGACAGCTACCGCTTCAATATCCAGCAAACTGCCGCCGACCGCTGGGCGGTATGCCGCGTGATTTCGGGAGGGGTGCAATAATGGAAATGAAAACCCCGCTCACCGATACACCGGTTCAGGTAGCCTGCTGCCCCAGTTTGAATGATGTGGCAGATGAGATTTTCGGCTGCCGCGTGGCCTTCGACGGTATGGTAACGCTATTATCCTGCTCCAATTCGGACAAGGTGGATATCGAACTGCTGATTCAATGGCTGAAAACCTTCGGCCTGCGCCTGAACCTGTGCGAGAAAATGATTCAGCGGGTAACGGACGACTACTACGACCATACCTGCTGCTGATCCATCCGCCCCGCGCCCTGCGGGGCGTTTTCTTTTGCCCAAAATGCCCCTGTTTTGTCATGGCAGGCTACCTGAAAATGTAGCCTGCCATTGATGTATTTCCCCTTTATGACAACACAGGAGATTTTTATGCGTACCCAACTCGTAACCTTAAAACTTGGATTCAAAGTCAACGAGCAGCGGCTGAAGGATGTGGTGCTGCGCGAGCCGACGGTGGCGGACTATATCGCCGCGGAAGTGAATGCGCCGGTGTATCGGCAGTATGCCTTCAAGGTGGCGCTGATTTCGCGCCTGATCGAAAAGCTGGAAGGCTTCGACGGCGAAGTGACGATGGGCATGATGAAAGAGTTGAAGCCGGTCGATGTGGCACGGCTCTCTGATGCCCTTACCCAGCTGGAGGAGGGCGACGAGGGGGAAGAATAAGCGGGCGGCCGAAAAACTTCTGGCGCTGCGTGTTCCTCATCGCCATGAAGACCGGCTGGCGCGAGCAGGATATTTTGAACCTGCCGGTAGCCCGCTTCCAGTTTTATATCGAAATCTTAACCGGGAAAGATAAATGAGCAGGGAAGAGTTGAAAGTAGTTATCGGCGCGGATGCGCAAGGCTACCTGCGCGGCATGAATACAGCCGCTGCAGGCACGCGCCGCTTCTCTGCCGGCATCCGCGGCGAATTCGAGCGGGTGAAGGGCACACTGGGCAGCCTGAAAGGGATATTGGCCGGTATCGGCGTTACCGTGGGCGGTATCAAGCTGGCGGTAGATACCGCTCAATTCGAGCGCGATATGCGCCGCCTACAGGTAAACCTCGGCGCCAGCCGCGCGGAAATGGAATCGTAGCGCAGCGAAGCCTACGACAATCAAAAACGCTACGGCACACTACTCACCGACCAGAAAGAGTTGGCGGAAAGCCTGCAGGCTGCAGGATTGGATATCACCGCCATCCGCGGTGCGGCCGAGCCGGTATCCAAAACATTACAGGTAGCCAAAACCAATGCCGACCAACTGGGTAAGGCACTGGGTGTGGCGCGTGAGCAGTTCGGCATCGACATCACCGACAAAGCGGCGGTGGAAGGGCTGTTGGATAGGATGGTGGTGGCCGGGCGATTGGGTAATGCCGAGTTGGAAAACCTGCCGGATATTTTCGCCCGTATTGGTGGCAGAGCCAAGGCAGCTAACTTTACGCTGGATCAAACCTTGGCGCTGACTGAAGCGTTTTCCCAATCTGAACCGCAGGCAGAACGCTTGGCGACCTTGGTCAATAGCACGTTACGCATGTTTACCAGCGGTCGCTATATCCGTATGGCTCAGGAAGGGACAGGTGTTAATTTCTTTGATGCCAAAGGCGCACGCCGCGATCCTTTGGAAATCATCCGCGATATTCGGACCGAATACCTCAAACTTAAGACTGACAGTCAAAAAGTTAATTTTCTCACCGCCGCCTTCGGCAAGATGGATGAAGACACCTACAAAGGGATGGATAAAGCGTTGCAGGAAGGCACGCTGGAAAAAATCGACGAATTCAACCGCGAACTGCGCAATGCTACCGGCACGGTAGACCGCGATCTCGGCACGGCGATGGACAATGCCGTGACCCAAGCCAACCGCCTGAAAGGCGCGTTCCATGAGGCAATCGAAGACGGCGTGATGCGGCCGTTGGATAACGCATTCACCAACGTGGTCGGCTTCATGATGGATTCGAAAGAACAGGGCGGCTTGGGTTTGAGTGGGGGATCGATGCTGAAAATCGGCGGCGGTGCCTTATCGGCCGCATTGCTGGGCGGAATGGCTATCAGGTTGACGCGCGGCCTGCGTGGCGGTGGCGGCCTGCTCGGGATCGGCAGTAATTTGGCTACCGCTAAAGCGATGGAGCATGCGGCCGGGGTGCAGCCGGTATTTGTGGTGAATATGCCTGGTGGCGGGTTGGGTGGCGGCACGCTACCCGGGTTGGGTGGATTGGGCGGTTTGGGTGGCGAAGCGGCCGGGGCTGCTGGTGCGCTGGGTAAATTCGCCCAGGCGGCCAACATCGCCGCCGCGGCGGTAACCGCATTCAGCGCAGGTTGGTCGCTGGGCACAGCAATGCGGGAAGCTTATCTACAGACGGAAGCTGGGCAGAAATTCGACCATGCCGGCGGACAGGTTATTGCTACTGTGCTTTCTTGGTTTGGAAATGAAGAAGCACAGTATGCGCGTGACCACGATGATGAGAACGTGATCGGCGAATTGGTGGCGCGTTTTCAGGCATGGCACGGCAATAAAGAGGCAATCGAGGCTCTGGAAATCAACCGGCAGATGGAGGCCGAGCGGCAGCGCAGCCAGGCGGTGCTGGACGGTACCTCGCAGCAGGCCGCGGAAGCGGTGAAAGCATCCGGGGATGCCGCCGCACAGAGCATCTCAGCAGCGAAAATCGGCGGGGAAATTAAGGTGATGGTGAGCGCGCCGGCCACCCTGAACGTATCCACCACGGCAGTCGGCACGCCGCAGACCAAGTTGAATGTGGGCCGAACCAATACAGGAGCGCAGTAATGGCGTTACGCGAAGCATCGTTTAAGGGCGTGCCGTTTAAGGTAGACGAAACGGAAGGCCAATTCGGTCGGCGCAATGTGCTGCACCAGTATCCGTATCGGGATTTGCCGTTCGCCGAAGACTTGGGGCGCGAGGTGCGCCGCTTCTCCGTGCATGCCTTTGTGTTGACGCAGCCCGAATATGACGCGCTGGTGGAAGCGCTGGAAAGCGAAGGACCCGGCACGCTGATTCATCCGTGGTATGGCAGCGTGTTTGTGCAGCACGACGGCCAGCAGTCGGTAACTTATCCGCGTGCTGAGGGCGGGCGGTTTGATTTCCGGCTGTCGTTTGTGGAGGCGGGCGAAAACAACGAGCCGGACGTGCAGGAAGACGCCGGCGGCCTGCTATCCGGCTTGGTAGATGATGCGCTATCACAGGTAGGGATGAAGTTTGAAGCGGAATGGTTGCGCGATATTGACGGTTGGCTGGACGTAGCGGCTCAGCGGGCGGACGAGCTGATGAAAGGGTTTGAATATTACCTGACGCCGCTTGAGCGCGGCTTGGCAGGGGTAGAGAGGCTGACTTCCGGCGGCCGTGGTTTGTTGGCTAAACCGATAGAGCTGTATTACCGCGTAGCCGGACTGATCCGCAAGATTGCCGCCCCGTTCCAGCGGGATACAGGCAGCTCATGGCAGGCAGACAAAAGCCAGAGTGCGGGCAATTTGGCCGAGATGCCGGCTTTCCAGGTAACCAGCCGCCCGGATAGAGACCGGGCAATGCTGGATACGCTGCGCGGGCGCGAGCCACAAATTAGCGCGCGACCGCAGTGGACACTGCCCTATTCCCCGCGCAACCAAACGGACTTACCGCCGATGCCGCCCAGCTTGTCCGATGCGGTACGCCGCACGTTGGTGTTGGAACAGGCGCGCGGCATTGGTAGTAATGATTACGCCAGCCAAAGAGAATTGCTGTCTGACCGCGACCTAGCCCTCTCCGCACTGCATAACGAAATGCAGCAGGCCAGCGGGCGGCTGTTCCGCACGCTGGATGCGGTGCAGGCACAAGTGGTACGCACCGCACAGGCACGGCTGCCAACTATCCGCGAGCTGGCGGTGGTGGAAACACTGGATAACCTGCCTGCACTGCTGGTGGCCTACCGTGTCAACGGCAGCATTGAGGCGTATGAAGACGTCGTGGCGCGCAACCATGTGCGCCACCCGCTGTTTGTGCCGGCGGGGCGGGTCGAGGTGCTGCGCGATGGCGAATAAATGTGAGTTATGGGTCAACAACCAGATTTTCGGCGGCTGGACGGAGATATCCATCCAGCGCGGCATCGAGCAGATGAGCGGCAGTTTTAGTTTAACGGTTACCGAGCGGTGGCCTGGGCAGTTGGAGGCACGTCCGATTCAAACGGGCGACAGCTGCGTGGTGAAAATTGACGGGGTGCCGGTGGTGACCGGTTATGTGAACCGCACGCGGCAGGGCTACAGCGCCACCGACACATGGTTTTCGGTGGAAGGACGGGATAAAACCGCCGACCTGACCGACTGCTCGGCCATCCATAAAAGCGGCCAGTGGAAAAGCGCCAGCCTGAAACAAATTGCCGCCGACCTGTGCCGGCCGTTCGGCATCGAAGTATTTATCGGCGCGCGCGGCGAGAAGGCGGCGGGAGAAACCATCTCCAGCTTCGCGCTTGAAGACAGCGAGACAGTGCAGGATGCGCTGCAACGCCTGCTGCGGATGAAAGCGCTGATGATGTGGACGGACGGTACGGGGCGGCTAGTTATCGACCTACCCGACCAAACTGCCGCCGGCACGGCACTGGTGGAAGGAGAAAACATCCTCAGCGCCGAAGGGACGAAGGATGAGAGCGAGCAGTACAGCCAATACATCGTGAAATCGCAGGGGCGCGGCAAGCACGACGGCAAAGGCGACGCGGCTGATGCCGGTGTGAAGCGTTACCGCCCGCTGCTGATTTTGGCCGAAGATCAAAGTCAAAGCCCGGCGGCTCGCGCCAAGCATGAAGCCACCATGCGCGAAGGCAAGGCAGACCGCGCGGAAATTAAGGTGCAGAGCTGGCGGCAGGGAGGCGACAAAGGCGAATTGTGGCTGCCCGGCCTGCGGGTGCAGGTGAAAGCGGCATATATCCACAAAGCCGACGAGGAAATGATTATTTCCGAGATTGAATACAGCTTAAACGACCAAGAAGGTACGGTGGCGACGCTGCAGTTGGCTAATCCGAAAGCCTACGATCAATTGGCCGAGCAACCAAGACAGAAACAAGGCCGCGGCAGGGGCAAGCGCCGCGGCGGAAGGAAACGTAATGAACCCTCTACAAAAAATCCGGCTGCTGGTGGCGCGCGGCGTACTTAACCTGCTGCGAACCAATGGCCTGCAGATGATGCAGATCAGCCTACTGGAAGGTGAAACCCGCGAGGAGGTGGAGCGGGTGCAAAACTACGGTCACAGCGGCCATCCCCCCGCCGGCTCGACACTGGTGGCGGTGGCGGTGGGCGGCAGCCGCGACCACCTGATTGTGGTGGCCTGCGAGCATCCTCAGTATTCGCCAGATTTGAAGCCGGGTGAGAGCGCGATGTATGCCCAGTTCGGGCAGCTGTTCAAGATGGACGAACAAGGCAACGTAACGCTGAAGTGCAGGGATTTTTCCATCGAAGCCAGCGGCAATGTTTCCACGCAAGCCGCCGGTAACGTTGAACAAAGGGCGGGGGGCGCGCTGAATATGAGCGCCACCGCAGGCAGCCACATGGAAGGCGGTTTCAACGTGGATACCGTAACTGCAGATTCAGTAACAGCCGACGGCGTGAAACTGGAAGACCATGCCCACAGCGGCGTGCAGAGCGGCGGAGACAACACCGGAGGACCGGTTAAATGACAAAACTGGTACTGGATTTGAACCTGGGCATCCCGTTTAATCAGTTGGAAGACGAATTGGTTTGTGCGGTGGTGCTGAGCCTGTTTTGCGATGCCCGCGGCATTGAAGCCGACGGTAGCCCGGGGCGCGGATGGTGGGGCGACGGCCTCGCCGAAAACGACCGCTGGGGCAGCCGCCTGTGGGAGCTGCAGCGCAGTAAGGAAATCCACGAAACCCTACGGTTGGCGGAGGACTACGCCAGAACTGCCCTGGCCTGGCTGACACAGGACGGCGTCGCCCGCCGCGTATCCATTACCGCGTATACCCCACGACCTACCGTACTTGGACTACAGGTAAAAATCGACGATACCACGCTGAATTTGGAAGTGCGCCATGCCCTACGATAAAGAAAGCCTGCCTGAATTAAATCGACGGCTGGAAACCGAGTTGCCGCGCGCCAACGCTTCACCGGCGCTGCGGCGCAATCTATTCACCCCGTTCGCGCGGGCGCTGGCCGCAGCGGTGCACGGCATCCACGAGCATATCGACTGGCGCACCCGCCAGATGTTCCCGCAAACCTGCGATGATGATGTGCTGGAAAACCTGCACGTTGGTTTATGGCTGCAAGGCAGTAAACGCCGGGCGGCCGTACCTGCGGTGGGCAGGGTGGTGGTACGCGGCGCGGGAGGGATTGGAATCCCGCAAGGCACCTTGTTCAACCGCAGTGATTCGGTGCAGTTTGCCGTGGTGGAAGGGGTGATTACCGATAGCAGCGGCAGTACCACGCTGCGGGTGTGTGCCACCCAGCCAGGAGCAGCCGGCAATACCGACAACGGCGCCATGTTGCACTTCGCCAATCCGATAGCTGGCATTGAGAACACTGCCACCGTTGCTTATTTAAGCGGCGGCTCGGACATCGAGAGTCTGCCCGAGCTCCGCCGCAGGGTGGTGGAAAGCCGCAATCTCGGCGGGCAGGTGGGCAAATTAGCCGATTGGATACGCTGGGCGAAGGAAGTGCCCGGCATCACCCGTGTGTGGCCGGCGCCGAAACTGAGCGGGCTGGGCACGGTAACCGTATATGTGGTGCGCGACCACGACAGCAACATCTTCCCTGATGCCGCCGAACTGGCCGAAGTGCAGAAGCATTTGGAGCACAGTGCGCTGCCGAACGGCGAAATCCATGTGGTCTCGCCCCTGCCCAAACCAGTAAATTTCAAAATCAAGATTACACCGGATACGCCGGAAGTTCGGGCGGCGGTGAAAGCGGAATTGAGCCGAGTGTTGGATGCCAACGCCTCTCCTGTGGCTTATGATGCGGCCGGCGATTTGGAACTGCCGGCACGTGGCCACACCATCCCGCGCAGCCACCTCACGCAGGCCATATCCAACGCAGCCGGCGAATACGACCACCAACTGCTACTACCCACCGGCGATATCACGCCGGCAGTAGGAGAGTTGGTTAGTCTGGGGCAAATCGAATGGGCTACCTGAACGCATTAGGCAAACTGCTGCCGCCCGGCATCGCACTCGACCCACAAGCAGATGAACCGGCTGAACTACTACAAAAAACCGCCCGCGAACTGGAAGCGGTGGACGATTTAGATACCACGCTCTGGCAGGAAGTTGATCCCAGGTTATCCACGCTGCTGTTAGTGGAATACGAACACAGCCTGAATCTGCCCGACCGCTGTACGGTAGGCATCCAATCCATCGCCGAACGGCGGCAGGCGGTTTACAACAAGTTGGTGGATACCGGCGGCGCAAGACGTACCCGCTATTTAGCGATTCTGGAGAGATTGGGGCAGAGTGAAGCTCAAATAGAACGGTTCACTCTGCACACCTGCGAGAGTGACTGTGAATTTGCGGTATTCGACCACACCGACTGGCTGTTTACTTGGTCGGTATCGCTCAAGGCCGACAAGCAATATATCGAAGCCACCTGCCAGAGCCATTGTGAAGAGCCGCTGGCTACTTGGGGAAATACCCATATCGAGTGCGTGCTGAACCGAGAGAAACAGGCGCATACCCAACTGATTTTCAAATACATAGGATGAGACCATGAAACGGGCAGACCTAGAAAAGCGCGCCCAGCGCGACAAATTCGGTGCTGGCAAACACGGCTTCCAAAGTGGTAACCCCGCAGGCGGCCTACTGCCAACCATCCCCGGTGCGGAGTGGTTCGACCACACACAGGAAGAGATTTGCGCAGTGATCGAAGCGGCGGGACTGACAGTAGACCCGAGCAAGTACAACCAAATGCTGACCGCGCTGCGCAAAATCATCGACGAGCAGGCCAGCGACGCAGTCAAAACCACCGGCAACCAAGACATCGCCGGTATCAAGAGCTTTACTAATGCCCTGCACGCCAAAGCCAGTCTGTTGGCAAGCGATAGCGTCGCCGATTTTGCCGCCAACCGCTACTTGAAACTGGGTGCCGATAACACAAGCGGCTACCTGACAAACCAATCCAGTGGCAAATCCCTATCCCTCCTCAACAACGGCGAGCTGCACTACGACGGCAAGCGCGTGGCGATGCTGCCCGACCTATCCAATGTCTCCCGACGCGATTACTCCCGCGAGCAAACGCCGGTCAATCCGGTGCACGCCTCGGAGCGCTACAAAACAGAGGGCAGTGTCAGCGTTTATCCGGACGGCCACATCGTGCAGACGTTTTGGCTCAAAGTGGTGGCGCATACCTTTTGGCTGCCCGAAGAGCTGCCGGGGTTTCAGGTGGCATCCGCTAATGACGTATCTGTTGCACTGCCTCTATGGACGGCCATGCCCAACAAGGTAACCAATGTGCAAGTGCAACCTCTTCGCTGCTCCGACCCGAACAAATCCCAATACTACTATGCTGAGGCAGCCGAGCTGCCGGCCGCCTGGGCATTGCGCAAACAAAAAGACAATAAAAACACGGTATGGCTGGATATTGGCCGTATTGCCGGGTCGATAGGCAACGACCGGATTGATATTTTTGTCAACGTGGAGGGCTACTAAATGACATATTACGCACGCGATACCGGCTACGGCCTCGAAATCATCGACGGCGACTGGCTGCATTTGTATCTGAGCCCGGAAGCGGCCACCGAACCGCTGCAACACGGGCTGATTAAATTGAGCGAGGCACAGCATCAGCAGCTCATCAATCACCAAGACGCTCACCCGTATATCGAGCGGGGAGAGGTGGTGTTTAACCCTCGCCCCAGTGCCGCGCATGAGTGGGACGAGGCAAACCGGCAGTGGAGATTGGATGCTGCCCGCGCCGCCCGGCTCAAAGTCGAGCAGCAGGCCGAAGTATGGGAGCGCATCAAGGCCAAGCGTACCGATAATCTGCGGCATGGGATGTACGTTAAATCGGTGGACAAATGGTTTCATACCGACGACAACAGCCGCACACAATATATCGCGCTGGCCGTGATGCCGAGGCTACCTGAAAAGCTGGCTTGGAAAACGATGGACAACAGCTTTGTGAATATGACCAAAGCCCTGTTGGGCGAACTGATGGAGCAGATGCTGATTGACGAGCAGGCCGATTTTGCCAACGCCGAACGCCACAAAGCAGCAATGGAAAAAGCAGAAAACCCGCTGGAATACGATTACAGCGGCGGATGGACGGCCAACTACGAACAGGCCGCTGCCGAGCTTGAGGAGGCAGACAAATGAACCCGCGTCCAATTTATCTAGCCTTGTACAAAGGCCACCGCGATGGCTCCGGCTGGCGTGTATGGTGTGCCCGCTTTTCCGATTGGCTCACGCGCGTTTTAACCCGTGGGCAGTACAGTCACTGCGAAATCGTAATGAGGCTACCTGAAAACGACGAAACCGGCGCGGCGCTGTATGACTGCTACTCCGCCAGCATCCGCGACGGCGGGGTGCGCTGGAAACGTATGCCGCTGCCAGCGGAGAAGTGGGATTTAATCGATATGACGGCCGATCCGCTGATATTCCCGATGTTTTTTTCGGTGTGGGAATTTACGAAAGGGCAGCCCTACGACCTGACGGGCGCGTTCGGTGTGGTGTTCAATTTCCGGCAAAACCCGCGCCGCTGGTTTTGCTCGGAGTGGTGTGCGGGTGTGCTGGGCCTGGGCGAGCCGTGGCGGTTTTCGCCTAACGACCTGGCCGCGATTTATCAAAACAGTAAAGCAGAGCTTTTGAGGAGGCGAAAATGAGTATCCCGCGAAAAATCTTGTACGGACGATTACGGCACAGCCTGCGCTGGCCGATGAAAATTATCTCAGTAGCATTAAATCTGCTGTTTCTGCCCGAGCCGTGGCGGCAATGGATGTTTGGCACAGGCACGCGGGCGTTGGAAGGGCTGAATGCGCTGATGCTGCTGGGCTGGGCTTGGGTGATGGCGTTTGCCGACGGGGTGTTGGCGCTGCCCAGCTATTCACGCTTCGCCAACCTGCCGCTGAGTTTGGTATGCGGATTGTTCGCACTGGTCGGCATCCTGCTGGCGGCATTCTTGCCGTCTGAAACCCCGCGCAGCAATGTGATCAGCGGCTGGCTGCTGCTGGCGGCATCCATGCTGTGGGTGTTGGTAACCGCTAGCTTTTGGGGCGGCTACCCGCCGGCAAATACGGCAATGGTGGTTTATCCGGTTCTCGCGCTCATCAGTTGGTGGGCTGGGATTTTGTTAATCGAAAACAGCAAGCACCAAATGGAGAAAGCGCAGGGTGTTTAATGAACTGGTCTATTTTTACCAGCGTCACGGCGCTGGCCGTGTACGGCGGGCTGGTAAGTTCTTTGCGGGCGGCGTTTAAAGCAAGAAAACCAACAGCCGAAAAGGCATTGGACGTAGTAGTAGGGATGGTGATGGCGGCGAGCATGGCGGAATATTTCGTGCCGAGCAACGCACCGAAGGTAGCGATGTTTGTCGGCTTGATTGCCGGCAGCTTCGGTGGCTACCTGATGGATGCGATTCAGGCTCTCTCGCCGAAATTGGCCGACGGCATTTTAGAGGGAGTATTGGGCCGTTTCGGCTACCGCAGGCAGCCTGAAACCCAGCCGGTAATCATCCCGGACGAGCCGTCGGAAAATGAAGAGTGAGCACGCTTTCAGGCTGCCGGAAATACTGCAGTCTGAAAGCCATAAATAAACTTGATAAACAGTAGATTGAGATTTAACTAGGTGTAAAAACACCACATTGGAACGTTTTCAGGCTACCTGAAAGTGAGGCAAATATGACGAAAGAAAAAATAACCCCCGAAACCAAAATTACTCCGCACTTTACCTACCGCGAGCTGACCAACAGCGCCACCGGCAGGCGGCTCGGGCTGGAGAACAAACCGAACGAGCAGGAACTAGACAACATCCGCAAAACAGCGGAGCGCTTGGAAAAAATCCGCGCCTGGTTAAGCAAGAAATACGAGCGCGAAGTGAGCATCCATGTGTTGTCTTGCTTTAGAAGTGAAGCTGTGAACCGCGCGGTGGGCGGCTCGAAAACTTCGGCACACCGTTTCGGCTCGGCGGCGGATATCGATGCGGCCGGCATCAGTAATCTGCAACTGGCTAAAGACATCATTGAAATGCGCGATGCCGGGGAAATCACATTTGACCAGCTGATTTTTGAGTTCCCCGAACGCGGCGAAAGCGGCTGGGTGCATTTCGGCTGCCGCCACAATTCGGCGGAACGCAATCAGATTCTGACCGCCACCAAGCGCGGCAACGGCGGCAAAACGCAGTATCTGTTGGGCTTGCATCCATAAAAGGAAAAACAATGGGATTCTTAATCAAATATTGGAAGTATTGGCTGCCCGCCCTGCTGCTGGCCGCTTTGATCGGTGGGGAATACTACTACGGCGAGCACCGCTACAACGCCGGTTTCCAGGCGGCGACAGCCAAGCTCAAAGCCGAGCAGGAAAAGGCGGCACGAGAGCAGGCAGAGGCCGTATTAGCCAAAGAGAGGCGGCAACAGGCACAGCTGGCTGCCGCACAAAGTGAAATCGAAAAGGAACGAGAACATGCGAAAACTACTATTGCCGGTCTGTATACTGAGCTTGGCCGCGTGCGCCAAACCGCCGACGCACATCGCCGCGCCCTGTCCCAAACCGCTGCAGCCGCCGGCACACCTGATGGCGAAGCAGCTGCCGCCGGCTGGCAGCTATTCGGAGAATGCACGGAAAGATATGCAGCGGTGGCTAAAGACGCCGACGAATTAAGGAACGATTCAGCCGAGTGGCAGGCGTATGGCCACGTGAATCAACAGGCTGCCGAATAGCGAGCCAAACCAAGAAACCGCCGATTGAATCGGCGGTTTCTATATTTCAGGCAGCCTGAAAATTACGGATGGTGGGAAGGTGTAATTTTGTTATTTCCCATCCCATTCGAAAGATTCCCCAGTAAACATAGCAGCTAGCTTGGCTATCCTGTGGGTGTTGATTAGGATAGAAGGAGTGATAGGTTTGAACCCTCCGATATAAGACCACATAAGTAGCCGCTGCTGGATATTTCTAGCCGTCATCTCCCGTCCATCTTTTCCGGGGAAAAGGAAAGATCCGGGCGGGCGGCCTAAACACCATTCCCTTAATGGTTTACGCCCGACATTCTCTTCTTCGATAAGCGGTAAGGCATCGGATACTTTTTTATTGAGTAGCTCGCTGATTTTCCAACCATATTCCAGCATCATAAAAACTGCGCAGTAATCGCGCAGCGCCAGCTCGTGGGTTTGCGAGCGGATGAAACTCAAAAACCTGCAGGCTTCCTGATATTCCAGAAACTCTACCGGCTCCAAATTCTTCACTTCACCCACTCCCGCATAAACGTGAGCAAGATTTCACGCTTGCCTTTGGGCAGCTTGTCGAACAGGCGCAAGAACTCACGCTGCTCTTCGGTATAGCTGTTGTATTCAGGTAGGGCTTCAGTCAGTACGACACTAGCCGGCTCATACACGATGCCGGTCATTTCACCTTTGCCGGTAGCCAGCCATTCGAAGTTCACATCCAGCGCTTGGGCAATGCGCGACAAGTTCTCCGTGGCGGGATCTGTCCGCCCGGTTTCCCATTGGGCGACACCGGTTTGGTGGACGCCTACCTCATCAGCCAGCCATTTTTGAGAACGGCCGCGCTGTTTTCTTGCCAACTTTATTCTATTTCCAATCATAGGCTTAATTTTAATAGCTGAACTATTACACAGAAAACTTAGTATTGCTATTTGACTTATTTTAATAGTGATACTATTATTCGAACACAGCAAACACCAATGGTTAAACAAAAACATGGAAAGCAAATTACTCAAGGCAAGGAAAGCAAAAGGGTTCACACAGGCTTATGTGGCGGAACAGGTTGGGTGTACTCAAACCAATATCAGCCACATCGAAATCGGCCGGCAGCGGGCAACCCCGGAAATTGCACAGAAACTGGCTGAGCTGCTTGGGCTTTCGCCGATGGATATTTTGTATCCCGGCAATCAGGCAGAGTAAGCCATCAACTGCAGTATCCGCCGTCACACCATCCGCCACAAATGACAAACACACAAGGTTTCACACATGTTTAAAAACGATGTTTTCGAGTTAATCCGACAGAGCGCCTACCACTACGGCGTGCCGAAGCTGGCCGCCAAGATGGGGCTGGCTCCCGGCACGCTCTACAACAAGCTCAACAACGACGAGGGCTGCAGCCACCACAAACTGACCCTGCAGGACTTCATCGCCATCCTCGGCATTACCGGCGATACCGCCGCGCTGCAGGGGCTGGCAGGGCTGTTCGACCACGCGGTATTCCCGCTGCCGCAAATGGAGCAGATGGGCGACGACGCGCTGCTGGATATGGTGAATCAGGTTTATGTTCAAGGCGGCCGCGCGCATACGGTAATGGCCGAGGCGCTGGCAGACGGTCAGGTAAGCGAAGAGGAATACAGCGCCTACGATTTGGAATGCAGGCAATGGGTGGCCGCCATCGTGGCACTGCGGCGGCGATTTAAAAACATGGTGGTGATTGTGGATGAAAGAAGAAGCACCTGACTTCCTGCAGAAGCATGGCATTCGGCTTGTTTGCGATAACGCTCAAGGCGGGCAGCTTTCCGTTTCCGCCGAGCTGCTGGCCGACTTATTCGGCGAGGAGTTTCTCGCCGCGGTGCCGGCTCCCCGTAACGAAGAATCAAAGGAATGCCATGAAAGAAATCGCCATTCAGCCGGGCCTTCAAATGATTTTGGCCGGAGCGAACCACATCACCACCCTCAGCCTGCCGCGTGAAAACGGGCAGCTATACATAGAAATCGGCAAAGACCGGTTCCCCGCACGGAAGACCAATCAATTTGAAACAGGCGGCATCCTGTGCCGCTTGGAAATTATCAAAGACGGACAACCAGAGATTATTTTCAGTTTAAGCGGCAGCCAGCCCCTGATGCTGACCCTGCCGGCAGGAGAACAAGCATGAACCATTATCTGACCGAAGCCGAACAAGGCAAGCTGCTGGCCACCATCGGGCAATACCGTGAAGAAAAGGCGCAGCGCGATTTCCACATTGTTTCCGCGCTGATTACCAGCGGGCTGCGCATCGGCGAATTCCTGCTGGTTACCGTGGGCGACGTGTATGCCGCGCTGGATACCAACTACCTCTACATTCCCGCCGCCAACCGCAAAGGCGGCAAACGTGACCACAGTGTGTACCTCACCAAAACCCTGCGCCGAGACCTGAGCAGCCTGCTCGCCATCCGCGAAAGCACCGATGCCGAACACTATCTGGTGGCGGGGCGCAACGACCAAACCCCGATGAGCGCGCGCAACCTGCAGCAGCGGGTGAAAGCCTGGGCGAAAGAGGCCGGGCTCGCGCACCTCGACATCACTCCGCACTATTTCCGCCACACCGCCGCCATGAACCTGCTGCGGCACAGCAGCGCCCGCGAACCGCTGCGCGTGGTGAAGTCGGCGCTGGGCCACCGCAACATCAACAGCACCTCAATCTACACCGAGGCCAGCCGCGAAGAAGTGGCCGAGGCCATGAACGCCGCCGACCAAGGCCGGCAGCCCCGCATCACGCTGGCGCAACTGCGCCGCGAATACCAACGGAGAACCGCAGCATGAAAACCATCTTATTTTTAGCCGTCGCCCTGCTGGCCGCTCCCAGCTTGGACGCGCAAGACCATTATCTGCAACCGCAAAATCCGCCCGCCGACTACCCAACCCGGCAACTGCTGCAGGCCGCCGAACTGCGAGCCGAGGCCGAAGCCGCCGAGCTGGCCAAGCATTACGAAGAGATGAATGACTATGAGGTAATGCGCGGCGTGGTTTATGAACCCACCGAATAAGCAGCCGCCATTCAGGCTACCTGAAAATTCAACACCCCCTCACACGGAGAACTAAACCATGTATTTCAACCAAGCCCAAAAACGTTTCTTTCAATCCGCCTCCCTACCGGAAAAGCAGGCGTGGCTGCGCAAAGGCGAGCCGGAAGCCTTAGAGATGGCTCGCGGCAGCAATTTCGAGCATTCATTTTTCGTGCCGCTGCTGCGCGGATTACGGCTGGACGGCGAATTCAAAACTTATCCCGAAGCAGTGGCCGAGGCGCAGCGGTATTTGGACGAGCTGAAGGCCATGCCTGATTTGCCGGAGCTGGATGAAGAGGCGCTGGGTATCACTACTTTCAATCAGGATTTATCCCGCACGATGAGTGAAGAGAAAAGCTACGGCATAGAACGCGTTATTCACATCGCGGCACAGGCCGAACACATCTGCGGCGACTTCGCCCAATTTATCGATGATGAGCTCTCTGAAGATCGGGTACGGCAGATGTTGGCAGAACAGGCCGGGCGGGCCGATTTCCTCGGTATGCTCGATGCCATTGAAGACGGTGCTTATCCAGACCATGAAGAAGTGTTCAGCCTGCTGTACGAAAACGGCCTAATGGGCTGGTTGGTACAGGCTGCAACGCCGGTGTGCAGGAGTGTGGCAGGTGGCGGCGTGATCTATTCGTGGGGCTGTTATTACACCCAATGGTTCTACGCCGAAAGCTACGAAGCGGCGCTGTGGCAGGTGGATGCCTGGGCGGAGCGGATGCGCGAGCAGGATTTGCAGGAGGGCAAAAAATGAACCGCGCCGCCATCCATCCCTACTTTGGCGACCTAACGCGGCAGATTCTGGAGTGTGCCCAATACCAGCAGGAGCGCTTCAACCGTCGGGTATCCACCGCGCTGGGGCTGGTTGGGCTGATGGATGTGTTCAGGAAGGCGTTTGTGGAGCGCGGCTTACTATGCCAGCTCGCGGTCGAATTCCGTGATTCGCCGGTCCTGCTGGTGCAGCCACATGACCGTGAATGGACAGACGATGAACTGTTGCAGGCCATCGGCATCGACACGCTGTGCGAACAATACAAGCTGCAGGTGGGCAGGGTGCGCCGGGACGATGGCCTCTGCCCGCGCATCTACACCGAAGAGGGCGACGGCCCCGGCTTCGATATCCACCTCCTGCCGAAAGAATAAGCATGTATCCCCTTCCCATTCTCGCCCGTTTTGCCACACCGCACCGCTGCTTTGACCATGTGGTGGCCGCCATCCCGGGCATGGTGGTGGCGGTGCCGGAAATTATGATTTCAGGCTGCCTGAAAAACCTGCCTTTGGTTTGCCCCGTGCCGTGGCACGAAATTTGGAGCGTGCTGGACGTGGAGACCGACACCCCGGCCGGATTCGATGCCGACCTGTTTGTGCCGCCGCTGCTGCTCTCGCTGGGCATTGCCGAGCGCAGTTTCCTCAGCGCACCGCTGCCGGAATACGCCGCCACGGTGTTCAGTCTGCCGGACGGGCTGCGATTGGGCATCAGCAACGACTATGTGCATAAGGTGGTGCAGTCATGAGCCAATCGCCCGCCATGAGCCAGTGGTTCGAGCAGCTGAAGATGCTCGATATCCACCAAGTGGCCGAGAAAATGGGGCTGGAGCGCGACGGCAGCCACGGCAACTACCGCTCCCCCAACCGCCCGGACAAACACCACAGCCTGAGCCTGCACAAGCAGGGTAAATACGGCCAAGGCTGGAAAGACCATGCCACCAACGAGGGCGGCAGCACCATCGACCTCTTAATCTACGGCGGTTTCGCCAACGATCCGATGAGTGCCGCCACCCTGCTCGGCAACTGGTTCGGACTGCCTAAACCGGCGCCGGAAAACCAAACCCCGCGCCAGCTGACCAAGGCCGGTTTCATTGCGCAGAAATGCCTAGCCATGCCCGAGCCCCTGTTCGATTACCTCGCCGGCCGCGGGATTGCCCAAGACGTAATTCAGGCAGCCATCAACCGCCGCACCGCCGGCTGGAATACCTGGACATCGCCCAAAGTCGCCGCCGGTTCGCCCGGCTACGGCGGCCCCGCCGCCGCCTTCATGGTGTACGACCGCAACGGCGTGTGTGTGGCAGTGGATTTGCGCTATGCCGACGCCGAGCTCAACGGCAATGTGAAAACCCAATGCCAGGGCGAAAAAAGCGGCCACTACTGGACCAGCGACCAGCGCCGGTTGGCTGCCGCCGGTACGGTGTACATCGTGGAATCGCCCATCAATGCCTTATCGGTGGAGACCGCCTTTACCCATCATCCGCGTGTGGCGGCGATGGCCATCCGCGGCGTGGCTAATGTGGACAACATCGATTGGTCGCTGCTGCGTGGCAAACGGGCGCTGATTGCGCTGGACCACACCGACGCCGTGAACCCGAAAACCGGCAAACGCCCCGGCATGGATGCCGCCTACCGGCTCTACGATGCGCTGACCGCCGCCGATGTGGCCGCGCGTATGGTGGACATGATCGATTGGGAGGAAGGCGAAGACATCAACGACGTGCTGCAGCGGCACGGCGCGGAGGAGCTGCTGAAGCGCCTGAAACGGCTCGACGGCTGGTTGATTGCCGGTATGCCCAGCCTGCCGGCGCATCAAGTGGAAAAAGGCAAGGGCCGCCGCCGCATCATGCTGCCGGCGCAAGACTGGAATGTGTATTGGCGCTACCGCATCAGCGACGACTTCACCCAGTTTGTGGATGAATTCAAAACCAGCACCGACGAAGACACCGGCGAAGAAAAACGCAGCGAGACGCTGGGCGATTTGTGTGGCTTCCGCCTGGCCGCCACCAGCCGCCTGAACATCCAAGGCCATCTCGCCACCATCAACGGCAGCACCGACACCCAGCCGGAAGAAGTGTATTGCATATCGGTACAGCAACCGCGCCGCATCACGCTCACCCGCGAAGTCATCCAGAGTGAAAAACTCTACAACCTCGACTGGTGGAAACGGCTCGGCCCGGTGTGGAAGCCGGCGCAGTTCACCCGCATGCTGACCATCATGGAACGCAGTGCCGACTTGGCGGCGCGCGACGTGGTGAATTTTGTGGGGCTGGCGTGGCGCGACGGGCATCTGGCGGCAATGGAAGGGCAGGACACCTTTTTCACCGAACCGGCCAAACAGTGCCTGTACCACAACATGGTATTCCCGCGCGGCTCGCAGCAGCACGCCCGCATGGTGGTGGAAGCCTATCAAGAGACCTTCAAAGAAAACGCCGCCGCCATTGCGCTGGTTTGGGCGCTGGGCTGCCACCTGAAAGCGGTGCTCGGCTTCTATCCCCACTTCCAGATGCAGGCCGAGAAAGGATCGGGCAAATCCAAACTGCTGGAAAGCCTGCAGGCTTCGCTAGCGTTTCAGGTGCTCTCCGGCCAGATGCTGAAAACCGACCACCGCCGCCGTGCTTCGGTGTCCTACACCTCGCACCCGGTGGGCTGGGACGAATATTCCAAACTGCCGAAATCCGCACTCTCCGACATCGACGGCCTGCTGCAATCCACCTACCGCTTCGAATTCACCCGCGTTGGCGCCGCGCTCACGCCCTATCTGATGTGCAGCCCGGTGTTGCTGGCCGGCGAAGAGGTGGACGTGGAGAGCCTGCAGTCGAAAACCTGCCGCAGCACCTTGAGCGTGGCCAAGCAAGGAAAAATCATCCCGCACAAGCTGCCGCAGTTCCCGGTGTGGCAATGGCTGCAATACCTCGCTTCGGTCGACCCGGAAACCATCCGCAACCTGCACGGCAAATGGACGGACTACTGTGCCGCCCGAGCCAGCGGCGACAGCACCGACGCCACCGCGCGCCGTATGCAGGAAAACTACGCCGCGGTGCTGACTGCCTGGGCTTTGCTGTCCGACTATGCCGATTTCGCCCAAGAACAGGGCGGCTTCATCGAAGACACCATCGCCGAGATGAACAGCCACCTGATGGACACCGACGGCACCCGCCTGCCGTGGGTGTGGATTATGGAAATCCTGCTCTCCGAGCTGGACGCCAAACGCTACGACCACCCCTTCTTATGGGAGCGCGACTACCAGCACGGCTGGGTGCTGTTCCTGCGCCCCAACCACGTGATGGACCACATCGGCACCGCCAACCACCTGCGCGACAAGTTCAACCACCTGCCCATCAAAACCGGGCGCATTTTCAAACGCCAGCTGATGGCCAGCGGCGTGGTGGTGCCGGGCTTGGAAGACGTGGAGCGCTCGATACAAGGCAAACGCACCGCCCACCTGACCGGCATCTCGCTGGCCAAACTGGAAAAACTCGGCCTGTATGCCACCCCGTGGGAACCGGCCATGAAAGACGGCATTTAGCCGCCACCGCGCCTGAAGGCTTCAGGCAACCAACACAGGAAAAGCAACATGAAAATCACATACAACCCACCGCGCCCCAGCGTGAATTATGAAATCAAACTGCAGGCCGCCTTCGAATTTTTGCAGGCCCATCCGGATATCAACCCCGAGCGGGTCAATCAGCATAGCATCGAGCACATGGCAGACGACATCGCTATGCATTCCACCATCAGCAGCGATGGCTACGAATTAGCCAAAGAGCTGGATACCCGCGCCGGTTGGGAAAATATCGATATGGATCTGGTCGAAACGCTCGACAGCTACAGCACATACCTGCACCACAGGTTGGAACGGGCGAAAAAGCAATGGGCGGCAGAAAACAACATCCAGCCGCCGTATCCGGTAGGCAGCCGCGTACGCAGCCTGCTGCAATGGAACAACATTACCGGCACCATCACCGGCATCAGCCAGCATCATGCCGCCTGCTACGAAGTGAAGAAAGACGGTACCGAGCCAGACGATACGACCCGCCGCATTATCGAATTCGAAGCCGTCGAGCTGTTAGAAGGGGAAACAAAATGAAAGAACGCCCGATTTTATTTAGCGGTCCGATGGTACAGGCGATTTTGGCTGGCCGCAAAACGCAGACCCGGCGCATCGTTAAGCCACAGTCTGCCGTGCTGACCGATGAAATGGCACGCGGTTTCGGAGTACGCCCGCCCGCCGTTGAAAACGCCGCCGTCATCCCTTGCCCCTACGGCCAAGTCGGCGACCGCTTATGGGTACGCGAGGCTTGGGCGCTACACCCGGAAACAGGCCGCCTGCTCTACCGGGCCGATGAAAGCGCCCCCGTAGATACCCGCTGGAAACCGTCCATCCATATGCCGCGCAAACACAGCCGCCTCCTGCTGGAAGTCGTCAGGATCAAAGTGGAACGGCTGCAGGCCATCAGCCGGGAGGATGCGCAGGCGGAGGGTACGGATAACTACCCGGGGACGAATTGCCCCATCGACAAATTTTTCAACTACTGGTGCTACCTGAACGGCTTTGATTCTTGGGATGCAAACCCGTGGGTGTGGGTAGTCTCTTTCCACCGCTGTAAAGGAGAAGCATCATGAACCGCCTGCAACGCCGCCAAGCCGAACGGCAGGCCGCGCGCAAACCGGGCGCGCCCGCCCGTACCTTGCGCCAGCCGCACGCGCAAAACCGCCTGCTCTTGCTGAAGAACCCGCAAAGGCTGCCTGAAACCGCCCTGCTCGATTCGCGCATCAAGCTGCATCTGTATCTGTTGCAGCTCAAACAGGAGCACGATGTGGACGGGGTTCGCTACTTCCAGCACTTCCTCGACAATATCCGCACCATGTGCCTGCTGCAGGAGCGCCCGAAATACAAAGATGCCGCCGATAAGGCACAGCAGGAGCTGGAAGCCAGCCCACAAGACGGACCGCGCCGCTTCCCGTGGTTGAGTGCTCTGGTGAACAGCTTCGACCGCGAAATGGAGCACACCAGTGCCACCCTGCTGGTGGAATGCAACGACCACGCCGCCGCCTGCGGCCAGCTGGCCTGTATCGCCGTCATCATCGCCCTGCCGGACTACACCGCCGCTGCGCTGAAACAGCTGCTTGTCGGCGGCACGTTGAAGACTGCTGCCGAGCAGGCCGGCGCCGGCCAGGCAGAATTGAAGAAAAACTGCCTGATCATGCTGCACCAGCTGCACAACCTGCTGTGGGCTGAAGTGGATTTCGCGCGGCCGTGGACACTCACCGCCGCCCGCCGACACAAACAAATCTACCTGCAGGCCATCGACCAACTGAAAAGCGTGGCCGGCCAGGCCGCCGCCCGCGTGGCCGACTTCCGCCGCCTGTTCGGCGTGGCGCTGGTCAATCTCGATGCTTTTATTAAAACTGCTTAACAAGGAGTATTCCAATGAATCAATTCAAATTCGGCGACCGCGTGAGAGACGAGCAAGGGAACGAATTTATCGTTATCCGCGAAGAAGGCGCATATTGCGAAGTGATTAACGAGCGCGGGAAGAAGAGCGATTTCAAGGTACATCAACTGACACTTGCCCATACCGACGACACCGCCCGGCTGGACTGGCTCGCCGCACAAGATGATATCGACATCACGCTGGGCAACGCTATCCAATTAAAGCCCTGCCTGCGGGCACATATCGATGCCGCCATGCAGGAGCAGGCCGCCGCGAAATCAGAGGCTACCTGAAATGCCCTCCATCCTAGACCCCTGCTGCGGCAGCCGCATGATGTGGTTTAACAAGCAAGACCAACGCTGCCTATTCGGTGATGCCCGCACCGAAACCCATCTCCGCCAGTATCTCCGCCATTTGGAAATCCGCCCGGACGTGCAGCTCGACTTTACCGCGCTGCCGTTCCCGGACGGTCAGTTTAAGTTAGTGGTGCTCGACCCACCGCACCTTGTCCATGCCGGGCGGAAATCATGGTTGGCCAAAAAATACGGCACGCTCGGATCGGACTGGCGCGAAGACCTGCGCCGCGCCTTCGCCGAATGTTTCCGCGTGTTGGCAGACGGTGGCGTGCTGATTTTCAAATGGAACGAAAACCAAATCCCCGTGAAAGAGATATTGGCTTTGACCGACCAACAGCCGCTGTTCGGGCATACCACTATGAAACACAAACGAAACCAAACACAGACGCATTGGTTTACTTTCATGAAGGATGCTACCTGAAAATGGGAAATAAACCTCAAAGAGATGTAGCAAAACAGGAAATACCCAGCTTGGCGCGCCAAGTTTTTGAAATATGGTTCAATGCGCTGGTCAAATATGAGCCGGATGCCCTGGATGACGTGATGGAGACCGCGTGGAAGGCGTGGAGTACGCAAGCGGAACGGACAGCACATGAATGCAACTATGCTTATTTGTCCGGTGTGGCCGATGGATTGGGCGATTGCCACTGGATCGGCGTGAAATACAGGCTGCCTGAAAAGCCGGGTACTTATTTAATTGCCTTGTACGGAGACAGGGTGAAAGTCGGGCAGTTTGACGGGGAAAATTTCTTTTTCGAGAGCATCGACTACGAAGAAATGAAAGTCGAAAAACTAGACTGCGATCCCAAATATTGGATGCCGCTGCCGACTGCGCCGCAGGTAAAGGGGTTGGGGGAATGAGCAGCTGCCTATCCTGCCTGCATTGGTGCACTTATGAAAAAGGCTCGGATAAAGTGAACCGCCCGACGCCGATGCTACGCCATGATATGGCGCCCTGTGCCCTGGGCGAGCCGTGGAACTACCTGCCGCAGCGCCATCCGGCCTGTTCGCGCTATCAGGCGCTGCCGGCAGCCGGACAAGCAAAACGCGCCCGCTGGATAGCGGACGCGAAATTGCAATGTTGCAGAAAATAAACGCATGAAAGGAGAATATTCGCTTAAAGAGCCATCACGAATAAGACGGCGGCGGTTAGTGTGCGCGAACACGCCTTCCGCCAGCCTCAGCAGAGCGAGCCTGCATCAGCCCGTGGCCGCCACCCGATCAGGCGGCCTGATTCTAACCCAATAGAAGGAATCACGCCAATGCAGTATAGACTTGTGCGCGAACTCCGCTGCCCGCGCTGTGGTAAATTATTGGCCCGCTGCGGCCAGGGCAAGGCGGTGCTGCAAATCAAATGCGCCCGCTGCGGTTTCCTCGCTGCATTCAATTAACCAGAACGCCCGTGAGCGTCATTCTTTATGAAAGGACGCTTTATGGGCGTTTTATCGTATAAACCGCTGCCCCTGATTCCTTGGATGGGCGGCAAACGGCGGCTGGCCAAACAGCTGCTGCCTTTATTTCCAGAACATAGCTGCTACGTCGAGCTTTTCGCCGGCGGGGCAGCCTTGTTCTTTCTGCGCCCGGAGCCGGCGCGCACGGAGGTGTTGAACGACATCAACGGCGAGCTGGTGAACCTGTACCGGGTGGTGCAGCATCATTTCGACGAGTTCGTTCGCCAATTCGACTGTGTGCTCACGGCGCGGGATACTTTTGCGCTTTATCAGGCTACGCCGGCAGGTTGCCTGACGGATATTCAACGGGCGGCGCGCTTTTTCTTCCTGCAGCACACGGCCTTCGGCGGCAGAACCCACAAGCAGCATTTCGGCACGGCCACCACCGGCCGCGCGTTTAATGCGGCCAATGTGCGCCATAAGATTCAGGCGGCTCAGAAACGGCTGGGCGGGGTGTATATCGAGCATGAGCGGTGGCAGGACTGTTTGGCCCGATATGACCGGCCGCACACCTTCTTTTATGCCGATCCGCCGTATTGGCAGGCGGCTGATTACGAATCTTCGTTCTCTTGGCAAGACTATGAGGCGCTGGCTGCGCGTATGCGCACCATGCAGGGCCGCCTGCTGCTGTCGATTAACGACCATCCCGACATCCGAGCGCTGTTTGCCGGTTTCCGTACTATAGAGCTGGAGCTGGCTTATTCAATCAGCCGGGAAGAAACGGGGAAGGCCAGCCGCGAACTGGCCATCTGTAATTGGTAACTTCCTTCCAAATGCGCCCGAAGCCCGGGCGCTTCTTTTTTAGGGTATGACTTCGCTTTTCCTGCCATTCTTTACATTCGGTTTTTTCGGCTTTGGCGGCCTGTTGCATAAAAAACAGGCTAAAAAGGCCGTTTTCGCCAAAAGATTGGCGCAGTTTCAAAAAAAACTTGTGGATTTTCGCCTTGTTTTCGCTTAACTGATTGATTTATTGCAAATCAGCTTCCACAGTTTCGCTTTTTAATCCACAGTTTCGCTTCTATATTCCACAGTTTCGACATTTTGTCTGTGGATGGGTTTTGCGCCGTTTTGCCCGTTTATTATTATTTATTTTAATTTTTTCAAAAAGATAAAGAGATAAAGAGCGGAGAAAATAGGGAATGGCGTATCCACGGGAAATAGGGTTGCTTAAAAAATAGTCCACGGAATTGTTGGTGCATCCACGGGTTTTTTGTGGATTTCCGTGGATTGTAAGCTGCTGATTAAATATAATATTATCTGTAATCTTTCCTTCATCCACGGAATCACGGCCATTTTTGTTAGTGGTTCCCCGAAACAGTATGCAAACCGTCTACGAAGCCTTCTTATTATTCAAAGCCGAAAACCAAGGTAAAGCCGACCGCACCATTGCCGCCTACCGCGACATTCTGCAGCGTTTCGACACTTGGCTCGACGGCAAGCCGCCTGAAAGCGTCAGCGCCGACGACTTGTTGGTGTTCACCGGCCCGTATCTGCACCGCAGCAAGCTCAGGCCCATCAGCCGCCGGCCATACATTGCCTGCCTGCGTGAGTTTTACCGCTGGCTGCACAGTGTGGTGCACCGCATCCCCGCCAACCCCGCGGAAAATCTCGACTACCCGGAAACCGGGCGCAAGCTGCCTACTTTCCTCACGCTCGATAATGCCGAAAAGCTGATCTGGGCGCCGGATTTAGAGACCTTCACCGGCGTGCGGGATGCGGCCATCATCTCCGTGCTGCTCGGCTGCGGCTTGCGCGTGGCCGGGGTGGTTGGATTGAACGAGAGCAACCTGCAGACCCAAATCATCGACCGCGAGCCGCGCCTGTGCCTGCGCACACTGGAAAAGGGCAGCAAAGAGCGCCTGCTGCCAGTGCCGCGCGAAGCCGATCTGCTGCTGCGTATTTATCTGGAGCATGACGAGCTAAAAAGTATCGACCGCAGCCTGCCGGACGGCGACCGGGTGCTGTTCGTGACCACCAACAACCGCCATTGCCCCGAGCACCAATACCACGGAGAGCGCCGCCGCTTCACCACCCGCGGCCTGCATGCCATGATTCGCCGCCTCGGCCTGCGTGCCGGCATACCCGCCAACCAGTTGCACCCACACGCCCTGCGCCACCTGTACGGCACCGAGCTGGCCGAGAGCGACGTGCAGGATGGCGTACGCCAGCAACTGCTCGGGCACAGCGACCCGCGCAGCACCCAGATTTACACCCACCTCGCCACCCGGAAGCTGACCGGTGATGTTGACCGCGGTAATCCTCTGGCAAAAATTAAAACGCCAGTTACAGAACTGCTCGGGAAATTACCACGTCTATAGATACCCCTTTTAGGTCTCTTTTGATTCCTACAACTCATAGTGGCGGAACCACTTTCTTGCCACCAATCTATGATAGACGGTGCTTCCAGCAGTTCCACAAACTGACCCTAAGAACGGGCTAAAACAAACTGATTCCTACAACTCAACACTTCGCATAACACCAAAGAGCGAAGTTCAGCCACGGCAACACAAGGACAAAACGAAGATGAAACCGACAGAAAAGCGAAGTCATAGCCACGGAACTGCACGGTCACCAGGGGTGGGGGCTCGGCAAGACACCTTGCAGCCTCCCGCCCAGGGGGGTGGGTACCTAGATACCTACAGGTTTTGTGAACTTGAAAAATCGGATTATGCTGCCGAAAAAATTGACCCGCGGCTAAAAGACCTGCACCAAATCGGGCTGAATCCGACCCTGCTAAAAGTGGCCGCCGCCATCGGCGTGGATAATTTTTTAAAGATGTGGGAAATTTTGGACAACGACGAGCATTTACGGACGGACTGGGGCGGGATTATGGTAAAAATCCGCGCCTTTAAATCCTATCGCCGTTATTTAAGGAATCGGCATATCGTGATGCTGCACAAAAATAATGATGAAATGGGGGTGACGAAGATAGCAAAGAAAGCTACCGAGAATCTGGGCGAGCGGATTCATCCCTCACAGATTTATAAGATTGTTGCCAGAAGCAATGATTAGCCTTCTTGGCGTGAAATATTTTGGGTAGTGAAATCCGCATTCGCTGAGTTCGTAGTACGGAAAATACGGCGTGCCAGTTTCCACATCACACAAACGCCGCCCACCCGTATCGTTTGTGTGAAACCAGTAATCGAACGCCGTTAAGCCCTGCATCAACGCAGGGCTTTTTTGTTCTACGGCAACACGCCGCCCCTTATCTGCTAAAATCCCGCCCCGACAACCGATTCCCAATCAGGCAGCCCGAACACGTTCCGGCTGCCGCAGGCCATTATATGAACGATATGAACTTCCCCCTGCCCCAATCCGGCCAGAAAACCCGCTGGCCCCATCTTTCCGCCGGCGCGCTGCCCATGCTGTTGGCGCACCATCTGCCCGAAAGCCCCCTCAAACTCATCCTCACCCCCGACGCGGAAACCGCGCTGCGCCTGCAAACCGCGTGGCAGTTTTTCCGCCCGCAGGACACCGCGCTGTTCCTGCCGGACTGGGAAACGCTGCCTTACGAACGCTTCTCGCCGCATCAGGATTTGGTGTCGGAGCGGCTGTCGGTGCTGTGGCAGCTCAAAAACGGCGCGGCGGACGTGCTGTTTGCGCCCGTGGCCACGGCCATGCAGCGTCTTGCGCCGCCGTCGTTCCTGCTGGGGCGCACGTTTTGGCTGAAAACGGGGCAGACGCTGGATTTGGACAAACTGCGCGCCAATCTGGTGGAAGCGGGCTATGCGGCCGTGTCCAACGTGGTGGCGGCGGGCGAGTTTGCCGTGCGCGGCGGGATTGTGGATTTGTTCCCCATGGGCGCGGATTTGCCCTACCGCCTTGATTTGTTTGACGATGAAATCGACAGCATCAAAACCTTCGACACGGACACCCAGCGCACGCTCGCGCCCGTGTCGGAAATCCGCCTGCTGCCCGCGCACGAGTTCCCCACCGATGCGGACGCGCAGAAAATCTTCCGCAACCGCTTCCGCGAGGAAATCCCAAGCAACCCGAACGAGGCCGCCGTGTATCAGGCGGTGGGGCGCGGGCAGTTCGGCGCGGGCGTGGAATATTACCTGCCGCTGTTTTTTGAAGACGGGACGGCCACGCTGTTCGACTATGTGGGCGGCGACGCGCTGGCGGTGTGCGTGGGCGACGTGCACGCCGAGGCCGCGCGTTTTGATGCGGAAGTGAAATCGCGCTACAAGCTGGCGCAGGGCGACGCGGCCTATCCGCCGCTGCCGCCGCAGTTCCTCTATCTGCCCGCCGACCGCTTTTCAGGCAGCCTGAAAGCCTATCCGCAGGTTTGGCCGGACCTCGCCGCCGCCTCGCCCTACGCGCTGCCCAACGTGGCCGTGAACCGCCAGTCGGAACAGCCGCTGGCCGCGCTGCAAGGTTTTCAGACGGCCTTTGACGGGCGGATTCTGCTGTGCGCCGAAAGCGCGGGGCGGCGCGAAACCATGCTCGGCTTCTTCGCCCAGCACGGCCTGAAACCCAAGCCCGTGGCGGGCTGGCAGGCGTTTCTGGACGATGCCGCGCCGCTGTGTATCGCGGTAACGCTGCTGGCGGAGGGGTTCAAGCTGGGCGGGGATTTTTCAGGTAGCCCCAACGCCGTAGGTTGGGTTGGAAACCCAACACCAGCCGAAGCCGCGCAACACGTTGGGTTTGGCAACCCAAGCTACGCTGTTTCCGAAAGGCTGCCTGAAAATGCTGCGGATAAATTTTCAGGTAGCCCCAACGAGGTAGGTCGGGCATTCATGCCCGACGCAGACACAGCCGCCATTCAGTCGGGCATCAATGCCCGACCTACACCCGAAATTTCAGGCAGCCTGAATACCGAAAGCAGCCTGCACCCCGTAGCGTGTGTGGCACAAGCCACGCACGCGGATTCAAACGATACGGGCGACCGCGTGCGCGAACTGCGTCCCACCCTGCAAGACGGCTCGGGCTACCTGAAAAACCAAAGGCAGCCTGAAAATGCTGCGGATAAATTTTCAGGTAGCCACAACGAGGTAGGTCGGGCATTGATGCCCGACGCAGACAATACCGCCATTCAGTCGGGCATGAATGCCCGACCTACGCCGTCCGAATTTTTAGGTAGCCTGAATACAAAAAGCAGCCTGCACCTTGAAAGGCTGCCTGAAATCGGCGCGGATACTTTTTCAGGTAGCCCCAACGCAGACCAAGGGCTACCTGAAAACCTCGCCGTCATCACCGAATCCGAGCTCTACCAATACGTCGCCCGCGCCCGCGTGCACAACCGCCGCAAAAAACACGCCGCCGTATCCGACGGCCTGTTGCGCGACTTGGCCGAAATCAATATCGGCGACCCCGTCGTGCACGAAGAACACGGCATCGGCCGCTACAAGGGCTTGGTCACGATGGACTTGGGCGGCGACACCAACGAAATGATGCTGCTCGAATACGCCGGCGAAGCGCAGCTTTATGTGCCTGTTTCGCAACTGCATTTAATCAGCCGCTACTCCGGTCAGGCGCATGAAAACGTGCAACTGCACAAGCTCGGCAGCGCCGCGTGGAACAAAGCCAAGCGCAAAGCCGCCGAAAAAGCGCGCGACACCGCCGCCGAACTGCTCAACCTCTACGCCCAACGTGCCGCCCAATCCGGACACAAGTTTGAAATCAACGAGTTGGATTATCAAGCGTTTGCCGACGGCTTCGGCTACGAAGAAACCGAAGACCAGGCCGCCGCCATCGCCGCCGTGATTAAAGACTTGACGCAGGCCAAGCCTATGGACCGGCTGGTGTGCGGCGATGTCGGCTTCGGCAAAACCGAAGTCGCCCTTCGCGCCGCGTTTGTGGCGGTGATGGGCGGCAAACAGGTCGCCGTTCTTGCCCCGACCACGCTTCTGGTCGAGCAGCACGCGCAAAACTTCGCCGACCGCTTCGCCGATTTTCCCGTCAAAGTCGCCAGCCTCTCACGCTTCAACAACAGCAAAGCCACCAAAGCCGCGCTGGACGGCATGGCGGACGGAACGGTCGATATCGTCATCGGTACACACAAACTGGTGCAGGACGATATAAAATTCAAAAACTTAGGCTTGGTCATCATCGACGAAGAACACCGCTTCGGCGTGCGCCAAAAAGAGCAGCTCAAACGCCTGCGCGCCAACGTGGATGTCCTCACCATGACCGCCACCCCGATTCCGCGCACGCTCAGCATGGCACTCGAAGGCCTGCGCGACTTCTCGCTGATTACCACCGCGCCGAGCCGCCGCCTCGCCGTCAAAACCTTCGTCAAACCCTTCAGCGAAGGCAGCGTACGCGAAGCCGTATTGCGCGAACTCAAACGCGGCGGGCAAGTGTTTTTCCTGCACAATGAAGTGGATACGATTGAAAACATGCGCGAACGGCTGGAAACCCTGCTGCCCGAAGCCCGCATCGGCGTGGCGCACGGCCAGTTGCGCGAACGCGAGCTGGAACAAGTGATGCGCGACTTTTTGCAGCAAAAATTCAACGTGTTGCTCTGCTCCACCATCATCGAAACCGGCATCGACATCCCCAACGCCAACACCATCATCATCCACCGCGCCGACAAATTCGGACTGGCACAGCTCCACCAGCTTCGCGGGCGCGTCGGCCGCAGCCACCACCAAGCCTACGCCTACCTGCTCACGCCCGAATACATCACCAAAGACGCCGAAAAACGCCTCGACGCCATCGCCGCCGCAGACGAACTGGGCGCAGGCTTCACGCTCGCCATGCAGGATTTGGAAATACGCGGCGCGGGCGAAATCCTCGGCGAAGGTCAATCCGGCGAAATGATACAGGTCGGCTTCACGCTCTACACCGAAATGCTCAAACAGGCCGTGCGCGACCTCAAAAAAGGCCGCCAGCCCGATTTGGACGCCCCCTTGGGCATCACCACCGAAATCAAACTCCACAGCCCCGCGCTCTTGCCCGAAGACTACTGCCCCGACATCCACGAACGGCTCGTCCTCTACAAACGCCTCGCCGTCTGCGAAACCGTGCAGCAAATCAACACCATACACGAAGAACTCGTCGACCGCTTCGGCCTGCCCGAACAACCTGTCAAAACCCTGATCGAAAGCCACCACCTGCGGCTCGCCGCCAAAGAATTGGGCATAGACGCGATAGACGCAACGAGCGAAGCCGTAACCGTTACCTTCGGCAAACACCACCGCATCGACCCGACGGAGATTATTATGCTGATTCAAAGCGATAAAAAATACCGGCTGGCCGGGGCGGACAGGCTGCGGTTTACGGCGGAGATGGAAAACATCGAAGTCAGGATCAATACGGTGAAGAACGTATTGAAAACTTTGAAAGAAAGGGTGATGAAAGAATAGAGAACGATAAAGAAAAAGGCCGTCTGAAAATTTTTCAGACGGCCTTTTTCTTAACCCACACCTGCTTGAAAAACTTTTCATGTAGCAGGCAAAAGATTTATGATGCCGATTGGAACAAATGGCGGCAGATAAAGTGCCGTTATGTTGATCTTTCAGGTAGCCTGTATAGCGTGGCAACCAGGAGCCAATTGTTTTATTTATAAAGGAATTATCATGAGTGGATATGAAATATTCAAGATCGAGTTTGACAGAACGCAAACTGATGAAGAAATCCAAAAAATTCTCAGTGAACAAAATAGAAAATATCGTGAGTGGTTAGAGCAAAATCAAAATGGCTTTGTATTGAATGTGGATGTATCGCAAAGCTCTAAAAAATATCCTAAGCTTCATAAAGCATCATGTTCATGGACTGGTGAAGTATCTAAAGATTATTTTAAAGTTTGTTCAAATAATATTTTTGAGTTAGAAAATTATTCAAGGAAATATTATAAGCCTCAAGAAGAAGCAATTCATCCATGTCAAAAATGCAATCCTAATTTAGGAAGTATTTCTTTTCAAACGATCTCTCAGCAATCTTTAGAAAGTGATTTAGATGAACTTGACCAACGCCTAGAAGAAGCGACAACCGAAGAAGCCAAAACCCAAATCCAGCGCCTGATTAACGCCCGCAGAGGCCAAGACAAATTTAGAGATAGCGTATTGGAACTGTATCCGCGATGCCCCATCAGCAGCGTAGATATGCCCGAATTGCTGATTGCCAGCCATATCAAACCTTGGCGCGACTGCAGTGATGACGAACGGCTCGACCCACACAACGGCTTGATGCTCGCCCCGCATATTGACGCCTTGTTCGACAGCGGACTGATTACTTTTGAAAAAGACGGCAGCATCAAACCCAGTGAAAGACTTTCAAAGGAAAACCTGTTACGGCTCGGTATCACACTCGAAGAAAAATTAGAAATCCATCCGGATAGCGAGAAATACTTTGAGTGGCATCGAGAAAAAATATTTCAACCGTAATCACAAGCCGACAGGGTTTGCAAACAAGACAGGAAGCAGACCATATTGCCATGAAGCTACCTGCCTCGTATTATCGAAAACCAACATTTTTCAGGTAGCCTCCTCTCCTCCTCAAAAGGCTACCTGAAAACCACCCACCCTCATCACAAACCAAACCCATGCCCCTCACCCGTTCACGCCTTTTCCACTTCCTGCGCCAAGCCCTCGGCACGTTTGCCGCCTTTCTCATCATCAGCCTGCTGATGGACTGGTACCGTGCCCCCGCCGTGCCGCCGCAGGCCGGCGAGCTGCCGCTACACACCCTGCAAGGCCGGCACACCACGCTGGCCGAAGCCGGCGGCTCGCAAACCGCCGTGCTGTATTTCTGGGGCTCCTGGTGCGGCGTGTGCCGCCACACCTCGCCGGCGGTGGACAAACTGTCGCGCCACGGCGTGCCCGTGGTGGGCGTGGCTTTGCAGTCGGGCAGCGATGCCGACGTGCGCGGCTACCTGAAAACGCAGGGCTGGCAGTTCGACACGGTAAACGACCCGCACGGCCAATGGGCGCGGCCATGGCAGGTGCGGGTAACACCCACCATCGTGCTGGTGAAAAACGGCCGCGTGCGCCACAGCACCACCGGCATCGCCAGCTACTGGGGCCTGCGCGCCCGCATTGCCCTGCTCGATTGGCTGGGCTGAACGGCAGGCTGCCTGAAATTTATCCGGCCACATGAAACTCAATTTAAGTTTTATGCACAGTTAAGCCGTATTTAGGCAGCAGCCATTTTTCAGGTAGCCCCAGCTTGGCAAGCTGCCAAAAAAGCACTATCCTTCGCCGCGCAACACCCCCTCTCCATCCACATCAAGAAAGGATAGCAACATGGCAAACATCACCTTCCGCGGCACCCCCGCCCACACCGTGGGCAGCCTGCCCGCCGCCGGCCAAACCGCCCCCGCCTTCACCCTCACCGCCGCCGATTTGTCCGACCAAACCCTGGCCGATTTTGCCGGCAAACGCAAAGTGCTCAACATTTTCCCCAGCGTGGATACCGGCGTGTGCGCCCAATCCGTGCGCACCTTCAACCAGCGCGCCGCCGCACTGCAAAACGCCGTGGTGCTGTGCGTGTCCGCCGACCTGCCCTTCGCCCAAGCCCGCTTCTGCGGCGCCGAAGGCTTGGATAACGTGGTTACCCTTTCCACCTTCCGCAGCAGCTTCGGCGCCGACTACGGCGTCACCCTGGCCGACACCCCGCTGCGCGGCCTCACCGCCCGCGCCGTGCTGGTGCTCGACGAAAACAATCAAGTGCTGCACGCCGAGCTGGTGCCCGAAATCGGCCAAGAGCCGAACTACGACGCCGCGCTGGCCGTGCTCTAAGCTTTCCTCAGCCGCCAATCAAGCCACCTGCCTCCACAAATGCGCAGGCGGCTTGGTTTAAACCGAAACGCCACAGGCTACCTGAAAACCCCAAACCGTTTTCAGGTAGCCTTTCTTATTGCCGGCGCCGCCCAACAAAAACCGCCCGATATTTCGGGCGGTTTTGATGATGGCACACGCGATTAGCGGCGGCGTTGCTGCTGCGGGCGGGCGTTGCGGCTGCCGCGGGCGGGGGCGGCGGCTTGGCGGCTGGCGGTGCAGTTTTGCAGAACCGGAGTCGGGTTCACCGGATTGCCGGCGTTATCCACCGACTGCGCCTGCAGCAGCGCCACGGCATTCACGCGGGTAACGTTGGCGGGGGTGGCTTTTTCGGTTACCCAAATCACGCCGTTGCCGTAGTAGCTGTTTTGCTGCTGGCCGTTGCTGTCGTTCAGCACGCGCCACAGGCCGGGGGAAACCTGGTTGTTGATTTTCAGCTGGGCCACCACGAGGGTGTTGTCTTTGATGCCGTACATGGCATTAACCTGTTGCTGCTGGCCGCCGGCGGCTTGGCAGGTGTAGCGGGCTTCCACGGTGCGGTCGATGCCGTCTGCCTGGGCTACCTGAATATTGCCGATGGCGGCGGTGGATTCGCCGCCTTGCTGTGCCTGCTGGCCTTGCTGTTGGGTTTGCGGCTGGCCGCCTTCGGGGGCTTTGCTGCTGGAGCAGGCGCTCAGGGCGAGGATGGCCAGGGCGGCGGGGATAATCACTTTGCTGTTCATAAGAAACTCCTGTTATTTGCTTGGGAAACGCATCGTTATCACGGAAACGTCTTAGCGGGCGGCTGATCTGCCCTGTGCGATGCGAACGGGCGCATTGTAGCAAAAGCCCGCCCGGGCTGCCCGCCTGTTCGTGTTAATAATCTTTAAAATCAGGCACAGGCACGGGAAGGCTACCTGAAATTTTATGCTTCACTCAAACTGCTTGGGCTGCTTGGAGGCTACCTGAAAAACCTGCTGCGTGTCCAAATCGAGCGCGGTGAGCTCGCCGCCCCACAGCGCGCCGGTGTCGATGCCGGCCACGCTTTCGCCCTGATACAGCCCGAGTGCGGACCAATGGCCGAACACGGTTTGGCTGCCGAGGGTTTGCCGATTGGGTGCGCGGAACCAGGGCATGAGGTGGGCGGGCATATCGGGCAGGGTGCCTTTGTAGTCGAAATCCATGCTGCCGTCGCGGTGCAGGGCGCGCATGCGGGTGAGCACGTTGGTGGCGAAGCGCAGGCGTTCGGTTTCGTTGGCGGCGCGATCGGTGTTCGGCGTGTTGCCGTACATGTGGGCGAAAAACCAGTCGGGGCGGCTTTGCAGGGCGACGGCCACTTCGTCGGCGCGCTGCCGGGTTTCGTTTACCGTCCATTGCGGCCAGATGCCGGCGTGCACGAGGGTGCAGCGTTCGTTGTGCAGCATCAGTGGCTGGCGCAGCAACCAATCGAGCAGGGGCTGGCGGTCGGGGGCGGCGAGGATGTCGCCCACGGTGTCGCTGCGTTTGAGTTTGCCGTGGCCGTGGGCGATGGCGAGCAGGTGCAGGTCGTGGTTGCCGAGCACGGTTTGGATGCTGCCTTCGTGTTGTTTCACGTAGCGCAGGCAGGCGAGGGATTGGGGGCCGCGATTCACGAGGTCGCCCACGAGCCAGAGGGTGTCGCGGCCGTGGGTGAAGCCGATGTGGGCGAGCAGTGCTTGAAATTCGGCGAAACAGCCTTGCAGATCGCCGATTGCGTAGTGTGCCATGATGTTGGTGGGATAATGGTTTGCAAATGGGTTGGGCAATATTAAAGGCTACCTGAAAATTCAGCCTTGCTGTTTTCAGGTAGCCTCTATGCGCTTTAGGCGTTCAACACCACTACGCCTTCCACTTCCACCAGCACGCCTTTGGGCAGGGCGGACACTTGCACGGCGGCGCGGGCGGGGAAGGGCTCGCGGCAGTATTCGCCCATGATTTGGTTGAAGGTGGCGAAGTGGGAGAGGTCGGTAAGGTAGGCGTTGAGTTTCACCACGTCGTCGAAGCTGCCGCCGGCGGCCTCGATCACGGCTTTGAGGTTTTCAAACACTTGGCGGGTCTGCTCGGCAAAGCCGCCTTCCACCACCTGCATGGTGGCGGGCACCAGCGGAACTTGGCCGCTCAAATACACGGTGTTGCCGGCGCGCACGGCTTGGGAATAGGCGCCGATGGCGGCGGGGGCGCGGTCGGTGTGGATGATGGTTTTGGCCATGATGAAACTCCTTTGTTTGCGGGTTATGGGAAAGAAGCCCGATTATATCGCCAACGCCAAGGGCAATCCAAACGGGCGGCAGAAGCAGGATAAAGACTACCTGAAAATCGCTTGTCCCATTTTCAGGTAGCCTCTTGCAGCCGCGCGCCTACTAGCGCCGCTTCAGCAACACCCCGCTCTCGATATGCGGCGTAAACGGAAACTGGTCGAACAGCGCCGCGCGCGCGATGCGGTGGGTCTGCGAGAGCACGCCCAAGTTGGCGTGCAGCGTTTCCGGGTTGCAGGAAACATAGATAATATTGTCGAACTCTTGCAGCAGGGAGAGTGTACCGGCGTCCACCCCCGCGCGCGGCGGATCCACCAACACGGTGGAAAACGAATAATCCGCCAAATCAATGCCCTGCTCCTGCAAACGGCGGAAAGTGCGCACGCCGTGGAAAGCCTGGGTAAACTCCTCCGCCGACAGCCGCGCCAGCCGGATATTGGCCGCGCCGTTGGCCTCGATATTCCACTGTGCCGCCTGCACCGAAGTTTTCGACAATTCCGTGGCCAACACCCGCCGGAAATACCGCGCCAGCGGCAGCGTGAAATTGCCGTTGCCGCAATAGAGCTCCAGCAAATCCCCGCCCAAACCCGCCGCCGCGCCGCAGGCCCAATCCAGCATCTTTTGGCACATCAGCGCATTGGGCTGACTGAAGCCGCCCTCGTATTGGCGATACAGCCACTCACGCCCGCCGGCCGACAGCCGCTCGGTCACGAAATCCTGCGCCAACACCAGCTTCTGCCCGCGACTGCGCCCGATAATCATGATGCCCAGCTCGCGCTGCAACCGCTCCGCCGCCGCGCGCCAGCGCTCGCACAGCCGCTTGTGGTAAATCATCCCCACCAGCATCTCGCCGCTTAAAGTGGACAAAAATTCGCACTGATACCAGCGCTCGCGCAGCAGCGGCTCGGCCTGCACCGCCGCGAGCAGCTTCGGCATCAACGCATTGATGGCCGCCGAAGCCGCCGGCAGCCCATCCAGCCGCCGCAGCGAAGCCGCGCCCGCCTTCTGCCCCGGCTCAAACATGGCATAGCTGATACGTTCCCCCTCATGCCACACGCGGAACTCCGCGCGCATCCGGTAATGCCGCTCCGGCGAGGCAAACACTTGCCATTCGGGCGGCGAAAACTCGGTAAAACGCTGTTTCAGGTAGCCTGCCTTCTGTTGCAGCTGGGCGGCGTATTCGGGGCTGGAGGCGGAATCGGTCATCACGTTGGGCTCGGAAGGAAATAAAGAGCCGCATTATATCGCCCGGCTGTGGACAAACCAAAAGGCTACCTGAAAATGTGAGCTTCAACGAAGTTTCTGGGAAGCTAAATTTCAGGTAGCCTTTTGGGCTGTGCCGCTGATCAGTCGGCGCTCATATTGATGTTGTCTTTAAACTGCGCGTTGGGCACTTGTATTATTAGCGAGTGCGGATACTGATAGCAAAACCGCCCAAACCTTTCGGCTGCGGGCGATTTTTTCAATATGCTGGTCCGGTTAATCAGAATTTCACGCGCACGCCGGCGGAAACTTCGTGGGAATCCACTTTCACGCCGTCGAATTTGCCCCAGTAGTTGTAGCGGTAGCCTGCATCCAGGGCGATGTTTGGGGTGATGTCGTAGCCCACACCGGCCAGGATGCCGACGCCGGCTTTGGTTTTGCGGGTTTCGTAGTGTTCGGTGAAGCCGGGACTGCGTTCGGTGGTGTCGAACGATACGCGGTTGAGGCCGAGGCGTGCACCGACATAGGGTTTCACCGGGGCACTCAGGTCGAAGTCGTAAATGGCGGATACGCCGAGGCTTTGGAATTTGGCTTCGGCGTCGTAAGAAGTGGAGCTGCTGATTTGACTGCTTTCGCTGCGGGATTTGTAGTGGGTGTAGTCGGCAGCCACGCGGAAATCGCCGAAGTCGTAGCCGAAGGAGAGGCGCGGAATGAAGCCTTTGGCGGTGGCGCTTTCGCCGTACACTTTGCCTTTCACGGAGGCGTGCCCGAGATCGCCTTGCACGTAGAAACCGCGGTTGTCGTCGGCCAGGGCAAGGCCGGAAAGGGAAAGGGCAAGCAGGGTAGCCAGAACTTTTTTCATGATGTTTCCTCGCAATAGATAAAGATGGTTTGAATAAGCGGCAGCTATGAGAACTGCCGACCGACCGGATTGTATTGTGCGGCGGCGGCTCGGACAATCTTAAAAGACTTTAACGAAGTGGATTGTTGGAATTCTGCCATAAATGAAATGATGGGACGAGCACTGCAAAGAAGCAAAAGGCTACCTGAAAAATAATTTTCAGGTAGCCTTTTGGGCTGTGCCGCCGATCAGTCGGCGCTCATATTGATGTTGTCTTTAAACTGCGCGTTGGGCACTTGCACAATCAGCGGATCCACCGGGCCGATGGCTTTGAGGTCGCGGTCGGGATAGTCGAGGGCGTGCAGGAAGAAGCGGATGCAGTTGAGGCGGGCGCGTTTTTTGTCGTCGGATTTGATGATGGTCCAGGGCGCGTCGCCGGTGTGGGTGTGGAAGAACATGGTGTTCTTGGCCTCGGTGTAGTCATCCCAGCGGTCGAGCGATTCGATGTCCACTGGAGAGAGTTTCCAGTGTTTCAAGGGGTCGTCGCGGCGGGAGATGAAGCGGCGCAGCTGCTCTTCGCGCGATACGGAAAACCAGAATTTAAACAGGTGCATGCCGCTGTTTACCAGCATGCGTTCCAATTCGGGCGCCTGGCGCATGAATTGCAGGTATTCGTGCGGCTCGCAAAAGCCCATCACGCGCTCCACGCCAGCGCGGTTGTACCAGGAGCGGTCGAAAAACACCATTTCGCCGGCGGTGGGCAGATGGTTGATATAGCGCTGGAAATACCATTGGCCGCGTTCGCGGTCGCTGGGTTTTTCCAAAGCCACCACGCGGGCGCCGCGCGGGTTGAGGTGCTCCATATAGCGTTTGATGGTACCGCCTTTGCCGGCGGCGTCGCGGCCTTCAAACAGGGCGGCGATGCGGCTGCCGCTGTCTTTCACCCAGCTCTGCACTTTGAGCAGCTCGATTTGCAGCTTTTTCTTTTCTTTTTCGTATACGCTGCGGCTGATGCGGGTGCGGTAGGGATAACTTTCGGGCAGCGGTGCAACGGAAGAGTTTTCGCTGCTGCGGTTGCCGCTGTATTGCAGCACCTGTTCTTCGAATACCTGCAGGCGGTCTTTGCGCTCCGATAAGTCGATTTCTTCAAACGGCTTGAGTTGGTGGTCGGTCATTTCGTGCCCCTTATGGCGTGTTGTTGATAAACTTTATCCTTTAAACTAATGTGGGGATTTTAACCTTGATGAGGCTACCTGAAAAGATAAAACCCACCAAAACACACCTGCCGCCATCCTATTGCCCCTCCATCCGTTCCATACCGAACAAAACAGCCCGAACCGGGATGGTTCGGGCTGTTTGCCTTGATTAAAGGCGGATTCAGCGAACGCGCGTGGTGGCGGCAATCTTGCGGTTAATCAGCCACTGCTGCGCCATGCTCAACAGGTTGTTCACCACGTAGTACAACACCAGGCCGGCCGGGAAGAAGAAGAACATGGCGGAGAACACCAGCGGCATGATCTTCATCATTTTGGCCTGCATCGGATCGCTCGGCGGCGGGCTGAGCCTGGTTTGCAGGAACATGGTGATCGCCATCAGAATCGGCAGGATATACATTGGATCGGGCCGAGCCAAGTCGGCCACCCAGCCCCACGAAGCCTGGCGCAGCTCAACCGAGGCGAACAACACCCAATACAGGCCGATGAACACCGGGAACTGCAACAGCATGGGCAGGCAGCCGCCCAGCGGGTTGATTTTTTCTTCTTTATACATCTTCATCATGGCCTGCTGCAGCGCCATACGGTCGTCGCCATGCTGTTTTTTCAGCATTTCCAGTTTGGGCGCCACGGCGCGCATTTTGGCCATGGAGCGGTAGGAAGCATTGGTGAGCGGCAGGAGCAGGGTTTTCACGATGATGGTGAGCAGCACGATAGACCAGCCCCAGTTGCCAACCATGCCGTGCAGCCAGTTCAAGAGCTGGAACAGCGGCGCGGCCACGATGTGGGTGCGGCCGTAGTCTTTCACGCGCTCCAAATCGTCGGCCACTTTGGTGATCACGGAGTATTCCTGCGGGCCGGCATACAGCTCCACCGGTACGCTCAGCTTCTGACCGGCGGCAATGGCTGGCAGCGGCACGCGCACACCGGCGGAATAGAGGTTGTCGCTGCGGCGTTTGATGTCGAGTAGGCAGGCACCGTTTTGGCAGATGCTATTGCCGTCCTTCGGCTGCAAAATCCACACGGTGGTGAAGTAGTGCTGGGTGAAGCCGATCCAGCCGGATTGGGCAGTGCGCTGGTAATCGGCGGTATCGCGGCGGGAGGTAAAGTCGTCGTCTAAATCGCCAAATTGCACTTTTTGGAACTTGCCTTCCGGCGTGAACACCACGGGGCCGGCATAAGTCTGGTTGAAATAGCCGCTGCCTTCGGGTTTGCTGTTATCGCGCAACACGCGGTACACGCCGTCGAGCTTCAGCGGCTCGGCAGTATTATTGGTGATGTCGAAGCGCACGTCGATCACGTAGCTGCCTTTGCTGAAGGTATATACCTTGTCCACCTGGATGCCGTCGGTTTCCGGCGCACTCAGGCGCACTTCCAGTTTGTCGCCGTTGAGGGTATAGCTGTTTTGCGCGGCCTTAAACTGGCTGTCTTGCAGCAGGTAATTGCCCTTGGCGTCGATCAGCAGCGATTGCGCCAGATATTTGTGCTCACGGCTGTCGGAAAGCAGGGTAAAGGTTTTGCTGGCATCGCTGGTGGCATTGTGCTTGAGCAGGTCAAGGCCGCGCAGATCGCCGCTGTTTTCGTCGATCACGGCTTTGAGTGTGTCGGTGGTGACGGTAATCGGCTTGGTCGGCGCCAAATCGGTTCCGGCCGGTGCGGCGGCGGTTTGCTGCGCCGCCGTTTCCTGCGAAGCGGCCTGTTCGGGCTGCGGCGGGCGCGGGCTGATAAACTCCCAGGCAAGCAGAATGATTACTGCCACGACAGCAAAAGCCATCATCCTTTTCAGATCGTTATTGGATTCCATAAAATCGGGTTCCGTTTTTGGCAAGATAAACGGTAGTCTGCCATTCCTAACAGGCTACCTGAAAACAAAGCTTCAACACAGTTTAAATACAATGCTGCAAAGTTTCCGCAAAGCAGAAATGCCACGATGCAGCCGGCGACCATCGACAACTTAAAACCCGCAACCGTTATGCTATGGCACCGGGTCAACCCCACTGCCGCCCCACGGATGGCAGCGGCAAATGCGTTTGAGCGCCAGCCAGCCGCCTTTGAGCGCGCCGTATTTGCGCACCGCTTCCACGGCGTATTGCGAACAAGTGGGCTGATAACGGCAGCGCGGCGGCAGCATCGGGCTGACAGCATATTGATAAAACCGTATCAGGCCAAGCAGAATTTTGGCTAACATGTCTTTCTCGGCACCATCCGCTCCAACTGTGCCCACACCTGCGGCAGCTCAGACGAATCAAACGGCCGGCGCGCGCGGATAATCAAATCGCAGTCTGTCAAGCGGTACCGGTTGAGCCGGAACCACTCGCGCAAGGCACGTTTCATGTAGTTGCGGCGGTTGGCACGGCGGGCGGTTTTCTTGGGAACCACCAAACCTAAGCGGGGATGTCCCAAACCGTTCGGCTTGCTCCACAGCTGCAACGCCGGCTGGGATTTCATGCGGCGTAAAGCAAAAACGGATGAGAAATCATCCGTTTTCAATAAGCGGTATGGTTTGCCGAAACAGTAGTCCACTGTTATACGGCCAAACGTTTACGGCCCTTGGCACGGCGTGCAGCCAATACGGCGCGGCCGCCGCGGGTTCTGGAGCGGACCAAAAAGCCGTGGGTGCGTTTGCGGCGGATAACGGAAGGTTGATAAGTGCGTTTCATGATGTTTCCCGTGGAAATTGAGTCTAAAAGCTGAAAGCGGCGTATTACACCTGATTTTGCTGACATTGTCAAACCGATACCGCATCCGGCCGGCATATTTCCGCCTTGGTAAGCCCTCTGGATTTTGGGTATAATCCGCCGGCACCGCACCTCCTGACGGCGGCGCCAAACCCGCCGCCGTATCCCGTTTCCCCTCTGATTGCCACCATGACGCTCGAACAATTCTGGCCGTATTGCCTGCATCATTTGCGCCACACCCTGCCCGCCAAACAGTATCAAAGCTGGATTGCGCCGCTGAGCGTGGGCGAAAGAGCGGACGGCGGATGGGTGGTGTATGCGCCCAGCCGCTTCGTGCTGAATATGTTGCGCACGCACTATGCCGGCGAAATCCGCAGCCTGCTGCAACAAAGGCTACCTGAAAATACACCGGAGCTGGTTTTTCAACAAGGGCAGGGCAAACAATATGCACCTGCCAGCGAGCCTTGGCCGGACAACACTACCCGACAGCCTGCGCCGAAGTCGGACGCCACCTCCGTAAAAACATCGCCTAAAAAAGCAAAAAAAACTTCCGCTCAAGCAGCGCCTATCGACAAACGCACCGCCCTAGAAATGGTGCAGGCGCGATTGGAAAGCCTGGGCATCGCCCCGCAGCCGGAGCCAGCACACACCGAAGCGGCACTCCCTGTCTCCGCCCAGCCTGCCCCAGCCAAACCGGCCGAACAGCGCAGCGAACAGCAGAAACAGCGTTATGCGCAAACCAATCTGTCGTCGGAATACACTTTCGACACCTTGGTGGAAGGCAAAGGCAACCGCCTGGCCGTGGCCGCCGCCCGTTCCATCGCCGAAAATCCGGGCAAAAACTACAACCCGTTTTTCCTCTACGGCAGCACCGGCCTGGGCAAAACCCATCTGGCGCAGGCCGTGGGCAACGAACTGTTGCGGCTCAAACCCGATGCCAAAATCTACTATATGCACGCCGAAGACTTCGTGCGCGGCATGATTCAGGCCTTCCGCAACCACGCCCATGACGCCTTCCGTCAGCAATATAAGCCCTATGATTTCCTGATTATCGACGATATCCAATTTATCAAAGGCAAAGACCGCAGCATGGAAGAATTCTTCCACCTGTATAACCATTGCCACCACCATAAAAAACAGATTATCCTTACCTGCGATGTGCTGCCCACCAAAATCGACGACATGGACGACCGCCTGAAATCCCGGTTCTCCTGGGGTTTGACGGTGGAATTGGAGCCGCCAGAATTAGAAATGAGGGTGGAAATTTTGCAGAAAAAGGCCGAATCGCTCGGTGTGGAATTGAAAGAAGATGCCGCGTTTTTCATCGCCACCCATGTGCGTTCCAACGTGCGCGAGCTGGAGGGTGCCTTCAAACGGGTGGAGGCACGCAGCCGCTTTTTGGCCAAACCGATTGATGTGGAGCTGGCCACTGAAGCGCTGCAAGACATCGTGGTCGGCAATTTCAAGCCGATCAACCTGCCCCTGATTATGGATACCGTGGCCAAATATTACGGTATCCGCACTGCCGACCTAATCGGCAAAAAGCGCGCCCAAAGCATCGTCCGCCCGCGCCATCTGGCCATCAAGCTCGCCCGCGAGCTCACGTCTTACAGCTACGAAGACATCGGCAAGGCGTTCGGCGGTCGCGACCACAGCACCGTGCTCAATTCGGTGAAGAAGGCCGACGAGCTGCGCAATGCCGATGCCGAAATCGCCCAAGACTACGAAAAACTACTGATTATAATCAAAAATTAACCAAGGAAGCCTTTCATGCTGATTTTAGAAGCCGAGCGCGACACCCTGCTCAAACCACTGCAAGCCGTAACCGGCATCGTGGAGCGCAAGCATACCCTGCCGATCCTCTCCAACGTGCTGATTGAGCGCAGCGGCGGCCAGACCAACATCCTGGCCACCGATTTGGAAATCCAAATCCACACCCACGGCCCGCACACCGACGCCGCCGATTTCCGCATCACCACCAATGCCAAAAAGCTGCAAGACATCCTGCGCGCCCTGCCTGAGGGCGCGATTGTGGCGCTGGATTGGGCACAAAACCGCCTCACGCTGAAAGCCGGCAAATCCCGTTTCGCGCTGCAAACCCTGCCAGCGGAAGATTTCCCACTGATGAGCGTGGGAGAGGAAGTGGTGTCCGCCTTCACCCTGCCGCAGGAAACCTTGCGCAATATGCTCTCGCAGGTGCAATACGCCATGGCGGTGCAGGATATCCGCTACTACCTCAACGGCCTCCTGATGCAGGTGGAAGGCAGCAACCTGCGCCTGGTGGCCACCGACGGCCACCGCCTGGCCTATTCCGCCGCCGTGATCGATGCCGACCTGCCCAAGGCCGAAGTCATCCTGCCGCGCAAAACCGTGCTCGAGCTGTTTAAGCTGCTCAACCGCCCGGAAGAGCCGGTTACCGTGGAGCTCTTGAACAACCAGGTGCGCTTCCGCTGCAACGACACCGTAGTGGTGAGCAAGGTGGTAGACGGAAAATTCCCCGATTTCAACCGCGTGATTCCGCAAGACAACGATAAAATCTTCCTACTCGGCCGCCTGCCGCTGTTGGGCGCCTTGGAGCGCGCCGCCATTTTGGCCAACGAAAAATTCCGCGGCGTGCGCCTGCAGCTTCGCCCCGGCCTGTTGAGCGTGTTGTGCAGCAACAGCGAGCAGGAAGAAGCGCGCGAAGAGCTGGAAATCGCCTACCAGGGCGCCGAGCTGGAAGTGGGCTTCAACATCAACTACCTGATGGACGTGCTGCGCAACGTGCACGCCGAAGACATCCAGCTGGCTTTCGGCGACGCCAACCGCTCCACCCTGTTTACCATCCCCGACAACGCCGATTTCAAATACATCGTGATGCCGATGCGCATTTGATCGGGCATTGCCCCGCATGAAACACAGCAGGCTACCTGAAAACGAGCAAAGTGCGTTTGGCTAACACAAAGTTTCCGCAAAGCAGAAATGAATTTCTGCACAGTCAAAAGCGCCAAGGTAAAAGTTTTCAGGTAGCCTGAAAAACATCTGGCAAGCTAAGCCCGATTGCGTTATAAACCCTGCCTCCCGCAGTTTCACTGCATTGAAGCACACGTTTTTAGCTTCGCAGAAACTCAGCTTTGCTTAGCAAAACATCGTTTTAGCGAAATTCGCTTCACTCATTTTCAGGTAGCCTCTTTCCACCGGCTGCCAAACCATCCCAAGGAATCCCCATGCTCCCACGGCACCCCCTCCGCGCCCTAGCCCTCGCCGCCGCCCTCCTGCTGCCGCTGGCCGCCCAAGCTGCGCCACCCGCACACCGGCCTCAATCCGAGCCCCTCTCCCACCGCGAAATCATCAACCGCGCCAACTATCTGGTTAGCGCCCTCTCCTCCGAAATCGCCCTGCAGCAAGGCAACGGCACCGACGCACTGGCCACCTACATGAGCCTGTTCCGCCGCACCCGCGACCCCGTCGTGGCCGAACGCGCCGTGGAAATCGCCCTCTCCGGCAGCACGCAACTGGCCGAACAGGCGCTCACCGCATGGCGCATAGCCGAGCCCAACCCCTCACCCGAGCAAAAACGCATGCGCTGGATTGTGGCCGCTGCCAAAGGCGACGTAGCCGCCGTGCACGCCGGGCTGCCCGAAGTGCTCGCCCAAACCGACCGCCACCGCATGCGCAGCGTATTCCTGCGCGTTTCCCAGCTCGCCCTCTACCACCCCGAAGCCGCCGACGCGCCCACCACCCGCCTCGTGCACCAGGCCGCCGCCCGCTTCCCCAACCTGCCCGAAGCCGCCATCGCCGATGCCATCTATGCCGCCCATGCCGGCCGCACCGCCGATGCCAACGCCGCCCTGCGCCGCCTCGCTAGCCTCGACAGTGACATCCGCCCCCTCACCAGCATCACCCTGCGCCTGATCGCCCAACGCCAGCCCGAAGTGCTGCAATACTTCTTCTCCCACGCCGACAGCCGCCACCTCTCCCCCATGTGGCAAACCCTGCAAGTGGAATCACTCATCAGCGCCAAACGCGAAGAAGAAGCCTACCGCCTGCTGCAATCCCTCCTCGCCAAGAACCCCGACCCCGACCTCTACATCCAGGCCGGCATCCTTTCCGTGCGCCGCAAAGAGCCCGTGGCCGTCACCCTCAACTATTTCGACAAAGCCTATCTGCACGGCACCCAACAGCAGAAAAGCCGCGCCGCCCTCCTCGCCGCCGCCCGCCTGGCCGAAGAGAAAAACACTGCCGACGCCCACGCTTGGCTCGAACGCGTTACCACCCCCGAGAGCCAGTTCGACAAACAGCTGATGCTGGCCAGGCTCGCCGAAATCGACAAAAACTGGCCCGCCGCCCAAGACGCCCTACTGCGCGCCGAAGCCGTGGTCGGCCGAGAAAACACCCTGTTCGACGCCGACGACCTGCTCATCGCCCAGCTGCGCCTGACCCGCGAACAGCCGCCTGCCGAAGCACTCAACACCCTGCGCACCCTCCACCGCCGCTACAGCGACAACTCCGCCCCGCCGCAGATGCTCGCCCTCATCCTCGAACAGCGCGCCATCCTCTATGCCGACCGCCTGCAGCAGCCCGACAAAGCCGTGGCCGACCTCAAACAGGCGCACGAGCTCGTGCCCAAAAACCCCGACATCCTCAACTCCCTCGGCTACACCATGATCAGCCAGCCCGGCGCCGACCTCAACCAAGCCCGCCGCTATATCGAGCAAGCCCTCGCCCGCAAACCCAAAGCCCCCGAAATCCAAGACAGCATGGGCTGGGTGCTGTTCAAACAAGGCCGCCCGCAAGAGGCCCTGCCCTACCTGCAAAACGCCCACCGCGAGCAGCCCGAAGCCGACATAGCCGCCCACCTCGGCGAAGTATTGTGGACGCTCGGCCGCAAAGATGAGGCCATCGCCGTGTGGCAGGCCGCCCGCAGCCAAGACGACAGCAGGCAAGTGTTGCAGGAAACCCTGCAACGCCTCAACATCACCCTGCCGCCCCTGCCCGAAAAAAACAGCAGCGGCGCAAACAGCAACAACGGCAGCAGCCAATAAAGCCAAAGGCTACCTGAAAATCACCATCCCGGTTTAGCGAAACCCGCCTCACTCATTTTCAGGTAGCCTTTCCCGCAACTTTACCCGCCGCCTACCCGCCCTAACCCGCTGCGGCTTTATCATGCCCCAAAATTTTCAGGTAGCCCCAAGCAAACAAAAGGCTACCTGAAAAATAGAAATGCCTCACAAAAGCCAAGCATTCACACCCGACAACCCGGATCAGGCTACCTGAAAAAGCAAACACCCAACACACCATGACCCGACACCTCACCCCCCTCCTCGCCGCCCTCCTCCTCGCCGCCTGCACCACCACCGGCACCCAAATGCCCGCAGAAGGCTGGCGCGAAGACGCCCCCACCCCCGAATTCGAAGCCGCCGGCCGCATGGGCGTGAAAGAAAACGAACGCGGCAGCTACGCCAACTTCGACTGGCTGCGCACCGCCGCCCTCCAGCTGTTCGAAGTCAAAACCCCGCTCGGCAACAGCGTCGGCCGCCTGTGCCAAGACCGCGGCGGCGTGCAAGCCATCGCCTCCAACGGCCAAGTGTACCGCGCCGCCACCAGCGCCGAACTCAGCCGACAGCTGCTCGGCTACGAGCTCCCCGTCGCCTACATCGACCGTTGGGCCAACGGCCTGCGCGTGGCCGGCGAACCCTACAGCATCCTGCCCGACGGCCGCCTGCAGCAAATGGGCTGGCGCATCCAGCGCAACCTGGATGAAAACGGCCAAGTCCGCCTGCTGCACATGGAACGCAGCGGCCTGAGCCTGCGCCTCATCTTCGACCGCTTCGGCCAGCCCGAACGCCGCCCCGCCAGCTGCTCCGCCATCGACACCGAACAGGCCGCCTGATGAGCCCGCACCCCGCCGCCCGTCCCTTTCCCGCCCCCGCCAAGCTCAACCTCGACCTGCGCATCACCGGCCGCCGCCCCGACGGCTACCACCTGCTCGAAAGCATCTTCCGCCTCATCAGCCTGTGCGACACCGTCTGGCTGCTGCCCCGCCGCGACAGCCAAATCATCCTGCACAACCCCGCCGGCGGCATCCCGCCCGAACAAGACCTCAGCCACCGCGCCGCCCGCCTGCTGCAGCAGTTTTCAGGTAGCCTGCAAGGCGTGGAAATCTGGCTAGATAAACGCATCCCCAGCGGCGGCGGCCTCGGCGGCGGCAGCTCCGACGCCGCCACCGTGCTGCTTGCCCTCAACCACCTGTGGCAAACCGCCGTGCCGCCCGAACAGCTGCACCGGCTCGGCCTCTCGCTCGGCGCCGACGTGCCCTTCTTCCTGTTCGGCCAAAGCGCCTTCGCCCAAGGCATCGGCGAAATCCTGCACCCGATCGCCCTGCCCGAACAATGGTATGTCGTCGTGCGCCCCAATGCCCACGTGTCCACCCCCAAAATCTTCGCCCACCCTGATCTCACCCGCAACAGCCCGCCCTGCCCCAACCCCGGCTTCGAACAACTGCAACCTTTCCGCAACGACATGCAGGCCGTGGTGCTGGCCGAATACCCGAGCGTGGCCGCCGCCTTCCGCCTGCTGCAAGATTACGGCACGCCGCAGATGACCGGCTCCGGCGCCTGCCTGTTTATCGCCTGCGCCACGCAGGGCGAAGCCGAGTATATCCATAGCAGGCTACCTGAAAACCTGGCCAGCTGGTGCGTGCACGGTATGGATAAGCATCCTTTATTCGCCATCCTAAACCCCTAGCCAAGCACCCCACCCCGCCATTTCCGCAGATTAGCCTTGACAAAACACGGAGGAGCCCGCATAATTCGCGCCTTTACTGAATCGCCTGTCCTCAGCGGCAGGTCAACACTGGGGATTCGCCAAGCTGGTTAAGGCATCGGATTCTGAATCCGACATGCGTAGGTTCGAATCCTACATCCCCAGCCAGGTTCAAATTAGAGAAAGTTTTGGGGATTCGCCAAGCTGGTTAAGGCACCGGATTTTGATTCCGGCATGCGTAGGTTCGAATCCTACATCCCCAGCCACCTTGCCAAAGCATGTACGCGTTACATGCTTTTCTTTTTGCTCAGGCGCAACACACAGCAAAGGCTACCTGAAAAACGAAACCGACCAAAAAACCAGGCCGTTCGGCATTTTCTTGTGGCAAAAACGCCCTTATCCGATTTTGATTGCCGAAATTGGCGCGGAAGCAGACGCACACAACACTCCGCCGCCCCCGCTCGGCCCGCAAGCGCCGCAAACAATGAATATTCCATGTAAACCGCGCTTTGGTTTTGCCCGCACCCAGCGTATAATCCGCCCGTTGCAAGCCAGCCAAACCCATTCGCGAGGAAGCGGCGATGTTTCCGACAGTCGGCGGCCAGACCGCAAACAACACAGGTAATGAAAATATGGCATACGAAAGTTTAATGGTATTTGCCGGCAATGCCAGCGTCGGCTTGGCCGAGAATGTGGTGAAACATCTCGGCATTTCATTGGGTCGCTCTTCCGTGGGCAAATTTTCCGACGGCGAAATCGCCGTGGAGCTGCTGGAAAACGTGCGCGGCCGCGACGTGTTTATTTTGCAGTCCACCTGCGCGCCCACCAACGACAACCTGATGGAGCTGCTCACCATGGCCGATGCGCTCAAACGCGCCTCCGCCGGCCGCATCACCGCCGCCATCCCCTATTTCGGCTATGCCCGCCAAGACCGTCGCCCGCGCTCCGTGCGCGTGCCGATTTCGGCCAAGCTGGTGGCCAATATGCTTGCTACTGCCGGCATCGACCGCGTGCTGACTGTGGATTTGCATGCCGACCAAATCCAAGGCTTTTTCGATATCCCGGTGGATAACATCTATGCCACCCCGATTTTGGTGCACGACGTGCTGCAACAGCGCATCGAAAACCTCACTGTGGTCAGCCCCGACATCGGCGGCGTGGTGCGTGCGCGCGCCGCGGCCAAAGTGCTGAACACCGATTTGGCCATCATCGACAAGCGCCGCCCCAAAGCCAATGTGGCCGAAGTGATGAACATCATCGGCGACGTGCAGGGCCGCACCTGCCTGATTGTGGACGACATGATCGACACCGCCAACACGCTGTGCAAAGCAGCTTCCGCCCTGAAAGAGCGCGGTGCCGAGCGCGTGTTGGCCTATGCCACCCATCCGGTGTTCTCCGGTGAAGCGGTGAGCCGCATCGCCTCTTCCGACATCGACCAGGTGGTGATTACCGATACCATCGCCCTGTCTGAGGCCGCCCGCGGCTGCAACCGCATCCGCCAGGTAACGATTGCCGGCCTCTTGGCTGAAACCATGCGCCGCATCAGCAACGAAGAATCCGTCTCATACCTCTTCAACGAGGATGTGGCGTCCCCGGGAGCGTTGTTCCTCCCCTAAGCAGGTTTGCCGCTTCGGCAAACCGTTTCCCGTGCCGTCAGGGTTGGTCGCAGCCCGGCAGACGGCACTTTTTCACTTTATGGAGTATGACCCATGTCTTTTACAATTGAAGCCCAAGTGCGCGAAGAGCAAGGTACTGGTGCGAGCCGCCGCCTGCGCCGCGAAGGCCGCGTGCCGGCCGTGATCTATGGCAACGGCGAAACCCCGGCTGCCGTTTCCGTCGACCACAAAACCGTATTCTTCGCCCTGCAGAAGGAAGCCTTCCACACCGCCGTGATCAAACTGGTGCTGAACGGCAAAGAACACGATGTGATCGTGCGCGATTTCCAGATGCACCCCTTCCGCCAGGAAGTGCGCCACATCGATTTCCAAATCGTACAAGCCGGCAAGCCGATTAAGATCCGCCTGCCGCTGCATGTGGTGAATGCCGAGAAATCCCAGGCTGTTAAACTGCAAAACAGCCGCGTGGCGCTCTTGAGCACCAGCGTGGAAGTGCTGCTGGATCCGAAACACATCCCGTCTGAGCTGCTGCTGGATTGCGAAAAAGTGGTGGCCGGCGACGTGTTGCACCTGTCCGACATTCAATTCCCGGAAGGCGTGGAAAGCACCGCGCTGCGCCGCGGCTCCAACCTGGCCGTGGCCACGGTAACCGCCGCCGGCAAATAAGCCGACACGGTTTGACTGAAGCAAAACCCCGCTGCGAAGCGGGGTTTTGTTTGGTCTGCCGCCGATGCGGCAACAGGCTACCTGAAAAGTATGGCTGCCCGTTTATGGCATTGAAACAGGTGTTTCTGCCTCGCAGAAGCTTCGTTGTTTTCAGGTAGCCTTCCCTTACTCTGCTGCCCAGTAGCAGGCTACCTGAAAACATACCGATCTGTTTTCAGGTAGCCCACAGCTAAAGCAGCCATACCCTAAACCATAAAAGGCTACCTGAATTTTTCAGGTAGCCTGAATGGATGCTTCAAACCAATCCGCGCTTATTTCGCCAAAATCTCGGCTTCCTTGTCGCCGTACACCGGACGCAGGGTTTTGTCGTAGGCGGCGTTGAGGCGGCCGTCTTGCTTGATGGCAGCGATTTCCTGATTCACCCAGTCGAGCAGCGAGCGGTTGCCTTGGCGCACGGCGGGGGCGATATGCTCGGCCGGGCCGATGTTGCCGATGGCCACTTCAAAATTGGGGTTTTCTTTGGCCCATGCCCACAACAACGCGTTGTCGTGCGCCAGCGCCACGCCGCGGCCGTCTTTGAGCGCATCGAAGGTTTCGGTGTTCTGGTCGAACTTCAACAGGTTGATGTTGGGATGGTTTTTGCTGAAATAGGCATCGGCGGTGGTGCCTTTGTTCACCAGCAGGGTTTTGCCTTCCAGCTGCGAAATATCGGTAATCGGCGCACCTTTGGGGGAAACCACGCCCAGCGCCACGTTCATATACGGGCTGGCAAAATCCACCACTTCGGCGCGTTCGGGCGTTTGGGTGAAGTTGGCCAGAATCAGGTCCACTTTGCCGGAACGCACGTATTCCACGCGGTTGGCGGCTTCGGTGAGCACGAATTCCACTTTGTCGGGGCTGCCGAGCAGGTCGTTGGCCAGGTATTTGGCGATTTCCACGTCGAAGCCTTGGTTTTTGCCCTCGGCGTCCACATAGCCGAAGGGGGGCTTGTCGCCGAACACGCCGATGCGGATCACGCCGCGCTCTTTGATTTGCGCCAGCGCGTCGTCGCCGGCCACGGCTGCGGCAGAAGCGTTGGAGGCGTTGCCGGAAGCCGCCGGTTCGCTGCCGGCCGAACCGCCGCCGCAGGCCGCTAGGCCGAAACCGATGACCGCGCCGGCCAATAGTGCTTTAAAAGATTTGTGTAACTGCATCATATTTCCTTTTCTGTGTCGGGATAAAATCAAAGGGGTTAAGAGGCTACCTGAAAAAGGCTACCTAAAAATTGAATGCGGCAAGGCCGATAGCGCCTGCCCGCCACCATCAAATCGAAAAATCCATACCGCTGAGAAACTGCTGGGCGCGGCCGCTTTCCGGCTTGGTGAAGAAGCGGTCCGGCGTGCTTTCCTCGATGATGCGGCCGTGATCCATAAACACAATCCGGTCGGCCACCTTGGCGGCAAACTCCATTTCGTGGGTCACAATCAGCATGCTCATGCCCTCGCGCGCCAGCTCCAGCACCACGTCCAACACCTCGCGCACCATCTCCGGATCGAGCGCGGCGGTGATTTCGTCGAGCAGGATCACTTCCGGATTCATACACAGCGCGCGCACGATGGCGATGCGCTGCTTCTGCCCGCCGGAAAGCTCGCGCGGGAAGGCCGTTTTGCGGTTGAGCAGGCCCACGCGGGCGAGCAGCTTGTCGGCCTGCGCCTCCACTTCCTCACGGCGGCGCCCCTGCGCCTTCATCGGGCCGAGCAGGATGTTGTCGATCACATTCATGTGGGCAAACAGCTCATAGCTCTGAAACACCATGCCCACCTTCTGCCGCGCGGTTTCCCACGGCACATTCTTGCCGAATTCGCCCACGCCTTCCATTTCGATGCTGCCGCCCTGGTGCGGCTCCAGGCCGTTGATGCAGCGCAACAGCGAGCTTTTGCCGCTGCCCGACGGCCCCAAAATCACCACCACCTCGCCTTTCTCCAGGCTCAAATCCAACTCTTGCAACACGATGGTGTTGCCGTAGCCCTTGCGCAGGTGGCGCACGTTCAGCAAAGCCATATCAGCTCTCCCATTTCTTTTCCAGGTAGCCCGCCAGCAGCGAAAGCGGCCAGCAGCACAAGAAATACAGTATGAAAATCAGGCCATACACCCAAAACGAAGCGTTTGGCATGGTGAGCAGCGAATTCTCGATAATCTGCTGCCCCACCTTCACCACTTCCACCACACCGATCAGCGCGGCCAGCGAGCTGGTTTTTACCATGCGCGTGAACAAGTTAATCGCCCCCGGCAGCGCCCGCTGCACGCTCTGCGGCAGCTCGATATACCAAAATACCTGCCGCCGGTTCAGCCCCAGCGCTTTGGCCGATTCCACCTGATGCCTTTCAATCGACTCCAGCGCCCCGCGCACCAAATCACCCATCTCACCCGTGCCCCAGAACACAAACACCCAAATGCACACCCAAACGTTGCTCAAATGGATATTCGTCCACGCCGACAGGCCGAAATACAGCACAAACAGCCACACCAGAATCGGCACAATCCGCACCGTTTCCAAATACAGCGTGCACAAAAAGCGCACCAGCGGATGCCGCACCCGCATCAGCAGGCCGAACAGCGTGCCCAACACGCAAGAGAGCGCCACAGACACCAGCGAAATCTTCGCCGTGAGCCACAAGCCCTGCGCCAAACGCGCCGCATTCTGGCCGGCAAACAACCATTCAAGCGCCATATTTCGCCTCCCGCAGCCGCCTTTCGCCATAGCGCGCCAACAGCGACACCGGCAGCAGAATAATCAAGTAGCTGATAAACAGCAGCAGCAGCGCCTCGTTGGTTTTATAGTCCATGCCGATGATGTCTTTGGTCACAAACATCAATTCCGCCACCGCCACCGCGCTCACTACCGAAGTTTCCTTCATCAAAAACAGTACATTCGCCCCCACCGCCGGTACCGACACCGCCCAAGCCTGCGGCAGCACCACAAAACGGAACACCTGCCACGGCTTCAGCCCGATCGCCTTCGCCGCCTCCACCTGCCCCTTCGGCACCGCAAGCAAACCCGCCCGCAGCGCCTCCGACATATAGCTCGCGCCCAAAAACACCAGCGCGATGATGCCGCAGGTGAAGCCGTCCCACCTGATGCCCACCTTCGGCAAGCCGTAATACAGGAAAAACAGCTGGATCAGCAGCGGCGTGTTGCGCGACAGCTCGATATAGGCCCGCGCCGGCCAATACAGCGGCCGCACGCGATAAGCCGTTATCACCGCCACCGCCAGCCCCAGCAAAATCGAGAGCACGATGCTGTAGGCCGAAAGCTTGAGCGTGAGCAGCGCCGCATCGGCAAACTTCGGCGCCACCCGCCAAAAATAAGACCAGTTCATAATCAGCAGAATCCAAAACAGGCGGCCATTATAGAAACGCACACCCGGCTTGGGAAAGAAGCGTTGGCAATATGCTTAGCGGGAAAAGATATAAGGGAAAGGCTACCTGAAAATTTCAGGTAGCCTCATCCAACTGCGAGTTCACATAAAGCCGGCTCACGCTATAATCCCATCCTAATCAAACCCCTCCCGATTACCATGCCGACACGCTCCGAAACGTTCGATACCGCCCTCGTTTATCTCGAAATCCTGCGCATCATTCCCAAAACGCGCTATATCGGCATACAAGACATCTGCCGCCATTTAGACGGCATCGGCATCCGTCGCGATAAACGCACCATCCAGCGCATCATGCACAAATTATGCGAACACTTCGAAATCGAGGCCGACACCCGCAGCAAACCCTACGGCTACCGCTGGAAAAGCCACGCCAAGGGATTGGAAGTTCCTCTGTTGAATGCATCCGAGTCCCTAGTGCTGGCCTTAGCGCAGCAGCAGCTGAAATACCTATTGCCTGCCAACATCATGCACAGCATGGAACCGCTATTCACCCAAGCGCAATATACGCTTCGCTTCGACCGGGCCAGCACCCCCGAACGTGCTTGGCAAAACAAAATCTGCATCGCCCCCACCAGTCAGCCCTTGCTGCCCGCTGCACTGGATCAATCCATTCTCGATACCGTTGGCAGCGCACTGTTTGAAGACCGTATGTTGGAAATTGAATACCGCAACCAATCCGGCATGCAATACGTCCGCCGCGTTATGCCCTTAGCCTTAGTACAGCAAGAACCGGTACTGTATCTGGTGGTCCGTTTCGACGGCTACCGCGATAACCGCCATCTCGCCCTACACCGCATCATTTCAGCCAAACTCCTGCAACGCCCTTTTGAACGACCTTCAGATTTCAACCTGCAGCAATACTTATCCGACGGCCATTTTGGCTTTGGCAGCGGGCAGTCCGTCCGCTTACGCTTCAGCATCCGCCGCGAAGCCGGCTTCCATCTGACCGAAACGCCATTGTCGGCAGATCAGCACATCCTAGCATCAGACAATACCCACTACCGTTTTGAAGCCACTGTTATCGACAGCGCCATGTTGGATTGGTGGCTGGCAAAATTCGGTAACGACGTTTGGGATATCGAAAAACAAGCTCCGGACCTAATACTAAACAAATAAAAGCCGGCGTAACATCAGGATGTCTTCTAAACTCTCCCCTCATCAGGCTACCTGAAAACCGAAAGCGACACAATTTGTCGCAACTGTCAGGATAATGCCTCCTGCACCTCCTTTATTGCAGAAAGGCCGAATCATGACATCAGTAAACCTGAATCCATCCACTCTCAGCCCATACGGTGAACTGCTGGTTTTACGGATATTTTTTGAATTTGGCAAACTAAACAAATTTCTAGTCCGTAACGACTGCTGGGATGACGACGATCTGGCGGCAGCACTAGGTATTCCAACCGAGCTGGAAACAGCCAAAGAGCTGCGCCGCGAATTGAAACACACATTAAAGCAACGTTACCTCCAACTCCGGCAAAACCGTCCCGCTACCAAAGATTGGGCTCTATCCGAACAGAATATCGGCACAATCGGCAAACGGCTGCAGCTGAGTGCCACCGAATTAACCGTTTTGCAGTTGGCTATGCACGTAACGCTGGAATCCGTCTTAGTTACCGCCTTGAACTATCTCGGCCGTCAGCTGTCCCGCCGGCAGGTTGTATCGTTATTGGCCAAACTACTGCGCCAGCCCGCCGACCAAATTCACGCCGCCCTGCTCAAAACCCACAAACTGTGTGGCTATGGTCTGATTAATTTCTGCGACTCTCGCGGGTATAACAGTTTTGATGACTTTGTCAGATGGGGCGACACCCTCAATGCCGACGACGTCTGCCTGCTGCCGTTCGATGAAAAAACTCTGCTCAAAAGCTGCCTGCTCCCCACTACACCGCCCAAATTAGTGTGGTCGCAGTTTGAACACATCGCCACCATGCGAGATCGTATCGCCACCTACCTGCGGCGCACACTCGCTGTACGGCAACCTGGGGTCAACATCTTGCTCTACGGCTCACCCGGCACTGGCAAAACTGAATTTGCCGCCCTGTTGGCACAAGAGGTCGACGTTCCTTGCTATACCCTGCATCATGCCGATCAAGATGATGATGACATGCTGGACAGCGACACTCGCCTGCAAAACTGCATGCTGGCGCAAACTTTGATGGACGGACAGCAGGCATTACTGGTATTCGACGAAATTGAGGACGTATTTTCAGGTAGCCTATTTGAGCGTTCGGTGGCTCAGTCACACAAAGCCTGGGTTAACCACCTGCTCGAAAGCAATACTGTGCCGATGGTGTGGATTTCCAACCATGTTGGCTGCATGGACGACGCCTTCCTACGCCGCTTCGACATCGTACTGCATATGCCTGATTTGCCAGTGCAACACAAAGCTGGCCTAATTCGCACCCTATCCGGCGGGCGGCTAGACGAAACACAAATTAATGCGTTATCCAAACAAGACGGCCTTACTCCAGCCGTACTGGAACGCGGTTTCAAAGTAGCTGCCGGTTTGGGAGACAGTCAAGAAACCTTCGCTAGCCATGCCGTTGCCCTATTCAACCAAACCTTAAAAGCACAAGGCCGGCATCAAATCAGCCTACCCTCCCCCACACATGCCGCCTACTCTTTAGACTGGATCGCCTGCGACAGCGACATACATGCCGTCAGCAGCGGCCTAATTACACATAAAAAAGGCCGTATCTGCTGTTACGGTGCGCCAGGCACCGGCAAAACCGCCTGGGCAAACTGGCTCGGAGAGCAAGCTGACCTCCCCGTATTGTTTCGCCATGGTTCGGATTTGCTTGGCAAATACGTCGGCGAAACTGAACAGAACATTGCCAACGCTTTCGAGCAAGCCAAAGAGCAGGAGATGCTACTGGTGCTAGACGAAGTGGATAGTTTCCTATTTACCCGTGACGGTGCCGCCCACAGTTGGGAGCGCAGCATGGTCAACGAAATGCTAACCCAGATCGAACGTTTCGATGGCCTGTTGGTGGTTTCCACCAACCTGATGCATAGCCTTGATGCCGCAGCCCTACGCCGTTTCGACCTGAAACTGCATTTTGGCTACCTCAGCCCGCAGCAAGTTATTGGTCTAGCAAAAGAGCAAGCAGCCCTACTGGGTCTGCCGTCCATCGGTGCAGCCGAGCAAGGCTACCTGAAAACCCTCACCAACCTGACACCCGGTGATTTTGCTGCCACCGCCAGACGGCACCGTTTCGCCCCTTTTACCAGCACCGCTGCCTGGATAGCCGCCCTGCAGAGCGAATCTATCCTCAAATCCGACAGCACACCGAAGCGCATTGGCTTCATTGCTTAATTTTCTGACCCACGCAGGGAAAACTCTATGATGTATGAAAAAATCCGGCAAGCCGCCACCTATATCCGCCAAGCCGATTCCCTCATCATTACCGCCGGTGCCGGCATCGGTATCGACTCCGGGCTGCCCGACTTTCGCGGTATCGATGGTTTCTGGCGCGCTTTCCCCCCGCTACGCCGTTTGGGCAAAAACTTCCAAAACATGGCCACCCCCGACTTATTTCGTACCGACCCGCATCTGGCCTGGGGTTTCTATGGCTGGCGGCTCAACAGCTACCGCCACACCGAGCCGCATCAGGGCTTCCATCTTCTGAAACAATGGGCCGACAGCAAGATACACGGCGCATTCATCTTCACCAGCAATGTGGACGGCCAATTCCAAAAAGCCGGTTTCCCCGACAACCGCATCATCGCCTGCCACGGTAGCATCCACGATTTGCAATGCACCGGCCACTGCCATGACCAAACTTGGCCAGCCGACAGCTTCGTGCCGCAGGTGGACGAACAGACCTGCCGGCTGCAAAACAGCCTGCCAGTTTGTCCGCGATGCGGTGCTCTCGCTCACCCCAACATCCTCATGTTTGACGATTGGGAATGGCTGGAGGAGCCAACCATGATGCGGCTTCGCCAGTTTGAGCAATGGCTACCTGAAATCCAACGACCCGTCATCATCGAAGTCGGTGCCGGCTCCGCCATCCCCACCGTACGACGTTTCTCCGACCGTATCGCACGCCGTCTGCACGCTCCACTGATCCGCATTAATCCCGATGAAGCTCAAGTCGGCCAAGAACATCATATCGGGCTGGCGATGGGCGGATTGGCAGCATTGCAGAGATGTGCCTGTTTCCTATGACGTAGTAAGTAGCGGAGAAGCACCAGGGGGGAATGTTAAAATAACATCGATTAACAATAATGACGTATGATTTCCTCTATCCTAGCGAAAGGTTAAACCATGAAACTTATTTTTTCACGCAAAGGCTTCGATAGTTCGGCTGGCGGTATACCAAGCCCCATCCTCCCTGATGGAAGAATGGTGTCTCTACCCATACCAGCCAACCCGTACGACAAGAAAACCTTGCATGACGTTTATCTAGATGGCATTGATATTCATCAAATGGTTGATGATTTATCCGGCGGAAAGGCACCAGAACACATACATTTAGATCCGGATCTCAGGCGGCATCCCCAGCAAACACCTCCCTATTGGCGACCTGCATTCGGGCAGGTAAATGCTGCGCAAACCCATTTAAATAACCATCAAGTTGGCATAGACGATGTTTTCCTATTTTTTGGCTGGTTTAAAGAAGTAGAGTTATCATCAACAGGACGATGGCAATATAAAAAAGCCGCTCCTGATATTCAAGTTATGTTCGGCTGGCTTGAAATAGGGGAAATTTTCAACACCATTAAGGATAGGGCTCAGGCATTATCGAAATATCCTTGGCTAATCGAACACCCTCATTTTAATCAGGAAAACTATAAACACCCTAGCAATACAGTTTATCTTGCCAAAGATAAATCGGCATATTCGGATAAAGCATTATACGGTGGCGGAGTATTTCCATCTTTTTCTCCTGCTTTACAATTAACAAAAAACGGTATGGGACGTAGCGTTTGGCAATTGCCGGAATGGTTTTATCCAGTTGATGATCATGCCTTATCATATCATTCAAATTTGGACTACTGGAAATGCTCCGATGACCCTAAATATGTTGTACTTCATAGCGCCAAACGGGGGCAAGAATTTATCATTGACGGCGCATACTATCCCCAGTTAGAAAACTGGTTTGCTAGTATTATCAAAAACCACTCTAGTACTATTAAGGACTCTGAACTATGAAATTAGAACTTAACAGTAATAATCGTCTTTACACCTATAAAGTTGCCTACGATTTCGGAACTGCTCCAAATCCTGATTTTAATACTTGCACTTTGGCTATCTGTAAGCCAGCAATACGTCGGACGGCTAAAGTGGGAGATATTATTGTTGGTTTGGATTGTCGTAAAAACCAGGATCGCCTTATCTATTGCATGCAAGTTGATGAGGTTTTAACATGGCCAGAATATGTTGCGCGCTGCGAAATGGATAAATCTCTAAACAGAAAAATTCCAAAGAATAAAAATGATGCAGGAGACTGTATATGGATAGAAGAAAGATTTGAAAGTTATGAACCCTTGCCATCATGGTCTGGGCACGGTCAAAACGAATTTAATTCAGATGTTTTAACAGGGAAAAACGTATTATTAGGCAAAAAATTCTGGTATTTCGGGAAAGGGGATAAATATGATATCCGCCTGCCTGAAAAACTGCTTGATATCATTCCTAACCGAGGGCATCGTTCCAATTCCAATAATGAATATAAAGAAACTTTCATTGCTTTCTTCAATATGGTTTTGGATAAAGAAAAAATTCCTCTCGGGAAAAATGGCACACCTAAGAATGCCCCGCAAAACCAAACTGAACAAAAGAAATGCTCTTAACTTCTAAGCTATTCGATAGGAGGAACTGAGTTACACAATAATGATCACCATGTTCCAGCTAGCTTATTTCCAAATGGCCGGCGCCGGCAAAACGCGCAATCAGGATGCCCTATTTGATGGCACGGCAGTAAGGCAAGTAAGACTACACAAAACCCGTTTGTCCGAAACAGCCGATACTGTTCGGCTGGCGGTCGCCGACGGTGTATTCAACAGCCCGGCCGCACATCTGGCTAGCCGTTTTTGGATGGAAGCATTTGCCCGTGAAGGCGATGCTGAAGGCCGTTTCCTACGGTGGCTGCATGGCAGTTTCTGTGACAAGCTGGCAGCTGAATATTTCGGCTCGGCCTCCACTTTTGCCTCGGCAGTGATTGAAACAGGCGGTTTATGCCGTATCTGCAATGTCGGCGATAGCCGCGTTTATCATATATCTGCCAACGGCTGCTGGCAGCAGATAAGCCACGATCACACGGTGCTGGCCGATTTAATTGAACAGGGAGAAGCGCGAGCAGATACCGAATATGCTGGCATCTACTACGCTTTAGCACACTGCCTGACTGCGGACTACGAAGAAGACCACTTTCAAATATTTACTACATCGTTCACCCTGCGGGCAGGAGAAGCCGTTTTAATCTGCACCGACGGCTTACACGATGCCCTGCCTCACAACCGCCTGGAAGCATTGTGGGGCGCATTTCAGTCTTTGCCCGATAAACTGGAAGCTTTACGCCGTGCCGTCAAACGGGATCCCTTGCATGATGATTGCTCGGTAGCAGTATGCCTGCTGCCCAGTTAGCTGCTGGCAGTGCTGTATTGCACTCGGTTTGATGGAAGCTTAGAATACTGACAGACGTTTTATTTCTCACAGTTATGCTGATACTTTCCAGCTTGTTTCCGCTTTTCATTTTTCAATACGTAGGAGAAAACAATGCCTGATATTACTTTACCTCGCGATTGGGTGTGCAACGGTAGGGAGTTGAAACCAAGAAGTGGTGGCACGTCTAGGGAAACCTGGGTTTTCGATGGCCGGGAAATCAAGCCCAAAACCGGCGGAACCTCTAGGGATACTTGGCTTTTTGATGGTCGTGAATTAAAACCCAAAACTGGCGGAACTTCTCGTGATGTCTGGGTTATCGATCGAGACAAGTTAAAACCGAAAACCGGTGGTAGCAGTAAAGATACCTACAATCTGAATGAAGAGCCGATTTTGGTCGCATTTGCCCAACTGATTTTGAAGCTCTGGTAGTACCAATAATTAGCTAAATGCTCAAATAAATCTAGAATATTATGCTCTTAGATCATTTCTGAGAGGTCAACTTTATTTTGCCACAAGCCGAGTTCTGCATGATGCAGAACTCGGCTTTACTGTATCGGTTAGCAACTCAGTCTGTGGCTATCTGTAAAAGCATTGGGATGTTTTAATTCGTTCAACTCCAACTTTCAGGTAGCCTTCCTTATTGCCAGATTAAGCGTTAGGGGTTGGGAAATCAGTTGGTTCTGCTGCCGGCAAAACCGATGTCGTGATTTTGATCGCCAGTGAAGTTGTAAGCTTTGCCGGCTATTTCCGCTCCGTTTGGGCCGTAGACGTTGAGCTCGTAATGGCCGGAACCTTTGCTGGCGGAATCGGCTGTGCCGCGGATGCCCACGCCGGGATCCAAATTGCCTTCGCGCAGATTAATGTTGCCGAAGCCATGCAGGCCGGTGATGGAGCCGGAGCCGGTGCGGTTGCCGAAGTTGATGTTGTAGTTCAGCCGGCCTTGCGGCTCGCCGTTGGTGCGCCGGTCGTCCAGGCCGGAGAAAGCGTGGCCTTGGTAATTGATGATGCCGGTGTTGGGCAGTTGGGCAACGGGCGTTACCTCGCCTTGGATACTTCTGATTCTGAATTCATTGAGCTGTGGAGCCAGTTGATGGCCGGCGTTGTCGTAACGGTGCTCGATTTGCGCACCAACAACGGCGGTATAAGCGCGTTTGTACACGCCCAGTTTGCCGTCTTCGATTGCCCTGGTGCCGTTATCGGCTTTCAGCACATAGCTGAAATCGGAGAGGCGGTTTTGGAAGTTATAACTGATATCAAGGTTGTTGCCGTTGCGGTAAGTACGGCCGTTGATGTCGATGGTGTCTGCTGTTTGGCCGTTGGCATGCAGGATGCCGTTGCGGGCGCTATTATCGACTGTGACAGTGGCTTTACCGTGTGGCTTGGGCGTAAACGGGTCGGTAACCGCCCGAGCCAAACCACCGCCTGCGCCGCAGCCGCCGAGCGAAAAGGCGGTCAGCATAATGTAAAGTAAATGATGTTTTTTCATAACAAATTCCTTTCTTTCTCTTGCATAGATTGCTATTAAAGCTGCTACAGTATAACAATGAAAATAATATAAATTCTGATTAATATCAAATTGCTGCATTTGAAGATTGTAAATAGAAAAATATTAAAAGTTAGTTTTTGTAAGCAACTTTGTATGGTTATTTGTAAGAGAAATTAGCATTTCCCATTCCGCGAAACTATTTTCAACCAAGCCTAACTCAGCAGGAATCCAGTAAAAATCGACCTGCTTTGTACACAAAATTTTCCATACAGCAAGAGACGTTTTGTCTAGAACCTGCTCTTTGCCTTATTTTGCAAATGTTAAATTAAGTTGTGCAGACTGGCGGTTTGAGAAAAAGGAATCGGCTATAATCCGCCCGTTTTGTGATTTGTTGCTAAGGAAAGCCGTTTGATGAGCATAAAAAGAAAGTATGGCTGGGGCGCGTGTTTGCTGGCATTGCCTTTTCAGGTAGCCTTGGCCGCGCCGCCGGAAACCGAGCCGGACACCAGCTTCGATATCACGCCGGTGGCCGCGCCCAAGGCGGAAAGCCCGCCCGCGCCCGCCGCGCCGCAAGACGGCCGGCTCAATATGAGCCGCGAGGAGCTGCTGCGCCAGCCCGAGCTGCTGCAACAGGCTTTGAGCTATGCTGTGCTCACCAACAACAGCGAAGGCGTGGCGCTGCTGCTGCCGATTTATTTGGAAACGCCCGGGCCGCACGACGCACTGCTGGTGGCGCTGGCGCAGGCGATTGTGGCGCGGGCGGAAGGCAACTACCACCGCGCCATCAGCCTCTACCGCGCCGCGCTGGAGGCTGATCCCGATATGCCGCCCGTGCGGCTGGCGCTGGCGCAAGCCTTGTTTGAAAACATGGCGGATAAAGACGCGCGGCAGGAAATCGAGCGCTTCCAACAAACACCCGGCCTGGCACCCGAATTGAAGCAGCTCGGCGACCAATACCTGCAGGCGCTGGACAAGCGCAACAGCTGGTCGTTTTACGGCTCGGTGAATTATGTTCGCGACAGCAATGTGAACAACTCCAACAACCGCAAAGGTGCGGCCTGGAGCCGTGTGGATACGCCAGAATCGGCGCAAGGTTTTGCCTACCGTGTAGGAGCCTCGCGCGATTGGAACATACATGGCAACCTTTATTGGCGGCTGGGTTTCCATAATTATGGTTGGTATTATTGGGACAACCACAAATATGATTTTCATGTTTCCCGCATTGCCGCTGGCCCAACCTACAAAACCGCCCGTGCCGAAGCTTCCGTTACCCCATATTTCGAACGCCAATGGGCGGGAACCGATTATGCTCGGGAGCAAACGCGCAAGTATTTGCGAGAAACGGGTGTGCGGGTCGACTGGCAATATTGGCTCACGCCACGGCATAAAATATTGACAGCATTGGAGCTGGGCGAGCAACAGTATGATGTCCGGCACCGGCTCGATGGCGACAGCTATACCGCTTCCGGCACTTGGCTGTATGTGCGCAAACCCACCCAATACTTCACTTTCGGCGTGGACTGGTCGCGCAAATTGGCGGAGCAAAGCCCGATGGAAACGTACACCCGCAAGGGGTTGCGAGTGGGCTGGACGCAGCAATGGGGCTGGGGCTTGACCACTTCAGCCTCTCTTGGCGGCGGGCTGCGCGATTATGATGCCCCGTGGTGGGGAGGGGCAGCTCCTCGGCAAGACCGTGAATTGAATGCCAGCGTGCTGATATCCCACCGCAAACTCCAGTTTGCCGGCATCACGCCGCAGCTGGTGGGCATATGGCAACGGACAAACAGCAACAATCCCCTTTTCTCTTTCAGCAAAGGCAATGCATTTATCCAGTTTGGCCGGTCATTTTGAGGGTTAGCTTAACAGCCAACTTGATTGATGTAAGAGGCTACCTGAAAAATCAGCGAAAGGATTTTTCAGGTAGCCTTAATTATTTGTTGTAGCGATAAATAATGGCAAAATAAGCTTGCCGATTCGCTCTGTCCGAGCGTAAACTGACTATGCCGATGTCGGCATAAAACAATTTGAAGGAGAGCGAAATGAGACAACTATCCATGTATATCGACGGCCGTTTTGAAACCGGTTTCCAAGGGGAATGGCGCGAGGTGTTGAATCCATCCACCGAAGCAGTCATTGCCCGCGAACCTAAAGGCAGCAGGGCAGATGTTGACCGCGCCGTCACCGCAGCACGCAAGGCACAACCCGCATGGGAACGTTTGCCCGCCATCGAACGCGGCGCATATCTGCGCAAAATCGCCCAAGGTATACGCGACCGTGCAGACGAACTAACCGACATTATCGTGGCCGAAGGCGGTAAAACCAAAGACCTGGCGCGCGTGGAAGTCATGTTCACCGCCGACTATCTCGATTACCAGGCGGAATGGGCGCGTCGTTATGAAGGCGAAATCATCCAGAGCGACCGCCCGCGCGAGAATATTTTGCTCTTCAAGCGCCCGCTCGGCGTTATCGCCGGCATTCTGCCGTGGAATTTCCCCTTCTTCCTGATTGCCCGAAAAATGGGCCCCGCCTTGGTAACGGGCAACACCATCGTCATCAAACCCAGCAGCGTTACCCCAATCAACTGCCACGTTTTCGCCGAAATCGTTGATGCCGTTGGCTTGCCCGCAGGCGTGTTTAACGTTGTGAACGGGCCGGGCGCAGAAATCGGCAATGCCTTATCCGCCCACCCGCAAGTCGATATGGTCAGCCTAACCGGTTCCGTCGAGGCCGGCCGGCAAGTGATGGAGGCTGCTTCTGCCAATATCACCAAAGTTTCGTTGGAACTCGGCGGTAAAGCTCCTGCTATCGTCTTGAAAGACGCCGATTTGGACTTGGCGGTTAAATCCATCCTCGCCTCACGCGTGGGCAATACCGGACAAATCTGTAACTGCGCCGAGCGCGTTTACGTTCACAGCAGCCTGAAAGACGCGTTCATCGAAAAAATGACCGCCGCCATGAAGGGTGTGCGTTACGGCAATCCCGCCGAAGCCGAAGCAGGCACGCTGGAAATGGGGCCGCTGATTGAAGAACGCGCCGTCAAAGCCGTTGCCGAAAAAGTCGAACGCGCCGTCAAACAAGGGGCAACCCTCGTATGCGGCGGCAAACGCGCCGAAGGACGCGGCTATTTCTTCGAACCAACCCTGCTTGTCGATGCCGACAATAGCATGGACATCATGAAAGAAGAAACCTTCGGCCCCGTCCTGCCTGTTGCCACCTTCGACACCCTCGACCAAGTCATTGCTTGGGCAAACGACTGCGAATACGGCCTCACCAGCTCCGTCTATACCACAAATCTGAATGAAGCTTTCTACGTTACCCGCCGCTTGCAATTCGGTGAAACCTACATCAACCGCGAAAACTTCGAAGCCATGCAAGGCTTCCACGCCGGCTGGAAAAAATCCGGCATCGGCGGAGCCGACGGCAAACACGGTTTGGAAGAATACCTGCAAACGCAGGTGGTTTATCTCGAAACCGATATTTAGTTAGGAAATTTCCTTGATGGCAGGCTACCTGAAAATAACGATTCAATGAAATAAACTGCAGCACAGCAAAGTTTCTGCGAAGCCGATAACTTTCAGGTAGCCTTTATTTCAACCTCTCCCACTCTTTCCCCAACCTCTTCACCGACACCGGATACGGCGTTTTCAATTCCTGCGCGAACAGCGAAACCCTCAATTCTTCAATCATCCATCTAAACGCGGCGAGGCCATCTGAAACGGGGAGGCCTTGTTTTACCAAACCGTCCACCTTTTCCTGCCACATCTGTTCCAATTCTTGAATATCGGCTTCGCGGGCGGTGTCGCGCGATGGATTCCCACTGTATTTGTCCAGCCGCAGGGTCATGGCTTTGAGGTAGATGGGGAGGCGCGGCCATTGTGCCCAGGGAGTGCGGGTGGCGAAGCCGGGGGCGAGCAGGGTTTGGAGGCGTTGGCGCATGAGATTGGTCAGCGGGTGGCGGCCGAGTTTGCCGTTGAGTTCGGTGTAGGCAGCGGCGGTTTCCTGCAAGTGGCGGCTGAGGGCTTCTTTGACGGCGGGCAGGCGGCTGCGGGCGCGTTTGATTTGTTCTTTAAAGGCTTTTTCGTTGCGCGGCAGTTCGTCTTCGCCGATGAAGGCGCGGTCGCAGACGGCTTGGGTGAGGTCGTCGCGCAGGGTGTCGGCGTTGATGTGTTTGAGCAGCATGGCGGCTTGGGTGAAGCCTTGGATGCCTTTGTTGAGGTCTTTAACTTGTTCTTTCAGTTGCAGTTTCATGAGTTCGATCACGCCTTGCCTATGGGCTTGGGCGGCTGCTTCGGGCGTGTCGAACAGGCGCAGGGCGATGCGGCCGTCTTTTTCTTTCTGCAGGCCGAGGTAGCCGGTGAGCTGTTGTTTGCCGCGTGCGAATTTGATGGTTTCGGGCAGGGTACCGATGTCCCATGCGGTTACGTTGTCGCGCTCGAATTCTTGGGTGTTGTCGCGGAAGGTGACGGCGGCGGCTTGGCCGAGCTGCTGTTGGAGTTCGTGCAGTTTGCGTCCCATGGCCAATTCTTGTCCGCCGTCGTCGATGATGCGGAGGTTGAAATAACAGTGTTCGGGCAGGGGGTGCGCCGCCCATGCGTCTTGATCGATTTGGTCGAGCAGGCGCATGTCGCCGGCGGTTTTGGCGATGAATTTTGCCAGCTGGGGGATAATAGGTTCGTCGCGTTTGGGGCTGCTTTCGAGGAATCGGGTAATAAACTCGAGCGCGGGGACGCAGATGCGGCGGATTTGTTTGGGTAGGGCTTTGATGAGCAACTGGATTTTTTCGCGCAACATGCCGGGCACGAGCCATTCGAGGGCGGGGGCGTGCAGGCGGTTGAGGACGGTCAGGGGCACGGTCATGGTAACGCCGTCCATGGGATGATGCGGCTCGAAGCGGTAGGCGAGTTTGAATTTGCCGTCTTCCGTCTGCCAGAATTTGGGGAACTGCTCTTCGGTGATGTGGGCGGCGGCGTGCTGCATGAGGTCGTCGCGGCTGAGGAAGAGCAGGCGCGGGTTGTCGCGTTCGGCGGTTTTGAGCCAGGCTTGGAAGGTGCGGATGTCGGCAAGGGGGAGGGGTTTCAGACGACCTTTTTTTGGAGACTGCTTTTGGGGTTTGGGGTCGTCTGAAAGGTTTTGTAGGGTGTGTGAACTCGGTTCACGCACGCGGTTGTCCGTATCTTTGGAATCCGCGTGCGTGGCTTGCGTCATACGCCCTACGGTGTGTGGGCTACCTGAAACTGTTGAAGCTGCGGAAAAATTGGTTGGGGCGGAGGATGCTTTGCCCTCTCCCCAACCCTCCCCCACGGGGGAGGGGGTAGGTTGCTGTGGATTTGCAGTTTGTAGGTCGTCTGAAAAGGGTAGAGCTGCAGCGCTTTGTTCTCTTTCTTGCGGGTAAGGGCTTGCGGCGACTGCGGAAAAGTTTGTTTGAGCGGCGGATGTTTTGCCCTCTCCCCGACCCTCCCCCACGGGGGAGGGGGTAGGTTGCTGTGGATTTGCAGTTTGCAGGTCGTCTGAAAGGGTGTCGTTGTGATCTCCACTTTCAGACGACGTTTCGGCTGTGTCGGATTCAAGAATCCGACCTACAGACTCTTCACTTCCCCAAACGCCGCCTTTTTCGTCTTTCCACACGGTTTCCGGCAGCCGTTCGTGATAAAACGCGAACAGGGCTTCTTCATCGACCAAGACGTCTTGGCGGCGGGATTTGTGTTCGAGTTCGGCGATTTCTTTGATGAGCTTTTTGTTGTGGGCGAAAAAGGTCGCCTTCAAATCGCATTCCTGCGCCACCAATGCGCTGCGGATAAAGATTTCGCGCGCTTCTTCGGGGGCGATTCTGCCGTAGGCGACGGGGCGGCGCGGCAGGACGGTCAGGCCGTACAGGGTAACGCGTTCGCTGGCGACGACTTCGCCGCGCTTCTGCTCCCAGTGCGGCTCGAAATAGTGGTAGCGCACGAGGTGCGGCGCTTCCTGCTCGATCCATTCGGGCTGGATGGCGGCGACGTCGCGGGCGTAGAGGCGGCTGGTTTCGGTCAGTTCCGCCGCCATCACCCATTTGGGTTTGGATTTGAACAGGGCGGAAGTCGGAAACAGGTGGAAATGCGAACCGCGCGCGCCAGTGTAGTCGTTGCCGTCGGGCGACTTCATGCCGACGTTGGCAATCAAACCCGTGAGCAGGGCGCGGTGGATTTGTTCGTAGCCCGCTTCTTTGGCGGCGCGGACTTGGGCGCGGTGTTGCTTCTTATCCAGTTGTTTTTGTTTGAGTTTGGCGGACAAATCTTGGTCGCCTTGGCTTTCAGACGACGTAAGCTGTTTGATTTCGGGAGGCCGTCTGAACGCCGCTTCCTTGGTGGTCAAACCCATTTCAACCGCAGTTTGGGCAAGCTGGTGGTGCAACTCGTGCCACTCGCGCATCCGCAGGTGCGACAGGAAATATTGGCGGCACCACTGCACCAACTGCTTGTTGGACAAGCCTTTGTCTCGCTCGCGCTGGAAGCTGTCCCAAATATTCAGATAGGCAAGGAAATCCGACTGCTTGTCGGTAAACCGTTCATGCGCCTTGGCCGCGGCATCGCGCGCTTCCAGCGGCCGCTCGCGCGGGTCTTGAATCGACAGCGCGGACGCAATCACCAGAATTTCCGACACGCAGTCGTGTGCCTTCGCCGCCAGCAGAATGCGCGCGATTTTCGGGTCGATGGGCAGGCGCGCCATTTGTTCGCCGAGGCGGGTTAAGCGGTAGCGGTCTTGGTTTTCAGACGACCTTTCTGCCACCGCCCCCAATTCCAACAATACTTGAAACCCGTCGTTGATATACCGTTGGTCGGGGGCTTCGAGGAAGGGGAAGGCGGCTACGTCGCCGAGTTTCAGTGCCGCCATGCGCAGGATGACGGCGGCGAGGTTGCTGCGGACGATTTCGGGGTCGGTGAACGCGGGGCGTTGGTTGAAGTCGTCTTCGGCATACAGGCGCACGCATACGCCGGCGGAGACGCGGCCGCAGCGTCCTGCGCGTTGTCGGGCGGCGGCTTGGGAGATTTTTTCGACATGGAGCTGCTCGACTTTTGCGCGGGCGGAATAGCGTTTGACACGCGCGAGGCCTGTGTCGATGACGTATTTGATGCCCGGCACGGTGAGCGAGGTTTCGGCGACATTGGTTGCCAACACGATGCGGCGTTTTGCGCCCGTGGGGTGGAAGATTTTGTGCTGTTCGGCGTGCGACAGACGGGCGAACAGGGGCAGGATTTCGTCGTTGCGGCGCAGCGTGGATTTGCGTAGGGCTTCGGCGGCTTCGCGGATTTCGCGCTCGCCGGGCAGGAACACGAGAATATCGCCTTCGCCGTAGCGTGCCAGTTCGTCGGCGGCATCGACGATGGCGTCGGTCAGCTCGATTTCGGCGTCGTCTTCGTTTTTTTCGTGCAGCGGGCGGTAGAGGATTTCGACGGGATAGGTGCGCCCGCTGACTTCCAATACGGGGGCGTTGTTGAAATGTTTGGAAAAGCGCTCCGCGTCTATGGTGGCGGAGGTGATGATGACTTTCAAATCGGGGCGGCGCGGCAGGAGCTGTTTCAGGTAGCCCAAGAGGAAGTCGATGTTCAGGCTGCGCTCGTGCGCTTCGTCGATGATAATCGTGTCGTAGGCGGCGAGGTAGCGGTCGGTCTGGGTTTCCGCCAGCAGGATGCCGTCGGTCATCAGCTTGACGCTGGCGTCGCGCGAGGTGTGGTCGGTAAAGCGCACTTTATAGCCCACCGCACCGCCGATTTCGGTGTGCAGCTCTTCGGCAATCCGCTCTGCAACGGAACGCGCCGCCAATCTGCGCGGCTGCGTATGCCCGATTAGCCCTGCCGCGCCGCGTCCGAGTTCCAGACAAATCTTGGGCAACTGCGTGGTCTTGCCCGAACCGGTTTCGCCGCAAATAATCGTAACCTGATGGTCGGCAATGGCTTTTTTGATTTCGTCCAGTTTTTCGTGAACGGGTAATGTACCGTCAAACTCGGGCTTGGGCAGCTTGGACAAACGTTGCAGATAAAGGTCGTGCGATTTTTGGTATTTTTCTTCGACTTTGGGCAATCCGCCGTATTTTTTCGGGTTTTTGAAGGCGGATTGCAGGAAATGGCGGTCTTTGGAGAGGGTTTGGGAGAAATCGGGATAGGGCATTGGGCTGGGAAAACTTGAGGGAAAACAAGGGATGGGATTATAGCAAAAAGCGATGGTCTGGTTGGCGGCGGGGAAGGCTACCTGAAAATGAGTGAAGCGAATTTCGCTGAAACGATGGCTTGCACCGCAAGGCTGGGTTGCCGTGAGGCCAAAACGTGGCTTTAGCGAAGTGAAAACGCAGCACTGCGGCGTTCTGCGGAGCTGGAATTTCAGGTAGCCCCTAAGGGTTTTATCTTCATTAAGCTGACTGCGGATAAAGGCTACCTGAAAAATGAGACGGCTGATTTTCAGGTAGCCTTTTTCTTGTTTGCCCGGCGAAGCCGATCGCCTATTCCTGCGGCGGCAGGGGGGCGCCGGCGGGGTGTTTGTAGCGGTTGTAGGCGAAGAGGTATTGCTCGGGGAAGCGGCGCACCCAGCCTTCCACGTTGCGGTTGATGACGGCGGCGTCGTGGGCTTTATCGCCGTTGAAGCTGCCGGCCACGGGCTCGATGTACAGGGCGAAGCCGCGGTTTTCAGGCAACCTGATGCCGGCGAAGAAGAGGGGACGCACGTTTTTCACTTGGGCGAGGCGGCCGGCGAGGGTCATGGTGTAGGCAGGGCGGCCGAAGAAAGGCGCCCATACGCCGTCGCCGTGTTCGTCGGGCACGTGGTCGGGCAAAACGATGGTGGCTTCGCCTTGGCGCAGGGCTTGGATGATCTGCTTCACGCCTTGCAGGTTGGTGGGGGCGGTGCGGCCTTTGTCGCGCACGCGGCCGGCCTGCATGATGTCGTCTAGGATTTTGATTTTGGGCGGCTTATACATGGCGGTGAGGGGGAAGGGCAGGCGGTGGCTGATGTAGCGGCCGGCAAGGTCGTAGTTGCCGATGTGGGGGGTGATGAGCAACAGGCCTTCGCCGGTGTCGAGGGCGGCTTGGATGTGCTCCCAGCCGTGGGTTTCCACAAACAGGGCGGCCACCTGCTCGGGGGAGCGGAAGAAGGCCAGCGGCAGCTCGAGCGAGCCTTTGGCGGTTTCTCGAAACACGGCGCGAACGTGGGCGGGATCGGCGGGCAGGCCGGCGGTGTGCAGGTGGGCGCAGATGCGTTCGCGGTCGGCGCGGGCGAAATGGTAGAGCAGGCTGCCGGCGAGGTTGGCAATACCGTGCAGCACGGAAAGGGGCAGGCGGGCGAAACAGCGGAAGAGGAAGAAGACGAGGGTGCGCATGGCTGGGCTGTGGGCAAGGGGCTTGGGCGGTATTGTAAAGGAAAACGGGGCAGGCAAGCCAACGGCGGGGCGGAGGCTACCTGAAAATGCCTGCTTCAATGTGGTTTCTGCAAAACCGGTATCCTGGCAGCCATGCAGTTGGCAGGCACACCGAAGCGGATGGGATTTTTCAGGTAGCCTGATATCTCGTGAGGAAGGCTACCTGAAAACTGTTCGTTATGATCAGCCTCATAACGGCTGATCCTCGCAGCCAGATTGCTGCGGTCGGCACACCGCCTATTTATTCACACTTGCGGGATGTTTTGGTTAAACGGCCACGAGGCAAGCGGCGGGGCGTCATGCTTGCCTCGCTGCGGGGGCGGGGGTAAACTCAAAGCGCTTTTTTGCGGCGGCACGGCTTGTCGAAACCGTGCCGGCCGAGGTTTTAGTTTTCAGGTAGCCCACCATTTTCAAAGGAGATTTTAATATGCACCCGCTTCATGCTTTGCAGCCGCAGGCCGTTTGGCAGTGGTTTGCCGATATTTGCGCCATCCCGCACCCCACCTATCAGGAAGCTGCGCTGGCCGAGATGATTGTGAACCGCGCCAAGGAGAAAGGCCTGGATGTGCGGCAAGACGAAAAAGGCAGCGTCTATATCCGCAAGCCGGCGCACGGCGCGGGCATGGCCGGCAAGCCCGGCGTGATTTTGCAGGGGCACATCGACATGGTGGCGCAGAAAACCCCCGATTCGTCGCACAATTTCGCCACCGACCCCATCCGCCCGCAAATCATCGACGGCTGGGTGCACGCCACGCAAACCACGCTCGGGGCCGATAACGGCATCGGCGCCGCCATGGGCCTGGCCGTGGCCTTTGCCGACGACATCGAACACCCGCCCTTGGAAGTGCTGCTCACGCTGGAAGAAGAAACCGGCATGGGTGGCGCGCGCGCCATGCGCGGCGACTGGCTGCAAGGCCGTTATCTCATCAATTTGGACACCGAAGAAGCCGGCTGCGTGTATGTGGGCTGTGCCGGCGGCCGCAATGCCGATTTGAGCCTGCCTTTTGAAACCCAAGCCGCCGAAGGGCAGCGCTTCCGCATCGAAGTGGCCGGCATGCACGGCGGCCACTCCGGCATCGACATCCACCGCGGCTACGGCAACGCCATCAAGGTGCTGGCCGACCTGCTGGTGCGCCTGCCCGAAGAAAGCGGCTGGCGTTTGGCCTCCATCCACAGCGGCGAACTGCGCAACGTGATCCCTTCCAAAGCCGAGGCAGAAATCGTGTTGCCAGCGGCCTTTGCCGCCACACTGGCCCAGCTGGCCGACACCGTGCGTGCCGAAACGCAAAACGAGCTCGGCCAGTTTGCCGACAGCTTAACGATTCAGGTAGCCCCGGCCGGCCAAGGCGGGCAGGCTGCCAGCCATGCCGACAGCCGCCGCATCGCCGATTTGCTGGCCGTTATCCCCAACGGTGTGCTCAAATGGAGCGAAGAATTCGACGGCGTGGTGGACACCTCCAACTGCCTAAGCGTGGTGCACACCAGCGACGGCCAATTCAGCGCCTCCATGCTGCTGCGTTCGCTGCGCGAGCGGCCGAAAGACGATGTGTGCCGCCTGCTGGGCTCGCTGGCGCGGCTCTCCGGCGCCACGCTGCGCGCCGATCAAGACTACACCGGCTGGGAGCCGCACATGTCTTCCGTGCTGTTGAAGAAAACCGCCGAGGCCTTTGCCGCCGTGCGCGGCGAGCAGCCGCAAATCGAAGTGGTGCACGCCGGCCTGGAGTGCGGCCTGATGCAGAAACATTTGCCAAATACCGAGATGATCTCCTTCGGCCCCACCATCAAAGGCGCGCATTCGCCGAAAGAGAAGGTGGAAATCAGCACAGTGGAAGAATGCTGGCGCATCCTGCTGGATTTGCTCCAGCGCATAGATTGATGTAATTTTTAGCACATAGAAAATCCCTGCCGACCAGCCTGCCTAGTCGGCATTTTCTTGGCTAATCTGCAATTCAACAGGGGAAATCCATACAAAGAAACGAATCGGCACGGATTTTCAGGTAGCCTAAATAAAATATTCTCCATAAAAATCAGTTGCCTGCATGCTTCTTGCTGGGTTATATTGCGCTCCGAGCCTGCCGCAAGGGCGCGGCGGCCGATTGATTTGAAAGAAATACGGCCGGGAAACCCCCGGCCACACCGCAGCACGAAAGGCTTCCATGAGCACAAACCACGACCACCACCACGGCTTGCAGCGCAACCTGAAAAACCGCCACCTGCAACTCATCGCCATCGGCGGCGCCATCGGCACCGGCCTGTTTATGGGCTCGGGCAAAACCATCCATCTGGCCGGCCCTTCGGTGGTGCTGGCCTATATCGTGATTGGCGCCTTCCTGTTTTTCATCATGCGCGCGATGGGCGAACTGCTGCTCTCCAACCTCGAATACAAATCGTTCACCGATTTCACACACGATCTGCTGGGCCCCGCGGCCGGCTTTTTTGTGGGCTGGACTTATTGGTTTTGCTGGGTGGTAATCGGCATGGCCGACATCATCGCCATCACGGGCTACACGCAGTTTTGGTGGCCGGAGGTGCCGCTGTGGCTGCCGGGGCTGCTGTGCATCGTGTTTATGGCGGGTATGAATTTGCTCACGGTGAAACTATTTGGCGAAATGGAATTTTGGTTTGCGCTGATCAAGATTGTGGCGATTGTGGCGCTGATTTGTGTGGGCGGTTTTTTGGCGCTGAGCGGCTTTGTGGATCCGACTTCGGGCGAGCAGGCTTCAGTCACGCATCTGTGGCGGCACGGCGGCTGGTTTCCCAACGGCATCGGCGGCTTTTTCTCCGCCTTCCAGATTGCGGTGTTTGCCTTCGTGGGCATCGAATTGGTGGGCACGGCGGCCGCGGAGGCGGAAGACCCGGAAACCAACCTGCCCAAGGCCATCAACCGCATTCCGGTGCGCGTGATTGTGTTTTATGTGCTGGCGCTGGGCGCGATTATGGTGGTAACGCCGTGGGATGTGGTGGATCCGGCCAAGAGCCCGTTTGTGAATATGTTTACGCTGATCGGCATTCCGATTGCCGCCGGGCTGGTGAATTTGGTGGTGCTCACTTCCGCACTCTCTTCGGCCAACGGCGGGATGTTTTCCACCGGCCGCATGCTCTACGGCCTCTCCGCAGCGGAAGTGGCGCCGCGCATTTTCGGCCGCCTCAACCGCAACGGCGTGCCGGCGTTGGGGCTGCTGTATTCCTGCGCCTTCCTGCTGGTGGGGGTGTTCCTGCTGTATCAGGAGGGGAGCATTATGGATATGTTTACGGTGGTTACCACGCTCTCCAGCATCGGCTTTATTTTTGTGTGGGCGATCATTCTGTTGGCCTACCTCAAATACCGCCAAACGCGCCCGCAGCTGCATGAGCGCTCCATCTACAAGCTGCCCGGCGGCGTGCCGATGGCGTGGGTGTGTCTGGCTTTCTTGGCATTTGTGCTGGTGCTGTTCTCGCGCGATGAGGACACGCGGCTGGGGCTGATGTGTATGCCGCTGTGGTTCGGGGCATGCGCGGTGTTGTATTGGACGCTGTACCACCGCAAACACCGTGACAAACAGGTGCAGCAGCAAGAACCACAGCTGCCGCAATAAGGGCGGCAGAATAGGAAAGGCTACCTGAAAACTTGGCAACGGGTTTTCAGGTAGCCTTTCTCTCTTGCCAAATCAAATCAAAAGCGCACGGCGGGCGGTTCTTGGTGTTTGGCGCGGTCGGGGAATTCCAGCAGCTGCGCGGGCTGGCGGTGGCCGAAGTTGGCGGCGATGAGGCTGTGCGGGAAGAGCTGGCGCAGGGTGTTGTAGTGCATGGCGGCGTCGTTGTAGGCCTGGCGGGCGAAGGCGATGCGGTTTTCTGTGCTGGTGATTTCTTCGGCCAGCTGCTGCATATTGGCGGCGGCCTGCAATTCGGGGTAGGCCTCTATCTGCACCATCAGGCTGCGGAGGGCTTGGGTGAGCTGGGTTTCGGCGGCGGAAAGCTGACGCACCGCTTCGGCATTTTCGGGGCGGGCGCCGCCCAGCGCGCCGGCGGCCTGGCTGCGCGCCTGGGTAACCTGGGTGAAGGTGTCGCTTTCGTGTTTCAGGTAGCCTTTGGCGGTTTCCACCAGGTTGGGAATCAGGTCGTGCCGCCGTTGCAATTGCACGCCGATTTGGGAGAAGGCGTTGCGGTATTGGTTTTGCGCGATCACCAGCCGGTTGTACACCATCACGCCCACCACGCCGAGCGCGGCCAGCAATAGGATGATTATCCACAGCATAACGGTCTCCTAAAGTGTTAAAATTGCCAGCCCATCTTACCACAAAACGGTGTGCGGACAGCGGCTTGAAGGGTTTGAATGGTGCCGGAATATTTTTAGCTTCGCAGAAACTTCGCTGCGCTGCGTTTTGGCGAAACTCACTGCGTTCGTTTTCAGGTAGCCTGTGTCCGCCATTGGAAGGCTACCTGAAAAATAAAAAGCAGATTCGGCTAAGCCACAACCATACGAAACATTAAAATATGCAGCTCATCTTATTTATCGGTGCACAAGCCTCCGGCAAATCCACTTTCTACAAACAACACTTTGCCGATAGCTACATCCGCTTGAATCTCGATATGCTCAAAACCCGGCATCGCGAGCAACTCCTGTTCGACGCTTGTTTGCAGGCCAAGCAAAATCTTGTTATCGATAACACCAATCCCACCGTTGAAGACCGAGCCCGCTATATTGTTCCCGCACAAGCCGCCCGTTTTCAAATTATTGCCTACTATTTCGACAGCGATTTAAATGCCGCCATCGCCCGTAATGCGAAGCGTACAGGCAAAGCCAATATTCCCGAGGTCGGCGTACGCGCCACCTTCAAAAAACTGCAAGCGCCTCACTACGCGGAAGGGTTTGCCGAAATTTATCGAGTTCAAATAAACCCGAACGGCGGCTTCAACTGCCAACTTATCCCAAAGGAAAACCATGAGATTTGACGACTTAGACACCCGAATGCGTCAATACGAAACTGCCTACGATTTCTGCATTCCCGAACAAAACCACATCGTCGTCCGCCTCGACGGGCGCGGTTTCACCCGCCTCACCAAAGAAATTTGGCAGTTTGAAGCCCCGTTCGATATCCGCTTCCGTAACCATATGGCCGACACGACTGCTGCCCTGCTTGATTGCGGATTCAACATCGCGTATGGCTTTTCTCAAAGCGACGAAATCTCCCTGCTGTTCCAACACGACGAACACACTTTCAAGCGTAAAGTCCGCAAAATCATCACCACGCTCGCCGCCGAAGCCAGCGCGCATTTTTCTCTCGCACAAGGTTCCCGTGCCACCTTCGATGCACGCGTTTGCGTGTTGCCAAATTGGGGATTGGTGCAGGACTACTTCGCCTGGCGCCAAGAAGATGCGCACCGCAACGCTCTAAATGCCCATTGCTACTGGCTGCAACGCAAACACGGCATATCGCCCAATGCCGCTGCCGAAAAGCTCGTCCACCTCTCGCGCCAGCAGAAACACGATTTTCTGTTTGAGCACGGCATCAACTTCAACGACCTGCCCGCCTGGCAAAAACGCGGCTTCGGCATATATTGGCAAACCGTCGCCAAGCAGGGTTTTAACCCGCAAACAGGTGAAACCACAGAAACTACCCGCCACATCATTACGCGCAATTTCGATTTGCCCCTGCGTGAGGAATATGTGGCATTCTTGGATAATTTTCAGGTAGCCTGAAAAGTTGCAGCTTGGGCTGAGTTGAAACCTGACTTTACAGGTAGCCTTTCAGTCTAAGGCTACCTGAAAAAGCAATCGCTGTTGCCAAAGGATTCCCCATGCACTATCAATCGCTCGACACCGCGCTGGAGCAATACAGCGGCAGGCCAACCCCAAATCCCGCCTCCCCTCACAGCCTCGCCCTGAGCATCACCGCGCAGCCGCAAGGCAGCCTGAAACTCCACACCCCCGACGGCATCAGCCTCAGCCTCACCTGCCGCGGCGAGCCCGTATTCTGGTCGTTCCACAGCCACGACCTATACGACGTTTACCTCGTCCGTAGCTACGCCGAAAGCTGGCAGGCATACCAGCCCGTCGGCCACATTGGCAGCCGCGTAAACGAACACATCGCCAGCCAACCCGCCGCAGAGCAAGGCCTGTTGTGGAACAAATATTTCATCGACCAGCTCGCCGCCCGCAACGCAGGGCTGTTCGGCATTGGCGAATGGCACTTCCTTTACCACCCCGCACAAACCCTGCCGCCGCAATGGGGCGAAAGCTGGCACGACACCGCCATAGGGCAGCCTGAAACCGACATCAACTACCGCCAATGGCTGTTTTCAGGTAGCCGTTTCGATGCGCTGGATAACGACTTTTTCTCCCAATCCGAACGCTTCATCGCCCTAAAAACCCACCACGCTGAGGACGGCCGCCTGAAATATTGGCGCAAACGCGCACGGCAACACCAATTGCCGCCCGTATTGGCATACGAAATCACCGCCCTGTCCGACCGCTGGCTGATTTTAGACGGACACCTGCGCCTGGCCGCCGCCCTCGCCGAAGGGCAGCTGCCGCCGCTGATCGTGATTCAGGCAGCCACCGCCCGCCCCTGCCACCAAACCGCCGCCGAACGCGAAAGCGTACAAGCCGCCACCCTGTCGCAATACGAAAAAACCGCCCGGCAAACCGGCGGCAACCCGAAAGCCCTGAACGCCGTCAGCCAACACATCGTCCAAGCTTTCGATACGCGCCCCAACCTCGCCTATTTTACCCGCGCCGCCGCCGACATTGCCCCGCAAACCTGGCTGCAACAACTGCGGGCCAATGCCGCGCAACATGGTTTCGCCGAAGAGTTCGAGCGCGTTTGGGCAACGGAATCCTGGCCAATGAAACGGGTGGTTGCATTCCAGGCTGTCTGAAAAATAAGTTCCTGCACAGCCAAAAGGTCGCCCGAAAGCCCAAAAAGCAGCCTGCCCTTTCCCATCTCAATAAAAAGCCGGACAACATTCCGGCAATACCAAGCCCCATTCGATTCCCGAATCCCGCCAACGCCACTAAAATACCGAACCCGATGCCCGAGAAAACCGCCTTCATTATTTTCAGGTAGCCTGAAAGGACGCCCCATGCCGCAGCCGGATTGGCCGCAGATAGAAAACCTCGCCTATCAAATCATTGTGGATGCCGTGCACGATATACGCAGGCAACACCCGCTCGAAACCGTGTATGCCGCCATTTTCCACAACTTCTATTGCGACAACGCCCGCCTCTATTTCCCTTCGCTGTCGGTCGGCACGGAAGAGCTGCTGGCGCGCGTGATGGAGCAATACCAACGCGAATACAGCTATGCCGAAAGCCGTGCCGAACTGGAGCGGTCGCTGCGTTGGTCGGGCGCGGATTTGGCGGAATATCTGTTTGACGGCGGCACGGCGGGAAACGAAGCCGCGCAAAGCGTGCAGGCGGCCGTGCGCCGAGAAGCCGATTGGGATGTGTTATACGCCCGCTTTTGCCAATGCTTCCCCCGCGCCTGCCGCCGTGCCACGCAGGATTTATTGCGGCAAAACATCGTGCCGCCCGGTTTTATCGCCGTGGTCTGCGATGAAGACGAAAGCCTGACCGCGCCCTGCCTCACGCCCGAGCAGCTGCAACGGCATTTCCCCGAGTTGCTATAAATCTTTTCAGGTAGCCTGAAACGCCAAATAAAACAAGGAACCCCCATGACCATCCTCCAAGCCGAAAACCTTTCCTTCGCCGTCGGCCACGTGCCGCTGCTCGACAAAGCGTCTTTCCAACTTGCCGCCGGCGAAAAAGTCGGGCTGATTGGGCGCAACGGCGCGGGCAAATCCAGCCTGCTGAAAATTCTGGCGGGCGTGCAGAAGCCCGACGACGGCCAGCTCATCCTGCAAAACGGGTTGAAAACCGTGTATGTGCCGCAGGAAAGTTTTTTCGACGGCGCAGCCACGGTGTTCGATATTGTGTCCGAAGGGCTGGGCAGCCTGCGCGACGTGCTGCGGCGTTACCACGAAATCGGCCGCGCGCTGGAAAACGGGCAAGATGATAATTTAATCAAAGAGTTGAATGAGCTACAAAACCAAATCGAAGCGCAAAACGGCTGGCAGTTCGACGCGCTCATCAGCCAAACCGTGAGCGAGTTGGGGCTGCCTGAAAACGAGAAAATCGACAATCTGTCCGGCGGGCAGAAAAAGCGCGTCGCGCTGGCGCAGGCATGGGTGCAGAAGCCCGACATCCTGCTGCTGGACGAGCCGACCAACCATTTGGATATTAACGCAATTTTGTGGCTGGAAAACTTGCTCAAAGCATTTTCAGGTAGCCTCATCGTCATCACCCACGACCGCCGTTTTTTGGACAATATCGCCACCCGCATTGTCGAATTGGACAGGGGCACGCTGCGTTCGTATGACGGCAGTTTCGCCAAATACAGCGAGAAAAAGGCGCAGGAGCTGGCGGTGGAAGCCGAGCACAACCGCCTGTTCGACAAATTCCACGCGCAGGAAGAGGCGTGGATTCGCAAGGGCATCGAAGCGCGGCGCACGCGTAACGAAGGGCGGGTTAAGCGTTTGGAAGAATTGCGCAAACAGCGTGCGGCGCGGCGCGAACGGCAGGGGCAGGTGTCGTTCAAGCTGGATTCGGGCGAGAAAAGCGGCAAAATCGTGGCCGAGCTGGAACACGCTTCGTTTGCGTATGACAACAAGCTGATTATGAACGATTTTTCCGCCGTGATTCAGCGCGGCGACAAAATCGGACTCATCGGCGCGAACGGCATCGGCAAGACCACGTTTTTGAAGCTGATTTTGGGCGAACTCGCGCCCACCGGCGGCAAAATCCGCCTCGGCAGCAAGCAGGAAGTGGCGTATTTCGACCAGTTCCGCAGCGCGCTGAACGAGAACGACACCGTGTTCTACACGCTCGGCCAGGGCAACGATTATGTGGAAATCGGCGGCAAAAAGCGGCATGTGATGGGCTATTTGGAGGATTTTTTGTTCCACCCCGCCCGCGCCCAGTCGCCCGTGTCGTCGCTTTCCGGCGGCGAGCGCAACCGCCTGCTGCTGGCCAAACTGTTCACCCGCCCTGCCAACATTTTGGTGCTGGACGAGCCGACCAACGATTTGGACATCGACACGCAGGAGCTGCTGGAAGAGCTGCTGCGCGATTATGCGGGAACGGTGTTTTTGGTCAGCCACGACCGAATGTTTTTGGACAACGTGATTACACAATCGATTGTATTTGAAGGGGAAGGCCGTCTGAAAGAATACATCGGCGGCTATCAGGACTATATCGACACAAAGGCGCGTGAAGAAAAAGTGCAGGCTGCCTCCGCCCCCGCCGCCAAGGCCGAAAGGCTACCTGAAAAAGACAAACCCAAAGCCAACCGCAGCGTGAAACTGTCGTACAAAGAACAGCGAGAACTCGATGCCCTGCCCGACGAAATCGCCGCGCTGGAAACCGAACAGGCGGAGTTGAACGCGCAATTGTCCGACCCCGAAATCTTCAAGGATTATGAAAAGGCAGGCGCATTGCAGGCGCGGGCGGAGGAGATTGAAATGCTGCTGTTGGAGAAATTGGAGCGGTGGGAAGCGTTGGAGGCGAAGCAAGTAGTAGTATATAATAAGTAAGTATAGATAATTTAATATATTTTATACAACCTTTTTCAAGGAAATTATTATGAGCGACATTCAACTTTTTCGACTAGAGAAAGAAACTGTTATGGAGTTAAAAGCTACATCAGTTTCATTAGAAAGGGATCTTCAATCTTTAATTGAAACTTATATGGAACAATTCTTAGGAGTACATTTTCTTGCGAGTGAGTATACTACGGGGAAAACGCACCGTGGTCGTATTGATTCATTAGGAGTCGATGAAAATTACTGTCCGGTAATTATTGAATATAAGCGGCACAGCCATGAAAATGTTATAAATCAAGGATTGTATTATTTAGATTGGTTACTTGATCATCAAGCAGAGTTTCGTTGGCTTGTTATGGAAAAACTTGGTAAAGAAGCAGCTGATACGATAGAGTGGCAAGGTACACGCTTATTATGTATTGCAGCAGATTTTACTAAATATGACCAACACGCGGTACAACAAATTCCACGAAATATCGAATTGATTAGATATAAAATGTTTGGTCCTGATTTGTTATTATTAGAGTTAGTAAATACACAGACTATATCACCAATAATTAATGATAAGGTTAAAATAAATAAACCAAATAATAATATAAATGACACATTGAAAGACAATAGTGAAGAGACTATTTTTTCCGAAAGAATGGAAAAATCTAGTGATGAGATCAAGGCATTGTATAAAGAATTACGTTCTTTTCTGTTATCATTAGGCGATGATGTCAGCGAGAAAAAATTAAAGCTGTACACCGCTTTCCGGAAATTAAAAAATTTTGTTACTGTGGCAGTTTGGACAGATAAATTGCAACTTTGGCTTACTATTGATCCAACTAATATTACTTTGTCAGATGGATTTAGTCGGGACGTGAGTCAAAAAGGACGGTGGGGAACAGGGAACGTTGAGCTTTCACTGAGAAGTTTTGCTGACTTGGAACGTGCTAAGCCTTTATTAGAACAGGCGTATACTGAGGGATAATTCTTTAAGAAGCAAACTGGGTGTATGGCTAGCTTTATATACGATGAGAAGTTAGTTCGTACGAGGAGCGTGGAATGCATATATGCTATGTAGAGTTCTATTTCCAGATATTCTCTGAACCATGTTTGTCAAAAAATAAATGAAGCCATTCAGTACTTTCCATACCCGCTTTTGGGATTGGCTCGGCAGCAGCCCAGCGGCAGGCAGGCTGCTGATGCTGGCGTGTGCGGCGCTATGCGGATTATTGGCGGTGGCCGGCTTGGTGTGGGATAGGTTATCCGGCCGCTCCGCTGCCGCTTGGCACGGCATTATCGGCTTCGGTTTGGGCATCGGCACACTGTTTGCGTTGTATTTTATCGAAGAAGATTTGTCCGACCCGCCGCCCGAACGCACCTTCAGGCGGCGAGACAAATACCTCTGCGGCGCCATCGGCGGGTTTTGCAGCGCGCTGCTGGCAAGCTTCAACTGGCATGCCGCCTTGGCCGGGGCCTTGCTTGGCCTGCTGCTGGCGGCACTGATGCGCTGGCTGAAGCATGTGATGCGCCATGTGTGATGCGTGGCGGATACTGCGCTTTTCCTGCCGCAGGCTGTCCGGCCAAAAGCGCCGCAATCTCGCACCGCCCTCAGCGTTTCCCCTATTCCGTATCCTGATGATTTAATCGCGCAAAAATTTTCAGGTAGCCCCAAAAGGCTACCTGAAAACTCACAGCTCAATCCCCTTCAGCTTCGCCACGGTGTTGATGTCCTTATCGCCGCGGCCGGAGAGGTTCACCAAAATCACCTGGTCTTTGCCCATCTGCGGCGCGTTTTGCACCGCCCAAGCCACGGCGTGCGCGCTTTCCAAGGCGGGGATGATGCCTTCATAGCGGCACAGCAAATCAAAGGCTTCAAGTGCGGCATCATCGTTGGCGGCGGTGTATTCCACGCGGCCGATGTCGGCAAGGTGGCTGTGTTCCGGGCCGATGCCGGGGTAATCCAAACCAGCGGAGACGGAATGCGTGCCGAGCACCTGGCCGTCTTCGCTCTGCATCAGGTAGCTGCGGAAGCCGTGCAACACGCCGACGGGTGCGCGGCTGGTAATCGGCGCGGCATGGTGCGGCGTGTCCACGCCCAAGCCGCCCGCTTCCACGCCGACCAAGCGCACGCCCGCTTCTCCGATATACGGGTGGAACAGGCCGATGGCGTTGCTGCCGCCACCCACACAGGCCACGGCCACATCGGGCTGGCGCCCGATGGCTTCCTGCATTTGCGCTTTGGCTTCGTTGCCGATCACGCATTGGAAATCGCGCACCATTTCGGGATACGGCGCGGGGCCGGCGACAGTGCCAATGATGTAAAAGGTGTCGTCCACACGCGCCACCCATTCGCGCATGGCTTCGTTCATGGCGTCTTTGAGGGTGCGGCTGCCGCTGTCCACGCTCACCACGTTTGCGCCAAGCAATTTCATACGGAACACATTGGGCATCTGCCGCTGGATGTCGTCTGCGCCCATGTACACGTCGCAAGTCATGCCGAAGCGGGCGGCCACGGTGGCGGAGGCGACGCCGTGCTGGCCGGCGCCGGTTTCCGCAATCACGCGCTTCTTGCCCATACGGCGGGCGAGCAGAGCCTGGCCGATGGTATTGTTTACCTTGTGCGCGCCGGTGTGGTTTAAGTCTTCGCGTTTGAGCCAGATTTGCGCACCGCCGAGGTGCTCGGACAGGCGTTCGGCATGATAAACCGGGCTGGGGCGGCCGACATAGTGTTTCAAATCGCTGTGGAATTCCGCCCAGAAGGCCGGGTCTTTTTTGGCCGCTTGGTAGGCGGCGGCCAGCTCTTGCAGGGCGGGAATCAGGGTTTCGGAAACGTAGAGCCCGCCGTGTTCGCCGAAAAAGCCTCGCTCGTCGGGCGCTTGGTAGTTTTGCATGGGGAGTCCTTTGTGAAATTGTTTGGCCGGTCAATCAGTTGAGGCTACCTGAAAACAAATAATGCGGCTTCCTGCGGAAACCTTACACCTATTTTCAGGTAGCCTCATCAAGCAGGAAAGAAGCGCATTCTAACCCGCTATCTGCCCAAACCCAAGCTTGAAGCCGCAACTTGCCGTTTCGCCGCCCCCCATTCCGAAGCCCCAATCCCCGCCGCCACCAAGATTAAGGCCACCAGCACATAGCCGCCCAACCGCTCATCCGGAAACACCGCCACCCCCACCAGCGCGCCAAACACCGGCAGCAGGTTCATCGTGAGCGCCGCCCGGCCCGCACCAATCGCAATCACACTCTCCATATAAAACAGCTTCGACAAAATCGCAATAAACACCGCCACATACAGCAACAGCAGCCAAGCCTGCCACGGCGGCAGCCGGAAACCCTCCTCCAGCCCCTCCCACACATAAAACGGCGCGCTCACCGCCACCGCCGCCACACACATCGCCCACAGCAGGCTCGCCCAATGCACCTTAGGCGCCCTCCGCAGCGCCAGCGAATAGCCCGCATAAATTGCCGAAGACACCAGCGCCAGCGCATCAGCCCCCGACAAACCCGCCTCCAACAGCCCCAGCGGCCGTCCCCGGCTCACCACCCACACCACCCCCGCAAACGACAGCCCCACCCCCAGCCATTGCAGCCCGTGCGCCCTCGTGCGCAAAAACAGCGCCTCCACCAACAGCACCATCACCGGAATCAGCGCCGTGATAATCGACACATTCACCACCGCCACCCCCCGCGCAAACGCGCTGTAGAGCACGATATTAAACAGCGCAAACCCGCTGCCGCCCACCAGCAAAAGCCACAACGCACGCGTTTTGAGCACAGGCAAATCCGCCCGAATCCGCCCCCGGAACAGCCAAGACAACAAACCCGCCGCCAACACCCAGCGCCAAAATGTAAACTCATAAGGCGACAGCCAAGCCTTGCCGAGCTTGCCCGCCACATTGCTCGTCGCCCAAAACGCCGGTGCCAAAAACAACATCACATAAGGATGCGGCAAACCGTTCGCCTGCCAAACACGGAAACGCATAAACAATCCTTTTCAAACAAAATCCAAGCCGGAAGGCTACCTGAAAACCTCGTCCGTAGTTTTTCAGGTAGCCTTATCCAACAACAGGCCGCAAAAAAAGCGCCCCATTCATCAGAGCGCCCATCGCATTGCCGCAGCAGAGCCATCCCTGCCGCCTGCGGCCAATCAGGCCGGCCAAGCCAACCCAAGCAACCGCGAGTTCCCTACGCCGGCATTAACCGCTTCAGGTGCAACGGGTATGATCTCAGCCGCCCAAGGCAGCACCCCGACTCAAGGGGCGGATTATAGCCCCCTGCCGCCCGTTTTCAAACCGTATCCGCCCGGCAGCCCCGGCCCGAAGCGCCTGCCAATGTTTTCAGGTAGCCCCACCAACCCCGTAAAGGCTACCTGAAAACATACAGGCTACCTGAAAAACCGTTTCCGCTTCATGAAAGGTTTTTCAGGTAGCCTTTCGGATTTCTCATGGCATCCGCACGGAACGCACGCGGCATCCGAACTTGCCGTGTGTGCAAACCAGCCCGCGCTCCAGCCTCGTCAGGCTACCTGAAAACTACACCAGCCCCGCCATCTCGAAAAACGCCCGATACGCCGCCGCCTTTTTCTGCAAACTCAGCGGATAAGCCCGCGAAGTGGAGGGCAGGCGCGTGAGCGTCAAATCCCGGCCGGCAAAGGAAAAAGGCAGCGTTTCGCCCGTTTGCGGCAGCTTGGGCGGCTCGGGCAGCAGCGAAAGCAACACTTCCGTGGCCTTGCCGCCGGTGGTGCACACATGGCGGCAGCGCGGCAGCCGCGCCAGCACGCCGGCCAAATCCACGGTTTCCACCACGCGCAGAAACTTGTCGGCAGCATTGCCTTGCTCGCGCACCGCCTTGAGCACGGTCGGGCAGGAGGCAATACCGAGTTCGCGCAGGAAGGCCTGGATTTTCTCCGCGTCAAACGCCTTTTCGCCAGGTTTTTGAAAATGCGCGGCATCGTGGAAAAACACCAGCCCGTAGATGCGCCACATATCGTTTTGGAAATTGGGGTAGTGAAACGGCATGGCGTGCTTTTCCGCCTTGGGCGGAAAGGTGCCCATCATCATCACGGTGGCGTCGTGCGGCAGCAGCGCGGGGAAGGGGTGGCTTTCGATTTCAGGCATGGCATGCTTTCGGCAACAGGGGCAACCATTATAAAGCGAACAAATGCGGCGGGCGGTTCGATTTTTCCCGCCGGCTATGGTAGAGTTATACACAAACAGATAATTCGTTTATATAGCGAAACAGGTTCGCCTTTCGCTATGTTTCCAACCAACCCGATAGAAAGAGAGGGAAATCATGTTTCCGGAATACCGCGACCTCATCAGCCAGCTCAAACAAACCGACAAACGCTTCGCCCGCCTGTTCGACGAACACAACGAGCTGGACGAAAAAATCGCCAACCTGGTGAAAAACCCCGTTACCGGCAATCTCGACGAAGTGGACGAGCTGAAAAAACAAAAACTGCACCTGAAAGACCAGCTCTACCAAATCCTCAAGCAGCACGATAAATAAGCCGTTGCCCAAACATTAAAGGCTACCTGAAAACCCCACAGCGCTACGTTTTCAGGTAGCCTTTCTTAGCAAAGCTTGTCGTTTCCCCGCCATTTCCATACAGATAAATACAAAAACTGGACATTTCCCCCACTATCGCCGAAAATGTCGGTCTGCTCCGCGCCCCGGCAAACACCGTTTTCCCAACGGAAACCCGCCCGGCCGCGCCGCTTCATTCAATTTATCCACACCCCGCAGCCCACCCAGCATGAAACCCCTCATCCTCGTGATGCACGGCCCCAACCTCAACCTTCTGGGGCAGCGCGAGCCGGAAATCTACGGCCGCACCACACTGGCCGACATCAACACCGGCCTGGAAGCCCGCGCCCAAGCCGCCGGTTTCGCCTTTGAAGCCGTGCAGAGCAACGCCGAAGCCGTGCTGGTGGAACGCGCCCAGGCGGCCATGACCGACCGCACCGCCTTCATCATCATCAACCCGGCCGCCTTCACCCACACCAGCATCGCCCTGCGCGACGCCCTGGCCGCCGCCGGCAAACCCTTCATCGAAGTCCACCTCTCCAACGTGCACGCCCGCGAGCCCTTCCGCCGCCACTCCTACCTTTCCGACTTGGCGCAAGGCGTCATCTGCGGGCTGGGCGCCTCCGGCTACCGCGCCGCACTGGACTTCGCCATCGAATATCTGCAACAAAAACAAGCCGGTTAATCCGGCCACGCATCCCTGAAAAGGACAACACTATGGATTTACGCAAACTCAAAAAACTCATCGACTTGGTGGAAGAATCCGGCATTGCCGAGATTGAAGTCACCGAAGGCGAAGAAAAAGTACGCATCACCCGCTCGCTGGCCGCACCGCAAGCCGTGTATGCCTCCGCCCCCGCCGTGGCCGCCCCGGCACCTGCCCCCGCCGCCGCGCCCGCAGCGGCTGCCGCTCCCGCCGCCGCCCCGAGCCGCGACTTGAGCAAAGCGCAAACCTCGCCCATGGTGGGCACTTTCTACCGCGCCCCCGGCCCGAACGCGCCCGTGTTTGTGGAAGTGGGTCAGAGCGTGAACGCCGGCGACACCCTGTGCATCATCGAAGCCATGAAGCTGATGAACGAAATCGAAGCCGAACGCAGCGGCGTGGTGAAAGAAATTTTGGTGGAAAACGGCCAGCCGGTGGAGTTTGGCGAGCCGCTGTTTATCATCGAATAATTTTTCAGGTAGCCAGCCGGCTGATTCCGCGCTGCCGCGCCTTGCCATACTGTTTGTATTGCTGCGGCCTGCTGCCCCGTATTGGAAACCTTCGGCCGGCTACCGCCTCCTACCACTGCGTAGAGGCTACCTGAAAACCATAAGGCAAAGATTATGCTGAAAAAAGTCCTCATCGCCAACCGCGGCGAAATCGCCCTGCGCGTATTGCGCGCCTGCCGCGAAATGGGCATCGCCACCGTGGCGGTACACTCCGAAGCCGACAACGACAGCCTGCACGTGAAGCTGGCCGACGAATCCGTGTGCATCGGCCCCGCCCCCTCCGCGCAGAGCTATCTGCACATTCCCTCCATCATCGCCGCCGCCGAAGTTACCGGCGCCGACGCCATCCACCCCGGCTACGGCTTCCTCGCCGAAAACGACCGCTTTGCCGAACAGGTGGAAGAATCCGGCTTCATCTTCATCGGCCCGCGCGCCGACACCATCCGCCTGATGGGCGACAAAGTATCCGCCAAAAAAGCCATGCTCGAATCCGGCGTGCCCTGCGTACCCGGCTCCGACGGCGCCCTCTCCGACGACCCCGACGAAATCCTCGCCACCGCCGAGCGCGTGGGCTACCCCGTGATCATCAAAGCCTCCGGCGGCGGCGGCGGGCGCGGCATGCGCGTGGTGGAAAAAAAAGAAGACCTGCTCAAAGCCGTGGAAATGACCAAGGCCGAAGCCGAAGCCGCCTTCGGCAACCCGATGGTGTATATGGAACGCTTCCTGCAACGCCCGCGCCACGTGGAAATGCAGGTGCTGGCTGACGAACACGGCAACGCCATCTACTTGGGCGAGCGCGACTGCTCCATGCAGCGCCGCCACCAGAAAGTGATCGAAGAAGCCCCAGCCCCCGGCATCACCGCCAAAGAGCGCGAGAAAATCGGCAAAGCCTGCGTGGCCGCCTGCAAACGCATCGGCTACCGCGGTGCCGGCACCTTCGAATTCCTGTATGAAGACGGCGAGTTTTTCTTCATCGAAATGAACACCCGCGTGCAGGTGGAGCACCCCGTCACCGAGCTGATTACTGGCATCGACATCGTGCAGGAGCAGCTGCGCATTGCCGCCGGCCTTCCCCTGCAATATAAGCAGAAAGACGTGGTGATCCAAGGTCATGCCTTCGAATGCCGCATCAACGCCGAAGACCCCTACAGCTTCCTGCCCAGCCCCGGCTGCATCACCAGCTGCCACCTGCCCGGCGGCTTCGGCGTGCGCGTGGACAGCCACATCTACCAGGGCTACCGCATCCCGCCGAACTACGACAGCCTGATCGGCAAAATCTGCGTGTACGGCAAAGACCGCAAGCAGGCCATGGCCAAAATGCGCGTGGCGCTGGCCGAGCTCACCGTGAGCGGCATCAAAACCAACGCCCCGCTGCACGACGACCTGTTCCGCGATCCCGGCTTCGCCAAAGGCGGCGTGAGCATCCACTATCTGGAACACTGGCTGGAAGAGCGCAAAGCCAAGCTGCAGGCCGAGAAGCAATAGCTTGCTTGCAGGCAAGGAAAAGGCTACCTGAAAAGTGATTTCCGCTTTTCAGGTAGCCTTTATTTTTCAGGTAGCCTTTCGTATCCCGCCTAATGGAAGGTGACGTCGTCCTCATCGTCTTGAAACAGAAACTGCGCGATGAAATGGTAGAAATCCTCGCGCGGCTTCCAGTTGTTTTTCAACAGCACGCGGCCTTGCGGTGTTTTGATGCGGGCGTGCATAAACGAGCCGGGCGATTCAATTTGCGAGAATTTGGATTGGATGCCGAGAATTTCCCGATACACCACCACGTGTTCTTTAAACAAGGTTTGCAGGATGAAGCCGTGTTCGTACAGCGTGAGGCGCGACCGGAGCTGCCCAGCCACATAAATGCCGTACCAAGCGATAAACAATATGTTAAACAAGCCCACAACATTGGCCGGGTCGCCTGAGGCGCGGATGTCTTTGCCTATGCCTGCATTCAAGATAAACATCAGCAGCAGGAAGATAATGGTGGCGAGGAATGTCCAAGTGAGGGTGTGGCGGAAGACAGCGAGCTGCCTGCCCAGTTTGCGGTGGCGCATGATGTGTGTGTCCCTTTGGGTTTATTAAAGGGCGGATTGTAATGCAAATAATCAATATTTGCCTGTTTTTTATTGGTTTCTATCTTTTCAGGTAGCCTGAACGCAACATCAGTAAAGCAAATGTGAACGGACTTCCTGTTCTTACCGCTGGCAGCCACAAGCCACCTGAAACCGCCTGCCGCCGCATGTTACAATAGCCGCCTTTCCCCGCCGGCATCAGGCGCATACCACCCTCCTTTTTTCAGGTAGCCTCCGGCATTCCACCCACTTCAAGAAAGACAGTCCATGAAACCCATCATCCGCCGCAGCAGCGAGCCCGACAGCGGCAACTGGGAGCGCGACACCCTGGAAAAACTCCTGCTCGAGGCCTACCGCGAGCAGCGCCGCGCCCGCATCTGGAAGCTCATCTTCCGCCTGTTGCTCATCGCCTTCCTCGCCCTCTACCTCTTTGCCATCTTCGGCAAAATGGGCAGCCTCAACCCTGCCGCCGCCGAGCCGCACACCGCCGTGATCCGCCTCGAAGGTGCCATCACCGCCAGCGAAAACCAAGCTGGCAAACTGCGCCAAGGCCTCGAAGCCGCCTACAAAAACAAACAGGTGCGCGGCATCATCATCCGCGCCAACAGCCCCGGCGGCTCGCCCGTGGTATCCAACATCGCCTATCGTGAAATCCGCCGCCTGCGCGCCGAACACCCCAATATCCCCGTGTATGTGGTGGCCGAAGACATGTGCGCCTCCGGCTGCTACTACATCGCCGCCGCCGCCGACAAAATCTACGCCGACCCCTCCAGCCTGGTGGGCAGCATCGGCGTGATCGGCAGCAGCTTCGACCTCACCGGCCTCATGCACAACATGGGCATCCAGCGCCGCCAACGCACCGCCGGCAGCAACAAAGGCATGGGCGATCCCTTCAGCCCCGAAACCCCCGAGCAAACCGCCATTTGGCAAGGCATGCTCGACGACATCCACCAGCAGTTCATCAAAGCCGTGCGCGACGGCCGCGGCAAACGCCTAAACGAAGCCGACAACCCCGACCTCTTCAGCGGTCGCATCTACACCGGCCACGAAGCGCTCAAAACCGGCCTCATCGACGGCCTGGGCGACATCTACAGCGTATCGCGCGACATCATCAAAGCCCCCGAGCTGGTGGACTACACCCCCGCCGACGACTTCGGCCGCCTGCTCAGCAAAGGTGTGGGCACCAGCGTGCGCCAAGGCCTGCATGAAGCCGTGCAGGAACAGCCCTGGTAAGCAAACAGCTTTGATTTGAAAGCAACAAAAAGGCTACCTGAAAACCCGATTTCGGTTTTCAGGTAGCCTTTTCATCAGCCTGCCCTAGCTGCGGCGGGCTTCGCGGTATGCCTCGCAGCCGAATTCCTTATCGGCATTGCCGAAGGCGGTGGTGCGGATGGAAACGATGGTGCCGTCGGGCTCGGTAACGGCAATGCGGTAGCTGTGGCCGACGTGCTGCCGGTAGTTTTGGAAATATTGCACGTTGCCCGACTGGCCGGCATAGCCCTGCTTGATTTCATAGTGCTCGACGCGCCAGCCGTAGAGGTTGCGCACCCGATTGTTTTTCACGCAATCGAGGCGGATGATGTCGGGCACGCGGCGGGCGCGCTTAGCCATAAACTCGGCCACGTCTTTGCCGCGCCAAACTAGGGTGTCGTTTACCAGAACTTCGGTGGCGCAGCCGGTCAGCAGGGCGGCGGCAAACAGGGGCAGCAGCCGTTGGGGAAAAGGGAAAGCGGTCGGCACGATGTGCTCCTTGTTCATGTTCTTCCGCCGCCAAACCATGCGGCGGGGCGCGATATTAACACAACCACGCCACTTTCCGATTAAAGGCTACCTGAAAATGCTTTTTCCCTTTGCTGAAGCCTCATTTTTAATTTTGCAGAAACGCACTTTGCTGGTTTTCACTTCGTTGGCGCTCAGGCTTTCAGGTAGCCTTCCGCCCGGCGTTATCGAAAAATAAGCTTACCCGCTATATAATCCCGCCATTCCCACACCCTTCAGGAGAACACCATGCCCGCCCTCCCCCGCCTGCTCGCCGCCGCCGTATCCGCCGCCCTGCTGCTCAACGGCTGCGCCAACAGCTCGGCCAACCAATACACCACCTCCCAAGCGCAAAACGCCGCACGGGTGTACTACGGCGAAGTGCTGTCGGTTACCCCCACCACCATCAAAGGCGAGAGCAGCCCGCTCATCACCACCGCCGGCTCCCTGCTGGGCGGCATCGGCGGCAGCAACATCGGCAAAGGCCGCGGCGAGGCCGTGAGCGCCATCTTGGGCGCCATCATCGGCGGGCTCGGCGCCGAAGCGCTCACCCGCAGCGCCGATTCCCAACGCGGCTACGAAATCGTGGTGCAGCTCGAAGGCACGCGCGACGCCGTTTCCGTGGTGCAGAAAGACGATATCGCCTTCCAGCCCGGCCAGCGCGTGCGCGTCTTGCAGGGCGGCAACGGCGTCACCCGCGTGCTGCCCTTAAACCAGCCTGTGCGCTATTAAGCCCTGCGGCAAATAAAAGGCTACCTGAAAAATGCCGATACATTTTCAGGTAGCCTTTTTGCGGCTAATCAAGCCGGCGGCAAGCCCGCCTCCCCGCCGCGCTGGAGCACCTGCCACACCGCGCGCCCGGCCTGCAAAGCCTGCTCCAGCAAGCTTTTGGCAGATTCGGGCAGCAGGCTGCCGCACAGGAACACGTCCAGCGCGGCAAAACCGTGTTCCGGCCAGGTGTGGATGCTGATGTGCGATTCGGCCAAGAGCAGCACGCCGGTTACGCCGCCTTCGCCGCCGAAGGTGTGGAAGCGGCTGTCGAGCACGGTGGCGCCGATGCGTTCGGCGGCTTGGCACAGGGCGTTTTTCAGGTAGCCTTCGTCGCGCAGCAGCGCGGGCGGGCAGCCGTATAAATCCAGCAGGCCGTGGCAGCCGGGGCTGTGGCTCATTTGTGCCATCCCGAAGACGAGCTGCCGCCGCCCACGCGCGAGCCGTGGTAGGAGCGGCTGCCGCTGTTGCTGCTGCCCACAGAGCTGTAGTTGAAAGAAGTGCTGACCAGGATGGCCAGGATGCTGCAAATCAGATAAGTATTTCTCGACATTTTGTTTCACTCGTCATCGTCATCATCGCCGCCGCCGAACACGTTGCCGCGTTTTGCCAGGAAATACAGCACCATAATCGACACTGTACCGGCCAAGGAGATGTCTTCATCGGAAGACAGCATACTGAACCAGGCCGGCAGGTTGATGATCACAAACACCGCAACCAGCAGCAGCATCAGCCCTTTCGACGGGCCGTCGGCGTGCATATCGGCGCTGTATTGCGGCACATCGCCGCTCAGGCCGAACCAGTCGCGCACCTGCCGGTAGCTCACCGGCGTGCTTTGGCTCCAGGCGGCTTCTTGGCGGTTGCGCTCGGCGCAGAGCTTACCGTTGCCGTTTTGGCGGTAGTCGGAGTAGAAATCCACATCGCCTTGACGGATGTGCCAGTAAAACGCGCCGGCGGCGAGCACCACGCGCCCGCCGTAGTCGTAGAGCTTGGGCAGGCCCTGCGGCTGGAAAAGCTCGCCCTGCAAACGCGGCCACACATTGAGCGTTTGCGACACGCTCCATTCGCCCTCGCTCTCCACCAGCCACATAAAGCCGGCTTGCGGCTCGAAGAGCAGGTATTCCGTCCAGCTGCCCTCGGGCGTGATGCCGGAAGGCTTTTTGCCAAACAGCAGGTCAAATGCGTCGTCGGGCTCAAGCTCGTCTTTGCGCACCGCGCCGATGAGGGTGTAGGTGCGGTTGTTGATGGTGGCTTCCGCACCCAGCTTCAGCGTGAAGGCATCGGCCTGCGCGACACGCCGGTTGTTGGCTTCCAGCAGCTCCAGCTTGCCTTCTGCCGCATCCAGGCTGCTGCCGCAGCTGGGGCAGAGGATGGAGGGGGTGAGCCCGGTAATCCATTGCACGGGCGAGCCGCAGTTGGGGCAGCTTTCGGCTTGGCGCGTGCCTTTGAGCCTGCCCGCGCTGTCGGCCACATCGGCGCTGCTGCGCGTGTTGGAAAGCTGCAAATCGGCCAGGTTCACGCCCCGCCCGATAAAGGCTTCGGGCGGCGAATCGGCATAATCCAGCGTGAGGAAGGCTTGCTCGCAGCGCCAGTCGGCCACCCGGTTTTTCATCTGCGGCGGCAGCTCGAAGGGCAGCTCGCCCTCGGCGGCGGCCTGCTCCAGCACGATGTCGCGTATGTCGGCCGCCCAGAAGCGCTTGCCTTGGTACACGAAGTTGCTGTGGCCGGGCACCAGGCTGTCGAATTCGGGCGTGTCCGGCAGCGGTTCGCTGGCGGGCAGGGTGAAGACGTATTGGTCGCCGGCTTCGGAGAGCCAGCCGTTGCCGCCGTCGGCAAACTGCACGTACCACTCGTTCCACATCCCGGCTTCGTATTTGGCCTGCAGGCGGCCGATGATGGAAAACGGCCGCGCGGCAAAGATGCCGCCGGTGCCGATTTGCAGCGGGCTGAAGTCTTCCAGCAGCGCGGAATCGCGGCCGCTGTCGATGATGCCTGCGCCTTGCCGCACCAAGAGGCTGTGGCAGAAGCCGCACACCAGCGTAACCGCCGTGGCCGAATGCGCGTGTACGGGCGCGCCGCAGCTGGGGCAGTCGGTTTTGAAGAATGGTTCGCTCATGGTGGGTTTCCTATGGGGCGGGCGGGTGGGGTGTTGTTTTTCAGGTAGCCTGATTCGGCGCGGGAGGCTACCTGAAAGCGTAAGCTTCAACGAAGTGAAAACGTATGAAGCGGGTTTCGCTAAAACGCGGGTTTCTTTTTTCAGGTAGCCTTTAAAGCTGCTGTTCCAGCAGGGTTTTCAGCGGGGTCATGCCCAAGCGGCGGTAGAAGCGTTCGGCGCCGTCGTTGCCGTGCATCACGTTCAGGGTGAGGCTGTGGCAGCCTTGGGCGCGGGCGAATTCGAGCAGGTAGTGATACAGCTGCTCGCCGATTTTTTTGCCGCGCTGCGAGGCATCCACGCACAGGTCGTCCAAATACAGCACTTTGCGGTTCACCAGCGCGGGATGGCCGGAGGCTACCTGAAATTGGCACACGGCATAGCCCTGCACTTTGCCGCCTTCATCCTGATATACGAACACGGGCTGGTTTTCATCGGCAATCAGGGCGCGTACTTCTTCATCGGAATATTTGCGTGCGCCGATGCGGTAGAGGTCGGGGCGGGCTTGGGCGTGCACGTCGTGCACTTGGTAGAGCAGTTCGCCGATGCGGTGGGCGTCGGCAGCTTGGGCGGGGCGGATGGGCATGGGTTTTCGTTTGATTGTTGGTTGATTAATCGGTTTTAGTGTTGGCTGAGGCAAGACTATTGGTTCGGATATTTTAACTTCGTTGAAGTTTACGCTTTCAGGTAGCCTTATGGCAGCTAATCAATGAAATATTGCCAGCGGTGCTGTTCAAAATCATATATCTGCGCGTTAAACACGTTGTAGGTGTCGCGGTAATGCAGGATTGGTTTGCCTTTGTCCGATACCCCGTAGAGGATACGCCAGCGCGGGCTGGTGGTGAACGGCATCGGGGCGAAACTGCCGTTTGGCTGCTGCTTGGCTAGGATTTGCGCGAGCAGGTGGTCTGCTTCCACCCGGGCGAGATGGGCGTAATGCTTGTGCAGGACAGCCAGTCCGCCAAGGAGGATTAGCCACAAGCCGCAGATAGCCAGTTGTCGCCTCAACTCGCGGCGCGACACTCGCAAGGCTTTGGCGGTAAACCATAGCCGCGATAAAACCAACAGCGGCAAAAACAACTCCAGCGAAAAACCATATCCCGGCTGCCCGGCAAACCAGCCAACAAAGCCGCCAGCTAGCAAGGTGGGCAACAAAGCGCGCCACAAAGGGCGGGGAGCGGGCAGCGTGTTTAAATGGGCAGCCATGGTTTTCGCGTTATTTAAGGTTTGCATTTTCAGGTAGCCTTTATTTGCCGCGTTTGAGGCTACCTGAAAACTGCGCAACATCGTTTTAACTTCGTTGAAGCTTACGCTTTCAGGTAGCACCGCGCCTTAGCCGATCAGCTGTTTCAACACTTCGGCTTTGGCTTTCTCGTAGTCTTCGGCGGAAATCAGGCCGCCGTCGAGCAGGGTTTTGAGTTTGGCCAACTTGGCCTGCGGGTCTTCGGCGGCGGGCGCGGCCGGGGCGGCGGCAGGCTGTGCCGGCTGGGCGGGCGCGGTTTGCGCGGGAGCGGGCTGCTGCATCATGCCGCTCATGGCGCCTGCCATGGCCTGACCGATGCCGGCACCCACGCCGAGGCCGGCGCCGATGCCGGCCAGGCCGCCTTCGTTTTGCGCGGCCATCGGGATGGCGGTGGCGGTTTGGTATTGGGCGAATTTGCCCATGTCGCCGATGATGCCCATCGACATTTTGCTGTCGAGCGCTTTCTGCACGTTTTCGGGCAGGCTCACGCTTTCCACGGTAAAGTTTTCCAGCGCGAGGCCGAGCTTGGCAAACTCGGGCAGCAGCAGCTCGTTCATTTTCTGCGACAGCAGCACTTGGTTGGCGGCCATATCCAGGAAGGGGATGCCGGAGGCGCCGAAGGCGGCGGCCAGCTGGGTCATGGCGAGGTTTCGCAGCTGCTGTTCGAGCTGCTCGCCGCTATAAGAGGCGCCCACGCCGCTCACTTCGCGGAAGAAGGCGGCAGGGTCGCTGATGCGGTAGGCATACATGCCGAAGGAGCGCAGCTGGATCACGCCGAAATCGGCATCGCGCACGGTAACGGGCTGGGCGGTGCCCCAGCGGCGGGCGAGCTGCTGGCGAGTGTTGAAGAAGTAAACGTCGGATTTGAAGGGGGATTGGAACAGCTTATCCCAGTTTTTCAGGTTGGTGAGGATGGGCAGGGTTTGCGTGGTCAGCTTGTAGCGGCCGGGCTGGAACACGTCGGCGGCTTTGCCTTCGTCCACAAACAGGGCGGCCTGCGCCTCGCGAACGGTGAGGCTGGCGCCGTTTTGAATTTCCTGGTCGGCCACGGGGAAGCGCCACATCAGCAGCCCTTCTGCGGGGTTCGGCCATTCGATAACGTCGATAAACTGCTTCTTGATGAAATTGCCCAGCATGGGTTTTCCTTTCGTTTGCTTGAATACTTGAAATGGGGAAGGGCTACCTGAAAACGATCTCAAACTTTTTCAGGTAGCCTGTATGCGTTAAGACAGGCAGGCCGCGTTCAACAGGCCCACGGCGATGGAAATCACGGCGCAGAGCGTGCCCACGGCCACATTATTGCCCGCCAGCTCGGCGGCGGAATCGGGCACCAGGCGGGTGGCGGCGAAATACACGGCAATCTGAATCACCGCCGCGGCCAAGCCCCACAGCACGAAATCCAGCATGCCCACGCTGTGCGCGATGCTGGAGGCCAGCGGCAGGCAGAAGCCGATGAGCGCGCCGCCGAAAGAGAGGGCGCAGGCCAGGTTGCCGCGCTTGATCAGCTTGAGTTCGTCGGCCGGGGTGATGCGCAGATACACGGCGGCAAACAGCGCCGTCATCACCAGCCCGATCAGCAGGTATTGCAGATACAGCAGGTATTGCTCTAGGGAAATGCTCATGGCTTGCCTTTGCGGTGTGGGTGGAGGGGATAGGCGGCTGATTATGCCACACAAATGCGTTGCATTCATACTGCCGCGCCCGCCTGCTATATAATCCGCAGGCTACCTGAAAAGGCTACCTGAAAAATGAAACCCGACCGTATCCTCATTATCTCCGTATTCATCGTGGCCAGCTGCGGCTTGGCCTACGAGCTCATCATCGCCGCGCTGGCAAGCTACCTCTTGGGCGACAGCATTTTGCAGTTCTCCTCCATCATTGGTCTCTACCTCTTCGCCATGGGCATCGGCGCACACCTCACCAAATACATCCGCGATGAAGATGCGCTTTCACGCTTTATCGAAATCGAATTGCTGGTGGGCATCATCGGTGGCGTGTCAGCCCTGGTGCTGTTTGTGGTGTTTGGCTTTTCCGCCGCGCCCTTCCGCACGCTTTTGTATGCGCTGGTGCTGACGGTGGGGATTGTGGTGGGCATGGAGATTCCGCTGGTGATGCGCGTGCTGAACCAGCGGCAGGCGGAGTTTAAAGATTTGGTGGCCAAGGTGCTCACGTTTGACTATTTGGGCGCGCTGGCGGTGTCGCTGCTGTTTCCGCTGGTGCTGGCACCCCGGCTGGGCATGGCGCGCTCGGCGCTGCTGTTCGGACTGCTCAACGCCGCCGTAGCCGTGCTCACCGCCCGCGCCTTCAAAAGCCAGCTGCCGCGCTACCGCGCCATCCAAACGCGCGGCGCCATCGTGTTGTTCGGCCTGCTGGCCGCCTTTGCCGCCGCCAACCGCATCACCTTCCTGGCCGAGCAGAGCTACTTCGGCGACCCGGTGGTGTTCGAGAGCCATTCGCCCTACCAGCGCCTGGTGGTCACCAAATGGCACGACGACATCCGCCTCTATATCAACGGCAACCTGCAATTCTCCTCGCGCGACGAAGCCCGCTACCACGAAGCCCTGGTGCTGCCCGCCATGCAGATGGCCGGCGGCAAGGCGCAGAACGTGCTGATTCTGGGCGGCGGCGACGGGCTGGCCGCGCGCGAAGTGCTGAAATACCCGCAGGTGCAGGGCATCACGCTGGTGGACCTCGACCCACAAATGACCGGCACCTTCCAATCTTCCGCCGAATTAAGCCGCCTGAACGCCGGCTCGCTCGCCAACCCCAAAGTGCGCGTGGTGAACGACGACGCGGCCAAATGGCTGGAGCAGGCGCGGGAACAGTTCAACGTGATCATCATCGACCTGCCCGACCCTTCCAATTTCTCGCTGGGCAAGCTCTATTCCGTGCCGATGTACCGGCTGGTGGCGCGGCATTTGGCCCCGGGCGGCAAAATCGTGGTGCAATCCACCTCACCTTATTTTGCGCCGCATGCTTATTGGTCGGTGGTGGCCACGCTGGAGGCCGCCGGGCTCGCCACTGCGCCCTATCATGTGTATGTGCCGTCGTTCGGCGAGTGGGGCTTCGTGCTGGCCGCCGCCGAGCCGGATTTCCCCGTGCCCACGCAATTTAGCGTGCCCACCCGTTTCCTGAATGCCGACACCGCCGCCGAAATGTTCCGCTTCCCGCCCGATATGGCGCGCCGCGAGGTGCAGCCGAACTACTTGAACACGCAGATCCTGGTGCATTATTTCGAGCAGGATTGGCGCAATGTGATCCGGTGAGCGGCGGATAAAGGCTACCTGAAAACGCCGCTTCAACGCAGTTAAAACGCAACGCAGCGAGATTTCTGCGAAGCTAAAATTTTTCAGGTAGCCATTTGAAACGGATAAACACCTCGCCAAACAAGAAAAAGAGGCTACCTGAAAATTTCAGGTAGCCTCTTTGAATATTGGCCGCTATTCAATCGGGCGTTTACTCGATCCCGGCCAGATGCGCGGTGTCTTGCGCGATCATCAGCTCTTCGTTGGTGGGGATCACCATGGCCAGCGGGGTGCTGCCCTGCTTGCTGATGATGCCGCTTTCGCCGAAGCGGGCGGCGAGGTTGGCTTCTTCATCCACGGTGAGGCCGAGGAAACCGAGGTAGGCGATGGTTTTGCTGCGGACGGTGGCGGAGTTTTCGCCGATGCCGCCGGTGAACACCAGCGCGTCCAGGCCGCCGGCGGCCACGCTCATGGAGGCAACGTATTTGGCCAGGCGGTAGGCGAACACTTCCAGCGCAAGCTTGGCGCCTTCATGGCCTTTGCCGGCCGCCTCTTCGATTTCGCGGCAGTCGTTGGAGAGCTCGGAAATACCGAGCAGGCCGCTCTTCTTGTGTAAGAGGTCGGTGATTTCTTCAATGTTCATGCCGGCGTTGTTGTGCAGGAAGGGGAACACGTTGGCGTCGATGTCGCCGCTGCGGGTGCCCATCACCAGGCCTTCGAGCGGGGTGAGGCCCATGCTGGTGTCGCAGCATTTGCCGCTGTTGGAGGCGGCGATGGAGGCGCCGTTGCCCAAGTGGGCGATCACCAGGCGCAGGCCTTCTTCGCTGCGGCCGAGCAGGCGGGCGGCTTCGGCGGCCACGAAACGGTAGCTGGTGCCGTGGGCGCCGTAGCGGCGCAGGCCGTATTTGCGGTAGAGCTCGCGCGGCACGGCGTAGGTGTAGGCGTGCTCGGGCATGGATTGGTGGAAGGCGGTATCGAACACCACAGCGTGCGGCACATGGCTGAAAATGCTCATGGCGGCGCGGATGCCGAGCAGGTGGGCAGGGTTGTGCAGCGGGGCGAGCATGATGCAGTCTTCGATACCTTTGATCACTTCGTCGTTGATCAGGCAGGATTCTTTGAAGCGTTCGCCGCCGTGCACCACGCGGTGACCGACCGCGCCGATGCGTTTGTCGAGCTTGCGTGCTTCCAGTTCGGCCATCAGGGCTTCCACGGCGCCGGTGTGGTTGGGTTTGTCGGCCAAGCTCACGGTGTGTTTGCCGCCGTCGGCCTTGAAAATGATGCGCGCATCGGGCAGGTTGAGCTTTTCAGCCAGGCAGCTCAGCAATACTTCGCCGTTGGTGCTGTCTAATACGGCGCCTTTTACCGAGGAGCTGCCGCAGTTTAATACCAGAATCAATTTGTCAGACATGATGTCCCTTTATGTTTGAAATGCACGGAAACGGCGGCTGCCCGCCGGATGGTTGTTTGTCGGATGCCGCAAGAACGGCTGAAAAATCCGCCGGCTATTGTAACAAAACCGCCCTGCCTTCTCTATAGATTTGGCGCAAACAAACGGGCAGAAAGGCTACCTGAAAACGGCTTGCTCCAAACAGGCGCCATCCGCCCAGCCTGCCGTTTGTGTTTTCAGGTAGCCTTCCGCCCGCGGATGTGGCGTTTACGACACGTTGCGGCGACTGGGTTTGCAGCAGAAGCATTTGCGCGAAAAGCCTGTTTGCAGGCGGTTTTCTGGAAAGTCGGAAGCCCTTGTTCCGAGTAATGTTTCTATTAAAAAAGCGGTATCTCTTGCTCATTTGACTTAACTGCGGGTTTGAGCGGTTTTACCGCCCGGCAAGTGCGCCTATAATGCGCCGAAATAACGTTTCGGTTTGGCTGCCACCAGGCAGTTTCTTGGAGGAGAACAGAACATGAGCACACCGAACCCCAACCCCTCAAACGCGGCCAACCCTGCTGCCACGCAGGCCAACAAAAACAAAATCCGCCGCAATCTGAAAACCCGCCATCTCTCGATGATTGCCATCGGCGGCAGCATCGGCACGGGGCTCTTTATGGCCAGCGGCAGCGCCATCCACCTGGCTGGCCCGGGCGGGGCGTTGGCGGCCTATGCGGCCATCGGGCTGATGGTGTATTTCCTGATGACCTCGCTGGGCGAAATGGCCACTTATCTGCCGGTGTCCGGCTCGTTTTCCACTTATGCGGCCAAATTTGTCGATCCTTCGCTGGGCTATGCCTTGGGCTGGAATTATTGGTTTAGCTGGGTGATTACGGTGGCGGTGGATATTTCCATTGCCGCGCTGGTGATCACCTATTGGGAGCCGATGCGCTTTATGCCGCCCTGGGGCTGGAGCCTGCTGTTTTTCGGGCTGATTGTGCTGCTGAATTTGCTTTCGGTGGAGGCTTTTGGCGAATCGGAATATTGGTTTGCGCTGATCAAGGTGGTAACCGTGGTGGTGTTCCTCGGCGTGGGCGTGCTGACGATTTTCGGCATTCTCGGCGGCAGCTATGTGGGCCTGGCCAATTTCACCGTGGGCGAGGCGCCATTTTTGGGCGGCGGTTTTTCAGGTAGCCTCTTAACCATGCTGGGCGTGTTTCTGATTGCGGGCTTTTCGTTTCAGGGCACGGAGCTGATCGGCATCACCGCCGGGGAATCGGAAAACCCGAAGGAGAGTATCCCGAAGGCGATCAAGCAGGTGTTTTGGCGGATTCTGATTTTCTATATTTTGTCGATTTTCGTGATCGGTCTGCTCATCCCCTACACCAGCCCGGAATTGCTGGGCGCGGAGAATGTGTCGGAAATTGCCAAATCGCCGTTTACGCTGGTGTTTGAGCGGGCAGGCTTGGCGATGGCGGCGGCGGTGATGAACGCGGTGATCCTCACGTCGATCCTGTCGGCGGGCAATTCGGGGATGTATGCTTCGGTGCGCATGCTGTATGCCATGGGCAAGAGCGGCATGGCGTATAAAAGCTTCCGCAAGGTGAACCGTTTTGGTGTGCCGGTGCGCTCGGTGCTGGCCACGGCGGCGGTGGTGCTGGCGCTGTTTCTGATAGAGATTTTCAACGACAATGCCTACCAATACATCCTGGCGGCCTCCGGCCTCACCGGCTTCATCGCCTGGCTGGGCATCGCCATCAGCCACTACCGTTTCCGCCGCGCCTACATCGCGCAGGGCCTGGATTTGAAAGCTTTGGATTACCGCGCCAAGTGGTTTCCCTTCGGGCCGCTGATTGCGCTGGTGATGTGCGTGCTGGTGATCTTGGGGCAGGATACGCAGCTGGTGATGAGCGGCGAGGTGGACTGGGAAAGGATTGTGGTGACCTATATGGGCCTGCCCATCTTCTTCGGCTTCTACCTCTACCACAAGCTGCGCTACCGCACGCACCTGATTCCGCTGGAAGAAGTGGATTTGGGCGACGAAGAAGACGAGGATGAGGAAGACGAATAATCCGCCCGTTTGCCCCGTTTCACCCGATAAAGGCTACCTGAAAACGCAGCTTCAACGCAGTGGACCGATGTCTTGCGAAGCAAGGCTGAGTTTCTGCGAAGCTAAAACACAGCTTCGTTTTAACTGCGTTGAAGCTACGTTTTCAGGTAGCCTTTTCCGCTTTTCTGCGCTGCCTTGTATAATTCCGCGGTCATCACATTTTTCAGGTAGCCCCATGCCGCAGCCCTCCCCCACCATCGCCGCCATCGCCACCGCCGCCGGACAAGGCGGCGTGGGCGTGATCCGCCTCTCCGGCAAGCAGCTGCTGCCCCTGGCGCAGCAAATCAGCGGCGGCAAAACCCCGCAGCCGCGCCGCACCCTGCTCACCGATTTTGTGAACTCCGAAGGCGAGCCGATCGACAACGGCCTCCTGCTCTATTTCCCCGCCCCCGCCAGCTTCACCGGCGAAGACGTGATCGAGCTGCACGGCCACGGCGGGCGCGTGGTGCTGCAAATGCTGCTCCAGCGCTGCTTCGAGCTGGGCGCGCAGCCCGCCGAGCCGGGCGAATTCACCAAGCGCGCCTTCCTCAACGGCAAGCTTGATTTGGCGCAGGCCGAAAGCGTGGCCGACCTCATCGACGCCGCCAGCCAATCCGCCGCCCGCCTGGCCGTACGTTCGCTCAAAGGCGCGTTTTCCCAGCAGATTCACGCCTTGGTGGACGAGCTCATCACCCTGCGCATGCTGGTGGAAGCCACGCTCGACTTCCCCGAAGAAGACATCGATTTCCTCGCCGAAGCCAGGACAGACGAACGCCTCGCCGCCCTGCAAACCCGCCTCGCCCAAGTGCTCGCCCAAGCCGAACAGGGTGCCATTTTGCGCGAAGGCATGAACGTGGTGCTGGTGGGCGCGCCCAACGTGGGCAAATCCAGCCTGCTCAACGCCCTGGCCGGCGACGACATCGCCATCGTAACCGACATCGCCGGCACCACCCGCGACACCGTGCGCGAACAAATCACCCTCGAAGGCGTGCCCGTGCACATCATCGACACCGCCGGCCTGCGCGACACCACCGACCCGGTGGAGCAAATCGGCATCGAGCGCAGCCGCCAGGCCGTGCAGCAGGCCGACGTGGCATTAATCCTCATCGACCCCGCCGAAGGCCTGAACGAGGCCACCGGCAAAATCCTCGCCCAGCTGCCCCCCGCGCTCAAACGCATCGAAATCCGCAACAAAATCGACCTCAGCGGCGAAGCGGCCGAAGCGCGCGAACAAAGCGGCCGGCCCAGCGGCGCCGACACCCTGATCAAACTCTCCGCCAAAAGCGGCGCCGGCCTCGACCTGCTCAAACAAGCCCTACTGCGGCAAATTGGCTGGCAGGGCGAGAGCGAAAGCCTGTTCCTCGCCCGCAGCCGCCACCTGCAAGCCCTGGAAACCGCCCAAGCCGAGCTCGAACTCGCCGCCCTGTGCGGCCGCCACCAGCTCGAACTCTTCGCCGAACACCTGCGCCTCGCGCAAAACGCCTGCAACACCATCACCGGCGAATTCAACGCCGACGACCTCCTGGGCGTGATCTTCAGCCGCTTCTGCATCGGCAAATAAATCCCGCTTGAGGCTACCTGAAAAACAGAAAGCGCCTTTTCAGGTAGCCTATTTCCAGCCAAGCAGCAGCTCAGGCATCTATGCCGACTTTGCTCTAATTAATATAGTGGATGAACAAAAATCAGGACAAGGCGACGAAGCCGCAGACAGTACAGATAGTACGGAAAGGCGAGGCAACGCCGTACTGGTTTTTGTTCATCCACTATATGACTGGCAACAGGCATCGATGTCCACACCACACAAAGGCTACCTGAAACTTTTCAGGTAGCCTCTTCCCCCATTTTTGGCTACACTCACGCCTCCCCAGGGCAGCCCGCGGACATTGCGACCCGGCCTTGCCCGTCGGCGACATTGCGCCGCCGCGAATTTTTAAGGACATACAAAATGACCATCTCCCCCATCGCCTTGCGCCGGCAAACCGAGCGCAAGCCGCATCCCACTGCGCGCTATTGGAAAAAATGCGACGTCGAAGCCCTGTTCGGGCTGCCCTTCCTCGAGCTGGTTTACCAGGCCGCCGAAACCCACCGCCAAAATTTCAACCCGCGCGAAATCCAACTTTCCACCCTGCTCTCCATCAAAACCGGCGGCTGCCCCGAAGACTGCGCCTACTGCCCGCAATCCGCACACCACCACACCAACTTGGGCAAAGAGCAGATGATGGATGTGGACGAAATCGTCGAAAAAGCCAAAATCGCCAAAGCGCGCGGCGCCAGCCGCTTCTGCATGGGCGCGGCATGGCGCGGCCCCAAACCCAAAGATGTGGAAACCGTTTCCGCCATCATCAAAGCCGTGAAAAACTTGGGCATGGAAACCTGCGGCACCTTCGGCATGCTCGAAGACGGTATGGCGGAAGACTTCAAAAAAGCCGGTTTGGACTACTACAACCACAACCTCGACACCGACCCCGAGCGCTACAACGACATCATCCACACCCGCCACCACGAAGACCGCATGGACACCCTGGGCAAAGTGCGCAACGCCGGCCTGAAGGTGTGCTGCGGCGGCATCGTCGGTATGAACGAAACCCGCGCCGAACGCGCCGGGCTCATCGCCAGCCTCGCCAACCTCGACCCGCAGCCCGAAAGCGTGCCGATCAACCAATTGGTGAAAGTGGAAGGCACGCCGCTGGCGGATGCGGAAGATTTGGATTGGACCGAATTCGTGCGCACCATCGCCGTGGCGCGCATCACCATGCCCGAAAGCTTCGTGCGCCTTTCCGCCGGCCGCAGCAATATGCCCGAAGCCATGCAGGCCATGTGTTTCCTCGCCGGCGCCAACTCAATCTTCTACGGCGACAAACTGCTCACCACCGAAAACCCCGGCGAAGACGGCGACCGCGCCCTGATGGCCAAGCTCGACCTGGTGCCGCTGGCCTATCATCCCGATGAAGCCGCAGAAACCGAAAGGCTACCTGAAAGCGCCGCTTCAACGCAGTTAAAACGAGCAAAGCGAGTTTCCGCGAAGCTAAGCGAATGTGGCGGCGGAAATGGCGGCTGCACGCATTAAACGCCCGGAATCGGGTTTTCAGGTAGCCACCGCCACACCAAAACAGCATGTGCCTGCGCCATGCTGTTTTGATTGGGTAATCCGTTAGCAAACCAACCGGAAAGGCTACCTGAAAACCAAACCCGTGCTTCTTTTGCACGGGTTTGCCTATGGATGCGGTCAAGTATTGCCATGCCAAACTTCGCCTACAGCTTCAACACCCATTTGCGGTAGGCCAATTCGCCGCCCATCAGGAGGCCCATCAGGATGTAGGCGATGAGGCCGGTGTAGAGCGCCCACCAGCGGTGTTGGCCGAGTAGCGCGAGAAGGGCGGCGGTGCCGCCGTTGAGGGCGAAGAAGGCGCACCAGATTTGGGTAACGCGGCGGGTGTAGGCCACGCCTTCGGGCGGCAGGTCGGGGTGTTGCAGGCGGGCGAGGCGTTCTATGGCGCTTTGCTTTTGCGTGAGGCTGAGGCCGAAGAGGAAGAGCAGCAGGCCGTTCACCCACACGGGATACCAATACATGCTGTCAGGCCGTCTGAAAAGCAGGGTGGCGGCAAAGAAGGCGGCAATCAGCAGGGAGAGGCGTTTTTGCGCGGGGTCGCGCTGCATGGCGGCGCGGGCGAGCCAGAGCAGCAGCATCAGCCCGGCCAGGGGGTAAAACCAGCCCTGCTCCCGCCCGTAGTACCACAAGAGGGGGTAGAGCAGGCTGAGGAGGCCGAGCAGGATTTTGGCGGCGGTTTTCACGCTTCAGGTTTGGCGTCTTGGTAGAGTTTGGAGACGGCGGCGATGATGTCGTCGATGGTGCGGACGTTGCGGAAGTCTTCGGCCTGGAGTTTGTAGCCGGTTTGGCGTTTGATTTGGTCGAGCAGGTCGATGGCGTCGATGCTGTCGATTTCGAGGTCTTCGTAGAGGTTGGTGCTGCCGGTAACTTCGCTGGTGTCGATTTCGAACAGGTTTTCCAGGATGTCGAACAGGAAGGCGCGGATTTCGGTTTCGGTCATGGGGTATTCCTTACATGGCGGAAAGATGGAATGGTTGTCGGGCATGAATGCCCGACCTACGGTTTTAGCTTCGCAGAAGTTAGCTTTCAGGTAGCCTTTAATGGATTGTTTGAGCCAAAGCAATTCCGGCTTCATACAAGGCGGCGAGCCGCAGACAGTACAAGTGGTACGGCAAGGCGAGCCAACGCGGTAGGAAGCCGGAAGTGCTTTGGCTAGCCGCGTTGCTTTTGCACGAAGGAGGCCAGCGTGGACACATTGGCGAAGCTGTCGCGCAGTTCCTGGCTTTCGCCGTCGAGCTGGAAGCCGAAGTGTTTTTGCACGGCCAGGCCGAGTTCCAGCGCGTCCACGGAATCCAGCCCGAGGCCGCTGTCGCCGAACAGGGCTTCTTCGTCGCCGATGTCGGCGGGGGTGAGGTCTTCCAGGCCGAGGCTGTCGATAATCAGTTGTTTGATTTCTTGTTTCAATTCAGTCATTTTCTTGGCTTCTTTCGTTGAAATAGTGTTGCAGTTGGTCGTTGAGGCGGCGGGCGGCGATGGGCAGTGGGTGCTTGCCGAGCCAATCCTGCGGATTGATGTCGTCGCCCACGATAAAGCGGTAGGCCGGTTTTTGCAGCGGGATGGCGTACCAAGGCTGGCCTTTTTTGAAGTTCGGCGGGCGCATTTGAATCACCACGGGCGTGATCACCTGCGCGCTGCGCAAGCCGATGGACACCGCGCCGCGATGGAATTTCACCACGCCGTCCCAGCCGGTGCGCGTGCCTTCGGGGAACACCAGCAGGCATTGCCGCTGCAATACTTCGTGCACGGCTTCGACAAAATCCAAATCTTCCTGATTGGGCAGGTAGCCGCAGGCGCGGATTTGCCCAATCATGGCCGGGTTGCGCTGCAAATCGGCCTTCACGATGCAGTTGGCTTCCGGCACGCGACCGAGCAGGAACACCACGTCCAGCAGCGAAGGGTGGTTGGCCAAAATCAGCTGTCCGGGGCGGCCGAGCTGCTCGAAGCCTTCAAATTCCGCGCTCAAAATGCCCGAGCGCATCAGATAATAACTGAACCACAGCCAAGTGCGCGTTACCACGCGGCGCGCCTGCTTCTGCTGCGCCAGCGTGGGCGAACGGCGGAGCAGCCACGGCAGCAAGACGATTTGCAGCAGCACGCCGAACACGCCGAAAAACACGAAGCCCAGCCCGGTGGCCAGCAGCCGCCACAGGCGGTTCAATCGGGCACTCAAGGGGTAAGCCGCCGCCATTGCCAAGCCTCGTCTGCATATTGGTTTACCCATTCGCGGCTACCTGAAAACCGCTGCCTCAGCCATTCGAGCGCGCCCCAGTAGCCGATGTCTGCCACGTTTTCGATATTGTATGCGGCGGGGGAAAGCTCCCATTCTCCGCCGGCAGTGAGCAGCAGGGCGAGTGCGTGGGCGAAGGGCGCGCGTTCGGCGGGCGCGGCGGGATATTGCGCCTGCAAAGGTTCGTCCACCACCACCGCCAGCACGCGTTCCGCGCCGTCGGCCAGCAGGCCGGCCGCTTCGAGCACGGCGGTTTCCAAGCCGCTCTGCCGCACGGAAAGCGCGGTGTTCTCGCTCATGTCGCCGCGCAGCATCGACCACTGCCCGGCCAGGGCGTTATGTACGGAAAGGCCGAAGGAGGTGGGCGAAACTTCGTTGTCGCGCAACAGCGTGGTCCACAAGCCGAAGCTGCGGTTGATTTCGCCGTCGTGCGAGGCGAGCACCAGCGGGCAGGTTTCGCCGTCCGCCAGCAAGGGGTGCGCCGCCGCAAACAGCAGCCGCGCCGAGAGGCCGAGCCTGCGCCGCTGCATGGCGGGCAGGAAATCCACTTTCGGCGGCGTGTCGGGCAGTTCGGCGGCGTTCAGACGGCCTGAAGTCCACGCCGCCCATTCTTCGCCGGTGTGCAGGCGGGTGGAGGCGGCGTGCCAGCCTTGGATGGAAAAGCGGAGGTGGAAATCGGCGCTCATGCGGTTTCAGGTAGCCTGTTGCTTACATAAATTAAATTGGCGGGATTATAGCAAAGGAAGCGCTTGGCGGGCATTAGGGAAACGCAGGGCTCTGCGCTAAAATGGGCACCGCCTTGGCTAGGCTAAGGCCTCTTTAATTTTCAGGTAGCCTCATCCGGAGGAAAGGCTACCTGAAAAAAATACATAACCGTTTTAACTTCGTTGAAGCTTACGCTTTCAGGTAGCCTCAAACAGGGAAAAACCATGAGCCGCTTTATCCGCCAAACCCTTGCCGATGCCGACACGCTCGTTATCAGCGTGGACGTATCGAACCTGAGAAACCACCGCAGCCTGATGCGGCGTATGCAGGAAGCCTTCGAGCTGCCCGCCTATTTCAACGGCGGCGGCGATTCGCTCAACGACTGCCTGCGCGATTTGGGCTGGCTGCCGCAGCGGCATATCCGCATCACCTTCACCGGCCTGGCCGACCTGCAACGGCACGATGCCCGGCTGTCTGCCTATCTGATGGAAAGCCTCGAACTGTGGCGCGATTACTGGCAGCACAGCCCGCAGGCAGATAAAATCGTGCGGATTGCCCTAGAAACCTAGCGCGCACCCCCTTGCCGCAAACCTTTCCACGCCCGGCTTCGCCGAAGCTTATATTTTCAGGTAGCCCTCATGACCTTCACCCTTCCCGCCCTACTTGCCTCCTGCCTCGCCGCCGTGCTGCTCGGCATCCTGTTCGCGTGGCTGTGGCTGCGCGCCCGCCAACAGGCCGCGCAGCACGGCTGGCAGCAGGAAACCGACCGCCTGCAACACAGCCTCGCCCTGCAACAGCAACTGCAGCAACAAAGCGAACAGCAACAAAGCCAAACCGCCCAAGACCTGGCCGACACCCGCCGGCAGCTTGCCGCCGTCCAGCAGGCCGCGCAAGACTACCAAGCCCGCAGCGCTGCCGCTGAGCAATCCGTGCAGCATTTCACCAACCGCCTGGCCGAAGCCGCCGAACGGCAGCAGCAACTGCTGCGCGATCTTTCCGATACCAAGCAACAGCTTGCCGCCGAACAGGAAGAAAGCGAAAGCCGGCAAAGCCGCGCCGTGGCCGCCGAGCAATCCGTGCAACACCTCCAGCGCGAACGCAGCGAGCTTGCCGAACAGCAGCAGCAGCTGCAAAGCCAGCTCGACACCGCCCAGCAAGAGCTCGCCGCCAGCCGCCTGCAACACCAGCGCGTGCAAACCCAAATCGAACAGCAGCGGCAAGCCCACGCCGAGCAGATCGTGCTTTTAAACGACGCCCGCCAAAACCTGAGCGAACAATTCCAAAACCTCGCTAACCGCATTCTCGAAGAAAAAAGCCAGCGCTTTTCCGAGCAAAACCGCAAAGAGCTCGACCAGCTGCTCCACCCGCTCAACGAAAAACTGCAAGGCTTCAGCCAGCTCGTACAAAACACCTACGAAAAAGAAGCCAAAGAGCGGAACACCCTGGAAAACGAGCTCAAACGCCTGCAACAGCTCAACGCCCGCCTGCACGACGACGCCCAAGCCCTCACCCAAGCCCTCACCGGCAGCCGCAACAAAAGCCAAGGCAACTGGGGCGAAATGATTCTGGAAAAAGTGCTCGAAAGCTCCGGCCTCACCAAAGGCCGCGAATACGAAGTGCAGAGCGGCGGCCGCCACATCGAAGAAGACGGCAGCAGCCGCTACCTCCAGCCCGACGTGATCGTGAAGCTGCCCGACCGCAAACACATCATCATCGATTCCAAAGTTTCCCTCACCGCCTACGTGCGCTACACCCAGGCCGACAGCCCCGAGCAGGCCGCCGCCGCGCTTGCCGCCCACCTCGCTTCCGTACACCAGCACATCAAAGAGCTCGCCGCCAAGCCCTACGGCGAGATAGAAGGCATCGAATCGCCCGATTTCGTGTTGATGTTCGTGCCCGTGGAGCCCGCCTACCTTTTGGCGCTACAGCAAGACCCCGAGCTGTTCCAAACCAGCTTCGAAAAGCGCATCGTGCTCGTCGGCCCCAGCACGCTCCTGGCCACCCTGCGCACCGTGGCCAATATCTGGCGCTACGAAAACCAAAACCGCAACGCCCTGCAAATTGCCGAAGAAGGCGGCAAACTCTACGACAAATTCACCGGCTTCGTGGACACCCTGGAAAAAGTGGGCAAAAACCTCCAGCAGGCGCAAGACAGCTACCAAACCGCCTACAAACAGCTCTATTCCGGCACCGGCAATCTTGTGCGCCGCGCTGAAAAACTCCGCCAGATGGGCCTAAAAACCAACAAACGGCTGGACGAAAAACTGGTGGAGCAAGCCGGCACCGACGCCCTGCCCGAGCCGCAGGAAGCGACAACAGGCGAAGCGGCGGAAGAATAAACGCTTGCACGGCAGCCAAAGGCTACCTGAAAGCGCAGCTTCAACGCAGTTAAACGGAGCTTCTGCGAAGCTCAACATGCTCACCCCGCAGCGACAGAGATTTTCAGGTAGCCTGTATAGAACAAAGCAGGCTACCTGAAAAATATCCCTAGGCAAAACACGCTTGCTCCCACGCAAACCCAAGGCGCGCAAAAACGGCAAACGGATTGAATCCGCTTGCCGTTTGTTTTCAGTTTTGCCGAAGCTCAGCCCCGGTTGTACCAATGGGCAGCCTTAGGCGGCCAGCTTGGCGGCCACGTCGCGCAGGGCAGTGCGCACGCCTTCTTCGATTACGGGGTGATAAAAGGGCATATCCAGCATCTGCGGGATGGTCATCTGCTGCTGGTGCGCCCAGGCGAGCAGGTGGGCGATGTGCTCCAGCGCGGGGCCCACGCCTTCGGCGCCGAGGAAGCGGCCGGTTTCACGGTCGGCATACACGCGCAGGCTGCCTTGGTTGACCAGCATCACGCGGCTGCGGCCTTGGTTGCGGAAGGATACCTGGCCGGTGAGCAGTTTATCGCCGTATTCTTTTTCCAGCTGGCTGAAGCGGGCGCCCACGCTGATGATCTGCGGGTCGGAGAAGATCACGCCAATCAGGCTGCGGCGCAGGCCGGGGCGCACGTCGGGATAGCGGCCGGCATTTTCGCCGGCGATCTTGCCCTGGTCGGCGGCTTCGTGCAGCAGGGGCAGCTGGTTGGAGGCATCGCCGGCGATGAAGATGTGCGGGATGCTGGTTTGCATGGTGCGCGGGTTGGCGGTGGGCACGCCGCGCGCGTCTTTCTCGATATTGAGGTTTTCCAGCCCGATGTTGTCCACATTGGGGCGGCGGCCGATAGCGGCGAGCAGGTAGTCGGCGGTGAACACGCCGCTTTCGCCGTCTTGCGTCCACGCCACTTCCACTTGGCCTTTGTCGTTGAGCCTAGTTTCGGTGTGGGCGTTGAGGTGCAGCGGGATTTCTTGGCCGAAGATTTCCCGGGCGTCTTCCAGCACCACGGGGTCGGAAATGCCGCCGATGAGGCCGCCCAGACCGAACATTTCCACACGTACGCCCAGCCGGCTCAAGGCTTGGCCGAGCTCCAACCCGATCACGCCGGAGCCGAACACGGCCACGCTTTCGGGCAGGGTGTCCCAGGAGAACACGTCGTCGTTGATGATGAGGCGGTCGCCCAGCGCCTGCCATTGCGGCAGCACGATGGGGCGCGAGCCGGTGGCGATCACGATGCGGTCGGCGCGGATTTGGGTGTGGTCGTCGATCTGCACAGTGTGCTCGTCGATGAATTTGGCAGCGCCCATGATGCGGCGCTCGGCGGGCCAGGCTTCCACGTCTTCCACCACGAAGCCGACGAAGCGGTCGCGCTCGGATTTCACGCGCTGCATCACTTCTTGGCCGTTCACGCTGATGCTGGATTTATCCAAATGCACGCCGAAGGGGTCGGTGTGCAGGGCATGGTGTCGGGCTTCGGCGGCGGCAATCAACAGCTTGGAGGGCATGCAGCCGACGCGGGCGCAGGTGGTGCCGAATACGTGGCTTTCGATGAGGTAAACATTTTCTGTGTAGAGGCGGGCGTTGCGGAAGGCGCCCATGCCGGCGGTGCCGCCGCCAATCACGACGACGTCTGCGGTGAGGTGTTTCATGTCTGTTTTCCTTATGTGTGGAAGACCTTTCAGGTAGCCTGCATGGCTGGTATTACCGCGCCAAATAATGAAGAATGCTGCGGCGTTGCCCCATGCTTCATTTGGAACGGCAATCTAAAGAGGCTACCTGAAAGGCCTTTGGGAAAAGAGCCGCCCTCCTCGGGCGGCTCGCAATGCTATCTATTTAGTTTGGCAACTGGATAGCGGGAAATTAGGCGTGTTTGGCCAAGTAGGCGTCCAAGTCTTCGCTGCCGCCGATGTATTTGCCGCCGATGAACACTTGCGGGGCGGTTACTTTGCCGGTGATGGCGCGCACGGATACGATGCTGGCGTCTTTGCCCAACACGATTTCTTCATAAGCCAGGCCTTTTTCTTTCAAAGCGGCTTTGGCTTTGGCGCAATATTGGCAGCCGGGTTTGGTGAAAATGGCGATGGATTCTTGCGGTTTCCAGTTTGGGGCCACGAATTTCAGCATGGTGTCGGCGTCGGACACTTCAAAGGGGTCGCCTTCTTTAATCGGCTCGATGAAGGCTTCCACGATTTTGCCGTTGTCCACCAGCATGGAGTAGCGCCAAGAGCGCGGGCCGAAGCCGATGGCTTCTTCATTTACCACCATGCCCATGCCGCGGGTGAATTCGGCGTTGCCGTCGGGGATCATGGTGATGTTGTGGGCTTCTTCGTCGGCAGCCCAGGCGTTCATCACGAAGGTGTCGTTCACGGACACGCACAGGATGTCGTCGATGCCGTTTTCTTTGAAGGCATCAGCCAGCTCGTTGTAGCGCGGCAGGTGGCTGGAAGAGCAGGTGGGGGTAAACGCGCCGGGCAGGGCGAACACCACGACTTTTTTGCCTTTGAACAGCTCGTCGGTGGTCACGTCTTTCCAAGAATCAGCCACGCGGGTGTGGAAAGTAACGTTCGGCACTTGCTGGCCAACCAGCTGGTCACGGGTTTTGATGTTGATAGAAGACATATCGGGCTCCTTAATTAAAGTGAGTAATGCGTGATGGGGAATAAATATTTCTCGTTGGGATAATGCAGCTATATCAGCAGGTGGGCATTGTAGCCACCGGCCGGCGATTTGCATAATTTATAGTTCAAATGACACAAATTGATTTGCACTATACGATTGTTCGGCAAGCACAAACGCGCCACACCACATCCGGAAAACGAGCGGGATAACATTGCCTTTAATCAGGGCGATCGGAGTAGATTTCAATAGCGGCGGCAGAAAAATACTTCGGGCACGAAACGCGCCCAGCAGCATGCCTCCTTTTCAGGTAGCCTTTTTCAAGCAAGCCCAAGAAAGGCAGAGGCTACCTGAAAAAGGCACGCAGCCAAATACCGCCTCCACCGCCCCACCCGTTTTTCAGGTAGCCTCAATTTTTTAATCACCTATTATCAATCGATTACATCGAAAATCGCACGCTCTCTTGAAAAAAAAACGGCCAATCCCATTTACTGGTCAAGCTAAAGCGCCGCCAAGGCGCCGTCTAATCTGAAGCCTTTGCCAATTCAAGGATTGCGCAAAGGTTCCAATCTACATAAACAAGGAGCTATCCATTATGGCAAAAGTTATCGGTATCGACTTAGGTACCACCAATTCCTGCCTGGCCATTTCCGAAAACGGCCAGACCAAAGTAATCGAAAACGCCGAAGGCGCGCGCACCACCCCCTCCGTGATCGCCTATCTCGACGGCGGCGAAATCCTCGTGGGCGCGCCGGCCAAACGCCAGGCGGTAACCAACGCCAAAAACACCATCTACGCCGTGAAACGCCTCATCGGCCACAAATTTGAAGACAAAGAAGTGCAGAAAGACATCGACCTGATGCCCTTCCAAATCGTCAAAGCCAAAAACGGCGACGCCTGGGTGGAAGCGCAGGGCAAAGAATTGTCTCCGCCGCAGATTTCCGCCGAAGTGCTGCGCAAAATGAAGCAGGCCGCCGAAGCTTATTTGGGCGAAACCGTGACCGAAGCCGTCATCACCGTGCCGGCCTACTTCAACGACAGCCAGCGCCAGGCCACCAAAGACGCCGGCCGCATCGCCGGTTTGGACGTGAAACGCATCATCAACGAGCCGACCGCAGCCGCATTGGCCTTCGGCATGGACAAAGGCGCCAAGGGCGACCGCAAAATCGCCGTGTATGACCTCGGCGGCGGCACCTTCGATATTTCCATCATCGAAATCGCCGACTTGGACGGCGAAAAACAGTTTGAAGTGCTCTCCACCAACGGCGACACCTTCCTCGGCGGCGAAGACTTCGACCAACGCCTGATCGACTACATCATTTCCGAGTTCAAGAAAGACCAAGGCATCGACCTGAAAACCGACGTGATGGCGCTGCAACGCCTGAAAGAAGCCGCCGAAAAAGCCAAAATCGAGCTTTCCAGCAGCCAACAAACCGAAGTGAACCTGCCCTACATCACCATGGATGCCACCGGCCCGAAACACTTGGCCATGAAGATTACCCGCGCCAAATTCGAAAGCCTGGTGGAAGACCTGATCGAGCGCTCCATCGCCCCCTGCCGCACCGCCATCAAAGATGCCGGCCTGAGCGTGAACGACATCGACGACGTGATTTTGGTGGGCGGCCAGAGCCGTATGCCCAAAGTGCAGGAAACCGTGAAAGACTTCTTCGGCAAAGAGCCGCGCAAAGACGTGAACCCCGACGAAGCCGTGGCCTTGGGCGCGGCCATCCAGGGCGAAGTGCTGGGCGGCGGCCGCAGCGACGTGCTGCTGCTCGACGTTACCCCGCTCTCCCTCGGTATTGAAACCATGGGCGGCGTGATGACCAAGCTCATCAACAAAAACACCACCATCCCCACCAAGGCTTCGCAAGTATTCTCCACCGCCGAAGACAACCAGAGCGCCGTAACCATCCACGTGTTACAGGGCGAGCGCGAACGCGCCTCCGCCAACAAATCGCTCGGCCAATTCAACCTCACCGACATCGCCCCCGCCCCGCGCGGCATGCCGCAGATTGAGGTGGCCTTCGACATCGACGCCAACGGCATCCTGCACGTGTCCGCCAAAGACAAGGGCACCGGCAAAGCCGCCAACATCACCATCCAAGGCTCTTCCGGCCTGAGCGAGGAAGAAATCGAACGCATGGTGAAAGATGCCGAAGCCAATGCCGAAGAAGACAAAAAACTGCACGAGCTGGTGCAGAGCCGCAACCAGGCCGAAGCCCTGACCCACTCCGTGAAGAAATCCCTGGCCGACTACGGCGACAAACTGGATGCAGCCGAGAAAGAAAAAATCGAAGCCGCCATCAAAGAAGCCGAAGAAGCCGTGAAAGGCGACGACAAAGCCGCGATTGACGCCAAAGCCGAGGAGCTGGGCAAAGCCAGCCAAAAACTGGGCGAAATGCTGTATGCCGACGCCCAGAAACAGGCTCAGGCCGACCAGCCCGGCCAATCCGCCGAAGGCGCCGGCCAGAGCAAAAAAGGCAACGACGACGTAGTGGATGCCGAGTTTGAAGAAGTGAAAGACGACAAATAATCGGCGAAATTGTTTGCAGTTCTTACATCGAAAAGGCTACCTGAAAATTTTCAGGTAGCCTTTTATTTGAGCGTTATGTGATCATCTGTTGCACTATAACTTATTCAGTTTATTTGTTTTACCGCTGCGAGCGGTAATCCCGCATCATTTCGGTAAATTCCTGCGGTGCGGTATTGGCCAGTTTCAGCTTGGCTAATAAAGGCTTCAATGTCCTGCCGACACCGTGATACAGCGCCAAGCCTTTCTCCCATTCGCCCAGCTCGTTCCTGTCCAGCCAGCCCGGCTTCGCCTTATCGGTCATTTCCGCCACGCTGCGGCTGTACAACAGCCCGTTTTCGCCTGCCTTATCTTCGGCAAATTGGGCATGCACGCTGCGCACATTGGCCGGGTCAAACACCACCACTTCATGCGCATCGTCGCCCAATTTCAGAATCACGCCATCATGCCCCATCTCCTGCAAACGCCGTGTCAGCGCATCGGCGGTTTGGCGGTCGGTATGCTGCATCCGCGTTTTCAAATCCTTGTCGGCGATATAGGGGTTTTCCAGCTTAATCGCCAGCGGCATCACATTCTGCCCGCCTTCGTTGCGGCGGCCTTTGGCGTAAGCATAAGCCTCCGCCGCATCCGGGTTGTCGGTCAGGTACACTCCCGTGCCTAGCCATCCGTGGTCTTTCCGTCCGGGGTGGTCGAGGTCAAACGCCGATACATCTGCATGAGTTCCGTGAAAGAAGTGTCGGAGGGCAGGCGTAGTGTCAGCGCGTCGAGTTCCGCTGCCGACTGCACCTTCGCCAGCTCCCGCACCCATTCCTCTTTGCTCAGCGGGGCTTGTGCCGGTGCTTCGGGTATCCCCATCTCGGCCAGCCATTCTTCCGGGTTGAAGCCGTTCATTCAGTAAATCCTCCCATTGTTGCTCAGTCATAAAACCCTGTTCGATGGCGCGCTGCTGCCGCGCATCAGGGCTGGCATTATTTTCCTCCGCCCTGTCAATTTTCCGCAACAGCTCAAACACCTCATGGTCGCCGAAGTCCGTGTGTTGAATACCGAACGCCCGCGCCAGCACTGCCTGCAAACGTTTGGCAAAGCGCGAGAAGTAGCCCGCCAATCCGCTGCGCATTGCCAGCGGCACGCTCACTTTGTATTTATCCTCCAGCGCCGCATAGTCGCTATTCTTCATCGCCGAGTAGAGTTCCACCGCCGCCTCTTCCGTGGCCTGGTCGAAGTTGATGGCCTCGCCCGCTGCCTTGCGTTGGCGCAGGATGGTTTGCGCCAGCTGCTTGATGGTCGGGTTCAACCGTGCCTGTTCCAGCACCCCGCGCCATTGCTGCCAGCCTGCCACATCGATTTTGCGGTGCCCCAGCTCGTGCCAGGCGGCAAACTGCGCCGTCCGCGCATTGGGCAGGTTGTCCGCAATCAGCGTGATGCGTTTGCTCTGCGGGTCATACCAGCCTTCCACCCCGCGCAAATCCTGCGCCCCGTTCGGGCGGCTGGCTTCCTCGGCGGTCAATACTTCAATCAGCCGCATATTGCGCCGCCCCACCGCGCGTTCCACCTGCTGCCGGATTTCTGCCACCCGCTCCGGCGTGGCCGTGCTTTGAGTGTTGCGGGATGGGTTCACCGAAAGGGCAGGGTTGTTTTTCAGGTAGCCTTGCAGGTTCTTTTCGGTTAGAATCTTTTTACGCCCACGTGATTGCGCCAGCATGCCGTTTAATTGTGAACGGAACGACTGCGCCTCACTCGAGCCAAAACGGCTCGGCTGTCTGGTCGGTAACGCGGCATTTGAGCCGGAGCTTCCCAGCACAGTGTGGGCGTTAGCCATGTCCATATATTTCAACAGGCCATCACGCACCCAACGCTGCCAGGGCATCCTGCTGTTGGCATCATAGGCATTCACCAAGATGTGCGCTTCCAGATGGTTGCCATTAGGTTCAATGATGATGCGCACAGGCCGCCCCGCCACTTTCTCCGGCGCAATAAACACCAAGCGGTCTTTGTCGGTATCGCTTTCAAATACGGCGGCAGGCTTATCCACCCATTCCGGGATTTTCTTCCATACCTCCGCCGTCATCTGCGGGTGGTTGTCCAGCCCCTGAACCACTTTGCTTTCCACCAAGTGCAGCGGCATATCGCCGTAGCCCAGCATATCCAGCATATCGGAGCGGTCGAGCACCCGTTGGCCACTGTAGTTCGGCTTACTGCCGGCAAACAGCTCGTCAATCCGCTGCTCGTATTTCTCCTGCGTGGATACGCTGCGGCTCAGCTTCAAGTTGTTTGGATTTTGTTGCTCGTCCCAAAATCTGCCCAACTGTTCTAGGAAATCCTCTTTCCCTATCACACCATCTCGTTTAAAGCCGACAGCTTCCATCACTTCGCGCAATTGATTGTGCATCTGCGCATGCATATCTGCCGATACTTTGTCGTGCTGTATAGCATCAATTTGTTTGGCGTAGTCGGCTAGAAATTCTTCGCGGTCTTTTTCAGTAGTTTCCTGTCGTAATTTTGCCAACCGCTCACGCAGGTTATTTCCTTTTTCTTGTGCCAGCCGGTCGTTGATGATTTTATTTAACTGTTGTCGGAAGATTTCTCCGTCTCGCCCAGTTCCGCGCGGGTCTTCGCCAGTGCCTGCCTCATCGCTTCGGCGGCCTGCGGGTTGCGGTTCAGTTTCTGAAACAGGCTCGCCAGCGGGTCGTTCGTCTGCCCGCCCGAAGAGTTGCCGGTTGTCTGCGCTTCGTCCGTGTTCTTGTTCGTAGTCATTTATCGTTTGCTCCAAAAGTTGCTGTTTGTCGGGTGCGGCCTGCTCGCCGAACACATCCTGCTGGTTCGGGTTGCCCTGCGCCGCCAAGGCATCGTAATAGTTGCGCAACAGGGTGGCAATAGCCTTGCCGCTGCGTTTGTGTTCCTCAAAGAAGGCCAGCAGCTCGCGCGATACCGCGTTCATGTCTTCGCCAAACAAGCCCTGCTGTGCCAGGTAGTCGGCCACGCTGTCGCCCTGTTCACGGATTTGGTTCAGCTTCTCCGCCGCCTGCACCACCTCTTCGGCAATGTCCGCATCGTGCATTGCGCCGGCGCGGATGTTGTCGCGTGCCTGGGCAATCTTCGGCGCAGCCTGCACCAGCGCGTTCACCAGGTTTCTCGCCCCCTGGTCAGTGCTTTCCACCATGTGGCTCAAAGTCGGGTGATGCACACCGTCTTGCCCTAGTATGAAATCATAAACGGTAGCAACATTAAATGTTTCAGCATACAACTCCCGAAGGCAGCTGGATTTGTGATAGCTGATCCATGATGGTTTCATATCGTTTCAACACACAGCCGCCCGAAGGCGGCTGACCCGGGCAGACGTACCGCCCGCGTACCCGCCGCAGTTTCAACACACAGCCGCCCGAAGGCGGCTGACTTTGGGGCTGCCTGAAAGCTGGCGCTTTAGCCCGTTTCAACACACAGCCGCCCGAAGGCGGCTGCCGAACGGCAACTGAAAGCGCTGACCCGTCAAGTCGTTTCAACACACAGCCGCCCGAAGGCGGCTGACAGGCTGTCATGCGTTTCGTCCACCTGCGGGCTGTTTCAACACACAGCCGCCCGAAGGCGGCTGAGCTTTCCACACTGCCGACCTGCTCCATGCGGTATAGTTTCAACACACAGCCGCCCGAAGGCGGCTGACCCTGTTCCGCCACATCTGGGCATGCCGTCTGATGGTTTCAACACACAGCCGCCCGAAGGCGGCTGAGAAATGCGCTACGGCAGCCTGTGCAGCGGCATTGTTTCAACACACAGCCGCCCGAAGGCGGCTGATTCAAAGGGATTGTGGATTTATTGTGGATGAAGATGTTTCAACACACAGCCGCCCGAAGGCGGCTGATCGAGCCGGTGCCGGATAAGTGCAGGTCGCGGCTGTTTCAACACACAGCCGCCCGAAGGCGGCTGACGATGTGCTGCACCACTACCCACTGACGGTGGGTGTTTCAACACACAGCCGCCCGAAGGCGGCTGATTGATTGACGTTCATTTGAGAAGCCTGATCGGCGTTTCAACACACAGCCGCCCGAAGGCGGCTGACTCCGAGGCGCTGCCGGAATTGGTCAATCTTGGCATGTTTCAACACACAGCCGCCCGAAGGCGGCTGATTTTGCATATCTGCCTCGCTTTTTCAGGTAGCCTGTTTCAACACACAGCCGCCCGAAGGCGGCTGACCAAGCTTATGCCGCCGTACCAACCGGCGTAAAAGTTTCAACACACAGCCGCCCGAAGGCGGCTGACTGTGATCTGCCTAAAGATTATAAGGATGACAAAGGGTTTCAACACACAGCCGCCCGAAGGCGGCTGAGGCGGGCTTGCGCGAGATGGGCTTGAACGACAGCGTTTCAACACACAGCCGCCCGAAGGCGGCTGAATCAACCATGCCGCGCCCCGGGCAACAGGGGCAGTTTCAACACACAGCCGCCCGAAGGCGGCTGAATCAGCGATATCATGCTTGTTTACCTTTGAGATTGTTTCAACACACAGCCGCCCGAAGGCGGCTGATCATGCGCCCGTCCTGCTCGCGGTAGCCCTGTTTGTTTCAACACACAGCCGCCCGAAGGCGGCTGATGGTCGGAGTCGATGTTCAAGGCCGCCAGCGCGGTGTTTCAACACACAGCCGCCCGAAGGCGGCTGAAAGCCCGCGCCGCGCAATCCGCATGGATAAGCGTGTTTCAACACACAGCCGCCCGAAGGCGGCTGAGTTATCCTATAATATATTCAAAGGTTAGGAAATAAGTTTCAACACACAGCCGCCCGAAGGCGGCTGACAGAAATAGCCGATAACCAGCGCAATGACTTGGCGGTTTCAACACACAGCCGCCCGAAGGCGGCTGAACGAACAATACGTGTAACGTGATCTAACAAGCAAAGTTTCAACACACAGCCGCCCGAAGGCGGCTGAGCGTTGAATCCGTTTGGGACGCCTACCACAACGCGTTTCAACACACAGCCGCCCGAAGGCGGCTGAAACCGCCGCCAGATCCTCTCATTTGGCGATTTTGTTTCAACACACAGCCGCCCGAAGGCGGCTGATCCAAATGTTCCACATATTTTTAAGCGCGCATAAGTTTCAACACACAGCCGCCCGAAGGCGGCTGAGGGGCAAGCCTTGCATCAGCTGTGGTACGCCGTGGTTTCAACACACAGCCGCCCGAAGGCGGCTGATTGTTTTCCGGATTGAACGTAGTATGGGTCACGTTGTTTCAACACACAGCCGCCCGAAGGCGGCTGATTCGTTGGAGGGGTTCACCCCGCCGCCAATGCAAAGTTTCAACACACAGCCGCCCGAAGGCGGCTGAGCCCTACTTGTTCCGGTTCTTCGTCAACCTGGCCGGTTTCAACACACAGCCGCCCGAAGGCGGCTGATAATGGCGGGGATAACCACGGCAAAACCGATTAGTTTCAACACACAGCCGCCCGAAGGCGGCTGACAAATCGCGGCGCCGCTTGGCCGCTTCTTCCGGCGTTTCAACACACAGCCGCCCGAAGGCGGCTGAGAGGCACTAGCAGCAGCAAAAGATTCTTGTGAGTGTTTCAACACACAGCCGCCCGAAGGCGGCTGAGCGTGTTCCGTGCCGCTGTTGATGCAGAACGCATGGTTTCAACACACAGCCGCCCGAAGGCGGCTGATGGCCGCCTACGGAATCGACAACGTATTGATCGAGTTTCAACACACAGCCGCCCGAAGGCGGCTGATTCCACCTCATCCGATTTGCGCGGGTCGCGGATTGTTTCAACACACAGCCGCCCGAAGGCGGCTGATGCAGTATATGCAGTATATTTTTACACGCATGGAGTTTCAACACACAGCCGCCCGAAGGCGGCTGACGACGTGCGCATCCGCATCAACCGCCGCTGGATGGTTTCAACACACAGCCGCCCGAAGGCGGCTGATAAAAGCCACCACCATTTAAGGACTACACACCATGTTTCAACACACAGCCGCCCGAAGGCGGCTGAAGAGATTTAATTATTTAGTAGAAATGATAGATGTTTCAACACACAGCCGCCCGAAGGCGGCTGAGCCCGCAAGGCAGAAGAAACCGCTAAACGTTACGTTTCAACACACAGCCGCCCGAAGGCGGCTGGTCGGCGGTGCAAACCATGCCGATAATGGCGGTGGTTTCAACACACAGCCGCCCGAAGGCGGCTGAGAATCGTCTGATTGCCAGGCAGATTGGTTACAAGTTTCAACACACAGCCGCCCGAAGGCGGCTGACACCGCGCCGAGCACCTGCCCGTCGGCATCGCGGTTTCAACACACAGCCGCCCGAAGGCGGCTGAAAGGTAGCCTCGTCGCCGTTTTGGCGGATGATGACGTTTCAACACACAGCCGCCCGAAGGCGGCTGATACCCTTGCGCTTCAATATCCCGGCCAGTAAATGTTTCAACACACAGCCGCCCGAAGGCGGCTGATGCCCGTCCAGCCCAAATCTTCCATCGTTGCAGAGTTTCAACACACAGCCGCCCGAAGGCGGCTGAGGAAATCCGCGAGAAAAAGCGCACGGACGAGCAGTTTCAACACACAGCCGCCCGAAGGCGGCTGCACTACCCCCATGTCTTCCTGCCCAAAATGAGCCGGTTTCAACACACAGCCGCCCGAAGGCGGCTGAGGATGATTGATGTATCTGAAAACTGGGCACGTAAGTTTCAACACACAGCCGCCCGAAGGCGGCTGAACATCCAGCGCGGCGGAACTAGAGGCAAATCATGTTTCAACACACAGCCGCCCGAAGGCGGCTGATGATGTATTCCTCCGACATTTCCCTTCCGGGCTCGTTTCAACACACAGCCGCCCGAAGGCGGCTGAGCCGCCAATACCAGCCAAGCGCCTACCCGTGCCGTTTCAACACACAGCCGCCCGAAGGCGGCTGAGTTTGGCTCCGTCCAGTATCAATACTGACGATAGTTTCAACACACAGCCGCCCGAAGGCGGCTGACCGCAGGCTACCCTGTTGTCAGCCGCAGCGTGCTGGTTTCAACACACAGCCGCCCGAAGGCGGCTGATTAGACGCCCTTGAATATTGAGGCATCCGAATAGTTTCAACACACAGCCGCCCGAAGGCGGCTGATTCATCTTGATTTCCTTTTGTACTATTGTACTTAAGTTTCAACACACAGCCGCCCGAAGGCGGCTGACACCGCGAGATGGTGCATGACCAAAGGACGGGCAAGTTTCAACACACAGCCGCCCGAAGGCGGCTGAGCTTCCCCGGTCGATATAGCCCATTTCAAACGGCGTTTCAACACACAGCCGCCCGAAGGCGGCTGAGTTCAGCAGCCTAGCCAGCTGCCAATCCTGCCCGGTTTCAACACACAGCCGCCCGAAGGCGGCTGACTTTTTCCAGCAGCAGCTGATTGGGCTGCGGCTGGGTTTCAACACACAGCCGCCCGAAGGCGGCTGACCCCGTTGAAGTAGGTTTTGTCGCCGGTTACCGTGTTTCAACACACAGCCGCCCGAAGGCGGCTGAACCTTCGTGACCAACCAGCGCGGCAAGCTCATAGTTTCAACACACAGCCGCCCGAAGGCGGCTGACATGTTGGGAGTGATTTTTCTTTTTCTTGTTTTGTTTCAACACACAGCCGCCCGAAGGCGGCTGATGCCCCTTCCGAAAGCCTTGCGCAACTTGGCTTTGCAGCCTCATTTTCGCCAACCTTCCGAAAGAAGCGGAAACGGGAGTATAACACAGCCGAATCCGTTATACCCGCGTTTCCAACATCCTGATTGTTAAAGAACAATCCGAATTCGCCAACCCCATCGTGTTTTCATGAGAACCATAGGTCAGCGATTCATACAATCAATGTATCCTTGAATATATCCACCGCCGGTTTCGCGCCGTGGTGTTCCACTTTTCGCCGCCATTTGCTACCCAAGTGGTAAAAGCGCAGGCTATCGGTTTCGGGCCGGTAGGTTTTCAACAGTTTGTCTTTTAAAATCACCCATTGGTCGGGTGCGATGTCGCATTCGAACACGGAATACTGCACGCGTACGCCGTAGTCTTGGCAGAGTTTCGCCACGCGCCTGAGCCTGGCCTGCCCTTCGGCGTCTTCCAGCGAAATATCGTAAGTAATCAGCATCAGCATTTTGCATTCCTATTTTTCAGGTAGCCTCAAAGGTCGTCTGAAACACCTGCTTTCAGACGACCTCAAAGCTACCTCATCAAAAACGGCGGATACGCCGCCAAATCTCCGCGCAGATGACGCGCCAAAAGCATAGACTGAATATAAGGCAAGAGGCCGATTTCCACTTCTTCACCCAAAAACGGATGAACGATTTTCTCCTGCTTTTTTGCCTGCAAGGTTTGGAACAACAGTTTCCGCGCCTCCGCCTTCAAACTTACCGCGCCGCTTGCTTCCTGCACAAAATCCTGCGGCTTGATTTGCCCGCGGTTAATCAGCGACAGCACCAGCCTGTCCGCCCACCACGCGCGAAACTCCTCCAAAATATCCTGTGCCAGACTGTCGCGTCCCGGGCGGTCGGCGTGCAGAAAACCCACCTGCGGATCCAGCCCCACGCCTTGCAGCGCGCCGCTGATGTCCTTGCCCAAAATACTGTACACAAAGGACAAAAGCGCGTTCACCCCATCTCTGGGCGGACGGCGGTTGCGCCCATCAAAAGCAAAGCCGCTTTTCTCGTTCAAAAGCTGCCCGAACACGCCAAAATAACGCGCCGCCGCATCGCCTTCAATACCGCGTATCAGCTCCAAATTGTCCACCCGTTTCAGCTGCTGCAAAGAAAAATTCAGCGCGGCAACCGTCGTCTGAATCTCTTCATTCTCGCCGTGATTGCGAATCTGCCGCTGAAGCACACGCTTGCTTGCCTGAATTTTCGCCGCGATGATACTGCGGGCAATCGGCACGGGATTTTGTTCCGACAGCCGATACTGCGCCCGCCGCAACAGCACATTGCCGCTTTGCCGCCCCTGCAACCGTCCCAGGAAACGTCCGTTTTCGGTAAAAAACGCCAGATTCACATTATTTTCACCGCAAAACCCCAGCAAAAACGGCGACACCAGCACATTGCCGAAACAGAAAATATGCCCGATGGAATGCACCGGCAACTGCGCCACCTTCTTACGCTCCTGCTCCACCACCAGCGTCTCCCGCTCCTTATGCAGATAGCTGCCTTGGGTGGTGATATACAGCGTGTTTTGCAGTTTGCGCATGGGGAAAACTCCTTAGATTTTGACCGCACTTTTGGGAGCCGTTGGGCTGTCTTAAAAATGGCAGGTCGGATTCTCAAATCCGATATTGTCAGCCCGCAACAATCATTTCAAATTACATCAATTTCGGCACATTGTCGGATACGGGTATCCAGTTCACGCAGATTGTGCAGGCTGCCTGAAAACAGCGGCTTGGCTTTCCCAATATGGTTTTTCAGACGACATTAGCTTGGAATTTTGGCATTTTGTCGGGCTACGCCTACGGCTAATCCAACATGCGATTGCTGTCATATGGCAAGCACATCGCCTTACGCCAAAAAACCATCACAATTGCCGCTGCAATGATGATGATTCCGTATGGAATCATGCCGTTGCCGTTCTCATACGCCGCCCGTCCGCCCGGAAAACCCGTGCGTGCGGTATTGGCAACCGTATGACACGCAACCAATACAAATACCGAACCACCGCTGCCGTTGTACAGCCATACATAAATAATCCTCACGGCAACCGTCCCAGCCAATCCCCATGCAATCAGTTCGGCAGATTGCCCCACGGCAATCATGGAGGGCAAATGCCACAATGCCCACGGTATCCCGATAATCAGTGCCGTAACAAGCGGGGTAAAACACCGTTGCAGACTTTCGGTCGCATAAGCGGCATAGCCCAATTCCTCGGCAACTGCCGCGATAAAGAACATGACGAACGCACCGGCGAGCGGCACAAGCGATACGGATAAGGCAGGTATGGTTTGTCCTGTTTGGCGTATCGCGACATAAGTCAGCAGATAAAACAGAGGGAAAATCAGGATTGCCGTCCAAAAATAGGCAGAATGCTTTATCCGCCCGTAATCAAACACACGTCCAAACAGTCCACGCACCGCTGCCATTCCGCCCTCGCGGTAACGCAGTAACGCGGCAGCAACCGTCGGGGTGAGTGCTGCGCCGATGTCGGTCAGCGGCAGATTATCAGGCAGAGGACTGTGTTTGAGAAACAAGGACAGTAGCCAAAACGGCGCGCTCAAAGCGTATACCAGCAGAAAGTATTGCCACGGATGCGAATAATTTACGTCTAAGTTTCCCGAATACTTGACTTGCATTTGCATATTACCTCCATTTATTCAGTAAACAACCCCTCCACATACCCCACACTCCTATCCCGTTTCCCCAGCAATTCCGGTTGGCAGATTTCCACCAGCGAGCAGGCTTTGCAGCGTTTGCCGTAGTCGGGCGGCGGGGTTTGTCCACTGTTTAAGAGTTCGCGGACGGCGGCGATGGTGGCGAGGGTTTTGGCGCGTAGGTCGTCTGAAAACACGACGGGGACGCGGTGGCGGGTTTGCATATACCACAGCGCGCCTTCGCTGACGGTTTGCCCGGTCATTTCCTCCAAACACAAGCCTTGGGCGCAAAGTTGGATTTCGTCCATCGGCTCGGGTTTGGGCTTGCCGCGTTTATATTCCACGGGTTTCAGACGGCCTGTTTTCGCCTCAATTTCCACCAAATCCAGAATGCCACTGATGCCCAGTTTTTCCGCCGAAACGTGTACCGTCCGCTCAAAACGCACGCCCTTGCGCATTTCCGGTTCGCCCGAATCCACCCGCTTGTGCAGCGCGCTTCCCTGCGCGGTCAAATAGTTTTCCGCCCACGCCTGCTCGTTGTGAATCAAGGCACACTGACGCGGGCAGAAGGCGAAATGCTGCAAGGCGGAAAGGGGAATCAGGCGTTTATCCTGATTTTCCCCTTGGTTTTCGGCTAAAAGTGCGGTCATTTTCAGCCTAGTTTGCGTAAGAGTTTGGTTTCGCCAAGATTTTGTTCATCTACGCTGACAAGGTAATCGTCAAAGTTTCTGGCGATTTCCACGCCGTCTTTTTTAGCTACCTGAATGCGTTTGAACAGGCTGTCGGCAGGCACGTCGCCCAGGCTGCCGCTGTGTTCAAACACATAAAGTCCGCGTGCGTTCATTTGACCGCGGGCGGCGGAATGGTCATGGTCGAACATATTGACGAGCGCTTGCCAAAACAGCTCTAAATCCTCTTCGGAAAAACCGGTTTGTTTGGCAAAGTGAGCGGAAATAAAGCCGTGGCAGCGGTATAAGCCGTAAGGCACGGTGAATTTTCGTCCCATTCGACCACGTTCTTTTTTTGCTTTTTCTTCTTCACTATCTTCAGGATTTGGAATTTCAACCTCTTTAGCTGGCGCAGAACGAGTAATAGCATGCTCAAGCGTTACAATCGGGTCAATGGAACGGGAAAAAGTTAATTGCACAGGTCCTCGGACTTGCCCTGCGTTTTCACCTGTCGTTAAAACTGCACCAAAAGTACGAATATCGTAATATCGTTTGCACATATATTGACGAGCACTTTCCGTTCTTTCTTTACCTTTGGGCTTATCTCTTACTTCATCTTGTTTGTGGGCTTCCGCAATCAAATCATTAAGGATAATTTTTTCTCGAACAAAGATATCGTGATATTCGTCATTTTGGGTCATTTGAACAAAATTGCGCACTTTTCGTTTTAAACAGACATCGGTTACTAAGCCTTCTCCGGTTTGCGAATCGACTCGCGGTAAGTTGCCGGCATCCGGATCGCCGTTGGGATTACCGTCTTTCACATCAAATAAAAAAACAAAGTCGTAGCGTTTTTCAATAATCATAATATTTACTCCTATTAATTGGTTTCAGTTGAATTGGATTGATAGAAATCTTGCTTTTGATGGTAATAGCCAAGACCAAATAAATTTTGTTGGTTCATATCCAAATGATTAGGATAGTTAGCTATTTTTCCTATTATTTCCTGTAATAATTTATCTAGATAAATACGTTGTCTTGTATTTAATTTACTTAAATGATGCTGATTTAAACGAAGTAATGTACTGAATACCGTGCTTGGCGTGCTGCTTGCCGAACTAAAATAACGGTCAGAAATAGTAGCGTTTAGGTCGGGACTGGCATAAGACTGTGCTTTTTCCAATACAGCAAATAATCGCCCTAACACATAACCGATGTCTTGACGGTTTCTATCCAAATTCATAGTTAGCTCCTTCATGTTTTTCAGACGACCTGCGCGGATGGCGCGATTGATATAGGCTTTGAGCAGGCTTGCTCTGCCATAGGTGATTTTCTGCTCCGCTTTATTTCGGCGTAAAGCAGCCTGCAAAAGGCTGACGGGCAAAACGCGGTTGTTTAATGCGGCATCGGTTATTTGAGCGATAAGGTCGGGCGGCAGGTTTTCCATTTTGCCATCCAAAACCAAATTGCCCAATAAACGCGGCAAAGGCATAAATTCGGGATAGGGAGAATTTTCGCCACGCACCATTTTTAAATCGTCATACCACGCCGCAATGTTTTCAGATAAAGCGGCAACGGTGGTTTCGTGCCAAAAGCGGACGACGATGCGCGCAGAATTGGGCGATAAACCCAAAAGGTAGAATTTGTCTTTACCGTCAGACTCTGTGTATTTGCCGTTGTACAGGCTTTTATAAAGCGTTTTGACGGCATCGATATGGGCATCGGGATTGTCTTTGCCGCCGCCGTTTATCAATCTTGAAACTCGGCTTTCCAGCGGGGTCGGCTTTTCGCTCCAACATACGGTGGTAACATCGCCAATACGGAAGCGGTTGTCGCCGGCAAGCAGGGTGTTTAATGCGGTGGTGTATTCAAACATGGCTTGTTCGCCAATCGGATACATTAAGCCGTTGTCTTTATTTTTACCTTTCCCATAAGATTTAAAAGCATCTAAATTTGCAGAAATCAAAGGTGCTGGTTTAGCCAGCTTATAACTGCCATTCTCAAATTTCTCAATTCCTTTAATATCATTATGTAAAAGTGCAACAGGTACTTTATTGCCTGTTATCAAACACACTTTTTGTTTATTGCCATCTAAAATGTTTTCTTTCTTCTTAATTAAATAATCCTGAATGGTTTTAGATTGGCAAACTAATTTTTCTGCTTCAGTAGTCAGACGAAAACTAAAATTGCAACCTTTAACTTTGGCACATTCTGCCCAATTTGCATCCTGTATAACTTTGCTTTTCTCTTCTGAAGAAGCCAAAAATGCGGCAACGGCGACAATTCCTATATCATTGGGCAATACCTGTTTTAATTCATTAACTTTTTCAATAAAACTTTTATGCTGATTCTGAACAAATTCAGGCTTTTTATCTGCAACATATCCTAAAACATAACCATAGTTATCCCATAAAATATTACTGGCAATTTTTGTACTAGAGCGTTTAACGCTATGTGGCACCAAAAAAGTGCGGGCGATTTTTTTCTTGTTTTTCAGCTCACGGGTATCTTCAAGCTGAATAAATTTGCCCTGTCTGTCTATGACGATAATGAACGGAATTTCTTTATTTTCAAACCCTTCAGGGGCAACGCCGCCATCATATTTGGCTTTGCGTTGGTAGTATTGGGTTAATGCATGCAAAATCATCGTTTTACCTCCTCACTGTCAGCAGGCGGCACGATAATCACGCCGTTTACCGCTTTGCATTGATAAAACATCGGCTCGGCATTGTTGGAGTCGCGCGGGTCCGATTTGCTGAAATCCATGTCATACAGCATAAAGCCGAAATCTTGGGTAATGTCTTCACGCGGCAAGCCGTCTTCAGGTTTTTCAAGCAGTCTGAAATGGCAGGGAAACTCGCGACAGCCCAAATACGGCTGATGGAAATATTGTCCTTTTTTAGCACGTCGTCTGAACATTTCGGCAAATTTGACATAGTTGTCGCCCTCGCCTGCTTCGCTTGTCATTTCAAAATCGGCGTGAATGCGGTAGGCAACGTCTTTTAACAGCATGGATGCGCGTTGCTGGCGGTTGTCTTCAATATAAAGCGAGCCGCTGCGTTCGCTCATCTTGATCCCCACCTCGTTGCGGCGGATGTTCGTCCACTGAATCGGTTTCAGGATTTCTATCTTCAAGACTTTCCAGCGAATGGCAGGTTTCCATAAAATGGCCATCAGGATATTTCGTGCAGCCGATGGTGTAATCACCGGATAGCTGACCCGCTCCACCTTTAGCTCTGGCCTTGTAAAGCAAGCTAAATCGCCACTGATTTCCAAGATAAAACTCATATTATTTCCTTTGTTGCTTTATTTCATAAAACCGAATTTTCAGGCTGCCAAGCCGCATCGTCAAAATCTGCTCCACGCACGGCATTGTGATAGCCGTTATCCAACACCAACAGTCCCGCTCTGGAAAAAACGGCATTTTCAGGCAATTTTTTCAATTCGTGTTCATACACGGTTATCGTGTAGCGTTGCAGCTTGCGGTACACCCATTTGTGCTTGAGCGGGTCGCTTTCCAGCAAGCTGAACCAAGTTTCAAAAGGCTCGGGCAAAGGCGGTTTGTCGGTTTGTCCGAACGAGTTGTCGGACTGCTGCGGAAAACGACACTCGTCTAAAACTTCCTGCCATTCCGAAATCTCCACACCGTCTAAATGCCGTCTGAAAAAATCGTCCAGCTCGTTTGTTTTGACGATTGGCGGCGTTTTATTTTCACTATTTTGATGAACAAGCGGAACAAACGGCACAATCAGTGCCACACCTTGATTGTCAATCAGACGGAAACGCTCGGCAGCGGTGCGGAATTTGATTGCCAATGGGTTGTCATTTGATATTTCTGCCGTCAAAAGCTCCGTAATTTTCTGTTTGTCCAAATCGCCTTTAGTGTTAAAACGGCGGAAATATTCGGCAAATGTCAGCGGGGAGAGCGGGTCGTCAAGCAATCCTGCTTTCAACATTTCTTCGGTAATATCCTGCCCCTGTTTCAGGCTGCCGCTGGGCGCACCTTCTTCGGCGCGGAACACGACCACTTCGCCAAATGACAACTTGCCTTCCCGATTACAACGCCCTGCCGCTTGGGCAATGCTGTCCAATCCTGCCATCGCCCGATAAACACAAGGAAAATCCAAATCCACACCGGCTTCAATCAACTGGGTACTGATGAGCCATAAAGGCTTTTTCAGACGACCTTCACGATAAAGCGCCAAATAACGGCGAACTAGCGCAATCACTTCGCTGCGATGCGTGGCGCACATATTGGCGGACAGGTGCAGTTTGATGCTGTTTGAAGGCAGGGCGGCAAAGAGTTTGCGGGCGTGTTTGCGGGTATTGACCACCGCCAAAACGCAGGGACGTTCGGCAATTTCATCTGCGATTTCCTGCCAGCTTTGCGTTTTGCCGTTTGGCGGCGGCATTTTGATATGGACGCGGCGCAGGCGTTCCGATAAGGCGACTTTGTCCGCAACGATCTCACGCACATCCGGCAAACCTTCCAAAACGGTACGTCCGAACGAATCGATATATTTACCAAGTTCAGGCTGGGTCGCCGAACAAAGCACAAAGGTAACCCCGTAATCGCGTGCCAATACCCGCATCATGTCGGTAATCGGTTTTTGAAAATCACGCGGCAGCTGCTGGACTTCATCCAAAACAATCACGCTATCGGCAATATTGTGTATCTTGCGGCAACGGCCGGTTCTCGCTGCAAACAGGCTTTCAAACAGTTGCACATTGGTGGTAACAATCAGAGGTGCGTCCCAGTTTTCCGTGGCAAGGCGGGTTTTGGCGGTTTCCTTGTCGTCTTTAACCTCCAAATTGCTATGGTGCTCCAAGACCACACCATCACCCAACACCCTGCGGAAAACATCGGCGTTTTGTTCAATAATGCTGGTAAAGGGAATGGCGTAGATAATGCGTTTTTTGCCAAATTTCAGCGCGTGCTTCAACGCAAATCCCAAGCTCGCCAGAGTCTTGCCGCCACCGGTCGGCACGGTCAAAGAAAATAAAGTGCGGTCGATTTCGGCAGCGGAAAAACATTGCTGCAAAACAGTATGACGTTCTTGGTTTACGACAGAGTTTTTATCCGACTTTTCATAAAGTTGTGCCATATGCTGCTCATAGCGCAAGTGCAACTCATCCAAGTCGGGAAATTGCGGACGCAATCCGGCAGCCTGAGCGGCATCCGCATCGGTATAGCCGTTCATAAAGGCTTCGGTATCCAAAAAATCGGCATCCACCAAACAGGAAAAGAGAAAACGCATCCAAATATGCAGCTCCATCTGCAGCTGCTCATTTCCTTCCCAAAATCCGAAAAAATCCTGTTCCAACTTATCATTCGACAAGGGAAAAAAATCTTCGGAAAACCCGTTTTTTGCCAATCCTGACAAAGATTCCGCCAATTCGTCATCCGCCTGTTGCAAACGGTGTTTCAAACTGCCCTTGTCATACCAATCCGCCAAACCCGCATGATGTCCTGCAATCAGATAGGCCAGCAAATGCCCGAAAAAAGGATCGAGGCAACGGACGGCATATTTTGCTCCCGCTGTGGAATGGGGAATTTTGTGGGGTTTGGAAGACTCGATATCTTCAAGATGGGCATTCTCCTTTTCAAAACCTGAAACCCTACGGATATATTCTTGAAAAGCCTCCTGAAATTTTCCCAAATCATGCAAAAGCCCGGCATATTCGGCAAACAACGCCCCATAACTCCCTGCAAAACGCTTGGCGAGTTTGGAGACTTTTTGCAGATGGTTTTGTAGTGGATGGGAATGCCAGTTTTCAGAGGAGTCTTGGCGGACGTGTGAAATCATGTCGGACATTTGAGCTCCCACGATAACATTGAGAGATGAAAATATTGACCGAAGTCGTGCAGGAGACCGAGGAGTTCGCCAGCCTGTTCCAAATCCAATTTCCCCACCAAGGACTTGGCTATGGCGGCGGTTTCGGTCAGATGGTTTTGCAGGGATTGGGGTTGCCCGTCCAATTGCCTGACGTGGGCGATGCGCTGTGTGGTCATACCAATACCAATCTCACAGATTGTCATTAACCATATCTTATCAAATATTATTATTTATTTACATAGATGTGGTATTGTGGTTAATCCACTGTATCACCTAAACAACTGATATCAATTCTCTGCTATAGTTAACATATTTAATTTTAGGACTAATAGATACAAGGGATGATTCTTCATCCCAAATGTCCCTTCTTAGTTCTGAAGAAATTATCTATAAACAATTTCTTAGTCTGCACACTCATCCCCGCATGACAGCGGATTTTAACCTTCAATTCACCAAATCGCCCTTCCAACATATTGGTGGTGTTTGGCATCATCCATTCCCGGTTCCGTTCAAAAGTAAACAGGTACGGCAGGCCGCTGTTCAGGCTGTGATATGCGCTCCTCAGGTTTTTGTGGGTGTACCACCACCGTGCCCCTCCTTCTTCTTCATAGCTCTTCTCGTTCAGGTAGTCGCGGTATCGGCTGTGCCATTGCCGCAATTGTCGGGTGAAGTCTGCTTGGGATAACTGGAACAGGCTGTCTGCCAGGGCTTTGAGTTCCTTAGCGGCTGCGGATTTCGGTTTGCGTGTCAGGTAGCGCCGTATGGTTTGTTGTTGATGAAACCGGCAGAGCCGGAATGGAACGCCGGGAAAAAGCTTGGGTAGGCCTTTGAAGCCGTCGGCAGTAATGCTCTGGATGGAGATGCCTTGCCTGAGGATGTGCCTCAATCCTGCTTGGTAGAGGGCGGCGGTTTCGTGTTCGACGTATTGGTGGTGCAGTACTTGTCCGCTCAGGCTGTCGAGGAACACCATGACGCCGAAGTTCCTGCCAAAGTAGGTGGTGTCCATGATGAGGTTGGCGGCCCATACTTTTTGGGCGGTGTTTGCAGGCGGAGCGACTTGCCGGATATGGCGCTGGATGGTTTTGGCGCTGCATTGGTAACGGGCAGCTAATTGTGTGAGCGTTTGCTTGCCGTGGATGTACTCTTGCAACAGTTGGTTGGGAGAAGGGAGTTTAAAGACGGGCAGGTACTTTTTGCAGGTGGAACATTTATATCTTTGCCGGCCGTTTTTACAGCCGTTCTTAACGAGGGTGCTTTTATGGCAAAAAGGGCATTTTTAACGAACATTGGCAAAAAATCGCTGAAAGCCGCGTATGGTAAGGCCCCCAGCGATTTTTATCATCCCATTTGTCCTTTAGTCCAAATAATCGGCAAGATTGTTTGCAGCTTACACCGAAAAGGCTACCTGAAAATTTTCAGGTAGCCTTTTATTACGCCCCCGACCACAGGGGCAAGCAGTAAATCCCCATCTTTTATTTTAGGGCTGATCTAGCGCAGTCCCGTACAGTCCTAATATTAAAGCCTGACAGGCTGCCCGACATATTGCCGGGCAGCCTTTTCCCTTTTTCAGGTAGCCACTCCCTACCCCTTCAACCTGGCATGCAACTCCTGCACGCTGTACACGCCGATTGAGTTGAGGTTTTTCACGCCTTCGCTCATGGCTTCGCCGCCGGCCACGGTGGTGTATTGCGGCACGCGCTGGGTGAGGGCGCTGCGGCGGATGCTGTGGCTGTCGGCCACGGATTGCGGATCGCTGTTTACGGTGTTCACCACCAGCGCGATTTCGCCGTTTTTAATCGCATCCACAATGTGCGGGCGGCCTTCGGGCACTTTGTTCACGGCCTGCACTACCACGCCGTGCTCTTTCAGGTAGCCTGCTGTGCCGCGCGTGGCGCACACGCCGTAGCCGAGCAGCTGGAAGTTTTTGGCGGTTTGCACGATGAGCGGCTTGTCTTCCTCGCGCACGGAGAGGAACACTTTGCCGGTGGCGGGCATGCGCTCGCCCGCGCCGAGCTGGGCTTTGAGATAGGCTTCGCCGAAGCTCGCGCCCACGCCCATGACTTCGCCGGTGGAGCGCATTTCCGGGCCCAAAATCGTATCCACGCCGGGGAATTTGATGAAGGGGAACACGGCTTCTTTGACGGCGTAAAAATCGGGGACGACTTCTTTTTCTACGCCCTGTTCTTTCAGCGCAATGCCCGCCATGGCGCGCGCGCCGACTTTGGCGAGCGGCACGCCGGTGGCTTTGGAGACGAAAGGCACGGTACGCGATGCGCGCGGGTTCACTTCCAAGACGAAGACCACGCCGTCCTGTACGGCAAACTGTACGTTCATCAGCCCGACCACGTTGAGCGCATACGCCATCGCCTTGGTTTGGCGGCGGATTTCGTCTTGAATTTCTTCGCTCAGCGAGTAGGGCGGCAGCGAGCAGCCGGAGTCGCCGGAGTGGATGCCTGCCTGTTCGACGTGCTGCATGATGCCGCCGATGACCACGTCTTTGCCATCTGAAACGCAGTCCACATCGACTTCAATCGCGTTGTTCAGGAAGAAATCGAGCAGAACGGGGCTGTCTTCGGAGACCTGCACGGCTTCGCGCATGTATTTTTGCAACTGTTCGGCAGAGTGGACGACCTGCATGGCGCGGCCGCCGAGGACGTAAGACGGACGTACGACCAGCGGATAGCCGATTTCTTCGGCTTTGACGAGGGCTTCTTCTTCGTTGTGGGCGATGCGGTTGGGCGGCTGGCGCAAGCCCAAATCGTTCAACACTTTTTGGAAGCGTTCGCGGTCTTCGGCGGCGTCAATCGAATCGGCGGACGTGCCGATGATGTTCACGCCGTTTTCTACCAGCGCGTTGGCGAGCTTCAGCGGGGTTTGGCCGCCGTAATGCACAATCACGCCCCACGGGTTTTCGGTGCGGACGATTTCCAACACGTCTTCCAGCGTCAACGGCTCGAAATACAGGCGGTCGCTGGTGTCGAAGTCGGTGGAGACGGTTTCGGGGTTGCAGTTCACCATGATGGTTTCAAAGCCCGATTCGCGCAATGCCAAAGCCGCGTGGACGCAGCAGTAGTCGAACTCGATGCCCTGACCGATACGGTTCGGACCGCCGCCCAAAATCATCACTTTTTTGCGCTCGGAAGGACGCGCTTCGCATTCCTCTTCATAAGTGGAATACAGATAGGCGGTTTCGGTGGCGAACTCGGCGGCGCAGGTATCGACGCGTTTATAGACGGGATGCAGGTTCAGCGCATAGCGGTGTTCGCGCACGGCTTTTTCAGGTAGCCCTAAAAGCTGCGACAGGCGTTTGTCGGAAAAGCCCTTGCGTTTCAGACGACGTAAAGCCGCATAATCCAAATCTTGCAGGCTGCCTGAAGCGACGGCTTGTTCTTCTTTCACCAAGTCTTCGATTTGCGCCAAGAACCAAGGATCGATGGCGCAGATTTCGTGGATTTCCGCCAAGGTGAAGCCTGCGCGGAAGGCATCGGCAACGTAAAGCATACGTTCCGGGCCGGGGTTTGCCAGTTCGCGGCGGATTTCCGCCTTGTCTTCGCTTCTCGGATTGAAGCCGCACAAGCCCGTTTCCAAGCCGCGCAGGGCTTTTTGGAAACTTTCCTGAATCGTGCGCCCCATCGCCATCACTTCGCCCACCGATTTCATCTGCGTGGTCAGGCGGTCGTCTGCGGCAGGGAATTTTTCAAACGCGAAACGCGGGATTTTGGTAACGACATAATCGATGGAAGGCTCGAAAGAAGCAGGGGTTCTGCCGCCCGTAATATCGTTGCGCAACTCGTCCAATGTAAAGCCGACAGCCAACTTCGCCGCCACCTTCGCAATCGGGAAACCCGTCGCCTTGGAAGCCAGCGCGGACGAACGGCTCACGCGCGGATTCATCTCAATCACAATCATCTCGCCGTTTTCAGGATTCACCGCAAACTGCACGTTCGAGCCGCCCGTGTCCACGCCGATTTCGCGCAAGACCGCCAGCGAAGCATTGCGCATGATTTGGTATTCCTTGTCCGTCAGCGTCTGCGCCGGCGCAACCGTAATCGAGTCGCCCGTATGCACGCCCATCGGGTCGAAATTCTCAATCGAGCAGATGATGATGCAGTTGTCGTTCTTGTCGCGCACCACCTCCATCTCGTACTCTTTCCAACCGAGTACCGACTGCTCAATCAGCAATTCATGGGTCGGCGACGCATCGAAACCGCGTTCGCAAATCGCCAAAAACTCGTCCTTATTGTAGGCAATGCCGCCGCCCGAACCGCCCATCGTGAAAGACGGACGGATCAGCGTCGGAAAGCCGACCTGCTCCTGCGCCGCCAAGGCTTCGTTCATCGTGTGGCAGACAAAAGATTTCGGGCAATGCAGGCCGATTTTCTCCATCGCTTCCTTAAAGCGGCCGCGGTCTTCCGCCTTATCGATCGCGTCTTCCGTCGCGCCGATCAGCTCAACATTGTATTTCGCCAACACCCTGTTGCGCGCCAAATCCAGCGCACAGTTCAGCGCGGTCTGGCCGCCCATTGTTGGCAGAATCGCATCGGGACGCTCCTTGGCGATAATCTTCTCCACCGTCTGCCACATAATCGGCTCGATGTAGGTAACATCCGCCATTTCAGGATCGGTCATGATCGTGGCGGGATTGGAATTCACCAGAATGACTTTATAGCCTTCTTCACGCAAGGCTTTACAGGCTTGTGCGCCCGAATAGTCAAATTCGCAGGCCTGACCGATAACGATAGGGCCGGCGCCGATGATAAGGATGGATTTTAGGTCGGTACGTTTGGGCATGGTGTTTTAACTTTCTTTGTTTTCAGGGTTTTCAGTTGATAATCCATATTTATGAGAGATTATTGTTTCAAATGTATTTGAAAGTACAAATATTATCGTTGAGAAAATAGTTCCCCAAAATGTAAATAACCACTTATATGTGTTTGGTTCTCTAATATCACAGTAAATCAAAATAATATTAGATAATAAAATGATAGATGATATTGCACAAAGAGTTAGAGACCAATAATCTGGAGGGATACCAAGAATATTTTCTATATTTTTTGTTTTTTTCAACTCCGAAATGTATCCTTTAAGTTTGTAGTATGTAGGAATGCTAAAAAATGAAACATACATTGATATTGTTGCATATGCTTGAAGCATGGAAGATGTTTTTATTCCATCAAGTAAAGAAATATATCCATATACTAAAATTGCAAAAAGAAAAACTTGTGAAATAATTAAATTCTGCGAACTATATATTGAATTTCGGATATTGTCTTTATTAGAATTGTCTATTTTATAGTATCTGTGTGTAGAATATATTGTTGTAGAATAGAATATTACCGAACCTAACCAGTGAGACCATAATGTCCAAGTATCCGTTGCTCCGAAAATAGGCAGGGACGTAAATAAAATTGCCACTACTACGCTCATCCGTTTTAGGTTATTTGATTCTTTCATAAGGTCTCCATCATAAACAAAAGCCAGCCGTAGCCCGCATGTAGGGTGTGTACGGAATGCACGCACGCGTTCTCCGTTTTATCTGCAACCCCAACCCGCCGCGTGCGTGCCTTGCGGCACACACCCTTCGGGAAGTTCAAAGGCCGTATGAATTATCTATCTTTGCCGCTTAAAGGCTACCTGAAAATCGGTAAATCCTTTTTAGTTTCGCAGAAACTCCGACTTGCTTCGCAAGACATCATTATTTAACTTCTGGAAACTAGCGCTTTCAGGTAGCCTCTTTTAATTCTATTTCCGCTTCACTGCCTTCATAATTTCCATAAAATGCGGTTTCAATTCGGCAAACAGCGGGTGCTCCTTATTTTCCATCATCACTTCGCCCATCAGTTTCAGCCCCACGGCGAAGCGTTGCGCCATTTCGGGGGTGAATCCTTCGCGCCGCTCCATCAGCTTCACGATGTCGAAAATATTGTCGTGGTTGGGTGCATCAAACACCAGCGGTTCGGCGGAAACGGGGTGGCCGTCTTTGTCGGCAAGGTATTCAAGGGTGAGGCGGAATTGGTGTTGTTTCATAGTGTGGCTCTGTCTGCATGCGGGGATGGGCTACCCGAAAGCGCCAGCTTCAACGAAGTTAAACCGTGTCGGCTTGTTTGAGCTTTGCGGAAACTGCGCTGTATCCGCGCAAAGATATTTTTTCAGGTAGCCTGGGTTTCGTTTGGCTTTAGCGGGAAATCAGGCGTACGGTGTAGTCGGTTTCGCCGCGCGCGTCTTCAAACAGGCCGATGTGGTAGCGGTGGGTTTTGCCGCAGGCCTGCACGGCCCATTCTTCGCGCACCTGCCAGCGGCCGCGCACTTTGCGGGCTTGCAGGATTTTGCTGCGGATGGATTGGATTTGGCCGCAATTGTGGGCGGCGCGCTCGGCGGTGAGCACGGTGCGGGTAACATCGTTGCGCAGGATATGGTCGCCGCCGAAAGTGGCACTCTCGCCGCTGTAGCTTTGGCTGCCGAGGCTGGTGCAGGCAGAAAGGGCGAGGGCGGCGAGCAGGATGCGGAGTTTGGGCATGGGGATTCCTGATGCAGGCAGTGTGGGCAAATGCCGCTAATTATACGGCAAACCGCTTTGCTTTTCAGGTAGCCCGCACCGAATTGAGGCTACCTGAAAGCGATACCTTGGCAAAGCCAAAGCGGCGCTTCCGCAAAGCCAAAGCTCGGGCTCATACGAAGCCAAAACTAAATCTCGGCCAGCCACAGGCTCACGGCAAAGCCGACAAACAGCAGCCCCACCACGCCCATGGCTGCCGCGCCCCAACGCCCGTGCCGGCCGAACAGCCGCGCCGCCTTCGCTCCGGCCAACACCAGGAAATTCAAATAGCTGAAACTGACGGCTTGCAACACCAGCGCCAGCAGCAGGAAGGAAAGCGCGGGGTGCGGATAGGCCGGATCGACAAACTGGATGAAAAACGACAGCAAAAACAGAATCGCCTTCGGATTGGTGAGGCTCAAGAGCAGGGCGCGTTTGAAAACATGGCGCGCGGGCGGCGCATCGGGCGCGGGCGAATCGGCCAAGCCCGGCGATGGGGCAAACCATTTGCGTGCCGCCCCGCGCAGCAGACCGCAGCCGATGTAGGCCAGATACAGCCCGCCCGCCAGCTTGATGCCGTGAAACAGCGCCGGATACAGCCGCAGCAGCGTGCCCGCGCCGAGCACGGTGGCCAAAATCAGCAGCGAATCGCCCAGCAAAATGCCGAACACCGCGCGATACGCCCGCCGCACCCCGTAGCGCGCCGCCGCCGACAGGCAAAACATGCTGTTGGGGCCGGGCATGAGGATGAGGATGACCGTGCCGATTAAATAAGAAACGGGATTAACGATGCCGAACATGGGTTTTCAGGTAGCCTGCGAAAGAGTAGCGGCATTGTACACGAGGAGCCTGGCAGCACCTTATCTTCAAACATTTCCCCGCCTTCCGAAACCGCAACAGGCTACCTGAAAAATTTGGCGCGGCCGAAACAAAACAGCCGATCCCCGAGCAGCCAAGCCCCGCGCCGCCGCGATGGCACCACACCGATATAGCCGCCCGTTATATCGCCATAGCCGCAAACCGGTTTTCAGGTAGCCTCAAGGTCGTTAAAATGAGCATAGAGGCAAACACCGACCCAACCACGCGAGGAATCCGCCATGTGCCAGCTCCTAGGCATGAACTGCAACACCCCCACCGACATCGTCTTCTCCTTCGAAGGCTTCCGCCTGCGCGGCGGGCTCACCGACCGCCATGCCGACGGCTTCGGCATCGGCTTCTTCGAGCAAAAAGGCGTGCGCATGTTCCACGACGACAAGCCCAGCGCCCATTCCCCCGTGGCCGATTTAGTGAAGACCTACCAAATCAAATCCACCAACGTGATCGCCCACATCCGCAAAGCCACCCAAGGCAGCATAGGGCTGGCCAACACCCACCCCTTCATCCGCGAAATGTGGGGCGAATACTGGCTCTTCGCCCACAACGGCCACCTCGCCGACTTCCAGCCCGCCGAAGGCCAATACTACCGGGCAGTCGGCACCACCGATTCCGAACGCGCCTTCTGCTTCATCCTCGAACAGCTGCGCCAACGCTTCGAACACAAGCCGCCCGTGGGCAAACTGTTTGCCGAAGTTGCCGCCCTCACCGCGCAAGTGCGCCGCCACGGATTATTCAACTTCATGCTCTCCAACGGCGACATCCTGTTTGCCCACGCCAGCACCCTCTTGCACTACATCATCCGCCAGGCCCCTTTCGGCGAAGCGCACCTCATCGACAACGACGTGGCCGTCGATTTCGCCGCGGTTACCACGCCCGACGACCGTGTGGCCGTGATCGCCACACAGCCCTTAACCACCAACGAAAGCTGGACCCAGCTTGCGGTAAACGAGCTGGTGGCCTTCCGCGACGGCGACATCATCCTGCGCGACTGCCCCGACAACCCGCGCTACCTCAGCCAGCAGGAAGGCTTGGCCATCGCCCGCTCTGTCGGCGCCGCCGCCTAAACACCGAACCGCCGCACAAAGGCCGCCGATCGTTTCTATCGGCGGCCTTTGTGCCGGATAAGGCAACAAGTTTTGGCGTTTGAAAAATATTTGGAAAATATTTAATCCACCCCCTTGACATACGCCGTAATCTTCCATTAATTTACAACCCTGCTTGCAGCCTCCCCCCGAAATTGCAGGTTCGAGAACGCACTAGGCGTTGACGGGCGCATCGGACGGAAAGCGCAGGCAGGTTTTAAAAGAAGTTTTTCAACCCCTAAGGCAGACTGCTTTGAAGAGGCAGCTGTCTTTAATTAACTAATGGATGGATACCATGAATGAATCTCAACACCACGATACCCCGCAGTTAGACGAAAGCCAAGTAATGGCAGTTCGTCGCGAAAAATTGGCCGAGATCCGCAAGCACGGCGTGGCTTTCCCGAACGATTTCCGTCGCGATGCCTTTGCCGGCGACCTGCACAGCAAGTACGGCGAACTGTCTAAAGAAGAGTTGGACGAAAAGAACATCACCGTTAAGGTAGCCGGTCGCATGATGCTTCAGCGCGACATGGGTAAGGCAAGCTTCGCCACCCTGCAGGATGTTTCCGGCCAGATCCAGCTCTACGTCAACGATCAGGGCGTAGGTGAGAAGGTTCATGAAGAGTTCAAGCGTTGGGACTTGGGCGACATTCTCGGCGCGGAAGGCGTATTGTTTAAAACCAACCACGGTGAATTGACCGTGCGCGTGAGCCAAATCCGCCTGCTGGCCAAAGCCCTGCGCCCGCTGCCGGATAAAGTACACGGCCTGAAAGACCAAGAAACCCGCTACCGCCAGCGTTATGCCGATTTGATCGTGAACGAAGAATCACGCGAAATCTTCAAAAAACGCGGCCGCATCATCCAAACCATCCGCAACTTCATGACTGGCGAACAGTATTTGGAAGTGGAAACCCCGATGATGCACCCGATTGCCGGCGGCGCTGCAGCCCGTCCGTTCGTTACCCACCACAACGCGCTGGACATCCCGCTGTTTATGCGAATCGCTCCCGAGTTGTATCTGAAACGTTTGGTGGTTGGCGGCTTCGAGCGCGTGTTTGAAATCAACCGCAACTTCCGCAACGAAGGCGTGTCTGCCCGCCACAACCCCGAGTTCACCATGATGGAGTTCTACGAGGCATTCTCCGACTACCACCGCATGATGGACATGACCGAAGGCGTGATCCGCGCCTGCGCCAACGCCGTTTGCGGCAGCCTGCACGTGCCCTACAACGGCAAAGAAGTGGATTTGGAAAAACGTTTTGACCGCCTCACCATCGTGGAAGCGATCAAAAAATACAATCCGCAATACACCGACGAGCAGCTGAACGATGAAGAATGGCTGAAAAAAGAAGTGGTGAAACACGGTGAAGACCTGCCTGCCGCCCCCGGCGTGGGCAGCCTGCAATTGGCGCTGTTTGAAGGCTGCGCCGAAGGCAAACTGTGGAACCCCACCTTCATCATCGACTACCCGGTTGAAGTGTCTCCGCTGGCCCGTGCTTCCGATACCAATCCGAAGCTCACCGAGCGTTTCGAACTGTTTGCAGTAGGCCGCGAGCTGGCCAACGGCTACTCAGAGTTGAACGACCCGGAAGACCAGGCCGATCGCTTCAGATCACAAGTGGCTCAGAAAGAAGCCGGCGACGACGAAGCCATGAACTACGACGCCGACTACATCCGCGCCATGGAATACGGCCTGCCGCCCACCGGCGGTTGCGGTATCGGCATCGACCGCCTGGTGATGCTGCTCACCAACGCCCCGAGCATCCGCGACGTGATCCTGTTCCCGCACATGCGTCCGGAAGAAGGCCAGCACTAATCCTTCCTGCTTAATCAAAGGCTACCTGAAAAATTTCAGGTAGCCTTTTTGTTGCTTAGCGTTCCCGTAGCGGCTTTTGAAACGGAAGAAGGCTACCTGAAAAACCGTTTGCTGTTTTTCAGGTAGCCTCTTGCCAACCGCCCCTGCCGCCATCCAAACGAAACAGCCGGCTCAATGGCCGGCTGTTTGGCATACGGAAGTTTAGTCGATCAAATCGCGCAGTTTGTCCATAAACGATTTGCGGCGCGGGGTTTGGGCGCGGTCGAGGCCGGTGGAGATTTTTTCGAACTCTTCCAACAGCTCGCGCTGGCGGTCGGTGAGGTTTACCGGGGTTTCCACCACGATGTGGCAATAGAGGTCGCCGGTGGCGGAAGAGCGCAGCGATTTCATGCCCTTGCCGCGCACGCGCATGCGGCGGCCGGTTTGGGTTTCTTTCGGGATGTTCAGCTTGACCTTGCCGCTCAAGGTGGGCACTTCCACTTCGCCGCCCAGCGCGGCGGTGGTGAAGCTGATGGGCAGTTCGCAGTGCAGATCCAGGCCGTTGCGCTCAAAGATTTCGTGGCGGCGGATGTGCACCACCACATACAAGTCGCCGGCGGGCGCGCCATGCGAGCCGGGCTCGCCTTCGCCGGAAAGGCGGATGGGCTGCTCGTTTTCAATGCCGGCGGGGATGTTCACTTCCAGCGTTTTGCGGCTCTTCACGTGGCCGGCGCCGTGGCATTTCACGCAGGGCTCTTTGATTTCGCGGCCGGAACCGCCGCAGGTGGGGCAGGTTTGCTGGAGCTGGAAAATGGCTTGGCGCACATGCACCACGCCGGAACCGTGGCAGGTGGAGCAGGTGGTGGCGGAGGTGCCGGGTTTGGCGCCGGAGCCGTGGCAAATATCGCATTCTTCGTGTGAGGGGACGGTGATGCGCTTTTTGCTGCCGGTGGCGGCTTCTTCCAACGAAATTTCAATATCGTAGCGCAGGTCTTGCCCTTGGAAGCTCTGCTGGCGCGTGCCGCCGCCCCCGCCGAACATCTGGCTGAAGATGTCGCCGAAGTCGAAGCCGCCCGCGCCACCGAATCCGCCGAAACCGCTGCCGTTGCCGTCTACGCCGGCTTGGCCGAATTGGTCGTAGCGGCTGCGTTTTTCCCGGTCGGAGAGGATTTCGTAGGCTTTTTGGATGGTTTTGAATTTTTCTTCCGCTTCCTTGTTGTCGGGGTTGCGGTCGGGGTGGTACTTCATCGCCAGCTTGCGGTAAGCCTTTTTGATTTCGTCGTCGGAGGCGTCGCGGGACACGCCGAGGGTTTGGTAGTAGTCTTGGTCGCTCATGGTGGGCATTTCGGGTAAAAACAAACAATTCGCCACGCAAAATAAGGGCGCTTGCGGGAAAAACAAGCCGTGTGCTTGATTTTGGCGCTGGAAAGCGGACAATGCCGCCTTTCCGGCTATCGCGCGGCATACGGTTGGCGCCGCAGGAACGCCGCCTTGGCCGCGCCAAAGGCAAACCTTGCCCTCGGCTGTCCTTTTTCGTAGATTAAAGAGGACAAATTTTCAGGTAGCCTGATTAGGATTGGAGGAATAATATGCCGCAGACTCTGTATCTGGCTTCGGCCAGCCCGCGCCGGCGCGAGCTTTTAAACGCATTGGGCTTCCGCACCCTGCCACTGCCCGCCGAAATCGACGAAAGCGCCCTGCCCGGCGAGGCGGTGGCCGATTATGTGGCGCGGATGGCACGGCAGAAAAACGCGGCGGCACGGCAGATTTTGCGCCAACGCGGCGAAGAGCCGGCCTGGCCGGTGTTGAGCGCGGACACGGTAGTGGCGCTGGAGGAGCGGATTCTGGGCAAACCGCGCGATGCGGCGCACGCCCGCGCCATGCTGGAAAGCCTCTCCGGGCGCGAGCACCAGGTGTGGACGGCGGTGTGCGCGTCGCACGGCGGGCAAACGCTGGCGGCGGTGCAGCGCAGCGATGTGCGTTTCAAAGCATTGGGCGCGCAGGAAATCCAGGTCTATATCGACAGCGGCGAGCCGCTGGACAAGGCGGGCGCCTACGGCATTCAGGGCGTGGGCGGCGTGTTTGTGACACACTTGGCGGGCAGCTTCAGCGGCGTGATGGGGCTGCCGGTGTTTGAAACCGTGCGGCTGCTGCGCCAGCTGGGCGCGGAGGTGCCGCCGTTTGGGAAGGCTACCTGAAAATATGGCGCGCCTTCCATCCGGCAGTGCGGAAATAAAATATGAGCCTCCCTGCAAGGTTTGCAGCGAGTGATCTTTTTCTAAATTTCAGGTAGCCTGCGTTATTTGCACTTTATTCGCCTGGCGCTTTATGCCCGTTCGTACTCAATATTCTGCACTTGGTTGTTCAGAAATTTTTTGCCGGCAAGAGGCTACCTGAAAAACCAAGCAGCCCGCCGTTGTACTTTTTCAGGTAGCCTCTTTCCCGTTTAACCCTTTTAATATTAATCACTCTTCACCGACACATCATGAACCTGCTCTCTCCCAACCACCCCATTTGGGGCATGGCCTTCCGCCCCCTCTATCCGCTGGCCGCCGTGTATGGCGCCGTATCCGTGCTGCTGTGGAGCTTCGGCTACCCGGGCACAGCCGCGCTGCCTGCCCAATTCTGGCATGCGCACGAAATGATTTGGGGCTACACCGGCGCCATCGTGGTGGCCTTCCTGCTTACCGCCGTGGCCACCTGGACCGGCCAGCCGCGCACCTGGGGCCGGCCACTGATGCTGCTCGCCCTGCTGTGGCTGGCGGCGCGGCTGTGCATGTTTGCCGCACCGCTCACGCTTATCGGCGGCATCCTGGGCGTGGCATTTTATTGGCTTGCGGCATGGCATATGGGCGCGGCCGTGGTGCGCAGCCACAACCGGCGCAACTATGCGGCGGTGGCGGCGCTGTTTGTGTTCGGCCTGCTGCAGGGGCTGTTTCACTGGCAGCTGGCGCGGCAGAATTTTTCCGCGCTAAACGACGGGCTGATTGCCGGGCTTTCGGTGGTGGCGGGCTTTATCGGGCTGGTGGGGATGCGCGTGATCCCGTTTTTCACCGCCAAACGGCTGGGCTGCGAGCAGGTGGGCAGCCATCCTTATGTGATGTCGGCTTCGCTACTGGCGCCGCTGGCGATGGCGCTGCTCTACGGTTTTCAGGTAGCCCTGCCGCTGGCGGCGCTGATTGCGCTCGCTTCGGGCGGGCTTTATATGGTGCAAACCGTGCGCTGGTGGCGGCCGGAAGTGGCAAAGGAGCCGATGCTGTGGATCCTGTTTGCCGGCTTCCTGCTCACCGGCGCGGGCTTGGCGGTGCTGGGCACGGGCTACTGGCTGCCGCGCTGGCTGAGCCTGGGCGTGCACTTGGTGGCGGTGGGCGGCATCGGGCTGATGACGGTGGGCATGATGGTGCGCACCGCGCTGGGCCACACCGGCCGCCCGCTCTACCCCGCACCGGCCGCCATGCCGCTGGCGTTTTGGCTGATGGTGGCGGCAGCGACGGCGCGTGCGGCAACGGCGGTGCTGATGTATCTGCATCCGGCGGCCTACCGCCCGGGGCTGTGGCTCTCTGGCCTGCTGTTTGCCGCCTCGCTGCTGCTCTACGCCTGGCGCTACCTGCCGTGGCTGGCCGCGCCGAGGGTGGACGGTAAGGCGGGCTAGCGGCGGGCTGCGGTTTCGTTTTCAGGTAGCCTTCAGGCGGCAGGCTGGGGCTACCTGAAAAACAAAAACAGGGCGGGCTATTCTTTGCCCACCCTGTTTTACATTTGCCCAAAAGGCAAAAAGGCCGCCTGAAACTCAATGGTGGCTGCTGCCGATTTCAAACGTCAGCGTGGCATAGGCCGCCAGCTTCTGGCACACGGCCTGATCCGGGAAATCGGTTTTGTGCACCACGCGCACCTTCCAGCTGCCCTGCCGCAGCGGGATGATGCCCACCGTGCCGTCGGCGCGGGTGGTGTCGGAGAAAGCCTGCGGCTCGAGGCGATGCGATTTATCGGCCGGGTCGCGGTGGCTGAAGCCGTCGAAGGTGGCCACCACCGTGGCATCCGGCAGCGGCTCGCCGCGGAACAGCACCCGCACCGGCAAGGCCTCGCCCACGCGCACGTTGGCCGGGTTTTCCAGCGGCACAATCTCCAGCAAATCGCCCACCGGCCGGCTGATCAGCCCCTTGCCCGCGCTCTCGTGCCCCACGTTCACCACCGCCTTGCCGAACATACTGGTTTGCTCGCAATAGGCCGCATCCTTCATCTGCGCGAGATTCTGCCGCTGCCAGCCCTCGGCGTTGCGCGACCAGAAAGTCGGGCGGTATTGCGCCAGGAGCAGATAGCTGCCGTCGGCCACCGCGCGCGGCGTTTCAAACTGGTAATTGTGCTGCCCGCGCCGCACCAGGTTTACCTTGCCCTGCGGCGTAAGCAATTGCAGCGGCGAAGGAAACAGCGACAGCCGGTCGGCGGCAATCGGCTCCACTTCCGGATAATGCCCATAGCCCAGCTCGGCTTTCAACACCTCGCCACCGTGCGTGTGCGCCGCGTTCACCCACACCTCGTGGCCGTGCGCGGCAAACGGCAGGCCCGCCAGCAGCAGGGCAGGCAATAATCGGCGAAACATAGGAACCTCCTTTGGCAGATTGTAAACAAGATGGCGTGTTATACCATAACTCTTCTGTTTGGCAAACAGCTACGCCGCTTCAGGCTACCTGAAATCCCGTTCCCGCCCGCCCAGCCTTTCAGCCAAACCCGCTTGCGTGTAAGATGTGCGGCGTTTTCACTCCAACATCGGCAGGAAACCGACACCCACCCCATGCAAGGCAAACCCGACTGGAAAAAATACCGCCAACAGGCCGCAGAAAAGCTGCAAAAACTGCGCCTGCTCAAACAGAAACCGCAGCTGCTGGCCGCTGCCGCCATTGTTGCAGGCATCCTCCTGCTCGCCGTCGGCCTGTTAGCCGGCAGCGGCAAGCATCATGCCGCCGCCCCAAGCGGCGCCCCGCCAGCCTCCACCTCCGCTCCCGCCGCGCAGGCAGAAGGCGGCGTGGCCGTGGTGTCCGCCCCCATCGACCTGATCACCCCCGAAGTGGCCGACGACAACGCCGTTGACGACCCGCTCACCGCCGCCGAAGCCAACCCCGAGCCCGAAAACGCCCTGCCCCCCGCCACCGCGCAAAACATGAACCCCGCCTGCGAAGCCTATTTCCAACGCGCCCGCGCCTGCTTCCGCCACGCCCCCGAAGGCCAGGCCGGCGCCCTGCTACAATCGCTCGAAGCCACCCGCGGCGACCTCTCCCAGCTCGACGCCGAAGGCTGCGAAGTGGTGAGCCGCCAGTTTGAAGACATGGTGCAGCAGATGGGCTGCGAAAAAACCCCGGCTGAAGCCAAGCCCGCCGCCGAAACCAACCCACCGAGTGAAACCAAAGCCACCGCCCACAAAACACTAAGCGCCCCGGCCGCCCATTCCCGCTGAACCAGGCTACCTGAAAGCGCCAGCTTCAGCGCAGCTAAAACGAGCAGAGCGAGTTTCGCCAAAACGAACGAAGTGAGTTTCTGCGAAGCTAAAACGTGAGCTTCAACGCAGTGGGCCGATGTCTTGCGAAGCAAGGCAGGGCTTCTGCAAAGCCGGCGCAAAGTTTCCCCAGGCAACCAGATTTCCGCCCAGCCAATCATCCTTACCCAAGCCATGAGCAGCATTGCCGATTTCGAGCAGCAAACCCCCGTTACCCGAGTTGAATTTGCCGACTACCTGCGCGAATGCCTGCCGCCCGCGCAATGGCCAGCCGCCCAAGCCGAGCGCGAACAATGGCGCCAACGCCTGCCCCACAGCCTGGTGCTCACACTGTTCTACCCGCAGCTCGATTTTGCCGAACGCTGGTGCTGGCAGCACTTCGGCGAATGTTTCGGCGAATGCGCCCAGCGCGCTTCCGACTACCCCGCCTGCCCCGAGCCCCTGCCGCACAGCCACCAAGGCCGCTGGCGCGCCCGCTGGCTGGCCAAAACCGGCTACGACTTCGGCTATTGCGAATGGCTGTTTGCCCAAGAAGCAGACTACCGCCGCTTCATCTCATTCCTGCCCCACATCGGCTTCGGCGAAAACCACGGCTAATGCGGCAAAAGGCTACCTGAAAATGCAGCGCAGCAACGTTGCTGCGCTGCATTTTCAGGTAGCCTTCCCCACCCCCAAGCGCAGCAGGCACAACGCTGAAAAAGCCAACACCGCGCAATCAATCAGACGGATCACCTGAGTGGCCGCATGCGTCAGCGGCACCGGCGCGACCGCCTGCCACGCAGCGAAACCGAGCAGCGACAGCCCCGCGCAGGCCGCCCAAAAGCCGCCTTTCTGCGCCGCGCTTTTAGCAGGCACACATGGCCGCCGGCGCGCGGCACAGCACACAAACAGCAGGCAGGCCGCCACGCCGAACAGGCCGCCGCCGTATTGCAGCCATTTGAACAGCGGCAGGGAACACATCGGCTGACGCAGCGGCGCCAAGTGCTGCACAAACCAGCCGGCGGGGTGCGTAAACGCATCGAGCAGCAGATGCGTGGCCATGCCAAACAGCGCACTGAGCACGAATGCAACGGCGCGCGCGCCTGTTGGCTTGAAACCGAAGCGCCGGCCGTCCTGCCCGTTTAGGCGAAACTTGCTGTGCTCGTTTTTGCTGCGCAGAAACTCACTTCGTTCGTTTTGGCGAAACTCGCTCTGCTCGTTTTCAGGTAGCCTCATTTCGGCGTTCAGGCAATTCGGCAGAAAATCGCGCAGGGTGCTGCGCCACAGGGCGAGGTAAAGCCAATAGAAGGCGAGGCACAGCGCCAAGTTCGGCCACAGCATATCGGCCAACCCATGCCCGCCCGCCACCGCGCGCCCGTGCAGGAAATACACGAAATCCGGCGACAGGCTGCCGATTACCAGCGCGGGGAAATGGCAGCGGCGGCAGCGGGCAAAGGGCAGCACGGCAACGGGATGGGCAAGGGTGAAGGGCATGGCGGGCGGGAAATACGGATGGGGAGCGGCATTGTAACGCAGCTTGAAGCGGCGGACTTGAGGGCGTTTCCCCATCTCGCCGATAATGGCGACAGGCTACCTGAAAAATATTTTGCCCAGCCCAAAACACCAAAACCGCCCACCTTCCTCTTTTGAGAAACCATGCTGCTGCTCAACCAATCCCCCATCAACGAAACCGAGCTTCTTACCGCTACCGAGCTCGACATCCGCAACATCGCTGCCAAAGATTGGCCTACCGTGTTGCGTGCCACGCAGGTGCGGCATCTGCGCCTCTATCACATCACCGCGCCCGAGCTGCCCGATTTTTCCCCGCTGCATTCATTGCGCCACCTCTCGCTCGACTGGGCGGGGAAAATTACCGATTTATCGCCCCTGTTTCAGCTTAATGATTTACAAACGCTGGAAATTATCAACTTCCCCAAGCTGCGAAATCTGGATGGCATCGGCAGCATGAGCTCGCTCACCACGCTGCATCTATCCGGCAACCACGGCAGTTGCACCCCGCCGCTGCGGCTCGACAGCATCGCCCCTGTGGCCGAATTGCCCAACTTAACCGACTTCTCCCTAGCCAACGCTAAACTGGCCGATGACGACATCACCATACTGGCGCAATGCCGCGGCCTGCATCGCCTGCACCTCTCCAACCAATTTGAAAAACAGCAGTTTGCCTATCTGGCTAAGCACCTGAACTCGCAACTGGACACCCCCATCGCCGCCTTGTGGGAAAGTTCACTCCACTGCCAACGCTGCGGGCTGGCGCTGTATATGGTTATCGGGCGGCGGGGTAGGTTTCTGTGCCGTCGCTGCGATGCCAAGCATGTTGCCAAAGCCGAAGCTGTGTTTGCCAACATGATGGCCTCCGTCTGAATTAAGCAAAAGGCTACCTGAAAAATGGTTTGTCCGTTTTTCAGGTAGCCTGTGTTATTGGCGGGTTATCAAATCCGTTTGGCCAGCTCTTCTGCTTTGCCGGTGTAGCGCGCGGGGGTGAGGGCGAGCAGTTGGGCTTTGGCTTCTGCGGGGATGGCGAGGCCTTGGATGAAGCTTTGCAGGGATTCGGGGGTGATGCCGTGTTTGCCGCGGGTGAGGGCTTTGAGCTGTTCGTAGGCCTGCGGCACGGCATAGCGGCGCATCACGGTTTGGATGGGCTCGGCCAAAAGCTCCCAGGTGGCGTTGAGGTCGGCCTGCATGGCTTCGGGGTTGGCTTCGAGTTTGTTCAGGCCGCGCAGGTGGGCGGCCCAGCCAAGCAGGGTGTAGCCGGCGCCCACGCCCATGTTGCGCAATACGGTGCTGTCGGTGAGGTCGCGCTGCCAGCGGGATACGGGCAGTTTTTCGGCCATGAAGCCGAGCAGGGCGTTGGCGGTGCCGAGGTTGCCTTCGGAGTTTTCGAAGTCGATAGGGTTCACCTTGTGCGGCATGGTGGAGGAGCCCACTTCGCCGGCTTTCACTTTTTGTTTGAAGTAGCCCAGGGAGATGTAGCCCCACACGTCGCGGTTGAAGTCGATGAGGATGGTGTTGATGCGGCCGAGGGTTTGGAAGAATTCGGCCATGTAGTCGTGTGGCTCGATTTGGATGGTGTAGGGGTTGAAGCTGAGGCCGAGGGACTGCTCCACAAAGCGGCGGCAGTGGGCTTCCCAATCCATATCGGGATAGGCGGCGAGGTGGGCGTTGTAGTTGCCCACGGCGCCGTTGATTTTGCCCAAAAATTCCTGTTTTTCCAGCTGGGCGGTTTGGCGCTGCAGGCGGGCGAGCACGTTGGCGATTTCTTTGCCCAGGGTGCTGGGGGTGGCGGGCTGGCCGTGGGTGCGGCTCATCATGGGCACGGCGGCCAAGTCGTGCGCCATCTGCCGCAGTTTGGCAGTGATTTCGGCCAGCTTGGGCAGCAACACGGTGTCGCGGGCTTCGCGCAGCATCAGGGCGTGGGAGAGATTGTTGATGTCTTCACTGGTGCAGGCGAAGTGGATGAATTCGTTTGCTTTTTGGATTTCAGGTAGCCCCTCGAAGCGCTGCTTGAGCCAGTATTCCACGGCTTTCACGTCGTGGTTGGTGGTGGCTTCGATGGCTTTCACTTCGGCGGCGTGCTCGGGCGAGAAGCCGGCGATCACGGCATCGATTTCGGCCAGCGTGGCGGCGGAAAAAGGCGGCACTTCGCCAATCTCGGGCGCGGCGGCCAGGGCTTTGAGCCATTCGAGCTCCACGCGCACGCGGGCGCGGATGAGGCCGTATTCGGAAAAAATCGGGCGCAGGGCTTCCACGGCGGCGGCATAGCGGCCGTCGAGCGGGGAGAGGGCGAGCAGGGCAGACATGGCAGTTCCTAATAATGGGCAATAAAAACGGCGGTATTCTACCCGAAAAGCGCGGCTCCGTTTCTATTTTGGAGCAATCGGGCAGGCAATCCGTTTTTGCTGCGCAGAAGCCCTCAGTACCCGTTTTAGCTGCACAGAAACTCACTTCGTTCGTTTTCAGGTAGCCCTAGCCCAATCTGAGGCTACCTGAAAAAGCGGCAGGCAGTTTTAGCTTCGTCGAAGCTAGCGCCTTCCGGCCGCCTGTTGTCAGCTAAACAAATTCATACAGCAAGCGCCGCCCCACCCCGGCCCACCTGCCGAAGCCCCGCCATTCCAACCCCGCTTCAATCTCTTGCGGCCACACCGCCGCGCACACCCATTCCCCATCCAGCAGCCACGCCGCACCGCGCCACACCCGCCCGATGGCGCAGAGCCGCCAGTTTTCCCTGCCTCCGCCCGGCCGCAGCCCCACCCGCGGCAAATCCGCCAGCGTTTGCCCCGCGGCTTTGAGCAGCGCCTCTTTCAGCGCCCACAGCGCATAACGGCTCGCCAAATCGGCATGCCCTTGCAGCCACGCCGCCTCATCCGCATGCAGCACCCAATCCGGCCAGCCGCCGAAATCGCGCGGCCGCAGCCGCTCCAAATCCGCGCCCACGGCAAAATCGGCAGACGGCAGCGCCAGCAGCGCATGCCCGCCGCTGTGGCTGAGGCTACCTGAAAAATCGCGGCTTCCTGCAAACCCGTCTGCCGCCGCCTGCTGTTTGAGGAAACGGCTCACCCGCCAACCGCTTTGCTTGGCGCGCCCGGGGTGGCGCAGCAAATGCGCGCGGTCGGCCGCATCCAAGCGTTCGGCGCAATAATGCGCGGCGCTGTCGGGCGCGGCCAGATAGAGGCGGATGCGGTGTTCGGCGCTCGGGCGGGTAGGCATTTTCTGGGTTTTCCAATATACTGTTAAATTAAGTGAAACCGCTGGATTTTGGTGGAAGGAAGTTGCCACGGCGGCGGTTTCGGACGATCCGTTTCCCCCACTCAATAAGGAGCAAATATGAAATCCCGCCACATCCTGCCGGCAATCGCGATTGTAGCCGCATTCGGCCTGGCCGGCTGCCAAAACAACCGCACGCCCGACGAGGGCAGCCGCCAAAGCACGCAACGCACCGAAACCCGCGCCGCCCACGGCAACGCGCAAACCACCGGCCGCGTGTGCCGCCTCTTGCGCGACGACGACCCCAACCGCGGCGGCCGCAGGGTGGTGTACCGCTGCAACGGCCGCGCCGTACTGGCTTCCGATGAAGCCAAACGCCTGCTCAACCCGAGCGTGCCCGTGAGCTTCGGTGCCGGCGGCCGCACCGTGCGCGCCAACCTCACCACCCGCCAGGCCGCCAACGCCTCCAACAAATCCGACGAAGCCGCCTGCGAACGCGCCTTCATCAACGCCGCCCACAAATTCCAGGAAACTGCCCAAAGCCGCGGCGCCAACCGCGTGAGCAACTTCCACAGCTACTACAACCGCCAAATCCTGCGCGGCGGGCAGTATGACTGCGAAGTGGGCACCTTCCACGCCCGCGTGGTGATGCGCGGCGATATTGCCCGCTGATTGGCACGAGGCAAGTAAAAGGCTACCTGAAAAAGTTTTCAGGTAGCCTTTTAATTCCGTTGCCGCATTATTGCCGAGCTTCCGGTTTGAATGCTGGGGAAATCAAAACTCTTTTTACAAATGTACTAGTTCTCTGTTCATAGGAATTTTCATTAGGACGGCATCTTTCCCCTCTGCCCCAAGGATTCGGATTTTGTTCAAACTTAGAATATCCTAGCTCAGGCACAAAAACATACATCGTTTTTTCAGCCATCAATTCGTTCGTTTTTGTATCAATTATTTTGATCGTTGTTCCCGCTATCCAATGCTTGCGGTTTTCCCAAGAAACATCATTCTCATAAGTAACGGCGTAGCGGGCCGGATGTGGTGGATTTATCTCTTGATTAAACGGTTTGTCGGACATATGCCAATCACCACTATAGCGGATGATAGAACCGTCTTTTTGCAATACATCAACATAATCATAATGGGCACGGGAAAAATATGGCAAAAAGCTGGCAACATACTCCTCTCGCTCGAATTCACTCGCCACCGCCGCATCCTCCCACATCTGGTCTTTCCGCGGGTTGTAGCTATTGCTCTGATATTTCTCGTCATCCCCGCGCACTTTTAGCAGCAGGATGCCGTCCACATTCTCGGCGGTGCGGTAGATCTTCTCACCGGCGTTTCGACAAAGTTGGTCGAAACGGGCTTTGGCGGGGTCGTAGCGTTTGCGCCATTCGGCCACTTTCTCCGCGTTCTCCCGATTGTCCGACCATTCGATGGCCTTGGGCAGCAGGAAAAACAGCCCGGCCACGGCAAGCCCGGGGGCGGGCAACAGCCACGGGTGTTTTTCCAAAAGTTTGGAGTGGGATTGATAGAACAAAAATATCGAGCCTAATGCAAATACCAGCATCGTGCCCCAATACAGCATGGCGATGAAGCTGGTAACGTCTCTTAAGGTAATCATGTTTTTTCCTAGGTGCTTGGGTTTGGCATGGCGATATATTAAAGGCTACCTGAAAACGAGCAAAGCGAGTTTCGCTAAAACGGTGTGCGGGCATAGCCCGGGCGGGATTGCTGCGCCGCCAAACCGCCCGCCGCCCGGCGCCAATCCAATCGCGCTGCCATTGGCAGAAGGGGAAAAGGCTACCTGAAAAATCCGCCTGCGCATTTGGATGGCGCATCCGCTTCATGCCGCCGTGCGGATTTTCAGGTAGCCCTTGCCCCTTTTTGCTAAAATCCCGCTTTTCCCCCGCCCCGCCTTTTCCATGAAACTCCTCGCCGTTATCCCGCACTACCGCCACCTCGGCACGCTGCCGCAGGTGGTGGCCGCGCTGCGCGCTTGCGGCCTGCCCGTTTTGGTGGTGGACGACGGTTCGGGCGAAGATTATCGCGCGGGTTTGGAGGCTTTGCGCGGCGAGGGCGTGCAGGTGGCGTTCCGGCCGGTGAACGGCGGCAAGGGCAGCGCGATGAAGTGGGGCTTCAAGCTGGCGGCGCAGCAGGGTTTCAGCCATGTGTTGCAGATGGATGCCGACGCGCAGCACAGCTTTGCCGACATCCCGCGTTTTATCGAAACCGCGCAGGCGCAGCCGCAGGCGGTGGTGTGCGGGCGGCCGGTGTACGGCGGCGACGTGCCCAAATCGCGCCTCTACGGCCGCAAAATCACCGATTTTTGGAACGTGCTGCACACTTGGTCGCGCGACATCCAAGACGGCATGTGCGGCTTCCGCGTCTATCCGCTGGCCGCCGTGCTGCCTATTCAATACGGCGGCGGCATCATCGGCGAGCGCATGGATTTCGACAACGAAATCCTGGTGCGCCTGCATTGGGCGGGCGTGCCATTCGTGTGGCTGGATACGCCGATACGCTACGCGGCAGACGGCATCTCGCACTTCAACCTGCGCCGCGACAACTGGCTGATCAGTAAAATGCACGCCCGCCTGTTTTGCGGCATGTTCGCCCGCCGCTTCGGGCGGTTTTTCAGACGGCCTCAAGCGGCGCAATCCGCCCACTGGTCGGCGCAACGCGAACGCGGCAGCCGCCCCTTCCTCCGGCTCACCGCATGGCTGGTGCGCTACCTGCCGCTGCCGCTGGTGCACGCCATCGCCGCCATCGTGCCCGCCTATTTCTACCTCACTTCTACCGCCCAACGCCGCAGCGTGCGCCAATATCAGGGCTACCTGAAAAGCAGCTTCCCCGCCGCGCCGCTGCCCGCGCGTTTTGCCGAATACCGCCAGTTTGCCGCCTTCGGCCAAGCCGTGGCCGACCGCTTCGCCGTGTGGCGGCACAAAATCACCGTGCCCGACCTGGTGGTGGAAGACCCCGACAAGCTCTACGCCGACGTGGACAACCACAGCGCGCGCGGCCAAATCCTCATCTGCTCGCACTTGGGCAACATCGAAGTGTGCCGCGCCCTCGTGTCGCACCACCAAGGCTTTAAGCTCAACGTGCTGGTGCACAACGCCCACGCCGAAGATTTCAACCGCGCCCTCAAAGCCGCCGGCGCCAGCGATTTGCAGCTCATCCAAGTGGCCGAACTCGACGCCGCCAAAATGCTCCAGCTTTCGCACAAACTCGACGCGGGCGAATGGCTCGCCATCGCCGCCGACCGCACACCCGTGCGCGGCAACAAAACCGTGCCCGTGCAATTCCTCGGCCACACCGCCCGCCTGCCGCAAGGCCCCTGGCTCTTGGCCGGTCTGCTGCGCGCGCCCACCAACACCGTGTTCGTATTAAAAGAACGCGGCCGCTATCATTTATGCCTCAAGCGTTTTCAGGTAGCCCCAAGCTGGACAGCCGCCACGCGCAAACAAGTGATTGCACACATGGCGCAGCAATACGCCGACATCCTCGCCGCCCACGCCGCCCGCGCCCCGCTGCAATGGTTTAACTTCTACGATTTTTGGAACGACCCCGACCATGGCTAAACACATCTACTGCCGCCACAGCACCGAGATCGAAGTGCCATTTTTTGACGTGGACGTGATGCAGATCGTCTGGCACGGCCACTACGTGAAATACCTCGAAATCGCCCGCTGCGCCTTCCTCGACGCGCTGGGCTACAACTACACCGTGATGCTGGCGCACGGCTGCGCCTGGCCCGTGGTGAAGCTCGACCTCAAATACATCCGCCCCGCCCGCTTCGGCCAGAAAATCCGCGTGGACATGGCCATGACCGAATACGAAAGCTGCCTGCGCCTCAGCTACACCCTACGCGACGCCGAAAGCGGCGACAAGCTCACCCAAGCCCATACCACCCAAGTCGCCCAACGCCTCGACAACGGCGAAATGCTGTTCCAAACCCCCGAAAGCTGGCAGGAGGCCGTGCGGCGGTTTGCAGGGTTTGCGCCGTTGGCGGAGGATTGAGGCTACCTGAAAAACGCCGTCTGAAAAAACCTTTTGACGCCACACACGGCTTACCACCAATCCGTCCCCCCTCCCCGTGGAAGAGGGTTGGGGAGAGGGCAGGCAAACCGTCAGGTTTGCTTGTGCCAACGCCCGATTTCACCGAAACCTCCATCAAGGCCGTCTGAAAACGATGTCTCGGCAAAGCCAAGGCGGAGTTTCTGCGCAGCTGAAGCGCAGCTTCAACAAAGTGAAAACCAGCAACCAGGCTTCCGCCGCAGGCCGAATCCCTGCAAAGCGGCTCAAACGGCCGTAGGGTGTGTGCCGCAGGCACGCACGCCGTAGTTTGCCAACCCGAAACCCGCGTGCGTGCGTTCCGCACACACCCTACCCGCCGAAACCCGCAGCAAGCGTAGGTTGGGTCATGACCCAACAAAACCGTCGATCTATCCGAAACGTTGGGTTTGCCAACCCAACCTACTAATCTCATCGCCAAGATTGAACAACTGGCTTAAAGGCTAGCTGAAAAAGCCGTCTGAACGACGGCCTAGTGTGGGCTCCTGCCCACCGTTTTCATTTCATGCCCGCTGCTGGACAGGCTGCAACCCTATCCTGCGGCTGTGATAGCTTCCTCGTAGCAAGTGTAGCCCGATGGGTATGGTGTGTGCGGAATGCACGCACGCGGTTTCAATCGTTCAGACGGCCTTCCTTTACCGCCACACGCTTTTCAGGTAGCCTTCCCGCCCTCACACCAATCATCAAGGAAAGCCATGAAAACCCTCATCATCCTCGCCCATCCGAATCTGGCGCAATCCACCGTAAACCGCCGCTGGCTCGCCGAGTTGGAGAAACACCCCGACCGCTACACCGTCCACAAACTCTACGACACCTACCCCGACGGCAAAATCGATGTTGCCCGCGAACAAGCCCTGGTGGAAGCGCACGACAACTTGGTATTCCAATTCCCCGTGTACTGGTTCAACTGCCCGCCGCTGCTGAAACACTGGCTGGACGAAGTGCTGACCTACGGCTGGGCATACGGCTCGAAAGGCAAAGCGCTGGAAAACCGCAAAACCGGCATCGCCGTCTCGCTCGGCGCGCCCGCCGAAGATTACCGGGCGGACGGCGCGGTCGGCTACGGCTTGGCCGAAGTGCTGCGCCCCTTCGAACTGACCGCCCGCTACTGCCACGCAGACTGGCAGCCCGCCTTCGCCTTCCACACCATCGACAGCAACGCCGGCTACGATGCCGCTGCCGAGCAACTCGTCGCCCAAAGCGCGGCGGACTATTTGGCGCATTTGGAAAAATATTTCGGCTGAACATTTGAGGCTACCTGAAAGTGTGAACTTCAGCGAAGTTAAAAGCCGGTTTCAATCTTTCAGACGGCCTTTCGTGAACAAACGGCAACCGCATTCAACAACAAAGCAGCCCACGCTTGGATTTCCCAAAGTGCGGGCTGTTTTGCATTTTCAGGTAGCCTTTAATCGGATTTCACCCCCGTCTTGCCGCCGCCACCATGCCGTCCAGCCATTCCTGATGGCCGTTAATCATCGGATTGGGTTTGGCTTGGGCGAGTTCTTTGGCCGGTTCGCCGTTTTGCGTTTCCTGCGTCAGAATCCGCACGCGTCCGCCGTCGAGTTCCTCCAAAAGCCATGCGTGGTGTACGTCCAAACGCGTTGCGCCTTCGCCCGCCCAGCCGTGCCACGCGATGCGGCCTGCCTGTCCGTCTTTCGGCGCGACCAGTTCCACCACTTCGGCATCTACGGGAAAACCGAAGGTTTCAAAATAAAACCGTTCGCCTTGTTCCAAATGCGTTTTGCCGTAGCGGATGTTGGCGGAATTGGCGTAATAGGTCGGCCACAGATGCGGGTTGACCAGCAGTTCCCACGCGTCTGCCAAACGGATGCTTTTGACGATGACTTCGTTGGAGCAGAAATTGTCGGTTTCGCCGGGAATATAGCCTTGAGGGAAGATGATGGCGGATTGGGTGTAGCTCATTTTGATGTCCTCTCTGAAATAAAATGTATCGGATGAGGGTATTGTCGCTTCAGTTTAGATATTTGTCTAATCGATGATTTGGATATAAGATATTTACAAAACGAATATCTTGGAGTGCAAAATGCAGGAACTGCGCCGTTTGGATTTGAACCTGTTGAAAGCCCTGGTCGTGCTTTTGGACGAACAAAACGTCAGCCGCGCCGCCGAAAAAATGGCGTTGAGCCAGTCGGCGATGAGCGCGGTTTTGGCAAAACTGCGCGACAGCTTTGACGATCCGCTGTTTGTCCGCACGCAATACGGGCTGTCGCCGACGGAGCGGGCAAAATCGCTGCACCAGCCTTTAAAACAAGTGCTTGCCGACATCAATGCGCTGTGGCAGCCGCCCGATTTTGACCCTAAGCAGGCGGAACTGACGGTCAAAATCGGCCTGACGGATTACGGGCTGCACGCCGTCGGCCTGCCGTTTTTGCGCCAAATCCGGCCGCTTGCGCCGCGCATCAAACTGGCCTTTATGCCGATACACGCGGGCGACGTGTCGCAGCGGCTGAATAAGGGCGAGCTGGATTTTGCGCTGATTACCGAAGGCGAAACCCTGCCCGACTTCCACACCAAGTCCTTGTTTGAAGAGCATTATCTGTGCACCGCGCGGCAAGGACATCCGCTTTTGGGCGAACCAATGCGCTTGGATTTGGACGCGTTTTGCAGCGCAGAACATGCAATGGTTTCCTACCACGGCGGACAGTTTCACGGACTGGTGGACGACGCACTCGCCAAACTGGGCAAAAGCCGCCGCGTTGCCGTATCCGTCAGCAGCTTTCTCGCTCTGCCTGAAATCTTGGCGGGCAGCGACCTGATGGCCACTGCCCCTGCGCGCCTACTGCAAAACCGCCCAGAACTAGCCGTCTGCCGACCGCCGCTGGCCATCCCGACCTTCACCAAACTGCTCGCCTGGCACGAACGCACGCACCACAGCGAAGCGTTCAAATGGCTGCGGGAACAGATGGCGGAGGCGGTGGGGCAAAAAGATAATTCGGTCTCTGCCGAAACCCAAAGGCTGCCTGAAAAACAACAGGCCGTCTGAAAATAGCTTTCAGACGGCCTTCCGAAGACAAGCGGCAACCGCGTTACACAACCAAGCAGCCTGCACTTTGCGGACATCCAAAGTGCAGGCTGCTTTTTCAGGTAGCCTATCCCAACGCCGGATAATCGGTATACCCATGCTCCCCGCCGCCGAACATGGTGGCGCGGTCGGGTGCGTTGAGTTCGGCATTCAGCTCGAAGCGGCGCGGCAGGTCGGGGTTGGCGAGGAAGGACGAGCCGTAGGCAATCAGTTCGGCAATGCCTTTTTCCAGCTCCGCTTCGCCGCTGTCGCGGGTGTAGGCCGTGCCTGCCATCAGCGTCTGTTTTACCAGTTTACCGAAGCGTTCGATTTCGTCGTCTGCCGGATAATGCGGCAGCAGCGGGAACATGGGGCTGCGTTTCATCAGCTCGACAAAGGCGAAATTGCGTTTGTTCAACTCGTTGATTAAATAGGTATAAGTTTCGGTCGGGTCGTCAAACGCGATACCGGCGTAAGGGTGCAGCGGGCTGATTTTGATGCCGACTTTTTCGCCGCCGACGGCTGCAATCAGCGCGTCCATCACTTCCAGCGTGAAACGGGCTTTGTTGGCCACGCTGCCGCCGTATTCGTCGCTGCGCAAGTTGACGGAATCGGATAAAAACTGCTGCGGCAGGTAGCCGTTGGCCGCGTGCAGCTCCACGCCGTCGAAGCCTGCGGCCATGGCGTTTTTGGCGGCTTGCGCGTAATCGGCTATGGTTTGCTTGATTTCGGCTACGGTCAGCGCGCGCGGGGTTTCAAAATCTTTCGCGCCCTGCGAAGTAAAGTGTTGCATGCCTTCGATTTTGACGGCGGACGGGGCAACGGGCAACGCGCCGTTTCTATCGACCGAATGCGCCACGCGGCCGGTGTGCCAGAGCTGGACGAAAATTTTGCCGCCTTGGGCGTGTACCGCGTCGGTGACCTTTTTCCAGCTTTGCACCTGCGCGTCGGTGTACAGGCCGGGCGTAAACGGGCTGCCAACCGCATCGGCGGAAATATTGATGGCCTCGGACAAAATCAGTCCGGCAGAGGCGCGCTGGGCATAATATTCGGCCATCAAATCGGTGGCCATGCCGTCTGAAACGCTGCGGCTGCGGGTCATCGCGGCCATAACCATGCGGTTTTTGAGTTCGATGTTGCCGAGTTGGAACGGGGTGAGGAGTTTCATGGGGTTGTCCTTTCGGGATTGCGTTGTGCGGATGCTGCGCATTGTAGGCGGGACGGCTGGGCGGATAAATGGGGGTGGGCGGATAACACTTATCCGTATTTGGCGGGAATAAGGCTGGCTGAAAGCGATGTCTCGGTGCAGCCAAAGGCGGGGTTTCTGCACAGCCAAAACAAAGTTAAAGCGCGAAAGCAGCCTGCACCTTGGTTTTTTACAGTGCAGGCTGCTTTTGGTATTTTCACTTCGTTGAGGCTCTGTTTTCACTTTGTTGAAGCTCCGTTTTCAGGTAGCCTTTGCCGTTTCAGGCTGCCTTTGCTTTCAAACCTTCCGCCGTTTTCCCGCCAAACCGGGTCAGGAACACAAACAATGCCAAACCGGTTGCGCTGAGCATAGCGCCGCAGTAGCCGACTTGGGCGATTTTGTCCGCCAACTGTGGCGCATACACCAACAAAAACTGCTCGCAAAACAGCGGGACGGATTCGTACAAAGCCGCATCGGGCAGCGAGCTGGTAATGGCGAAATCCGCCCGTTCTTCCTGCAAAAGCCCGTAAATCCGCTCCTTGTTGCCCGTCATCACGCGCACGGAAAAACCGTCCGCCAGCAGATGAACCAAACGCGGCGCCAACACGAAATGCGTCACATCGGCAGGCGCGGCGATATGCACCGTGCCGCCTTTGACCTGCCCGTAGCCCAGCCGTGCCAGCTTGTTTTCCAACACATCGATGCTCTGCGCCACCGAATGCGCCAAATCGTCCGCCACTTCTGTCGGCTGTACCCCGCGCGGTTGTCGGACAAACAGTTTTTTCCCCACCAGGCTTTCCAAAGCCTGAATATGCTGCGTGGCGGCAGGCTGCGTGATACTGAGTTTTGCCGCCGCTTTGGAAACGGATTTTTGGCGATACACTTCCAGGAAAGTGCGCAAGTGGTCGAGTCTGGACATCAATTATCTTTGGAACAGGCGGTTGGTCGATAACAAATCTTATCACAAGGGCAGGATGAAAGCGCGTTTTCAGGCTGCCTGAAAGATTGGTTTTGCGGAAACCGTGCCGCTTCATTTTTGGCTTCGCAGAAGCTGAAAACAGCAAGCCGCCCGAAATGCTGTCGGATAATATGGATAATATAAAGCAGCCTGCACCCCCGATGATTCGGAACGTGCAGGCTGCTTTTGGTTTTTCAGGTAGCCTGTTACCGTTTCAGGCTGCCTTATCAACCCTGCAAAGCCTCGGCCACCACTTGCAGCAGTTTCTGCCCGTCTTCGCTGCTCCAATCCTGCGCCAGTTCGGCAATCAGTTGGTTGGTGGACGTAATCGTCGCGCCCGCTTTGTCCATGCGGCGCAGCGCGGTTTCGTCGGCCAGTTTGCCGGGCGAGCCGCCCGCGTCGGCGACCACCTGCACTTCGTAGCCCTGTTCCAGCAGGGTCAGCGTCGGGTATACGGTGCACACGTCGTTGGTCACGCCGGCGATGATGATGCGTTTGCGCCCGCCCGCTGCGGCTTTCACGGCGGCGGCGAAGTTTTCGTCGGCCATGGCGTTCACGATGCCGGCGCGTTTGACGCGGTTTTTAAACTCTTCGGGCAGGATGTCGGCCAGTTCCGCCAGCAGCGGGCCTTGGGCGTGTTCTTCCATGCTGGACGTGAGCACGGTGGGGATGCCGAGCGCGGCCGCGCTTTTGGCGAGCATCAGCGCGTTGCGCTTCATTTCGTCGAACGGAATCGAGCCGACCCAGCCCATGGTGCCGATTTGGTGGTCGATTAACAGCATGACGGAATCTTTTGCATTGAAGGGTTTATACATTTTTTTACTCCTGAAAGTGTGGTTGGGAAAGGGCGGACTATGACAAGGATGGCCCGCTTTGTAAACGGCTATAACGGATAAGCGTCGGCCGCATTCGGCTTAAAGGCTGCCTGAAACTTCGGCAGGCTCGGCGGTGAGCCGGCCTTTAATCCAGTAATACAAAAAAGTCGGCACGGCGAGGTTGGCGATAACGGTTAAAGTGATAACGGTGTAGGCATTCATGATTTTGTTCCTTTCGGCTTGCGTGGTTTGGATGCTTCGCATTGTAGGGAAGACTGTTTTTCGGATAAATGGGTTTTTTTGAATAACACTTATCCGTTTTTATATATAATAGGCTACCTGAAATGGGAAATCCGGAGCGAAAATGGATTATTGGAACGAAATGGCCTTGTTTGTGGAAGTGGCGGAAGCCCAAGGCTTCACCAAAGCGGCGGCGAAGCTGGACATGCCGCAATCCACTTTATCCCGAAAAATCAGCGAACTGGAAAAATCCCTCGGCTTGCAGTTGCTTAGCCGCAGCACGCGGCGGGTGGGGCTGACCGAGGCGGGTGCGCGCTATTTGGAGCGGGTGCGGCCGATTGTGGAAGAGGCGCGGCGGATTCACGACGAGCTGGGCGGGATGCTGCTGCGGCCGCACGGCGTGCTGCGCGTGTCTTTGCCCGTTGATTTTTCGTATGAATTCCTTGCGCCGCTGCTGCCTGAATTTGCCGCGCAATACCCCGAAATCGGGCTGGAAATGGACGTAACCCCGCGCAAGGCGGATTTGGTCGGCGAGCCGTTTGATTTGGTCATCCGTGCGGGCGAGCAGCCGGATTCGGGCTATGTGGCCACGCTGCTGATGAAGGCGGACTTTTATCTTTACGCTGCGCCCACGTTTTTGGACAAACACGGCGTGCCGCCATCGCCGCAGGAAGTGAACCCCGCGCACTGCCTGCGTTTCCCCGCGCTGCCCGTGTGGCGGCTGGCGGACGCGGCGGGCAACACGGCGGAAATCGCCGCCCAATCGCCCTACGCGGTAAACAGCATGGGCATGCTCACGCGCATGGCGGCGCAGGGCTTGGGCATCGCGCTGGTGCCGCAGATGGGCGCGGCGGCGCAATACGAAGCCGAAGGCCGCCTGCAACGGGTGCTGCCCGGCTGGTCCGCCCCACCCGTGCCCGTGTACGCGATGACGGCCACGCGGCTCTTGCCCGCGAAGGTGAAGTGTTTTATCGAGTTTGTGAAGGCGCGTGCGGGGGTGGCGGATTAGCGGGCGGGTTTCAGACGGCCTTTTCAGGCAGGCTCTGAGGCCGTCTGAACAATCCATGCCGGGCGGGATGCTGTGCCCATCCTCTTTTTCAGGTAGCCTGCCCCAAAACACCCGCGCCGTCATGCCATGATTTTGGGTGTAAAATACCGCCGCCCGCCCAATCGGCACGGGCAAGGCCGTCTGAAAACACCCACGCCGCAACCGCTTGCCCTGTTTTTCAGGTAGCCTTTCAGACCGTATTGAAAAGGCTACCTGAAAGCGTCAGCTTCAGCGCAGCTAAAACGAGCGAAGCGGATTTCTGCACAGCTAAAATGCCGCACCAAGGAAACACCATGCAACCCCTCACCTTCTACACCAACCCCCACTCGCGCGGCAAAATCATCCGCTGGCTGCTGGAAGAATGCGGCGCGGAATACGAAACCGTGCCCGTGCCCTACGGCGAAAACGGCACCAAATCCGCCGCCTACCTCGCCGTCAATCCCATGGGCAAACTGCCCGCCATCCGCTACGGCGACACGGTGATCACCGAAACCGCCGCGCTGGTGGTGTTCTTGGCCGAACTCTTCCCTGAGAAAAGGCTCATCCCCGCCGCCGGCACCGCCGAACGCGGCGAATTCTACCGCTGGCTGATGTTCGGCGTGCACTGCGAATACGCCATGTTCGATAAATGGTTTGCCGTGCCCGAAACGCCCGAACGCAAACGCGGCATCGGCTACGGCAGCTTCAGCGAAGCCACCGCCACGCTCGCCAACTTCCTGCGTGGCAGAACATACGCCCTCGGCAACCGCTTTACCGCGCTGGATATCTATCTGAGCGGCCTCATCGCCTTCGGCATCGCCCGCGCCCAAGTGCTGCCTGCCGACGGCGAACTCGCCGCCTACATGCAACGCCACACCGCCCACCACGCCTTCGCCCGCGCACAGGCCTTGGACGCGGAGCTGGCGAAACAGATGGGCTTGGCCTGATTGTTAGCCTGGCAGAAATTTGCCGCACCCATTTTTCAGGTAGCCTTTAGGCCGTCTGAAAGGCTACCTGAAAAAACCCGCAAGCAGCGCATTCATGCCCGACAAGCCGTCTGAAAACATAAGCCCCGACAAAATCACAAAACCCCAAGCAACCCCATGAAAAAACGCCTCCTTTCCCTCCTCCTCGCCCTCGCCGCCCTGCCCGCGCTCGCCTTCAACACCGCCGAACTCACCGCCCAGCTGCAAGCCCCGCAGAGCGTGCAGGGCAGCTTCACCCAGCAGCGTTTCCTGCGCTCGCTCGACAAACCCGTGCAAACCGGCGGCCAATTCGCCCTGCGCCCCGGCCACGGCCTGTTCTGGCACCTGCAAAAACCCTTCGACATGAAACTGCGCGTGCGCCGCGACGGCATCACCCGCCAAGACTCGCAAGGGCAGTGGCGCAGCAACGGCAGCCAAACCGCGCAGGCCGCGCAGGTGAAACTCTTCATGGCCGTGCTCGGCGGCGACACCGCCGAACTGCAACGCCACTTCAACCTCGCCCTCTCCGGCAACGCCCAACAATGGCGGCTCACCCTCACGCCGAAAACCGCCGTGATGCGGCAGGTGTTCAACCAAATCGTCATCAGCGGCGGCCGGCTGGTGCAGAAAGTGGAGCTGGACGAAAAACAGGGCGACCGCACCGTGATGCAGTTCACCCAGCTGCAAACCGACCGGCCGCTCAGCCCCGCCGCCCGGCAGGCCTTGGGGGAATAAGCCGCACCCATCGTTTCCAACCCGTTGAAACGCTTGCTTTCAGGTAGCCTGAGAGGCTGTCTGAAAACAGTTTGAACCGAGAACTACAGCAAGCTGGATGTCCTTCCCCAACTATCTGTTAAACATATACTATTGGTAAGTATAGGCGCACTGTCGCTTGCCGCAGATTTCCTGTGGGTAAAATTTGGTTTATTGCATTGCCCGCCTGCCTGCCATCTTTTACACTGCTGAAACATACATTCATGTATGTTTCATCTTCAACTCACACGGGAGCCGTTTCATGAACCAAAACATCATCGTCGCTTTGTTCGATATCTCCAGCGAAGCCTATCAGGCCTTTTCCGAATTGAAGGCCTACACACAGACCGCCGACACGCTGATTGCCCAAGCCGTTTTGGTGAAAAAAGAAAACGGCCTGATTATCCCCGCAGAAAGCACCGACTTTACCGCCAACACCGCAGAAGGCGCGTGGACGGGCGGGCTTATCGGCTCGTTGGTGGGCGTGCTGGGCGGCCCTGTCGGTATGCTGCTGGGTGGCGCGGCCGGTGCGCTCATCGGCAGCGATGCGGGTACGGCGGCAACCCTCGGCGAAGGCCTGTTGCTGGAAAATACCGCCAGAAAACTGGACGACGGCAGTACCGCCGTGGTCATTCTGGCTCAGGAATCTGACGAAGCCGTGCTGGACGGGTTTTTCAACCGCTTCAAAACCGTTATCCTGCGCCAAGATGCCGCCGTTGCCCAACGGGATGTGCTGGCAGCTGTAGAAGCGCAGCAGGAAGTGGCGCGTCAGGCACACGAGGCATGGAAACAGCAGCGTAAAGCCGAACGTAAGGAAAAAGTGGAAGCCTTCAAAGCCGACATCAAACAAAAATTCGACGAACTGGCTGCCAAACTGAAATAAGGCCTGCCGCCCAACCCCTGCCCTGTGCAGGGGTTTTCAATTGACGACAAATGTGCGGCGACGGTTTTCAGGTAGCCTACCAAGCCAGTTGAAAGCACGGGCGGCCGTGAAGTGCAAAATGATTGAAATTAAGCAACCGCAAGTCGGGCATTCGTGCCCGGCTGTTTTATAATGCGCGGTTGGAAACCTGCCTGCCGCACGACTGCTGCCGAAAAACCGTTTTTAACTTCGTTGCAGCTGCGCTTTCAGGTAGCCCGAAGCGGCACGGCCGCGCCGTCCAATCAATCTCATCAACCTAATTCCAAACCCGACACCATGCCCGTCCTCTCCCTGCTCAACCGTTCCCCCGATTCCACGCTGGCCGAAGGCTGGCCTGCCGCGCAGTTTTCCGCCGCCACGCTCTCGCTGGCCGCACGTTTGCGGACGCACAATATTTCGGCCGCCGCGCTGTGGTTCGACGACGCGGCACGGTTTGCTTCCGCGCTGCTGGCGGCTTGGCTGGCGGGGGCGGAGGTGTATCTGCCGCCCAATCTGGCCGAGGAAAACCGCCGTTGGGCGGAGGAGCGGGGCGCGGTGTGGCTGAGTGACGTGCCCGAGGTTTCAGACGGCCTCTGGCTGTACGACGGGGCGGCAGAGCAGGCGGCCGCGCCTGCGGAAGCGTTGGAATGGCCGCGTGAAAACGTGCTGTATCTGAAAACGTCCGGCTCTTCGGGCGAAGCGAAAACCATCGTGAAAACGCGCGCGCAGATGCTGGCGGAAGCGGCGGCGGTGGCGCAGAGGCTACCTGAAAACTGGCGCGGCCTCTCCGCCGTGGGCAGCGTGAGCCCGCAGCATTTGTACGGGCTGACCTTCCGCATGTTCGTGTCGCTGGCGGCGGGCTGGGCCATCGGGCGGCGGCAGTGCGTGTATCCCGAGCTGCTGCTGGCCGATTCGCGCCGCGAATGCCTGTGGATTGCCAGCCCCGCGCTGCTGAACCGTTTGGGCGAGAGGCGCGATTGGGCGCGGCTGCGCGGGCGGGTGCGCGGCATCGTCAGCGCGGGCGGGCTGCTGCCCGAAGCGACCGCCGCGCTGCTGCAAGGGAAGCTGGGCTTTGCGCCGCATGATGTGTACGGCAGCACGGAAACGGGCGTGATTGCGCTGCGGCAGGGCGGGGAATGGGAACTGTTGCCCGAAGTGGAAGCCGCCGTCGATGAGCACAACATTTTTCAGGTAGCCTCACCGTGGAGCGGCGGGGTGCAGGCAACCGCCGATGCGGTACGGCTGCACGGGCGGCGGCTGGAACTGCTCGGCCGCCAAGACCGCATCATCAAGCTGGAAGACAAGCGCGTGTCGCTGGCGCAGTTGGAGCATGATTTGCTGGCGCACGGCTGGATTGCCGACGCGCATTGCGCCCGCCACCCGCAGCACGGCCGGATTGCGGCATGGGCAGCCTTGAACGAAGCGGGCATTGCCGCGCTGCGCGAACAGGGCCGCGCCGCCGTGGTGCAAGCCTTGAAGCGGCATCTGGCCAAAACGCAGGACACCGCCGCGCTGCCGCGTTATTGGCGTTTCGCCGCCCAACTGCCGCGCAATCCGCAGGCGAAAATCCGCAAGCAGGATTTTCAGGTAGCCTTTACCCAACCGCAAACCGCGCCGCAATGGGCTTTGGTGTCGCAAAACGACGAGGCGCGCGAATATGCGTTTGAAGGCGTTGTGCCGCTGGATTTGGCCTGGTTCGGCGGGCATTTTGCCGATTTCCCACTGGTGCCCGGCGTGATCGAAATCCAGTGGGCAATGGATTTGGCGGTGCGTTTCGATTGGGGCAGGAAACAAGTGAAACAGATGGAAAACCTGAAATACCAGCATTTTGTGCGCCCGCACGACACGGTGCGGCTCACGCTGCGCCACGACGCGGCGAAAAACAAAATCCATTTCGCCATCGCGCAGGGCGACACGCCTTGCGCTTCGGGCAGGGTGGCGCTGCATGACTAGGCTGGCGTGGCTGTATGCCCTGCTGCTGGCCTGCGCCGCCGCGTGGCTGGGCTGGAGGCTGGCGCAAGGCGGCCGCCTGCAAACCGACCTCACCGCGCTGTTGCCCGCCGACGCGCAGGTGGATGCGGTGTGGCGCGCGGCCGACGAAGCGGGCGAAAAACAGCTCAACGGCCAAATCCTGCTCTTGGTGGGCAGTGAAGATGCCGACCGCGCCTTCGCCGCCGCCGAACAGGTGGCCGACCGCTGGCGGCAAAGCGGCCTGTTCGCCGCCGTGGACAGCCGCATCGAGCCGGATTTGGACCAACTGCGGCAAGACATCCGCAGCCTCGGCGCAAATGCCCTGCCGCGCGAACAGCAGCAGCTTCTGTTGCACGACCCCGCCGCTTATTTCCAACAGCGCGCCGAAGACGCGGCCAACCCCTTCGCCGCACAAACCGTGCCGTTGGAAGACGACTGGCTCGGCTTTTCCCGCTTCGTGCAGCAGAAACAGCCCGCCGGCCGCCTGCAATGGCACAGCGGCAACGGCATGCTGTATAGCGAGCAGAACGGCCTCACTTGGGTGTGGCTGCGGGCGAGGCTACCTGAAAAAGCGGCTGCCGACCAAGCCGAACGCCTGCTGCCGCTGCTGGCCGATTCCCGCGCCCAAGCCGAGCGCGGCGGCTACCGCCTGTTGGCGGCGGGCGGCGCGTTGTTTGCCGCCGAAGCCAAAGTGCAGTCGGAGCGCGAAAGCGGGCTGATGTCCGCCGTCGGCCTGTCGCTCACTTTTGCCCTGCTGCTGGCCGTGTTCCGCAGCCCGCGCGTGTTTGCGCTGGCCTTGCCGTTGGGCGCGGGGATGCTGCTGGGCGCGGCGGTGGTGGTGGCCGTGTTCGGGCAGATGCACATCCTCGCCGTGGTCATCGGCACGAGTTTGGTCGGGATGCTGGTGGACTTCCCGCTGCATTGGCTCACGCCCTCGGTGTTTTCGCCCAACTGGCAGGCCGCGCCCGCCATGCGCCGCGTCCTGCCCGCCTTCCTCGCCGGGCTGGGCATCACCGCCACGGGCTACCTGCTGCTCGCCTTCACGCCGCTGCCCGTGCTGCGCCAAACCGCCGTGTTTTCCGTGGCCGCGCTCGCGGGCGCGTTTGCCGCCACCGTGCTCCTGCTGCCGCCGCTGTTCCGCCGCTACCGCCCCCGCGCCGCTTGGTTTGCCGCCGCCATGCAGAAGCTCGCCACCGCCCGCCTGCACTGGCTGCTTGTTCCGCTGTTGCCGCTGGCCGCCGCAGGCTACCTGAAAACCGATTGGCGCGACGATATCCGCGATTGGGCGGCACTTTCCCCACAGCTTATCGTCGAAATGCGCCAAGTGGCCGACATCAGCGGCAGCGACACGGGCGGCCGTTTTGTACTGGTGCAGGCCGGCAGCACCGATGAACTGTTGCGCCGCAGCGCGCAAGTGGAAATCGCCTTGCGGCCATTGGCGGGAAAAGGCGCAATCGGCGGCGTGCAGTCGCTCAACCAATGGCTGCTGCCCGCCGACGAACAACAAGTCCTGCGCGAACAACTGCAACGCCTCACCGCGCAGCCTTCCCCCGCTACCGACCCCATGCTCCAACTCGGCCTGCACCTCGACACCATCCAAACCGCCCTGCACCAGGCCGCCGAACAGCCGCCCGTGTCCCTCGAACAAGCCCTGCGTCCACAAATGGCCGAAGCCTGGCGCAGCCTGTATCTGGGCAACATCGGCGGGCAGGAAGCCGCCCTCGTGCGCGTGCAAGGCCTGAACGATGCCGCCGCCGTGCAAACCGTGCTGGCCGCGCTGCCGTGCAACCAAGGCCAAACCTGCGCCCGCTTGGTGGACAAACGCGCCCGCCTGAACGACCTCTTCCGCCACACCCGCAACCACGCCGCCTGGCTCAAACTCGCCTCCTTCGCGCTGGCTTGGCTGGTGTTGTGGCGCGTGTTCGGCGCGCGGCGCGGCAGCCTCATCCTCGCCGTGCCGCTGGTTTCCGCCGCCGCCACCGTCGGACTGCTCGGCTGGCTCGGCCTGCCCGTCAGCCTGTTCGCCATGTTCGGCCTGCTCCTCGTGGCCGCCGTGGGCGCGGACTACGCCGTCTACGCCCTCACCGCCCGCGAAACTGCCGCCGCCAAACTCGGCGGCATCCTCCTCGCTGCGCTTACCACCGCCATCTCCTTCCTCCTGCTCGCCATCAGCCGCACCCCCGCCGTCGCCGCCTTCGGTATCACCGTGTCGCTGGGCGTGGGGCTGAACGTGTTGCTTTCCGCGTGGCTGTTGAAGAGGGAAGGGGCGGGGGATGAGGCCGTCTGAAAATCTCAAAGCGGCTACCTGAAAGCGTGAGCTTCAACGGAGTTAAAACCCCCGCGCATTTTTCAGGTAGCCTCTTCCAAGGTTTGAGGCCGTCTGAAACCTGAAAACAACGGCCGTAGGGTGTGTGCTGCAGGCACGCACGCCGTAGTTTGCCAACCCGAAGCCCGCGTGCGTGCGTTCCGCACACACCCTACGCGTGCTGAAAATCTCAAAGCGGCTACCTGAAAGCGCAAGCTTCAACGGAGTTAAAACCCCGCACATTTTTCAGGTAGCCTCTTCAAAGGTTTGAGGCCGTCTGAAACGGGGTTTCCGCAGGAAGCCGGCCCTGGCCGCGCCAAGATATCGTTTTGGCGAAACCCACTTTGTTCGTTTTAGCTGCGCTGAAACTGGCGCTTTCAGGTAGCCTGACTAAGGATGGCAAAATGGATATAAAACATTATTCGGTGTATCTGAAGCTGCTCGGCATGGCCGTGCTGTGGGGCGCGTCGTGGCCGATGGGTCGGATGCTGGGGCAGTCGCTGCCGCCGCTGACGGGCGGGGCGTTGCGCTTTCTGCTGGCTTCGGTTTTGCTGCTGGGCTGGCTGTTTGCGCGCAGCCGTTTGGCAACGCTGGCGGTTTTGTCGGCGCGGCAATGGCTGGGCTTGGCTGCGGCCGCCGCCTTCGGCGTATGCGGCTATGCGGTGTTTTTTATGCTGGGTTTGCAGCAGATGCCGGCGGGCAAGGCGGCGGTCGTGGTGGCGGTGAATCCCGTGCTGACGCTGCTGTTGGCGGCTTGGCTGTTCGGGGAACGTTTGAACCTGAAGATTCTGGCGGGGATGCTGCTGGCGGTGGGCGGCGCGGTCACGGCGGTAACGCAGGGGCACCCGTCGGCGGTATTGACGGGCGGCATCAAGGCAGGCGAGTGGCTGATTTTCGGCTGCGTGGTCTGCTGGGCGGCCTACACCTTAATCGGGCGCGCGGTTTTGCGCGGCATCGATGCGCTGACGGTAACGGCGGCCACCTCCTTAATCGGCGCGCTGATGCTGTCTGCGGTGGCGCTGTTTGCGGAAGGCCTGCCGTTTGCGGCCATTGCGGCGATGGATGCGCGCGGTTGGGCGGCATTGGCGGGCTTGGCCGTCGGGGCGACGGTATTGGCTTATGCCTGGTATTTCGAGGGCGTGAAAACCTTGGGCGCGGGCAGCGCGGCGGCCTATATCACGCTGGTGCCGATTTTCGGCATGCTGTGTTCGGCGTGGTTTTTGGGCGAGGCGCTGCACATTTCGCTGGTGGCGGGCTGCGCGGCCGCGGTCGGCGGGATGGCGCTGATGCAGTACGGGCAGAAATAAAGCCGTCTGAAATCCCGTCGCAGCGGCGTTCCCGGAAAACGGAAGGCTACCTGAAAGCGTCAGCCTCAGCGCAGCTAAAACGAACCAAGCGGGTTTCGCCAAAACGATGCCTTGGCGCGGCCAATCACCCCGCCGCAAACCCAAACACCCGGCCGTTTGCCCCACATCAAGCCGCGCCCGTTTTCCCCGCGCCGCCGCCCCGTTTCCGCTTCACGGCCGCACCATTTTCAGGTAGCCTCACGCTCCGGCAAACAACACCCCGCAAATCCATAAAAGGACAATAAAAATGACCCAAACCTGCGATGTCGCCGTTATCGGCGGCGGCCCCTCCGGCGCGATTGCCGCCGCCCTGCTGCTGAAACACGGCTTTTCCGTATGCGTGCTGGAAAAGCAGCACTTCCCCCGCTTCGTCATCGGCGAGAGCCTGCTGCCGCACTGCATGGAATTTATCGAAGAGGCCGGTTTCCTACCCGCCGTAGCAGCCGAGCCGAGCTTCCAGTTTAAAGACGGCGCCGCCTTCACCTGGGGCAGCCGCTACACCTATTTCGATTTCACCGACAAATTCAGCCCTGGCCCGGGCACCACTTATCAGGTGCGGCGCGGCCTCTTCGATAAAATCTTAATCGACGAAGCCACCAAGCAGGGCGCGGACGTGCGCTTCGGCCACGCCGTTACCGCCTTCGACAACGGCGGCGACACCGCCCGCCTCAGTGTGCAGCCGGAAGACGGCGCGGCGTATGAACTGCACGCCCGCTTCGTGCTCGATGCCAGCGGCTACGGCCGCGTGCTGCCGCGTCTGCTCGATTTGGAAACCCCGTCCGACCTGCCCGTGCGCGAAGCCCACTTCACCCACATTAACGACAACATCGCTGACCCCGATTTCGACCGCAACAAAATCCTCATTTCCACCCACCCCGTGCACCGCGACGTGTGGCTGTGGCTCATCCCCTTCGGCGACAACCGCTGCTCCATCGGCGTGGTCGGCCTGCCCGAACGCTTCGCCGGCCTCGGAGATTCCGAAGCCATATTGCGCCGCTATGCCGCCAACATCCCCATGCTGGCGCGCATTTTGGCCGATGCCCAATGGGAAAACGACTTCCCCTTCCGCCACATCAAAGGCTATTCCGCCAACGTGAAAACCCTGCACGGCCGCCACTTCGCCCTCTTGGGCAACGCCGCCGAATTCCTCGACCCCGTGTTCTCCTCCGGAGTGACCATCGCCATGCACTCGGCCAAACTCGCCGCCGACCTGCTCGCCCGCCAGCTCAAAGGCGAACCCGCCGATTGGCAGCGCGATTTCGCCGAACCGCTGATGGTGGGCGTAAACGCCTTCCGCACCTATGTGAACGGCTGGTATGACGGCAGCTTCCAAGACGCCATCTACGCCCCACAGCGCACGCCCGAAATCAGCAATATGATCAGCTCCATCCTCGCCGGCTACGCTTGGGACACCGCCAACCCCTATGTGGCCAAATCCGAACGCAGGCTCAAAGCCTTGGCGGAAATTGTGGGCGTGCAGCGGTGTCAATAAAGACCGTACTCCGGCCGGTATGCGGCGGTATTGCCGCTTGGTTTGCCGTCTATCCGAACCTGTTCCGACAAGCTTTCAGACGGCCTCAAAGGCCGTCTGAAAACCCTGGAAAGGCAGAAACATGAATCCCAAATCCCTCTACCGCGCCGCTCTGCTCGAATACCTCTATTACGCCTCCTTAACCGCCGATCCTGCCGAAGCCGGTGCCGCCTGCCGCACCTACCGCCGGCTCGCCAGAAAAGGCTGCCCCGACGGCTGGTTCGGCCTCGGCCGCGCGTGCCAATACGGCTACGGCGTCAAACCGAACCCCGCAAAAGCCGAAAAATACTACCGCCGTGCCGCCAAACTCGGCCACGCCGAAGCACAGGAAGCCCTCGGCTGCCTATACGAATTTGCAGAAAAACCCGACTACCGCCACGCCCGCAAATGGTATGCGCGCGCCCTTGAGCAACACAGCAGCAACTCTCCCGATGCGGCCTACCGCCTCGGTTATCTATATGAAAAAGGCCTGGGCGGCAAAAAAGACTTTCAGACGGCCTGCCTGCTCTACCGCAAAGCTGCCAAGGCCGGCCATCCGGATGCCCAACGCGCCCTCGGCTACTGCTACGAAAAAGGCCTCGGCCTGCCCCGAAACGACGACAAAGCCCGCAAATGGTACGCCCGCGCCGCCCTGCAGGCGGATGCCGATGCCTGCAACAACCTCGGTTTCCTCCACTACAACGGCAAAGGCGTGCGCCGCAACAAAAGCCTGGCGGGAAAATGGTACAAACTCGCCGCCCGCGCGGGCAGCATCCTTGCCTTATCCAACCTCGGCGTCCTCTATGAAGATGCAGGCCGTCTGAAAAAAGCCGTCCGCTACTACCGCCGCGCCGCCGAGGCAGGCAACAAATATGCCGCCAGGCAATTGAAGCGGCTGGACAAGTAAACACCGGCCGTTTTCAGACGGCCCTATCAAAAGGCCGTCTGAAAACAAAAAATCGGCAGGTACAGACGGGATTTTGTCATCCGGCCTGCCGATTGCCGATTAAGGGATGAAGGCTTTCATCCTCCTCAATCCACTCCCGCCCCGGCTTCGTCTATAATCCCTCCTTCCGTTTACCCCGCAAAGGCTACCTGAAAATGCCCGCCAGATTCTTCCTCCCCCTCCTCGCCGCGCTGCTGCTTGCCGCCTGCGGCGCCACCTTCGCCCCGCAGGATTTGCCGCACCTGGCTGCGGGCGAGAGCCGCCGTTTCAAGCTGGAGCGGCTGGACGAAACCGGCGCGGCGGAGCAGGTGTCGCTGTTGGTGGTGCAGGGCGAGGCGGGCGGGCAGTCGCGCTGGATTCAAACCGACGCGTTCGGTGCGCCGCTGGCGCGTTTGCTGGCCACGCCAAGCGGCTGGCGGCGCGACGGCTTTGTGCCGCCGAACCATACTTCGCAGGCGGTGTTCACGGCGATGTTCCCGCTGTTGGAAAACGGTTTTTCAGACGGCCGGCCGCGCGAGTTGGACAGCGGCGGGGCGAAATGGCGGCTCACGCCTTTGGGAGAAGGCGATGAATAAGGCACGGGCATACCTCGGCCGGCCGGGTTTGGTGTCGGCGTTGGGCAGCGGCGCGGCGGAACATGTGCGCGGCCTGTTGAGGCCGTCCGAAAACAGCCCGCTCACTTTTTCTACGGAATGGGTGAAGGGCAAAAACCGTGCTTTCGGCGCGGTAAACCGAGAGCTGCGCCCGTTCCCCGACAGCCTGCCCGCCGAACACCGCAGCCGCAACAACCAATTGCTGTGGGACGCTTTGGCGCAAATCGAGCCGCAGATTCAGGTAGCCCTCAGCCGCTACGGCGCAGGCAGAATCGGCGTGGTGATTGGCACATCGGTGGGCGGCGCGGACGAAAACATCCCGCTGTTTCAACACGTTGTCGACGGCGGCGGCTGGACGGACATCCCGTTCAAACAGCAGGCGCAGCTGCTTTCCTCGCCCGCCGATTTCGCGGCGGCGGTGTACGGTCTGCGGGGTGCGTGCTACGGCGTGTCCACCGCCTGCACCTCCGGCGCGCGCGCCCTCATCAGCGCGGCGCGGCTCTTGCGGCTGGGCGTGTGCGACGCGGTGCTGTGCGGCGGCGTGGACACGCTCTCGCCGCTCACCATCAACGGTTTCGCCGCGCTGGAAGTGCTTTCAGACGGCCTCGCCAACCCGTTTTCCCAAAACCGCAACGGCATCAATATCGGCGAAGCGGCGGCGGTGTTCATAATGACGCGCGAAGGCGGCGGCGACACCCTGCCGCTGTTGGGCTACGGCGCCAGCAGCGACGCGCACCACATGTCGTCCCCCCGTCCCGACGGCCTCGGCGCGGCACAGGCTTTTCAGGTAGCCTTGAAGCACGCCGGTTTGCCGCCCGAAAGCATCGGCTGGATTAACCTGCACGGCACCGGCACGCCGCTCAACGACGGCATGGAAAGCCGCGCCGTGGCCGACGTGTTCGGCAGCCAAACCGCCGCCACCTCCACCAAACCGCTCACCGGCCACACCCTCGGCGCGGCAGGCGCGCTGGAAGCCGCATTTTTATGGCTCATGGCCAGCCGCCGCGACAACCCCGAAGGCGCATTGCCGCCGCAACTATGGGACGGCCGGGCCGACCCCGCGCTGCCCGCCATCGCGCTCACAGTTTCAGGTAGCCATTGGCCGCAAGGGCGGCGCATCGGCGCGAGTTCGTCCTTCGCCTTCGGCGGCAACAACAGCGTCCTCATCATCGGAGAAGAACATGCCGCCATGCCCGATTAAACAGCCCGCCGCCCTCCTGCCGCACAGCGGCCGCATGGTGCTGCTGGACGAAGTTTTGTCTTACGACAACAACAGCCTGCACGCCGTCTGCACCGTCCGACCCGACTGCATCCTACTGCCGCCCGGCGCATCCGCCCTGCCCGGCTGGCTCGGCATGGAAATCATGGCGCAGGGCGTGGGCGCATGGGCGGGCGCGCAGGCTCTGGACGCCGGCCGCCCCGTGCAGCTCGGCTTCCTGCTCGGCACGCGCAAGCTCAGCTTCGGGCTACCTGAAATCCCCGTCGGCATCACTCTCGACGTGCACATCACCCTCTCCTGGCAGGACACCGCCACCAACATGGGCGTGTTCGACTGCGAACTCCTCTGCCGCACCCCGCCGCCCGGCCGCGCAGGCCTCCCGCCCGGCACCCTGCTGCTCGCCGGCGCGCTCAACGTGTTCAGCCCCACCAGCCGCGAGGCGCTGGATGAGATTTTAGGGCGCTAGGGATTTTCAGGTAGCCTCAAGCACCGAAAAGCTACCTGAAAGCGCAAGCTTCACAGAGTTAAACAGCGTGCCGCCGCATTCCGGCGGCATTGAGGCTAGCTTCCCCGCCGCAAGCAATCCCCCATTTTTCAGGTAGCCTCTGCTCCCCGCGCCCTAATCGCCCCCATTTCCTTTCGCTATCCCCCGCCGCCGCATTTGCCCGCCGCGCCGCCAAAAGCTACACTCCCGCCATCTGAAATTTTTCCGCCCCGTGCCGCCATGTTTTTCATCCTCTCCCCCGCCAAAAACCTCAACGAAACCCGCCCCGCGCCCACCGCCGAACACAGCCAGCCCGCGCTGCTCGAGCAATCCGCCATCCTGATGGGCCAACTGCGCGATCTGCCGCCGCAGGACATCGCCGCGCTGATGGGCGTGTCCGACAAAATCGCCCGCCTCAACGCCGAGCGCAACGCCGCCTGGCAGCCCCCCTTCACCCCGCAAAACGCCAAGCAGGCCGTGTATCTGTTTAACGGCGACGTATACGAAGGCCTCGATGCCGAAAGCCTCAGCCCGCCGCAAATCCAGTGGCTGCAACGCCACGCCGGCCTGCTCTCCGGCCTCTACGGCCTCCTGCGCCCGCTCGATTTAATCCAGCCCTACCGCCTCGAAATGGGCACCAAGCTCGCCAACCCGCGCGGCAAAGATTTATACGCTTTCTGGGGCAGCCGCATCACCGAGCTTTTGGCCGAACGCATGGCCGAGGCGCACACCCGAGTGCTCATCAACCTCGCCTCGCAGGAATACTTCAAAGCCGTGCAGCCCGCCCAGCTCGGCGGCCGCCTCATCACCCCCGTATTCCAAGACGAAAAAAACGGCCGCTACAAAATCATCAGCTTCTACGCCAAACGCGCCCGCGGCCTGATGCTGCGCTACGCCGCCGAACACGCCCTCACCGAGCCCGAACAGCTGCTGGATTTCGACAGCGAAGGCTACGCCTTCTGCCCCGCCGCCTCGTCTGAGCAAGAATGGGTGTTCCGCCGCGCCGAGCGCTGAAGTTGAAACCGGTGCGCCTGCCAAGGCTGCCTGAAATCAGGCCAGCCGCCGCAACCCCAACCACCCCGCCTTGGCCACATTAAGTCATTAGTTTCAACTTTGCAGAAACCCCGCCCTACTTCGCAAGACATCATTTTCAGGTAGCCTCATGAGCCAACCCACCAAAATCCTTTTCGTCTGCCTCGGCAACATCTGCCGCTCGCCGCTGGCCGAATACCTGTGCCGCAGCATGGCCCAAGCGCGTGGCCTGCCCGTGGAAACCGCCAGCGCCGGCACCTCCGGCTGGCACGACGGCGAAGGCATGCACTGCGGCAGCCTCGAAATCCTCGAAGCCGAAGGCATCGAGAGCCAGGGCTTCGTGAGCCGCCGCCTGCGCAGCCAAGATTTCGCTGACTTCGACTACCTGCTCGCCATGGACGATAACAACCTCGCTGAAATGGAACGCCGCTTCGGCCGCCACCCCGAAAAAATGTTCAACATCACCCGGCTGCTGCCCAAGCGCCGCCACAGCCACGTGCCCGACCCGTGGTACACCGGCAACTTCCGCGAAACCCGCGACATCCTCACCGCCTGCTGCGCCGCCCTGCTCGACAAAATCGCCGCCGGCGAGCCGCTGCTGCCGCCCGAAAAAGGCTAGCGCGAAGGCAACAAAAGGCTACCTGAAAATCATGCGCACACTTTTCAGGTAGCCTTTCCCATCCTGCCCGCTTGCAAATCGGCCTCTTGCCGCCGCCGTTGTTTGCTAAAATAGCGCCTTCCCCACCTCACAAATCAGGACACCAAATGAGCGCCCCAGACTGGTCGGAAGGCTATGTAAACGACATCAGCTATACCTACGGCTACTACACCGAGCTCAACCCCGAGCGCATCGCCATCCCCTTTTTGAGCGCCGGGCTGGCCGTGCCGCCGATCGTGCACGCCTGCGAACTGGGCTTCGGGCAGGGCGTATCGGCCAACATCCACGCCGCCGCCGGCCGCGCCGCCTGGTGTGCCACCGATTTCAACCCCGCCCAAGCCAGCTTCGCGCGCAGCCTGGCCGCCCAATCCAGCGTGGGCCGGGAAAAACTGCTGCTGGCCGAACAAGGCTTTGCCGAATTTTGCGCCCGCGACGACCTGCCCGATTTCGACTTTATCTCCCTGCACGGCATCTGGACATGGGTTTCCGACGAAAACCGCCGCATCATCGTGGATTTCGTCCGCCGCAAACTCACCGCCGGCGGCGTGCTCTACATCAGCTACAACGTTTTGCCCTCCTGGGCGCCGCACCTGCCCGTGCGCCACATCCTGCAACAGCATGGCGACCACTTGGGCACAGGCAGCCGCAGCGAACGCATCAGCCAGGCCCTGGATTTCGGCAGCGAGCTGCTCAAACACAGCCCCCACCTGGTGAAAAACGCGCCCGACCTGCCCCAGCGCCTGCAAAACCTGAAAGCCCACGCCCCCGGCTACATCGCCCACGAATACCTCAACCGCGACTGGCAGCCCATGTATTTCTCCCAGATGGAAGAATGGCTGGGCAGCGCCAAACTCTCCTATGCCTGTTCCGCCCGCCATGTGGAAGACCTCTCCTTCTGCCTGTTTAACGAAGAGCAGCAGGCCTTTATCAACCGCATCAAAGACCCTTCCTTCGCCCAAACCGTAAAAGACTACCTCACCAACCGCCAGTTCCGCTGCGATTACTGGGTGAAAGGCGGGCGGCGCATCGGCCTGTCGGAGCAAACCCGCACATGGGACGCGCTGGATGTGATCCTGCTCACCGAACGCGCCGCATTCAACCCCGCCGTGGCCTACCTGCTCTCCGTGAACGTGATTCCCGAAATCTACGACCCCCTGCTCGACCTGCTCGCCGACAACGCCGTGCACAACGTGGGCGAACTGCGGCAGGCGCTGGCCGGCAAAATCGATGCCGTCCAGCTCTATTCCGCATTGGCCGTTTTGTTTGCCAAAAACGACCTGGCCGTTTGCGCCCCCGCCGACAGCATCGAACGGCAGCTCCCCGCCTGCCACCGCTTCAACCGCCACGTCCTCTCCAACGACGAAACCGACAGCCCGCTGGGCTGGCTGGCCAGCCCCGTGATTGGCGGCGGCATCGAGCTGGCTTACCTCGACCGCCTGTTTCTGCGCTTCCGCGCCGAAGGCCTGCCACCGGAAGAATGGGATGCGCTGGCCTGGCAAGCCTTGCAGCGGCAGGGGCAGGTATTGGTACTCGAAGGCAAAGAGCTGAAAGGCGAGGCAGAAAACCTGGCCGAAATCACCCGCCAAAAAGACAATTTCCTGCGCCACCGCTTCAACCTGCTGCAAAACCTCCGCTGCCTGCCCTAAGCGGCAACGGCATGGCAAGCAAACAGCCCGCACCGGCAAGGTTGCGGGCTGTTTGCCGCTGCGAAGCCGGCTGAAGGGGGAAGCTCGGCGAAGTGCAATTTCAGGCAGCCGCCCGCTTCACGCTTGGCGGGCAGGATATTTGCGCTTCGCAGAAATTCAGCCCGGGCTATGCCCGCACACCGTTTTCAGGTAGCCTTTGGCTTGTCGCCATCATTCAGGAAAAGAGCTATGTTCACACCCAGCGATTTAGGCAAACTGATCGTGTGGGGCGGGCTGCTGGGCATCGCCTTGCTCACCCTCCTCGCCATGCGCGGCGTGCTCAAGAAAACGCCCCGCAAAAACCGCTTTTGGGCAGGGCTGCTGGTATTGATTGCCGTGCCCTATTCCTGCATTTCGCCCCTGGTGCGCGACCATCAAAGGGCACAGCAGAAAGCCGCAGCGGAAGAAGCCGAATGGCGCCAACGCTACGAGCCCGCCAAAGAGCGTTTCGACCAACTGTGCCAAAACGCCGGCGAGAAGATCTACCGCACCGCCGAGAATGTGGACGGCATCCTGCTGCTGAAAGTGCGCGGGGATGACGAGAAATACCAAGACAGCTTCTACAATCCGCGGAAAGACCAGATGTGGGAGGATGCGGCGATAGAAGGTAGCCCTACTCGCAAAAACTACATTGCCAGCTTTTTGTCCTACTATATGCGAAATATCCATGCTTATTTGAATAGTGATGGATACCGTTATGTTGATGTTCTTCAGAAAGATAATTCTATTGTTCGTTATAGCGGTGATTGGAAAATCACTTCAGATCAACCGTTTCATACTGAGCTTAGTCCTGTGCATCCCGCTCGTTATGCCGTTACTTATGAGAATGATATTTCGTGGGAAAACCGTAAACATTGGATAGCGGGAACTACAATTAAGGTCATTGACACACGAAACAATGAGTTGATGGCCGAGAAAACCATGTATGCCTTTGTGCCGGCTTTGGGGTACTCTAAATTCGAGCAGAATCCTAACCCATGGGGAAGGGGGGAGAGATGTCCACAAGAGTTTGGGACTCACATAGAGGCAGCCAATTTTGTTAATAAAGTTTTAATCCCGACACCTCGAGCCAGCGAACCCGCTGCCTCTTCCCAGCCGTAAGCCCAAACTCAAAAGGCTACCTGAAAACTTTTCAGGTAGCCTTTTGCCAGCCTCGCGCCAATCAGCAAGTGGCTTGGATTAGCCGCAGCCAACGCAGCAAGCGAGCGTAGGGTGTGTGCGGAACGCACGCACGCGTTGCTTGAAATCCCCCATCCGCGTGCGTGGCTGGCGCCACACACCCTGCCTCGCCAAGCCAAACTCAAAAGGCTACCTGAAAGCGTGAGCTTCAACGAAGTTAAAATGCCGCGCAGCAAAGCTCTGCCAGGCAGATATTTTTCAGGTAGCCTTTTTCCTTGCCTGCCCTAGCGGATGGCTTCGCCGAATACGGTCTGCCACAGTTCGGCCACTTGGGCATAATGCGCGAGCAGGGCGGCATCCACCTGCACGGCGCCGGCGCCGTGCAGCTGCTGGCGGTGCTGCACTTGGCGGTAGTGGCGGTAGGCGGCGGCGGTGCGCGCGGCGGCTTCGGGGCTCACCAGGCCGCGGCGGGCGGCCATATCGAGCAGGGCGATGTTGCCGTAGTTTTCCAAAAGCTCGGGATAGCGGCGGGCGTGGAGCAGCACCCAGAATTGCACGATGAATTCCACGTCCACCACGCCGCCGCGCGCGTATTTCACGTTGTATTCGTGCGCGGGGTGGGTGGGCAGCATCCTGTTGCGCATCTCCACCACTTCCCGCCGCAGCTGCGCCTCGTCGCGCGGCAGGCTGAGGATTTGGCGGCGCACGGCTTCGAATTTGCGCCCCACTTCGGGGCTGCCGGCCACGAAACGGGCGCGGCTTAAGGCCTGATGCTCCCAAATCCAGGCGTTTTCCTGCTGGTATTTGGCGAAGGCTTCGAGGCTGTGGGCTTGGAAGCCGCTGTCGCCGTTGGGGCGCAGGCGCAGGTCGGTTTGGTAGAGCGTGCCGGCGCCGGTGCTGCCGGAGAGCCAGGTGGTGAGGCGGCGGGCGAATTTGCCGTACACGTCGGCGGCTTCGGGCGAATCGTCTGCATAGAGGTACACCAAATCCAAATCGGAGGCATAGGCCAGCTCTTTGCCGCCGAGCTTGCCGTAGCCGATGACGGCGAATTGCGGCATGGGGCGGTGCACCTTGGGCATGGCCTGCCAAACATGCTGCGCGGTGTGTTCGAGCAGGATGTCGGCCAGATAGGAGAGCTGGTCGCTGAGGGCTTCCAGCGGCCAGAGCCCGGCCAAATCCTGCACGGCCAGCCGGAAGGTTTGTGCGTGTTTGAAGCGGCGCAGCACGTCCATTTTGGCTTCGGGGTCGCCGGCGGCTTGCAGGCTGCCGGCCAGCGCGCCGATGAATTGCGGCCAGTTCGGCCGTTCCATGAGCTGGGCAGACAATAATTCATCCAGCAACACGGGGTGCTGCTGCAAATATTCGGCCAGCCAGGGGCTTTGCGCCATCAGCTCGGCCACCTGCTTCAAGGCGGCGGGGTATTCCTGCAAAAAGGCCAGATAGGCGGAGCGGCGGCTGATGCTGTCGAGGAAATCAAGCAGGCGCGGCAGGGCTTCGGCGGGGCGGCTGCTTTCGGCGGCGGCGGCAATCACGCGCGGCAGCACGGCATCGAAACGCTGCTGCCCGCGCACAGACAAATGCCGGTAGCGGCTACTGCCGCGGATTTGTGCCAGCCGCGCGGCCACGGGCGGCACGGCTTCTGCGGCAAAACCGGCTTCGGCCAGCTGCGCCGCCCATTCGGCGGCATCGGCTTCGCCCTGCCACAGCTCGTTGAGCGGCTGTTCGGCCGCGCTTTCGTTTTCTTCCGGGCTGCTGAGGATGTGGTTGAACTGTTCGGCCACCTGCTGCCGGTGTTCGTTGAGGCTACCTGAAAATGCTTCGTAGCCGGCAAAGCCCATGCTTTCGGCCAGCAGGGCCTGCTGCTCGGGGCTTTCGGGCAGGGTTTGGGTTTGCTGGTCGTCCCAGTATTGCAGGCGATGTTCGAGGCGGCGCAGGAAGCGGTAGGCTTCGAGCAGGCGCGCGGCGGCTTCGGGCGCGAGGATGCCGGCTTCGGCCAGCGCGGAAAGCGTTTCCTGTGTGCCTTTGAGCTGGAGGCTGCGGTTTTGCCCGCCGCGTATCATCTGGAACACCTGCGCCACGAATTCCACTTCGCGGATGCCGCCGGCGCCGAGCTTGATGTTGCCCTGCATGCCTTTGCGCCCCACTTCGCTGCGGATTTGGCGGTGCAGGCCGCGCAGGGCTTCGTAGGCGCTGTAATCCAGGTATTTGCGGAACACGAAGGGCTGCACCACGCTGCGGATGCCGTTGGCATAGGGCGTGATCACGCGCCCTTTGCACCAGGCATAGCGCTCCCACTCGCGCCCCTGCACAATCAGATATTGCTCCAGCGCGGTTTCGCTGAGCACCAGCGCGCCGCTGTCGCCGTCGGGCCGCAGGCGCATGTCCACGCGGAACACCTGGCCGTCGGCGGTGATGTCGTTTAACAGCGCGATCAGCTTCTGCCCCACCTTGGTGAAAAACTCCTGATTGCTGCGGCTGCGCCGGCCGTCGGTTTCGCCCGCTTCGGGATACACGAAAATCAGATCGATGTCGGACGACACGTTCAGCTCGAAGCCGCCGGCCTTGCCCATGGCCACCACGCTCAAATGCTGCGGCGCGCCGCTGTGGCGACCGATGGGCGTGCCGTAGAGCGCGGTGTAGTGCGCCTCGGCAAAAGCGAGCGCGGTGTTCACGGCGAAATCGGCCAGGCGGGTGATCGATTCGGTTACTTCCGCCAGCGGCGCCGTGCCGCACAAATCGCGCACCATGATCTGCGCGAGCACATAGCGGCGCAACAGGCGCAGCTGCCGCGCCAGCTCGGCTTCGTCGGCCGCCGCGGCCATTTCATCCCACGGCGCGAAGCCGGCGAAATCCTGCGGGCTTAACGGCTTGGCCAACATCGGCTGCAAACGCGCGGCATCGAGCTGGCCGCTGTCGAGCTGGCGCGACAGCCAAAGGGAAAAACGGCGGGCTTGGGTGAGCATATCGGCGGGCATGGGGAATCCGTGAATTGAGTTGCGGGGAAGGATACGGGCGGATTATAGGCTACCTGAAAGCGTGAGCTTCAACGAAGTTAAAAATGTTGGGGCGAAGCCCAAGCCGAGTTTCTGCGCGGCGAAATTTTCAGGTAGCCTTTTGGGCGGGCGGCATAGTTGGCAGACGGCAGGCAGGGCATGGATGCCCGACAATTCATGCGCCGTGTCAAGGCGAGCGTGAATGCCCGGCCTGGCGATTTTTCAGGTAGCCTCAACGCAGGCAAAGGCTACCTGAAAAACTTATTCCGCCGGCTTGGGCAGGCATGCCGACAACACAAAAGCTGCCGCTGCGCCAATGACCATAAATGGCAATTCTCCGCCGAGATTGAACATCACGGCCACACAAGTTGATAGCAGCGCCCCGATTGCCGTTACAGCAGCAATGCCGGGCAGGTTGCGCTTCAGGCGCAGCAGCATGGCCAGCAAACCGGTGAGGACGGCGGAGATGCCGCCGAAGGCGTAACCGACTAGGATGATGATGGGCATATTGCTGAACAAGGCTCTTAGATTCAGCAGATCGAACGAGCTAATGGTGAACAGTATGAACAGCATCGTTCCCACAGGCGCGCCGAACAGGCTGTAAATAATCAGCACCCGCCACGAATACGGCGGTTTGGCGGCGGAACCGTTGCGATGATTTTGTTTGGATTCTTCCGGCATGGTTTCCTCGGCAGGCTACCTGAAAAATAATACGGCCATTTTAACTTATTTGAAGCTATGCCTTAGCAAGTGTAGCCCGCATGGTAGGGTGTGTGCGGAACGCACGCACGCGTTGTTTGAAATCCCTTATCCTATTCCGCCGGCTTGGGCAGGCATGCCGACAACGCGAAAGCCGCCGCTGCGCCGCTGGCAGTAAAGGCCCATCCGCTGAATATGTCCAACACTATCCACCACATGCCCGACAGCAGCGCGCCGATGGCCGTGACGGCAGCAATGCCGGGTAGGTTGCGCTTCAGGCGCAGCAGCATGGCCAGCAAGCCGGTGAGGGTGGCGGGGATGCCGCCCGCCAGGTAGCCGAGCAAAACGGCGATGGGAATCAGCCGGAAAGCCTGATCCGGATGGGGATCGATTAAACCGAGACCGAGCAGCAGCAATACCGAACCCACAGGCGCGCCGAACAGGCTGTAAATAAACAGTACCCGCCACGAATACGGCGGTTTGGCGGCGGGGTCGTTGCGATGATTTTGTTTGGGTTCTTCCGGCATAGTTTCCTCGGCAGGCTACCTGAAAAATGATACGGCTATTTTAACTTATTTGAAGCTATGCCTTAGCAAGTGTAGCCCGCATGGTAGGGTGTGTGCGGAACGCACGCACGCGTTGTTTGAAATCCCCTATCCGCGTGCGTGGCTGCGCCACACACCCTACCGTGTTCCGCCCAAATAGTTTTAACTTCGTTGAAGCTCGCGCTTTCAGGTAGCCTCAACGCAGATGAGCCGCCTGCATCCCGTTCGATTGCCGAAAAGGCTACCTGAAATGTGCCATGGCATGTTTCAGGTAGCCTTTATCGCGTGCGGAAGGCCTGCTATTTACTTGGCGCGGGGGCTTTTTCTCGGGGTCGGCTTCGGGCGCGGCTGGCGGGGGAAAGAACAGGCTTTTGGGCTTCTGCTTCACCAGCGCGATGGTGCTGCCGACGATTTGCAGCGGGTCGTCCACCACGGCATCGCGCGAGCGCAGCGCCACCCACAGGGTGATGGAGAAGCTCACCAACAGGTTTACCGCGCCAATCATCAGCACCATCAGCAGGTTGGCGGCGAAGGAGAAGAGGCCGATATGCCCGCTCACGGCGGCGTAGCCCAAGTTGGCGGAGGAGAAGGCCACGTGGCGGATGTCGAGCGGCAGGCCGGTGAGGTGGCCGAGGTAGCCGGTCATGCCCAGGAGCCAGCCGAAGCAGAAGTTGCCCATCATGGCGCCGTAGTGGTTGTGGAGGTAGTCGGCCAGTTTGTGCCGCCAGGCGGCGGGCAGCAGGCGCTTGAGCAGGGGGTGTTCGCGCAGGCGCATTTTGAGGTTGAGGTAGTCGGCGCGGTTGTCGAAGAAGCCGGCGATGATGCCGGAACAAAACAGCCACACGCCGGCGATGGCGGCAAACAGGAGCGCGGGCGTGGTGAACACGGCCATGGATTTGAGCTGGTAGGCGGTGGTGGCTTCGTCCAGCAGCGGCGCGCCGAAGCGGTGGGCGAAACCCCAGCTGATGAGGCAGGCCAGCAGCACGGCCACCAGCACGTTGCCAAACACGGCCACGCCCTGCGAGCGCACCACGTCGATCAGCAATTGCGCCAGCTTCTGGCTCACGGCGCGGCCGCTGCTGCTGCGTTCCACGGCCTGGGCGAAGCTGGCGGCGGTCATGGCGGGCTGCTTGGTGGCCACGGTGAAGTGCAGCATGTGAATCAGCACGAAGCCGATGCCGTAGTTCAGGCTCACCAGCACGGCGTGCCAGAAATGATCCTGCACCAGGCTGCCGATGTGGATTTTCAGCAGCGCCATCAGGGCGATGAGCACGCCGCCGCCGGCTGCGGAGCGCAGCATGCCCCAGTATTCGCTGCGGTTCGCGTGATGTAGTGCTCGCCGTGGCGGCTGGAGTTTTGGCTGATGCTGCGGGCGAGCATTTTCACGCTGCCGCGCCACAGCGGGGCAATCCGCCGCTGCGCCACCACGGCCACGGCGATGTCGCGCGACAGCAGCAGGGCGCGCAGCATGCATTGCAGGTAGCTGCTGGCGGTAAACAGCGCCATCAGTTGCTCCATGCGGTTGAGCGTTTGTTTGAGCCGCTCCAGGAGGTGCGCCACGTCCATGGAGGAGCCGGCGCCGGCGCCGGTGCCTTTGCGCTGCAGGCGTTCGATGAGCTTGCGGCTCTGGCTCATCATCACTTTGAGGTGGCTGTCGTCGTAGGCGGGCGGCTGGTTTTCCCGGCTGTGGTCGAACCATTCGCCCAAATCGCGCTTCATGCCAGCGAAGGGCGCCTGGCGGTAGTGCGCCAGCCAGTCGGACACTTCGCGCATCAGCCCCACGAAGGGCGAATCCACATCCAGCAGCTTGGGCTCGAGGCGGATGAGGTCGGGGTCGAGGTCTTCGGCGGCCACCCACACCGAGAGCATTTCCACGGCATACAGGCTTTCGTTGCGCAGGTGGCGGCTGCAGGTGTCGGATACGGCGGGGTCGGTGTGGTGGCGCATCAGGGCCAGGAGGCGCAGCCAGCATTGCAGCGGGATGGCGGAGAGCCATTCGGCATCGTGGCGGCCGTGAAACAGCATGGCGAGCACGTCGCGCAGGTCGTGGCGGTCTTTGTAGGCGGGGTTGAGGCGCTCGTAGAGGCGGTGGCGGAATTCGTGGCCGAAGCCGGAGCGGGAGAAGATGCCGATGGTGATCAGCGTGGGATAAATGCGCACGCTGGAGAGCCAGCGGCACAGCAGGTTGGTAACGGTTTGGCAGGCGGCCGTGTCTTGCTGCAGGTGGCGGCTCAGCATGCGGAAACGGATGGGCGCGCCGGCCGTGCCGCCCTGCCGCAGCCACACCACCGCGGCCTGCACCATGCCCAGCGCGTCGCCTTGGCCGGCGGCTTGGAACAGGGCTTCGGGCAGGGTGGGTTGGGGCGGGCGTCTGAACATGGGTTTCCTTGTGTGCGTGTGGGCGGATGGGCTACCTGAAAAAGGGGCGGCGATTATAACAGTTCGGCGGGTTATGCAAAAAGGCTGCCTGAAACCGATTTCCCGTTTTCCGGCAGCCTGATTTCTTTGCGCCACTTTTTTTCAGGTAGCCTCGGGTGGCTGTGCGGAGCATTCCACACAAATTTATCGAGCTTGCTCCCCCTGCTGGCGCGGTCATCCTGCCAAGCAAAAGGCTACCTGAAAACGTTCCCTCCATTTTCAGGTAGCCCTTGCTTGCCATCCGGCCTAACGGCTTCTGGCCTTAAATTCCTGCAAATGCCGGCTGCCGGCCAGCCAGGCACCCGCCATGCCCAGCCCGCACACCACCGCCACAATCACCGCCATCTCCCAGCCGTGGAAAAAGCGCCAATCCAAATTCAGGCCGTAGGGGCGGAAAATCTGGTCGGCCAGCGGGCGGGCGCTGCGCATCAGCCAGCCGCACAAGAGCAGGCTCAGCGCGGAAGACAGCACGCCCTGCCACAGCGCCTGATAGAGGAAGGGCCGGCGGATAAACGAAGCGGGCGCGCCCAAAAGCTTGGTGATTTCGATTTCCTCGCGCCGGCTGAGGATTTGCAGGCGGCTGGTGTTATACGCCACCAACACCAGCGCCGCGCCCAGCGTGCACACCAGGAAATAGAAAATCCGGTGCACGAATTCGTTGATTTGAAACAACGTCTGCATCCATTCGGCATCCATCTGCACGCTCTCGGTCTTGGGCAGCGCCGCCAAATCGGCCCGCAGCGCGGTTTGCTCCTGCGGCGTGGCGCCTTCTTTGGGCGTGACCACAAAGGCATCGGGCAGCGGGTTGCCGTCCAGCATTGACACCAAATCCTGCCCGTCGAAGGCCTGTTGCAGCTCGGCCATGCCCTGCTGCTTGCTCACGTATTCGGCGGCGGCGATGCGGCCGTCTTCTGCCAGCTTGGCGCGGATGGCGGCTATGTCACCTTCGCCCGCTTCGGGCGCGAGGTAGATCGTCATCTGCGGGGCCTGGTTGAGCCGGCCGAGCACCTGCGTGCTGCTTTGCACGCCGAGATACAGCATCAGCGGCAGGGTCATGGCGGCGGCCAGCATCAGCAGCACCAACAATGTGCCCAAAGGCTGGCGCAAAAGGCGGGCAAAGGCTTGGGCGGCGGCTTCAAGGTGCAGTGAGAGATAGTGTTTCATGCGGCAAACCTGCCTTCCTGCAAACGCAAAATGCGGTGGCCGTAGTCGGCCATCAGGGTTTCGTCGTGCGCGGCCACGATCACGGTGGTGCCGGCTTCGTGGAAGGTTTTGAAGAGCTCCATGATGTCGAGCGCGTAGGCGCGGTCGAGGTTGGCGGAGGGCTCGTCGGCAATCAGCAGGCCGGGCTGGTGCACCACGGCGCGGGCAATACACAAACGCTGCTGCTCGCCGCCGGAAAGGGTGATGGGGTCGGCCAGCTCGCGCCCGCCCAGACCAACCTTCTCAATGGCGATGCGGGCACGCTTGTCGGCGGTTTGGCGGTCGTAGCCGATGATGCGCAGCGGCAGCAGCACGTTTTGCAGCACGTTGCGGTCGAACAGGATTTTGTGGTCTTGAAACACCAGCCCGATGTGCTGGCGCAGGTAGCCTAGGCGGCTGTCGTTGAGCGTGCCGAGGTCTTGGCTGTTCATCCACACTTTGCCGGAGGTGGGCTTGGTGATGCCGGCAATCAGCTTGAGCACGGTGGATTTGCCCGCGCCGGAATGCCCGGCCACGAAAATCATCTCGCCCTTGCTGATTTTGAAGCTCACGTTTTGCAGGGCGCGGAAGCCGCCGGGATAGGTTTTGGAAACTTGTTCGAAACGGATCATGGTGTGGGGTTGGAATGTGGAGGAAGATTTTTCAGGTAGCCTGTATGCCGGCTCAGGCGTGCCGGAGAGGCTACCTGAAAAACATCTTGCGGATTATACGGCAATTCCCGCCCGCCCAACACCAAGCCGGCACGCAGAAATGGTATCATCCGCGCTTTAGTTATCCCGAAGAGACCGTTATGACCGCCTGGCCCGCCCCCGATTTCGAACGCAAAATCTGCCCGCCCGAAGCCTTGGCCGAGAGGCTCGCCGCCCTGCCGCGCCCGCTGGTGTTCACCAACGGCTGCTTCGACATCCTGCACCGCGGCCACGTTACCTACCTCGCCCAGGCCCGCGCCCTCGGCGCCGCGCTGGTGCTCGCGCTCAACACCGACGCCTCCGTGCGCCGCCAGGGTAAAGGCAGCGACCGCCCCATCAACCCGCTGGCCAACCGCGCCGCCGTGGCCGCCTCGCTCGCAAGCGTGGATTTGGTTACCTGGTTCGACAGCGACACCCCCGCCGAACTGATTGAGCAAGTTCAGCCCAATATTCTGGTGAAGGGCGGCGACTGGCTACCTGAAAACATCGTCGGCGCCGCCGAAACCCTCGCGCGCGGCGGCCAGGTGTATTCCATCCCCTTCCTGCACCCAACCTCCACCACAAAAACCCTGGCCAAAATCCGCGCCTCGGAGCCCGCCGCATGATGCAGGACATCCACTGGCAGCTCCTCGCCGCCCTCGCCGACGGCCGGTCGCACCACGTTACCGAGCTGGCGCGCCGCATCGGCCTCAAGCCGCCGCAGCTCAACGCCCTCTGGCAGCAGGTGCCGCCGCACATCCGCGGCCTTCTGCGCCAGCAAGACGGCCGCTGGCGGCTGGTGCGCCCCCTGGCGATATTGGACGAGGCCGTGTTGCAGCGGCAGGCGCAGGATGCCGGCTGGCAGGCCGAGCTCCTGCACGAACACCCCTCCAGCAACAGCTACCTCATCGCCCAAGCCAAAGAACAAGGCATCAACATCCACCGCCGCATCGTCTTCATCCACCATCAAACCCAAGGCCGCGGCCGCCAGGGGCGCAGCTGGCAGAGCCGCATCGGCGAATGCCTGATGTTCAGCGCCGGCTGGTGCTTCGCCCGGCCTCCGGCAGAATTGGGCGGGCTCACGCTCGCCGCCGCGCTGGTGTGCTGCCGCGCCCTGCGCGGTTTGGGCGTGCCGGCGCAGATCAAGTGGCCGAACGACTTGGTGATCGGCGGCGAGAAGCTCGGCGGCATCCTCACCGAAACCGTGCGCCGCAACGGCCAAACCGCCATCGTGGTGGGCATCGGCATCAATTTCGTGCAGCCCAAGGCGGTGGAAGCCGCCGAAGCCGTGCAGGGCAGCGCGCCGCACGCCAGTGTCGCCCGCCTCACCGAGCGCCTGCTGCCCGATTTGGCCGCCGCCTTCGAGCAGTTCGACCGCGAAGGCCTCGCCCCGTTTTTAGACGGCTACCACGCCTGCCACCGCGACCAAAACCAGCCGGTGCAGTTATTGCGCGACGGGCAAACCCTGCTGCAAGGCACCGCGCTGGGCGTGGACAAGGGCGGCGCGCTGCACATCCTCGATGCCGACGGCGTGGAGCACAGCATCGTGAGCGGCGAAATCAGCCTGCGCCCGCTGCACAGCCGCACCGCGCCCGCGGCAAAACCGGCCGGCAGCAAAATGCTGCTGCTGGATGCCGGCAACAGCAAGCTCAAATGGGCCTGGGTGGAAAACGGCCGCATGGTGGAAGTAGACAAAGCCGCTTATTGGAACCTGGAGCCGCTGGGGCACAGCTGGCGGCAGCACGGCGGCGCAAACGTGCGCATCATCGGCTCGGCGGTGTGCGGCGCGGCCAAGCAGCAGGCGGTGGCCGAACAGCTCGGCCGCGAGCCCGAATGGCTCGGCTCCATGCCGCAAGCCTTGGGCATCCGCAACCACTACCGCCGCGTGAACGAACACGGCGCCGACCGCTGGTTCAACATCCTCGGCAGCCGCCTCTTCACGCCGCACGCCTGCGTGGTGGTGAGCTGTGGCACGGCAGTGACCATCGACGCGCTCACCGCCGACAACCATTACCTCGGCGGCAACATCATGCCCGGCTTCAACCTGATGAAAGAAGCCATGGCGCAGCACACCGCCAACCTCAACCGCCCCGCCGGCCGCCCCTACCCCTTCGGCACCACCACCGCCAACGCCATCGCCGGCGGCATGATCGATGCCGTGTGCGGCGCAGTGATGCTCATGCACGAGCGGCTGCGGCAGAAACAGCCCGACGCGCCCACCGCCGTGATCCTCACCGGCGGCGGCGCGGCCAAAATCAAACAAGGGCTACCTGAAAAATTTGCTTTGGACAACCCCATTCAAATTGTGGATAATCTCGTGCTTCACGGATTACTCAACTGGGCTGTACAAACATGAAGTGGCTGTTTGCCATTCTGGTGGCGTTAAACATCATCGTTTTCGGCGGCATGCTGGTGACGCGCATGGCGCAGCCGCAGCCTGCGCCCGTGGTACAGCCGCAACAGCAGCCCACCACCGTGGTGGTGCACGCCGCGCCCGCCCAAAACACCGCGCCGCAGCAGGCGCAGCAGGGCGTGCCCGTGTTGCCGGCAGATGCCGCCCGCCCGCGCCAGAGCGCCGCACCCGCCCGCGGCAACGCCCCCGCCCAAGGCAAACCCGCCGAGGGCCAGCCCAAGCCCACGCCCGAAAGCGGCATCCGCGCGCCCAGCACCGCCTGCACCGCCACCGCGCTCTTGCCCGAAGACGACTATCACCGCATCAAAGGCCTGCTCGCCCGCTGGCCGCACGCCGCCACCCGCGTGGTCGAGCGCCGCCGCGACGGCGGCCGCGCCCAGCGCGGCGGCGAACGCTACCAAGTGAGCGTGGCCATCGAAGGCGACGTGCAGGAATTCACCGCCAAGCTGCGTTCGCAAGGCTTCCGCAGCGCCAGCGTATCCGGCGGCCGCATGAGCCTCGGCTCCTTTGCCAACGAACGCCAGGCCGAGCAAACCGCCGTGAAGGCACGCCAGGCCGGCCTCAATCCGCAAATCGCCCGCACCGGCGCCGGCGGCGGCGAGCAATCCGCCGAGTTGGGCGAATCCAAAATGCAGGTTACCTTCATGAATGTGGACGACAACGCCGCCGCCGGCATCAGCAGCGTGATCGGCCGCTATTCCAGCCTGCGCCGCGCGCCCTGCCGTCGCTAAATACGCCCTGAATACACGGAAGGCTACCTGAAAACCGATTTTCAGGTAGCCTTTATCCTTTTTGCCCTATTGCTCGAACAGGCTGCCTGCCAACACCAGCTTCAACGCAGTTCAAACGAGCTTTCCTGTAGAAACCCCGTTTCTGCAAAGCCAAAACCGAAACCAAGCTCCATGAACCCCACCCGACGCTACCGCCAAATCCAAATCCAAGTGGCCCAATGGCTGAGCGGCCAGGCCGGCCGCCCCGGCTGCCGCATCGACACCAAACAAAACGGCAGCGCTCGTGAAGGCTGGTTTTACATCGCCCATATCGATACCCCCAGCCACGTTTGCATCATCAACGTAAACACCCCCACTTTCGCCCCCTACCGCCACATCTGCATCGAAGCCCTCAGCCTAGCCAACGGGCAAACCCGCCATTGCTGGCATGATGGTGGCCGCAACCCAGATAACCATGAAATCCTCGCCCAGCTGCAACAGCTCGCCGAACTGATTTTCAGGTAGCCTTTATCCTTCCGGCTCAGTTTCCCAAACAGGCTACCTGAAACCCGCCGCCCGTTTCGCTATAATGCCGCCATCCTCCCTTTTCTCCAGCGGCCGCCCCATGCTCCACCTCTACCAATCCAACCGCCTCGAATTCCTCGCCGAAACCGCCGTGGCCCTGATGCAGGCCAGCCCGCCTGCCTCCGCCTTCGCGCCCGAAGAAATCATCGTGCAGAGCCAGGGCATGCGCCGCTACCTCAATCACTATCTGGCCGAACGCAGCGGCATCGCCGCCAACCTCAATTTCAGCCTGCCCGCCGCCCTCAGCTGGCAGCTCACCCGCCGCTTCCTGCCCGCCGCGCCGCGGCTGAACCCCTTCGCCCCCGAAGTGTTGCGCTGGCGCCTGCTGCCCCTGCTTGACCCGGCCGGCGGGCATGCCGCCACGCTACCACCCGTGTTGCAGGGCTACCTGAGCAGCAGCCCCACCGCCGCCTACCACCTCGCCGGCCGCCTGGCCGACGTGTTCGACCAATATCTGGTGTACCGCCCGCAATGGCTCGCCCAATGGGAGCGCGGCCGGCTCAACGATTTGGGCAGCGACGAAGACTGGCAGGCCGAACTGTGGCGCATCCTCGCCGCGCAAAGCCCCGCTGCCCACCGCGCCACCCAGCACCGGCAGCTGCTCGCCGCCCTGCGCCGCGACGGTCTGCCGCAACGCTACCTCGTGTTCGGCATCTCCACCCTCGCCCCGCTGTATCTCGAGCTGCTCGAAGCCCTGGCCGAGCACACCGAAGTCCACCTCTTCGCCGTCAATCCCAGCCAGCAATACTGGGGCGACCTGCCCAGCCCCAAACACTTGGCCAAGCGCCCCCACCCCGACGCCGCCGAAGCCGGCCACCCCCTGCTCGCCTCGCTGGGCAAACAAGGCCGCGATTTTTTCGACCACCTCGCCGCCAGCAGCCGCCCCATCGAGCCAATCGAACTCTATCCCGCCCCACCCGAATCCCCCAGCCTGCTGCAACGCCTGCAAACCGACATCCAGCTCTTGAGGCTACCTGAAAAAAATCCCGCAGCAGGCAGCGCCCAGATGGACGGCAGCATCGTTATCCAAGCCGCCCACAGCCCCCTGCGCGAGCTGCAAATCCTCAAAGACCACCTCTTGCGCCGCCTGGCCGAACAGCCCGACCTGCAGCCGCACCACATCGCCGTGCTCACCCCCGCCATCGAAGACTACCTGCCCTTCATCCACGCCGTATTCGGCGAAGCCGCCCCCGGCAGCCGCGCCCTGCCCTACAACATCGCCGACGTGCGCCTCAGCCGCAGCCAGCCCCTCATGCTGCTGGCCGAGCAGCTCATCGCCCTGATGCAGAGCCGCTTCGAAACCGAACGCCTGCTGCCCCTGCTCGACCACGAAGCCGTGCGCCGCCAATGGCAAATCAGTGCCGACGAGGCCGACTTCCTGCGCCATAGTGCCGCCGAGCTCAACATCCGCTGGGGCGCCGACGCCGCCATGCGCGCCCAATACGGCGGCAGCGGCCAAGCCTTCACCTGGCGGCAGGGCGAAGAGCGCAGCGTACTCGGCTGGCTGCTGCCCGCCGATCGCAACGAACTGTGGCAGGGAATACACCCTTGGAGCGCCGACCTCGCCTACCAACCCGCCCAAGCCGCCTGGTTCAGGCTGCTGGGCAAACTGCGCGCGCACCAGCGCCTGTGGCAAAGCCCCGCCGATATTCCCGGCTGGGCCGAACGTTTCCGTGCCCTGCTCGACGACACCGCCGGCGATTCCCCCGCCGAAGCCGACCAGGCCGCCCGCCAGCAAATCATGCAGGCGCTGGCCGGCTGGCAAGACGAAGCCGCGCTGGCCGGCTACCGCGCCGAGCTCCCGCCCGACACCGCCTGCGAACACCTGCGCCGCTTCCTCGCCCAAAGCAGCGAAGCCGGCTTTTTGCGCGGCGGCATCACCTTCTGCAGCATGGTGCCCATGCGCAGCCTGCCGTTTCCCACCCTCTGCCTGCTCGGGCTCAACGACGGCAAGTTCCCCCGCCAAACCAAAGCCCCCGCCTTCGACCTCATCGCCCGCCACCCCCAGCCCGGCGACCGCTCCCGCCGCGACGACGACCGCTACCTCTTCCTCGAATCCCTCATCAGCGCCCGCCGCGAGCTCTACCTCTCCTACATCGGCCGCGACCACCTCAAAGACGAAGCCCAGGCTCCCTCCCCCCTGTTGAGCGAACTGGTGGATACCCTCGCCCAAATGCTCGGCCAAAGCAGTGCCGATTTTGCCGCCGCCCACATCCGCCAACACCCCTTGCAAGCCTTCTCCGCCCGTTATTTTTCAGGTAGCCCCCATTCAGAGCATTCCGATTTTTCAGGTAGCCTTTCCAGCACCCGGCAAGACTACGCCCAAGCCCTCAACCACCCGCCCGCCGATCCGCAGCCCTTCATCGGCAACACCCCGCCCGCTGCCGAAGCCGGCGCCATCATCCCGCTCGGCAGCTTCCTGAATTTCTGGAAAAACCCTGTGCGCTACTGGCTGCACCACGCCCTGCAATGGCAGCGCCCCTATGCCGAAGCCCCCGCCGATTCCGCCGAGCCCTACGCCATCGCCGACACCGAAGCCGTCAAACAACGCTATCTCGACGCCCGCCGGCACAACGAAGACTTCGCCCACACCGAAGCCCTCATGCAGGCCGACAGCCTGCTGCCCGCCGGCCGGCTCGGCCAACTGCTGCAAGCGCCCGAGCGCAGCGCCGCCAAACAGCTCGACTCCGCCCTGCTTAGCAGCCCCCGCCTGCTCGACTTCCCCTTCCAATTCGCCCACCGCGGCATGGTGCTCGCCGGCAGCCTCAACCATCTGTACCAACACGGCCAAATCTTCTACCGCGCCAAAGCGCTCAACGCCCCCGACACCATCGAGCTGTGGCTGCAACACCTCGTCTATTGCGCCGTCGCCCCGCAGCCGCAAAGCACCCACCTGCTCCTGCCCGGCAGCCCGAACACCCTCCCCCCCCTGCCGGCTGCCGAAGCCGCCGAGCTGCTCGGCCGTTGGCTCGACTACCACACCCTCGGCCAGCAGCAGCCCCTGCCCTTCTTCCCCCGCACCTCGCTCGCCGCCGCCGAAGCCTGCACCGCCGCAGACCTCGCCGCCGGCAGGCTACCTGAAAAAGCCCTCGATGCCGCCCGCGGCAAATACCGCGACAACCGCGACCACCCCGGCCAAAACCAAGACAGCGAAGTCGCCCAAGTCTTCGGCCGCAACGATGACGAGCCCATCCACAGCCCCCTGTTCGCCAACATCGTGCTCGAACTGCTCGCCCCGCTATCCCTGCACCTGAACCCCAAAACCGGCAAAGGCAAAAAGGCTACCTGAAAACCTTTCCGCACAGCCGGAAATTTTCAGGTAGCCTGTATCTGGCGAATAAATGCGGCCCCGTTAGCAAGCGGCCAAACGCCAAACAGTTGCACAAGGGCTTCAGCCGTGCTCAGTCCGGCCTTTTCCTCTCCGGCCAGTAATGGCTGTCCGGCAACGCCCGCGCGCCGAAGATCGCCTGCCCCACCCGCACAATCGTCGCCCCCTCCTCAATCGCGATTTCAAAATCGCCCGACATGCCCATCGACAATTCATCCATGCTCATCCCCGCCGGCAGGTTGCGGCGCAGCTCGTCGCGCAAGGTGCGCAGCAGCACGAAACAGTCGCGCACCTTGCCGCGCTCGCTGGAAAGCAGCGCCAAAGTCATCAAGCCCTTGATTTTCAGATGCTTGAACGGCGTCAGTTGCTGCACAAATGGCACCACCTCCTGCGGCGCCAAGCCATACTTGCTCTCCTCGCCCGAGGTGTTCACCTGCACCAGCACATCCAACTCCCGCCCCTCCTGCATCAGGCGGCTGTTGAGCTGCTCGGCCACCCGCAGGCTGTCCAAAGCCTGAAACTCGGCGGCAAAACGGGCAACATATTTGATTTTGTTGGTCTGCAAATGGCCGATCACCGACCATGCTATCGGCAAATCCGCCATTGCCTCCGCCTTGCCCCACGCCTCCTGCACCTTATTTTCGCCGAAATGGCGGTAGCCCAGCCCGTAAGCCATGCGCAGCCGCCGCTCGTCCACCGTTTTGGTAACCGGCAACAGCCGTACCGATTCCTCCGGCCTGCCCGCGCGGCGGCAGGCGGCACGGATTCTGTTTTCAATCTCGGCAAAATTGGCGGCCAGCTCCTCAACGGTTTCGGCCTTGGCATGGTGTGGTTTGGCAAGCATAACTTTCCTCCGCATATAGTGGATGAACAAAAACCAATACGGCGTTGCCTCGCCTTGCCGTACTACCTGTACTGTCTGCGGCTTCGTCGCCTTGTCCTGATTTTTGTTCATCCACTACGAAATAGGTGGGCACCCGGCATCATCTGCCGGCAGCCCGAATCAAACAGTCTGAATGTTGCGGAGCAAATTATAAGCCCAAAGCCAAATACATTCTTAAAAAACCATCTTTATTTCAATAAATTAAATTTTTTCCTGATTTTTTTGCTGCTCCCTGCAAAATTTTTATTGACAACTCCCGCGCCCATCCCTAGAATGCGCATCTTCCTTTCCCCGATAGCTCAGTCGGTAGAGCGACGGACTGTTAATCCGCAGGTCGCTGGTTCGAGCCCAGCTCGGGGAGCCAAAGGGTCATTAGCTCAGTTGGTAGAGCAGCGGACTTTTAATCCGTTGGTCGGACGTTCAAATCGTCCATGACCCACCAAATAGATTTAGAGAATGTTGGAACACCTTGTTGAACAAGGTGTTCTGCATACTTGGCAGATAAACTGCCATTTTAGCAGCAGCAACCGTGGGTCATTAGCTCAGTTGGTAGAGCAGCGGACTTTTAATCCGTTGGTCGGACGTTCAAATCGTCCATGACCCACCATTTCGAATTGAGAGAAAGCCATTAAAGTTGGATTTCTCTCTTTTTCTTCATCTCTTTTTCTTTTTGAGGATTTATGTATAAATGAGAACCCCCACCATTACTCGGGAAACCGCAGTTGAATTGTTGAAACAATACAATAAAGAACCTTTCCATATCTACCACGCCTATGCCGTAGAAGCCATGATGCGCTGGTATGCCGAAGAATTTGGCTTTGGCGACGAAGTGGATTACTGGGGCATGGTCGGCCTGCTGCACGACATCGACTTTGAAATGTTTCCCGAAGAGCATTGCGTTAAATGCGCTGAAATTTTGCGCGATGCCGGTGTGGGCGAAGACATGATCTTCTCCATCTGCTGCCACGGCTATGAAGAATACGTGGACTTGGTGCCCGAGCACACCATGGAAAAAGTCCTGTTTGCCGCCGACGAACTAACCGGCCTCATCGGCGCAGCCACCCTGATGCGCCCGTCCAAATCCAGCAAGGATATGGACGTGAAGAGCGTGAAAAAGAAATTCAAAGACAAAAGCTTTGCCGCCGGCTGCTCTCGCGAAGCCATGACCAAAGGCGCGGAATTGCTGGGCTGGGAAATGAACGAGCTGTTCCAAAAAACGCTGTCTGCCGTGCAGGCAACCGAAGATCCGGTTAAAGCGCTGATGGACGAATACCACGCCAGCCAAGCCGCCCAATAGCAGCATTGCTTGCCCAAACAAGCCTAAACGAAAGTTTAGGCTTGTTTCGTATGTTAAAATCAAACAACAAACATAGACCTGCCAACTATCTTGAACACCACCGACCCATCCCTCCCCGCCCGCCGCCTTTCCGTTGCCCCCATGCTGGATTGGACGGACAGGCATTATCGCTTCCTCGCCCGCCAAATCAGCCGCCATGCCTGGCTCTACACGGAAATGATCCACGCCGGCGCCATCATCCACGGCGATGCCGAACGATTCCTCGGCAAAGACGAGGGCGAAAACCCGGTGGCGCTACAACTGGGCGGCAGCCACCCCGCCGATTTGGCCCGAGCCGCCAAAAAAGCCGCGCAATACGGCTACGACGAAATCAACCTCAACTGTGGCTGTCCTAGCCCCCGCGTGCAGAAAGGCTCCTTCGGCGCCTGCCTGATGAACGAAGTCGGCTTGGTGGCCGACTGCCTCAACGCCATGCAGGAAGCCGCGCCCGACTGCGCGGTAACCATCAAACACCGCATCGGCATCGACCGGCAAACCGACTACCAAACCGTATGCGATTTTGTGGGCACGCTCGCCGGGCAAACCGCCTGCCGCACCTACATCGTCCATGCCCGCAACGCCTGGCTGGAAGGCCTTTCTCCCAAAGAAAACCGCGACGTGCCGCCGCTCAAATACGACTACGTTTACCGCCTCAAGCAAGACTTTCCCGAGCTGGAAATCATCATCAACGGCGGCATCAAAACCAACGCCGAAATCGCCGAACACCTGCGGCACGTAGACGGCGTGATGATCGGGCGCGAGGCCTACCACAACCCCATGCTCATGCAGCCCTGGGACAGGCTGTTTTACGACGAAAGCCTGCCTGAAACCGATTTCGACCGCCTGATTCCCGCGCTCTACCGCTACATGCAGCGCATGCTCGCCGCCGACCCCGGGCTCTCCATCCGCCACATGCTGCGCCACTACCTCGGCCTACTGCACGGCCGCCCCAACGCCCGCCTGTGGCGCCAGATGCTCTCCGACGCCAAATTGCTCCAAAGCAACCGCCCCGAGCTGATTCTGGAAACCTGGGCCAAGGTGTCTGCTTCCCAAGAAGCCTGAAGCACGGCAAATCCCGCCCCAAAGCAAACAGCAGCCCGGCGGGCTGCTGTTTTTGCTGCCTTTCAGGCTACCTGAAAACCGATCGATTATTTTTCAGGTAGCCTCCAATACCGGTATCCATGCAGGGGGAACGCATCCGGGCTTGAAAGGCTACCTGAAAGCGTCAGCTTCAACGAAGTGGACCGATGTCTTGGCACAGCCAAGGCTGAGTTTCTGCGAAGCTAAAATTTCAGGTAGCCTCCCAACGCTTCCGTTCTCAACCGAAAAAGCCCATCCGCACCTGAATCAGCTTTTCCAACTCGCTCACCACGCGGCGGCGCGCCACAAAGAGGATGATGTGGTCGCCGTCGGCCAGCTCCACGTCTTGATGCCCCATGAACACTTCCTCGCCGCGCACCACCGCCGCCACGTGGCAGCCGTTCGGCCAGCGAACCGAGCGCACGCGCCGCCCCACCAGCTTGGAGGTGTCGCGGTCGCCGTGCGCCACGATTTCGATGGCTTCCGAGCTGCCACCGCGCAGCGGGTGCACCGCCTCCACGTCGCCGCGCCGGATGTGCGCCAGAATCGAGCCGATGGTGACCAAATGCGGCGACACGACTATGTCGATGGTGTTGCCCTGCAGCAGGTCCACATAGCTGGAGCGGTTCACGATGGCGATCACGCGCTTGGCGCCGAGGCTCTTGGCCAGCATGCCGGCCATGATGTTGTTTTCGTCGTCGTTGGTGAGCGCGCAAAACACGTCGATTTCGTCGATGTATTCGCCTTCAAGCAGGCTCTCGTCCACCGCCGAGCCGTGCAGCACCAGCGCGCTGTTGAGGTTTTCCGACAGCCATTCGGCACGTTTTTCGTTGTTTTCGATGATCTTCACATCGAAATGCTGCTCGAGCTGGCGGCTGAGGCGGAAGCCGATCTGGCCGCCGCCGGCAATCATCACGCGCCGCATGGGCTGCTGCTGCGGCCGCAGTTCGCGCAGCACCTCAGCCACCTGCGAGGTGGCGGCGGCCACAAACACTTCGTCGCCCTGCTGGATCACGGTTTGCGGCGTGGGCATGATCAGCTTGTTGTTGCGGTATACGGCGCAGATTTGGCAGTCGATGCCGGCGGAGAGGTGCTCGTGGATGGCGTGGATGGGCTTGCCCAAAAGCCGCCCGCCGCTTTGCGCGCGCACCACCAGCATGCGCACTTTGTCTTCGGCAAAGGTGAGCACCTGCAGGGCGCTGGGGTGGCAGAGCAGGTCGCCCAGCCGTTCGGTAACGAGCTGTTCGGGGCAGATGGATTCGCTCACGTCGAACAAATCGAGCGTGCCGCGGCTCACGGGCTCCTCTTCGCCTTCGCGGCCGGTGTATTCGAGATAATCGGACAGGCGCACGCGGGCGATGCGGTTGGGGATGTTGAACAGGCTGGCGGCAAGCTTGCAGGCGGCGAGGTTGGTTTCGTCGTGGCGGGTGAGGGCGAGCAGCAGGTCGGTGTCGTAGGCGCCGCCTTCGGCCATCACGGCGGGGGAGGAACCGTTGCCGAGCAGGGTCTGCACGTCGAGTTTGCCGCTGATGTTGCGCAGGGCGTCGGGATCGTTGTCGATAACGGTCACGTCGTGGTTGGGGATTTCAACCAGATTCTGCGCCACGGCGGTGCCGACCTGGCCGCTGCCTAATATCAGGATTTTCATGGTGGGTATGTTGGAAAGGGGGAGAAGGGCGTTGCGCCGCCTAATTTGGGGCATTATACAGGGCGGCAGGCGGCCAAAATAGTGAGGCTACCTTTTTCAGGTAGCCTCTTCTATGCGGCCTGCTTTGCAGAAACTTGGCTTGGGCTGTGCCAAGACATCATTTGGCAAAATTCGCTTCGCCCATTTTCAGGTAGCCTTCACTTAAGCCGTTGCCGTTTGCAGGCCGGATGCCAGCTGTTTGAGCCGCTCGGGCTTAAGCAGGCGGATGTGTTTGTATTCCACTTCGATGATGCCTTCCTGGCTGAACTTCGACAGGGTCCGGCTCACCGTTTCCAGCTTCAGCCCCAGATAGCTGCCGATTTCCTCGCGCGACATGCGCAGGATGAAGTCGTTGGCCGCCAGGCCGCGTTTTTTCAGGCGCTGCGAAAGGTTGAGCAGGAAGGCCGCCAGCCGCTCTTCGGCGCGCATATTGCCCAACAGCAGCATCACGTTTTGGTCGCGCACAATTTCTTCGCTGAACAGGCGGTAGAAATGCAGCTGCAGTTCCGGCACGGCCTGGCACAATTCCTGCATATTGCGATAGGGCAGCTCGCACACTTCAGTGTCTTCCAGCGCCACCGCGTCGCAATGGTGCGTTTGATTGCACATGCCGTCCATGCCCACCAGCTCGCCCGACATGAAAAAACCGGTTACCTGGTCGCGCCCGTCTTGGCTGGCGATCACTGTTTTCAGGAAACCGGTGCGGATCACATACAGCGAAGCGAACTCATCGCCGGTGTGGAATAGAAATTCGCCTTTTTTCAGGCGGCGGCTGCGCTTGACCACGGCATCAATCCGACCCACCTCCGCCGCCATCGAGGGCGCGGGCTGGCACAATTCCTTAAAGGCACATCGGGAACAGGTGGCGCTATGCAATACTTTCATGTGTGTGCTGGCTTTCAACTAAAGGCGGCTGCGCTATCTTTACCGTCAGCATCCGGCGAAATTTCAGCCGGTTGCGGCAATTATCGTTTATACTCGCCGCTGCTGCGCAATCGGCAACGGGCAGGCCGCCGAACGGTTGGCATTGTACCCGATTTCCCCGATAAAGCATACACTGCCAAATTACCAAAAATAACATACCGATGAACACCCAACACGCCCAAGAAATCCTCTTCGACCGCAAGCTTATTGCCTCCCTGCCCGCCAACGGCCCGCGCTACACCTCCTACCCCACCGCCGACCGCTTTCATGCCGGCTTCACCGCCGACGACTACATTCAGGCCGTGCAACAGCGCGCCGCCAGCCCGCTCTCGCTGTATATCCACATCCCCTTCTGCAACACCATCTGCTACTACTGCGGCTGCAACAAAATCATCACCAAAGACACCGGCCGCGCCGACCAATACCTAGGCTACCTGAAAAAAGAATTCGCCCTGCAAGCCGAACTTTTGAGTGGCAAACCCGAATTAGCGCAGCTCCATTTCGGCGGCGGCACCCCCACCTTCCTCTCCGACGCCCAGCTCGACTTCGTGTTCGACACCATCCGCCGCCACTTCACCCTGATGCCACAAGGCGAATACTCCATCGAAATCGACCCGCGCAAAGTGAGCCGCGAAAGCGTGTTGTTCCTCGGCTCGCTCGGCTTCAACCGCATGAGCGTGGGCATCCAGGATTTCGATCCGCAAGTGCAGCAAGCGGTAAACCGCATCCAGAGCGAAGAAGAAACCCGCATCGTGATCGACGCCGCCCGCGAAGCCGGCTTCCAATCCGTGAGCGTCGATTTGATTTACGGCCTGCCGCACCAAACCCCCGCCACCATGCAGCAAACGCTGGACAAAGTGCTCGCCCTCGGCCCCGACCGCCTCGCGGTTTACCACTACGCCCACCTGCCGCACATCTTCAAACCCCAGCGCCGCATCGACACCAACGCCGTGCCAAGCAGCAACACCAAGCTCGACATGCTCCAGCAAATCGTGCAACGGCTCGATAGCGAAGGCTACGTATTCATCGGCATGGACCACTTCGCCAAACCGCAAGACGAGCTCGCCCTTGCCCTGCGCCAAGGCCGCCTGCAACGCAACTTCCAAGGCTACTCCACCCACGCCGACTGCGACCTCATTGCCGTCGGCCTCTCCTCCATCGGCAAAATCGGCCGCATCTACAGCCAAAACCAGCGCCACCTCGACGACTACTACGCCGACCTCGACGCCGGCCGCCTGCCCATCTTCCGCGGCTACAGCCTCAACGACGACGACCTCTTGCGCCGCCGCATCATCCAAGACCTCATGTGCCGCTTCGGCCTCGATTTCGCCCGCTACGAAGCCGAATGCCGCCAGCCCTTCGCCCAATACTTCGCCGCCGAGCTCGCCGACCTGGCGCAGCTCGCCGCCAAAGGCCTGGTCGAGCTAAACGGCAGCGGCCTGCGCGTTACCCCCAAAGGCCGCTTCCTCATCCGCAACATCGCCATGGTGTTCGACTTCCACCTGCGCCACCGCAACACCGCCGCCAAATATTCGCAAACCGTGTGAACCAGATTTCAAGCAGCCTCCCGCACAGGCTACCTGAAAACGAACGAAGTGAGTTTCGCTAAAACCATGTCTTGCAAAGCAAGGCCGAGTTTCTGCAAAACCAACAAACACACTGCCTATTTTCAGGTAGCCTTCCGCACCCCGGTTGAGGCTACCTGAAAAACGCATCCCGCTTTTCAGGCAACCCCGTCCTGCGCCGCCCCGCCAAACACTATATAATCCCGCCATCATGACCAAACCCGCCCGCCCCCGCAAAAGCAGTCCCAAACCCGACCCGCGCCGCCAGCAGGCACTCACCGCCCTGCAACGGCAGCTCGGCTACCGCTTCCAAAACCCCCGCCTGCTCGAACAAGCCCTCACCCACCGCAGCCACAGCGCGCAAAACAACGAACGCTTCGAATTCATCGGCGACGCCATTTTGGATTACAGCGTGGCCAAAATGCTGTTCGACGCCTTCCCCGGCTACAGCGAAGGCGAGCTCTCCCGCCTGCGCGCCAACCTCGTCAACCAAGACGTGCTCGCCGAAATCGCCCGCGGCATGGGCGTGGGCGACGCCCTCTATCTGGGCATAGGCGAACTCAAAAGCGGCGGCTTCGACCGCCCCTCCATCCTCGCCGACGCCGTGGAAGCCCTGCTCGCCGCCATCAGCTTCGATGCCGACTTCGCCGCCGCCGAACACACCGTGCACCGCCTGTTTGCCCGGCGCATCGCCCATATCGACCTGAGCAACCAGGGCAAAGACCCGAAAACCCTGCTGCAGGAAGCCCTGCAAGCCCGCCACCTGCCCCTGCCCAAATACCGCATCGAACACCAAGAAGGCGAAGGCAGCGACGCCCGCTTCGACATCGCCTGCGACCTGGGCGAGCTCGGCCACCTCACCTACGCCCAAGCCCCCAGCCGCCGCGCCGCCGAGCAGGCCGCCGCCAAAGAAGCCCTCGATTGGCTGCAACGGCAGCACCCGCTGCCCGCCAAGCCGAAAAAAGCGCGCAAACCGCAGGCCTGAGCCGCGCCGTTTGCGCCAATGCAAATAAACCTCATCGGCGGGATTTACCGATACAAAACGGCATGTTATATATATAGCGCCCGTTTCAACCAAAAAAGGATCTCATCATGACTTTCATATTCAGCGTCTTATTCGGCGTCTGCATCGGCATCTTCTTCCTGTGGTTCTCCTCCAAAAACGCCGTTAAGGATTATCCCGCCCTACGCATCCACGTGCCGGAAGGCGCCGAGCAGTCGCCAGAATGGCAGGAATGGGTGCAGCAGAACGGCTATAAGCTGAACGGCCAAGGTGTGTGGGTGAAAGGCACCGGCATGCTCACCAGCGCCACCGAAATCCGCTTCGAAGGCAACGAAATGCTGGTGCAGGAATGCATCAACTTCCTGCTCGGCGTAAACCGCTTCGCCCTCAACGCCCCGATTTTGGCCGGCAAACCCGTGCGCATGGTGAAAATCAAAGCGCTCAACAAACTGATGGCGCAATGGAAGCTGCCCGAAATCGTGTTCGGCAACCCCGAAGACAAAGTCAGCATCAAAAAATAACGCCCGCCATTTTTCAGGTAGCCTCTATAGCAAAGCAGGCTACCTGAAAAAATATAGCGGATTCATTTTGAACCAAAACCGCGCTGCCCCGCCTTGCCCTGATTCAAACCGAATCCGCCATACCCATCCAGCAGGAAACACAAATGAATTCAAACAATCCCAACCCCAATTCCGATTTCCGCTGCGGCTTCGTGGCCATCGTTGGGCGGCCGAACGTGGGCAAATCCACGCTGATGAACCACCTCATCGGCCAGAAAATCAGCATCACCAGCAAAAAAGCCCAAACCACGCGCCACAAAATCACCGGCGTTTACACCGACGAGCGCGCCCAATTCATCTTTGTGGACACCCCCGGCTTCCAAACCAGCCACCGCAACGCGCTCAACGACCGCCTCAACCAAAACGTAACCGAAGCCATCGGCGGCGTGGATGCCGTAGCCTTCGTGGTGGAAGCCATGCGTTTTAGCGAGGCCGACCGCCAGGTGCTGCGCCTGCTGCCGAAAAGCCGGCCGGTGGTGCTGGTGGTGAACAAAATCGACCGCGCCAAAAGCAAGGCCGAGCTGGACGGATTCATCGAAACCGTGCGCCGAGAATTTGATTTTGCCGGCGTGGAAGCCGTGAGCGCCAAACACGGCCTGCGCATCGGCGAACTGCTCGCCCAGCTGCGCCCCTTCCTGCCGCCCGGCCCGCCGCTCTACCCCGAAGACGCGGTCACCGACCGCTCCGGCCGCTTTCTCGCCGCCGAAATCGTGCGCGAAAAGCTGTTCCGCAATCTCGGCGAAGAGCTGCCCTATGCCGTGAACGTGTCGGTGGAGCAGTTTGAAGAGGAAGACGGGCTCTACCGCATCTACATCGCCGTGCTGGTGGACAAAGACGGCCAGAAAGCCATCATCATCGGCAAAGGCGGCGAAAAGCTGAAAAAAATCTCCACCGAAGCGCGGCTGGATATGGAAAAGCTGTTCGGCACCAAAGTGTTCCTCAAAGTGTGGGTGAAAGTGAAATCCGGCTGGGCAGACGACGTGCGCTTCCTGCGCGAATTCGGCATGTAGCCCAGCCTTTGGCCGCAATATTTCCCGCTTCGCAAAACCCAATCTTAACCACGCCGAAACGCCGCTTTGGCGAAACCCGCCTGCTCTTTTCAACTTCGTTGAAACTACGTTTTCAGATAGCCCTTTCACCATCCGGAGAACATCATGCCCCAAACCGCCCAACAACGCATCAACCACATCCAAGCCCGCTACCGCGAATGGCAGCGCCTGGTGCCCGAGCTGGAAGCCGCCCAGGCGCAATGGCGGCAGGCCATGCAGGTTCTGCACGAGCTGGCCGATTTCTACGAAAACGAATACGCCGAAATCCATCAGGCCATGGAAGAAGGCTTGGAAGTGTCGCTGCGCACCGAGGGCGAATACAGCATCATGAGCGAAGACGCCCTGTGGAACGCCTTGCAGCAGCATTATGATTTGTCGTGGTTTTGGCTGCGCACCGCCGCCCGCGAGCTCGACCCGCAGCGCAACGAGGAAGGCGACGAAACCGGATCGGCAGGATAAAGGCTGCCGGTTGCTTCTGAAACCAATAAAAGGCTACCTGAAAAAGTTTCGCTTCAACGAGGTTTCTGCGAAGCGAAACTTTTTCAGGTAGCCTTTTTGGCCGGCAACGGGCCTGCCGTTGCCATTACCGAGCAGGCCGCGGCCTAACGCCTTCTGCCGTGGGTGCGGCGCGGCGCGGCAGCGGGTTTGCCGGCGGAGGGCATGCCCACCACCACGCTGTGCAGGCCGTGCACGCGGCGCTGCCAGGCGGCTTTCACGTCTTGCGCGCTCAGGCGCGAGATGGCGGCGGGGTATTGGCTCAAATAATCGCTGGGCAGGTCGTAGAGGCCGATGATTTTCAGGTAGCCGGCCAGCTCGGCGTTGGTGTCGAAGCGCAGCGGAAAGCTGCCCACCAGGTTGGCTTTGGCCTGCGCCATTTCGGCTTCGGTGGGGCCGTGGGCGGCGAAGTCGCGCAACACCTGCTGTGTGGCGGCCAGGGCGGCGCGGGCGTTGTTTTTCTCGGTGGCGAAGGAGAGGGTGAAAGGGCCGTTGGCACGCAGCGGATTGAGGCGGGATGAGGCGCCGTAGGTATAGCCGTGCTGGTCGCGCAGCACTTTCATCAGCCGGCTGTCGAAGCCGCCGCCGCCGAGGATGTAGTTGCCCACGGTGAGGGCGTAGAAATCGGGGTCGTTGCGGCTGATCAGCGGCATGCCGAGCACGATGTGCGCCTGGCTGCCGGAATGGGGCAGGGTGCGGGTGGGCGCGGCGGCGGGGTTGCCGGCGGCGGGCAGCGGGGCGGGGCGTTCGCCCGGCGGCAGGCCGCCGGTGAGCCTGCCCACGATTTCTTCGGCCTGGCTGCGGCTCACGTCGCCCACAATCGCCACCACGGCGTTGCGGCGGGTGAAGTATTGGCGGTGGAAGCGATGCAGGTCGGCGGGAGTGATGCGGCGGATGCTCTGCTCGCTGGTGCGGGCGGGGTAGCCGTAGGGGTGGCTCGGATAGGTTTGCCGCGTGTTGGCGATGGAGGCGACGAAGGCGGGCTGGGTGCGGTTTTGCTTGAGGTTTTCCACGGCGCGGTCTTGCTCGCGTTTGAGCACGGCGGGGTCGAAACGCGGCTCGGCCAGCACGTCGCGCATCAGGTCGAGCGCGGGGTTGAGGATGTCGCCCTTGGCAAGGCTGCGCAGGCGCACGCCGGAGCTGTCGGTGCCGCCGTAGCTGGAAAGGCTCACGGCGAGGTCGGCCACGCGGCCCAGCAGGGCTTCTTCGTTGAGGTTTTGGGTGCCGGTATCCATCAGGCCGGCGGCAAAATCGGCCACGCCGATTTTATTGGCGCTGTCGCGGCTGTTGCCGGCGTCGAAGGCCACGTCGATATCGACAATCGGGTTTTCATGCCGCTCCACCAGCAGCACTTTGGTGCCGTCGGCGGTTTGCCAGCGCTGGATGGGGATATCCTCGGCCAGTGCCGCGGCGGGCAGCAGGCAGGCCAGCAGCAGGATGCGGAAAAAGGGTTTCATGGGTTACTCCTAAAAGGGGAAACAGGTTTTCAGGTAGCCTCTGCCTGAGGCGGGAAGGCTACCTGAAAATATTCGGTGGGCAGGCGTGCATCTGAAATGGCGGCAGGGTTTTGGCTTCCACACTTTTTCAGGTAGCCTTTGCCGCCTACTTGGCCTCGGGATACAGCACCACGGTGGCGTGCTTCTGCGCCAAGAGCCAGCGCGCGGCCTCGCGCACTTCTTCGGCGCTCACTTCCAAGCGGCGGCGGCGGATTTCCTCTTCGTCTTCATAAGAGAAGCCGGCCGACTCCAGCGAGCCGAGGGTGGAAGCCTGGGTTTCCATCGAATCTTTGGCAAACTCGCGCGCGGCCAAAATGCGGTTGCGCACGCGCGCCAATTCGTCTTCGCCCACGCCCTGCTCGGCCACCTTGCGCACTTCGCCCAAAAACGCCGCCGTGAGCTGCTCCGGCTTCACATTGGGCGCGGGCGTGCCACTAAACAGCAGCACATCCGGCGCACGGGTGAGCATGTCGTAGCTTAAAGAAGCTTCCGTGGCGATTTTGCTGCCGCGCACCAGATTGCGCTCGATGCGGGCGGAGAGGCCGCCATCCAGCACGTTGGCCAGCATATTCAGCGCGTAGGGCAGCTTGTCGTCCACCTGGCGCAGGGCGGGCACTTTGATGGCCAGCCCCATCACCGGCGAGCTCACCGGCGCGGTGGCGCGGGCGGAGCTGTGGGCAGCGGCCGGTGGCTCGTTTAAATCATTGCGCGCGGGCAGCGGATGGTCGGGCAGGTTGCCGAACAGCTTGTCCACATGATCCAACACTTCGCCCGCCTTCACGTCGCCCACAATCACCAGCGTGGCATTGTGCGGCGCATACCAGGCGCGGTACCAAGCGCGCAAATCTTCCGGCTTGAGCACATCCAGATCCGGCGCAAAACCGATCACCGGCGCGCGGTTTTCCGGCTTAGAGAAGGCGGCGAGGTTGATCTGCTCCCACATTTTGCCGCCGGGGTCGTTATCCGTAGTGAGGCGGCGCTCTTCGCGGATCACCTTCATTTCGTTTTCGAAATCGGCATCGCTGAAATTGAGGTTCACCATGCGGTCGGCCTCCAATTCCAGCACCTGCGGCAGGTTGGCGGCGGCAAATTCTTGGTGGTACACGGTTTCGTTGCGCGAGGTGAAGGCGTTGTCGTTGCCGCCCAGCGCGGAAATGCGGCGGCTGAATTCGCCGGCCGGCACGGTGGGCGTGCCTTTAAACATCATGTGCTCCAGCGCATGGCTCAGGCCGGTTTTGCCCGTGTGCTCGTCTGCGCTGCCCACCTTAAACCAAAGCTGCGTAACCACCACCGGCGCACGGTGGTCTTCGCGCACAATCACCTTCATACCGTTGGCCAGCACGCGCGACTGCGTTTGCGCCGCTGCCGGCAACACACAGGCCGCCAGCGCGGCGGCCACAAGCAAGGAACGGAACATAAATTTTCCTAAAAACGGGGAAAACCGAATGATACCGAAAATTGCGCCCAGCCGCATGGCGGCGTGCTTCGGGCAGGAAAGAGGCTACCTGAAAGCATAGCTTCAACGCAGTTAAAAATGGCACCTTCTCCTAAGACCAAACACAGAACATTTGGTGCAAACAGTTGCGGCTGCATCCTCTCTGCTGGCGCAGCCGAACAAAGCACGGTTTTTCGGGAAACAAGGGCACGCCCTGTCCGAAGCGGCGCAGCCGCAAGTTCGGGCCCGCCCGAAAACCGTGCGGAGTGAGGGAAGTTTGGCGAAGCCAAACCTGTGCCCGCAGTCGCCTTTCTTTGCCTCCTTATCTTTGGCGAAGCAAAAAAAGGAAGTGCCCGCGCCGGCATAAGGCGCAAGGGCGAACAGGGTAGGAATGGCAAAAGGCTACCTGAAATTTGTCATTACGCCACTTCCCGCAAGAGTTTTGCTGCCGACTTTTTAATTGCGTTAAAACCACGCTTTCAGGTAGCCCTTCTCCCTTTGGCGCTATAATCCCACATCCCAACTCGATTCCCCCACACCATGCACCCAAACTGGCAGCAAGGCTGGTGGCAAGGCGCCGAGCATTGCCCCTCGCCCAATTTCTCCCCCCGCCCCGCCGGCGAATCCGTTTCGCTGGTGGTGCTGCACAACATCTCCCTGCCGCCCTTCGAATACGGCAGCGGCGCCATCCGCGACCTGTTCGCCAACCGCATCAACCCGCAGGCGCACCCCTTCTTCCCGCAACTGGTGGATTTGCGCGTGTCCAGCCATTTCCTGATCGAGCGCGGCGGGCGCGTGGTGCAGTTTGTGTCCGGCCACGACGCCGCGCACCACGCCGGCGTGTCGAGCTACCGAGGCCGCAGCGGCTGCAACGCCTTCTCCCTCGGCATCGAGCTGGAAGGCTGCGACTTCGAGCCCTTCGCCGAAGCCCAATACCAAGCCCTCATCCCCCTGCTGCACAGCATGACGGCAAACTACCCCATCGCCGCCATCACCGGCCACCAGCACATCGCCCCCGGCCGCAAAAGCGACCCCGGCCACTTCTTCGACTGGCCGCGCCTCGCCGCCGCCGGCCTGCCGCTGGCGGAAGAAGTGTTGAGCCAGCAGGCAAACGGTGCGGCCTAAGCCCGCCGCACCCGCCCATCACACACAAAAAGCTACCTGAAACCGTATTTTGGGTTTTCAGGTAGCCTTTTGATTTATGCGCCGTGGCAATGCGCCTACTTCACCACCGCCGTCAGCTTGATTTCCACCTTCCAGCCCGCATCGGCCAGCACAGCCTGCACGCAGGCGCGAGCGGGGGCTTTGCCGGACGCCACCCAGGCATCCCAGGCGCGGTTCATGCCCGCGTAGTCGGCCATATCGGGCAGGTAGATCACGGCCTCGCAGATGTGCGCCTTATCCGAGCCGCAGTCGGCCAGGATGCGGTCGATTTGCGCCAGCACGTCGGCAGTTTGCGCCTCGATGCCGGCTTCCGGGTTGCCCGGCACTTGGCCGGAGAGGAAAACAAAGCCGTTGGCCACCACGGCTTCGGAATAGCGCGCGGCGGGGAGGTGATGGCGGATGGTCATGGCAAATCCTTTCTTTGGGGGAACAAGAGAAACGGGGGAAGGCTACCTGAAAATTTCAGGTAGCCTCTTCGGCAGTCTCTGCCAAAGCCGCGCACACGGCTTCGGCAATCCGCTCGCTGGCGCCTTGGTGGGCTTGGATAAAGCCGGCGGCTTGGGCGGAGAAGCACTCGCGTTTGGCGGGGTGCGCCAGCCAGTGTTGCACGGCGGCATACCATTCGGCGGGCGTGGCCACCTGCAGCGCGGCGCCGGCGGCCAATGCGCCCGCGCAGGCGGCGGCGAAATTGTAGGTGGAATAGCCGAACAGGACGGGCTTGCCGCAGGCAATCGGCTCGATGATGTTTTGGCAGCCGGTGTCCACCAGGCTGCCGCCCACGAAGGCCATATCGGCGGCCAGGTAGTAGGCAAAGAGTTCGCCCATGCTGTCGCCCAGCCACACCTGCGTGCCGGGGCGCACCGGCTGCCCGTCGCTGCGCCGCTGCGTGCGCAGGCCGAGCGCGGCGGCGGCTTCGGCCACGGCGTCGAAGCGCTCGGGATGGCGCGGCACGATCACCAAAAGCGCCTCGCCCTGATACTGCCGCCATTCTTGCAGCAGCAGCAGGGCTTCGTCTTGCTGGTTGTGGAAGCGGGTGCTGGCGCACACCACCACAGGGCGGCTGCCGATGCGCTGCTTAAATTCGGCGGCCAGGTGGCGCATGGCTTCGGGCGGGACGATGTCGTATTTGGTGTTGCCGCACACCAGCACGTTTGCCGCGCCGATGCCGCGCAGGCGTTCGGCGTCGGCTTCGGTTTGGGCGAGCACGCGGCGGAAGCTGCGCAGGGCGGGGGCAAACAGGGAGGGCCAGCGGCGGTAGCCCTGTGCGGATTGCTCGGAGAGGCGGGCGTTGGCGAGGAACACGGGCAGGCGGGCGCGGCGGCATTCGGCCAGCAGGTTCGGCCAGATTTCGGTTTCCATGATGATGCCGAAGCGCGGCTGATGCTGGGCGAGGAAGGCGGCTGTCCAAGCGGGGTGGTCGTAGGGCAGGTAGCGGCATTGGGCTTCGGGAAACAGGCTTTCGGCGGCGGCGCGGCCGGTGGGCGTCATTTGCGTGAGCAGCAGCGGGGCGTCGGGAAAGCGGCGGCGCAAGGCCTGCACCAGCGGCACGGCGGCGCGGGTTTCGCCCACGGATACGGCGTGCACCCAAATGGCGTGTTGCACGGGTTTATCCACCGGCTCGCCGAAGCGCTCGCCCTGGTGCAGCAGGTAGGCGGGGGAGCGGCGGCTGCGTTTGGCGAGCAGGTGGCGGGCGAGCGGGCGGCCGAGGAGGCGGGTGAGCAGGCGGTAGAAAGCGGGGAGCATGGGGGAATGATTTTTCAGGTAGCCTTTGGATGGCGGAGAGGCTACCTGAAAAATCGGGCGGGGTGAAGGGGCGCGGTGGGGCTGTCGGGCATTCATGCCCGGGCTGCGGAAAATGATTTCAGGTAGCCTTCCGCGCATGGGCAAAGGCTACCTGAAACTTTATCCAAGCCGATACCTTGCGGCGGCCTGGCCGAACGGCCGGCTAATCGAAGCGGATGCTGTAGCGCACTTCTCCGCTCACGGAATCGGTGCCCACGCGGCTGATGGCCTGCAGGGTGCTGTTGATCTGCCAAATCAGCTTCACGGCCTGGTTGGCGCTGGTGATGCTGTATTCGTAGCCCAGGTAGAGCTCGTTGGTGATGCGCTTGCCGAAGGTGATGACCTGCTCGGCGGGGTTGAGCTCGCCGGTTTGGGTGTTGCGGGTGCGGCGGGTGGTCATACCGAAGTCGTCGAGGAGGCCGATTCTGTCGTTGATGTTGCCGGCCAGGAAGGCGCCGGCGGCGGCGGCCACGGCGGCTTCGTCGCTTTCGTTGCCGCTGCTGGCGCGGCCGAGGATGAGCCAGGAGAGCTTGTCTTTGTCGCTCATCGGCTCGCTGGCCACCAGGCTCACGCGCGGATTATCCAAGCTGCCGAGCACTTCCACGCCGGCGCCCACGGGGGAATATTTGCGGGTGGCGCGCAGGTTGAGGTTGGGCGAGGCGAGGGGGCCCACGAAGGAAATCTGGCCTTTGTCGATCACGAGGTCTTGGCCGTAGGCTTTGTATTGGCCGCGCACGATGTTTACCGTGCCCACGGCGCGCACGTTTTCTTTGGGGCGGGCGGAAAGGTGCAGCTTGCCGCCGAGCAACACGTCGAGCCCTTGGCCGCTGAAGCGGAAGCTGTCGTTCAGGTCGAGGGCGAGGTCCATTTCCACCGGGGTGGTGGCGCCGGTTTGGGCGGGTTTTTCTTCGCCGAGCACCACCACGTCGTCGTCGAGCCCGGGCATGCTGGATTTTTGGAAGCCGAAGTGGCCGTTGTCCACTTTGAGCTCGCCGGTGAGCGCCATGCCGCGCCCGGGGTTGTAGAGCAGGCGGCTGCTGCCGCTGAGGGTGAGCTTGCGGTTGGGGGTGTCGAGGATGGGGTAGCGGGCGAATTGGGCGGTGACGTCCACGTCGGGCGTGGTGCCGGTGAGGTTCACGCGGCCTTTGAGCTCGACGTTGCCTTCTTTGCGGGTGAATTTGAGCGAATCCACCAGCCAGTCGCGGCCTTGGAAGCGGGAGGCAAGGCTGCCGTTATCCAGAATCACGCCGGTGTTGCGGTCGCGGTAGTAGAGGTTTTTGCCGGTGGCGGTGCCGTTGAGGCGGGGCTCGCCCACGCTGCCGGACACGGTGGTATCTACCGCCAGCTCGCCTTTGGCGCTCATGCCGCCGGGCAGGAGGTTGCGGATGGCGTCGAGGTCGGGGATGCTGAGTTTCAGGTAGCCGCTGATCGGGGCTTGGCTGATGGCGTTGCCAAACTGCTGGCTCACGGCCACGGAGGCGTCGAGCGTGCCGTAGCGGGTTTTGCCGGTGAGGCGGTTGTCGATGCGGCCGCTGTGGAAGCGGGTGTCGAGCACGAGGTTGGCGAGGCCGAGCGACTGCTGGCGGTAGGGGATGACGATGTCGCCGGATTGCTGGGAAAGTTTCAGGTAGCCTTGGGCGTCGCGGCTGTAGCGCAAGTCCCAATCGCCGCCGATCACGAGGGGGAACTGCACGGTTTTGTCGTTTCGGGCGAGGCCGAGCAGGTTGTCGAGCTCTTGCAGGTGCAATCGGTCGGCGCTGCCTTTGCTGCTGATGCCGGTTTGCTTTTCCCACACGAAGTTTTGCAGGTTGAGGCTGCCGCCCATGGCGGCCCAGCGGGCGTTGTCGAGGCGCACGCGTTTGGCGCCGGCTTCGAGCTGGATGGGGCTGAGCAGCTTGAGGTTGAAGGCGCCGCCGATGTCGAGCTGGCCGATGCGGCCGTTCCACTGCTGCTCGCTGTTGAGCCCGCCGTTGGCGGCAAGGTTGAGGCGGAAGGGTTTGCCGCTGAGGCTGAGGCTGCTGCTGCCGTTGATGCTGTGGCTTTTGCCGCTGCCGTCGGCATTGAGGTTGAGGTTGTCGATTTGGGTGCTGCCGATGCGGATTTGCCGGCCGTCGAGCTTGATGTGGAGCGGCTGGTTGAGGTCGGGCGAGCCTTTGAGGTCGAAATCGAGGCGGGCGATGCGCACGGCGTTTTGCACGGCGAGGCTGTCGGCGTGGCCGCGCAGATCGGCGCTGAGCTTGGCGGGTTCGCCGGCGAGGAAGCCTTGGGCTTTCAGGTAGCCGGTGAGGCCGAAGCCGAAGAGGTTGAGGTTGGGGGCGTCGATGTCGAGGTTGAGGCGGTCGCCGGCTTTGCCGAAGCTGCCGTCGGCGCGGATGCGGTTGCGGCCGAGCAGGAGGTTGATGTCGGCTTTGGGCAGGTGCGCCTGCTCATAGCGCAGGTCGGCCTTGCCGGAGAGGGGGGCGCCGGAGAGCTGGCTTTGTTGCCAATCGAGCAGGAGCTGGAGGCTGGGGCTGTCGGCCAGGGTGCCGTCGAGCTTGACGCTGCCGTTGACGCTGCCTTGCGGCAGGTCGGCCAGCACGGCGGCGGGGTTGAAGCGCTGGGTGTCGATGCGGGCAGCCAGTTTGCGCTCTTGGAACAGCTCGAGCGCGGCTTCGCCTTTGAGCTCACCGCCGTTGGCCGGGCGGATGCTGACTTGCTCCAGGGAGAGGGTGCGCTGGCGGTTGGTTTTGTCGGTGAGCAGCCGGAAGGTGCCGCTGGTGTCGGTTTGGCCGGCTTTGAGCTGCCAATCGGCCTGCGGGCTGCCGAGGCTACCTGAAAGTTTGATGTTGCCGTCTAGCGCAAGGGCGAGCTGCTGTTTGAGGATGTCTTGCAGCTTGAACTGCTGCACGGCGGCATCGACGGCCATGTTTTGCGTGGCGCTGTCGATGTTGCCGTTGAAGGTGAGGCGGCCGCCGGCGGCCAGGTCGGCATCGATGTGGTCGAGGTGCAGCTTGCCGGCGGTGTCCACGTTCAGTTTGCCTTTGAGCGCGGCCACGGGGATGCCGTTGGCGTTGATGGGGGCGGGCGCCTGGTTGCGCAGCTCGAGCAGGCCGGCAAGGGCGTCGGCCTGCTCGGCGGGGTTGAGCGCGAGGTTGAACACCAAATCGGCGGCAGGCAGGGAGGCTTCAAACAGCGCAGGGTTGATTTGCCGGCCTTCGATGTTCAGCTGCACGATTTTGCGGTTGAGCAGCGGCTCGAAGGGGCGCAGCTGGCCGGTGAGGCCGAAATGGGTTTCGCCGCTGTCGAGCTGGGCTTGCAGATCGGGCTCCTGCAGGCTGCCGTTGACGGCGAAGGCGCTTTCGGCGGGAATGCCGTCGAGCTCGCCGCTGCCGAGGATTTGGCCGCCGAGCTTGAAGGGGGAGGCGGTGTCGAGGCTGAGGCTGCCTTGGAATTCGTGCCACGGCACGCGCAAGGAGGCGAGCTTCAGCCGGTGGCTTTGATGGTCGAACTCATAACCCAGCGAGGCGGATTCCACCACGGCATCGCCTTTTTGGCCGAGGCTGATGCGCCCCACTTCCAGGCTGTCGAGCCGCACGGCCAGCGGCAGATCCACGCTTTCAGGTAGCCTCATCGGCGGGCGGTCTTCTTTGGGCGGGGTGGGCTTGCTGATGATGCGGATGTCGCCGGCGGCCAATCGGTTTACATGCAATCGGCGCTGCCACAATTCTTTGGGCTGCCATTGCAGGCTGATGCTGCTGATGTCCACATCCGCGCCTTCGGTGGCTACCTGAATTTCCCGGCCATTGAAGCCGCGCCACAGCGTGCCGCGCAATTCTTTCACGCTGATGTCCACGCCGAACCAGGAAGGGATTTGCGTCACGCCGAAGCGCAGGCCGGATTCGGTGCCGGCCAGCCACAGTACGGCAAGCACCAAAAGTGTGAGCAGCAGCAAGAGGGTGGCCAGCAGCCAGCGCAGCCAACGGCGGCGTTTGGGCGGCGGGGCGCTGCCGCCTGCGGCATCGGTGTCGGCATCGATATTGGGCGGCAGTTGGTCGGAATCGATGGGGAGGGCGGTGTCGTTCATTTAGAAGCGGGTTCCCAGGCTGATGTGCCAGCGCAGTTTGCGGTCGTGATGGCCGTAGGCGAAGTCGAAGGAGAAGGGGGCGATGGGGCTGAACCAGCGCAGGCCGACGCCGCTGCCGTGCCGCCAATTGATGTCGGCGAAATTATGGCTCACCGAGCCCATGTCGTGAAACAGCGCCAGCGAGAAGTTTTTGCTGATCGGCTTTTGATACTCGAAGCTGGCCACGGCCAGGGTGCGGTTGGGCAGCACCGAGCCGTTGGGGCCGGGCAGGCCGATGCTGTCTTGCTCGTAGCCGCGCACGCTGTTGGCGCCGCCGCTGCGGAACAGCAACACGGAAGGCACGTCCATGTCCTGTTCGGAGCGGGTGTAGCCCAGCTCGCCGCGCACGATGAAGGTGCCGATGTTTTTGTGTTCTTCGGGGGTGAAATAGTAGCCCACGCGGCCGTGTACGCGCTGCACGGAGGTGGAGGAGCCAAGCGTGCCAAGGGTGGCGCCCACTTTGCCTTCCAGATAGTAGCCGTTGGCCGGGCGCAGTAGGGTTTCGATGTTTTGGCGGCGCCAGGCGGCGGTGAGCATCAGCGCGTTGCTGCGGCCGAAATCGGGGCCGTCCACGATGTGGCGCGATTCGGTGATGTATTCCAGCCCGAAGCGCGCTTCGATGCCGTCGCGGTCGCGCACGCGCCAAATGCCGGACTGGATGGTGTCTTTCACCAGCTTCTGCGTGGTGGAGCTGTCGTAGGCCAGGCTGCCGGTCCAATACCAGCCGTTGCGGTTGCGCGGCTGGCTCAAGCCCACGCTGGCACTTTTTTCATAGCGGCTCACGTCTACCGCGCCGGCAAACACGTAGCCTTTGTTGGCCACGTTGTAATGCTCGTAGCCCAACCGGATGCCGGGGCCGTCTTCCGAATCGTAGCGCAGGCCGATGTCGAACTTCTGGCGCGGCACTTCGCTCACGGACACCAAAAGCGGCACGCGGTCGTTCACCATTTTGGCAAAATCGGCCTCCACTTGGGCGCGGCTGTAGTGGCTGTCTTGCTCCAAGGCCTGCTGGTAATCGAGGATTTTGTCGAAGTCATAGGGGTCGCCGGGCTGGAACTGCGCCATACCGGTAACCACCGAGGCGGGATAGCGCTCGGTGCCGCTCACCTGGATGTCGCCGAAATACACCGGCTGTTTGCTGTCCACGTTCACGGCAAGCACGGCCTGGCTGGTTTGCGGGTTGATGGTGGCGCTGCTGTCGGTGAGGGTGGCGAGCGGGTATTTGTAGCGGCGCACGGCGGAGAGCACGGCGTCTTTGCTGCTGCTCCATTCGCTGTTCACGAATGGGTTGCCGATGGGCAGCGCCCAGTTGGCCATGGCGCGTTTGTAGTAGCTGCCCAGTTCGCCGTCTTCCAGCACCTTGCCCACGATGGCCACGCCCACGTCGCTCACATGCGTACGCGGCCCGGGTTTGACCGTAACGCGCCAGCCGCTGCCGGCGGGGGCTACCTGAATATCGGCGCGGAAATAGCCCTGCGAGCGCACAATCTGTTTGATTTCATCGGGCGCTTCTTCGGCCAGAAACTGCATTTGTTCTTTATCTACATCGGCGTCGGGCTCGGTTTGGCGGTTGATGAGGGAGAGGTGTTCGCGCAGCAGGGCGGCCAGGTCGGCTGGGGCGTCGATGATGATGGGGAAGGGGAGCTTTTCCGGCTCGTCGTTGCTGCCTGCCTGCGCCGTTTTCGCGGCGGCGGCCTCATCCGGTTTGGCAGCGGCGGCTTCGCCCGCCGTGCCTTCGGCAGCGGCGGGCAGGCTCAGCAGCAGGGCGGAGGTGAGCGCGAGGGGGAGCAGGCTTTTCTTCATGGGGCAATCATCGGGGAAACGGTGCGCCGGCGGCAAACGGCGGTCATATTAGCATTTTTGCCCTAGCTTTTGAAATGCCGGCAGGCTACCTGAAAGCGCTGCCTTAGCAAAGTTAAGGCTGGGTTTTTGCACTGCCGCCACGCAAACGGCAAGGCCTTTAAAACGAGGCGGGTGCAGAAACTCGGCGTTCCACACGGCAGCCAAACCAATCAGGCCGCCGCGCAAGAGGCTACCTGAAAAATAATCGTGCGCGGCAATATCCTCCCCTCAGGATTTCAGGTAGCCTGCCGGGCGCAATAAACGGCTGTTTGGCAAAGGCTAAGTAAATATTTGTGCCAATACGTTTGTTTCTGTTAGACTGGCTGCCTTTCTTTTTGAAGCAATCACACAACACGACGTTTAAGGATTTGTTATGCAAGAGAATAATGCAAAAAGCGGGCCAATGGCCGCGCTCATGCGCCTGGGGCTGGTTACGCAGATTGTCATCGGCATGGTGCTCGGTATTTTGGTGGCGGCAGTGGTGCGCAACACGGCGGCGGCCGGCCCGGTGGTGGAACTGGGCGGGATTTTGGGCAGCCTGTTTGTGGGCGCACTCAAAGCCGTGGCGCCGATTTTGGTGTTCTCGCTGGTGACGGCGGCCATTTCGCAGCACCGCAGCGGCAACCCCACCAATATCCGCCCGATCCTGATTCTGTATTTGATCGGCACCTTCGCCGCCGCGCTGGTGGCGGTGAGCGCCAGCTTTATGTTCCCCTCGCAGCTTCTGCTCAGCGGCGTGGAAGCGGCCAGCAACGAAGCGCCAACCAGCATCGGCGAAGTGATGCGCCACCTGCTGATGAACCTGGTGTCCAACCCGGTGCAGGCGCTGGCCAATGCCAACTACATCGGCATCCTGGCTTGGGCGCTGGTGTTGGGCACGGCCTTCCGCCACGCCGGCGAGCGCACGCGCGAATTGGTAAACGATGTGGCGCAGGCGCTCTCGCAAGTGGTGCGTTGGGTGATCCGCTTTGCGCCGGCGGGCATTTTCGGCCTGGTGCTGGTCACCATCATCAAGGAAGGCTTCGACAAGCTGGAGTTCTACCTGCACCTCTTGGCCGTGCTGCTGGGCTCGATGCTGTTTGTGGCGCTGGTGGTGAACCCCATCATCGTGTTCACGCAAACCCGCCGCAATCCTTTCCCGCTGGTGTTCACCTGCCTGCGCGAAAGCGGCGTGACCGCCTTCTTCACCCGCTCTTCCGCCGCCAATATCCCGGTCAACATGGCTTTGGCGAAGAAGCTCGGCCTGCATGAAGACACCTATTCCGTGTCCATCCCGCTGGGCGCCACCATCAACATGGCCGGCGCGGCCATCACCATCACGGTGCTGACCATGGCGGCAGTGCACACGCTGGGCATTCCGGTGGATTTTTGGACGGCGCTGCTCTTGAGCGTGATTGCCTCGGTGGGTGCCTGCGGGGCTTCCGGCGTGGCCGGCGGTTCGCTGCTGCTGATTCCGATGGCGTGCAGCCTGTTTAATATTTCCAACGACATCGCCATGCAGGTGGTGGGCGTGGGCTTCATCATCGGCGTGATTCAGGATTCGGCCGAAACCGCGCTCAATTCCTCCACCGACGTGCTGTTTACCGCAGCGGTGGATCAATCGCACAAACGGCCTACAGACAAAGACTAACTTAAGTTGAAGCCAATCGGCACACAGGCTACCTGAAAAGTTGAAACCGCTTTTTCAGGTAGCCTTATCTATTTTCCGCCGTCGGGAGCCAGCCGCCTTCGGGCGGCTGTGTGTTGAAACGATTACGGTATCTGTTCCTATTGGCCGGCTTCGGCTGCCCGCCCAATCCGGCAGCGGAACGCTACGCCCCGGCCGCAACCTGGCCCGTAGCCCGCCAATCCCACTTTTCGCCCAAAACCAGCCGCAAACGAAAGGCTACCTGAAAACTTCAAAAAGGTTTTCAGGTAGCCTTTATGCCCTCAGGCCATGTCAAGCCATCATGCAGCTGGCGCTTCAGCCCGCCGCCCGTTTTTCCAACACGGCCACGCCGGGCAGCTGTTTGCCCTCCAAAAACTCTAGGAAGGCGCCGCCGCCGGTGGAGATATAGCTGATTTTGTCAGCGATGCCGAATTGGGCGATGGCCGCCAGCGTGTCGCCGCCGCCGGCGATGGAGAAGGCGTGGCTCTCGGCAATGGCTTCAGCCATCACGCGCGTGCCCTCGGCGAAACGCTCAAACTCAAACACGCCCACCGGCCCGTTCCACACAATCGTGCCGGCTTCGCGCAGCAGGGCGGCCAGCTTGGCGGCGGATTGCGGACCGATGTCGAGGATCATATCGTCGGCAGCCACCTCGGCTACCGGCTTGGTTTCGGCGGCGGCATCCGCAGCAAAGGCTTTGGCGCACACCACGTCTTGCGGCAGCGGCACGGTGCCGCCTTTGGCTGCCATTTTTTCGGCCACGGCGCGCGCTTCGGCGGCCAGGTCGGCTTCGGCCAGCGAGTTGCCGATGGGCTGGCCGGCAGCGAGCAGGAAGGTGTTGGCGATGCCGCCGCCCACGATGAGCTGGTCTACCTTATCGGCCAGGCTGTTGAGGATGGTGAGCTTGGTGGACACCTTGCTGCCGGCCACAATCGCCACCAGCGGGCGGGCGGGGTTTTTTAAGGCCTTGCCCAGCGCATCGAGCTCGGCGGCCAGCAGGATGCCGGCACAGGCAGCGGGCGCGGCTTCGGCCACGGCCACCAGCGAGGCTTCGGCGCGGTGCGCGGTGCCGAAAGCGTCGTTCACATAAATATCGCACAGCGCGGCATAGGCTTGGCCGAGCTCGGCGTTGTTTTTCTTCTCGCCTTTGTTCACGCGCACGTTTTGCAGCATCACCACTTCGCCGGGCTGCGGGCGCGGCGGGTATTCCCGCCAATCGCTGCTCACGGGCACGGGGAGGCCGAGCAGGCCGCCCAAATGCGCGGCCACCGGCGCCAAGTCGTCTTCCGGCTTGAATTCGCCTTCGGTGGGGCGGCCGAGGTGGCTCATCAGGATGACGGCGGCGCCGTTTTCCAGGCAGTAGCGCACGGAGGCGAGCGAGGCGCGGATGCGGGTGTCGTCGCCGATTTTGCCGTCTTTGATCGGCACGTTCAGATCGGCGCGGATGAGCACGGTTTTGCCGCGCACGTTTTGGTCGGTAAGCTTGAGGAAGGACATGGCTATCTCTTTACTTTCAGCAAGTTTGATTGGGGAAGCCCGCCGGGCCGGGCGGCTGCGGGAAGCGGCGGTATTATCTTATAAACGCTTGGGCGGCGCAAACGGGCGGCAGGGCGGAACAGGCGGCAGCCCTGGCTTTCAGCGGCGTAGGCGCTTATGTTTTGGCTCCGCAGAAACCCCGCTTCCTTCGGCCGCTCCGTTTTCAGGTAGCCTTAACCCATGCCTGTAAAGGCTACCTGAAAACGAACGAAGTGCGTTTCTGCGAAGCTAAAGCGTCAGCTTCAGCGAAGCTAAAAATATCCGCCGGATTTTCAGGTAGCCTCTCTGCATTCCGCTTATATGATTTGGCAAATTGAAATCCGCCCCGCCGCCCTAATCTGCCGGCTCATGTTCACCGTTTCATAAAGGAAATCCCATGCAGCAATTCGACGGCACCACCATCGTTTCCGTGCGCCGCGGCCGCGAAGTCGCCATTGGCGGCGACGGCCAGGTCAGCCTGGGCAACACCATCATTAAGGCCACCGCGCGCAAAGTGCGCAAACTGTATAACAACACCGTGCTGGCCGGTTTCGCCGGCGGCACGGCCGATGCCTTCACCCTAATCGAGCTTTTCGAAGCCAAATTGCAGAAACACCAGGGGCGGCTCACCGTATCCGCCATTGAACTGGCCAAAGAATGGCGCACCGACCGCGCCCTGCGCCGCCTCGAAGCCATGCTGATTGTGGCCGACAAAGACAACACCCTCATCATCACCGGCAACGGCGACGTGCTCGAGCCGGAAGGCGGCATCGCGGCCATCGGCAGCGGCGGCGCCTATGCCCAGGCCGCGGCCAAAGCGCTGGTGGAAAACACCGAGCTGCCGCCCGATACCGTGGTGAAGAAGGCGCTGGAAATCGCCGGCGGCATCTGCATCTACACCAACGACCAGCATACGGTGGAAACGCTGTAAGCAGCATGGCGGCAGGATAAAGGCTACCTGAAAACGGGCAAACTGTTTTTCAGGTAGCCTTTTGCCGTGCGGAAACTAGCCAACTACCTTTCGTGTAACCGGTTTAAAAAACAGATAGCCTGTTTTAAATTCGTTAAAGCGTCGTTTTCAGGTAGCCCCATCCCGCCCGCCGCCGCATTCTTCGGTACAATACCGCATCTTTGTTTCCCGCCCGCTTTCCATCATGACCACCCCGCCCCCCCTCATCGCCCTCTGCGCCGGCGAAGCCTCCGGCGACCTGCTCGGCGCGCACCTCATCGATGCCCTGCGCGCGCGCTGCCCGCAGGCGCGGTTTATCGGCATCGGCGGCCCGCGTATGCAGGCGGCCGGGCTGGAAAGCCTGTTTGACCAGGAAACGCTGGCCGTGCGCGGCTATGCCGAAGTGCTGAAAAACCTGCCGGCAATCTGGCGCATCCGCAAAGGCTTGATTGCCGAAATGAAACGGCGGCGGCCGGCCGTGTTTGTGGGCATCGATGCGCCGGATTTCAACCTGGGCGTGGCCGCCGCGCTCAAGGCTGCGGGCATTCCCACGCTGCATTATGTGAGCCCTTCGGTGTGGGCGTGGCGGCGCGAACGGGTATACAAAATCGTGCGGCAGGCGGATGAGGTGCTGTGCCTGTTTCCGATGGAGCCGGAACTGTACCGGCAGGCAGGCGGGCGGGCGCGCTTTGTGGGGCACCCTTTGGCGCAAACCCTGCCGCTGGAAGCCGACCGCGTCGCCGCCCGCCGCGCGCTGGGGCTACCTGAAAACCAGCCCGTGTTCGCCCTGCTGCCCGGCAGCCGCGTGAGCGAAATCGACTATATGGCGCCGCTGTTCCTGCAAGCCGCGCAACGAATCCTGGCGCAAGTGCCCAACGCGCTATTCCTGCTGCCCTACGCCACCGAAGCCACCCGCGCGCGCCTGCAAGCCCTGCTCGCCGCCGAACCCTACCGCGCGCTGCCGCTGCGCCTGCTCGAAGGCAACACCGCGCAAGCCTGTACTGCGGCGGATGCGGTGCTGGTCACCAGCGGCACGGCCACGCTGGAAGTGGCGCTGTGCAAGCGGCCGATGGTGATCAGCTACAAGATTTCGCCGCTCACCTATGCGCTGGTGAAGCGCAAAATCAAAGTGCCTTATGTGGGGCTGCCCAACGTGCTGCTCGGCCGCGCCGCCGTGCCCGAGCTGCTGCAACACGATGCCGAGCCGGAGAAACTGGCGGCGGCGGTGCTCGATTGGTACCGCTCGCCGGATAAGGTGGCCGCGCTGCAAGCCGATTTCACCGGGCTGCACCAGCTGCTGCGCAAAGACACGGCGGCCGAAGCGGCGGCGGCGGTGCTGGCGGCGGCGGGGATCAACCCATGATCTGGCAGGCCGGCGTGGACGAAGCCGGGCGCGGGCCACTGGCCGGCAGCGTGTTTGCCGCCGCCGTGGTGCTGCCGCGCGAATACGATTTGCCCGGGCTCACCGATTCGAAAAAACTCAGCGAGCGCCGCCGCGACGAGCTGGCTGTGCTAATCAAACAGCAGGCGCTGGCCTGGTGCGTGGCTTCCGCCTCGGTGGAAGAAATTGCCGCGCTCAACATCCTGCACGCCACCATGCTGGCCATGCGCCGCGCCGTGCACGGGCTGGGCAGGCTACCTGAAAAAGCGTGGATAGACGGCAACCGCGTGCCGCCCGATTTGGGCTGCGCGGCCGAAGCCGTGGTGAAGGGCGACAGCAAAATCATCCAGATTTCCGCCGCCTCCGTGCTGGCCAAAACCGCGCGCGACGCGGAGATGTATGCCTTGGCCGAGCGTTATCCGCAATACGGTTTCGAGCGCCACAAAGGCTACGGCACCGCCGAACACCTCGCCGCCCTGCAACGCTACGGCGCCCTGCCCGAGCACCGCCGAGATTTCGCTCCGGTGCGGGAAATCTTGGCGCAGGGGCGCTTGTTTGGGTAGGAAGTTTTTCAGGTAGCCTCCGCAGCAGAAGGGGCTACCTGAAAACTTTTTGTTGCGCATAGAAGCGGATTGCCTGCCTCACGCCAGGCTCCGGTTTGCAGAAAGCCTGCCGATTGTTACGCCGAGCGTTGCCAAATCAGCGAATTACAGTATAATGCCGCCTTTCCCCGCGGACGTGGCGAAATTGGTAGACGCACCAGATTTAGGTTCTGGCGCCGAGAGGTGTGAGAGTTCGAGTCTCTCCGTCCGCACCAATATATTTATATATTTCATTTGCTTATATAAGTTTTGGTGTAAATAGATAGTGCAAAATGTGCTGAACGCACGAAAAAGCAGCCCTGAAAAGGCTGCTTTTTTGCGCCCGCCGTTTGCGGATTGGCGCGCTGGGAAGCCTGCTCAACCCTCTTCGGAATCGGCCGGCTTGCGGTGTTTTTCGCATTCCGCGGCGTATTGCTCGCCCCATTGGTGCATGGCTTGGATCACGGGCATCAGGGTTTGGCCGAATTCGGTGAGCGAGTATTCCACTTTGGGCGGCACCTGCGGATACACTTCGCGGTGTACGATGCCGTCGTTTTCCAGCTCGCGCAGCTGCAGGGTGAGCATGCGCTGGGTGACGGCGGGCAGGTGGCGGTGCAGATCGTTGAAGCGGCGGGTGTGGCCGTGGAGGTGGTGCAGGATGAGGGCTTTCCATTTGCCGCCGATGATGTCGAGCGTGGCGGTAACGGGGCAGCAATCGGTGTAGGCTTGGGGTTCTGCGGGCATGATGTTTCCTTGGTATGCAATAAAACTTACAGTATAAAAAATGTGCGTACTTGCTAAAAAATTCATACTAGCTATAATACACCCAACGCAACAAAATGACACGACAAATTTTAAGGAGGAAATCATGCGTATTGCTGAATTAGACCGCATCAACGAGCTGGCCCGCAAAGCCAAAACCGTGGGCCTCACCGAAGCCGAACTGGCCGAACGCGACACCCTGCGGCAGGCTTATGTGAAGCAGGTGCTGGGGCAAATGACCAACATCCTCTCCACGGTGAGCGTGGTGGACAGCGAAGGCAACGACGTTACCCCCGCCAAACTGCGCGCCGCCCAAGCGGCCGGTATGCAGGTATAGAGCAAACCAGCCCATAAAGGCTACCTGAAAGCGTGAGCTTCAATGAAGTTAACACGATGTTTTGCGAAGCAAAGCCGAGTTTCTGCGAAGCTAAATTTTCAGGTAGCCCTATCAAAAAACGAAAGGAAACACACCATGCGCAATGTCAAACAAATCTACCGTGCCAACAGCCAACACTGGGTGGGCGACGGCTTCCTCGTCCAACCCCTGTTCTCCCACATGGGCGACGACCGCGGCACCAACCCCTTCCTGATGCTCGACTACGCCGCCCCCTACGAATTCGCCCCCAACGAAGCCCGCAGCCCGCGCGGCGTGGGCCAGCACCCGCACAAAGGTTTCGAAACCGTCACCATCGCCTACCACGGCGAAGTGGCCCACCGCGATTCCAGCGGCGGAGGCGGCATCATTTACGAAGGCGACGTGCAATGGATGACCGCCGGCTCCGGCATCATCCACGAAGAATTCCATTCCGAAGCCTTCAGTAAAAAGGGCGGCCTTTTCGAAATGGTACAGCTCTGGGTCAACCTGCCGGCCAAAGACAAAAACACCCCGCCGCGCTACCAGCACCTGGCCAAGGCCGATATCCCCGTGGTGCAGCTGCCCGATGAAGCCGGCCACCTGCGCCTGATTGCCGGCGAACACAACGGCAGCAAAGGTGCCGCCAGCACCTTTACCGAAATGAACGTGTGGGATATCGTGCTGAACGCCGGTAAGGAAGCCGTGCTGGAAGTGCCCGAGAGCCACAACCTGTCGCTGGTGATTTTGCGCGGCAACGTGCTCATCAACGGCAAAGATGCGGCCAAACCGGGCGAGCTGGTGAGCTTCGAGCAGGGCGGCGGGCAATTCACCGTGAACACCGGCAGCGAAGAAGCCAAAATCCTGCTGCTCTCCGGCGTGCCGATTAACGAGCCGGTGGTCGGCTACGGCCCCTTCGTGATGAACACCGCCGAGGAAATCCGCCAGGCCGTGTTGGATTTCAACGAAGGCAAGTTCGGCCGGATTGATTAAGTGCGCACCATGCTGCAAGCAACGGAAGCCGTCTGCGGATGGCTTCCGTTTTTTCGTACGCTTAAAGGCTACCTGAAAACGTCAGATCCGGCGAAGCGAGCCGATGTTTCGGCGCAACTAAAACTTGCCGGCTTTGACAGCAAAAATCCCGCGCCGGCAAACCTGCCCGCCGAATAAGAAAATCCAATAACCCTCCAACCGGCTATCGCTTAAAATCACCCCTTTATCCAACATCATAAGGAAATACACATGGAACACACCCGCCAGCTTCCTGCCCACGAGCTCATCATGTCCGAGCTGATGATGCCCAACAGCGCCAATTTCAGCGGCAACGTGCACGGCGGCGAGCTCCTGCGCCTGCTCGACCAAGTGGCCTATTCCTGCGCCAGCCGCTACAGCGGCCACTACTGCGTTACCCTCTCGGTAGATAAAGTCCTGTTTAAAGAGCCCATCCACGTGGGCGAGCTGGTCACGTTTTACGCCTGCATCAACTACACCGGCCGCACCTCCATGGAAGTCGGCATCCGTGTGGAAGCGCAAAATATCCGCACCGGCCAGGTGCGCCACACCAATAGCTGCTACTTCACCATGGTGGCCATGGAAAACGGCCAGCCCGTGCCCGTGCCCCCGCTGGCCATCACCACCGAGCGCCAACGCTGCCGCCACGAAAAAGCCCTTCAGCGCAAACAGCTCAGCCTGCAAGCCTCCGGCTCCCTCTCCTGCGGCTGCGAAGACGATTCGGCAACACAATAAACACCGCGCCTTACGATTTGCCAGCAATCCCGCAGGCTACCTGAAAACGAAGCTGCCGCAGGAAGCGAAGTTTCTGCGAAGCTAAAACGAAGCTGCCGCAGGAAGCGGAGTTTCTGCGAAGCTAAAACGAAGCTGCCGCAGGAAGCGGAGTTTCTGCGAAGCTAAAACGAAGCTGCCGAAGAAAGCAGCGTTTCTGCGAAGCCAAAACGGCAGCCGCCCATTGAAAACAGCGCGCCGGTTTGCGGTAGAATAACGGTTTTTTGCTAGGACGATTCCATGTTCCGAACTTTGCTGGGCGGCAAAATCCACCGCGCCACCGTTACCCGCGCCGATTTGAACTACGTGGGCAGCATCACCGTGGATTTAAACCTGCTCGACGCGGCGGGCATCTGCGTAAACGAAAAAGTGCAGATTGTGAACAACAACAACGGCGAGCGGCTGGAAACCTATACCATCGCCGGCGCGCGCGGCAGCGGCGAAATCTGCCTCAACGGCGCGGCGGCACGGCTGGTGCAGCCGGGCGACGTGGTGATCATCATGTCTTACGTGCTCCTTTCCGAGCCGGAAATCGCCGCACACCGGCCCAAAGTGGTGCTGGTGGACGGGCAGAACACAATCCGCGAAGTGATCGACTACGAGCCGGCTAACACCGTGCTGTAAGCGCCAGAGGCTGCCTGAAAAATATCTTTCCCCAAGCCATCAACAATTTTCAGGTAGCCTTCCCGCCCGCTTCAGGCTACCTGAAAATCTAATCCCACCATTTTTCAGGTAGCCCCAACCCCCTATCTATCCGCCATGAACATCCTCATCAGCAACGACGACGGCTACCAAGCCGAAGGCCTCGCCATCCTCGCCCGCGTGGCCGCCGAATTCGCCAACGTGCGCGTGGTCGCCCCCGAGCGCAACCGCAGCGGCGCCAGCAATTCGCTCACCCTCGACCGCCCCCTGCGCATCCAGGAAGCCGCCAACGGCTTCTATTTCGTAGACGGCACCCCCACCGACTGCATCCACCTCGCCCTGCACAGCCTGCCCGATTTCCAGCCCGACTGGGTGTTTTCCGGCATCAACCACGGCGCCAATATGGGCGACGACACCCTCTATTCTGGCACCGTGGCCGCCGCCACCGAAGCCTACCTGCTCGGCATCCCCGCCATCGCCTTCTCGCTCAATGACAAAAGCGGCCGCTATTGGGATACCGCCGAAGAAGCCGTGTGGCAGCTGCTCAGCCATCTTTTCGCCGCACCCAAACCGAGCCGGCCCGTACTGTGGAATGTAAACATCCCGGCCGTGCCCAAAGGCAAAATCCAAGGCATGGCCGCCGTGCGACTCGGCCGCCGGCACCACCACCAAAGCGTGGAAGCCGCCCGCAGCCCGCGCGGCGAAACCGTGTATTGGATCGGCGCCGCCGGCGAAGTGCTCGACCGCGAGCAAGACACCGATTTCGCGCAAAACGAAGCCGGCCTGATCACCATCACCCCGCTCTCCGTAGACCTCACCGACCATGCCGGCTTGGGCAGCGTGGCCCGCTTCTGGCAGGACATCGTGCCATGAACGCGGCACACGGGCGCGGCAGCTTCGACTGGCGGCGGCGCAATATGGTGCAGCGGCTGGCCAAAATGGGCATCGCCCGCCAAGACGTGCTCGCCGCCATGGGCAGCGTGCCGCGCCACGTGTTTGTGGAAGAAGCCCTGCGCTCGCGCGCCTACGACGATATGTCGCTGCCGCTGGGGCTGGGCCAGACCATCTCCCAGCCCTACACCGTGGCGGTGATGACCCAGCTTATGCTCGGCAACGCGCCCGCCGCGCAATTCGGCCCGGTGCTGGAAATCGGCACCGGCTGCGGCTACCAAACCGCCGTGCTGCAGGCGGTGGGGCTTGGGCAGGTGTATTCGGTGGAGCGCCTGCGCGCACTGCACGAGCAGGCCAAACACAACCTGCGCGCCGCCCGATTGCTCGGCGGCGCCCGCCTGGTGTGCGGCGACGGCTATCTGGGGCTGCCCGAAGTGGCACCCTTCAACGGCATTTTGGTTACCGCCGCACCGGCGGAAGTGCCGCTCCCGCTGTTGCAACAGCTCGCCGTGGGCGGGCGCCTAGTGATCCCGCTGGACGAAGGCGGGCAGCAATATTTGTGGCTGATCGAAAAAACCGAGCACGGCTTTCAGGAAACCTGCGTGCACGAAGCGCGTTTCGTCCCCCTTATTAACGGAACTTAACCGCGATATACGCCGGCCAAACTTGCGTGAAAGTACGCGTATTGCTTATGATTGCGCTGTTTTCGTGCACAGAAAGCCGCATCCCCATGAATCAGCTATTTACCCTCCGTTCCCTCCCCCTCGCGCTCACCGTTCTGTTCGGCGCCTGCACCCTCACCCAGCCGCCCGCCCCCGTGGTGTCCGGCAACGGCGCAGGCTACGGCAACAACTACGGCGGCAACACCGCTGCTGCCGACAGCAACCCCTATGGCGCCCAGCCCTACACCCCGCCCGGCAACACCCAAACCGCCGCCGACACGCCCTACTCCCCGCCGGCAGCCGCCCCCTATAATCCGCCCGCCAATACCACCGCCCCCGCCGGCAGCTACACCCCCTCCTACGCCCCGGTAGACGTGAACGCCGCCCAGCACACCGTGGTGCGCGGCGACACCGTGTATAACATCGCCCTGCGCTACCGCATCAGCCAAGACAACCTGCGCGCCTGGAACAACCTGGCCGACAACAACATTAGCGTCGGCCAAGTATTGCGCGTGAAACCTGCCGGCTACACCGCGCCCACCGCCGCCCAAACCCAGCAGCCCGCCACCCCGCCGCGCACCGCTCCCACGCCCACCCCGCCCGCCAATACCGCGAGCACCCCCGCCAGCACGCCCTCCGTATCCGGCGCCACCCGCAGCGCATCCGGCATCACCTGGCAGCGCCCCACCGCCGGCAGCATCCTCACCCGCTTCGGCGGCAACGAAAAAGGCATCAACTTCGGCGGCAATGCCGGCCAGCCCGTGGTGGCCGCCGCCGACGGCAAAGTGGTATACAGCGGCTCCGGCCTGCGCGGCTATGGCAACCTCATCATCGTGCAGCACAATCAAACCTACCTCACCGCCTACGGCCACAACCAGCGCCTCCTGGTGCGCGAAGGCCAAACCGTGCGCCGCGGCCAGAGCATCGCCACCATGGGCAACAGCGACAGCTCCCGTGTGCAGCTGCACTTCGAGCTGCGCAAAAACGGCCAGCCGGTTGATCCGCTGCAATATATTCCGAACTAACCCCTCAGGCGGAATAAAGGCTACCTGAAAACGGGTATGCGAACTTCGCGAAACCGAAATTTTCAGGTAGCCCCTTATTTAACCGGTTTGTAAACAAAATGCCGCGAACCGGGCCTTCATGCCCAATGCCGGCCGCGATCCCCCATGCACAAAGGCTACCTGAAAACCGAGATTCGGATTTTCAGGTAGCCTTTGTGCATGCCCGGGTCAAACCGCTAAGCCTCATCCGCCTTGCGCCCGATGCTCACCCGGTCCAGCCCGGCCAAATCGTGCCGGGTCTCCACTTGCCGCCAGCCGTGCTCGGCGAGGATGGCGCGCACGGCTGCCCCTTGGTTCCAGCCGTGTTCCAACAGCAGCCAGCCGCCGGTTTTCAGGTAGCCTTGGGCTTGGTCGGCGAGGGTGCGGATGTGGCTGAGGCCGTCGGCAAAATCGGTGAGCGCGGCGGCAGGCTCGAAGCGCAGGTCGCCTTGTGTCAGATGTTCGTCGGACGCTTCGATATAGGGCGGGTTGCTGGCGATGATGTCAAACAATCCTTCTGCGGCGGGCAGGGCGGCAAACCAGGAGCCCTGCGCCCATTCGATATTTGCGCCGAGCGCGGCGGCGTTGGCCTGCGCCACGGCCAGCGCGGCGGGGCTGACATCGGAGGCGCGCACGGCGGCATCTGGCCGCTCCAGCGCCACGGTGAGGGCGATGATGCCGCTGCCGGTGCCCAAGTCCCACAGGCGGCCGCCGGGCGGCAGGCGCTCGAGCGCGGCCTCCACCAAGAGTTCGGTTTCGGGGCGCGGAATCAGCACCGCGGGCGACACGCGGAAGGGGCGGTCGTAAAACTCGCGGCTGCCGAGCAGATAAGCCATCGGCTCGCCAAGGCGGCGGCGCGCGGCCAGCATATCGAGCACGGCGCGCTGCGGCTGCGGCACAGCATCGCCGCTGCGGCTGATGAGCCGGGCATGGGGCAGGCGGCACACGGCTTCTATCAAGAGGCGCGCTTCCAGGCGCGGCAGGCCGCTCCGATGCAGCCATTGTTGGAAGGTCATGGGGGTGCTTTCATGTCAAACGTCGGCTATGGTAGCCGAATCGGCGGCGCGGCAACAGCCCGGCTGAAACGCCGTGCCTTGCTTAGCCCCGCCGCAATTTTGTTTTCACTTCATTGCAGCTTGCGCTTTCAGGCCACCTCAAAGGCATAGGCGGCATCGGCTTCGGCAGAATGCAAAACTGCGCCATCCATCAAGCCAAGCCGCAATAAATCCATCTTGCCAACCCTGTTTTCAGGTAGCCTGTAGGGCAGCGGCAGGCTACCTGAAAGTATCGGCTTCAACTAGGCGGAAAGTTTAAAATACGATTTTCGGCGCGGCAAACATCCCGGTTTTTGCCAAACTCCAATCCCGTTTTCCCAGCCCGCGCCGCGCTGCCGCCGCCCATTCCGCACGGGCAATAATCTGCCAAAAAACCGCGCCGCCCGCAGCTTTCTACCTTACCCACAAAAGCTGTGGAAAACTTTGTGGAAAACGCTGTGGGAAGCGCCGGATTGCCTGATAAATCAGGCCTCCGCTTAGCTTGCATAAAAAATGGCCAATTTTTACGAGTTTTATGTATATCAACGAGTTAAGCGCAAACAAATCTTGTCAAGCCCGAGAATTGAGCCTTTACGCCAATCCGGTGGCGGCCGTTTTAGCCCTTTGTGGGAAAACCGAAAAAATTTCCGCCAAAAAGCTTGACAGGGTTCGCGGATAACGTAAATTCCCGTCCCGTCTGAACTTTTGCCCAAGCAAGGAACATCGTGCCCCAATCCCCCCGTTTTCCACCCGCCGCCTGGCTGTTTTGCCGCGTGATCGACAACTACGGCGACATCGGCGTGTCGTGGCGCCTGGCCTGCCGCCTGCGCGAAGCCGGTTTTCAGGTAGCCTTATGGCACGACAGCCCCGCCGTGCTAGCCAAACTGCTCGGCGCTGCCCCGCCGCCCGCGCCTATCCGCCTGCACCATTGGCAGGATGATGCTGCCGAAAGCATCGCCGCCGAGCTGGCCGCCGCCGCACCCGCGCTGGTGGTGGAAACCTTCGGCTGCGATTTGCCGCCCGCCGCGCTTGCCGCCGTCCGCGCCCACCGCCCGCTGTGGCTCAACTGGGAATACCTCAGCGCCGAGCCCTGGGCGGAAGCCATGCACGGCAAGCCCTCGCTGCAAGCCGACGGCAGCGAAAAATACTTTTGGCTGATGGGCTTCAGCGAACAGAGCGGCGGCCTGCTGCGCGAAAAAGGCTACCTGAAAAAACAGCAGGCCTTCCTTGCCGATTCCGCCGCCCAAGCCGGTTTGCGCTACCGCTTGGGACTACCTGAAAACTCCGACCCCGCCGCCGTGCGCTGCTTCTGCTTCGGCTATGCCGGCGCCGTGTGGGCAGATTGGCTGGCTGCCTGGCAGGCGGCGGGCGAGCCGCTGGAAGTGTGGCTGGCCGATCATCAGGTGATCGACAGCCTGTGCCGGGCCGGCGCCATTCCCGAATCCGCCCTGCGCCGGGCCGGCGACGTGTGGCAGGCCGGCGCGGTGCGCCTTGTCCGCATCGGCTTTGTGCCGCAGGCCGAATTTGACGCCGTGCTGTGGCTGGCCGATGTGGCGCTGGTGCGCGGCGAAGACAGCTTCGTGCGTGCCCAGCTGGCCGGTAAGCCGCTGATGTGGCACATCTATCCGCAGGCCGAGCAGGCGCACCTGCCCAAGCTGCACGCCTTCTGGCGCAAAGCCGCCGAAACCGCCCCGCTGCCCGCCGCCCACGCGGCCCTCTCCAACGATTTGAACGGTGCCACCGCGCTCACCCCCGCCGCCCGCACCGAATGCTGGCGGGCGCTGCTGCAACAGCTTCCCCAGTGGCAGCACGCCGCCGCACAATGGCAGCGCGAGCTGCTGCGCCAAAGCGACGCGGTAGAACGCGTGTTGGCGCGCTGGCCGGGGCTGTTGGGCTGAGCAGGGAAGGTTTATGATACAAAAATCCGTGGAAACCATAGAAAGGCACGATATGGGCAGCAAGAAGAAGATGGCGCTGTCGGTGAAGATTTGGCTGGCGGCGGTGGCCGTATTTGGCGTGATGATGGGCTTGTTTGCGTTGTCCGCCTTATCCAGCGGCACCGAAGTGGTATTGCGCCAAGGAGAAACTGCCGAATTTGAGGTGTTTCGACCGTTTAGCACAGGAGGGGTGGAGTATTCATTTGGTTTCCAATGGGGAGATGATGACTCCCGGCGTTCGGCAGAGTTGGGTGAGTGGGTAACCAATACAAAAGATGAAGCGGAATGGGAGGCGCACCGTATTCAGCGTTTCGATAATCCGGGCGAGCCGGTACACGTTATCATCACTCTTAATGGCCGAAGTTGCCGCTATCTAACCGAACCGGTCAGCACATCGGGTGAAAAATTGTGGCGCGACTTGGGTACGCCTGCCGATTCCAGCGGGCATGCGTTTCACTTTGGTTCAAATGCTTGTTGGCTGCGAGAAAAAGCCGGCTGGAACCAAGGCAGCATCAGGATAGAGCAAGTTAGCCCGGTATTGGCTGGCGAACACGTTAAGTTGCAAGGAAGTGCGCCTTTAAATTTCAAATTTACTTCCGGAACGGCCTATGACTGGCTATGGATGATGTATTTTTGGCCATTTTGGCTGGGCATACTCATTTTATGGGGCTTTGTTTTGGTATCGATACACTATCACCGCCGCAAACAAAAAACGCAGCTTCATCCCGAAGCCTAGTTTCATGCAGGGAAGATTTTTCAGGTAGCCTCAACTTAGCCCACAGGCTACCTGAAACCATCACGCGCAGATTTCTGTATAATGCGCCCGTTTTAACCCTCAATGAGAACAAACACATGAAACACACCCTCTCCACCATCATGTTGGCGCTGCTGCTGCCCCTGGCTGCCTGCAACGCCCAGCCCGCCGCCCAAGGCGCTTCCCAGCCCGCCGCCGCATCCGCGCCCGCCGGCAGCCCCGAAGCCGCCATCCGTAGCAAGCTCACCCAAACCTACGGCAACCAAGGCATTGAAGTGTTGAGCGTATCCCCCGCCCCCGTGAGCGGCCTGTATGAAGTGTTCCTCAGCGGCAACCAGCTGGTGTATATGACTGCCGATGGCGGCTATATGTTTACCGGCGACCTGATTGACGTGAACAAACGCAGCAACCTCTCCGAAGCCCGCCGCGACGAGCTCAACCGCATCGACTACGCCGCCCTGCCTTTCGATTCCGCCATCAAAGAAGTGCGCGGCAACGGCAAGCTTCAAGTGGCCGTGTTCTCCGACCCCGACTGCCCCTTCTGCCGCCGCCTGGAAAAAGAGTTCGAGCAGATGACCGACCTCACCATCTACAACTTCATGATGCCCATCCCCGACCTGCACCCCGCCGCCGAGGCCAAAGCCATCCGCATCTGGTGCAGCCCCGACCGCACCGCCGCCTGGACCGGCTGGATGCGCAAAGGCACCGTGCCGCCCGAATCTTCCGGCTGCAACAACCCCGTGCGCGACACCATGGCGCTGGGCAGCCGCTTCGGCTTCAACGGCACGCCCACCATCGTGTTTCCCAACGGCAAAATCGTGGCCGGCTATATGCCGAAAGAAGCTTTGCAGGAAGCACTGGCCGCCAATCAGAAATAAAACTTGGGCAGGGCAAACTGCTTCCACCCGGATAAAAGGCTACCTGAAAAACATTTTTCAGGTAGCCTTTTGCTTCGATATAGCTCAGATTCCTACTCTTCCCAATCGTCCAGCGCCAGCGGGCCGTTTTCCTTCACTTCCTCCATCACCACATAGCTGCGGCTTTCCACCGCGGAGGGCAGTTGCAGCAGGATTTTGCCCAGCATGTCGCGGTAGGCGGACATATCCTGCAGGCGCACTTTGATCAGGTAGTCGTATTCGCCGGACACGAGGTGGCACTCGAGAATCTGCGGAATCTGCTGCACTTCGCGGCGGAATTCTTCAAAAATATCGCCGGATTTGGAATGCAGCTTGATTTCCACAAACACCAAAAGGCCGTAGCCGAGCCGGGCGGGATTGAGGCGGGCGTGGTAGCCGGTAATGTAGCCGTCGCGCTCCAGCCGGCGCACGCGCTCGGTAACAGGCGTGGCAGACAGGCCAACGCGCTCGGCCAGATCGGTCATGCTCAGGCGGGCGTTTTCCTGCAAAAGCTTGAGGATGCGGCGGTCGATGCTGTCGGCTTCTTTGAATAGTTGTCGGTGGGGCATGATGTGCTCTCCGTATTGATTGCAAAGGCTACCTGAAAACGGGTGAAACGGGTTTTCAGGTAGCCTTTGCCTTAGCTGGTGCTTATCGGCTTATTGCTCGCGGGTTTGGTCGAGCAGGGCTTTCATGGAGAGGCGCACGCGGCCGCGGTCGTCCACTTCCAGCGCTTTCACGCGCACGTTTTGGCCGACTTTGAGGTAGTCGTGCACGTCTTTCACGCGCTCGTGGGCAATCTGGCTGATGTGCACCAGACCGTCTTTGCCGGGCATCACGGACACGATGGCGCCCACGTTGTTGTCCAAAATCTTGATCACCACGCCGTTGTACACCTGGCCGACTTCCACTTCGGCGGTGATTTCTTCGATACGCTTGCGGGCGGCTTCCACGGATTCCACATTCACGGCGGCGATAGTGATGGTGCCGTCGTCTTCGATGTTGATTTCGGTGCCGGTTTCGGCGGTGAGGGCGCGGATGGTTTCGCCGCCTTTGCCGATCACGTCGCGGATTTTGTCTTGATTAATCTTCATGGTGAAGAGGCGCGGGGCATGCTGCGAAAGCTCCTGCGGGCCGGCCACGGCGGCCTGCATCTGCTGGAGGATGTGCAGGCGGGCTTCTTTGGCCTGCGCCAGGGCAATCTGCATGATTTCTTTGGTGATGCCTTGGATTTTGATGTCCATTTGCAGGGCGGTAACACCTTCGGTGGTGCCGGCCACTTTGAAATCCATGTCGCCGAGGTGGTCTTCGTCGCCCAGAATATCGGTGAGCACGGCGAATTTGTTGCCTTCCAAAATCAGTCCCATGGCGATGCCGGCCACGTGGGCTTTCAGCGGCACGCCGGCAGAGAGCAGGCTCAGGCAGCCGCCACACACGGAGGCCATGGAGGAAGAGCCGTTGGACTCGGTGATTTCAGACACCACGCGCATGGTGTAGCTGAAATCTTCGGGCGCGGGCAGCACGGCCAGCAGGGCGCGTTTGGCCAGGCGGCCGTGGCCGATTTCGCGGCGTTTGGGCGCACCCATGCGGCCGACTTCGCCGGTGGAATAGGGCGGGAAGTTGTAGTGCAGCATGAAGCGGTCGGTGTATTCGCCGCTCAGGGCGTCGATGATTTGCTCGTCGCGTTGGGTGCCGAGGGTGGCCACGGCCAGGGATTGGGTTTCGCCGCGGGTGAAGAGGGCGGAGCCGTGGGTGCGCGGCAGCACGCCGGTTTGGATGTTGATGGGGCGCACGGTGCGGGTGTCACGGCCGTCGATGCGCGGCTGGCCGGCCAGAATCTGGCCGCGTACCACGTCGGCTTCCAAATGTTTGAAGATGCCTTTGATTTCGTTGGCGGCCAAGGTGTCGGTGTCTTCCGTGATCAGGGCTTCCTTCACGGCGCTCCAAGCTTCGTCCAGCTTGGCGCTGCGGGCTTGTTTCTGGCGGATTTTGAAGGCTTCCTGAATGGTGGCGCCGGCGATTTCGCGCACTTTGGCCACCAGTTCGGTATTGGTTTCCGGGGCTTTCCAGTCCCACACTTCGGGGTTTACTTCATCGGCCAGCTCGTTGATGGCGCGGATTACGGCCTGCATTTCATCGTGGCCGTACACCACGGCGCCGAGCATCACGTCTTCGGGCAGGATCTGCGCTTCGGATTCCACCATCAGCACGGCCTGCGCGGTACCGGCCACCACCAAATCCAGCTGCGAACGGGAAAGCTGCGTTTTGGTGGGGTTCAGCACGTATTGGCCGTCCACATAGCCCACGCGCGCGGCGCCGATGGGGCCGGCAAAGGGCACGCCGCTCAACACCAGCGCGGCGGACGCGCCGATCATGGCGGGGATATCGGAATCGATTTCCGGATCAACGGATACCACCATGGCCACGATTTGGATGTCGTGGTAGAAACCTTCGGGGAACAGCGGGCGGATAGGGCGGTCGATCAGGCGGCTGGTGAGGATTTCTTTTTCGCTCTGCTTGCCTTCGCGCTTGAAGAAACCGCCGGGGATTTTGCCCGCGGCGTAGGTGCGCTCCAGATAATCCACGGTGAGCGGGAAAAAATCCTGCCCGGCTTTCACTTCTTTATTGGCGGTAACGGCCACCAGCACCACGGTTTCGCCCATGGACACCTTCACTGCGGCCGCAGCCTGGCGGGCGATTTCGCCGGTTTCGATGGAAACGGTGTGCTGGCCGTATTGGAAGGTTTTCACGTGTTTGTCAAACATAAATATTCCTTTAAAACAGAAGCCGCTGCCGCTAAAACACTAACCATAAGCCCGCCGCGCGGATGCAGACGCATGGTTAGGGTTTCAGACAGGCAGGGCCGGATGGGAAAATAAAATCAAACGGATCAGGCTACCTGAAAAAGCAAATGGCAGCCCGAAACCGGCGCGCATTCTAACACGCCGCCGGGCAGATTGCACCGTATAAACAAGATAATCCGTTTTTCAGGTAGCCTCTGCGCCTGCCTGGGGCTACCTGAAAATAGCTGCGGGCTGGGCGCCTTGCTGAAACATGGTTTTCAGGCGGCTTATTTTTCAGGTAGCCTCTGCCCGGGCAAGGAGGCTACCTGAAAAATCCCAGCAGCAGCAAAAGCCGCGCCCGTATCACGCCGCGCCCCGCCTGCGTTAAAATACCGCCCTTTCCCCTTCCGCCCCATTCCCCATGCTCCGCCCCTCCCGCCTGAAATGGCTTTCCGCCCGTATGTTGGCCACGCTGCCGATGCTGGCCAGCGTGTGCACCGCCGTGCTGGCCGTGTGGTATTGGCAACGGCCCCTGATGTGCATGCCGCTGGTGCTCGGCATCATCGCCGGCGCACTGGTGGATTTGGACAACCGCCTCACCGGCCGCATCAAAAACGTGCTGCTCACCATCGCCGCCTTCAGCGTGTCCTCGCTCGCCGTTCAGCTTACCTTCGGCCGGCCGCTGCTCTTTCTCGCCGCCATGACCGCGCTCACCTTCGTGTTCACCCTCTCCGGCGCCGTCAGCCTGCGCTACCGCACCATCTCCTTCGGCACGCTGGTAGTGGCGCTCTACACCATCCTTACCATCCGCCACAGCATAGGCTGGTATGCCAACACCCTGCTGATTTTGTGCGGCACCCTGCTCTACAGCGGCAACACCTTGCTGCTGCACCTCATTCTCCCCCACCGCCCCGTGCAAGACAGCATGGCCGCCGCCTATAGCGAGCTGGCGGCCTACCTCGACATAAAAGCCCAGTTTTTCGACCCCGACGACACGGAAAACCTCGAACAACGCCAAATCGAGCTGGCCATGCAAAATGGCAAAGTCACCGCTGCCTTCAACCAAGTGCGCAGCGCCCTGTTCTACCGCATGCGCGGCCAACACCGCCACCCGCGCACCACCCGCATGCTGCACGACTATTTCGCCGCACAAGACATCCACGAGCGCGCCGCCGCCAGCTACATCGGCGAATACCGCCGCTTCGTGGCCGATCTCAGCCACAGCGACCTCATCTTCCGCATCCAGCGCCTGATCGAATGGCAAGCGCAGGCCTGCCGCGACACCGCCCAAAGCCTGCGCCAAGGGGGCGAACCGCCCACCAACGCCAAGCTCGACAAGTTGATGGCCGGCATCTGCCGCTCGCTACAACACCATCAGGCCGATCCAGCCGCATCCAACCCCGATCTGCCGCGCTTGCTCGACAACCTCGGCGGCATCAACTACCAGCTCACCCATCTCGCCCGTATACAAGATGCCGGATCAGCCAGTGGCAACAGCGAGCAAACCCGCATCGTGCGCGAAGACCAAGGCGGCTGGCGCCACATCCTCACTACCCTACACAGCCATCTAAACTTCGATTCCGCCGTATTCCGCCACGCCGTGCGACTCGCCATCGTCGTATTCGTGTGCATCGCGCTTATCGAAAGCCTCCGCCTGCCCATGGGCTATTGGATTCTGCTCACCGCCGTATTTGTGTGCCAGCCCAACTATTCCGCCACCAAAAGCCGCCTCGCCCAACGCATGGCCGGCACCCTCGCCGGCGTGGCCGCCGGCTCCCTGCTGCCTTATTTCACCCCCTCCTTGCCCACCCAGCTCGCCGTAGTCGCCCTTTCCAGCACCCTGTTTTTCTTCTTCCGCACCAACAAATACAGCTATTCCACCTTCTTCATCACCATCCAAGCCCTCACCAACCTCTACATCGCCGGGCTGCACGGCGCCGACGCCCTTCCTTGGCGCCTGCTCGACACCCTCATCGGCTGCGGCATCGCCTGGTGGGCCGTTTCCATGCTCTGGCCGGATTGGCACTACCTCTCCCTGCCCCACACTGCCGGCCAGGCCCTCGCCAGCCACGCAGGCTACCTGAAAACCATCGCCCGCCAGCTGCAGCGCGGCAGCCGTTGCGACGATGCCGCATACCGCATCGCCCGCCGCCGCGCCCACGAAAGCGCCGCCCAACTGAGCAGCACCCTCTCCGACATGTCCGGCCAGCCCAAGCAATACGCTGCCAGCCTGCCCGGCGGCTTCACCCTGCTCAAAACCGTATATGCCCTCAGCGCCTATATTTCCGCCCTCGGCGCCTACCGCAGCCACCTCAGTGCCGAACCCGCCGATTCCGCCTTCCTTCAAGCCTTCGGCAGCGCCGCCGAGCAAAGCGCCCACCTGCTCGCCCAGCTGCCCAAGCTCTCCTGCCAAGATTTTCAGGCAGCCTATGCCAACCTACAGCAGCAGCTCGACAAACTGCGCCCCGGCAACACTGCCGACCCGCACGCCCACACCCTATGGCAGCAGCTCACCCTCATCGCCAAACTCCTACCCCCCGCCCACCAAGCCCTGCACGCCGTACCCTCCCCAAGCCTGCCCCTGCCAAATCCGCCCTCACAGACAAAGGCTACCTGAAAAACCGAACCCCTTCGGCCTCATCGGCCAACCGGTTTTTCAATAAGCCTAGCCTAGAAGCGGCTTAGAAACAGCCAGTCAAACATACCGTGCATTTTCAGGTAGCCTGTCCGCACCAACAGGCTACCTGAAAATTCTCCATCCCAACCAAGCAAAAAAACGCGGCGCCAAGCGGCACCGCATTTGCTGTTTATCCAAGCGTCAATCAACGCAAAGCCTTGTCTCCGATGTCACGGCGGTATTGCATACCGGGGAAGGAAACCTCGGCCACCGCGCGGTAGGCTTGCCGTTTGGCCGCCGCCAAATCGTCGCCCAAGCCCACCACGCACAACACGCGGCCGCCGTTGGTGACAATGCGGCCCGCATCCGTGGCCGTGCCGGCGTGGAAAACCTTGCCGATGCGGTTGGCGGCTTCGATGCCTTCAATCACATCGCCCTTGCCCGAACGCTCTGGATAGCCTGCCGAGGCGAGCACCACGCCCACGGCGCTTTGCGCTTTCCATTCGGCGCTGGCCGTGTCTAATTTCCGCTCCAGCGCAGCCTGCACCAAACCGGCCAAATCGCTATCCAAACGGCTCATGATGGGCTGGGTTTCCGGATCGCCGAAGCGGCAGTTGAATTCCACGGTGTAGGGTGCGCCTGCGGCGTCAATCATCAGGCCGGCATAGAGAAATCCTGTAAATTCATTCCCTTCCTCACGCATACCGTGCACGGTAGGCAGGATGATTTCCTCCATCGCGCGGCGGTACACTTCGGGGGTAACGATCGGCGCGGGGCTGTATGCGCCCATGCCGCCGGTGTTCGGGCCGAGGTCGCCGTCGAGCAAGCGTTTGTGGTCTTGGCTCGTGGCCATCGGCAGCACGTGTTCGCCGTCCACCATCACGATGAAGCTGGCTTCCTCACCCTGCAAGAAGTCTTCGATGACCACTCGCGCGCCGGCATCACCCATTTTGTTGCCCACCAGCATTTGGTCGATGGCCTGATGCGCCTGCTCTTCGGTTTGCGCCACCACCACGCCTTTGCCAGCCGCCAAGCCGTCGGCCTTAATCACAATCGGCGCGCCTTTGGCGGCCACATAATCATGTGCGGCGGCGGCATCGGCAAAGGTTTGGTATTGCGCGGTGGGAATGCCGTGCCGCGCCATGAAGGCTTTGGCGAAATCTTTGGAGCTTTCCAGCTGCGCGGCGGCACGGGTGGGGCCGAAAATGGGCAGGCCGGCGGCGCGGAAATCATCCACAATGCCGGCAGCCAACGGCGCTTCGGGGCCGACCACAGCGAAGGCAATCTGCTCGCGGCGGCAGAAATCAATCAGTTCCTGATGGCTTTTCAGCGGCAAGTTTTGCAGCTTGGGCTCCTGCGCTGTGCCGGCATTGCCGGGCGCTACGAACACGGTTTCCACTTTGGGCGACTGCGCCAATTTCCACGCCAGTGCGTGTTCGCGCCCGCCGCTGCCAATCAGCAAAAGTTTCATGTACTGTTTCCTTCCTAGTTTAATCAATTGTTTAGATGATATAAAGGCTACCTGAAAATCCATCGGACATTTTCAGGTAGCCTCTTCATTTTCCAGCGGGGGGATCATCCAAGATTTCCACCACGCGCGTGTTCAGCCAAGCTTCCATGCAAGCTGCGTAGCCCGCCAGCGGCACGGCAAAGCGCAGCCGGCAATCCAGCTGCAAATCCTGTTGCAGCACTTCCGCACCATGCTGTTTGCCCAGCCGCAGCACTTCGCTCAAATGCGGATAACCACAGCGCAGCACCACCTGTTTTTCAATGTTTTTTTCTACCTGAGCGGTTTGCTGCAATGCCAGCTGGGTGGCGGTTTTGTAGGCATGAATCAGCCCGGGCACACCCAGCAGCGTGCCGCCGAAATAGCGTACCACCACCACCAGCACATCTGTCAGCTCCGCCGAATCAATCTGCCCCAAAATCGGCCGTCCGGCACTGCCTGAGGGCTCGCCGTCGTCGTTGGCGCGGAATTGCAGGCCGTCCGTGCCCAAACGGTAGGCGTAGCACCAATGGCGCGCTTTATGGTGTTCCTGCCGCAGTGCGTCCACATGTTTTTTCACTTCGTCTGCCGTACGCACCGGGTAGGCAAAGGCGATGAAGCGGCTGCCTTTGTCTTTAAATTCGGCCTGACCGGCTTCGGCCAGTGTGCGGTAGGTGTAAACGGTGGGAGAAGTCATTTCGGATGAATGGCAATCAAATGAATACGCGGATTATATAGGAAACAGGCTACCTGAAAAATTTGATTTTCAGGTAGCCTGTTGTGTTTCACGTGAAACAATCAATCGCCCAATGCGGCAGCCAGCTGGGGCACAACCTCAAACAAATCGGCCACCAAACCATAGTCGGCAATATTAAAAATCGGTGCTTCCGGATCTTTATTGATGGCCACAATCACTTTGCTGTCTTGCATGCCGGCGGTATGCTGGATGGCGCCGGAAATACCGATGGCAATATACAGCTCAGGCGCCACCACTTTGCCGGTCTGCCCCACTTGGCAGTCATTCGGCGCGTAGTCGGCATCCACTGCCGCACGCGAAGCGCCAATGGCGGCACCGAGTTTGTCGGCCAGTGGCAGCAGTAAATCGTTAAACTGCTCCACGCTGCCTAAGGCGCGCCCGCCGGACACCACCACCCGAGCTTGCGTCAGCTCCGGCCGGTCGGACTGCACCATCTCGCGTCCGATAAAGCGGCTCAAGCCCTGCGCCGGCGTGCTTTCCACCTGCACCACTTCGGCCTGCCCGCCTTCGGTGGCGGCTTCGGCAAACGCAGTGGTACGGAAGGTGAGCACCAGTTTGTCGGCATCGCTGCCCACAGTGGCAAAGGCGTTGCCGGCGTAAATCGGCCGCACGAAGGTGTGGCCGTCCACGATTTCGGTTAAATCAGACACCTGCGGACAATCCAGCAGGGCGGCCACGCGCGGCAGCAGGTTTTTGCCGAAAGTGCTGGCGGCGGCGGCGATGTAGCGGTAATCCGCCGCCAGTTTCACCACCAGCGGCGCCAATTCTTCAGCCAAACCGTCGGCATAATGGGCGGCATCGGCCAGCAGCACCTTGGCCACACCGGCCACCTGTTTGGCCTGCTCGGCCACCACAGCCGCGCCGCTGCCAGCCACCAACAGGTGCACTTCGCCCAGCTTGCTGCCGGCGCTCACGGCGTGCCGCGTGGCGGCGGCCAGATTTTGATTGTCGTGTTCGGCAATAATCAATATGGTCATGGCACTCTCCTCAAATCACTTTGGCTTCGTTTTTCAATTTGGCCACCAACTCGGCCACGCTTTCCACTTTCACGCCGCCGCTGCGCGGTTTGGGCTCATCCACCCGCCGCTGTTGCAATTTCGGTGCAATATCCACGCCCAATTCTTCCACGGTAAGCTTTTCCAGCGGTTTTTTCTTGGCCTGCATGATGTTGGGCAGTTTCACATAACGCGGCTCGTTCAGGCGTAAATCGGCGCTGACCACCGCCGGCAGCTTCAAAGCAAGGGTTTCCAAGCCGCCGTCCACCTCACGCACCACAACCACTTCGTTTTCACCCAGCTCCACCTTGCTGGCAAAGGTGCCTTGCGGCGCATTGAGCAGGGCAGCCAGCATTTGCGCGGTTTGGTTGGCGTCGTCGTCGATGGCCTGTTTGCCCAACAGGATCAGCTGAGGCTGTTCGCGTTCGGCGATTTGGTACAGCAGTTTGGCCACGGCCAGCGGCTCCAAATGGGCATCGGTTTGCACATGGATGGCGCGGTCGCCGCCCATCGCCAGCGCGGTGCGCAGGGTTTCCTCGCATTGCTTCACGCCCAGCGACACCACCACGATTTCGCTGATCTTGCCTGCCTCTTTCAGGCGCACGGCTTCTTCCACCGCGATTTCATCAAACGGGTTCATCGACATTTTCACGTTGCCGATGTCCACATCCGAGCCGTCGGCCTTCACCCGCACCTTCACGTTGTAATCCACCACTCGCTTCACAGCAACCAGTGCTTTCATGAAATTTCCTTTTCCTTCTATCTAGTTATTCAATACGGCAAATCAGGCGGATTGTGCCGATTTGCCGGCAATAATGCAAGTTACTCTCAAGGCTACCTGAAAACGAATGAAGTGAGTTTCGCTAAAACGATGTCTTGCAAAGCAATCCAGGTTTTCCGCGAGGCTAAAGCTCAGGTTTCGATCCCGGCAGCCTGCTCCACCAAGCGCACCTGTTCAAACACTTCTTCCGGCGCCGGCATGTGGCCGATACCGCCCAAATTGCGCGCCCAAGCCGAAGTTTGCACGCCGGTTTTCACCGGGTCGCTGTCGGTGTAGATGCCCACCAGCGGCTTGTCCAGCGCATTGGCCAAATGCAGCAGGCCCGTATCCACGCCCACCACGCTGTGCGCACCGCGCAAAACATAAGCCGCCTGCAACAAGCCAAGCCGCTCCGCCGGCACTTGCGAACCGGCCACTTGTTCCGCCAACGCCAGCGCGCGCTGCCGCTCCGCCTCGTTGCCCCACGGCAGCCATACCGCCGCACCGTCTGCCGCATGCAAGCGGTTGAGCAATTCAACCCAATTCTGTTGCGGCCACAATTTACTGTCGCGGCTGGTGGCATGCAGCACCACGCGGTAATTTTCAGGTAGCCCCGGCACCGCCGCGCCATCCGGCACGCGCACACCAAAATCCGGCACCCTGTCAAAATGATAGCCGAACACCTGCGCAAACAATTCGCGGTTGCGCCATACCGCATCGCGCCCCTTGGCTACCTGAAAATGCTCGGCATAAAACGCCGAAGCCCAGCCCTCGCGCGCGCTGTGTTTGTCCAAACCCTTCACCGGTGCGCCCGCCCAACGCGCAAACCACGCACTTTTTATCAACCCCTGGCTGTCGAGCACGAAATCGTAGCCACCGCCGGCCAATTCCTGCTTCAACGCGCGCATCTGCCGCCGCGTTTCCGCCGCAAACAGCCGTTTGCGCCACTGCCGCCAGCGCATCGGAATCACCCGGCGCACAAAAGGATGCAGCCGCGCAATATCGGCAAACCCGGCTTCAGCCAGCCAATGCAGCTCCACCTGCGGGCAGTACCGCGCCAAATCCTGCACCGCAGGCAGCGTGTGGATTAAATCGCCCATGCTGGAGAGGCGCACCAGTAAAATCTTCATTTGCGAATCCGAAAGCCGAGCCCTTGCAAAGTGGCACATTATAGCAAAAGGCTACCTGAAAACCCGACGGCAGCCAAATACGGGCCGCCATAAACAAATTCAATCGCAAAAGCAGACGCCATCGCCGGATTCCCGTATCATTAGGGCAAATCCCGATTGGAGTATTCCATGAAACAACGCACCTTAGCCCAATCCGTGAGCGCCACCGGTGTCGGCCTGCATTCCGGCGAACGAGTGCTGCTCACCCTGCATCCGGCTGCGGAAAACAGCGGCATCGTATTCCGCCGCACCGATTTAGGCGGCAAACAAAACCGCCCAATCAAACTCGTGCCCGACCTCATCAACGATACCCGCCTTTCCTCCACCGTGGTAACCGAAGACGGCGTGCGCGTGGGCACCATCGAGCATTTGATGTCCGCCCTGGCCGCCTACGGAATCGACAACGTATTGATCGAGCTGAACGCGCCGGAAATTCCGATTATGGACGGTTCCAGCCTGCCCTTCCTCTATCTGCTGCAAGACGCCGGCATTGTCGACCAAAAAGCAGAAAAACGCTTTTTGCGCATTTTAAAACCGGTTGAAGTGCGGGAACCCGACAAATGGGTGCGCTTCACCCCCTACGACGGTTTCAAAATCAGCCTCACCATCAATTTCGACCACCCCGTGTTCAACCGCAGCAACCCCACCTTCGAAATCGACTTCGCCGGTGCCTCCTACGTGGAAGAAATCGCCCGCGCCCGCACCTTCGGCTTCATGCAGGAAGTGGAAATGATGCGCGCCCACGGCCTGGGCTTGGGCGGCAACCTGAGCAACGCCGTGGTGATCGACGACAACGACGTGCTCAACCCCGAAGGCCTGCGCTACCCCGACGAATTCGTGCGCCACAAAATCCTCGATGCGGTGGGCGATTTGTATGTGATCGGCGCGCCCATCATTGGCGCCTTCGAAGGCTACAAATCCGGCCACGCCATCAACAACGCCCTGTTGCGCGCCATCCTTGCCGACCCCGCCAGCTACGAATGGGCCACCTTCCCGCACGACCAAAACCTGCCCGGCGCCTTCCACGCCCTGCCGGCAGCGGCATAACCCCCAACACAAAAAAGGCTACCTGAAAATCCATCGGATATTTTTCAGGTAGCCTTTTCCTCATCTTTATAATAGGCTACCTGAAAACCAATCCCGACTTTTCAGCCAACCTCATCCGTGCCGATTAGCTACACATCATACCGCCCGGCAGACACATCGCCGCCGCGCCCGGTCCAATCGGTGTGGAAAAACTCGCCGGCCGGGCGGTCAGTGCGCTCATAGGTGTGGGCGCCGAAGTAATCGCGCTGCGCCTGAAGCAAATTAGCAGGCAGGCGGCCGCAGGTGTAGCTGTCGAGGAACGACAGCGCAGACACGGTGCAGGGCATCGGCAAACCGTGTTGCACCGCAGCAGCGGCCACTTTGCGCCAACCGGGCAAGGCTTGTTGCAGCAATTGTTTGAAATAGCCGTCGCTGCCCAAGAATACCAAGTCGGGATCAGCGGCATAAGCATCACGGATGTTGCCCAAAAACGCGCTGCGGATGATGCAGCCTTCGCGCCACAGCAGGGCGGTTTTGCCGTAATCCAAATCCCAGCCGAAATGTTCGCTGGCCTGGCACATCAGCATAAAGCCTTGGGCATAAGAAATAATTTTGGAAGCCAGCAGCGCCTGGCGCAAAGCCCGCAGCCATTCTTCGCACCCGCCCGCTATCGGCTCGATCCTGTGCCCGAAAGCGGCTTCGGCCTGCACACGCTGCTCTTTCAGGGCAGAAATGCAGCGCGCAAACACAGCTTCGGTAATCAGCGTGAGCGGCGTGCCCAAATCCAGCGCATTGATGCCGGTCCACTTGCCGGTGCCTTTCTGGCCGGCGCGGTCGAGGATTTTTTCCACCAAGGGCGTTCCGTCGGCATCGTTCACGCCCAAAATGTCGGCCGTGATTTGAATCAGATAGCTGTCGAGCTCGGTTTGGTTCCAAGCGGCAAACGCGGCCTGCATTTCGGCATAGTTCATGCCGAGGCCGTCTTTCATAAACTGATAAGCCTCGCCAATCAGCTGCATATCGCCGTATTCGATACCGTTGTGCACCATTTTCACGAAGTGGCCGGCGCCGTTTTTACCCACCCAGTCGCAACACACTTCGCCCGCTGCCGTTTTGGCGGCCACTGCCTGCAAGATCGGTTTCACCGCCGGCCAGGCTTCGGGATTGCCACCCGGCATCACCGAAGGCCCGTGGCGTGCGCCTTCCTCACCGCCGGAAATACCGGTGCCGACGAACAGGATACCTTGTGCGGCCAGCTCGGCGGTGCGCCGCTCGCTGTCGGGATAATTGGCGTTGCCGCCGTCGATAATGATGTCGCCCGGCTGCAACAGCGGCAACAGCTGGCTAATCAGCTCGTCCACCGCCCGTCCGGCCTGCACCATTAGCATAATTTTGCGCGGCTGTTTCAGCTGGGCAACCAGTTCCGGCAAACTGTAGGCGCCAACGATGCTTGTACCTTTGGCCGGGCCATTGAGGAATTGCTCGGTTTTGGCAGCCGTGCGGTTGTAGGCGCTGACGGTGAAACCGTGGTCGGCCATATTAAGAATCAGGTTTTGGCCCATAACGGCCAGGCCGATTACGGCAATATCGCTGCAGGATGGGTTTGAGGTATTTTGCATGATGATTTTGGTTTTGTTTCTATAATGGGTTTAATAATTTAATTTGGTTATGGTATTGTTAGGCCGGTTTTGAAGTGGATAAGTACTTATTTATAATAAATACAATTGATTGCATGGAATAAAGTTGTTGGGCAGTAGGCGTTTTCTTGGTGGGCAAATGTGGAAAACTTTTGCTGTCTGATGCCGGATTGTGGGTAAGTTGGTCGTTTGCCCGAAATATCTGCCGGAAAATGTGGATAAGTTGATTGGTTCGATATCGCATGGATTTTTCAGGTAGCCTGATATCAACGCTTATCCTCTACGGGATATTTTCCAGTGGCAGCACGTTTAGGTATTTCAATTCAAGCAACTGTTGTTCGGCATCAAGTTGGGTAACGGCCAATTTAACACGGGTTTTCGGCGGGATGTCGATCGGCACGCCGTGCACACGGCTGACCAGCGGCAGCCCTTCGATGCGTACCAACTCTTCTTTCAGCAGCACCGCGTTCAGCTCGCGCAGGTTTTCCTGCTGCATATACACCAGGCTCCAGTAGGCTTCCATTTGGCGCTGGAAATCGGCATAGGCGGTATAGGCGGCATCGAAATCGCGCAAGGCGGCAAACAGCTCGCTATCGTTTTTTTGGAAACGTGGCGGCAGGTTTGGCTCAATCAGGCTGAGCAGCTGGCGCTGGTTGATGCAGTCGGCGGCGCGGCGCAGCGGCGAAGTGAACCAGCCGTAGTGTGCCACGTTCATGCCGATGTGCGGCTCGGATTGGGTGTTCATGCGCACTTTGCCGCTGGTCTGCACGCGGAACAGGCCGGGCAGGCCGTTTTGATCGAGCATTTCCGCCCAGGTGCTGTTGGCCAGAATCATCATTTCGGATACCAAGGTATCGATGGGCGAGCCGCGTTCGCGCCGGCTGATGCGCACTTTCCCGTCGGTTTCAAACTCAATGCCGTAATCGTATTGCGCGGCACGGTTTTCTTCATAGCGTTCGCGCTGTTTTTGCCGTTCGACGGCGAAGCGGTAGAGCCAGCGCAGCTGCGGCTGGCAGGGGAATTGCACTGGATCGCTGTTGGAGAGGCCGGCGCCGGCGTTGAAATGCGGTTCGATGTGCTGGATACGCAGGTTGTGGCTGATGTTTAAGTTTTCGAGGCGGGTGTATGGCGCGGAGGCTACCTGAAAATCTGCGCCCACTTCCACATACAAGCTCAACACCGGCCGCCTGCCTTCATCCAGGCTGAAGGCTCGAATCCAGTTTTCCGGCAGCATGGTGATTTTGCCGCCGGGGTAGTAGGCGGTGCTTTGCCGTTGTTTGATCAGGTTTTCGATCGGGCTGTTGTCGGCAATGGCCAGGGTGGGCGCGGCGATGTGGATGCCGACCTGTTTATTGCCGTTCGGCAAGTTTTGCACGGAGATCGCGTCGTCGATTTCGGTGGTGTCGATGTCGTCGATGGAGAAGGCAACAATGCCGTCGGCTGCGTCGGGTAGTTCGTTCACGGCGGGTACGGCGGTTTCGGGCGCGGCGGTGCCGTGCGGGAAATGTTTGCAGCGGAAGCCGTCGAGCAGGTATTGCGGCAGAGAAGTGACGCCGCCGGTTTGTTTGGCCAATTGATAAGCAGAAATTTTCAGTTCGGCGGCGGTTTGGCTGAAGGCTTTGTAGGTGAGCGACTGTTTGTCGGGCTGGTGCAGGATGGTGCTTAGGTCGGCGGCAATTTCGGCGGGCAGGCGGTTTTGCCGCAGCTCGGCCGCCCAGGCTTCAATCTGCGCTTCCTGCTGTTTTTTGCGCTCGATGGCGGCCAAGGCCTGCTTGAGGGTGTCTTCCGGCGCGGCTTTGAAGATGCCTTTGCCTTTTTTGTAGAAATACATCGGCGCGGCATAGAGCGCGATCAGGGTGGCGGCGAGTTCGTGCTGGCTGGGTGCATGGCCGAAGTAGTCGGCGGCGATGTTTTGGGCGGTGAATTCTTCTTCGCCGCAGAATTCCCACAGCAAATCGGTGTCGATTTGCGCGGCTTCGCTTTGGGCGCGCTCGAGGAAGCTTTCCAGCGGTTCGGTGAATTCGACGAAGACGTTGCTGGCTTTGATTTTGGCGCGTTTGCCGTGCTGGGTGGTGGCTTGGTAGGTGCTGTCGTTTTTCTGCACGACGGCGGCCACTTTGAATTGGCCGCTTTCTTCGTAGAATATGTTCATTTAATTAGGAAAACCGTTTGGATATGCGGCTGTGGGCTTGGCGTGTTGAAGGGGGCGGATTTTAGCATAGAAAGGGAAGGGCTGATGGGTGTGCGGTCAAATCGAGCAAAAGGCTACCTGAAAATTTTTCAGGTAGCCTTTCCTTGTGTTCAAGCAAACAATGCGCTGATGGCGGCATACACGCTGAGCACGGCCACCAGCGAATCCACGCGGTCGAACACGCCGCCGTGGCCGGGCAGCAGGTTGCTGCTGTCTTTCACGCCGGCGGCGCGTTTAAACCAGCTCTCCAGAAGGTCACCGCCGATGCCGACGAAGGTGAGCACGGTGGCGGTGAGCATCATGCCGGGCCAGGAAAGATGGAAGCCGAACCAGCCGGCAGTGCGCGCCAACGTGGTATACAGTAATACGCTCAGTAGCCCGCCGGCCACGCCTTCCCAGCTTTTGCCGGGGCTGATGGCGGGGGCGAGCTTGTGTTTGCCCCACAGCCGGCCGAACACGTAGGCAAACACGTCGGCGAGCCACACCAGCATCATCACGGCCAACAGGTGCAGCGCGGATTGGCTGTTTGGCCGCAGCTCGAGCAGGGCAAACCAGAAGGGCAGCATCAGCAGCCAGCCGGTGGCCATGCCTTTCCAATCGGCCTGCAAACGCCATTTGAAATGCAGCCAGGCGGGCATGCCGGCCAGCCAGAACACGAGCACGGCCGCCCAGGCCGCGGGCGGCAGCCGCCAGCCGCCGCCCCAGGCAAGCAGCATAAACAGCGCGGTGCCGGCCAGATAGGGGCGCTGCACACTTTCCGGCATGGCGCACAGGCGGCTGTATTCCCACAGCGCCAGCAGCGCCATCAGGCCGGTGAACAGCGCCCACAGGCCGTTGCCGGCGGCAAACAGCATGCCGAGCATCAGCGGCAGCAAAACCAGGGCGGTGAGAATTCGTTGTTTGAGCATGGTGTTCCTTTTTTCAGGTAGCCTTCGGGCGGAATGATTGGTTTGGCATTATATAGGCAATTGCCCGAATGCGTTTTGTGGGGATTGGCTTAATTTTTGTTGCGGCGTTGTTTTGTGCTGAAGTGTGCAATCCCTTAGGGATAAAGACAAGAGGCTACCTGAAAACCTGGTTCTGGTTTTCAGGTAGCCTCTAATGCGTTTGCGGCAAGGCCTACATGCGTGCCATGGTGGCAACGTGGGTTTTGGCTAAGTCGTGCAGCAAATCGTGCAGCTGGGCGAGTTTCTCTTTGGAAAGCTGTTTTTCGATGTTGTCGTAGCAGGCGTCGATTTGGCTGACGAAGTCGTTGTAGGTTTGTTCGCCTTCTTCGGTGAGCTTGAGGAAGACGCGGCGGTGGTCGTTGGCCGGGCGCAGACGCACCACGAGCTTCATTTTCTCCAGCCTAGTGAGAATGCCGGTGAGGCTGGGGCGTAGGATGCAGGCGCTGCGGGCGAGGTCTTGGAAATCCATGGTGCCGTTTTCGGCCAAAAGGCGCAGGATGCGCCATTGCTGGTCGGTGAGGCCGATTTCGTTGAGCAGCGGCCTAAAGTGGGTCATTAAGGCTTCGCGCGCCTGGATGAGCGCGATGTTTAAAGACGAGTGTTTGGAATGATGAATCATAGCGGGCTCCTCCCTTGATACTTTGTTAATGGCGATTCGGAATGGTTTTATTGTTGTGGTTTTAATCAATCCCTTGTTAATAACGGGATATTGTTTCAGTTTATTATATATTGCCAATTCATAGTGCGCGGAAATTGAGTTTTTTGATGGAAATCAATTTTTTGATACGGATCGACAATCCGGCTGTGTGATAAGGCGCAATCGCTTGGCGGGTTTGAAACAAACGGGGCTTGATGATTTCTTGTTTTTTAACGGCCTATCGTTACTAAGATAATGGTTGGCATGGGCATCGTCAAGGTGGTTTTCAGGTAGCCAGAAGTTTTGCCATTTATGCAAAGGAAAACGGCCAAATCCAGCAGGATTCGGCCGTTTGTTTTAGCTTCGCAGAAGCCAACGCTTTAGCTTCGCAAAAACTTATGTTTCAAGTAGCCTTTAGATGCGGCTGAAAATCAGCGTGGCGTTGGTGCCGCCGAAGCCGAAGCTGTTCGACATCACGGCATTGAGCTTTTTGCTGATGTTTTCGCGCACAATCGGCAGGCCGGCGGCTTTTTCGTCCAAATGGAAGATATTGGCGCTGGCACACACGAAATCGTTGAGCATCATCAGGATGGAATAAATCGCCTCGTTGGAGCCGGCGGCGCCCAGCGCGTGGCCGGAGAGCGATTTGGTGGAGCTGATGAGCGGCACTTCTTTGCCTTCGAAGGTTTCGCGGATGGCGCCGAGCTCTTTGGTGTCGCCCACCGGGGTGGAGGTGCCGTGGGCGTTGATGTAGTCCACGCTGCCGCCGTGTTGGGCGAGCGCCATCTGCATGCAGCGCACGGCGCCTTCGCCGGAGGGCTGCACCATGTCGTAGCCGTCGGAGGTGGCGCCGTAGCCGGTGAGTTCGCACAGGATATTGGCGCCGCGGGCTTTGGCGTGTTCGTATTCTTCCATCACCAGGATGCTGCCGCCGCCGGAAATCACGAAGCCGTCGCGGTCGGCATCGTAGGCGCGGCTGGCCTGCTGCGGGGTGTCGTTGTATTTGCTGGAGAGTGCGCCCATGGCATCGAACAGGGAGCTCATCTGCCAGGAAACTTCTTCGCCGCCGCCGGCAAACACGATGTCTTGCTTGCCAAGCTGGATCAGTTCGGCGGCATGGCCAATACAGTGGGCGGAGGTGGAGCAGGCGGAGCTGATGGAATAGTTCACCCCTTTGATTTTAAAAGGGGTGGCCAGGCAAGCGGCTACGGTGGAGGCCATGGTTTTGGTTACGCCGTAGGGGCCGATGCGTTTCACGCCGCTCTCGCGCAGGGTGTCGGCGGCTTCCACTTGAGAAGAGGAAGAGGCGCCGCCGCTGCCGGTTACGATGCCGGTGCGCACGTTCGACACTTGCTCTTCGGAGAGGCCGGCATGGGCAATCGCTTCTTTCATGGCGATATAGGCATAGGCCGCGGCGTTGCCCATAAAGCGCAGGATTTTGCGGTCGATGTGCTCTTTGGTGTCGATATTGATGTTGCCGGCTACATGCGAGCGCAGGCCCATTTCGCGGTAGCTTTCGTCGAATGCGATGCCCGATTTGAGCTGGCGCAGCGATTCGAGCACTTCGCGGCAGTTGTTGCCCAAGCTGGACACAATACCGATGCCGGTTACGACTACTCGTTTCATAATGATGAACTCCGTTGGGGGAAATCAGGCTACCTGAAAAATATTGCTTGAACTTCTCAGGTATGGCCGAAGAATGATGGCTTCATACCAGGCGGCGAACCGCAGATAGTACACATATAGTACGGCAAGGCGAACCAACGCGGTAGGAAGCCGTCAGGCTTCAGCCGTATGCCTGTTGGGGGCTAGAAATCGTCTGTGCTGGTAAACAAACCCACGCGCAGGCCGTTTCCTTCGTAAATCTTATGGCCGTCCACGCTCATTTCCGCATCTGCAATGCCCAGCACCAGCTTGCTGTTCATCACGCGCTTCATGTGAATGTGGTAGGTGATTTTCTTATGTTTGGGCAGCACTTGGCCGGTGAACTTCACTTCGGCGCAGCCCAAGGCACGGCCGCGGCCGGGGGCACCCGTCCAACCCAAGAAGAAGCCGACCAACTGCCACATGGCATCCAGGCCCAGGCAGCCCGGCATCACCGGATCGCCGATGAAGTGGCAGCCGAAGAACCACAAATCGGGGTTGATGTCGAGCTCAGCAATGATTTCGCCTTTGCCGTATTTGCCGCCGGTGCTGTTGATGTTCACAATGCGGTCGATCATCAGCATATTGGGCAGCGGCAGTTGGGCATTGCCTTCGCCGAACAGTTCGCCGCGCCCGCAGGCTAAGAGTTCTTCTTTGGTGTAGCTGTTTTGTGGAACAAAAGTGCTCATGGTGATCCTTAATGCTGCGCGGGGCAGCTTGAAATAATGGGAGAAAAGCCGGGTAATCCGCTGAGGTTTCGGCAGTGTGGAAGCTCCCAATGCCTTGTTGCCAAAAAATTATCTGGAAGCTTTGAATTTAGGCTTTAACTCTAGACTAGGCATTCTATTTGATTCCGGCGGGCGGCGCAATCTGCCGCCTGCGCCATCCTTGCTGCCTTATACTTTGGAGCGAGCCTGTGAGCATTCTAATCCTATCGGTACGGTTTGTGTGGTTTGTTGCTTGGGCAGGGCGGCAAAAGGCTACCTGAAAAATGGTTTTCAGGTAGCCTTTTGCCAAGCGGCGGGCTTATCAGGAAAGGAAAATCAGGGTAATGATGCCCGCCATCAGCAGCAGCTGGATGCCGAGCTTCATTAGTGCGGTGCGGCTGACGAAGTAGATAAACCAAGTGCCGGTGAAAAAGAACATGACGATAATCAGCCACGGCTGCCATGTGTTGAGGTGGCGGGCTTCGGTGAAGAAGGTGTAGAGGTGCAGCAGGGGCACGGATGCTGCTAACAATATGAAAAGTAAAGAAGTAAAATCAGACATATTTTGTTTTTGGATAAAGGGCTACCTGAAAATGATTTTTCAGGTAGCCTTATATCTTTAATTTTCACGGTATCTCATTTAATCGCAGGGCAGGCTTATTCCTTCAACTTTGCCAACGCTTCCCGCACTTTCGCCATCTTCCCTTCCAGTTCCGCCAAATCGACTTTGTCTTTTTCCACCAAATGCGCGGGGGCTTTTTCGGTGTAACCGGGTTTGGACAGTTTGGCGTTGAGTTTGTCGAGGGCTTTTTGCAGCTTCTCGGCTTCTTTGCCCAGACGGGCGGTTTCGGAGGCTTTGTCGATTTCGACTTTCAGCATCAGGCGCGCGCCGTTGCAGACGGCGACGGGGGCGTCTTCGCTTTCGGGCAGGGCGGCGACCTGTTGCGCTTCGGTCAGGCGGGTCATCGGCGGCAGGTATTTGAGGTAGTCCGCCAAGTCGTCCGCGCTTTCGACAAACAGCGGGGCTTTGACATTGGGCTGGATGCCCATTTCGCCGCGCAGGTTGCGGACGGCGCCGATCAAATCCTGCAACACGGTCATCTGTTCAAATGCCGTCTGAACGATTTCGCCGCCGTCGGCTTCGGGGAAGCGGGCAAGCATGATGCTGTCGGCAGTTTTCGCGTCGCACATCGGGGTGACGGTCTGCCACAGTTCTTCAGTGATGAACGGGATTATCGGGTGCAGCAGGCGCAGGGCGGTTTCGAGGACGCGCAGCAGGGTATGGCGGGTGGCGCGTTGGCGGCTGGCGCAGCCGGTTTGGAGTTGCACTTTGGCGAGTTCCAGATACCAGTCGCAATAGTCGTTCCACACGAAGCTGTACAGGGTTTCCGCCGCCAAATCGAAACGGTAGGTTTCGTAGGCTTGGGTAACCTGTTCAATGGTCTGATTCAGACGGCCGATGATCCACATATCGGGGAAGGAATAGCCGCGCGGTTCGGCGGCGGTTGCGCCGTAGCCGCAGTCTTGGTTTTCGGTGTTCATCAGCACAAAATTGGTGGCGTTCCAGATTTTGTTGCAGAAGTTGCGGTAGCCTTCGGCGCGTTTGAAGTCGAAGTTGACGCTGCGTCCCAAGCTGGCGTAGCTCGCCATGGTGAAGCGCAATGCGTCCGCGCCCATGCTCGGAATGCCTTCGGGGAAGAGTTTTTTGGTGGCTTCTTCCACTTTCGGGGCGGTTTCGGGTTTGCGCAGGCCGGTGGTGCGTTTGACCAGCAAGTTGCCCAAGTCGATGCCGTCGATCAAATCCACGGGGTCGATGACGTTGCCTTCGGATTTGGACATTTTTTTGCCTTCGTGGTCGCGTACGATGCCGTGGATGTACACGTCTTTAAACGGGACTTTGCCGGTAAAGTGGGTGGTCATCATAATCATGCGGGCCACCCAGAAGAAGATGATTTCGTAACCGGTTACCAAGACGTTGGACGGCAGGAAGGCTTTGAGTTCGTCGGTTTCAGACGGCCAGCCGAGCGTGGAAAACGGCACGAGTGCGGAGGAGAACCAAGTGTCCAAGACGTCTTCGTCGCGGGTCAGACCGGTTTTGCCTGCCTGTTTTTCGGCATCCGCCTGATTGCGGGCGACGTAGCAGTTGCCCTCTTCGTCGTACCACGCTGGGATTTGATGCCCCCACCACAATTGGCGCGAAATGCACCAGTCTTGGATGTTGTTCATCCACTGGTTGTAGGTATTGACCCAGTTTTCGGGGATAAAGCGCACCGCGCCGCTGTCGACGGCTTTTTTGGCTTTGTCAGCAAGGCTCAAGCCTTTGAACTCAGATTCAGGTTCGCCGCCGTTTGGCGTAGCGGACATCGCCACAAACCATTGGCTGGTCAGCATCGGCTCAATCACACTGCCTGTGCGGTCGCCTTTCGGGGTCATTAAAGTGTGCGGTTTGACTTCTTTCAGGTAGCCTTGGGCTTCCAAATCGGCAACCATTTGTTTGCGCGCGGCAAAGCGGTCTAAGCCTGCGTATTGTTCAGGCAGCCTGAAACCCTGTTGCGCTTCGCCTTTGAAGTTGAACACTTCGGCTTCGGACAGGATTTTTGCTTCCAAATCAAATACATTAATCAGACGCGTGTCGTGGCGCTTGCCGACTTCATAGTCGTTGAAGTCATGCGCCGGCGTGATTTTGACGCAGCCCGTGCCGAAGTCTTTTTCCACATATTCGTCGGCGATGACGGGGATGGTTCTGCCCGTCAGCGGCAAAATCAATTCCTTGCCGATCAAATGCGCGTAACGCTCGTCTTCGGGATGGACGGCAACGGCCACGTCGCCCAGCAGCGTTTCGGGGCGGGTGGTGGCGACGATGACGGCTTCGGCGGGATTGTCTGCCAGCGGATAGCGAATGTGCCACATAGAGCCTTGTTCTTCCACGCTTTCCACTTCCAAATCCGATACCGCCGTACCCAAGACGGGATCCCAATTCACCAGCCGTTTGCCGCGATAAATCAAACCCTGCTCAAACAGGCGCACGAACACTTCGGTCACGGTCTCGGCGCGCACGTTGTCCATCGTGAAATACTCGCGCGTCCAGTCGGCGGAACAGCCCACGCGGCGCATCTGCTGCGTAATCGTGCCGCCGGAGACTTCTTTCCATTCCCACACTTTTTCCAAGAATTTTTCGCGGCCCAAATCATGACGGGAAATGTTTTGCGCGGCAAGCTGGCGTTCGACCACAATCTGCGTGGCGATGCCCGCATGGTCGGTACCGGGAATCCAGCAGGTATTGCAGCCTTTCATGCGGTAGTAGCGGGTCAGGCCGTCCATAATGGTTTGGTTGAAGGCATGGCCCATGTGCAGCGTGCCGGTGACGTTGGGCGGGGGAAGCTGGATGGAGAAAGACGGTTTGGACAAATCCATATCGGGCTGGAAATAGCCTTTCGCTTCCCAGTTTTGATAGTGTTTGGATTCGATTTCGGCGGGGGAGTATTTGTTGAGCATTGGAGGCTACCTGAAAATTATTAGCGGAAAAGCGGATTATAGTGGAAGCGGGCGGGGTTCAGGTAGCCCGGGCAAGGCAGGGAAAGGCTACCTGAAAACTTTGGCTGATCGCTTTCTGCCGCCTTTGCCTGCCGATGTGGCAAACAAAGGCTATTTCTCTTATAGTATGGCAATATTTCTGAGGAGAATCATTATGCACATCCTGCCTTTTTCCATGCCGGTTAAACCCTTCAAAATGCGCGGTATCGGGCCGAACCGGCCGGTTATGATGATTTTGGTGGCGCTGCTGCTGATGCTGCCGGTGGGCGTGGTGTTTGCCGTGTGGCAGGGCTATACCGCCGCCGAAATCTACCAAGACTACCAAATCGGCCAACACGCCATGCCCGTAAACGCGCGGATCGACGGCGAATGCACCACCCGCAAAGCCATCTTCACCAGCTGCCAAACCACTATCAGCTATCGTGAACACCAGGTGGAAAAAACCTTTAGCTTTTTCGGCACCGGCGGCGATATTTACGCCCGCGCGCTGGCCGATGCCAACGACCCTTCGCGCCTCACGCTGGATGTGGCGGTGGAAAAGGTGGGCAACCGCAGCGTGGGTGTGCTGCTGTTTGGCGGGCTGGGGCTGTTTATGATTGGCGCTGCGTTTTATATCATGCTGGTGCGCGCGCCGCGCTACCGCCGGATTTTGGATGCCATCAACCGCCCCGAAGCCCGGCCGTGGCAGCTGGCCGCCGTGCCCTGCCTGCGCATCGGCAATGCGGGCAAAGACGCGGTGTACCAAGCCGAAATCGAGGGCAAAATCCGCAAAATCGGCCTTGGATTCGGCAAAAAAGACAACAGCGCCTGGACGTTTGAAGGCCGCAGCGGGCAGGTGTACCTGCTGGCCTTCCTGCCCAATGGCGGCGGTGTGCCGGTGGCGCTGGATAGGAAATTGGTGTCGGTGGCAGGCTTGGATAAATCGGAAAAAGCCCAACTGGCTGCCGCCTTGCAGCAGGCGGAGGAAGCGGCGGAATGCTAGCGTGGCATATTTAGCGGCAGGGCAAGCAAGCCCGCTGCCGCAGAGGCTACCTGAAAACCAGAAACAGATTTTTCAGGTAGCCTTTCCCGCTATAATACCGCCCGCTTATTTTCCATTTTGCAAACCATGAAAACCGCCAAACGCTACCCCTTTTCCGCCCTGCTGCGCCAACGCCTCCAATTACATTTTGAAGACCAAGCCCGCTTGGCGGGCAGCCCGGGCGAAGCGCAATTCCGCCGCTGGGCATGGCAGGCCGTGAAACCGCACTATCGCCGCGCCGAAATCAGCCTCTTGCTTTTAAACGAAGAAGCCGCCCGCGCCTACAACCGCGACTACCGCCAAAAAGACTACGCCACCAACGTGCTCAGCTTCGCGCTCGACGAAGGCGGGCAGGCAGCCTTGGCCGGGTTTTCAGGTAGCCTGCCTCCCACCCTGCACGGCGACCTCATCATCTGCCCGCAAGTGGTGGCGCGCGAAGCCGCCGAGCAGGGCAAAACCCTGGAAGCCCATTTTGCCCACCTCACCCTGCACGGCGTGCTGCACCTGATGGGCCACGACCATATCGACCCCGCCGAAGCCGAAGAGATGGAAAACCTTGAAATCCGCCTGATGAATCAGTTAGGATACCCCAACCCCTACGCACAGGATGCAGACTGAAATGGAAGAGAGCCCGGCCAAGCCCGGATTTTTCGAAAGGCTGCTCGGCCGCCTCGCCGGCGACAGCCCCGACTCCCCCGAAGACGTGCTGGCGTTGCTGCGCCAGGCGCGCGAACAGAAAGTGTTCGACGACGACACCCAGCAGTGGCTGGAAAAAATCATCAGTTTCAGCGGATTAGAAGTGCGCGACGCCATGATCAGCCGCGCCCGGATGGACGTGGTGAAAGCCGGCGACAGCGTGAGCCGCATCATCGCCTATGTGGTGGGCACCACCCATTCCCGCTTCCCCGTGATCGCCGACGACAAAGACAACGTGCTCGGCATCTTGCACGCCAAAGACTTGCTCAAATACACCCTCAATCCCGAACAGTTCAAGCTCGAAAACGTATTGCGCCCCGCCGTGTTCGTGCCCGAAGGCAAACCATTGAACGTGCTGCTCAAAGAATTTCGCGACCTGCACAACCACCTCGCCGTGGTGGTGGACGAATACGGCAGCATCAGCGGCCTGGTGACGCTGGAAGACGTGATCGAGCAGATTCTGGGCGACATCGAAGACGAATTTGATGAAGACGATAGTGCCGACAACATCTTTGCCGTTTCCCCCGACCGCTGGCGCATCAACGCCGTTACCGAAATCGAAGATGTGAACGAATTTTTCGGCACCGATTACAGCGACGAGGAAGTGAACACCATCGGCGGGCTGGTGATTAAAGAGCTCGGCCACCTGCCCGTGCGCGGTGAAAAGGCCGTTATCGGCCCCTTGCAATTCACCGTGGCGCGCGCCGACAGCCGCCGCCTGCATACGTTGATGGCAGTGAAGGCGAAAACTTAGCGCCCGCCGCTTGGGTGATAAAAGGCTACCTGAAAACGCAAAGCGCAATTCCGCCGCATGGTTTCAGGTAGCCTCTGATTTTGGCTTTATTTTTCAGGTAGCCTTTGCCTTGCCCGCGCCCGTATAATGCCGCCGTATTCCAGTTTCCACACACCTAGCCGCAACCAAACAACAATTTTCAGGTAGCCTTCCGCCATACGCCGAAAAGGCTACCTGAAAAACTTACCCCAAGGATTCCACATGGCTTTTTCCTCCCTCCTCACCTTGCTCGACGACATCGTGTCCGTGCTCGACGACGTGGCGCTGATGACCAAAGTGGCCGCCAAAAAAACCGCCGGCGTGGTGGGCGACGATTTGGCGCTCAATGCCAACCAGGTTACCGGCGTGCGCGCCGACCGCGAGCTACCGATTGTGTGGGCGGTGGCCAAGGGCTCGCTGGTGAACAAGCTGATTCTGATTCCGGCCGCGCTGCTGCTCTCCGTGTTCGCCCCCGCACTGATTACCCCGCTGTTGATGTTCGGCGGCGGCTATTTGTGTTTCGAGGGCGTGGAAAAACTGCTGCACAAATTCCTGCACCGCCACGAAGGCGCCGCACACACCGTGCCTGACGAAATCGTGGACGAAAACGCCAAAATCAAAGGCGCCATCCGCACCGATTTCATCCTCTCCGCCGAAATCGTCATCATCGCGCTGGGCGTGGTGGCCGAATCTCCGCTCACCACACAGATCGTCAGCCTGCTCCTCATCGGCATCGGGCTCACCGTGTTTGTGTACGGCATCGTGGCGCTGATTGTGAAGGCCGACGATTTCGGCCTGGCGCTGATGCGCCGGCCGGCCACGGCGGCGGCGGGCAAGGCCATCATCCTGTTTATGCCGTGGTTTATGCGCGGTATCAGCATCGTGGGCACGCTGGCCATGTTCCTCGTGGGCGGCGGCATTTTCGCCCACAACTGGGGTGCGCTGCACCAATGGCTGCACGCGCGCCACTGGAGCGAGGGCTTCTCTGGCATGCTGGCTTCGCTGCTGGTGGGCCTGGCCGTGGGCGCAGTTGCCTGCGCAGCGGTGTTGCCGCTGATGAAGCTGTGGGCGAAACGGCGGGGTTGAGCGGCTGTTGTTCGTGCAATATATAAGGCTACCTGAAATTTTAGCTTCGCAGAAACTTCACTGCGTTGCGTTTTCAGGTAGCCTTTTTTATCGGCAAGCCGTTTAGTTGTCGCTGGCGGCCATCAGGTGGGCGTTGCCGCCGGCTGCGGTGGTGTTGATGCTGCAGGAGATTTCTTCAAACAGCTGTAACACGTCCACGCCCTGAGCGGCATCAATGATGCGCACCAAGGCGCCCTCGCGGCCGGCCAGGGCCTGTTTGAGCTCGGGGCTCAACGGCTCGAGCGCAACCACGTGGCTGATGTCGGCGGAGGCGGGAGTGGCGGACACTTCCAACAGGTCGGCGGCCTGTTCAGCATAGGCGGCCAGCGGGTGCTGCTCATCCACCACGGCGCGGATGCCGGAGCCGGCCAGCTCCACCCAGGCGGTGAAGGCTTGGGGCAGGCTGCCGCCATAGAGCCACACGCGGTGCGGAGCCTGCCAGCTCAATACGTTGTGCTCGCCGGTGGGGCCGCGCAGCACTTGCTCGGCGCATCGCAGGGTGTGTATGCGGGCGCGGCCGAGGCTGCCGGCCAAATCCAGCTTCTGCTCTTGGCTGAGCGGCAGGCTTTGCAGGATGGTTTGCAGGCGGTTGAGCGCGGCTTCGTCGGCCTGGCCGCTGCGGGTGGTTTGCGGGGCGCGCCAGGTGGCGAGCTTGCTGAGGCGTTGCAGGTAGAAGGGGCCGCCGGCTTTGGGGCCGGTGCCGGAGAGGCTGTGGCCGCCGAAGGGCTGCACACCCACCACGGCGCCCACGATATTGCGGTTCACATACACGTTGCCGGCTTCGATGCGGCGGCGGATGTGTTCCACTGTGCCGTCGATGCGGCTGTGGATACCGCCGGTGAGGGCGTAGCCTTTACCGTTGATTTGGTCGATCAGGTCGTCCAGCTCGTCGGCGCGGTAGCGGATAACGTGCAGGATGGGGCCGAACACTTCGCGCTGCAAGTCGTTCAAATTGTTCAGTTCAAACAGGGTGGGCGCGATGAAGGTGGCGTTGCCGGCATTTTCAGGTAGCCTGATTTGGTGGCTGCTGCGGGCGAGGCCTTTCATGCGGTCGATGTGGCTTTGCAGGTTGGCCTGGGCTTCGGCATCGATCACCGGGCCGATGTCGGTATTCAGCGCGGCGGGATTGCCCACGCGCAGCTCGTCCATCGCGCCGCGGATCATGCCCACCATGCGGTCGGCCACATCTTCCTGCACGCACAAAATGCGCAGGGCGGAGCAGCGCTGGCCGGCGCTGTCGAAAGCGGATACCAACACGTCGGCACACACTTGTTCGGCCAGCGCGGTGCTGTCTACAATCATGGCGTTTTGGCCGCCGGTTTCGGCAATCAGCACAGGGTTGTCGCTGCGTTTGGCCAAGGCTTGGTTGATGAGGCGGGCCACTTCGGTGGAGCCGGTGAACACCACGCCGTTGATTTGCTCGCTTTGCGTGAGGGCGGCGCCCACGTCGCCGGCGCCGAGCGCGAGCTGCAAGGCGTTACGCGGGATGCCGGCTTCGTGCATCAGCTGCACGGCGCGGTAGGCGATAAGGCTGGTTTGTTCGGCGGGCTTGGCAATCACGGTGTTGCCGGCGGCCAGCGCGGCCACCACTTCGCCGGTGAAGATGGCCAGCGGGAAGTTCCACGGGCTGATGGCGACGATGGTGCCCACACCCTGGCTGTTTTCAGGTAGCGTGTGTTCGGCTTCGTCGGCGTAGTAGCGGCAGAAATCCACGGCTTCGCGCACTTCGGCGATGGCGTTGTTGAGCGTTTTGCCGGCTTCGCGCACGGCCAGCGCCATCAGCTCGGGCATGTGCGCTTCCAGCAGGTCGGCGCAGCGGCGCAGCATCTCGGCGCGTTCGGCGGCGCTCACGGCTGCCCAGCCGGCTTCGGCGGCTTTGGCGGCGGCAATGATTTCCGGCACGGCGGCTACCTGAAGGAAGGCGGCGCTGCCCACTACCTCATCGTGGTCGGCGGGGTTGCGCACTTCGTGCGGCGCCTGGGTGTCGGCAGGCACGGCCAAGAGCGGTTCGGCCTGCACGGGCTGGGCGGCGGCGTTCATGTCGGCCTGCAATTGTTGGAGCGCGATTTCGTTGCTCAAGTCGATGCCCTGCGAATTCAGGCGTCCTTCACCATACAGATGGCGCGGTAGCGGCAGGCCGCTGTGCGGGTGGATGCCTTGCTCGGCGAGCGTGTCGAAGGGGCTGCGGATCAGCGTGTCGATGCTGATGTTTTCGTCCACAATCTGGTTCACGAAAGAGGTGTTGGCGCCGTTTTCCAGCAGGCGGCGCACCAAATAGGCGAGCAGGGTTTCATGCGTGCCCACCGGCGCATACACGCGCACGTGCCGCCCCAGGTTTTGCGGGCCCACCACTTGGTCGTATAAGGTTTCGCCCATGCCGTGCAGGCATTGGTGTTCGAACTGTTTGCCTTTGCCCATTTGGTAAATCGCGGCCAGGGTGTAGGCATTGTGGGTGGCAAATTGCGGGAACACGGCGTCTTGCGCGTCGAGCAGTTTGCGCGCGCAGGCGAGGTAGGAGATGTCGGTGTGGACTTTGCGGGTGTAGGTGGGGTAGCCGTTCATGCCGTCCACCTGCGCCCATTTGATTTCGCTGTCCCAATAGGCGCCTTTCACCAGGCGGATCATCAGCTTCTGATTATTGCGGCGGGCGAGGTCGATCAAGTAGTCGATCACGAAGGGGCAGCGTTTCTGATAGGCCTGCACCACGAAGCCGATGCCGTGGTAGCCGGCGAGGTCGGGGTCGGACACGAGGGCTTCCATCAAATCCAGCGAAAGCTCGAGGCGGTTGGCTTCTTCGGCGTCGATGTTGATGCCGATGTCGTATTGTTTGCCGAGCAGGAACAATTCTTTCAGGCGCGGCAGGAGCTCGCCCATCACGCGCTCGTGCTGGGCGCGGGAATAGCGCGGGTGGATGGCGGAGAGTTTCACAGAAATGCCGTTGCCGTCGTAGATGCCTTTGCCGGCGGCATCTTTGCCGATGGCGTGGATGGCGTTGACGTAGTCTTGGTAGTAGCGGTCGGCATCGGCTTCGGTCATGGCGGCTTCACCGAGCATGTCGAAGGAATAGAGGTAGCCGAGCTGTTCGCGCTCTTTGCCGTTTTTCAGGGCTTCTTCGATGGTTTGGCCGGTAACGAATTGTTTGCCGAGCATGCGCATGGCGTAGTCTACGCCTTTGCGGATGAGGGGCTCGCCGCCTTTGCCCACGATGCGGGTGAGGGCGCTGCCGAGGTTTTGGCCGCTGGGGGCGGTGGTGAGCTTGCCGGTTACCAAGAGGCCCCAGGCGGCAGCGTTTACGAATAATGAGGGGCTGTTGCCGAGGTGGCTTTTCCAGTCGCCGCCGGCGATTTTGTCGTGGATGAGTTTGTTGCGGGTGGCTTTGTCGGGAATGCGCAGGAGGGCTTCGGCCAAACACATCAGGGCGATGCCTTCTTCGCTGGAGAGGGAGAATTCGTGCATCAGTGCGTCCACCCCGCTGGCGCGGCGCCGGCTTTCGCGCACTTGTTTCACCAATTGGCGGGCAAGCCGGTCGGCGGCGGTGCGCTCTTCCTGGCTCATCTGCGCGCGCTCGAGCATGTCTTGCACGGCTTCGGTTTCGTCGCGGCGGTAGGCTTGGGTAATGGCTTGGCGCAGTTCGGTTTGCTGGGGGTGGGCGAATTGAAACATAGTGGTCTCCGTGGTTTGGTGTGGGCGGTAGGCTAGCTGAATTTTTCAGGTAGCCTGCCTTTATCTTGAGTCATCCGTTCGGCTCATGTTTGAAAAATGGAATCATAAACCAATCTGCCGCACTTGGGGCGGCGGATGTAAAAAAATGTTTATATGGCAACGGGGAGGCTACCTGAAAAAAGTGTTGATGCACAGCTCAAACGCAAGCCGCAATGCAGCGGAGGGAAGCTTAGGTTTTCAGGTAGCCTGCGGCAGGCGGAAGGCTACCTGAAAATCATGGAGCGGCATTTTATGTGCCCCAACGTCGTTTCAGGTAACCTCAATCCAGGCTTATCTGGCCGCGCGGTAATCCGCATCCGCCTGTTCGAAGCGTTGGCGGATTGCCTCGGCCGGTTCCCGGCCCGCGAGGGATACGGCCACGGCAACCAGCGTGCAGGCAATGAAGCCGGGGATGATTTCATACAGCGTGCCGAAGCCGGCTGCAGCCAGCGCCGGATTGGCATATTGCACCCACAGCACTGTGGCCACCGCGCCGGCAATCATGCCCCACAGCGCGCCGTTGGCGGTGATGCGCTTCCACAATACGGATAAGATCACCACCGGGCCGAAGGCCGCGCCGAAGCCCGCCCAGGCAAACTCCACCAGCTGCAGCACTTTGCTTTCCGGGTCGGCGGCAATCAGGATGGCAATCACAGCCACGGCCAGCACCATGATGCGGCCGATCCACACCAATTCCTGCTGCGGCGCGTTCGGGCGCAGGAAGCCTTTGTAGAAATCCTCCGCAATCGCGCTGGAGCACACCAGCAGCTGGCAGGATAAGGTGGACATCACCGCTGCCAGAATCGCGCTTAAAATCACGCCGGCAATCCACGGGTTGAACAGCAGGGTGGAAAGGGCGATAAACACGCGCTCGTGGTCGCCCTGCATGGCGGCCGTCTGCTCGGGATGAGCGCCGAAATAGGCGATGCCGAAATAGCCCACGGCCACCGCGCCGCCCAAGCACAAAATCATCCAAGTCATGCCGATGCGGCGGGCGGACACCAGCGATTTCACGCTCTCGGCAGCCATGAAGCGCGCCAGGATGTGCGGCTGGCCGAAGTAGCCCAAGCCCCAGGCGGCGGTGGAAATGATGCCCAGCAAGGTGGTGCCGTGCAGCAGGCTGTCGTATTCCTTGCCGCTGCTTGCCGCGGCGGCCTGTATGGCGGCGCGCATTTCGTCTGCCCCGCCCACGCCCAGATACACCATCACCGGCGTGAGGATCAGCGCGAAAATCATCAGCGTGGCTTGTACGGTGTCCGTCCAGCTCACGGCCAGGAAGCCGCCGATGAAGGTGTAGGCGATGGTGGCGCCCGCGCCCAGCCACATGGCGGTGTTGTAGCTCATGCCTTCAAACAGGCTCTGAAACAGCCGTGCGCCGGCCACAATACCGCTGGTGCAATAAATGGTGAAGAAAAACAAGATAATGGCGGCAGACACCACTTTCATGGTTTTGCCCTGCGCGCCGAAGCGGTGGTAGAAGTATTCCGGCAGGGTGAGCGCGTTGTTGTTGTATTCGGTGTGCACGCGCAGCCGGCCGGCCACCAGCCGCCAGTTGAGGTAGGCGCCGATAATCAGGCCGATGGCGATCCACGATTTGCTCAGCCCGCTCAAATACACCGCGCCGGGCAGGCCCATCAAGAGCCAGCCGGACATATCCGAAGCGCCCGCCGACATGGCGGTAACAAACGGGCCCAGGCTGCGGCCGCCGAGGATGTAGTCGTCGAAATTGCGGGTGGAGAAATAGGCCGCGAGGCCGATGAGGAGAACGGCAACCAGATAGATGCCGAAGGTGATGTACATCGGGTTCATGAGCTGCTCCTTGTTTTAGTTGTCGTGTTGCGGGCGGATTTTGCTTCCGCTGGGGGATGACCGCGCTTGGGGGCGGTTTTGATGTGCGGCTGAAAGCAAAGGCCGAAGCACTTTTTCGTCACAAGGCTGAGGAACGCGGTATGAGGAACAAGGGCTTCGGCCATCTGGCGGAAACGTTTCACCCCTTCCTTTGTGGGCGGGGAAAATGCGTTTCAGCCGGAAAAGCAAACAGCTTGGTTTTGCTTATACTGGAAAACGACACAAGAAGTCAATATATGTAAAAAGTATTGCCAAGTAATAAGTAGTTGGAGGGAGCAAAAGGCTACCTGAAAAATAATCTGGATATTGGGTTTCGCAGAAACTCAGCCTGGCTTCGCCAGATACCGGCCCATTCCGTTGAAACTTATATTTTCAGGTAGCCTTTTGCCGCTAAAACGCGCCGCCGCAAGCAAAAACCGTGCCGATACGGTTTGTGCCTGCGCCGCCGCATGTTATCATTAAGGCATATCCCCATTTAGACACTTTGGACACCGCATGCCCCCCTACCCGCCAGAGCTGCCCGCCGAGATCGCCCGCGCCGCCGCCCAAATCAAACTGCTGATTATGGATGTGGACGGCGTGCTTACCGACGGCCGCATCTTCATCCGCGACAACGGCGAAGAAATCAAAGCCTTCCACACGCTCGACGGGCACGGCATCAAAATGCTGCACCAATGCGGCGTGCAAAGCGCCATCATCACCGGCCGCGACGCCCCCTCCGTTGCCCTGCGCGCCAAGCAGCTCGGCATCCATTATTATTTCAAAGGCATCAGCAACAAACACGCCGCCTATGCCGAATTGCGCGCTGCCGCCGGCGTGGCCGAACACGAATGCGCCTACATCGGCGACGACGTGGTGGATCTGCCCGTGATGGTGCGCTGCGGCCTGCCCGCCGCCGTACCCGAAGCGCATCCCTTCGTGCTGCAACACGCCGCCTACGTTACCCGCCGCCCGGCCGGCGCCGGCGCCGTGCGCGAATTGTGCGACCTCATCATGCAGGCCAAAGGCTACCTGAAAACCGCTCTGGAGCAATACACGCAATGATCAAACGATTCGGCGGCTGGTGGTTTCCCCTCGTTTTGGCGCTGGCCCTGGGCGGCGTCAGCTTCTGGCTCGACCGCATCAGCCAACTCGAAACCGAAGAAACCCCGCTCGACCCGCGCGAGCCGCAATACCAGATTTTCGGCATCCAAGGCCGCCGCTTCGCCGCCGACGGCAGCGTGGCCCAGCAGCTCACCGCCAGCCGCGCCTGGCAGTTTCCCAACCGCAAAGACGGCTACCTGGCCGACCCGGAAATCGAATTTGCCCAAGGCGGCCAGATGCTGTATCGGATAAGCGCCCGGCAGGCGCATTATCTGGTTGGCGAAAACCAAATCGTGTTTGAGAAAAACGTGGTGTTTGACAAGCCCGCCACCGCCGCCCAGCCCGCCGGCCGCCTCGAAACCGACAGCCTCACCGTAAACACCCAAACCCAAACCGCGCACACCCAAGCTTTGGTCAATTACCGCTACGGCGCCTCCCACGGCACCGCCCAAGGCATGACCTACAACCACAAACAAGGCCTGCTCAACCTTTCCTCCCGCATAAAGGCAGTGATTTATGACCCGCAACGATAAACGGCTCGCCATCCTCCTGGCCGCCGCCCTGCTCAGCCCAGCCGCCCTCGCGCTCACCTCCGACCGCAACCAGCCCATCCAGATCGAAGCCGACCAAGGCTCGCTCGACCAAGGCAACCGCAGCACCGAATTTTCCGGCAACGTGGTCATCCAGCAGGGCACCATGTATATCCGCGCCGCCAAAGTGCGCGTGGTGAAAGCCGAAGACGGCGCGCAAACCATGACCGCCTCCGGCAGCCCGGTGCACTTCGGCCAGCAGCTCGACCGCCAAGGCACGGTGAAAGGCCAGGCCGCCCGCGTGGAATACCAATCCGCCACCGGCATCGTGAAGCTCAGCGGCGGCGCCAAACTCGAGCGCGGCGGCGACCGCGCCAGCGGCGACACCATCACCTACAACACCCGCACCGAAGTCTATACCGTGCTGGGCGGCAGCCGCAGCAACGCCAACAAAGGCCGTGTGAGCATCACCATCCAGCCGCAGCAGAAATAACGGAGGCGGGATGAAGGCCGAAACCCTGTTTGCCGCAATCGCCGAACGCTACGGCACCGCGCCCGATTACCCCTTTGCCCACTTTCCCGAATACGCCGTGTTCCGCCACGGAGGCAACCGCAAATGGTTTGCCGCCTACCTGCCCGTGCCGGCGGAAAAACTCGGGCGCACGCCCGGCCGCAACGTGCCCCTGCTCAATGTGAAATGCCGCCCCGAACACATCGGTGCCATGCGCGCCCAAGCCGGCATCCTGCCCGCCTACCACATGAACAAGGAGCATTGGCTGAGCATCGAATTGGCGCGGGCCGACGAAGCGCTTATCCGCCAGCTGCTCGACGACAGCTTCCGCCTCACGCAGGGCAGGCCGCAGGGCAAAAAGAAGGCGGGCTGAAACCGGGTCGGCATTTTTCAGGTAGCCCCAACAGAAGCCGAAAAGGCTACCTGAAAATCAAAAGCAAAGGTGAAAACGGCAAACCATTGTGCAAATTGCAAACGCAGTGTTACAGCCGCCCGCAACCCAAGCCGTTTGCTGATTTAAAACCAACACTTTCAGGTAGCCCGAAACGGCGAATGCTGCCTGAAACCTGCCTCTTTCCCTGCGGGAGAGGGCAGGCAAACCGCCGAACATTTTTCAGGTAGCCTCCACCGGTAAACGAAAAGGCTACCTGAAAACCGCAAACGAAAGCACACAATATGACTACCATCCGCCACGCCATCGGCCTCGCCTGCCTGGCCGCGCTCGCCGCCTGCACCGCCCCGCAGCCCGCGCCGGCCGTCGGGCAACGCGAACTGCCCGCCCCGCCCGCCAATCAAACCGCCGCCGACAACCGCGTGCTGATTATTTTCTACGATGCCGCTGCCGCCCAAGCCCCGCGGCAGGTGCTGCAAACCGCGCGGGCCATGCGGGCCGAGCTGGTGTACCGCTATGAAAACCTGCACGGTTTCGCCGTGCGCATCCCGCCGCAACAGGATTTGCCGCAGGCGGCAGAACGCTTCAAACGCATCAGAGGCGTGCTGTCGGTGGAGCGCGACCAAACCGTGCAGTTGCACCAATAAGGCAAAGGCCGCCCGAGTTTCAGGTAGCCCCTACCCACCCAGATTGAAGGAATACACAACATGACCGAGCCCGCCATCAGCCGACTCAGCGTGCGGCAGCTGCGCAAAAGCTTCAAACAGCGCCAAGTGGTGCAGGATTTTTCGCTCGACATCCAAAGCGGCGAAGTGGTCGGCCTGCTCGGCCCCAACGGCGCCGGCAAAACCACCAGCTTCTATATGATTGTCGGCCTGGTGGCCGCCGACCACGGCGAAATCAGCCTCGACGGCCACCAGCTGCGCCACATGACCGTGTATCAGCGCGCCCGCCTCGGCCTGGGCTATCTGCCGCAGGAAGCCTCGATTTTCCGCAAGATGACTGTGGCCGAAAACATCCGCGCCATCTTGCAGCTGCACGAAACCGACCGCGACGTGATTGAATCGCGCCTGGCCGATTTGCTCAACGATTTGAACATCACCCACCTTAAAGACAGCCCCGCCCCCGCCCTCTCCGGCGGCGAACGGCGCCGCGTGGAAATCGCCCGCGTGCTGGCCATGAGCCCGCGCTTCATCCTGCTCGACGAGCCCTTCGCCGGCGTGGATCCGATTGCCGTGATCGACATCCAAAATATCATCGGCTTCCTCAAACAGCGCGGCATCGGCGTGCTGATTACCGACCACAACGTGCGCGAAACCCTGCGCATCTGCGACCGCGCCTACATCATCAACAACGGCGCCGTGCTGGCCAGCGGCCGCCCCGCAGAATTGGTGGGCAACGAAGAAGTGCGCGCCGTGTATCTGGGCGAAAACTTCGATTACTGAGCGTTACGCTTTTTCAGGTAGCCTGTCATGACCCAGCAATCCGTCAAACTCAAACTGCGCCAAACCCAGCAGCTCAATCAGAAGCAGCAGCAATCGCTGCGCATTCTGCATATGTCGTCGCTGGAACTGGCCGAAGAGGTGGAGGGCTGGCTGGCCGACAACCCCATGCTGGAGCGCCCCGAGGCCGACCCCGCCGACAGCGGCGCGCCCGAGCCGCACTATTCCGCCGACCTGCCGATTACGCGCAAAACCAACAGCATGGAAGAGAGCGACGTGTGGGAAACCGTGGCCGATGAAGCCGATTTCCGCAGCGGCCTGCACGCGCAAGTGTGCGAACACCCGCTGGATGAAGGCCAGGCCGCCCTCGTGCACCTCCTAATCGACTATCTTGACGACCAGGGCTACCTGAACGACAGCCTCACCGACATCGTGGAAAACTCGCCGCTGGAATGGATGCTGGAAGAAGAAGACCTGGCCGAAGCCCTGCGCCATTTGCAGCAGTTCGACCCCGCCGGCGTGGGCGCGCGCGATTTGGGCGAATCGCTCTTGCTCCAGCTGGCGCGGCAGCAGCCGAGCGAAGCCGTGTTTTGCGCCGTGCGCCTGGTGAAGCACTTCCTGCCCGAAGTGGGCAAAAACAGCCTCTCGCCGCTGGTGCGCAAAAAGTTTCCCGAATACAGCGTGGCCACGATTGAGGCGGCGCAGGCGCTGGTGGCCGCGCTCAACCCCTTCCCCGCCTACGGCCTTGCCGGTTCGGGGCACACCGAATACGTCGATCCCGATGTGTGGATCCGCCCCGACCCGGAAAGCGGCGAATGGAAAGTGGGCATGTTCCGGCAGGCCTGGCCGCAATTGCAGCTCAATCAGGAATACTGCGAGCTGCTGGCCGAATACGGCGGCGAGGCGCCGGAGTTGAAACAAAAGCTCAGTGAGGCTAAAGTATTGCTCAGCTCGCTGGAGCAGCGCAAAAGCACCGTGTTGCGGCTGGCCGAAATCATCTTGGAAAAACAGGCCGATTTCTTCTCTTTCGGCGCCATCGGCCTAGTGCCGCTCACGATTAAAGACACCGCCGCCCACCTCGGCCTGGCCGAAAGCACCGTATCCCGCGCCGTGAACCAAAAATATTTGGCTTGCCCGCAAGGCATATTTCCATTACGCTACTTTTTCAGCCAGGCTGCCGCCTACAGCGGCAGCGAAGACAGCGACGGCATCAGCCCCGGCGCGGTGAAGGCGGTGATCGAAAGCCTGATTGCGGCCGAAGACAAAACCAAACCGCTCTCCGACCGCGCCATGGCCGACCGTCTGGCATTGCAAGGCATCGTGCTGGCCCGGCGCACCGTGGCCAAATACCGCGAAGAGCTCAATTTCCCGCCTGCCCACCAACGCAAGCAGAAAGCCGGCAGTTAGCGGCACTGCGTTGGCACAGGCCAATCCCACCTAGCAAGGAGTTTGTTATGAATCTGAAAATCAACGGAATCAACATCGAAGTTACCGATGCCCTGAAAGACTACATCAGCACCAAACTCGACCGCATCGTGCGCCACAGCGACAATGTGATTTCCGCCACCGTTACGCTTTCGGTGGACAAACTGGAGCAGAAAGCCGAAGTGGATTGGCACATGGCCGGCAAAGACCTGCACCTCGACCAAACCGACAAAGATATGTATGCCGCCATCGACCTTTTGGCCGACAAGCTCGACCGCGCCGTGTTGAAACACAAAGGCAAAAAACAGCAGCACCAACACCGTGCCGAACCGAGCGGCAAGCTGAGCGTGGAAGAATAGGTTTCAGGTAGCCCTTAGGCCGCGAAGCCAAGGGGCGTGCAAACCAAGTAGGCATAAGTAAAGCAGGCTGGAAAGCCTGCTTTTTTGCTGCGCGGGGAATCGGGCAGCGTATGCAAAAGGCTACCTGAAAATATGGCGGCGATCAGTTTCGGCCAGCCCAGCCTGAAGGGCAGGCTGCCCGAAAACGATTTAAACTTTTGGTTGCGTGGAAATTTAGCCTTGTTTTCAGGTAGCCTGTATCAGTCGGACACGCCGTAGCGGTCGCGGTAGGCCTGCACCGGCGCCAGATGCTGCCTAAATTGCGCGTCGTCTGCCAGCAAGGCGAGCAAGTCGCGCAGGCTGGCAATCGGCACCACCGGCAAGCCGTATTGCCGGCGCACTTCCTGCACGGCAGAGAGTTCGCCCGTGCCTTTTTCCATGCGGTCGAGCGCAATCGCCACTCCGGCCGGCACCGCGCCCGCCGCCTCAATCAGGCGCAGCGATTCACGCACCGAAGTGCCGGCCGACATCACGTCGTCGATAATCAGCACCCGCCCGGCCAGCGGCGCGCCCACCAGCGTGCCGCCCTCGCCGTGGTCTTTGGCTTCCTTGCGGTTGTAGGCAAAGGGCACGTTGCGCCCGCGCTCGGCCAGCATCATGGCGGTGGACGAAGCCAGCACGATGCCTTTGTAGGCCGGGCCGAACAGCATGTCGAACTCGATGCCGCTCTCGAGAATGGCCTGCGCGTAGAAGCGCGCCAGCGTGAGGGTGGAGGCGCCGTCGTTAAACAGTCCGGCGTTGAAGAAATAGGGCGAGAGCCGCCCTGCTTTGGTAACAAATTCGCCGAAGCGCAACACATCCTGCTCCAGCGCGAAACGCAGGAAATCCTGCCGGAAATCGTTCATGATGCCTGCCTGTGGGTAGGGTTGGAAACGGCGGCATTATAGCCGATTCTGCGGTGGGCATAGGCTTGGCTTGGGGGAATGAAGAAAAGGCTACCTGAAAAATAATGCGGCAAATTTTGGCTTTGCAGAAACTCAGCCTTGCTTCGTAAGACATCAGTCCACTTCGTTGAGGCTGCGCTTTCAGGTAGCCTTTTTAGGGAGGGCAGGCTGTGAAACCGGAATCACGCCGCTGCAACAAACAGGGCAAGAATGCAGGCGAAGCCGCCCAGCCAGGCCAGGGAGCGCTGGCGGGCTTTGTCTTTCAGATAGCAATAGATGAAGGCGGCGCGGCAGAGGAGGAAGGCGGCGGCCCAAAAGTTGATGGTGGCTTGCGCGGCGTTGCCAGTGCTGTGGGCGATGATGACGGCGGCGGCAAAGGGGGCGAAGGCTTCAAAACCGTTTTGCTGGGCGGCGTTGGCGCGGGCAGCCAGGCCGGTGGTGTGGGCGAGGAAGCCGCGCGGGTTGCCGTTGTCGCGGTCAAAGTGGAAGCCGCCGGCTTTTTTGGCGTAGGCGGCGCAGAATAGGGGCATCAGGGCGGCGATGAGGACGCTCCAGTAGGCGAAGGTCATGGGGGTATCTTTCGTGGAGAATAGCTGGTTGGAGATATGTGGGATTGCCGGCTGCCGATTGGAAAGGCTACCTGAAAAATGATGTGGCGGTTTTTAGCTTTGCAGAAACTCAGCCTTGCTTCGCAACACATCGTTTTCAGGTAGCCTTTTGCCGGCTTGGCGTGTGCAGCCGTTTTTGTTGGCCTTAATCCAGCTTTTTAAAATGGCGGCGGCGTTCGAGCTCGCTCAGGTAGCGTTTGCGCAGGCGGATGGATTTGGGGGTGATTTCCACCAGTTCGTCGTCGTCGATAAACTCCACCGCGCTTTCCAGCGTGAGCTTAATCGGCGTGGTGAGGCGCACGGCTTCGTCCGTTCCGCTGGCGCGCACGTTGGTGAGCTTTTTACCCTTGAGCGGGTTCACCACCAGGTCGTTGTCGCGGCTGTGGATGCCGATGATCATGCCTTCGTAAATCTTGTCGTTGGGCGACACGAACATGCGGCCGCGCTCTTCCAGGTTCCACAGGGCATAAGCCACGGCTTCGCCTTGCTCTTGGGAAACCAGCACGCCGTTGTGGCGGCCGGGCATGTCGGGCTTCACGGGGGCGTAGTCGTCGAACACGTGGCTCATCAGGCCGACACCGCGCGTGAGGGTCATGAATTCGCCTTGGAAGCCGATCAGGCCGCGGGCGGGGATGTGGTATTCGAGGCGGGTGCGGCCGTGGCCGTCGCTTTCCATATTGGTGAGCTCGCCGCGGCGGCGGCCGAGTTCTTCCATCACCGCGCCTTGGTTGTCGTCGGGTACGTCTACGGTGAGGTTTTCATACGGCTCGCATTTTTGCCCGTCGATGTCGCGGTACACCACGCGCGGTTTGCCCACGGCCAACTCATAACCTTCGCGGCGCATGTTTTCCAGCAAAATCGTCAGGTGCAGCTCGCCGCGGCCGGACACGCGGAACACGTCGGCATCGGCGGTGTCTTCCACGCGCAGGGCCACATTGGTGAGCAGCTCGCGTTGCAGGCGGTCGCGGATTTGGCGGCTGGTGACGAACTTGCCTTCGGTGCCGGCCAGCGGGCTGGTGTTCACCATGAAATCCATGGTGAGGGTGGGCTCGTCCACGCTGAGCATGGGCAGGCCGATGGGGTTGTCTTTGTCGCAGATGGTCACGCCGATGCCGATTTCGTCGATGCCGGAAATCAGCACGATGTCGCCGGCTTCGGCTTCCTGCTGCGGCACGCGCTCCAGCCCGCTGAAACCGAGTAGCTGGTTGATGCGGCCTTGGGCGATTTGTTTGTCGTGGTTCATCACGGCCACGGTTTGGCCGGGGCGGATTTTGCCGTTGAGGATGCGGCCGATGCCGAGGCGGCCGGTGTAGTTGTCGTAATCGAGTTGGGAAATCTGCAGTTGCAGTGGTGCGTCGGGGCTGCCGGAAGGCGGCGGGGTGTATTTGAGGATGGTTTCAAACAGGGGGCGCATATCGCTGCTCTCGTCTTCTTCGTGCAGCTTGGCGAAGCCGGAAAGGCCGGAGGCATACACGATGGGGAAGTCGAGCTGTTCTTCGCTGGCGCCGAGGTTGTCGAACAAATCAAAAGTTTGGTCGATCACCCAGCTGGCGCGGGCGGTGGGCTTGTCGATTTTGTTGATCACCACGATGGGCTTCAGGCCGAGCGCCAGCGCTTTTTTGGTGACGAAGCGGGTTTGCGGCATCGGGCCTTCTTGGGCATCCACCAAGAGCAGCACGCAATCGACCATGCCGAGCACACGCTCCACTTCGCCGCCGAAGTCGGCGTGGCCGGGGGTGTCTACAATATTGATGTGGTAGCCTTCGTATTCGATGGCGGTGTTTTTGGCGAGGATGGTGATGCCGCGTTCTTTTTCGAGATCGTTGCTGTCCATCACGCGCTCGTCCACATGCTGGTTGGCGCGGAAGGTGCCGGATTGGCGCAGGAGTTGGTCTACGAGCGTGGTTTTGCCGTGATCGACGTGGGCGATGATGGCGATGTTGCGGATAGGTTTCATGTTTGCTTTGTGCCGCAGGGTGCGGAAAATATTTTGGAAACCGCGCATTATAACGCCGACGGTATTTCTTTTCCATACAAGGAAGTGGGCGGGAGCCGATATGGCCGCTTGGCCGCGCCTCAAAGGCTACCTGAAAAAAGCACAGGCTTGGGCACAGCCAAAATTATCCCAACCGGGGCGATAGCAAAAAAACCCTTGAATTGCCAATGGATAAAACTTATCATTGCCCGCTCGAAAACCACATCTGAAAAAGGAAACCATCATGTCTTACCAACTGCCCGCCCTGCCTTATGCTTATGACGCGCTCGAGCCGCATTTCGACGCGCAAACCATGGAAATCCACCACAGCAAACACCACCAGGCCTATGTAAACAACGCCAACGCCGTGCTCGCCAACCTGCCCGAGTGGGTCAGCCTTCCTGCCGAAGAACTGATTTCCCGCCTCGCCGAGCTGCCCGAAAACCTGCGCACCCCCCTGCGCAACAACGCCGGCGGCCATGCCAACCACAGCCTGTTTTGGCAGATCCTGAAAACCGGCACCACCCTGCAAGGCAAGCTCAAAGCCGCCATCGAGCGTGATTTCGGCAGCGTGGAAGCCTTCCAGGCCGAGTTTGAAAAAGCCGCCGCCAGCCGCTTCGGCTCCGGTTGGGCCTGGCTGGTGTATGAAAACGGCAAACTCAAAGTCGTTTCCACCGCCAACCAAGATTCCCCGCTGATGGGTCAGGCCGTAGCCGGCGCCTCCGGCTTCCCGATCATCGGCTTGGATGTGTGGGAACACGCCTACTATCTGAAATACCAAAACCGCCGCCCCGACTACATCAAAGCCTTCTGGCACGTGGTGAACTGGGATGAGGCCGCCCGCCGCTTCGACAGCGTGGCCGGTTAAGCGTTTCTCCCATGCAGGCTACCTGAAAACTTGCTCCACTCGTTTTAACTTCGTTGAAGCTGCGCTTTCAGGTAGCCTGTTCCGCCCAATCCAACAACCCCAACACAGACCAACACCATGCCCTCACCACTCAGCACCGAAGACATCCGCCGTTTCAAACAACAAGCACACCAACTGCGCCCCACCGTACTTATCGGCAAGCAAGGGCTGACCGAGGCCGTGGTCAAAGAAACCGACACCCGCCTCACCGCGCGCGGGCTGATTAAAGTGCAGGTGGCCGGAGACGACAGGCAGGAACGGATTGCCATCGCCGAAGCATTGTGTGCCGCCACCGGCGCCGAGTTGGTGCAGCACATCGGCAAGCAGCTGGTGCTGTGGCGGCCGATTCCCGATAAGGAAGACAAATAAATTCTGCCGGCAATGATTTGGTTTGGCAGAAATTTTCAGGTAGCCTCACGCAAACAGGCTACCTGAAAACTTGACAAGCCCCATCCAAGCGCGTATATTCCGCCTTCCCTGACGCGGGGTGGAGCAGCATGGTAGCTCGTCGGGCTCATAACCCGAAGGTCGTAGGTTCAAATCCTGCCCCCGCAACCAAATTTTAAAATCCCCTTGGTGAAGCCAAGGGGATTTTTGCGTTTGCAGCGTTTGGCACCTGCCGTTCGACGGTTTGGCTAATTCGGCAGGTTGGCCGGAAGGCGCACAGTCATGCCGTCTGCGCAATTTCATGTCTGTTAAAAGCAATTTGTGAGCGTAATATTTCAAAATAGCACAAATTGCTCATATCAAATCAGAAAACTGTTGGAAATTTACCAATCCTAACATTACTAAGCGCCATAGAAATGCCGCAAAGTTCATTTTTAGACAAATCTTCCGGTAGAATAGCTACTCAACGTTATGGTGTAACTTTTCAGGTAGCCGGTTGCCGCATCCAAATATAGGCTACCTGAAAACGAGCGAAGTGAGTTTCTGCGAAGCTAAAACGCAGTTTCCGCGAAGCCAAAACGCAAGCTTTCACGAAGCCAACCGTTACGAACCGTTTATTGCGCCGGCTGCCAACACCGGCTTTATTGACAGCAGAATCATGATGAATACTTACCGCCTCACCCGTCTTGCCTTGCTTGTGGCCGCCTCTTTCAGCCTGCCGGCCTGGGCTTCCGGCTATCATTTCGGCACCCAGTCTGTGAGCAGCCAGGCCACGGCCAACGCCTCCTCCGCCGAAGCCATCGACCCCTCCACCCTGTTCCACAACCCCGCCGGCCTCACCAAGCTTGACGGCACGCAGGCCAGCATCAATGTGAACCTGGTGGCGCCGAGCGTGAAATATGAAAACGCCGAAGCCTACTATCCCGGCGGCAGCGAGCGCGTGCAGGGCGCCGCTTCCGGCAACATCCGCCCGCAAGATGTGGTGCTGGCGCCGCATTTCTACCTGTCGCACCGCCTGAACGACGATGTGGCGCTGGGCTTGGGCGTGTACGTGCCTTTCGGCTCGGGCACCGAATACCAGCACGATTCCGTGCTGCGCTACAACTTAAACGAGCTGGGCCTGAAAACCATCGCCGTGCAGCCCACCGTGGCCTATAAAATCAACGACCAACATTCCGTGGCCGTGGGCTTAGTGGCGCAGCATACCTCGGCCAACCTGCGCCAATATGCCAACTTCGGCGCCTTTCCGCCGCTGCGCCGCAACGGCTTTGCCGACGGCTACGCCAGCGTGGAAGGCAGCGATTGGGGCTTCGGCTACAACCTGGCCTGGCTGTGGGACGTGAACGATTCGCTGCGCCTGGGCGTGAACTACCGCTCCAAAGTGAATCACACCCTGAGCGGCGATGCCGAATGGAAACTGGTGGGCACGGCTTTTTAAACGCCGATGGGCGGCGCGCTGGCCAACGCCATCCGCGCCAACGGCTATGCCGCCTCCGAAGGGGCGCACGTGAAAATCATCACCCCCGAATCGCTGTCGCTGCACGGCATGTATAAGCTTTCGCCGCGCTGGTCGCTCTACGGTGACGCCACTTGGACGCGCCACTCGCGCTTCAACCGCGTGGAGCTGAATTTTGAAAACCAGAAAGTGGTGGCCAACCCGCAAAACCCCGCCGCGCCGGCCCGCAGCAGCCAAACCATCCTCACGCCGCAGTGGCGCAACACCTACAAAGTTTCCCTCGGCGCCTCTTACCAAATCACCAATCCGCTGCAACTGCGCTTCGGCGTGGCCTACGACCAAGCGCCGGTGCGCGGCGCCGACACGCGCATGAGCACGCTGCCCGACGCCGACCGTATCTGGTTCTCGCTCGGCGGCAAATACGACCTCACGCCGCAGCACAGCGTGAGCCTGGCCTACAGCTACGTGCACGTGAAAAACACTTCGGCCAACGTAAACGGCTGGTGCGGCGGCACGGCTGCCGGCCCCGGCTCGCAGGCCTGCGTGTCCAGCCGCACCACCGGCTCGGCCAAGTTCAAAAGCCATTCGCACATCCTGGGCTTGCAATACACCTATAAATTCTAGGCGGGCGTGAAGCAAAAATAGGCTACCTGAAAATGCAGCCGCAACAACGTTAAAACCGTTATTTGGATTTTCAGGTAGCCTTTTGTGTGGACGCGCCAAGCGCATGGCGGCTGCCTGAAAGCGCAGCTTCAACAAAGTTAAACGCGGTGGCCGGAGGAAGGCGGGTTCTGCGGAGCTGAAAACGGCGGGCGGTAGGATGGCCGTGTTATCCGAAATTTCCGCCAAGCGAGGGTTGGGTTGCCAGCCTTTTGTTTTGAGCCGAAATTGGCGGGATGCCCATACGGAATTTTGCCGCGTCCGGCAGCTGCATTGCTGCAAAAGCATATCCGCCGCCCTCATTTTCAGGTAGCCTAGTGGCCGGCTGCCGATACACGAACCAAGCTATGGCGAAACCAAGTGAACCCGCTATGGCTGATGCGGCATCAATCCAACCAAGATAAGGAAACACATGACTCTCCCCACTCAAGCTCCCTCACGGCAAAACCCAGCCACCGGCGCGGCCGCCTTCGGCGCGGAATGGCGGCGCTGGCGCATGGCGCTGATTTGCGGCCTGCTCGGCGGCGTGGTGGGCGTGCTGCCCTTGGTCGCCTACCTAAGGCCCTCGGGCGGTGCCTACCTGCTGTTGCGCCTGCTGCTGTGGGGCTTCCTCTACGGCGCCGTGCCGGGTGCGCTCACCGGGCTGGCTGCCTCGCAGCTCGGTTTGCGGCGCAACAAACCAGGCGTGGCGGCGATGACCTTGATCGGCGCGGCCATCACGGCGGCCTTTGCCGCATTTGTGGTGCTGGTGGATTTCCCGCAGGCCGACGCGGTAACATGGCTGGCGGTGGCCAAGGTGGCCGGCTGCGGTGCGGCGGCGGCCTTGGTGTTGGCGTGGTTTTTGCCTAAGGCGTGAGATTGAAAGTTTCGGCTGATTTTTGGTTTCGCAGAAACGCCGCCTTGCTTGGCAAAACATCGGTCCGCTCCGTTTAAGCTTGCGTTTTCAGGTAGCCCCAAACACTGAAAGGCTACCTGAAAAACAAATATCGATAAAACGAAATTGCTGCGCAGCACAAACATGGGCACGCTGTTGTTTATATATGAATCGAGATGCGCATACCGGCTGCGGCCTGCTTGAATTTTATCGGGATTTTTGGTATACACGGGCAGCAGTCCGTTCGTATTTTCACCGCAATATCCAACCTTAGAGAGGTATTCAAAATGCGTGTTTCCCAATCTGCCCTTGTTGTGTTGTCTGCTTTGGCTCTGCTTGCCGCCTGCCAAAAAGATCCCGAGCCAACCCCGCCGCCGCAGGCGCAGGAACAGGCGCAACTCCCCAACCCCAATCCCGCGCCGCCCGCTCCCGAGCCCGCTTCCGGCAACAGCCTGATCCGCGAGCCGGCCGCCGCCCCGCAGCAGCAGGATCCCGCCGCGCAGGCCATCCAGTCCAAACCATTTGAAGATGGCACGCTGGCTTTAACCAAAGCCAAAGTAGTCGGTCAGATTCTCAATGTTGAATTTATATACACACCGCCTAAAAATGAAAATGGCGGCTATAAATTCAAAACAATACGCAGCGGTCAGGTTGCGGATTTTGCCTATATCGACGAAAGCACCAGCAAACGCATCAGCCTGTTGCAGGATGAAAACGGTAAATATATGACCGATCCTGTTGTCGGTGGAAGCGGTGTAATAACCTCCAGCAGCAGCTCTCCCGTCATCATCGCGCTTAAATTCCCCGCCCCAGCCGAAACAACGCCCACCATCACCATCGATTTCCCCGGTGCGGGCTCGTTTGATTCGGTGCCGGTAAGCCGCTGATTTCCACCCGGCGGCAGATGGGCGGCCTAGCGCTGCCCCGCCGCCCCTGAAGGAGCTTGCTTTATGAAAACATTGCGTTTCTTTGCCTGTGTGGCGGCCGTTTCCGCCCTGTGCGCCTGCGGGCAGGAGCCGACTCCTGCCGACCAGCAACCGCAGCAGGGGCAAACCCTTGCCGCCAGCGCGGCCGATTTGCAGCAAACCCCGCCCGCTGCCGCTTCCGAACAGGCAGCGCCTGCCGCTGCCGCCTCGTCTGCCCTGTCGGCTCAGGGCAGCGGCCTGTCTTCTCAAGGCAGCAGTTTGTCTTCCCAAGGCAGCAGCCTCTCGGCGCAAGGCAGCGGTTTGAGCGGCACTGAAACCGGGTTTAACATCGAAATCAATCTGTCTTCCGATGTGCTGTTTGATTTCGACAAGGCCGATCTCAAGCCCGAAGCCGATGCCGAGCTGCAAAAAGCCGCCGATGTGATCCGCCGCAAAGGGCAGGGCTTGATCCTGATCACCGGCCATACCGACAGCAAAGGCTCCGATGCCTACAACCAGCGTTTGTCTCTGGCACGCGCACAGGCGGTGAAAAGCTGGTTTGAGGCGCAAGGCCTGCACCAGAACTACCAAATCGAAGGCCTCGGCGCCACCCGCCCCATCGCGCCCAATACCCACCCCGACGGCAGCGACAATCCTGAAGGCCGCGCCCAAAACCGCCGCGTGGAGATTATTGTGAACAAAACCACGCAGCTGGGCAGCTAAGCCCTGCCGCTGCTGTGAAAATAAGCCGTCTGAAGGCAACGAAACCTGCTTTCAGACGGCTTGTTTTGCCGGCTTTCGGTGTTAAGGCTTGTATCGGGTGCGGTAGCCCGGGTTTTCGTCGGGGCGCAGTTGGTTGGGGAACTGGCGGTCGGTGGAGATATCCACAGCAGTTTGCTGAATCAGCTTGTATACTTCATAAGGTTTTTCAATCGCATACAAAGCATTCCGGTTGCCGAAGCGTATCGTGCCGCGCTGGAATATGGCTTCCAGTATGCCCACGTATACCCGCAGATTATGTACTTCCGGCAGCTCCAGGCTGGCAATGTCCAGCCCGATGATGCCGGCGGTGAAATAGAGACGTTTGTCGGTGAGCGCGTAATCGATGCGGTACCAGTTGAAAAAACGGTATATCGGCGAAAATATCGCGTACCACACCGGAGCCATGTGAAACAGCACAAAAAGGTTGGCATGCGGAAACATCCCGTGCGAGGCGGCGTTGAACTTGGTGATGAAAAACAGGTCGAACAGCCCCCAGCACAGGGCGAAAGGGTAAATCAGCGGATTGCCCATAATATACAGCAGGCGGTGCGGCTTGCCCTGCCACAAGATGTTTTCGTTCGGGTCGGTGAAATCTTTCAGCATTTGCCCCTCCTGGCGGATCATGAGACGGGGTAATTGTATCATCAAACAATATATTCAAATTTATTACGTTTCCCCCGGCAGCTTCGGGATTTTACGGCATCGCTCTACTTTTCAGGTAGCCTTTCAGACGGCCTCCAATCCCCCAAAAGGCTACCTGAAAAACCAAAAACACCATTCCGACAAATCCGGTTCGCAGGTACAATCCGCCTACCCCGACAAGCCGTTTTCAGACGGCCTTTTTTCAGGTAGCCTCCGGCCGCCTGCCCCAAGATTGCAAAGGAACCCCCATCATGACCCAAACCATCCTCATCACCGGCTCCACGCGCGGCATCGGCCGTGCGGCGGCTTTGGCCTTGGCGCAAGACGGCTTCGACATCGTGGTGCACGGCCGCAGCCGCATGGCGGAGGCCGAAGCGGTGGCGGAACAAATCCGCGCGCTGGGGCGGCAGGCGCGGGTGTTGCAGTTTGACGTGGCCGACCGCGCCGAATGCCGCCGCGTGCTGGAGGCGGACATTGAAGCGCACGGCGCGTATTACGGCGTGGTGCTGAATGCGGGGCTGACGCGCGACAATGCCTTTCCCGCGCTGGAAGACGAAGACTGGGACCGCGTGCTGCGTACCAATCTGGACGGTTTCTACAACGTGCTGCACCCGCTCATCATGCCGATGATCCGCCGCCGCGCGCCGGGACGGATTGTGTGCATGGCCTCCGTGTCCGGCCTGATTGGCAACCGCGGGCAGGTGAACTACAGCGCGTCGAAAGCCGGGCTGATTGGCGCGGCCAAGGCCTTGGCAGTGGAGCTGGCCAAACGCAAGATCACGGTAAACTGCGTCGCCCCCGGCCTGATCGATACGGAGATTTTGGATGACAACGTGCCGGTGGAAGAAATTTTGAAAGCCATTCCGGCACAGCGCATGGGGCGGCCGGAGGAAGTGGCGCATGCCGTGCGCTTCTTGATGAGCGAACACGCCGCCTACATCACGCGGCAGGTGATTGCGGTAAACGGAGGATTGTGCTGATGAAAACGAAACGGGTGGTGATTACCGGCGTGGGCGCGGTGTGCGCCTTCGGCCGCGGGTGGCACGAAATCGAAGCCGCCTTCCGCGCGGGCAAAAACGCCGTGCGCCGCATGGAGGCGTGGGATGCCTTCCCCGAAATGGAAACCCGCCTCGGCGCACCGCTGCCCGCCTATGCCCCGCCCGCGCATTGGACGCGCAAACAGCTGCGCAGCATGGGTCCTTTGGCGCAATACTGCACCGACGCCGCCGAACAGGCCCTGAAACAGGCCGGTTTGCTCGGCGACCCCGCCATCCGCAACGGCAGCATGGGCGTGGCCGCCGGTTCGTCCAGCGGCAGCACCGCTGATGTGCTCGACATCGGCCTGCTGCTTGCCCATCAGCCCAACAATTTCAGCGCCAACACCTATGTGCGCATGATGCCGCACACCACCGCCGCCAACGTGGCCATCTTCTTCGGCCTCACCGGTCGCCTGATCCCCACCTCCAGCGCCTGCACCTCCGGCAGCCAGGGCATCGGTTATGCCTACGAAGCGATCAAATACGGCAAAATCCCCATGATGCTGGCCGGCGGTGCCGACCAGCTCTGCCCCTCCGAAGCCTACGTGTTCGACAGCCTCTACGCCGCCAGCCGCCGCAACAGCGAGCCGGAACTTACCCCGCGCCCCTACGACGCCGCCCGTGACGGCCTCGTGCTCGGCGAAGGCGGCTGCATGATGGTGCTGGAAGATTTGGAGCACGCCCAAGCGCGCGGTGCGCACATCATTGCCGAAATTGCGGGATACGGTGCCAACTGCGACGGCAGCCACATCACCCGCCCCGAGATGCGCACCATGCGGCGCTGCATGGAACTCGCCCTCGAAGACGCCGCCCTGCCGCCTTCCGCCGTCGGCTACGTGAGCGGCCACGGCACCGCCACCGAACAGGGCGACATTGCCGAAACCCAGGCCACCGCCGCCGTGTTCGGCCACATTCCCATCAGCTCGCAAAAAAGCTACCTCGGCCACACCCTCGGCGCATGCGGCGCGCTCGAATCCTGGTTCGCCATCGAAATGATGCGCGGCGGCTGGTTCGCCCCCACACTGAATCTGGACAACATCGACCCGCGCTGCGGCGAAGCCGACTACCTCACCGGCCAAGGCCGCCATATCGACACCGAATACGTGATGAACAACAACTTCGCCTTCGGCGGCGTGAATACCTCGCTGATATTCAGGCGCCGGTAGGGGCTACCTGAAAACGCAGCTTCAACGAAATGAAAACGATGCGTTGGCGCGGCCAAGGTCGGGTTTCGATGGAGCCAAAATGGTGCCCGGTGAAGATGAGTCTTTGCGGAGCGGGATGGCGGATTTAAGTTAATTTGCGATAGCGGATTCGGTTTTCAGGTAGCCTGCATCGAGCAGATCAGGCTACCTGAAAATTTATAGCGAATTAACTTAACTTTCGCTACGGCGTTGGCTTGCCTTGCTGTACGTGTGTATTGTCTTCGGCTCGCCGCCTTATATCGAAATTCACAAAATCCGCTATATATCTGCGGCTATTGCTGCTTGGCTTTGATGCAAACCGAATCCGCCATGACTTTGCGGAAACCCTGCCGCGGCCCAAGGCATTGTCCGCCGTGCGGCCGCCTGCGTTTAACTTTGTTCAAGCTCACGTTTTCAGGTAGCCTTTTTCCCGATCCTGCCTTTCGGTAACACCTTGCCAACACAGACCTCCGGAGGGGTAAGGAAAGGTTAATCAGATGGCGCAGTAAGCGGCGATTTCTCTAAAATAGCCGCATTTCCCAACAACTGCCGGCAACGGCGGGCGGAGCAAGATGAAAAAACCCTTGAAATGGGCCTTGTGGGCGGTGGCCGTCTTGGCCGTGGGCGGGGCGGGCTATGCCTTCCTCAAGCCGAACAAACCGCAAACCACCTACCTCACCGAAGAAGTGAAACGCGCCGACGTGCGCCAAACCGTGTCTGCCACCGGCGAGATTTCCGCCGCGCAGCTGGTGGACGTGGGCGCGCAGGCATCCGGCCAAATCAAACATTTATATGTGAAGCTCGGGCAGCACGTGGAAAAGGGCGACCTCATCGCCGAAATCGACTCCACCACCCAGCTCAACGCGCTGAACACCAACAAAGCCCGCCTGGAAACCTATCAGGCGCAGCTCGTGTCCGCCCGCGTGGCTCTGCAAAACGCCGAGCGCAAATACCGCCGCGAGCAGGCCTTGTGGGCGGAAAACGCCACCTCCAAAGAAGAGCTGGAAAGCGCGCAGGGAGCCTATGCCGCCGCCAAGGCGCAGGTGGGCGAGCTGCAATCCTCCATCCGCCAAACCCGCATCGCCATCAACACTTCCGAAGCCGATTTGGGCTACACCCGCATCACCGCGCCGATTAGCGGCACCATGGTGTCGGTGAAAGTGGAAGAAGGGCAAACGGTGAACGCCAATCAAACCACGCCCGCCATCGGCCAGGTGGCCGATTTGAGCCAGATGCTGAACAAAATGCAGATTGCCGAAGGAGACGTGACCCGCGTGAAAGCCGGGCAAACCCTGCTCTTCACCACCCTGGCCGACCCCGACAGCGAGCGGGAAGCCAAGCTCGACAGCATCGACCCCGGCCTCACCACCCTCTCGCAAGGCAGCTACACCACCAGCACCGACACCACCAGCACCGCCATCTACTACTACGCCCGCGCCCTGGTGCCGAACGAAGACGGCAAGCTCGCCATCGGCATGACCACGCAAAACAACATCGTCATCGGCGAAGCGAAAAACGTGCTCACCGTGCCTTCCGCCGCCATCAAACAGCGCGGCCGCGAGCGCTATGTGCGCGTGCTGCTGGCCGACGGCAAGGTGGAAGAGCGCACCATCACCGCCGGCATCAGCGACGGCACGCGCACCGAAGTGAAATCAGGCGTGAAAGAGGGCGAGAAAGTGATTGTGTCGGAGAGCGACGGCACGGTGAAAGAGTGGCAGGGCGGCCCGCCGATGTAAATTAGCCGAGCCCCTCTCAAACCATTACCGCGTTGGTTCGCCTTGCCGCATTGCCCATACTGTCTGCGGCTCGCCGCCTTGTACGGGTTTGAGATTGGCCCGGTTAAATGATGGCAGCAAAACAGATTGGCTGATGCCGAGCCCGTTCCATAGCTAGGGCTGCCTGAAATTTGAGGCTACCTGAAAAATTCGAGCTTCGCAGAAACCTTGCCGCACCCGTTTTAGCTTCGCAGAAACTCAGCTTTGCTCCGCAAAACATCGTTTTCAGGTAGCCTCCCTGCCGCAACGAAAGCCGTATATGAACCTAATCGAATGCCGCAACATCAACCGCTATTTCGGCGAAGGCGCCAACCGCGTCCATATTTTGAAAGACATCAGCCTGAGCATCAAAAAAGGCGATTTCATCGCCATCATCGGCCAATCCGGTTCCGGCAAATCCACACTGATGAACATCCTCGGCTGCCTCGACAGCGCCACTTCCGGTTCCTACCAGATCGACGGCGTGGAAACCGCGCAGATGAGCGGCGACGAGCTGGCCGCGTTGCGGCGGCGCAAGTTCGGCTTCATCTTCCAGCGCTACAACCTGCTCGGCGCGCTCAGCGCCCGCGATAACGTTGCCCTGCCCGCCGTGTATGCCGGCATGGATCAGAAAGATAGGCAGGAGCGCGCTGATATGCTGCTGGCCGATTTGGGCCTGGAAGGCAAAGAAGCCAACCGGCCGAACGAGCTTTCCGGCGGCCAGCAGCAGCGCGTTTCCATCGCCCGCGCCCTAATGAACGGCGGCGAAATCATCCTCGCCGACGAGCCCACCGGCGCACTCGATTCGGGCAGCGGCGAGATGGTGATGGAGATCATCCGCGGCCTGCACGCCAAAGGCCACACCATCATCCTGGTCACGCACGACCCGAACATCGCCGCCTTCGCCAACCGCGTGATCGAAATCAAAGACGGCGAAATCATCGCCGACCACAGCAAAAGCGAAAATATTCCGCCCAGCAGCGTGGAAAGCCGGCCCGAGCAGCAGTCTTGGCTGTTTTTCAAAGATCAGTTTGTCGAAGCCTTCAAAATGTCGGTGCAGGCCATCATGGCGCACAAAATGCGCTCGCTGCTCACCATGCTCGGCATCATCATCGGCATCGCCTCGGTGGTGTCCGTGGTGGCGTTGGGGCGCGGCACGCAGGAGAAAATCCTCTCCGATATCAGCGCCATCGGCACCAACACCATCGGCGTGTATCCCGGCAAAAGCTTCGGCGACCGCCGACGCAACCGCATCCGCACGCTCACCATCGCCGACGCCCAAGCCATCGGCCGGCAGAGCTATGTGGACAGCGTCACCCCGATGACCACCTCCAGCGGTACCGTTACCTACCGCAGCACCAACGTTACCGCCCAGCTCTACGGCGCGGGTGAGCAGTATTTCAGCGTGCGCGGCATCAAGCTCGACCAAGGCCGGCTGTTCGACCAGGCCGACGTGGACGAGGCGGCGCAGGTGGTGGTGATCGACCCGAACACGCGCAAGCAGCTCTTCCCCGACGGCAGCAACCCCATCGGCCAAACCATCCTGTTCGGCAAGCGCCCGCTACGCGTGATCGGCATCAGCGCGGAAGATCAAAACGGCTTCGGCGGCGCCGACAACCTGCAAATGTGGGCACCCTACACCACGGTGATGAACCGCATTTCCGGCGAACGCTACATCAGCTCGGTTACCGTGAAAATCAAAGACGATGTGAGCACCTCGGTGGCCGAGCAGGGCATCAAAGAGCTGCTTCTGGCGCGGCACGGCACCGAAGACTTCTTCACCAGCAACAGCGACAGCATCAAGCAGACCATCGAAAAAACCACCAGCGCCATGACCCTGCTGATTTCCTGCATTGCCTTGATTTCGCTGGTGGTGGGCGGCATCGGCGTGATGAATATCATGCTGGTGTCGGTAACCGAGCGCACCAAGGAAATCGGCGTGCGCATGGCCATCGGCGCGCGGCAGGGCAATATTTTGCAGCAGTTTCTGATTGAGGCCGTGTTGATCTGCCTCATCGGCGGCGCGGCGGGGATTGTGCTCTCCTACCTGATCGGCCTGGGCTTCAACGCATTGGCCACCGAGTTTGCCATGTCGTTTTCCACCTGGTCGATCGTGAGCGCCGTGCTGTGCTCCACCTTTATCGGCGTGCTGTTCGGCTTCATGCCGGCCAAAAATGCCTCGCAGCTCAACCCGATTGCCGCCCTGTCGCGCGATTAGCGGCTTGAGGCTACCTGAAACCAAATAACCCAGCCAAGAAACGAGGGTTTATGAAACCGACAACCCAATCCATCCCCCCCGTCCGTACGGCCGTGCTCGCCCTGCTGCTGCTCGGCGGCTGCGCCATCGACCGCACCCCCAACAGCCAAATCGGCTTGGCGCAGGCGCAAAGCGAAGGCACGGTAAACCAAGCCGCCGCCGTGGCCGATACCGCCGGGCAGTGCGTCCGGGCCGAAGGCTGCGCCTATCAGGCCGACAGCGACTGGTGGCAGGCCTTCGGCGATGCCCGCCTCAATGCCCTGGTGCAACAGGCGCTGGCCAACAACGTCGATTTGAAGCAGGCCGCCGTCAGCGTAAACAAAGCCCTGTATCAGGCCAACATCCTCGGCGCCAACCTCGTGCCGTCCTACAACGCCTCGCTCGGCGCCAACGCCAGCCGCAACCTCGACACCCGCGCCAACAGCCACAGCTACAGCAGCCAGCTCGGCCTAAGCTACGAGCTCGACCTGTGGCGCCGCCTCAACGCCACCGCCTCCGCCCAAGTGTGGGAGCAGCGCGCCACCGAGCAAGACCTCGCCGCCACCCGCCTCACCATCATCAACAACGTGGCCGACGCCTATTTTCAGGTAGCCTATTTAAACGAAGCCATCAAGCTTTCCGAGCAATCGCAGCAACAATACCGGCAAATCCTGCAAATCGCCCGCAGCAAATACCGCCACGGCCGCGCCGCCTCCATCGAAGTCACCCAGGCCGAGCAATCCCTGCTGTCTGCGCAAAACAGCCTGCTCTCCCTGCAGCAGAACCGAGAAAACACCGAAGCCACCCTGCGCAACCTGCTCAATCTGCGCCCCGGCCAGCAAATGGCCGTGCAGCCCGCCGATTTCAGCCTGCCGGAAGGCGGCCAAGTCGATTTAAACGTGCCCGTTTCCACCCTCGCCGCCCGCCCCGACCTCCTCGCTGCCGACTACCGCCTGCAGTCCGCCCTCAAAAGCCAGCAGGCGCAATACCGCAGCTGGTATCCCAGCATTACGCTGAACGCCGCACTCAGCAGCTCGTCCGAACACAGCCGCAACCTCTTCAACGTGCCGATATTGGGCGGCAGCGTCAGCCTCAACCTCCCCTTCCTCAACTGGCACACCCTGCGCTGGCGCGACCGCAATGCCGAAGCCGACTTTGAAAACGCCAAGCTCGCCTTCGAAAAAGCCCTCACCACCGCGCTCAACGAAGTGCAAACCAACTACAGCCAATACCAAAGCAGCCGTCAAAGCCTGGAAAACCTGCGCCGCCGCTACCGCCTCGACGTGGAAAACAGCCGCTACTACCGCGTCCGCTACCAGCACGGCCGCAACGAGCTCAAAGACTGGCTCTCCGCGCTCAATTCCGAATACGGCAGCGCGCAAAGTCTGTTGGAAACGCGCTATCAAACCCTGCGCTACGAAGCCATGGTGTATAAAGCCATGGCCGGCCGCTACCGCCGCACCGATCCGGCGGCACAGTAAAACATTCGGGGCAACATCGGGCAGCCGCATCACGGCTGCCCGTTTTTATGGCCGGTTCCGGTTTGGCCGGGCTGGAGCCGGTGTTTTCAGGTAGCCTAACTGCCTGTGCAAAGGCTACCTGAAAAGTTTTGCTGAAATAATGCCGAAGCAGGACTCGGCTACAAGTTAATATAGCAATAAAGCAGGGGTTTCCGGCCCTATGCCGTTTCTACTTTAACTAAACTCTTTTGAAGCGGATGCGGTGTTTTCAGGTAGCCTGTTGCAGCATGGGAGGCGGCCGGGCAGACAGCAAAACCGGCTTTTTGTAAGTTTGATTTAAGTCAAACAAGCATGTCTTCAGCAGTTTATGCCGCCGAAATTGGAGCTTTTGTCCAATTTCCGGTAAAAATACCGTGGCGTTTGTAAAAATTTTACTCAAGGAATTCCGCAAATATGTTAAGCTTGCCCCGTTTGGCAGGAGCTTTGTCCGCAGCGGTGTTCCGTGCGGCGCGGCAATTGCCGGATAGGTGGCTGCCATAATCGGCAGTGATAAGCTGAACCGCAGCCGTTTTATTTTTATTGAATCGGAGTGTTGTGTATCATGAACAAGCTCAAAAGCATCCTGATATGGGGCGTTGTGGTGCTCGCCGGCCTGGCCGCGTTTACCACTTTGGCCATCCATCGAGGGGAGCAGGTAAGCGCTGTATGGATGGTGATTGCCGCCGTTTCCGTATATTGCATTGCCTACCGTTTTTATAGTCTGTATATCGCCAAAAACGTTATGCAGCTCGACCCGAACCGGCTCACGCCGGCCGAGCGCCATAACGATGGTTTGGATTATGTGCCAACCCATAAGGGTGTATTGTTCGGCCACCACTTTGCCGCCATTGCAGGCGCCGGCCCCTTGGTAGGCCCGGTGCTGGCCGCGCAGATGGGTTATCTGCCGGGCACGCTGTGGATTATCTTCGGCGTGGTGTTTGCCGGTGCGGTGCAGGACGCGATGGTGTTGTTCGTGTCTATGCGTCGTGATGGCAAATCCTTGGGTGACATCGTGAAGCAGGAGCTGGGCACCGTGCCCGGCGTGATTGCCTCCATCGGTATTTTGATGATCATGGTGATCATTATGGCCGTGCTGGCGTTGATTGTGGTGAAAGCCTTGATCCACAGCCCGTGGGGTACCTTCACCATTGCCACCACCATCCCGATCGCCCTCTTTATGGGTATCTACACCCGCTATATCCGTCCGGGCAAAATCGGTGAGATTTCCGTGGTCGGCTTTATCCTGCTGGTGTTGGCGATTGTGTATGGTAAAAACGTGGCCGAAAGCTCTTTCGGGCACTACTTCGACTTGGAAGGCCTGTCTATCGCTTGGGCGGTGATGATCTACGGTTTCATCGCTTCCGTGCTGCCGGTATGGCTGCTGCTGACCCCGCGCGACTACCTCTCCACCTTCCTGAAAATCGGTACCATCATTGCATTGGCTTTGGGCATTATCATCGTTAGCCCGCCGCTGCAAATGCACGCCGTTACCCGCTTTATTGACGGTACCGGCCCGGTATTCTCAGGTCATCTGTTCCCCTTCCTGTTCATCACCATCGCTTGCGGTGCGGTATCCGGCTTCCACGCTCTGATTTCTTCCGGTACCACCCCGAAAATGGTTGAGAACGAAGAACATGTGCGCATGATCGGCTACGGCGGCATGATTATGGAAAGCTTTGTGGCCATTATGGCCCTGGCTGCCGCTGCTTCTCTGGATCCCGGCGTATACTTCGCCATGAACAGCCCGGCTGCCCTGATCGGCACCGATGCTGCCAATGCTGCACAAGTGATCACCACCCAGCTGGGCTTCCCGGTGAGCGAAGCCACCCTGCTGCATGTGGCCAAAGAAGTGGGTGAGCACACTATCCTGTCCCGTGCCGGCGGTGCGCCGACCTTGGCGGTGGGTATGGCTCACATCATGAGCCAGCTGATCCCCGGCGAAAGCATGATGGCGTTCTGGTATCACTTTGCGCTGCTGTTTGAAGCCCTGTTCATTCTGACTGCCGTGGACGCCGGTACCCGTGTGGCCCGCTTCATGATTCAGGACTTGGGCAGTATCTTCTACAAACCGTTCGGCAACACCGACAGCCTGCCGGCCAACCTGATTGCTACTTTCATGGCCGTGGCGCTGTGGGGCTACTTCCTCTACACCGGTGTAACCGACCCGCTGGGTGGCATTAACTCCCTGTGGCCGCTGTTCGGTATCGCCAACCAAATGTTGGCAGGCGTGGCCTTGATCCTGTGTACCGTGGTTCTGATCAAGATGAAACGCGACCGCTACATTTGGGTTACCTTGGTGCCCGCCCTCGGCGTATTGCTGGTAACCTGCTATGCCGGTTGGCAGAAAGTATTCGATTCCAACCCGCGCGTTAGCTTCATGGCCCACGCTGCCAAATACAAAGATGCTCTAGCTAGAGGCGAAATCCTGGCTCCGGCCAAAACCGCTGAAGAGATGAGCCGCATCGCGTTCAACGATACGGTGAACTCCGGCCTGACCATCCTGTTCTTGGCTGTGGTTGTGGTGGTGGCCATCTATGGCTTCCAGGTAGCCATGAAAGCCCGCAAAGTGGCTTGGTCTACCGCTCAGGAAATCCCGCCGGTATACCGCAATGAAGCGGCTGCCGCAGAGGCAGGAAGCAATGAAGCATAACTTCAAGCTGCATTTGCAGAATGCCTGGAAAACGGCGAAGCTGACCGCCAACCTGATGGTGGGCGTGCCGGACTACGCCAACTATGTGGCGCGCCAGAGGCGTTACAACCCGAAGGCGCCCGTTATGACCGAGCAACAGTTTGCGGATTACTGCCGTAAGCGCCGCTGCGGTGCCAACGGCGGCCGCTGCTGCTGATCCCGGTTTCTGCCAGATTGCCTGGAAGGGTTTGCCCTTTCAGGCAATTTTTGTTGGAAGGCTACCTGAAAATATACAGTAGCAGTATGGCAAGGTGAGCCTACGCCGTAGTGGTTTCAATTGAATCCACTATGGTTGCCCCAGATTTTCAGGTAGCCTTTACTCTTAGCAAGAGGCTACCTGAAAAATACCGCTCCCCATCATCTGCCCAACCAGGTTTTCAGGTAGCCCCGTCAGCCCGCCGCGTTTAGTGCTAAAATCGCCACCCAAGCAAACAAGCCCTCAAGGCAGGATAACAATATGAACCGCACCACCGCCGAAGTCACCCCCATCAACCGCCCCGTGCTCATCCCGCCGGGCGGCCATAAAAAAGTATTGCTGCACTCCTGCTGCGCCCCGTGCAGCGGAGAAGTGATGGAAGCCATGCTCGCCTCCGGCATCGACTACACCATCTACTTCTACAACCCCAACATCCACCCGCTCAAAGAATACCTGCTGCGCAAAGAAGAAAACATGCGCTTCGCCGACAAATTCGGCATCCCCTTCATCGACAAAGACGACGACTACGAAAACGACCGCGAAGAATGGTTTGCCAAAGCCAAAGGCATGGAATTCGAGCCCGAACGCGGCATCCGCTGCACCATGTGCTTCGACATGCGTTTCGAAAAAGCCGCCCAATACGCCCACGAACACGGCTTTCACGTCTTCACCAGCAGCCTTGGCATTTCCCGCTGGAAAAACATGAACCAAGTCAACGATTGCGGCCGCCGCGCCGCCGAAAAATACCCCGATTTGGTGTATTGGGATTTCAACTGGCGCAAAGGCGGCGGCAGCGCGCGCATGATCGAAATCAGCAAGCGCGAACACTTCTACCAGCAGGAATACTGCGGCTGCGCCTACTCCCTGCGCGATTCCAACCAATACCGCAAATCACAAGGCCGTCCGCCCATCAAAATCGGTGTCAAATACTACGGCGACGACGAATAAACAGCCAAATTTTAACCACCTGATACAGGAGCACACATCATGGCCACCTTTGCCGAAAACCTCGCCACCTTCCCCGCCATCGGCCATCTTTCCGGCCTGGATATTCGAGATGCCGCCGGGAAAACCGTCCACCACATCCCCGCTGTTCCCGGCAAACTCGGCTCCCTACAACTCTATTATGCCCTGGCCGAAAAGTTCGGCAACCGCCTGGATAGCAAAGCCGCCACACAGGGGCTGGTATGGTTTGCCGAGCACACCGCCGATGCCGCAGCCCACCCCGGCAAACACCCGAATATCGATTTCCTGAAACAGATTATTGATAACAATCAGACTTTACATATTGCTCCGTTAGAAAAGCAATGAAATGGCCGATTGGCTACCTGAAAAAGCAGATAATAACCTTGACTCGCCTCAAATAAGGCTTCTTAATGTTTCTTGACAAAAAAACATGAAAAGATTAATGTTATGCCAACAGTCTTTTCTTTGGGTCGGAGACGATCGTTAATAGAACAGACAATTGCGTATGCTTCTAACGCCGAGTAAACCTTACTTGGAATGTAAAGAAAAGATGTTTTGCCGCAGTGTAGTAATTTGCCGGAAATGGCATGGTCTCATGTTGGCAGAGCTGAGGAAGTAGCAAATCTCAGACAGTTTGGTAGTAATCGGCTGATGTGGTCAGTGCCAAGCGGTATGCTTGTTCCGTATGACGTAACAGCTTGTACGGGATAAGTGTCTGGCAGGGTAACTGCGTTTTTTAAATCTTGATTTAAAGGATGCTGAAATGACGACATCAACCGAAAAAAGATTCTTCGGCCACCCGCGACAGCTGGGTACGCTGTTCTTCATCGAAATGTGGGAGCGCTTCGTTTACTACGGGGTGCAATCCATCTTGATGATTTATATGTATAAGCAGGCCACGGAAGGCGGCGGTTTGGGCATGGAAAAATCGCTCGCTGCCGGTATCGTGGGCGCATACGCCGGTAGTATTTATCTCACCACCATCGTTGGTGGTTGGTTGGCCGACCGTGTGCTGGGTACGAAAAATACCCTGCTTTTGTCTACAGTAGTTATGTTGGCCGGTAATATCCTGCTTGTGATGTTGCCCGGCTATTCTAGTCTGTTGGGCCTGCCCCTTATCTCTTTGGGTAGCGGTAGCTTCAAAGCCACGGCAAGTGCCATGGTGGGTTCGCTTTATGAAGCCGAATCTGAGCAGAAACTGCGCGATGCAGGCTTCTCCATCTTCTATACTTCCATCAACACCGGTGTTTTCCTCGGCACCCTGCTGGCCGGCTATCTGCAGCCAAAATACGGTTTCCGCATGGTGTTCGCCTCTGCCGTGGTCGGTATGGTGCTCTGCTTGCTGACCTTCTTACAAGGCCAACGCAAACTGCCGGAAACGCCTGTTCCCAATCCGTTACCTAAAGAAGAACGTGGTAAAGCCATTGGTATCGTAGTAGCCATTTGCGCCGTTGTTGGTGGTTTGGTTGGTACCGGCCTAGTGAATCTGGAAAACTTCTCCAGCGTACTGCTGGGTGTGGTGGGCGTGATCAGTATTGGTTATTTCTTCTTGATGTTTAACGACAAACACTCTACTGAGGCCGACAAACGCCACTTGGTTGCTTATATTCCGCTGTTCGTGGGGATGTGCCTGTTCTGGGCAACTTATTTGCAGATGTACACCATCGTAGCTGCATATTTTGAAGAAACCGTGCCGCGTCAGGTGGGTAGCTTCGAAGTGCCGGTGGCTTGGTTGCTTACCTTCCAAAGTTTGGCTGTGATCGTGTTGGCTAGTTCTATGGCTATTTTGTGGACCAAAATGGGTGATCGCCAGCCGAGCTCCCAAATGAAATTTGCCTTGGCTACTCTGGTGGTGGGTATCGCTTATGCCATCTTCGTACCCTTCCTTTCCACCAATACGCCGATGCCGCTCGTTATCCTGATGGTGGTGCTGGTGCTGATTACGGTAGCCGAGCTCTTGCTCTCGCCGATTTCCCTGTCGTTTGCCACCAAAGTTGCGCCGCAGGCGTTTAAAACCCAGATGGTGTCGTTTAACTTCCTATCCCTCTCTTTGGGCTTTACGCTCGGCGGTGTGTTGGGCGACAGACTGTATACCCCGGAATCAGCCACTCAGTTCTATATCATTCTGGCTGCTCTCGGTCTTGGTTCTGCCGTGGCACTGTTTGTGCTGATGCCCTTCCTCAACCGCATGCTGCACGATGTGGATTGATATATAGAAGCCTAGCCTTGAGTTGACGAGCGACCTTAGTTTCTATGCCTTGGCTAGGCATATTTTCCAAAAACAGTAACGGCAACCGCTTGAAAGGTCGCTGAGTGAAACATAGGGCTGATCTGCAATAGGGATCAGGCCGGAATCGGTAGGATGCCGCAAGTGTGCGGGCAGCCCTGTGCAGCACGGATGATGTAGAGATGTTGCTGGACTTTATGGCGTACAAACAATGTAAAGGACGCTGAAATGACTACGTCGACCGAAAAAAAATTCTTCGGCCATCCGCATCAGCTGGGAACATTGTTCCAAGTTGAGCTGTGGGAACGGTTTTCGTTCTACAGCATGCAGGCCATTCTGGTAATTTATCTGTATTACCAAGCCGAGAAGGGTGGCCTGGCGATGCCGGAGGCGCTGGCCGTGGGCATCGTGGGTGCCTATAACGGCAGTATCTATCTTTCCACCATCATCGGCGGTTGGTTTGCCGACCGCGTGATCGGCCCGAAAAATACTTTGTTTTTAGCAGTGTCCACCATGTTGGTGGGACACATCCTATTGGTGATGATTCCCGGTGTGGGCAGCTTGGCCGGCTTGCCGTTTATCGCTTTAGGTAGCGGCGGCGTGAAATCCGCCTGCAGCACCTTGGTCGGTTCGCTGTATGAAGACGAATCCACCCGCAATCTGCGCGACGCCGGTTTCTCCATCTTCTATACCGGTATCAACATCGGCAGCTTCTGCGGCTCGCTGGTGGCAGGCTACCTGCAATCCCATATGGGCTTCCGCATGGCCTTTGCCGGTGCGGTGGTTGGTATTGCCATCGGCCTGACGCTGTTTATCAAAGGTAAAAGCAAACTGCCGGATTTGCCGCTGCCCAACCCGCTGCCCAAAGAGCAGCGCGGCAAAGCCATCGGCATGGCTGTGGGCATCATTGCCGTTATCGGTGGTTTGATCGCTACTAAAATCCTGCGTTTGGACAATTTCTCCAGCATCCTGCTGGGTGTGGTAACCTGCATCAGTATCGGCTATTTCTTCCTGATGTTCCACGACAAAGAAGCCACCGAGGCCGACAAACGCCACATCATCGCCTATGTGCCGCTGTTTATCGTGATGTGCCTGTTCTGGGCTATTTATTCCCAAGTGTATAGCTCCGTTACCTTGTATTTCGACAAAACGGTAAACCGCACCTTCGGCGGATTTACTGTGCCGGTAGCTTGGTTGGTGACTTACCAAAGCTTGATTGTGATTAGCTTGGCCGGCGTGATGGCTGCCGTGTGGACCAAAATGGGCACCCGCCAGCCGAAATCCCAGATGAAATTCACCTTGGCCATGCTGTTCTTGGGTTTGGCCTACTTGGGTTTCGTGCCCTTCCTCTCTTCCGGCACGCCGATGCCGATTATCGTGCTGATGCTGCTGCTGCTGGTGATCACCATCGCAGAGCTGCTGCTCTCGCCGATTTCCCTGTCGTTTGCCACCAAAGTTGCGCCGAAAGCGTTTAAAACCCAGATGGTTGCGTTCAACTTCCTCACCCTTTCCCTCGGCTTCACGCTGGGTGGGGTGCTGGGCGACAAACTTTATTCAGACGAAGCCGCCACGCAGTATTTCATGATTCTGGCCGGCTTGAGCATCGGCTCCTTCGTGGTCTTGCTGCTGCTGCTGCCCAAACTCAACAAACTGCTGCACGACGTGGATTGATGCACAATATTTTTCAGGTAGCCTTTAGCCGTATTGAGGCTACCTGAAAACGGGATTCCCCAGATTCAAAATCAAATCTTCGCAGATTCCCTTTCCGTTTTATGTTTCCGCCGCCCGCGAATTCGGGCCGGCTAGGGCAGCTGCGCCCTTATCCTGCGGCCGCTATTTGAAAAATATCAACTTAATCAAGGAGTAAGCAAATGAGCAATCAATATGCCCAACGCCTCGCCGCCCTGCGGCAGGCCATGAAGAAACACCATATCGACGGCTGGATCATCCCCACCGGCGACCCGCACCTCTCCGAATACCTGCCCGCCCGCTGGGAAGGCCGCAACTGGCTCACCGGCTTCAGCGGCACCGCCGGCACCATCATCGTTACCGCCAACTCTTCCGAATTGTGGGTGGACGGCCGCTACTGGGAAGAAGCCGAACACCAATTGCAAGGCACCGGCACCGTACTGAAAAAACTGGTTACCACGCCCACCCATGTGGATTCCCTGGTGGCCCAAGTGCCCGAAAACGGCGTGGTCGGCATCGCCGCAGATGTGCTCTCCCTAGCCGAAAAACGCCATTTGGAACAAGCCTTCGCCAAGAAACACATCAAATTGCGCCACGATGTGGATCTGCTCGACGAAGTGTGGGAAGGCCGCCCCGGCGCTTCCGACAAACCCGTGTTTGCGCAAAAAGCCGAATTCGTGCCCGAAAGCGCCGCCCAGAAACTGAGCCGCATCCGTGCCGCCATGAAAGAGCAGGGCGCCGACTACCACTTGGTTTCCGCACTCGACGACATCGCCTGGATCACCAACCTGCGCGGCAGCGACGTGCCCTTCGATCCGATTTTCCTGTCTTATTTGCTGATTGGCCAAGACAGCGCCACCCTGTTTGTGGACGAAGCCAAGCTCACTGCCGACAGCAAGCAAGTGCTCTCCGATGCCAAAATCGGCATCGCCCCCTATGCCGCCATCGGCGAAGCCGTGGCCAAGCTCAGCGGCAGCCTGCTCATCACCCCCGACCGCACTGCCGTGTACACCCTCAGCAGGCTACCTGAAAACGTGAAGCTGATTGAAAACATCAACCCCAGCACCCTGTTTAAAGCCTGCAAAACCGAAGCCGAAATCCAGCACAACAAAGAAGCCATGGTGCAAGACGGCGTGGCCTTGTGCGGCTTCTTCGCCGAGCTCGAGCAGAAACTGGCTAAAGGCGAACGCCTCAGCGAGCTCGACATCGACACCATGCTGTATGAACACCGCAGCAAACAGCCGCACTTCGTCGGCCTCTGCTTCGGCACCCACGCCGGCTTCAAAGCCAACGGCTCCCTGCCGCACTACCTGGCCAAGCCCGAAAAATTCAGCTACCTCGACGGCGAAGGCATGCTGCTGATCGACTCCGGCGCCCACTACCACAACGGCACCACCGACATCACCCGTATGGTGTATATCGGCACGCCGAGCGCCGAAGAAAAACGCGACTACACCTTGGTATTGAAAGCCCACATCGCCCTCGACCAGGCCGTGTTCCCCGAAAACCTCAGCGGCGTGATTCTCGATGCCGTCTGCCGTGCCCAACTGTGGCGCAAACAGCGCGACTACAGCCACGGCACCGGCCACGGCATCGGCTACTTCCTCAACGTGCACCAAGGCCCGCAGGTGATTTCTATCCTCAAGCCGCTCACCCAGCACAACGCCATGAAGCCCGGCATGGTCACCTCCAACGAGCCCGGCCTCTACCGCCCCGGCAAATGGGGCATCCGCATCGAAAACCTGCTGGTGGCCCGCCGCGTAGAAAACCCCGAGGAAACCGTATTCGGCAACTACCTCTGCTTCGAAGCCATCACTCTGTGTCCGATCAACACCCAATTAATCGACCGTGATTTGCTCAGCACCGAAGAAATCCAATGGGTAAACAACTACCACGCCAAAGTGCGTGCCGCCCTCGCCCCGCGCACCGAAGGCGCCGCCAAAGCCTGGCTGGAGAAAAACACCCAGCCGATTTAAACGCATCGGCCGCATAAGTTTTCCGGCGTAAGCGTTGGAAATGGGAAAAGGCTACCTGAAAACCGGTTTTATTTTTCAGGTAGCCTTTAATTTATTGAAAACAAGCTGGAAAATTATGGTTCGGAAGGCATTGGCCGCGGGTTGATTTACATCGGCTATCGCGTTGATTGTCGGCTAGGTGTAACAAACGGTAAAGAAATCGGAATAATTGTGCGCGGGCTTGACAATTTGCGCTTGCCAAGCCGGCGTATTGCGTGTAAAAGTACGCCCCAATCCTCCTTCAAACAGGAAAGGGTGGCTGCGGAGTGAAAATGCTGCTCGGCATGTTCCGCTTCCGATACCAAACTTTCTTGGGGTAAGGGAGGAATTTATTTTTTGCCGCGCCGATGCCGTATGGGCCGGAAGCAGACTTGCCAAGGGTTGGACGGAGGCGGGGTGCGGCGGTTTTTAGGTAGCCTTCAAACAGGCATAAAAAACATTGAGGAAAGATCCATGACCACTCCAACCAATGAGCAAGTTGCGGCGGCTCCCGCCGTGGGCGCTGGCGCCAGAGCCGATTTTTTCGGCCACCCCCGCCAGCTGGGCACGCTGTTCCACATCGAATTGTGGGAGCGTTTCTCGTTTTACGGTATGCAGGCGATCCTGCTGATTTATTTGTATTATGAAGTGACCAAGGGCGGCTTGGGCATGAATGAGACCAAGGCCGCCGCTATTGTGGGTGCTTACAACGGCAGCATTTATCTGGCCACGATTTTGAGCGGCTGGCTGTCCGACCGCCTGCTGGGCGCAGAAAAAACGCTGTTTTGGTCGGGCGTGGTGGTGATGCTGGGGCACGTTGCGCTGGCAGTGCTGCCGAGCCTGAGCGGCCTGGTGGTGGGCCTTTTGCTGATCGCATTGGGCAGCGGCGGGGTGAAATCTTCTGCCGGGGCGATGGTGGGCTCGCTGTATGAAGAAGAGGCTAACCGGTCGCTGCGCGATGCCGGCTTCTCCATCTTCTATACGGCGATCAACATCGGCGGCTTTGTCGGCCCGCTGATTGTGGGCGTGTTGCAGGTGAAATTCGGTTTCCACTACGGCTTCGGCGCTGCTGCCGTGGGCATGGCTTTCGGCCTGTGGCAATACTGGCGCGGCCGCGCTTCCCTGCCGCACACGCCGCCGGACAACCCGTTGCCGAAACAGAAATATGGCACGGCGCTGGGCGTGGCGGTGGCCGGTTTGGCCGTGATCGGCGGCTGTATCGCTGCTGGCCTGCTGACTTTGGACAACTTCTCGCAGGTGCTGCTGGGCACGGTAATCGTCACCAGCCTGCTGTATTTCATCCGCCTGTTCCGCGATCCGCAGATTTCTAGCGACGAGCGGCGCCATGTGGTGGCTTATGTGCCGCTGTTTATCGTGATGTGCTTGTTCTGGGCGGTATGGTCACAGGTGTTCACGGTGGTGACCGTGTATTTCGACCAAGACCAAGCTGCGCTGCGTATGATTGGCGGTTTTGAGATTCCGGTGGCTTGGCTGAGCGCCTTGCAGAGCCTGTGGGTGATTGTGTTTGCCGGCCTGATGGCGGCTTTGTGGACCAAAATGGGCTACCGTCAGCCGAGAACGCCGATGAAATTCACCATGGCGATGGTCATCTTGGGCGTGTCTTACCTGTGCTTCATCCCCTTCCTCACTTCCGGCACGGTGATGCCGCTGGTGATCATGGCGCTGCTGCTGCTCACCATCACCATCTCCGAGCTGCTGCTTTCGCCGATTTCGCTGTCGTTGGCCACTAAAATCGCGCCGAAATCGTTTAAAACGCAGATGGTGTCGTTCAACTTCCTCACACTCTCGCTGGGCTTTACCTTGGGCGGTGTGCTGGTGGACGAATACTATGTGGCGGAAAAAGCGGTAGAATTCTACGGCCTGCTCGGTGCGCTGGGCATCGGCGGCGGTGTGGTGCTGATGCTGATGATGCGCAAGCTGAACCGTATGTTGAGCGACGTGGATTAATATTTCTATCTTTATAATCAGGCAAACCCGTATCCGGATGGATGCGGGTTTTGTTTTTCAGGTAGCCTCTATTGACATAGAGCAGGCTACCTGAAATATTTTATTGAAATTTTATGCCGCGGCTTGCGGCTGCGGGCGGGCTATACTATAGTCGAAGCCTGCCGAAGTCGGTTCCGCACCGGGTGTGACGGATTGGTATGAAGTAAAATGATTTCGGCCGCGGACGGGCTTGGGGAAGCGGCGCTTTCAGCCGTTGCCGGTTAGCTTGCACAAGCCGAATTGATGGTTTGCCGCCATCCGGCTTCCGGCAATTTCCCCCGAATTCTCGCCGTCCGTTTTCAGGTAGCCAGTTCTCCGGCTGCCGTTATTTCCCATCAAACCGTCAAGGAGCAAGCAATGACTACTAGTCCCGCGCAACGCCTCGCCGCCCTGCGGCAAGCCATGAAAGCACAACAGATTGACGCCTGGATCGTTCCTTCCGCCGACCCGCATATGTCCGAATACCTCCCCGAGCACTGGCGCGGCCGCACCTGGCTGTCCGGTTTCGACGGCTCGGTCGGCACCCTGGCCGTCACCGCCGATTTCGCCGAACTGTGGGTGGACAGCCGCTATTGGGAGCAGGCCAAACGCCAGCTGGAAGGCAGCGGCTTTGTGCTGCAAAAACTCGGCCAAGGCCGCCCCAGCATGCTCGAATCGCTGGTGGAAAGGCTACCTGAAAACGCCGTAGTCGGCATTCCCGCCGACGGCCTCTCTTTGGCCGGCAAACGTGAAATGCAGGCCGAATTTGCTAAGAAAAACATCCATCTGTGGCATGACACCGACTTACTCAACAGCTTCTGGAACGACCGCCCGGGCCTGCCCGCCAACCCCGTATTCGTGCACAAACCCGAATTCTCGCCGGAAAGCGCCGTTGAAAAACTGAGCCGCGTGCGCGCCGACATGAAAAAGCTGGGAGCCGACCACCACTTGATTTCCTCGCTCGACGACCTCGCTTGGATCACCAACCTGCGCGGCAGCGACGTGCCCTTCAACCCCGTGTTCCTCGGCTACCTGTTGATCGGCCCCGAGCGCGCCACCCTGTTCATCAACCCCGCCAAACTTGGCGACGAAACCCGCCAGGCCTTGGCCGCAGCCAAAATCGACGTAGCCGACTACGGCAGCATCGTGGAAGCCATGAGCAAACTGAGCGGCACGCTTTTTGTCGACCCAGACCGCACCGCCGTGTACACCCTCAACAGGCTACCTGAAAACGTGCGCGTAGTGGAAGACATCAACCCCAGCACCATTTATAAAGCCCGCAAACCCGAAGCCGAAATCGAGCACACCAAAGAAGCCATGATCCGCGACGGCGCAGCCCTGTGCGGCTTCTTCGCCGAACTGGAGCAGAAACTGGCCGCCGGCGAAACCGTAACCGAGCTCGACATTGACACCATGCTGTATGAACACCGCAGCAAACAGGCGCATTTCGTATCGCTCAGCTTCGACACCATCGCCGGCTTCAACGAAAACGGCGCCCTGCCGCACTATGCCGCCACCCCCGAGCATTTCAGCACCATCAAAGGCCCGGGCCTGCTGCTGATCGACTCCGGCGCGCACTACCTCGACGGCACCACCGACATCACCCGCGTCATCCCTGTCGGCGGCGAGCCCACCGCGCAGCAGAAACGCGACTACACCCTCGTGCTCAAGGCCCACATCGCCTTAGCCGAAGCCGTGTTCCCCGAAGGCCTGTCCGGCCAGATTCTCGACACCATCTGCCGCGCCCCGCTGTGGAAAGAGCAGTGCGACTACGGCCACGGCACCGGCCACGGTGTTGGCTACTTCCTCAACGTGCACCAAGGCCCGCAGCGCATCGCCTACAACGTGGCCGGTATCAAGCACAACGTGATGGAGGAAAACATGATCACCTCCAACGAGCCCGGCCTCTACCGCCCGGGCAAATGGGGTATCCGCATCGAAAACCTGGTGGTGCACCGCCGCGTGAAACAGCCGGCCGAAACCGAATTCGGCAGCTACCTCTGCTTCGAGCAGCTTACCCTGTGCCCAATCGACACCCAGCTCATCGAGCGCAGCATGCTGAGCGATGAAGAAGCCGCCTGGCTGAACGACTACCACGCATTGGTACGCGAAAAACTGGCTCCGCGCACCGAAGGCGCCGCCAAAGCGTGGCTGGAAAGAAATACCCGGCCGATTTAAACCACTCGGCCTAGCCGCTTGATCAAAAGGCTACCTGAAAAATACCGCTTCCTATGAAGCCAGAAATTTTCAGGTAGCCTTTTTTACGTATGTTGCCATCGGGCAGAAGGAGTAGGGCGCGTTACCGTGTAACATGCTAATAAATCAAGCATTGTTAAGTTTTCTTTACTTTACTTTCGTTTACATTAAAGCAGATTTCTTTGCGCTAACTCAAATTTAAAGCATGATTTCAATCAAAAAGATTTGTCTTTCAAAAAGCGGTTATGCTAATATTCGCCCAACAAACGAGCTAAAAAGCGGTAACAATTGCACTGGCTTAGCATTCTTTAATATCCAAGTGGTATTCAGTCGCAATTGAATCGGCCGTTTTGCAAACAGTTTGATACTGGATTAATCGAGGCGGCTTGTGCTAAAATTTGTTTAGCTCGGATGTAGAGCAAATCTACAGTTTCACAAAACTACACAATAATACAGCAGTACCAACACATTCATCACTCCGAAAAAAGTTTTTTCCATTGCTGCCGCTGAAGCTTGGCGGCGGTGTTCATTGAAACACATAGGAGTTTGATATGACGTTTTTAAAAGTAGCAGCCAGCCCGTCTGTTCAACAGGGCTTCACCACTGAATTCGACGTGGTGGACGTGCAAGGTGCCGACCTCGCAGGTATTGGTGCCGTAGTTGCTTCTACCGGCGATGCAGAGCAAGCTGTCAGCCAGGTTGAAGCCACCGGCTTCGGTATCCCGGTATTTGTTGCCTTGCAGCCTGGCGAAAGCGTGCCGGAAAGCCTGCTGACCCGCATCAACGGCGTGATCCAGCTTGGCCGCGGCAACGAAGAGTATTACGGCCGCCAAGTAGCCACCGCTCTGAATAAGTACGAATCTCAGCTTCCTCCCCCCTTCTTCGGCGCCCTGCAACAATATGTGGGCATCGGTAATGCCCAGTTCGACTGCCCGGGACACCAAGGTGGTCAGTTCTACCGCAAACACCCCGCTGGCCGTCAATTCTACGAATTCTTCGGCGAAAACGTATTCCGCGCCGACTTGTGCAACGCCGACGTTCGCTTGGGCGACTTGCTGATTCACGAAGGTCCCGCTTGCGCAGCACAACAACACGCTGCCAAAGTGTTCAACGCCGACAAGACCTACTTCGTTCTGAACGGTACTTCTTCTTCCAACAAAGTGGTAACCAACGCTCTGTTGGCTAAAGGCGATTTGGTATTGTTCGACCGCAACAACCACAAATCCAACACCATTGGCGCACTGGTTACCGGCGGCGCTATCCCGGTTTATCTGCAAACTACCCGTAACCCCTTCGGCTTCATTGGCGGTATCGACAATGCCTGCTTCGAAGAATCTTACATCCGCGAACAGCTGGCTAAGGTTGCTCCGGAACGCGCTAAGGAAGAACGTCCGTTCCGCCTGGCCATCATTCAGTTGGGTACCTACGACGGCACTGTTTACAATGCCCGTCAGGTAGTAGACCGCATCGGTCATTTGTGCGACTACATCTTGTTCGACTCTGCTTGGGTAGGCTACGAACAGTTTATCCCGATGATGCGCGACTGCTCTCCGATGTTGCTGGAACTGAACGAAAACGACCCCGGCATCTTCGTTACCCAGTCTGTACACAAACAGCTGGCCGGCTTCTCTCAGGCTTCCCAGATCCACAAAAAAGACAGCCACATTAAAGGTCAGAAACGCTATTGCAGCCACAAACGCTTCAACAATGCGTTCATGATTCACGCTTCCACCAGCCCGTTCTACCCGATGTTCGCCTCCCTCGACGTGAACGCCCGTATTTTGGACGGCGAAGTGGGTCGCAACCTGTGGCGCGACTGCGTAACCGTGTCTATCGAAGCCCGCAAACTGCTGCGTGCAAGCTGCAAGCTGATCAAACCGTTTATCCCCGAAACCGTCGACGGCAAACCTTGGGAATCTTACCCGACCGAACAGATCGCCCAAGACCTGCGCTTCTTCGAATTTGAGCCGGGCGCCAAATGGCACTCCTTCCCGGGCTACGGCAAAGGCCAATACTTTGTTGATCCGTGCAAATTCCTGTTGACTACCCCGGGTATCAACGTGGAAACCGGCGAATATGAAGACTTCGGCGTGCCGGCCACTATTTTGGCCAACTTCCTGCGCGACAACGGCATCGTTCCGGAAAAATGCGACTTGAACTCCATCCTGTTCTTGCTGACTCCGGCCGAAGACCTGGCTAAGATGGAACACCTGATCGCCTTGATCGCCCGCTTCGAACAACACATCGAAGCCGACAGCCCGATGAGCGAAGTGGTGCCTACCGTATACGGCCGCAACGCCGAATACTACAAAGGCTACACCATCCGCCGCCTGTGCCAAGAAATGCACGACTTCTACAAACGCAACAACATGAAACAGTTGCAGAGCGAGATGTTCCGTGCTGACGGCTGGCCGAAACAAGCCATGCTGCCCTACGAAGCACAGCAAGCCTTCATCCGCAACGAAGTGAAACTGGTTCGCTTGAGCGAAATCGCCGGTCAGATCGCTGCCGAAGGTGCCCTGCCTTATCCTCCGGGCGTACTGTGTACCATCCCGGGCGAAGTTTGGGGCGGTGCGGTGCAGAAATACTTCTTGGCTCTCGAAGAAGGCATTAACTGCTTGCCCGGCTTCGAACCCGAGCTCCAAGGTGTGTATCTGCAAACCGTGGAAGACGGCAGCCGCCGTGCATTCGGCCACGTTATCGTGAAAGACTAAGGCCGTGTCAGGCTACCTGAAACGGTTTCAGGTAGCCTCTATCTGATGATGATTTGCGCGGTAAGGCAAACTGCGCCGGAACATTGGCAAAGTTTGCTTACCGTTTTAAGAAGGATTTATTACTATGTCAACCTCTCAAAACAAGATGGGCGTGGTGCAGCTGACCATTCTCACCATGGTGAATATGATGGGCTCCGGCATCATCATGTTGCCAACCAAATTGGCTCAGGTTGGTACGATTTCTATTTTGTCATGGCTGGTAACCGCTGGCGGTTCCTTGGCCTTGGCTTACGCGTTCGCCAAGTGCGGCCGCTTCAGTAAAAACGCCGGCGGTATGGGCGGTTATGCTGAATATGCTTTCGGCAAATCCGGCAACTTTATTGCCAACTATACCTATGCCGTTTCCCTGGTAATCGCCAACGTGGCCATTGCCATTACCGCAGTGGGCTATCTGGCCCAGCTGATGGATTGGAAACTTACTCCGCAAGAAATCGCCATGTGGACCATCATTTTCGTATGGGTTACCACTGTGGCCAACTTCGGCGGTGCTTCCATTACCGGTAAAATCGGCGGCTTCACCGTGTGGGGCGTGGTGATTCCGGTGGTGGGTATTTCCATTATCGGCTGGTTCTGGTTCAGCCCCTCTATGTATGCCGATGCTTGGAACCCGCATAACTACGGTGTGTTTGAGGCTCTGCCGAAATCAATCTCCATCACTCTGTGGTCATTCCTTGGTTTGGAATCTGCTTGTGCGAACGCCGATGCCGTGGAAAATCCCGAGAAAAACGTGCCGATCGCTGTATTGGGCGGTACCTTGATGACTGCAGTTATCTATATCGTTTCCACCAACGTGGTGGCCGGTATCGTGGACAACGCTGCTTTGGCTGCTTCCGATGGCCCCTTCGGTTTGGTGTTTGCCCAAATCTTTACCCCGGCTGTCGGTAAAGTGGTAATGGCTCTGATGGTGCTGGCTTGTACCGGTTCACTGTTGGGCTGGCAGTTCACCGTGGCTCAAGTGTTCAAATCCAGTGCTGATGAAGGCTACTTCCCGAAAGTATTCAGCAAAGTCACCAAAACCAATACCCCGCTGGTTGGTATGCTCATCTTGTGCGGCGTACAAACCTTGCTCTCCCTGATGACCATGAGCGAAAACTTGAGCGAACAGTTTGACGTGTTGGTGAACTTGGCTGTGGTAACGAACCTGGTGCCCTATGTACTGTCTATGTCTGCCATCTATGTGATGCAGAAAGTCAGCAACGTGCCTGCCGGCGAATTGAAACTGACTACCTTCATCGCCCTGATTGGTAACATCTACAGCTTCTACGCCCTGTATGGTTCAGGTGCCGAAGCAATGCTGGGCGGTGGCTTGGTAACCTTCTTCGGCTGGGTAATCTACGGCCAGGTTGCCGGCAAAAAATACGATTTGAAAGAACCGTATTAATCCCGCCGCAACAGCTAGTCTAAGCAACATTTAGACAAACCTGCTAAAAGCAGACCCCGAAATTCTAATTAGAGGAGAATTCGGGGTCTGCGCTTTTTCAGGTAGCCTCTAGAGATAAGGGCTACCTGAAAAGCGGCTATCTGCAAAACGCAGCTGCAAAAATCTAAGCCCTCCAGCAAGAGACAACGCTGCGGGTTTGCTGCCGGTTGCTTCCAAGAAAAATTCTCAGGTAGCCTTTTAAAAGGGCTACCTGAAAAACAAAAGACCAGCTGGAAAATGCCGGCTTCAACCCTGTTAAAACCATTGGCGAAGTTGCCGATATTTTCAGGTAGCCTTTCCTGTTTCAGCTACACCGGCCCGCCGCTATTCCACCACAATCTGCGGGAAGCGGCTGCTGAAATCCTTGCCCTTGGCCGCTATCGCCAAGGCAACCTGCCAGGCCGCATCGGTGTAGATTTGCGCGATGGCCGGATTGGCCGACTGCATGGCCGCCGCGCTGCCACTGTCCATTGCCTCGCGCACGGGCAGGCTCAGCGGCAGCTGCCCCAAAAGCGGCACGCCCAAGCGTTCGGCCAGCACCTTGCCGCCGTCTTGGCCGAAAATCGGCTCGTGGTGGCCGCAGCGGCTGCAAATGTGCACCGACATATTCTCCAGCACGCCGAAAATTGGGATGTTCACCTTGCCAAACATGTCCACCGCCTTGCGCGCATCAATCAGCGCAATATCCTGCGGCGTGGTGACCACGATCGAACCGGTTACCGGAATCTTCTGCGACAGCGTGAGCTGGATGTCGCCCGTACCCGGCGGCAGATCCACAAACAGGTAGTCCACATCATCCCATTCGCTCTGAAACAGCAGTTGCTGCAAGACCTGGCTTACCATCGGCCCGCGCCATACCACGGCCTGATCGGTGTCCACCAGGAAGCCGATCGACATCACCTGAATGCCCTCGGCCGAGCGCACGGGGATGAAATGCTTGTTTTCCTGCTGCGGCTTGCCGGCGGGCACGCCGAGCATGGTGGGCTGGCTGGGGCCGTATAGATCTGCATCTAAAATGCCCACGCGCGCACCCATCCGCTGCAGCGCCACGGCCAGGTTGGCGGCGGTGGTGGATTTGCCCACGCCGCCCTTGCCGGAAGCCACGGCGATGATGTTTTTCACGCCGCTGATGGTGCGCACGCCGGGCTGGACTTTGTGCGTGGTGATTTCGCTGCGGATGTTGATTTGCGCGCCTTGGGAGCAGCCGGCGGCAGCCAGCGCGGCGGCAATATCCTGCTTCAGTTGGTCGGCGATATGGCCGACGGGGAAGCCGAAGCACAGGTCGATGGCGAGGCCGTGTTCGTTTGCTTCAATGGATTTCAGGGGGCGGCTGCTGCCGATGGTGAGGCCGCTGTTGGGGATGGCGACGGCTTCGATGGCGGCGCGCAGGTTGCTGGGTGCGTGCATGATGTTTTCCTGATGGTGTGATAAGGAGTTGGTTGGGGAAACAGGCTACCTGAAAAATGGGTGTCCACTTTTCAGGTAGCCTGTTTGGCTGTGGATGGTTGGGTGGGATTATGAAAACAGCCGCTTGGCCAGCTCGCTGCCGGGCTCGATGCCGACCTGTTTCATTTCGCCCTGCCGCGCCACCACGTAGCTGCGGATTTCTTTCAGCCATTGAGTGGAGAGTTCTTCCAGCTTGTCGTTGACCAAATCGAGGCCGAGCATGCTGGAGAGTTTGACGGCGATATCCATGAAGCGGTTGAAGTTTTTCTCGCCGTCGGGGATGTGCGGCGCGTCGAACAGCATGCTGATGCCGCGGTAGTTTTGGCTGGAAAGCAGGGTGGCGGTGAAGGCGCTGTTGTCGAGGGTGGAGATGGCGAACAGCGGCTCGCCTTTGGCGTCGTTCAGGTAGAACATGCCGTCGTGCGAGAGCTCGAAGCCTTGGCGCTCCACGGCGTTGCGCAGCTCCACGCCGCTCACGTTGTTGCGGGAAACCAGATGGATGGCGATGGTTTGATCCACGCGGGCACAGAGCTCGTCGAGCGGGCGGGCGATGGAGAGGAAGGTGTCGATGTCGGTGAGCAGCAGGCCGCCGTCCATTTTTTCGGCAAAGGCGTTGGCCTGCTCGCCGAATTGCTCGAGCTCGGCGATGCTGGCGAGGCCGTTGCGGCTGATGGCTTGCAGGCCGATGACGAAGCCTTGGTAGTATACGCTGGGAATCGGCTCGGCGATTTGGAAGCGGTCGTCCATGGTGCAGCCGGCGATGCGGAAGCGGTGGCGGCTGGAGAGGCGCGGCATGGCGTGCAGCTCCTGCGGTTCTTTCAGCGAGATGTAGCACAAATAATCAAAGCGGCTGTCGAACCAGGGCAATTGCTGTTTGGCCAAATCCTGCAAATCGAGCAGCAGCTTGCGCTTGGCCGGCTCTTGGGTTTGCGAGGGGGCGGGGGTGGGCACGGGCTGGAAGTTGAAGGCGGGCGCTTCCGCGGCGGGCTCGGCCTGCAACACCGGCTCGGCGGGCTGGGCAGGTTGTGGGGCAGGCTCGGCAGCGGGGGGTTCATCAGCGGCTTCGGCCGGGCGGTCGGGCTGGACGAAGGAGGGCTGCAGGCGTGGGGCCGGCTCGGCTTCATCGGCTGGCGCAGGGGCTTGCTGCTGGCCGTCGCGCACGGAATGGGTGCGGCTTTCCAGCAGCGCGTCTTTGTCGGCGTGGCCGAACTGGGCGCGGATGGAGTCGCGGTATTTCTTTTCCTGATAGGTGTTGTACAGCAATACGCCGAACACCGGCGCGAAAACCAGTAGGGCGATAATCAGAAGGGTGTTGGTGCTCATGGGGATTCCATCCAAGGGTTATCTGCTGTTGAAACAGGCGGATTATACCAAAATCGGCAGCCAAGCCGCGGCGGCGCTGAGGCTACCTGAAAATGTCGGTTATTGCAGCCGGCGTTTTTCAGGTAGCCATACAATTGAGGAGGCTGCCTGAAAGCATCGGTTTCAGCGAAGCCAACCATATGGGGCGGTTTAGGAGGCCTGCTGGGCTTCGTCGCGCCCGCGTTCGCGTTCTTTTTCTTCGCGCTTTTGCTGCTTGGCGGTGAGCTTGGGCAGCTCGAAGCGGATGTTCAGGCCGTTGGGTTCGACGTTGTTGGCGTTGATGAGGCCGTCGTGTTTGCCGATCACGTGGCGGGCGATGGCCAGCCCCAGGCCGGTGCCGGGCTTGTGGGCGCCGCTGTCGGCGCGGTAGAAGGCGGTGAAGATGTGCGGCAGCTGCTGGGGGTCGACGCCGGGGCCGTTGTCGGTAATGTCTACCACCCAGTTGTGTTTGTGCTCGCCGAGGCGGATGTTGATTTGGCTGCCTTCGGGGCTGTAGGCCATGGCGTTGCGCAATACGTTGTCGAAGGCGCGGTAGAGGTAGCCTTCGTTGGCGGACACGGTGGCTTCGGCATCGGCTGGGTCGTAGTTAAAGGCGATGTGCTGGCTGTTTTGGCAGGCGATGGCGCGGCAGTCTTCCACCAGGTTTTCCAGGAAGGGCACCAGCTTGAGCGGGTCTTTTTCCATTTCCACATTGGCGGTTTCCAGGCGCGAGAGGGTGAGCAGCTCGCCCACGAGTTTGTCCATGCGGGTGAGCTCTGATTCGAGGCGCTTGATGTTTTGCTCCTGCTTGTGCGGCTGCACTTGCAGCAGCGCCAGCAGGGCCTGCATGCGCGCCAGCGGCGAGCGCATTTCGTGGGAGACGTGGTGCAGCAGGTGGCGTTCGCGTTCCACCAGTTTTTGCAGCTGGCCGGCCATGCGGTCGAACTGTACGGCAAGCTTGGCCAGCTCGTCGCGCCGGCCGATGAGCTGGTGGGAAATGCGGGTTTCGAGATCGCCTTCGGCCAGGCGGCTCATGCCGCGCTCCAGCGTGCTGATGGGCTGGGAGATATTGTTGGCGAGGATGTAGGCCAATAAGAGGCCGACGATGATGATGAAGCTGAGGATGATGAGTTCGTGCCACACCGGCGCCATTTCCACGCCGGGAATCATCAGCGGCGAGGGCAGGCGGGCGGGCTGTTGTTTGTCCCAGTCGGCGAGCATGAAGATGTATTCTTCACCCAGCGGGTCGTAGGCCACGCGCACCACGCGGGTGTTGGGGAATTCGGCGGCGAATTTGCGCGCGGCAAGGATGCGCGAGGGATCAACCTGACGCTGGAAAATATCGGCTTTGCTGTCGCCGGAAATCACGAGGATGTTGTCGAATGTGGGGGTGTTGTTCCAGTCTTGCAGGGTTTCGCGCACGCCGGAGAGGCCGCGGGTTTGAAACACGGTTACCGTGCTGTTGAGCAGGCCGGTTTCGAAGGCGCGCTGCTGCTTGAAGCGGGTTTCGGCCACTTTGTCCTGCACCAGCCAAAAGGAGAAGCTGGCCACGAAAATGGCGGCGATGATAACGAAGAAGAAGGTGAGGAAGATCCGCTGGAACAGTTTCATGGATTTGCTTTGGCGGGAGGGGGAACGGGCGGACAAACCGAAAAACGAAGCCGCCGTCAGTCGGGGCGGGCTTGGCGGCGGCTAAACGGTTTCAGGTAGCCTCTATGTTTTAGTTGTGCTGAAGCGAACGATTTAGCTTCGCTGAAGCTAACGCTTTCAGGTAGCCTCCGGGCGGATAGGGGCTACCTGAAAATCGTGCGTCAGTTTTTCACAAACAGATAGCCCAGGCCGCGCACGGTTTGAATCAGCGATGCGTCGCCCAGCTTGTGGCGGATGCTGGAGATGTGCACGTCGATGCTGCGGTCGAACTTGGCCAGCTTGCGGTCGAGGGCTTCCAGCGACAGGGTTTCTTTGTTCACCACCTGGCCGGCGTGGCGCATCAGCACTTCCAAAAGGTTGAATTCGGTGCTGGTGAGCTCGAGCGGGGCTTCGCCGATGGTGGCTTGGCGTTTGGCCGGATAAAGGGTGACGCCGCTCACGGAAATCACGTTGGGCGTGCTGTTGTCGGGCTCGGCCTGGCGGGTGCGGCGCAGGATGGCGTTGATGCGCGCCAGAAGCTCGCGCGGCTGGCAGGGCTTGGGCACGTAGTCGTCGGCGCCCATTTCGAGACCGATGATGCGGTCGATGTCGTCGCCTTTGGCGGTGAGCATGATGATGGGGATTTTGCTTTGCTGGCGCACGGTTTTGAGCACGTCGAGCCCGCTGAGCTTGGGCATCATGGAATCCAGCACCACCACGTTGTAGTTGCCGTTGAGGATTTCATTCACGCCGGCTTCGCCGTCGGGCACGCTGCTGACTTCCAGGCCTTCGGCGCTCAGGTATTCGGTTAAGAGTTCGGTGAGCAGGGCGTCGTCGTCTACCAATAAAACTCGGTTCATGATTACTCCTTAATTTGGGATGCCGCGCGCGGCGGCGCAAACTTTTACAGGGATTGAATCGGATGATGCGGTTGGCTGTGTGGTTAATTTAATCTGTGTATAGCCGTTTAATTTCAAGTGTCTTAACACTTTGCCTGATAGCGGCGCACAAGCCAAATTCTTTTGCGTATCTTTGCGTAAGCCGGGGCTGGGATTACGGGTGTGAAGTTTTGCTTGTGTCTGCGGCCGGGTTTTCAGGTGGCCTGTGGCGGATTGTAGGCTACCTGAAAATGTTTAACCGCATTGGGGCCGGTGCTTAGGCTTTGCGGACAATCGGCCTTGGTTTCGTTTGGGCATTGTTTTTCAGGTAGCCTTCAGCGGCTGCTGCCTTGGCTGGTGCTGCCAGCAGCTGGGCTGGCGTCGCCGGCGGGCTGGGTGCCGCAGGTGAGCTGGCCGGCGGCTTCGGGCATGGTTTGCACATAGCGCTGACATTGTTCGCGCAGGGGCTGCACGATGGCGGGCGGGGCGCGGAAGGCGGCGGCGGTGCTTAAGAGGTGGGGCTGCTGTTTGGGGTAGTAGCGGCCCATGTTTAAGAGCCAGTCGGCGGCTTCGCGCTCGCGGCCGTCTTGCTCCAGATAGAAGGCGCGTACGGCGGTGTTGGCGTAGGGGCGGAACAGGCTGGCGCGCAGGGCGGCGTCACGCCCCCATTCGGGCAGCGGACGTAGCCAGTCGATTTTGCGGATGAGGCCCATCTGGGCGTAATACTTGAGGAAGTAGTGTTGTTCTTCCAGTTCGCGCAGGGTGTCGACTTGCTTGTATTGCGGGTAGTTTTCGGTGGGATTGGCGTAGGCGTAGATGAGGCGGTGGTAGGCGAAGCCGTATTGCAGGGTGATGGCGATGGCGAGCGCGGCCATCGCGGCGCCAAGGCGTTTGGTCCACATGCCCGGCTGCGGGCGCACAAACCAGCCCGGCGTTTTGGCCGGCGTGAGGCTCATCATCACCGCGAAGGGTGTGAGGAAATACACATACCACAAGGGATACTCCAGCAGGCTGTGGCACAGCGATACGGTCATCAAAGCCAGCATCAGCGCCGAAGACGCGCCCAGCCCCCGTTTCAGGTAGCCTTTGGCCACCAGCAGCCAGCCGCCGAACACTAAGATTGCGCCAATCATGCCCATTTCGGCTAGGATTTCCAACATGCTGTTGTGGCTGTGGGTGAAGAGCACGCCCACGTCATAATTTCGGAAGCCTGCGCCGCGCCCCGCCAGCGCGAAACTTTCGTGCGCATAGCCCTGCCAGCCCACGCCCAGCCACGGGTTTTCGGTAAACACCGTCCACGCCTTCGCCCACTCCGAAGCACGCCCCGGGCTGGCCGCATCGCCCGACACCAAACGCCCCACGCCGGAAGCTTCCACATCGCTCGGCAGGAAATTGTTGATCAGCCAAGGCGTCAGCAGCTGCGCCGCCAGCACGCCGAACACCAGCAGCCAAGTCAGCGCGCACCAGCGGCGCAGCGGCCGCCCGCCCAGCACATACAAAAACGGCAGCAGCAGCAGCAGCGCGCCCACATACAGGATAATCGTGCGCGACGTAATCACCCCCACCACCTGCAACAGGAACACCGCCAGCACCAAGGCCAGCAGCCCCGGCAGTCGCCGCCGGCTCCACAGATAGCCCAGCGAAAGCACGCCCCACATCATATAGTGCCCCAGGTGGTTGCGCTGCCCCACCTGGCCGAACACGAAATACTTATGCGGCGAGCGCATCAGTCCCGGCAGCCAGCTCGTGTGCCCCACAAACTGAAACACGCATACCAAGCCCTGCAACAGCGCCCCCGCCAGCAGCGCCCAGGCGAAGATTTCCACCACCCTATCTTGCCCCAGCCGGGCTACCTGGAGCCGGCAGGCCCAAGCCAAAAGCGCCATCACGCAAAACACCGCCGCCGTCAAATCCGACATCTGCGGATAGGGCAGCCGCAAAATCCGCGCCTGCACCACCCAAAAGCCCGCCAGCAGCACGAAATACACCATTGCCGCGGGCAGCCGCGCGCGCACCGGATTGAGCCACAGCGTGAGCAGCGCAAACAGCGCCGCAAACATCAACGAGCCGCTCTCGATAAACCAGCCACCCTGCGGCCCCGTGCGCCACGACGACAAAAACGGCACCACCGCCATCAGCGCCATGCCCAGCCACACCACCCAGCTTTCCTTCAGCCGCTGCCACATCATGCCCGCTCCTTCCTGCCTGAGCGCACAAACATCAGGCACGACACAAAAAACACCCCGCCCGCAGCCAGAGCCGCCGCCGCGCAAGCCCGGCTTGCCGGCGCCGCGTCAAACAGCCGCACCACCGCCTCCGCCGCATAAAACAGCACCAGCATTCCCGAGAACAGGAAGCTTTGCCGCCGCCGCCGCAACACGCCCGGCAGCAGCAGGCAGAGCGGCAGCGCCTTGAGCGCCAGCCACGAGCCGCCCGGGCGCAGCGGCGCCAGCCACAGTTCCCAAGCCAAAGACAGGAAAATCAGCGCGAGCAGGCTGCACACGGCCATGCGGTAGGCGGAAGATTGGGCAATCGGCATCGGTTGTTCAAATAAAAGAAAAGGTTGGATGAAGTAGCAAAGGCTACCTGAAAAAGTAAATCAAGTTTTAGCTGCGTTGAAGCAGACGCTTTCAGGTAGCCTCAAGCGCCCGAAAGATTATCGATAAAGAGGCTGCCTGAAAATCCCAAATGGTTTGAACCCAAATACTGTCTATTTTGGTTTCGCCAAAATTTGAGTACTCGGTTTCACTGTGTTGTAGCCATATTTTCAGGTAGCCCGAACAGGGTTAGAGGCTACCTGAAAATATGCCAATCGATTTAACCTGGCTCATCCGCATCCGTCGTTGCCGGCAATTCGGCCGCTTCCGCATTCGGCTTGGTCAAACGGCACATCAGCAGCCCCGCCTCATACAGCGCAATCAGCGGCACCGCCAGCAGAAACTGCGAAATCACATCCGGCGGCGTGATGATGCCCGCCACCACAAAAGCCGCCACCACCACATAAGGCCGCGCCGTTTTCAGCGCCGGGAGCGGCACCACGCCCATGCGGTAGAGCAGCACCACCAACACTGGCAGCTCAAACGCCGCGCCGAAGGCCACAAACATCCCCAGCACGAAGGAAAGATAGCGGTCGATGTCCGTCATCATGCTCACCCCTTCCGGCGTGGCCGAGGCAAACACCTTAAACACCAAAGGGAACACCAGGAAATAGCAAAACGCCATCCCAGCAAAAAACAGCCCCACGCTGGAAAGCAGCAACGGCGCAATCAGCCGCTTCTCGTGCCGGTAGAGCGCCGGCGCCACAAAAGCCCACAGTTGGTACAGCGTGTGCGGCAGCGACACCAGAAACGCCGCCATCAGCGCCACCTTCAGCGGCACGAAAATCGGCGCGATCACATCGATAGCCTGCATGTGTGCGCCCGGCGGCAGGCTTTCCATCAGAGGCTTGGCCACCAGCGAATAGAGCGTGTTGGCAAAGGGCACCGCCGCAAACAGGCACAGCAGCAGCACCGCCACCACCCAAATCAGGCGGCGGCGCAGCTCCTTCAAATGCTCCACCAAAGGCTGGGCGTTCATCGGCGGCCTCCCGCCTGTTTGCGCACCCGCAGGCGCGGCCGGATGCGCGCGCGCGGCTGCAGTTTGCGCCGCCCGGCGCGGGCGCGCTGCTGGAGCGAGGGCGTGTGGAAACCCGGCTGCACCGGGCGGGGGGCAGGTTCGAAATCGGCATCCATGCCGAAATCGGCGGGCGTGCGCTGCGGCGGCAGGCGCTCCCAGGCCGGCAGGTTGGGCGAAGCACCGGCGCGCAGCTGCTGCATTTCCTGCTTGAGCTCATTGGCGGTGCTGGCCAGCGTTTCCTGCATGCGGCGCAGATCGGCCATATCCGCGTGTTGCGCCAGCTCGGCCCTCAGGCTGCCGGCCAGGCGCTGGATTTTGCCCAGCATCCGACCCAGCGCGCGCGCCGCCTGCGGCAGCCGCTCCGGCCCGAGCACCACCAGCGCCACCACGGCGGCCAGCAGCATTTCGCTGAACGCGAAGTCGAACATGGCTTATTCGCCCGGTTTCTCTTCTTTATGCTCGGCAATCTGCTTGGGCGCGGCGGTTTCCGCCTCGGTTCCGCCTTCGCTGCCTTCGTTCAGGCCTTTTTTGAAATCGTGAATCGCGCCGCCGAGGTCTTTGCCCACGTTACGCAGTTTTTTGGTGCCGAATACCAGCACCACCACAAGAAGGATGACCAGCCAATGCAGGCCGCTTGAAATACCCATGATGTTTCCTTTCGGTTCGCGTGCACATGCCGCCGCGCTGTTTCAGGTAGCCTTTAACCGTGTCGGAACCAACCCGCGCGGGGCGGTTTGCCGCTTGTTTGGAGGCAGCTGCGATTGTAACAGCGGGCGCGGCAAACCGAAAGAACGGCGGGCGGCTACCTGAAAGCGTCAGCTTCAACCGGTTAAAACGAACGAAGCGAATTTTCAGGTAGCCTTTGTCTGGCTGCTATTTGCCGCCGGTATCAAAAAACACCAACCCTGCCTCCACCCCGCCTTCGCAATTGGCCAGCACCAGGCGGCCTTGGTGCAGGCGCATGATTTCGGCGGCGAAGCTCAAGCCCAAGCCGCTGCTGCGCTTGCCGTTGGCGCGGGGCAGGGAATAGAAACGCTGGGGGATTTTGGCCAGCGCGTAGTCGGGAACCGGCGTGCCTTGGTTGCGGACGGCGAGCGTGGTTTTGCCGTGTCCGCAGGTAAGGCGGATGCGGATTTCGCTGCCTGCGTCGGCAAAATCGATGGCGTTGTAGAGCAGGTTGTCGAGGGCTTGGCGCAGCAGCAGCGGGTCGCCCTGCACGGTGCGGGGCGGGCAGTCTAGGGCGAGATTCAGTCGTTTGCCATGCAGGGCGGCGCGGCTGTCTTGTGCGGCTTGGGCGGCAAGCTGCGCCAAATCGACGGTTTGCGTGCTTGGCAGGCTGTCGCGGTTTTCCAGGCGGGCGAGTTCGAGCAGGCGGGCGATGAGCTGCTTTTGGTTTTCGGTGTTGCGGCGGATGCGGTCGAGCAGTTGCCGCTGGTCGGGGCTGAGCGGGCTGTCTTGCAGCAGTTCGAGCGCGGCCTGCTGGGCGGTGAGCGGGGTTTTGAGCTCGTGGGTGAGGCCCAATACATAGTTTTCGATGTGCTGGCGGTGGTCGAGCTCATCGCGCAGGCGGGCGACGGCGTTCACAAGGCGGTAGAGGTAGCTGTCGCCGAAACGCGGCTGCGGGGCGGGACGGTTGGCGGCCATGGCTTCGGCATAACGGCGGATGCGGCTGATGCTGCGGGCGAGCCACCAGGCGAGCGTGCCGAGCACGAGCAGGTTGGCGGCGAGCAGGTGGGGAACATACGGGCTGCCGTGCGCCAATGCCCACACGGTGAGCAGGATAAGGATGCCGAGCAGGACGAAGAACAGGCGCAGGCTGAGGTGGGTGAAGTATTTGAGCATAAAGGCTACCTGAAAAACAGGGAACGGTTTTTGGGATAAGCGGTGTCGGGTTTTCAGGCTGCCTTTTCAGGCTGCCTTTTCGGCTGTCTTCCTCACTTCCCGAACACTTTCCGCCACGCGTTCGGGCTGGTCTGAAACTTGGCTTTGAACTGCGCGCGCAGATTCGCCGCGCTGCCGAAGCCGCTCTGCTCGGCGATGCGCTCAACCGGCCAATCGGTGTTTTCCAGCCAGTCCTGCACCTGCCACAGGCGTTCCGCTGTGAGCCATTCGCCGAAATTCATGCCGGTGGCACGGGAGAAATGGCGGATGAAGGTGCGGCGGGATACGGCCAGCCTGGCTGCCAAATCGTCCAGGCGGTGCGGGGCGGCAAGGTTCTGCCGCAGCTCGTCCAGCAGGCGGTTGATTTTGTCGTCGCTGGTGCGGCGTTCGGCGGGGCGGCGGGTAAATTGCGCCTGCCCGCCTTCCCTGTGGGGCGCGGCGACAAGGGTGCGGGCGATGTCGTTGGCGGCGGTCGCGCCGTGGATTTTGCGGATGAGGTAGAGGCAGCAGTCCAGCCCGCCTGCCGCGCCCGCCGAAGTCAAAAAGCCGCCGTCTTCCACATACAGGCGGTTGGTATCGAGGGAAACGCGGGGAAAGCGGCGGACAAAATCGCTTTCGGCCAGCCAGTGCGTGGCGGCGGTTTTGCCGTCCAGCAGCCCCGCGTAGGCCAGCGCGTAAGTGCCGTAGCACAGGGCGGTGATTTGCGCGCCGCGTGCCGCCGCCTTGTGCAGATGTGCGGTCAGGGCGGCAGACGGGGCTGCGGCGATGTCGCGCCAGCCGGCGATGACGATGATGTCGGCTTTATCCATCAAATCCAGTCCGCCATGCACGGGAATGTTTGCCCCCAATGCCGTGGCAACGTTTTGCCCGTCGTCGGCGCAGATTTGCAAATCAAACAGCGGCTTGCCCTGATGGGCTACCTGAAACACGGAAAAAGGAATGTTGAAGACGAAATCGTTCATGCCCGATTGGGCGTACAGCGCGGTTTTCGGGGCGCGGCGGTGTGTAGGCTGCATATTGGCACCATCCTTGCGGAGATTGGCAATATGGCCGATTTTAGCCGCTTTGCCCGCCGCGTAGGATCTGTTTACATTCAACTTGCGTAGCGGGTTTTTGCGGCAAAAACGGCAGATGCAAGGCAAAAAGCGCAGCAAGGTTGGACACCTTGCGAGCATTTTTAACGCAGCAGCCGCCGGAATTTGGCCAAAAAACCGCCGCAATGTTGGGTGTAAACAGATCCATATGCGCCCCATCATTTTTCAAGGAGCAACATCATGAAATTCAAACGCTTTATTTTCGCCGCCGTTTTGGCCGCTGCCGCGCTTTCCGCACAAGCGGGCGACCACTACCAGCACATCCGCAACGCCACCGCCAAAGTGGAATACGCCGGGCAGACCTTTCTGATTGACCCGTTTTTCGCACCCAAACACGCCATGAACGGCTTTGCCGGCACATTCAACAGCCAGGCCAAAATCCCTCTGGTCGGGCTGCCGATGGACGTGAACAAGATTCTGGACGGCGTGGACGCGGTGATTGTTACCCACACCCACGAAGACCACTGGGACGAAGCCGCCGCCCGCGCCATCCCCAAAACCCTGCCCGTGTATGTGCAGCACGAAGCCGACGCGGCGAAAATCCGCAGCCAGGGCTTTGCCGACGTGCGCGTGCTGAACGGCACGGCGGATTTCAACGGCATTTCCCTCAGCAAAACCGGCGGCGCGCACGGCACGGAAGCCATGTATGCCGACCCGCAGCTTGCCGCATTGCTGGGCGACGCCATGGGCGTGGTACTGCACAAGCCCGGCCACAAAACCGCCTACATCATGGGCGACACCGTGTGGACGGCGGACGTGAACAAAGCCCTCAATACCCACAAGCCCGACTACCTCATCATGAATACCGGCTACGCGCTGATTCAAGGCATTCCCGACAGCATCATCATGGGCACGGCAGACGTATTGAAAGCCAGCCAGGTCATGCCGCAAGCCAAAATCATCACCGTGCACATGGACACCGTGAACCACACCGCCGTCAGCCGCGCCGATATGCACAAATTCGTGCGCGGGCAGGGCATTGAAAGCCGCGTGCGGATTCCCGCAGACGGGGAAAGCGTGAAGCTGGATTGATACGCGGCCGGTCGGGTAAACAGCAGCCTTCCGCAGCCGATGCCGCTTGAAAAAGCTTATCGGCGATAACGGACAACAATCGCCGTGCCGCCGTCTTGTTTGTGGTAATACGCCCCCGCTTCGCCCCATGCAAACCGGCGGCACCGGCCCGCCGCCGATGTGTGGATGGTGCACGGGGTGTCGCCCAATTGCCGGTCTAGCCACCGGTCAAACTGTTTTCTGCGCTGCAATTCACGCGCTTCCGACCACGCTTCCCAGCCCGTGTCTTCGCCTGTCGGGCAGAAAAACAGGGACAGCCTGGCCAGCCGCTGCTGCTCAAACCAAGCGGTAACGGCATATCGTTCCGCCTGCCCGGCAAACGACACGCCGAAAGAAACTGCCCCGGCCTGCGGATGATGCGGGCGGGATTGGGGAAACAGGGCAATCCAGTCGTCCGGGGAGGTGTGTGCGGTGATGATGCGGCCGTCCGGCAGGGTAATGCTGCCGTTTTCGGGGGTGATTTTCATTGGGCTTGTTTCCATATACGGCTTCAGGATTTGCGGGGGGCGGGTTATGCCTGCGGCCAAGCCGGGCTGCGCTGATGCTGATGCTGATGCTTTCAGGCAGCCTTTTGTATTTCAGGCTACCTGAAAAATCCGGCAGCCTGAAAACGCCATATCATTCCCCGTTAAAGCTATATCCCAACCCGTGATGGGTGCGGATGGGCTCGCCGTCCACGCCCGCTTCGCGCAGTTTGTGGCGCAGGGCGCGGATGTGGGTGTTGACGGTGTGCGGGTCGGAGGGGCGGTTGCCGCCGAACATGGCGGCGAGCAGTTCTTCGCGGCCGAACACGCGGCCGGGGCGGTGCAGCAGGGTACGCAGCAGGCGGTATTCGCCTTGGGTGAGCGGCAGTTCGCGCCCACGGTGGCGGATGCAGCAGGCGGGCGCGTCGTCGTGCCACACGGGGGCCGGGGCGGGTTCGGCGGGCGGGGTTTGCGTGCGCCGCAGCACGGCTTTGACGCGGGCGGCGAGTTCGCGCGGGCTGAAGGGTTTGCCGATGTAGTCGTCGGCGCCGAGTTCAAGCCCGAGGATGCGGTCGGTTTCTTCGTCCTGCGCGGTGAGCATGATGACGGGCTGGGCATACTGCGGGCGCAGGGTTTTGAGGAACTCGAAGCCGTCGGTGTCGGGCAGGCCGACGTCGAGCAGGAGCAAGTCGAAATGTTCGCGCGCGAGCAGTTGCCGCGCCTGCCCTGCGGTGGGGGCGATGCGGGCGGTGAAGCGGGCGCGGGCGAGGGAGAGCTCGACCAGTTCGGCGATTTCGCGTTCGTCTTCGATGATGAGGATATGCGGGTTCATGGCGGGGGCGGGGTTGTCTGCCAAATGGCGGATGGGCGTTTGGGGCGGTCGGTTTTCAGGCTGCCTTTTTCAGGTAGCCTTTGCGCCCGATGCGTGTATGGCCGGAATCATGGTTTCTTCATCACACGGCATAATTTTGGCGGTATTGTACGCAAGGGCGGCGGGCGGCACACGCTTTCAGGCTGCCTTCTTCATAAAATCTTCATTTTTGCTCCACGGGAAATTGACGCGGCCCAGGCATACTGTGCGCGGTGGGCAGGCGTGTGCCCTGCCGTGTTTGATTCTTTGAAGGAGCAGAAAAATGTCGAAAAAACTATGGAGCGTGCTGGGGCTGTGCCTTGTGTTTGCCGTGGTGCTGTTTGCGATTTACGGCCTGGCGGAGCAGCGGGGGTATTACCGATCGAGCGCGCTGTTGGACGCGGAAGGCTACCGCATGATTATCCGCAGCGTGAAATACGGCATGGTGCTGGTGGTGCTGGTGTTTGCCTCGTTCTTTTTGAGCGAGGTGTTGCAGGAATGGCGCATCCACCCGGTGCAGTATCTGCTGGTGGGCGCGGCCTTGTCGATTTTCTACCTGCTGCTGCTTTCGCTGGCGGAACACATCGGCTTTACCGCCGCTTATTGCATCGGCGCGTTTGCCTGTATCAGCCTGCTGTGCTGGTATCTGCATTTCGTGCTGGCCACCACGCGCGGGGTGTATATGATGACCGCGCTGCTCACGGCGGCCTACGGCGCAATGTTCGTGCTGGTGAGAATGCAGCAATACAACCTGCTGGTGGGCTCCTGCCTGCTGTTTGCCACGCTGTTTGCGGTGATGTATTACACGCGGGAGATTGATTGGTATGCGCTGGGCGGGGAAGCTAAAGATTAGTGCGTGATGGATAGATAAAGGCTACCTGAAAAATAATCGATAGGTTTTCAGGTAGCCTTTCTGTATGCGGTTGCGGCAGGCTACCTGAAAATACTCAAGGCCTGCCGGATTAGCCGTTTGCTTGGTTTGCGGTGTGCGAGGGGTAAATGTCGCGGCAGATCAGGTAGCACAGCGCCGGATCGAGCGGGCCGAAGAGCAGGGGCAGCAGGATGTAGTCGAGCTGGAAATACCAATCCGGGTCGAACGCAAACAGCCCGCTGCCTGCCCACCACATGAAGATGGAGATCAACCAGAATGGGGATAAGGCAATCAGTATCGGCCGCCAGTTTGCGCGGGCGGCACGCAGGCTGGCGCGGATGGCCGGTTTGGCCGGCACGGCGGCAAGCATCAGCGGCGACACCAAGAAAAAGGCCGCCGACCACAACGGCATCAACAGGTTCATGATGAGCAGATAGGCAGTGAACTGGCCGGAGGGGGAAAGGCTGCGTATTTCGCTCAGGAAGGCGAATAAGCCGTTTGGCAGGGCCATGTAGAAAAGCAGGAAGAGCAGCAGCCAAACGCCCGCCAAGGAGGGAAGGCGGCGGCACAGCAGCGGCAGGATGGCGCGCCAATCGGTTTGGCCGACGGTTTGTTGTTGGTGCACGGCAAACAGGCCGAAGGAGGACAGCAGCAGCCCAATTTGCGAATCGGCCAAGTCGTGCAGCGTGCGCCAAGCCCACCAGTGTTGCTGGCCCCATGCCTGCCAAGGGGTGTGTTCTATGACAGTCCAGTAGATACCTGTGCCGATGATTTGGAGCAGGGTGAGGCCGAAGAGGTAGGGCACGAGCCGGCGCTGGCACATCAGCCGGCAGGCTTGTTTCAGCCAGCGCAGGCCGGCGGCGGCCGGATGGCGTTGGGGCGGGAGTGGGGCGGTGTGCGGCATATTGGTTGGATGGGTTGTTGGCGGGATGAGGATACAGAAAAACAGGCTACCTGAAAAATGCAGAACGGTTTTTCAGGTAGCCTGTTTGGCTTAAGCAATCAGATGATTATTTTTTCTTGCGCTGCGGCGGCAGGTCGGTGCAAGTGCCCGTGGCCACTTCGGCCGCCATGCCGATGCTCTCGCCCAAGGTTGGGTGCGGGTGGATGGTTTTGCCGATGTCGGTGGCATCGCAGCCCATTTCGATGGCCAGGCAGATTTCGCCGATCATGTCGCCCGCGTGCGTGCCGACGATGGCGCCGCCGATAATCAGGCCGCTATCCGCATCGAAAATCAGCTTGGTGAAGCCTTCGTCGCGGCCGTTGGCGATGGCGCGGCCTGATGCGGCCCACGGGAATACGGCTTTGGTGATTTTGATGCCGTCGCGCTTGGCGATTTCTTCGGTCACGCCCACCCAAGCCACTTCGGGGTCGGTGTAGGCCACGCCGGGGATCACGCGCGCGTCGAAGTAGGCTTTGTGCCCTGCGCAGTTCTCGGCAGCCACATGGCCTTCGTGCACGGCTTTGTGCGCCAGCATGGGCTGGCCGACCACGTCGCCGATGGCATAGATGTGCGGCACGTTGGTGCGCATTTGCTTATCGACTTCGATGAAGCCGCGCTCGGTTACAGCCACGCCGGCTTTCTCGGCGTCGCACAGTTTGCCGTTCGGCGCACGGCCGGCGGCCACCAGCACCAAATCATAGCGTTGCGGCTCTTTCGGCGCTTTTTCGCCTTCAAAGGTCACATAAATGCCGTCCGGTTTGGCTTCCACGGCCACGGTTTTGGTGTTGGTCATGATGTTGTCGAAGCGGTGTTCGTTCATCTTCTGCCATACTTTCACCAAATCGCGGTCGGCGCCCTGCATCAGGCCGTCCATCATTTCCACCACGTCCAGGCGCGCGCCCAGCGTGCTGTACACGGTGCCCATTTCCAAACCGATGATGCCGCCGCCGATCACCAGCATTTTTTCAGGTAGCCTGCCGCCGTTTTGGCGCAGTTCCAGCGCGCCGGTGCTGTCCACAATGCGCGGGTCTTCAGGGATGAAGGGCAGTTTCACAACGCGGCTGCCCACGGCGATGATGCAGTTTTTGAAGGCGATGGTTTTTTTCTCGCCGGTTTCGCTGGCCTGCTCGTATTGGGGCGATTCGGTGAGCGCCACTTCAATGTGGTTGGCGCCGACGAATTTGCCGTAGCCTTGAATCACGTCCACTTTGCGGCCTTTGGCCATGCCGGACAATCCGCCGGTGAGGCGGCCGACCACTTTTTCCTTATAGGCGCGCAGTTCGTCGATATTGATTTCCGGCGCGGCAAATTTAATGCCGTTGGCGGCCAGGTGTTTCACTTCGTCGATCACCGCCGCGTTGTGCAGCAGGGCTTTGGACGGGATGCAGCCCACGTTCAGGCACACGCCGCCCAAGGTTTTGTATTGCTCGATGATGGCGGTTTTCAGGCCTTCGTCGGCTGCAGCGAAGGCGGCGGAATATCCGCCCGGGCCGCCGCCCAGCACGACCACGTCGTATTCGGCATCGGCCGTTCCGCCGAAAGAGGCGGCCTGCGGGGCGGGCGCGGCGGCTTTCGGGGCTTCCTGCGCGGGGGCTGCAGCGGCTTTGGGCGCTTCGGCCGCGGCAGCCGCGCCGGCGGCTTCAATCACGGCAATCACGCCGCCTTCGGAGATTTTGTCGCCCACTTTCACGCGCACTTCCTTCACCACGCCTGCGGCTTCGGCCGGCACGTCCATGGTGGCTTTGTCGGTTTCCAGCGTAATCAGCGTGTCTTCCACGGCGATGGTGTCGCCCGCTTTGATTTCCACGGCGATGATGTCCACATTTTCGTGGCCGCCGATGTCGGGTACTTTCAGCTCGATCAAGCTCATTATTTTTGCCTTTCTTGAGTGTTGGGTTGTGTGCGCCATATCAATCGCTGCAACCCGTGGGTTGTATTAGGGGAGGGCTACCTGAAAAAGGCTACCTGAAAGCGTCAGCTTCAGCACAGCTCAAACGACCGAAGTGAGTTTCTGTAAAGCCAAAACTGAAACCGCTTCCGGCCAGCCCGATGGTTTGCTCAAGGGCGGATTATAGCGCACTTCGCCGCTTTGCCTGCGGCTTTGTTTTCGGCATGAAGGCCGGCCCGGTTTGGCGCGGATGGCGCGGCGGATTGCGGTGCTCGGGCGGTTGCGGTATATAATGCCCGCTCAAACCGTAGTTTGCGAGATTGCCATGAACCCGTTCGATACCCCCGGACAGCCTGCCAGCCGCCGCGAGGCCTTCCGTCAAAACAGCATTTACCTGCTGCCCAATTCTTTCACGCTGGCGGCCTTGTTTTGCGCCTTTTTCGCCATCACCCAAGCCATGCACGGCCGCTATGAGGCAGCGGCGGTGGCGGTGTTTGTGTCGATGCTGCTCGACGGCATGGACGGCCGCGTGGCGCGTTGGACCAACAGCCAGAGCGCGTTTGGCGAGCAGCTCGACAGCTTGGCCGATATGGTGAGCTTCGGCGTGGCGCCGGCGCTGATTGCCTATCAGTGGCAGCTCAACGATTTCGGGCGCATCGGCTATTCGGTGGCCTTTATTTACTGCGCCTGCGCGGCTTTGCGCCTGGCCTTGTTCAACACGCTGATCGGCAAGGTGGATAAGCGTTGGTTTATCGGCATCCCGAGCCCGACGGCGGCGGCGCTGGTGATCGGCCTGGTGTGGATGGATCACAATTTGGGCGGCCTGCCGCTGGCGCGCTGGTGGTGTTTGATCATCACGCTGTTTGCGGGCTTGTCGATGGTGGTGCAGATCCGTTTTTGGAGCTTCAAGGAAATCAATGTGCGGCGCAAGGTGCCGTTTTTCGGGCTGATTTTGGCGGTGCTCGGCTTTTTGGTGATCACGTGGGAGCCGTCGCTGGTGCTGTTCCTGCTGTTTCTGACCTACAGCCTGTCGGGCTATGTGCTGTGGTTTTGGCAACGCGGCTGCAAACAGAAGCAGCAAGCGAAGCCGGAAGACGGGCAAGAGGCTACCTGAAAGCGTCAGCTTCAGCGCAGCTAAAACGAGCGAAGTGAGTTTCTGCGAAGCTAAGTAAGGGGTTGCGCTTGTCGAAGGCTACCTGAAAACTTTGGGCGGCTGAGAGGCTGCCTGAAAATCTGAATATGAATGCGCCGCTGCCGATTTGCTTTCCGGCGGCGGTTTTTGCTTAGATGGAGAAGATGGAAATGTGGAGCATGGATGTGCTGCTGCCGCTGTTGGCGGTGGGCGCGGCGGCGGGCTTTCTGGCGGGGCTGCTGGGCATCGGCGGCGGGGCGGTAACGGTGCCGATTGTGCTGTGGTTTCTGGGCAAGCAGGGTATCGGCGGGGCGCACAGCCAGCATCTGGCGGTGGGCACGTCGATGGCGGTGATGGTGTTCACCACCTTTTCCAGCGCGCTGGCGCAGCAGAAAAAGGGGGCGGTGCGCTGGGAGTTTGTGCGGCGGATGGCGCCGGGGCTGGTGGCGGGCAGCCTGCTGGGCTCGCTGGTGTCGAACCGGATTCCCACTTTCGGCTTGCAGGTGTTGTTTGTTGTGTTTTGCTATCTGGTGGCGGCGAAAAACCTGTTCCAGCTCAATCCGCAGCCGGCGGCGAGGCTGCCGGATGCGCGTGTGCAGGTGGGGGCGGGCGGGCTGTTCGGGCTGCTTTCGAGCTGGGTGGGCATCGGCGGCGGCTCGCTTTCCGTGCCGTTTATGATGTATTGCCGCGTGCCGGTGCATCAGGCGGTGGCCACGTCGAGTGTGCTGGCCTGGCCGATTGCGGCGGCGGGGGCGGCGGGCTATTTGGTGTCGGGCTGGAGCGTGCCGGGCTTACCGGCGGGCTCGCTGGGCTTTTGGTATCTGCCGTGCGTGGCGGCGCTGGGGGTGTGCACGGTGCTGTTCGCGCCTTTGGGGGTGAAGGCGGCGCACCGCCTGCCGCCGCCGTGGCTGAGGCGGGCGTTCGGGCTGTTGATGGTGGCCATCGGCAGCCAGATGCTGTGGAAGCTGCTGTATGGGGTTTAGGCTACCTGAAAAAACTGGCTGAAAACGATATCTTGGCATAGCCGAGGCCGAGTTTCTGCGAAGCTGAAGCATCGGCTTCAGCAAAGCCGGAAATGTGGGCGGCAAATGCAAAAATCCGTATCCGAACAAGCAATCCCGCTGAAAACTTGCTAGAATGACGCCCGCTAGCCGCAGCCCTTGGGCCGGCGCGCCGCTTCTTGCAGGGCGCTGCCGGTTCAAAAATGAATGATTGCGCAACCTGCCCTTGAACTTTGGAGAACCCGATGGCCGTCGAACGCACCCTATCCATCATCAAACCCGATGCCGTTGCCAAAAACGTGATCGGCCAAATCTACAGCCGTTTTGAAAACAACGGCCTGAAAATCATCGCCGCCAAAATGAAGCACCTCACCCGCACCGAGGCGGAAGGCTTCTACGCCGTGCATAAAGAGCGCCCGTTTTTTGCCGACCTGGTGCAGTTTATGACCAGCGGGCCGGTGATGATCCAAGTGTTGGAAGGCGAAAACGCCGTGGCCAAAAACCGCGAGCTGATGGGCGCCACCAATCCGAAAGAAGCCGCCCCCGGCACCATCCGTGCCGATTTCGCCTCCTCTATCGACGCCAATGCCGTGCACGGCTCCGACAGCCTGGCCAACGCCGCCATCGAAGTGGCCTATTTCTTTAACGAACAGGAAATCTGCCCGCGTTAAGCCGGACAGGGCTGCAGGCTACCTGAAAGTTTCAAATGTTTTGAAACTCGGTTTTCAGGTAGCCTTTGCGCCTTTCCCTAATCATAAAAACAAACGACCACGGAACATCCGCCCGCCGCACCCCGTATGAAAACCAACCTCCTCAACTACGACCTCGCCGGCCTCACCGCCCACTTCGCCCAAATGGGCGAAAAGCCCTTCCGCGCCCGCCAAGTGATGCGCTGGATGCACATGGGCGCCGCTGGCGATTTCGATGAAATGACCGATCTGGCCAAATCCCTGCGCGCCAAGCTGAACAAACACGCCGAAGTGGGCGTGCCCGCACTGATGGCGGCGCAGGAAAGCCGCGACGGCACGCGCAAATGGCTGCTCGACGTGGGCACCGGCAACGGTGTGGAAACCGTGTTTATCCCCGAAACCGAGCGCGGCACGCTGTGCATCTCCTCACAGGTGGGCTGCGCGCTGGAGTGCACCTTCTGCTCCACCGGCCGCCAAGGCTTCAACCGGAACCTCAGCACCGCCGAAATCATCGGCCAGTTATGGTGGGCCAACAAAGCATTGGGTGCCACCCCGAAAAACGAACGCGTGATTTCCAACGTGGTGATGATGGGCATGGGCGAGCCGCTGGCCAACTACGACAACGTGGTTACCGCGCTCTCTATCATGCTGGACGACCACGGCTATGCCTTGAGCCGCCGCCGCGTTACCGTGTCCACCTCCGGCATGGTGCCGCAGATGGACCGGCTTAAGGAAGACATGCCGGTGGCGTTGGCCGTGTCGCTGCACGCGCCGAACGATACTATCCGCAACGAAATCGTGCCGCTCAACAAAAAATACCCGCTCAAAGAGCTGATGGCCGCTTGCCAGCGCTACTTGGCCAAGGCGCCGCGCGATTTCGTTACCTTCGAATACGTGATGCTCGACGGCGTGAACGATAAGCCCGAGCACGCCCGCCAATTGGTGGAGCTGGTGAAGGATGTGCCTTGCAAATTCAATCTGATCCCGTTTAACCCCTTCCCCCACTCCGGCTACCGCCGCTCCGGCAACGAGAGTATCCGCGTGTTCCGCGACATCCTCTACCAAGCCGGGCTGGTGGTCACCGTGCGCAAAACGCGCGGCGACGACATCGACGCCGCCTGCGGCCAGCTGGCCGGACAGGTGCAAGACAAAACCCGCCGCCAGCAGAAATGGCTGCAATTACAAGTTGTGAAAGGTTGATGATTATGAAAAAAAGTTTAATTGCCTCCCTGACAGCGCTCACCCTGCTTGCCGGCTGCGGCGGCATCACCATCCACACCGGCAGCAAAGAAGTGCGTAACCGGCCGGAAGAAATCGCCGCCATCAAAATCCAGCTCGGCATTGAATACATGAACGCGCGCGATTACCGTGCCGCCGTGGATGCGATTGAAGAAGCCCTGCGCCTGCAGCCGCGCAATGCCAACGCCTGGCTGGTGCGCGCCGAGATCTATCAGTATCTGAAAGTGCCGGAAAAAGCGCAGGAAAGCTTCCAGCGCGCCTTGGCCATTCAGCCCAACAGCGCCGAAATCAACAACAACTACGGTTGGTTTCTGTGCAACGCCGGCGGCCGCCTGAACGAATCGCTCACCTATTTCGACCGCGCCCTGGCCGACCCCACCTATCCCAGCCCGCAGGTGGCCTATATGAACAAAGGCATTTGCAGCGCCCGCCTCGGCCAATACAATTTGGCCACCTCTTACCTGGAGCGCTCGCTGGCCGCCGATCCGAGCTTCGCCCCTTCGCAGAAAGAGATGGCGCGCGTGCGCATGATGGAAGGCAACTTGGGCGAGGCCGACCGTCAGTTCCGCCAATATCAGAGCAAGGTGGACAGGCTCAGTGCCGACGATTTGCTGCTGGGCTGGAAAATCGCCCGCGCCCGCGGCCAAACCCAAGCCGCCTACGAATACGAAGCGCAACTGCGCACCAACTATCCGTATTCGCCCGAACTTGAAGAAATCACCACAGGAAGACCCAAATGACCGAAATCTCCAACCCGCAACTGGCCGCCGCCGAAGAACTGGGCAGACTGCTGCGCCACAACCGCGAGCAGCAGCAGCTTTCCATCGGCGATGTATCCGAGCATCTGAAGCTGCCTGCCCGCCAGGTGGAAGCGCTGGAAAACGCCGATTTCGACAAACTGCCCGAGCCGGTGTTCGTGCGTGGTTTCCTGCGCAGCTACGGACGCTACCTGAATTTAGACGAAGAGGTGCTGAACAACTATCTGGAGCAGCTTGTTACCGCCGATCCCGCCTTGCGCGCCGGCTCAGCCAAAGCCGATGGCGGCGAAACAAAAATGACCTATCACAACACGCCGTTGCGCAAGCCCTTCCCGCGCTGGATTTTCGGCGTGGCCGCCGCCGTGGCGATTGTGGGCGCCGTGTATTTGTGGCAGGGCAAATCCAAAACCGAACACGAACGCCAAAACGCGCAAACCAGTATTCCGGAAAACCAAGTGCTGCCGCCCAATTTAAACGGCAGCAGCGTACAAGTATTGCCTTTGCAGGACGCTTCCGCCCCGGCGGCTTCCGCGCCTGAAATTTCAGGTAGCCAGCCCTTGCCGGCGGAAGGCGCTGCTTCGGCTGCCGCACCGGCCGAAGCCGGCATCCAATCGGCGGCCGGCGAGCTGGTGCTCAAACTGCGCTTCCGCTCCTTCCTCACCGTTACCGATAAAGACGGCCAGATGCTGGTGAGCAAAATCGTGCCGGCCGGCAGTGAGCACCGATTCTCCGGCAACGGCCCCTACCGCGTGCGCATCGGCTTTGCTAAAAACAGCCTGGCCAGCTACAGCGGCCGCGACATCAACGTGGCCGACCACATGGTTGACCGCAAAACCGCCGCCTTCACCGCCGGCGGTCAGGACGATGCCGCACAATAACAACAGCCTGTTTATGAACACAACCCTTCCTCCCCGGCGGCGCACACACCAGGTGAAAATCGGCCACATCGCCGTCGGTTCCGATTCGCCGGTGGTGGTGCAGTCGATGACCAATACCGACACCGCCGATGCCGAAGCCACCGCCCTGCAGGTGAAAGAGCTGAGCGAAGCTGGCTCGGAAATGGTGCGGATTACCGTGAACAACCCGCAGGCCGCCGCCAAAGTGGCCGAAATCCGCAGCCGGCTCGACGACATGGGCTGCGCCACGCCCTTAATTGGCGATTTCCACTTCAACGGTGAGCGCCTGCTGGCTGAGTTTCCAGAATGCGGCAAAGCCTTGGCCAAATACCGCATCAACCCCGGCAACGTGGGCAAGGGTGCCAAGGGTGACGAGAAATTCGCCTTTTTAATCCGCACCGCCGCCGAAAACGGCAAAGCCGTGCGCATCGGCGTGAACTGGGGCAGCCTCGACCAAAGCCTGGCCAAACGCCTGATGGACGCCAACCGCAGCCGCTCCGAGCCGCTGCCGCCCGAAGCCGTGATGAAGGAAGCGCTGGTGCTCTCCGCGCTCGAATCCGCGCAAAAAGCCGTGGAATTGGGGCTACCTGAAAACCAAATCATCCTTTCCTGCAAAGTGAGCGCCGTGCAGGATTTGATTCAGGTGTATCGTGATTTGGGCAGCCGCTGCGCCTATCCGCTGCACCTCGGGCTCACCGAGGCTGGCATGGGCAGCAAAGGCATTGTGGCTTCCACCGCCGCGCTGGCCGTGCTCTTGCAAGAAGGCATCGGCGACACCATCCGCATCTCGCTCACCCCCGAGCCGGGCAGCTCACGCACGCAGGAAGTGATTGTGGCACAAGAAATTTTGCAAACCATGGGCTTGCGCTCCTTCACCCCGATGGTTACCGCCTGCCCCGGCTGCGGCCGCACCACCAGCACCGTTTTCCAAGAGCTGGCGCGCGACATCCAACAACACCTGCGCCGCCAGATGCCTGTGTGGAAAGACCGATACCCCGGCGTGGAAAGCCTGAACGTGGCCGTGATGGGCTGCGTGGTAAACGGCCCTGGCGAGAGCAAGCTGGCCGACATCGGCATCAGCCTGCCTGGCACCGGCGAAACGCCGATTGCACCCGTGTATGTGGACGGCGAGCGCAAGGTCACGCTCAAGGGCGACAACATGGCGGCCGAGTTTTTGCAGATTGTGGAGAACTATGTTGTGGAAAACTACGGCGAAGGCGGCAAAAAACGCCGCAGCCAAAGCCCCAAAGTCATCCCCATCCGCCAAGCCTGATTGATGGCTACCTGAAAAATTTCCGCCAAGTTAAAAACCTTTGCCCGTTCCGCAGTGGCAAAGGTTTTCGTTTTTCAGGTAGCCTTCCTCCCTGCATAGAGCTTATCCGGCAGATTGGCTATAATGGCGCCAACCGCAGCCAATAGCGGGAAACCCAAGGGAAACATCATGACCGACCTGCGCCAGCTCCTGCTCAAACTCTATCTGCTCAACAACCCCAAAATCGAACACAAAGTCTATATCTACAGCTATTGCGGCGTAACCGACGTGGCCACCAACCCCTTCCAATACGTGAGCGGCGATTTGGCGGAAAACGTGAAAAAAAGCCTGATCCTGCAAAATCTGGCCAGCGGCGAAATGCTGCAAGCCTTCATTGTGCCCACCGAAGAGAGCGCCGGCAAAACCCACAGCGCCTACAAAATCGAAAACACCGTGCTCTACGGCAACAAAGCCGGCGTCATCATCGAGATCGGGCTCGATAAAGAAAAAATCGAAAAAACCGACAAATACCGCCAATTCAGCCACTTGGCCACCAGCATGCTGCGCCAGTTCATCGATTAGCGAAGTTTGCCGGCAATAAAAAGGCTACCTGAAAAATGTCTGTTTGTTTTCAGGTAGCCTTTTGTTGTTTAACAACCAAACCTACGGTGCCAGCCGCTCCTTAATCCACTCGCCGTTTTCCAAACGGTATTGGATACGGTCGTGCAGGCGGCTGGGGCGGCCCTGCCAGAATTCCACGCGGTCGGGAATCAGCAGGAAGCCGCCCCAATGCGGCGGGCGCGGCACATGCAGCGGGTGTTTGATGGCTTCGGCCGCCGCGCGCGCCACGATGATGCTTTTGCCGGCAATCACGCTGCTCTGCTCGCTCGCCCACGCGCCCAGGCGGCTGGTGTAGGGGCGGCTGGCAAAGTATTCGTCGGAAGCCTTTCCGTCCAGCTTTTCCACCCGCCCTTCGGCGCGCACCTGCCGCTCCAGTTCCGGCCAGAAGAAGGTAAGCGCGGCAAAGGGGTGGGCGGTCAGGGCGCGGCCTTTACGGCTTTTGTAGTTGGAAAAAAACACGAAACCCTGTTCGTTCACTTCTTTCAAAAGCAGGATGCGGCTGCTTGGCCGGCCGTCTTCGCCCACGGTGGCCACGCTCATGGCGGTGGGCTCTTTGGCGGCGGAGCGCATGGCTTCGCCGAGCCATTTTTCAAATTGCGGCAGCGGTGCGGCGGCGCATTCGGCTTCGGATAATTCCTGCTTGCTGTAGTCTTCGCGGATGTCGTGCAGATCCATTCGGGGGTTTCTCCTTTCTCTCGGACGGTTTAATTGATAGGTTTTATCATCTTGAAGTTGTTCAATAATATTTCTTTTCCGGCGCGGATTGTCTATAATGCGCGCTTTCGGTTTTGGAAATTTTTCGGGAACTTCCGCCATGCAGCTCACCGCCATCGGCTTAAACCACCAAACCGCTCCATTGAGCATACGCGAGCGTTTGGCTTTTGCCGCCGCCATGTTGCCGGACGCCTTGCGCGCGCTGGTGGGCAGCCGCACGGCCGAAGAAGCTGTGATATTGTCCACCTGCAACCGCACCGAATTATACTGCGTGGGCGAGCCGGACGGTATTGTGCGCTGGCTGGCCGACTACCGCAAGATTCCCGGCAGCGCGCTGGAGCCCTACCTCTACCGCTATCAAACCGCTGAAGCGGTGCGCCACGCCTTCCGCGTGTCTTGCGGGCTCGACAGCATGGTGCTGGGCGAGCCGCAGATTCTCGGCCAAATCAAAAATGCGGTGCGGGTGGCGCAGGAGCAGCAAACCGTTTCTTCCAACCTGCACGCGTTGTTTCAGAAAACCTTCGCCATCGCCAAGGAAGTGCGCACCAGCACGGCGGTGGGCGCTAATTCGGTGAGCATGGCGGCGGCCAGCGTGAAGATGGCCGGCCAGATTTTCCCCGACATCGGCGAATTGAACATCCTGTTTGTGGGCGCGGGCGAGATGATTGAATTGGTGGCCACGCATTTTGCCGCCAAGTCGCCGCGCGGCATCACGGTGGCAAACCGCACGCTGCCGCGCGCACAGGAGTTGTGCACCAAGCTGGCCGTGCCGGCCGCGCCCTGCCTGTTGAGCGATTTGCCGCAGCGGCTGCACGAGTTCGACGTGATCGTGTCGTCCACCGCCAGCCAGCTGCCGATTATCGGCAAGGGCATGGTGGAGCGGGCGCTGCGCGAACGCCGCCGCCAGCCGGTGTTCCTGCTGGATTTGGCCGTGCCGCGCGACATTGAGGCGGAAGTGGCCGAGCTGGGCGATGCCTACCTCTACACCGTGGACGACATGATGCAGGTGGTGAACAGCGGCCTGGCGGCGCGACAGCAGGCGGCGGCGGAAGCCGAGCAGATGGTGGCGAGCAAGGTGGAGGAGTTTATGGATTGGCAGCGCCGCCGCCAGAGCGTGCCGCTGATCCGTTCGCTGCGCGACGAGGGCGAGCGGGCGCGGCAGCAGGTGTTGGACAACACGCTGAAGCTGCTGGCCAAGGGCGTGCCGCCGGAAGAGGCGCTGGCCAGGCTTTCCGTGCAGCTCACCAATAAGCTGTTGCACGCGCCCACCCGCGCGCTTTCGAAAGTGGACGGGCAAACGGCGCATCTCACCGAGGCGCTGGTGCAGGTGTACGGGCTGGATAAACCGCGCGCTTGAACGCTGGCGGCCAGATTAAAGATTAAGGCTACCTGAAATTTGGTTTTCAGGTAGCCTTTGTTATGGATGGATCCTGTCTCGGGTTTAGAGGGGTTGGGCGGGAATCGGGTACGTTTCGCCAGGGCTCCGGCCGACTGCAGGAGGCACGGAGGCTCAGAACCGCCGCTCCACTTCGACAAACCATTGGCGGCTGCGTCGTTGGTAGAGCTCGGGGATGTTGCTGTTGATGTTCAGGTAGCGGTAGCTCAGGCGCGGCATCAGGCCGTGCCATTGCAGTTTGGGGTGCCACAGCGACAGGTTGAACTGGGTTTCTCGGTCGGCACGTACCACGGGGAAGAAGAAATGGGTTTGGCGGAACTGCCGCCGGCCCAGGCGGAGATCGGCGCGCAGGCCGAGCTTCGGCCATTCTTTCACCAGACCGAAGCGAATGCCGCGCCGGATGGAGGCTTCGGATTCGTCTTGGGTTTGCTGCTGCCACCAATCGAGACCGCCATAGAACAGGCTGTTGGCTGCGGGCATCCAGGCGGCGGTGGCAGCCAGCTGGGTTTGCGGGCCGTCGTATCGCTGCGCGATTTGCGGATCGCGATAGTGCCGCCGGCTGTGGGCGGCAGACAGGTTGAGCTGCCATCGGGAGCCGAGCTGGCGGCTGTATTGCCCCTGTATGCCGTATTGGCGGCTGTAGGGGCTACCTGAAAACCAGCCGTATTCCACATAGGGTTGCAGCTGCCAGCTGCTGCGGATGTTGCGGAAGCGGTAGCCGGGCTGCCAGCGCAGGGTTTCTTCGTTGTATTCGCGCCGATCCCAGTAAAACACGCCGTCGAAGCCGGCGCCGGCGGTGAAGAAGTGGTTGCCGCCGATGTTGACGGCGCGGTCGAACGTGACATTGTAGCGTAGGCCGGTGGCTTTCTGTGGCAGTGAAGCTTCGTCGCGCAGCCACACGCGGGAGCCGAGGCGCAGTTCTCGGGCGGAGGAGGCGTTGTTGACGTTGTCGTTTTGTTCGTATTGCAGGGAGGCGTCGGCCTGCCAGGCTTGGCGCTGCCGCATGGACTGCCGATATTGTGCAACCAGTTGTTTGGCTTCGGGCAGCAGGTTGGATTGTTCCAACTGTGCTGCCTGATGCTCGGCTTGGCGGTATTGGTGGTTTTCGAACAGCATCGCCATGTAGTCGAAACGAACGTAGGACAATTCCGGCCGTTGCCGCAGGATGGCGGCATAGCGCGCCACGGCTTGTTCGAGCCGCCCTTGACCACGCAGCAGTGCGCCGCTGCCGTAGTCGTATAGCACGCCGTCGTGGTTCGGCATGGTCTGATACACGGCCAGCAGGTCGGCCAACAAATCCCACTGGCGGTGGAGGATGGCCTGGTTGATGAGCTGTTCGGTCAGGTCGGGGTTGGCGCGCAAGTCGGCTTCAGTCAGGTGCTTGGACGGCGGTGCCTCGGTTTGGGGCGCTTTGGGGGCGGCTGTGTCGGCCGACCGGATGGGCTGCGGCGGCTGCGGCCACGGCGGATTGTCATCGTGCGGCACGGCATCGGGCGGGGCGGCGGCTGCCCAGAGCGGGATGCAGAACAGGAGCGGCCATAGGAAGGCCGGTCGGTGTGAAGGAGGCGTCATGGCTTTTAAAATCGGATGGATTAAATGATGGCTGCAGGCTACCTGAAAACCGTATGGTCTGTTTTCAGGTAGCCTGCAGCTGTGACGACTGGATACTGTTTTATTGAGATGCTGTTTTTAAAAGAAGAGGCGTATCCAGGGCAGGTTTAAGGTTGCTTGGTTCCGCTAACGCCGATATTCCACTGGCCGCTGGACCCGCGGCGGCTGCCTTCTACGAAGCCGGCCACTTCTTCGGCGTTTGGCCCGAAGATGGAGAGGTAATACCAAGAAGCGTCCATGCGCTCGGAAGAGGCCGTGCCGTTGATGCCTTTGGTGCGTTCGGCACTGTTCAGCATCGGATTGAACGGTTGGGCGCTGCCGATGCGGCCTTGGCGCAGTTCGATGTCGCCGGTGGAAGCCATGCCCGTGATGCGGCCGCTGCCGGTTTTGTCGGTGAAGTTGATGTTGTAGTCAAACACGCCTTTCTCCAAGCCGGAACCGAAGTTGGCAAAAGACTCGCCTTTATAGTTGAAGGTGTTGCCGCTGAGGCGGTTAATAGTGGCGTCGCTCACCGGCAGGCCGCTCACCAGCTGTACTTTCATGGTGTCTTGGCGGTTCAGGCGGTTGTTTGGATCGTTGGCACCGTCGTAGCGGTAGGTGTCGGGCCGGGTAGCCAATACCATGGAATAGGGGCGCTGGTAGATATACATTTTGCCCTGTTCTTCCACGTTCACATCACGATTCGGGCTGGGATAAGCAACTTTCAGCGAGGTCCACTCGGCTTTATAGGGCAGCTCGAGCAGGCCGTCGGGCAGGGCGGCGATGTTGATGCGGTCGGTCAGGCCGTAGCTGCGGCCGTTGAGGGTGAGGGTGAGGTTTTTCTCGCCACGCGTATTGTTGCCGGCCTGCGGCCCCATCAGGGTTTGGGCGGCAATCACGCTCTTGCTGCCAATGATGGCGGCGTAGTTACGGCGGTAGTCGAGGCTGGTGCCGGCGTTTTTGACGGCAGATGATTCGGCATCCGGCGAGGTGGTTTGGGCGGCAGGCGTTGGGGTATTGTTGTTTTGCACGGAGGGAGAACCGCCGCCGCTGCTGCCGCAGGCGGCCAAGCCGAGAGCGATGATGGTGGTGCAGAATAAATGTTTGGTCATATTGGTTCCTGTTTTATATGGGTTTTAATAATTGTCAAAAATTGAAAAGGCGCAGTCTAGCGGAACGAACTTGCCGGTTCACTCAGTCATTGGTAGTAATTCGGTCGATTAGCGTTGGCTGGTTAAATCGGATACGGGGCAAACGCAAGCTGACATCTGTGCAACGTGCTTGAGGGCAGAACCGGTTTTTTCTGTGAACAACGGCGATTTGCTTTACAATCCCGTTACAGGTAAAGTGGTTCGGACTGCAACGGATGGGCGGCTTGGGCGGGGCAATCTTCTCAGCCCGGGCGCCTACAAACAAAAGGAGTGTGAAAATGTATCAGCGAATTTTGGTTCCGATAGACGACAGCAAAACTTCCGTTTACGCCCTGCAGGAAGCCTGCCGGCTGGCCAAGGCGGTGGGCGCAACCTTAGTGGCGGTGCATGTGGTGGACCTCAGCGATTTGAAGCGCGAGGCCACGATGCTGCCGCGTTCCGAAGAGCTGTATGCGCTGGAGGCGCAGGTGGCCGACCATGCCGAGGAAATCATGAAGCAGGCCGGCGTGCCTTATGAAATCGAAACGCTGGAAAACGACGGCATGCGCGTGGCCGACGTGCTGATTAAGGAAGCAGCGCGCCAGCAGTGCGACTTAATCGCGATGGGCACCCACGGATTCAGCGGCCTTTTGCACCTCTTGATGGGCTCCGTGGCCGAAGGCGTGCTGCGGCAGGCGAACGTGCCCGTGTTGCTGTTCCGCCGCATGGAAGACGAAGAATAAGCCGCCGGTTTTTCAGGTAGCCTCTGCCGGAGTATGAGGCTACCTGAAAATATATTTGATTGATTTGCAACTAAAATGGAAAACGCTCTATGGCAATCCCCGCATACAACGAAGAGATGAAAAAATTCATCCACGGCCTGCTTCACCACTTGGTGCAGAGCAAAGGCTCCGACCTTTTCATCACTGCCGGCTTCCCCCCGGCCATGAAGCTCGACGGCAAGCTCACGCCGATTACCGACAAACCCCTCACCGCCGACCACACCGCGCTCATCGCCCGCGCCCTGATGGACGACAAACAGGCCGAAGAGTTCGACAACACCAAAGAAAGCAACTTCGCCATCAGCCTGGCCGGCGTATCCCGCTTCCGCATCAACGCCATGGTGCAGCGCGGCGCCGCCGCCCTCGTGTGCCGCGTGATCACCAGCGACATCCCCAAGTTCGACAACATGAACCTGCCGCCGATTTTGAAACAAGTGGTGATGGAAAAACGCGGCCTCGTCATCTTCGTGGGCGGCACCGGCTCCGGCAAATCCACCTCCCTGGCCGCCATGATCGACTACCGCAACGAAAACAGCCACGGCCACATCATCACCATCGAAGACCCGATCGAATTCGTCCACCCGCACAAAAACTGCATCATCACCCAGCGCGAAGTGGGCGTGGACACCGAAAACTGGTTTGCCGCCCTCAAAAACACCCTGCGCCAAGCCCCCGACGTGATCCTCATCGGCGAAATCCGCGACCGCGAAACCATGGACTACGCCCTAGCCTTCGCCGAAACCGGCCACCTCTGCATGGCCACCCTGCACGCCAACAACGCCAACCAGGCGCTCGACCGCATCATCAACTTCTTCCCAGAAGAGCGCCGCACCCAGCTTTTGAACGACCTCTCGCTCAACCTCAAAGGCTTCATCTCCCAGCGCCTCGTGCCCAAGCCCGACGGCAAAGGCCGCGTGGCCGCCGTGGAAGTGCTGCTCAACTCCCCGCTGATTGCCGAGCTGATTCTCAACGGCGACATCCACGGCGTGAAAGAAATCATGGCCCGTTCCCGCGACCTCGGCATGCAAACCTTCGACCAATCCCTGTTCGACCTTTATGAAGCCGGGCACATCGCCTACGAAGACGCGCTGAAAAACGCCGACTCCGTAAACGACCTGCGCCTCAACATCCAGCTCAACAGCAAACGCGACCGTGGTGGGCAAACATCCGGCATCGACAACTTGGCGATTGTGGGCATGGAAGAAGAGGGTGAAGCCTAATCAGGCTACCTGAAAGCGCAAGCTTCAACGAAGTTAAAACCGGATTAAAGGCTACCTGAAAACGCAGCGCAGCGAAGTTTCTGCGAAGCTAACAATTCAGGTAACCTTTCAAACCGGCAAACAAACCAAAACGGCATCCCGCAATGGGATGCCGTTTTCTTAAGCCGGAGCCTAGGAGCCTAGTTCAGGAAATTCACAAAGCCGGCCAAAATCAGCGCGTTGATGATGTCCACGAAAAACGCGCCCACCAGCGGCACAATCAGGAAGGCCTTATGCGAGGGGCCGAAGCGCTCGGTGATGGCCTGCATATTAGCTACCGCAGTCGGGGTGGCGCCCAGGCCGAAGCCGCAGTGGCCGGCGGCCAGCACGGAAGCGTCGTAGTCGCGGCCCATAAACACATAAGTGGCATAAGTGGCATACAGAATCATCACCACGGTTTGAATCAGCAGGATGATGGTAACCGGGCCGGCCAGGCCGGTGAGCTCCCACAGTTTCAGGTTCAGCAGCGCCATGGCCAGGAAGAGCGAGAGCGAAGCATTGCCGAACACGTCGATAGCACGGTCGAACATATTGAATTTAAAGCCCATTACCAATACATTGCGCAGCACCACGCCGCCAAACAGTGCCCACACGAATTTGGGCAGGTCGAGCAGGTATTGCTTGTCGATGCCGTCCATGATTTCGGCGAAAGACAGGCAGGCGGCGAACATCGCCAACGTTTCGATGGCCGAGGTGGCGGTGATCAGGCGGGTTTGCTCGGCGTGTTCGAACACGTCGTCGGTATGCTTGTTGGAATCATCGGAAGCGCATTGGCGGTCGAGCGCGCCGGTTTCTTCTTCAGACAAAGGCTTGCGCCCCATTTTGTTGATTAAGCGGCGAGCCACCGGGCCGCCAATCAGGCCGCCGGCCACCAGGCCGAAGGTGGCGGAAGCCATGCCCAGCTCGGCAGCGGCAGGTACGCCGTATTTGATCAGGTCGGGCGCCCAGCCGGCTGCGGTGCCGTGGCCGCCGGTGAGGGTGATGGAGCCGGTAATCAGGCCGGTCATCGGGTGCAGGCCGAACGCGCTGGCCAAGCCCACGCCGATAGCGTTCTGAATAAAGATAAAGGCACCCACCACCACGGTAAAGATAACCAAAGGCACGCCACCCGCTTTCAGGCGCGAGAAATCCGCGGTCAGGCCGACCGAGGTGAAGAAAATCAACATGAAGGTGTCTTGCAGCGGTTTTTGGAAAGCGAAGCTGATGCCTTGGACGGCATATAGGGCGAGCAGAGCCGCCGCCGCCACCAGGCCGCCTGCTACCGGCTCGGGAATATTGAAATCCTGCAAAAATTTGATTTTGCGCACCATCACCTTGCCCAGCAGCAGCACCAGGGTTGCCGCGATCAAGGTATAGTAGCTGTTTACTTCGATTGCCATAGCTGTTTACCTCGTTGAAATAATTTAACAATTAATACAGGCCTGCTGGTCGTTTCAACAGGCCTCAGGCGGATATTAGGATAGCAGTTAAAAATTGTCAAAGCATATTTGGCGGCTTTTTACAATCAGGGGCGGGATAAAAAAGCAGCAAAAGGCTACCTGAAAACGCAGCTTCAACAAGGTTGAACCCCCTGTTGTGCTGCATTTTCAGGTAGCCTTTTGTTCGTGGCGGCTGAGTTAGGGCTTTGCCTGCAAATGCTCGGCCAGCGCCACCGCCGCGCCGGGCAGGCCGGGGTATTTATTGAGCACCACGAACACCGGGATCGCCGCCAGATAGGCATCGAAACGGCCTTTGTTTTCAAAGCGGCTGCGGAAGGGCGAGGAGTGGAAATAGTCGATGAAGCGCGGCACGATGCCGCCGCACAGGTACACCCCGCCACGCGCGCCCAGCGTGAGCGCCAGGTTGGATGCCACCGTGCCGAGCATGGCGCAGAAAATATCCAGCGCCAGCCGGCACAGCGGGGAATGGCCGCTGAGGGCGCGCTCGGTGATGTCGGCGGCGGAGAGCTTGGGGCGGCTGATTTGCTCGCGTGCCGCCAGCCCTTCGTGAATCAGGCTTAAGCCCGCGCCGCACAAAAAGCGTTCGGCCGACACATGGCCGAATTTGCGTTTGGCGTATTGCCACAAAAACACTTCGGTGTCGTCAAACGGCGAAAAGCTCACGTGCCCGCCTTCGCCCGCCAGCGCGGCAAAACGCCCCGCCGCATGCGGAATCAGGCCGGACACGCCCAAACCCGTGCCTGGGCCGAGCACCGCCACCGGCATATCCGGCAGCGCCGCGCCGCCGCCCACCTGCACCAGCTCGCTTGCGGCCAGATGCGGCAGCGCCAGCGCCTGCGCGGTGAAGTCGTTGAGCACCAGGAGCGTGTCGAAACGCAGCGCCTGACGGGTGGTTTCGATGGAAAACGCCCAGTGGTGGTTGGTCATTTGCACCCAGTCGCCCACCACCGGGTTGGCAATGGCGATGGCGCAGTGGCGGATTTCAGGTAGCCCCACCTGCGCCAGATAGGCGCGCACAGCGTCGGCCAGCGTGTGGTAGTCGTTGCAGGGCAGGATGCGCACTTCTTCGATTTGCAGCGGCGCGGTTTCCAGCGCGAAGCGGGCGTTGGTGCCGCCGATGTCGGCCACCAGGCGCGGCCAGTTTGGGTTAGTCTGCGTAGTAGGCATGGCATTTCTCTGGGTGGGATGTGTCTTGCAGGCGTTGCAGCAGCAGGCCGATCGGGAAAGATAGCGGGTTGGCCGCGGCCTGCTCCAGCACGGCGCGTTTCTCCGCCCCTTGAATGGATACGAACAGGTGCGGCACGGCGGCAAGCGCGTTCAGGCTCATGCCGATGCGCTCGTGCGCGGCGGTAATGGGGCTGGTGTGCACCAGCTTGGCGCGGCATTCGGGCGACACGGCCTCGGCCAGCTGCGGCGCTTGCGGAAACAGCGAAGCGGTGTGTCCGTCGGCGCCCATGCCGAGTACGGCGATATCCGGCGCGGGAAAGCGTTTTTCGGCGGCAGCCAGTGCGGCGGCGGGGCAGTTCACGTTGCTTTGCTCATCCACCAGGGGCAGGAAGCGGGCTTCGGCGGCGGCTTGCTGCAGCAGGTGTCGGTGCACCAGCGCGGCATTGCTGTCGGCGTGGTCGGGCGGCACCAGGCGCTCGTCCACCAGCGTTACGGTAACGTTCGACCAATCCAATTCCTGCCGCGCCAGCGTCTCGAAAAACGCCACCGGCGAGCGCCCGCCGGATACGGCCAGCACGGCACGGCCCTGCGAGCGCAAACATTGCCGCAGGCAGCCGGCCACGGCCTGCGCCAGCGCGGCGGCCTGCCCGGCCGGGGTGGGGAAGGTGTGCCAAGTGAGAAGGGGGCTGGTCATATTTTTCAGGTAGCCTTGAATGGGGAAAGGAAACGGGGGAACAAGTTTTCAGGTAGCCTTCCGTTGCATTGAGAGGCTACCTGAAAAATATAATCGGCTTATTCCGGAATGGGTGTGTACAGGCCCAAGGCGTAAAGCAATATGCCCATCCCTGCGCCGTAAGCCAGCAGCGCCAGAATGCCGACACAACCCAAGCCGATGGCTTTGCCCCAAGGCTTGCGCGGATAGTCGTTGCCGAGTTCGTCCTTCACCAACGCCACCTGTTTGCGGCCCACGCCGCCATACCACGCACCCAGCAGGGCGAGACCGACAAAATTGGTGTTCAGATTGAAAATCAGAGCAATCGGCACGGACAACAGGATAACGGCCACCATGCCCCACATGAAAACTTTGTTCAGCTTTTCCAACTCCTGGTCGCCCATGGCGCGGGCGTTGAGCATATGCAGCGCCGCGCCGAACACGGGCGAAAACAGTAGCGACCAGCAGGCTGCCGCATTCGGGTTCCACAATTCGGGCGTGCCTTGGCTGCGCGAGCCGGTGTTTTCGCTTTGCGGGGCGCGGTAACGTTCGTCGAGGTTATTCATGGTGAAGCTCCTTGGTTTGGGTAATCGGGTGGCAGGATTATAGCTGAATATTCAGTAGATTGTTTCTTCAGGTAGCCTGATTGGGCTTAGCGGTTGCGCCAATCCACGCCGCAGGCGGCAGCCATGTCGATGGCGGCATCGGGGCCGTGGCTGCCGGCGGCGTAGGGCAGCGGCTCGGGTTGGCGCGCATCCCAGTCGTCGAGCACGGGCTGCAGCCAGCGCCAGGCGGCTTCGAGCTCGTCGCTGCGCATGAAGAGGGCGAGTTTGCCGTCGATGGCGTCGAGCAGGAGGCGTTCGTAGGCGTCGGCGCGGCGCTCGGGGAAGATTTTGAGCAGGTCGAGGTCGAGCGTGGCCTCGTGCACGCACAGGTTGGTGCCGGGGGCTTTCATTTGCAGAAAGAGTTTGACGGATTCCTGCGGTTGCAGGCGCACGCTCAAGCGGTTAGGCGAGCCGCCGCAGCCGAACAGGGGGTGGGCTTCGGGCCAGAAGTGCAGCACGATTTCGGCCAGCCGCCCGGCCATGCGTTTGCCGGTGCGCAGTAAAAACGGCACGCCGCGCCAGCGGGGGTTGTCGATTTCGGCGCGCAGGGCGACGAAGGTTTCGGTGCGGCTTTGCGGGGACACGTTGGCTTCTTCGCGGTAGGCGCGCACGTGTTCGCCGCGGATTTGCCCGGCCGCATATTGGCCGCGCACCACGTCGGCGCGCACGCTGTAGGCGTTGAAGGGCTTGAGGGCGTTGAGTACGCCGAGCTTGGCGTTGCGCACGTCGCTGTCGCCGAGCGAGCGGGGCGGCTCCATGGCGGTGAAGCAGAGGAGCTGCAGAAGGTGGTTTTGCAGCATGTCGCGCAGGGCGCCGGTTTGGTCGTAGAACTCGCCGCGTTTTTCCACGCCGAGCTCTTCGGCAATGGTGATTTCCACGGCGCGGATTTGGGCGGAACACCACAGGGGCTCGAACAGGCGGTTGGCAAAGCGCAGGGCGAGCAGGTTTTGCACGGGCTCTTTGCCCAGATAATGGTCGATGCGGTAGATCTGCTCTTCGCGGAAGAAGGCGGCCACGGCGGTGTTGATGTGCTGCGCGGAGGCGAGGTCGTGGCCGAGCGGTTTTTCCAGCACGATGCGGGTTTCGGTGCGGTTGAGCCCGGCGGCGGCGAGGTGGCGGCAGATGGGCATGAAGTAGTGCGGCGCGGTGGAGAGGTAGATCACCAGGGCGCGGCCTTTCTGCCCGGCGGCGCTGCCGAGCAGGGCGGCGAGGCGGTGGAACTGCTCGGCGTTTTCGGCATCCACGGGCAGGTAGTCGATGCGTTGGCAAAAGGTTTGCCATTGGCGGGCATCGAGGTTGGGGATGTGCGGCCGGGCGGATTCTTCCACTTTTTTCAGGTAGCCACCGCGGCCGAGGTCGCGGCGGCCGAGGCCGATGATGCGGCCTTCGGCGTGCAGCGTGCCGGCGGCGTGGGCTTGATAGAGGGCGGGCAGCAGCTTGCGCATCACGAGGTCGCCGGTGCCGCCGAAGAAAACAAGGTCGAATGGGATGGACATGGGGGTGGCCGTGAACGGGAAAACAGGCGCATTATAGCGAAAGCATGGGCGGCAGCCCAAAGGCTACCTGAAAAATCGGCAGCCGCTTCGGTTACAATACCGCCTTTCCATCCTATCGACACAGGCACATCATCATGTTCAACCACAGCGAGCAAACCCTGCGCGACGTTTGCGCCCAAGCCCTGACGCTGGCCAAAGCCGGCGGCGCCACTGCCGCCGAAGCCGACGTGAGCGAATCCATCGGCCAATCGGTGCAGGTGCGTTTGCAGGAAATCGAGCAAATCGAATACCAGCAAGACAAATCGCTCGACCTCACCGTGTATGCCGGGCAGCGCAAAGGCCGCGCCAGCACCGCCGATTTCTCGCCCCAAGCCATTGCCGACACCGTGCGCGCCGCGCTCGACATCGCCCGCTACACCGCCGCCGACGATTGCGCCGGCCTGGCCGATGCCGCGCTGATGGCCACCGAATTTCCCGATTTGCACAGCTATTACGAGTGGCCGCTCGATACCGCAGCCGCCGCCGAGCTCGCCCGCCGCAGCGAAGAGGCCGCGCAGCAGGCCGACAGCCGCATCTGCAATTCCGAAGGCGCCGGCGTGCAAACCGGGCATTATCAATACGTATACGGCAACAGCCACGGCTTCATGCAATATCAAAAAAGCTCGCGCCACAGCCTCTCCTGCAGCATGGTGGCCGGCGGCGAACAAGGCATGCAGCGCGATTATTGGTACGATCTCGCCCGCGACCCCGCCGATTTGGACACGCCAGAACACATCGGCCAAGCCGCCGCCCGCCGCGCCGCGCAACGCCTCGGCGCCAGAAGCCTGCCCACCGGCAGCTACCCCGTGCTGTTCGACGCTACCGTTTCAGGTAGCCTCATCGGGCATCTGGTGGGCGCGCTCAGCGGCAGCGCGCTCTACCGCCAAACCAGCTTCCTGCAAGACAGCATCGGCCGCCGAATCCTGCCCGATACGCTCAGCCTGCGTGAAGAGCCGCACCTGCCCAAAGCCTTGGCCAGCACCGCTTTCGACGCCGAAGGCGTGGCCACCCGGCCGCGTTTCGTGATTGAAAACGGCATCATCCGCGGCTACTTCCTCGGCAGCTACAGCGCCCGCAAGCTCGGCCTCGACACCACCGCCAACGCCGGCGGCGTGCACAACCTGGTGCTCAACCACACCCACGCCACCCGGGCCGAGCTCCTGCGCGAAATGGGCAGCGGCCTCTTGGTGACCGAGCTGATGGGGCAGGGCGTGAACACGGTTACCGGCGATTATTCGCGCGGCGCCGCCGGATTTTGGGTGGAAAACGGCGAAATCGCCTACCCCGTGCAGGAAATCACCATCGCCGGCCGCCTGCAAGACATGCTGCCCAACATCGCCGGCGCCGCCAACGACGCGCTCAAACGCAGCGCCCACAAAGTCGGCTCCCTGCTGCTGGAAAAAATGACTGTGGCCGGGCGTTGAGCGGCTTGACGCGGATATGCTTCCCAATGATGAAAGGTTAAAGGCGCTACTACGTTGTTTTTATAATGTTTGATTAATATGGTAGATTATGGAAAAGAATTTTCTATTTATAAATGAAGAAAAGCTAGATAAACCGATTTATAGAATTTTCCCAATACACCGATTTTTAGAAATATTGGATACTAACAAATTGACTTTATTAAAACCAAAATTATGGGATGATCCTTTTGAAAATGCGTTGTTATCTTCAACGTTTATTATATCGGGAGAAAAAACTAGTATAGCAGCCAGGAACTCAGTATATGCTCAATGTTGGACTTGGCTTAGAGAGTCAGATGCAATGTGGCGTATTTACTCCCCAAATAAAGATGGTATAAGAGTTTCTACAACTCCTAGAAAATTATTGAATTCTTTGCATGGACAAGTTGGAGAGTTTGCAAAAGTCCGTGGTTTTATTGGACAGGTAAAATATTTCAAGAAAAGTGAATTAATAGATAAGCTTAAAGAAATAAATCTGTTAAAAACTGATGGGAGTGGTATTGCAGAATCACTTCTATATAAACGAGAAGCTTTTCAACATGAGGATGAAATAAGGCTTATCTATTTTGGGAGAGATAAGTTATGTCAATATGACACCTTTAAGTTTGATATTAATCCAATAGAGTTGTTTGATATTCTTTTATTTGATCCAAGGATAAATCCTTATCTAAAAAAAGCATATAAAGATCATATTATTAAAAAAGGTAGGTTTAAATTTAGACGCTCTTCGTTGTATGAAGCGCCTAAGGGACTTACGTTCAAATTGTCAGAGTAAATTAAACGTATCACGTATGAGCAACATGGATCTAGAGTAAGATTGTTTGAGAAATATCTGATATGTTTAAAAACGTATTAAAGAAAGGCTACCTGAAACTGGCACTGTTTTTTGCAGATTTTAAAGTGATAAGTTAGTATTTTCAGGTAGCCTAATTAAGTAAATATTTTCAGATAATCTCTTGCTGTGCTTGTAAAAAAATATATCATGGGTTTAACGTGACTTATAGAGAGGAAGTTGTGTTCTACCAAATCATGGCGCTGCTCTTATGGAGCAGCTCGTTTATTGCGGCGAAGTATGTGTATACGATGATGGAGCCGCCGCTGATGCTGCTGTGCCGGCTGCTGATTGCGGCGCTGTTGGTGCTGCCGATGGCGCTGCGTTTCGGGCGGGGCTTGGCATGGCGGCAGTGGCGGCGGCTGATGTGGCTATCGTTTTGGAACTTTGTGGTGGTGCTGAGCTTGCAGTTTTGGGGCTTGAAATATACGTCGGCGGCAAGCGCTTCCACCATCATCGGGCTGGATCCGCTGCTGATGGTGTTTATCGGCCATTTCTTTTTCCGCGACCGCGCCCGTTGGTATCACTGGCTGTGCGGGCTGCTGGCCTTCATCGGGGTGGCGCTCTTGATTGCGGGCGGCGGCGAGGGCGGGGAAATCAGCCTGCTGGGCTGTGCGCTGGTGCTGGCGGGCGGGGTGGTGTTTTGTGCGGTGCTGCGGCCGATGCAGCGGATGGTGGGGGAAATCGGCTCGCCGGCCTTCACTTCGCTGTCGATGGTGTTGGCGCCGCTGCTGTATCTGCCGGTGGGCCTGCTGTCGGTGGGGAGGGCGGAAGTGGCGTGGAATGTGCCGGGGGTGCTGGGGCTGCTGTATCTGGGAGTGTGTTGCAGCTGGCTGGCTTATGCGTTGTGGAACAGGGGGATGAAGACGGTGTCGGCGAATGTCTCCGGGATTTTGTCGGCGCTGGAGCCGATTTTTGGGGCGCTGCTGGCGGTGCTGATTTTGGGCGAGCGGATTTCGGCGCTGTCGTGGCTGGGGATTGTGCTGGTGGTGGGGGCGACGGCGGCGGCGGTGTTGCTGCCGAGGCTGCTGGCGCGGCGGCGTTTGGATGGGGCCGGCTGAAACGCGGCGGATGCGTTGGCGCGGTTTGGAGGCTACCTGAAATATTTGGCGTTGCGGGCGGAAATTCGTTTCGCTCGTTTTAACTCCGTTGAGGCTTGCGCTTTAGCTCCGCAGAAACTCAGCCTTGCTACGCAAGACATCGTTTTAGCGAAACTCACTTCGTTCGTTTTCAGGTAGCCTTTTGCCTTGCTTGCAAAGGCTTGCGGGCGCGCAGTAAACTGGCTGCCTGTGTTTTGCTGGCGGAGGAAGAAATCATGCTTTATCAAATCATTGCGGTGCTGCTGTGGAGCAGCGCCTTCATTGCGGCCAAATATACTTATACGATGATGGACCCGCTGATGATGCTGCTGTTCCGGCTGGGGATTGCGGCGCTTTTGGTGCTGCCGGCCTGCCTGCGCCATTGGCGGGGTATCGGGCGGCAATATTGGCCGGGGCTGCTGTGGCTGTCGTTTTGGAATTATGTGGTGGTGCTGGCTTTGCAGTTTTGGGGGCTGAAGTTTACTTCGGCGGCGAGCACGTCCACCATTGCGGGGCTGGAGCCGCTGCTCACGGTGTTTATCGGCCACTTCTTTTTCCGTGACCGCGCGGCTTGGTATCACTGGCTGTGCGGGCTGCTGGCGTTTGTGGGCGTGGCGCTCTTGATTGCGGGCGGCGGCGAGGGCGGCGACATCAGCCTGCTGGGCTGCCTGATGGTGTTGGGCGGCGGGGTGGTGTTTTGCGCCACGCTGCGCCCGACACAGAAGATGATTGCGGCCATCGGCGCGCCGGCGTTCACATCGGCATCAATGGCGGTGGCGCCGCTGCTGTGTTTGCCGGTGAGCCTGCTGCTGTCCGACAGCTTGCGCATCGGCTGGAATATGCCGGGCACGCTGGGGCTGCTGTATTTGGGCGTGTGTTGCAGCTGGCTGTCGTACACGTTTTGGAACAAGGGGATGACCAGTGTGTCGGCCAATTTTTCTGGGATGCTCACGGCTTCGGAGCCGATTTTCGGCACGCTGCTGGCGGTGCTGATTTTGGGCGAGCGGATTTCGGCGTTGTCGCTGCTGGGCGTGGTGCTGGTGATTTCGGCCACGGTGGGCTCGGTGATGCTGCCCAAATTGTTGGCGCACCGCCAAGAGGCTACCTGAAAGCGTAAGCTTCAACGGAGTTAAAACGAACGAAGTGAGTTTCTGCGGAGCTAAAGCGTCAGTTTCAACGAAGTTAAAACGAACGGAGTGCGTTTCTGCAAAGCTAAAATTTTGCTGCGGCACGGCTGAAGCGGGCAGGCAATGTGAATGAATGCTTGAAAAGGCTACCTGAAAAATTCAGGTAGCCTTTGTTTGATAGGCAATAAAGAGACAGTTTGCAGTTGATTTATTTGCTTTTAAGCAGAGGTTTTTCAGGTAGCCCCTTGCCGCGCTTGCGGGCGCTTTGCGGCCGCAGTAAACTGTTTACATTATAATTTTTCGGCCGGATGCGCCGGGGGAGAAATTGTGTTGTACCAAATTGTTGCGCTGCTGTTGTGGAGCAGCGCTTTTATTGCGGCCAAATATACCTTCACCATGATGGATCCGGCGCTGATGTTGCTGTTTCGATTGGGGATTGCGGCACTGCTGGCACTGCCGCCCTGTTTGCGTTATTGGCGGCAGATTGAGGCGCGGCATTGGCGCGGGCTGCTGTGGATGTCGTTTTGGAATTATGTGGTGGTGATGATGCTGGAGTTTATCGGGGTGAAATACACGTCGGCGGCCAGCGCCACCACGATTTTGGGCTTGAGCCCGATTTTAACGGTGTTGATCGGCCATTTCTTTTTTTATGATCGTGCGCACTGGTTTGTGTGGCTGTGCGGCGTGGCGGCTTTCGGCGGGGTGGCGCTGTTGATTGCGGGCGGCGGCGAAGGCGGGGAGGTCGGCCTGTGGGGCAGTGCGCTGATATTTGCCGGCAACACGGTGTTTTGCGCGGTGCTGCGCCCCACTCAGGACATGATTAAGAAGGTGGGTGCGCCGGCCTTCACGTCGATTACGATGGCGGCGGCGCCGGTGTTGTGTTTGCCGGCGAGCCTGGTGTTTGCGGAAAGCCTGCACATCGATTGGAACTGGAAGGGCACGCTGGGCTTGCTGTATCTGGGCGTGTGTTGCAGCTGGCTGGCTTATAATTTGTGGAATATCGGGATGAAAACGGTGTCGGCAAACGTTTCCGGCATTCTGTCGGCGTTGGGGCCGATTTTCGGGGCGCTGCTGGCGGTGCTGATTTTGGGCGAGCGGATTTCGGCGCTGTCGTGGCTGGGGATTGTGCTGGTGGTGGCGGCCACTTTGGCGGCGGTGCTGGTGCCGAAGTGGCTGGTGCGGCAGGAGGCCGCCTGAAAGAAAAGGTTTCGGCTAATCCGACATGTTTGGATGGATTGATGCGCCGAACATGCTGAATATAGGGAAGGTGTAGAAATCAGTAGCGTTGTTTACAGTATTTCCAGGAGAATACTGAAACATGAACATGCACAAAAATACCCGACTCACCCCGCACCACCGCCAAGCCATCTGGCTGGCTT
>NZ_JACSGR010000015.1 GCF_016025525.2 Eikenella glucosivorans | reverse complement strand
AAACAGGCACGCTGGAAATTTTATAACTGCCCGAACGGCGTCTGTGTACAAGAAACCATCATTAACCGCCCCGACCTCAAACCTAACTCCCCCGAAGCCCCCGCACCAAAAAACTCGCCTGCCGGCAATACCGGCAGCGGCGACAAACCCGGCACAGAAACCCCGCCGCCCTTCGACCTGTGCGAAGAACATCCCGATATTCTGGCTTGTCAGGGCATGGGGGATGTAACCGGTAATGAATTCGATAAGATAGAAATTCCCCGCCATGTCAATCACGAAACATGGAAGCCTGATAGCTTCCTACCCGCCAACGGCGTTTGCCCTGCCCCAAAAACTTTCCATGTATTCGGTAAACAGTTCAGTGTAAGTTATGAACCTTTATGCGTTCTGATGGAAAAAGTCCGTTTCATCATCCTGATCGGTTTTATCCTGATGTCCGCCTATGTTGCCTTCGGCGGTTTGCGAAAGGCCTAAATCATGCCCGCCCTATTGATACCCCTGCTCGCCATTCTGCTGCGTCAGCTGGTTTTGCGCATCATCATTGCCACTGGTATAGCCTTTGTGACCTACGCCGGTTATATGGTCGCATTGGACAAGTTTAAAGACTACATAGTCGATGCCGTCAATTCCATGCCTGCCGATATCGTCAATCTGCTGTTGATTGGCGGTGTCGGCCAAGGTATGGGCTATCTGTTCGGCGCCTTCGCCTTTCGCATCAGCATGACTACTTTGAACAAACTGACCTTTATTCTGCCGAAATAGGGGAAAACATGATTTATTTAATTACCGGCAATATGGGCACCGGCAAAACCTCCCGTGTGGTTAATATGATTCTGACCAATGAAGACGGTCTGTTTAAGCAGAAACTTGAAGACGGCACTGAAGTAGACCGTCCTTTGTATTTCTGTCATATCGATGGCCTTGATGTGCAGAAATTCAAAGCCCACGAGCTGACTGAAGCGCAGATACAGGAAAAACCTCTAAATGAAATCGTGCCGCAAGGCTCGGTGCTGATTGTGGATGAATGCGATTACTGCTATCCCGTCCGTGCCGCCGGCCGTCCCGTGCCGCCCTATATCCAAACTCTCAAAGAACTGCGCCATGACGGTTTCACGCTGATTCTTATGACCCAGCACCCCAGCATGATTGACGTGTATCTGCGCAATCTCGTTTCCAAGCATATCCACTTGGAACGCAAGCCGATGGGGATGAAGCAATATTGGTGGTATAAGTGTGTGACCAACTTGGACAACCCCGCCGGGGTCAGCGGCGTGGAGAGCGCCGCCTGGAAACCGCCTAAGGCCGCCTTCCAATACTACAAATCCTCCAGCCAGCATCAAAAGTTCAAAAAGAAAATCCCGATGGCCGTTTGGGCATTGGTCGGCATTTTGGCCTTGGTCGGCTGGAAGTCCTACGGCCTGTACCAAAGCTACAGCAAAGCCGTGAACCGCGAGCCGGAAACCGCGCAGGCGGTAGCCGGGGAGCAAAGCGGGCAGCCGCAAGGTCTGCCCGATGACGGCCTGACCGATGCCGCAGGCAGCGGCAGGCAGAATAACAACCTTAAGCCGGAAGATTTTGTACCGACTATGGCCGAAAAGCCCGAATCAAAGCCTCTTTACAACAATCTGCGCCAAGTCCGCCAGTTCGAACGCGTCGCCGCCTGTATCCAAGGCGGGGAAAGTGGTTGTTCTTGCTATTCTGACCAAGCAACCAAAATCACCGAAGTACCACAAGAATTGTGTCGCCAATATGCCATTAACGGCCTGCCGTTCAATCCCTACAAAGAACCGCAAAGCGAGAGGGAAAGCCCGCTTTCCGACAAGGGCCAAGCAGGCTACGGCCAATCTCCATCCGTGCTGTCTTTGGACAATCAGGCAAAGCAGAATCTGGCTTATGCCGAAGCGCCCAATATGGCGCAATAGATGAATGAGATGCCTGACGGCATTGACTGCGTGCAGTCGATGACGGCAGGTATCTGCCAAGCGGTAGCGCGGCAGTATTGCCAGAATGGCTTCAAGATTGCTGTACCAGTCAAGCCGCATCACGCCTGCAAATAGCCTTGCCCCAAGGCAATGAATGAGATTGGCGGATGCAGCTTTACCTATGCACAAAATCAATACGGTATCTTTGCCGAACAGGCATCATCATAAGGATTGGAACATGGATAAAATCGCATTGGGCTTGGATATATCGAAACTGACCATTGACGCCTGCTTTCACGGGCCGGGCGATTTTATGAAGGTGGAAAACACCCCGTCCGGGATAGAACGCTTGATTGAACGCATTAACCATTACCAACAAAACGGCCGGGAAATCCATGTTTGCTGCGAATACACCGGCAATTACTACCTTCAGGCAGCCTATACCCTGTATCAGGCCGGAATCAAAATCAGCGTGATCAACCCGCTGGCCATTAAAGCCTATGCCGAATACAAGCTAAGGTGTAGAAATCAGTAGCGTTGTTTACAGTATTTCTAGGAGAATACTGAAACATGAACATGCACAAAAATACCCGACT
>NZ_JACSGR010000014.1 GCF_016025525.2 Eikenella glucosivorans | reverse complement strand
ACTACAACTGTCAAATACTAAAAAATAAAAAATCACCCAACCCCACCTAAATATCAAAATTATCAGGAAATTTAATTGCCTCCTGTCCCATAACAAAATCAGGGCAAACCCTATCTAATCTGTATCAGGCTACCTGAAAGTCTTTTAAAACCCCCATACGCAACAACAGCCGGGCATAATACCCGGCCGCTATTACTCTCTATTGAGCATCAGAACAACCCGCTGATCACCCCGTGTTCATCCACATCAATCCGTTCCGCAGCGGGCACTTTGGGCAAACCAGGCATCTTCATCATATTGCCGCATAGCACCACGACAAACCCCGCCCCGGCCGACACAGTCAACCCGCGCACGGTAATACGGAAGCCTTTTGGCGCACCCAGCAGCTTGGCATTATCGCTAAACGAATATTGGGTTTTCGCCATGCACACCGGCAACTTATCCCAGCCCAACTGCTCCAGCTTGGCTATATCGGCCAAAGCTTCAGCACTGAAATCCACATCGTCTGCACCGTAGATGCGGCGGGCAATAGTGCGGATTTTTTCCGGGATACTTTGCGCCGCATCGTAGGCAAAGGCAAAGCGTTTGGGCAACTGCTCCGCCGCCGCCACTACTTTTCGCGCCAAATCTTCGCCGCCGACGCCGCCTTTGCCCCATACCTCAGTAAACGATACCGCCGCACCGCGCGCCTGGCATGCTTTGGCTACCAGATCTAACTCGGCCTGCGTATCCGCACTGAAACGGTTGAGCGCCACCACCACCGGCAGGCCGAACACATTCTGCATATTGTCGATGTGACGCAACAAGTTGGCCAAGCCTTTTTCCAGCGCAGCCAGGTTTTCGCTGCCCAAATCCTCCTTCGCCACACCGCCGTTGTATTTCAGCGCGCGCACGGTAGCCACGATCACAGCGGCATCCGGCTGCAAACCGGCCAGGCGGCACTTAATGTCGCAAAATTTTTCCGCACCCAAATCGGCACCAAAGCCGGCCTCAGTTACAGCGTAATCGGCGAGGTGCTTGGCCAGGCGGGTGGCGATCACGGAGTTGCAGCCGTGGGCGATGTTGGCAAACGGGCCGCCGTGCACGAAGGCGGGCGTGCCTTCGATGGTTTGCACCAGATTGGGCTTGATGGCATCTTTCAGCAGCGCGGCCATGGCGCCTTGAGCTTTCAGGTCTTTGGCATACACCGGGCTGCCGTCTTTGGCATAGGCCACCAAAATATTGCCCAAACGCGTTTTCAGGTCGCCCAAGTCTTTGGCCAGGCAGAACACGGCCATCACTTCGGAAGCCACGGTAATATCGAAGCCATCGTCGCGCATCACGCCATCAGAGGGCTTGCCGAGGCCGCCGACAATATTGCGCAATTGGCGGTCGTTCATATCCACGGCGCGGCGCCAAACCACGCGTTTGGGGTCGATATTGAGCGCGTTGCCGTGGTGGATGTGGTTGTCGATGAGGGCGGCGAGCAGGTTGTTGGCGGCGCCGATGGCATGGAAGTCACCGGTGAAGTGCAGGTTGATGTCTTCCATCGGCAAAACTTGGGCATAGCCGCCGCCGGCCGCGCCGCCTTTGATGCCGAACACGGGGCCGAGCGAGGGCTCGCGCAGGGCGATAACGGCGTTTTTGCCGATGCGGTTCAGGGCGTCGGCCAGGCCGATGGTCACCGTGGTTTTGCCTTCGCCGGCAGGCGTGGGGCTGATGGCGGTGACCAAAATCAGGCGGCCTTGTTTTTCAGGTAGCCTGAAGGCATCGGCGGGATTGATTTTGGCTTTGTATTTGCCGTAGTGTTCCAATTGTTCGGGGCGCAAGCCCAATTTGGCGGCGATTTCGTCGATATGCTTGATTTGTGCGGCTTGGGCGATTTGAACATCAGACAACTGAGTCATGTCGGTCTCCGTTTTAATAATTTAAAGAATGGGCTACGCATGGCGGATTGTACCCGAAATCAGCCTGGGGCGTTGCCTGGTTAAGATGAATGTTTGGCAGATATCCGCCGGAATATTTTCAGGTAGCCCTACTGTGCAAAAGGCTACCTGAAAACTTCAGCGTTTCAACGCCAACACCAGCACGCCGCCGGCAATCATGGCAATGCCCAGCCACTCCTGCACGCTCGGCCGCTCGTCTAAAAACACCACCGCCATCAGCGTAACCAGCACAATGCTAAACTTATCCACCGGCGCCACCTTGGAAGCCTCGCCCATTTGCAGCGCCTTGAAATACGCCAGCCACGAAGCGCCCGTGGCCAAGCCGGAGAGCACCAGAAACGTCCAATTGCGTCCGGTGAAGCCGCCCACGCCCTGCCACTTGCCGGTGTAGCTCAAAAACGCCGCCAAAGCCGCGATGATCACCAGCGTGCGGATAAAAGTAGCAAAATCCGAATCGATACCCTGCAAACCCAGTTTGGCGAAAATCGCCGTGAGCGCCGCGAAAAAGGCCGAAGCCAGAGCCCAATAGAGCCATGCGTTTGAAGTCATCATCCGTTTCCTTATATATAAAATGTAGAAATCAGTAGCGTTGTTTACAGTATTTCCAGGAGAATACTGAAACATGAACATGCACAAAAATACCCGACTC
>NZ_JACSGR010000012.1 GCF_016025525.2 Eikenella glucosivorans | reverse complement strand
CTTCCAATTATTTTCATCTTTACTTATTTTCATCAGGCAAAAGCATACCCCGGCTGTTTGGCCGGGGTATCGTATAAGGTGTTTGGCGGTGTCCTACTTTCGCACGGGAACCCGTACTATCATCGGCGCTGGTTCGTTTCACGGTCCTGTTCGGGATGGGAAGGCGTGGGACCAAACCGCTATGGCCGCCAAACTTAAACTGTACAAATCGTCAAGCCGCCAATATCTCTATCGGCCAATCAATCTTTCTCCAACCCAGCCCCTCTCAAGGGCCGGCCTTCGGTAATGTGTATCTCTTTCCAGTAAGCTTTATTCTCTCATCCTTCACGGTGTCTCACACCGCAAAGCACTTCAAATGATAGAGTCAAGCCTCACGAGCAATTAGTATGGGTTAGCTGCACGCGTTGCCGCGCTTCCACACCCCACCTATCAACGTCCTGGTCTAGAACGACTCTTTAGTGTGGTTATACCACAAGGGAAGTCTCATCTCCAGGCAGGTTTCGCGCTTAGATGCTTTCAGCGCTTATCCTTCCCGAACTTAGCTACCCGGCGATGCCACTGGCGTGACAACCGGTACACCAGAGGTTCGTCCACTCCGGTCCTCTCGTACTAGGAGCAGCCCCTGTCAAACTTCCAACGCCCACTGCAGATAGGGACCAAACTGTCTCACGACGTTTTAAACCCAGCTCACGTACCACTTTAAATGGCGAACAGCCATACCCTTGGGACCGACTACAGCCCCAGGATGTGATGAGCCGACATCGAGGTGCCAAACTCCGCCGTCGATATGAACTCTTGGGCGGAATCAGCCTGTTATCCCCGGAGTACCTTTTATCCGTTGAGCGATGGCCCTTCCATTCAGAACCACCGGATCACTATGTCCTGCTTTCGCACCTGCTCGACTTGTCGGTCTCGCAGTTAAGCTACCTTTTGCCATTGCACTATCAGTCCGATTTCCGACCGGACCTAGGTAACCTTCGAACTCCTCCGTTACTCTTTGGGAGGAGACCGCCCCAGTCAAACTGCCTACCATGCACGGTCCCCGATCCGGTTCACGGACCTGGGTTAGAACCTCAAAGTCACCAGGGTGGTATTTCAAGGACGGCTCCGCAGAAACTGGCGTCTCTGCTTCTAAGCCTCCCACCTATCCTACACAAGTGACTTCAAAGTCCAATGCAAAGCTACAGTAAAGGTTCACGGGGTCTTTCCGTCTAGCAGCGGGTAGATTGCATCTTCACAACCACTTCAACTTCGCTGAGTCTCAGGAGGAGACAGTGTGGCCATCGTTACGCCATTCGTGCGGGTCGGAACTTACCCGACAAGGAATTTCGCTACCTTAGGACCGTTATAGTTACGGCCGCCGTTTACTGGGGCTTCGATCCGATGCTCTCACATCTTCAATTAACCTTCCAGCACCGGGCAGGCGTCACACCCTATACGTCCACTTTCGTGTTTGCAGAGTGCTGTGTTTTTAATAAACAGTCGCAGCCACCGATTCTCTGCGACCCTCCAAAGCTTACGGAGCAAGTCCTTCACCTTAGAGGGCATACCTTCTCCCGAAGTTACGGTATCAATTTGCCGAGTTCCTTCTCCTGAGTTCTCTCAAGCGCCTTAGAATTCTCATCCTGCCCACCTGTGTCGGTTTGCGGTACGGTTCGATTTAAGCTGAAGCTTAGTGGCTTTTCCTGGAAGCGTGGTATCGGTCACTTCGCATCCGTAGATGCTCGTTATCGCTTCTCGGTGTCTCGAAGAACCGGATTTGCCTAGCTCTTCCACCTACCGGCTTGAACAAACTATTCCAACAGTTTGCTGACCTAACCTTCTCCGTCCCCACATCGCACTTAAATCAAGTACGGGAATATTAACCCGTTTCCCATCGACTACGCATCTCTGCCTCGCCTTAGGGGCCGACTCACCCTGCGCCGATGAACGTTGCGCAGAAAACCTTGGGCTTTCGGCGAGCGGGCTTTTCACCCGCTTTATCGCTACTCATGTCAACATTCGCACTTCTGATACCTCCAGCATGCCTTTCGACACGCCTTCTCAGGCCTACAGAACGCTCCCCTACCATGCACTAGGTGCATCCGCAGCTTCGGTTATAGATTTGAGCCCCGTTACATCTTCCGCGCAGGATGACTCGACCAGTGAGCTATTACGCTTTCTTTAAATGATGGCTGCTTCTAAGCCAACATCCTGGCTGTCTAAGCCTTCCCACTTCGTTTACCACTTAATCTATCATTTGGGACCTTAGCTGGCGGTCTGGGTTGTTTCCCTTTCGACAACGGACGTTAGCACCCGCTGTCTGTCTCCCATGCTCGCACTTTCCGGTATTCTGAGTTTGCCATGGGTTGGTAAGTCGCAATGACCCCCTAGCCATAACAGTGCTTTACCCCCGGAAGTGATACATGAGGCACTACCTAAATAGTTTTCGGGGAGAACCAGCTATCTCCGAGTTTGTTTAGCCTTTCACCCCTATCCACAGCTCATCCCCGCATTTTGCAACATGCGTGGGTTCGGTCCTCCAGTACCTGTTACGGCACCTTCAACCTGGCCATGGATAGATCACTCGGTTTCGGGTCTACGCCCAGCAACTTGTCGCCCTATTAAGACTCGGTTTCCCTACGCCTCCCCTATCCGGTTAAGCTCGCTACTGAACGTAAGTCGTTGACCCATTATACAAAAGGTACGCAGTCACCCTTTACAGAGCTCCCACTGTTTGTATGCATCAGGTTTCAGGTTCTATTTCACTCCCCTCCCGGGGTTCTTTTCGCCTTTCCCTCACGGTACTGGTTCACTATCGGTCGATGATGAGTATTTAGCCTTGGAGGATGGTCCCCCCTTCTTCAGACAGGATTTCTCGTGTCCCGCCCTACTTGTCGTATACCTAGTACCACTGCCGAGATTTCGAATACGGGGCTATCACCCACTATGGCGGAAGTTTCCATTTCCTTCTTCTATCTCAACAGCTATCGTATACAGGCTCCTCCGCGTTCGCTCGCCACTACTTGCGGAATCTCGGTTGATTTCTTTTCCTCCGGGTACTTAGATGGTTCAGTTCTCCGGGTTCGCTTCTCTTATCCTATGGATTCGGATAAGGATACCGTACAAAATACGGTGGGTTTCCCCATTCGGACATCACCGGATCATAGCTCTATTGCCAGCTCCCCGATGCTTTTCGCAGGCTTACACGTCCTTCGTCGCCTATCATCGCCAAGGCATCCACCTGATGCACTTATTCACTTGACTCTATCATTTGAAGTGCCTTTCTGACTTTGCCCTCTCTGCGTTGACGACAGTCGGGGCTTCAAGACCTCTACTCTGATAAAGCTTACTGCTTGTTGTGTCCGAATCCTGCCTTTTGTCTTCCAGGATTCGGTCGATACAATCATTACCCAAATTTCGTAGTTGGTCCGTTCGTTTAAACGGGCCAGAAGTGTCGTTGCCAACTCCTTCTCGCTAACCAATCTACTTCGTTTGTTTATTGATTTCGGCTTGCCAATTTGTTAAAGATCGATGCGTCGCTCTCGCTTCGCAAATCAAAACAGTCTGCTTCAGACTACTCTAGGTCTGACTGCTTTGATTTGGGAAGATTGAATCGGTGGTGGAGGCAAACGGGATCGAACCGATGACCCCCTGCTTGCAAAGCAGGTGCTCTACCAACTGAGCTATGCCCCCTGTCCCTCAATGGTTCATCGGGCTCGTCGCTCTTCTGTCTCGTGGTGGGTCTGGGAGGACTTGAACCTCCGACCCCACGCTTATCAAGCGTGTGCTCTAACCAGCTGAGCTACAAACCCAAGGTGCTTCTCTTGCATCTGTGTGATTACCGATAGGTGTGGGTGCTTCGCCCCTGCTTTTCTCTAGAAAGGAGGTGATCCAGCCGCAGGTTCCCCTACGGCTACCTTGTTACGACTTCACCCCAGTCATGAAGCATACCGTGGCAAGCGGACCCCTTGCGGTTATCCTACCTGCTTCTGGTATCCCCCACTCCCATGGTGTGACGGGCGGTGTGTACAAGACCCGGGAACGTATTCACCGCAGTATGCTGACCTGCGATTACTAGCGATTCCGACTTCATGCACTCGAGTTGCAGAGTGCAATCCGGACTACGATCGGTTTTCTGGGATTGGCTCCACCTCGCGGTTTGGCTACCCTCTGTACCGACCATTGTATGACGTGTGAAGCCCTGGTCATAAGGGCCATGAGGACTTGACGTCATCCCCACCTTCCTCCGGTTTGTCACCGGCAGTCTCATTAGAGTGCCCAACTAAATGATGGCAACTAATGACAAGGGTTGCGCTCGTTGCGGGACTTAACCCAACATCTCACGACACGAGCTGACGACAGCCATGCAGCACCTGTGTTACGGCTCCCGAAGGCACCCTTCCGTCTCTGGAAGGTTCCGTACATGTCAAGACCAGGTAAGGTTCTTCGCGTTGCATCGAATTAATCCACATCATCCACCGCTTGTGCGGGTCCCCGTCAATTCCTTTGAGTTTTAATCTTGCGACCGTACTCCCCAGGCGGTCGATTTCACGCGTTAGCTACGCTACTAAGCAGTCAAGCTGCCCAACAGCTAATCGACATCGTTTAGGGCGTGGACTACCAGGGTATCTAATCCTGTTTGCTACCCACGCTTTCGAGCATGAACGTCAGTATCATCCCAGGGGGCTGCCTTCGCCATCGGTATTCCTCCACATCTCTACGCATTTCACTGCTACACGTGGAATTCTACCCCCCTCTGACATACTCTAGCTATCCAGTTCAGAACGCAGTTCCCAGGTTAAGCCCGGGGATTTCACATCCTGCTTAAATAACCGTCTGCGCTCGCTTTACGCCCAGTAATTCCGATTAACGCTCGCACCCTACGTATTACCGCGGCTGCTGGCACGTAGTTAGCCGGTGCTTATTCTTTCGGTACCGTCAGCAAAGGGTGGTATTAGCACCCTCCTTTTCTTCCCGAACAAAAGTACTTTACAACCCGAAGGCCTTCTTCATACACGCGGCATGGCTGGATCAGGGTTGCCCCCATTGTCCAAAATTCCCCACTGCTGCCTCCCGTAGGAGTCTGGGCCGTGTCTCAGTCCCAGTGTGGCGGATCGTCCTCTCAGACCCGCTACTGATCGTCGCCTTGGTAGGCCTTTACCCCACCAACTAGCTAATCAGTTATCGGCCGCTCAAATAGCGCAAGGCCTTGCGGTCCCCTGCTTTCCCCCTTGGGGCGTATGCGGTATTAGCCAATCTTTCGATTAGTTATCCCCCACTACTCGGTACGTTCCGATATCTTACTCACCCGTTCGCCACTCGCCGGCAGAAGTGCAAGCACTTCCCCGCTGCCGTTCGACTTGCATGTGTAAAGCATGCCGCCAGCGTTCAATCTGAGCCAGGATCAAACTCTTATGTTCAATCTCTAACTTATTAACTTCTGGTCTGCTTCAAAGAAATCAACAGATCAATGTCTAAAACATCGTCTTGTCTCTTCTTGCAGTGCAGGTGCCTAAACACCCACACTTATCGGTAATCTCACTGTTAAAGAACTGTCTGCTCCCCATTAAACCGGCACCCATCTAAACAACCCAACCAAATAAGCTCAGGTTCAATTCAGCGCCCGGAAGCAGCGAAGACGCGAACTATACGCTACCCAAACTACAACTGTCAAATACT
>NZ_JACSGR010000011.1:21893-30097 GCF_016025525.2 Eikenella glucosivorans | reverse complement strand
GAGTCGGGTATTTTTGTGCATGTTCATGTTTCAGTATTCTCCTGGAAATACTGTAAACAACGCTACTGATTTCTACAATTAAAGGCTACCTGAAAACAGGAGGCCGCCGCCGGGAGAACGTCTCCTAAAGATGGTGTTTCTGCTGGCAAGTGCTACACACGCCGTAGAGGTACAGCGCGTGGTCCACGATGCGGTAGCCGTTTTCCTCAGCGATTTTGCCTTGCAGGTTTTCAATGGTCGGGTTGAGGAATTCGGTTACCTTGCCGCATTTCACGCACACGATGTGGTCGTGGTGGTCGCCCTTGTTCAGCTCGTATACCGACTTGCCGCTCTCGAAATGGTGGCGCAGCAGGATGCCGGCCTGCTCGAACTGGGTGAGCACGCGGTAAATCGTGGCCACACCGACTTCCACGCCTTCATCCAGCAGGATGCGGTATACATCCTCGGCGCTCAGGTGCTCCTCGGCATGGGTTTCAAACAAATCCAGAATTTTCAGGCGCGGGCCGGTTACTTTCAGGCCGCTGCCTTTGAGTTGTGCGATGTTATTTTCCATGATGTATGCATATCACTATTAGACAATAGTCGTTATAATACGCACTTTTAATGCGCTTGCCCACTCTTTGGCCGAACTGTTTGCCGGCCCTGCGGCGGCGCGCCGACCCTGTTTTCAGTTTTTCGAAAGGTCATGTTGTGAACAAATCCCTCTGTCTGGCGCTGGCCGCCTGCCTCGGCCTGGCCGCTTGCAGCACCGAGCGCCTGGCCCGCTTCCCTTCCTACAAGCTCACCATCGTGCAAGGCAACGAGCTGGATTTGCAGGCCGTGGCCGCCCTGCGCCAAGACCTGAGCAAAGAACAGGTGCAGCACCTCTTGGGCACACCCTTGCTGCGCGACCCGATGCACGCCGAGCGCTGGGATTACCTGTTTGAAGTGAGCCGCGGCGGCAAAGTGAGCGAACGCAAAAACCTAACCCTGTATTTCGATCAAAACGATTCCCTGGTACGCGCCGAAGGTGACGTACTCAACGAGCTGCGCCAACAGCAGCAACCGCAATAAGCCCGATTGCCAAATCCAATCGCCGCACCCGATATTCCGCCCGTTAAGGAGCCAATATGTCCGCCCCCATCAGAATCGCCATCGCCGGCGCCAACGGCCGCATGGGCAAAATGCTGATCGAAGCCGTAGCGCAAAACCCGCACACCGTGCTCGCCGGCGCATTGGAGCATGCCGGCTCCGAAGCGCTGGGCTTAGATGCCGGCTACGCCTCCGGCCTGAAAACCGGCATCGCCATCAGCAGCGATACCGACGCCGTGCTCGCCCGCTGCGACGTGCTCATCGATTTCACCCGCCCGGCGGTTTCAGGTAGCCTATTGCCCCTCTGCGCTGAGCGCGGCATCAAAATGGTGATCGGCACCACCGGTTTCGACGAAGCCGGCAAAGCCGCCATCGCCGCTGCCGCCGGGCAAACCGCCGTGGTGTTTTCCGCCAACTATAGCGTCGGCGTAAACCTCACCTTCCACATCCTCGACACCGTCTCCCGCGTGCTGAACGAAGGCTACGATATCGAAATCATCGAAGCGCATCACCGCCACAAAGTCGATGCCCCCAGCGGCACTGCCCTGCGCATGGGCGAAGTGATCGCCCACGCCCTTGGCCGCGATTTGAAACAATGCGCCGTATACGGCCGCGAAGGCCACACCGGCGCACGCAGTCCGCACACCATCGGCTTTGCCACCGTGCGCGGCGGCGACATCGTGGGCGACCACACCGCCCTGTTTGCCGGTGAGGGCGAGCGCGTGGAAATCACCCACAAAGCCTCCAGCCGCATGACCTTCGCCGCCGGAGCCGTGCGCGCCGCCGTGTGGCTGCAACAGCACGACCGCGGCCTGTACGACATGCAAGACGTATTGGGCTTGAAAAACCAGTAATCCGCCCATATAGCCCTAAGCAGCGGCCACGCCGCACCCAACCCCCACACCACAGGAAACCCCATGACCCGCACCGTACACTGCATCAAATTGGGCAAAGAAGCCCCCGGCCTCAAATTCCCGCCCCTGCCCAACGAGCTGGGCAAGCGCATTTTCGACAACGTATCGCAAGAAGCCTGGGATGCCTGGACGCGCCACCAAACCATGCTCATCAACGAAAACCGCCTCAGCCTGGCCGACCCCCGCGCCCGCCAATATCTCGCCCAGCAGATGGAAAACTACTTCTTTGGCGATGGCGATGCCGACACCGTGCACGGCTACGTGCCGCCTGCCGAGTAAATAAAGCAAACCATTAAGGCTACCTGAAAATCCCAACGCAGATTTTCAGGTAGCCTTTAGGCCTATTTGCCAACACATTTCCCAAACCGCAGCCAAACCCGCCATGATTCCCAGCGAATTCATCGACGAGCTGCTGGCCAAAACCGACATCGTCGACATCATCGACGAGCACGTGCCGCTGAAAAAAGGCGGCGCCAACTACATGGCCTGCTGCCCGTTCCACAAAGAGAAATCGCCCTCCTTCTCCGTCAGCCCGAGCAAACAGTTTTACCACTGCTTCGGCTGCGGCGCACATGGTTCGGCCATCGGATTCGTGATGGAATACCAAGGCCTGGGCTTCACCGAGGCCGTACAATACCTCGCCGACCGCGCCGGCATGGTCGTGCCGCAGCAACGCGGCCGGCAGGAAAACGCCGACGAACGCGCCCGCCGCAAACAGCGCCAGCAAACCTTGGAAGACACCACCGCACAGGCCGCCGCGTTCTACCAACGCGAACTGGCCGCCAGCGAAGCCGCCCAAGGCTACCTGAAAAAACGCGGCCTCTCCGCTGAAATCATCGCCCACTACGGCTTGGGCTACGCCCCCGACAGCTGGCGCCCGTTGGCCCAGAGCTTCAGCCCCTACCCGTCCGAAGCCCTCATCAACAGCGGCATGGTGATCGAAAAAGACGGCAGCCACTACGACCGCTTCCGCCACCGCATCATGTTCCCCATTCGCAACAACAGCGGGCAGGTCATCGGCTTCGGCGGCCGCGTGCTCGACGATTCCAAACCGAAATACCTCAATTCACCCGACACCCCGCTGTTCGACAAAGGCAAAAACCTCTACGGCCTGCACGAAGCCCGTGCCGCCGTGAAAGAAGCCGGCCACATCCTCGTCGTGGAAGGCTATATGGACGTGGTGGCGCTGGCGCAGTTCGGCGTCGGCTACTGCGTGGCCGCGCTCGGCACCGCCACCACCGCAGAGCACGTCAAAATCCTGATGCGCCAAACCGACAGCATCTATTTCTGCTTCGACGGTGATGCCGCCGGCCGCAAAGCCGCCTGGCGCGCCTTGGAAAACGCCCTACCCCAGCTCAAAGACGGCAAATCGCTGCATTTCCTCTTCCTGCCCGAAGACCACGATCCCGACAGCTATGTACGCGAACACGGCCGCGAGCGTTTTGAAGACATGCTGCTGCACCAAAGTAAGCCGCTTTCCGCCTACCTGTGGGACGCGCTGACCGAACACTTGGATTTGCACACCCAAGAAGGCAAAGCCGAGCTGGTGAAAACCGCCTCACCCCTGCTCACACAGATTACCGCACCCGCCCTCTCCTTCCTGCTCAAGCAGGAGCTCAGCAACTTAGTGGGTATCGATCCGGCCAATTTAGCTCACCTGATGGGGCAGGAAGCACCCAAGCGCCACGTTGCCCAGCAGCGCTACACCCTACCGCGCCAAACCTTCCGTCAGCCGCAAATGCTGAGTTTGGCACAAAAACAAATCCGCAGCCTATTGATAAATCCGCAATGGGCTGCATATATCGACTTGCCCGACCATCTGGAACTGGATGCCGATTTGGCCTGCCTGAGCGTGATGGCTGCCCATGTACGCCGCAGCCAAGCCCCGCTCTCCAGCGCCGGATTGATGGAAGCCATGCGCAACACCCCTTATTACGGCAATATCTGCCACATCATGCAGTCTAGTACAGACAACGATCATTTCGAAGGGGATGACGAAGCGTATGTGCTTAATTTTCAATCGGGTATGCACAAGCTGATGGCCTCGCTGAAATCCCAACAAGTTGAAGCGTTGAAACGCAAACGCATCGCCCAAGGCCTGAGCGATGATGAAATGAAGCTGCTGCGGGATTTGCTAAGGCATCCTTCCCACCATAACGACGGGCAGCCCTAGCGGCGGCACCGTCCCCTTTTAGTTAGCCCATGTGAAGAACGAGAGAAACATGTCCGAACAGAACAATCCCGCCACCGAAGAACAAGACGGCAACCGCCCGCTGACTCCCGAAGAGCAGCGGGCGCGGCTCAGACAGCTGATTCTGCAAGGCAAAGAGCGCGGCTACATCACTTATGCCGAAATCAATGATGCCCTGCCAGACGATATGTCGGATGCCGAACAAATCGACAATATCGTCAACATGATTGCCGGTTTGGGTATTCAGGTAACCGAAGAAACACCCGACAGCGAAACCCTACTGATGGCGGATAATACCGCCAACATGACCGACGACGACGCCGTGGCCGAAGCCGAAGCCGCCCTTTCCAGCGCCGACTCCGAATTCGGCCGCACTACCGACCCGGTACGCATGTATATGCGGGAGATGGGACAGGTGGACTTGCTCACGCGCGAAGACGAAATCGTTATCGCCAAAAAAATCGAAACCGCCCTGCGCAACATGATCCAAGCCATTTCCGCCTGCCCCGGCTCTGTGGCCGAAATCCTCGCGCTGATTGAGCAGGTGCGCAACGACGAAATCCGGGTGGACGAAGTGGTGGAAGACATCATCGACCCGCACGAAGAGCTGCTCGACGAACTGGGCATCGGTGTGGAAAAAGCAGAAGAATCCGACTCCGATACCGATTTGGAAACAGACGGCGACGAAGATTCGGAAGAAGACGAAGAGGATACCGAAGAAGAAGATGCCGGCGCCGTATCCGCCGCCAATTTGGAAGAGCTCAAACAAAAAGTGTTGGCACACTTTGAAGGCATCCAAGCCACCTACAAAAAAATGGTGGCCGCGCTGAACAAGCACCACAGCCAGCATACTTCCTATCTGGAGCTGCGCAATTCCATTGCCGACCAATTGCTGAACGTGCGTTTCACCACCCGCCAGATTGAAACCCTGAGCGACAACCTGCGCACCCGCGTGGACAACATCCGCCGCTTGGAACGCGAAATCCGCGACATCTGCATTAATCGCGTACACATGGATCGCGACTATTTCATCGAGCACTTCCTGCCTAACATCACCGATTTAAACTGGGTAGAAAACGAAATCAGCAAAAACCGCGTATGGAGCGAAGCATTGAGCCGCTTCCAATACGCCATCATCGAGAAGCAAAACATCCTGATCGAGCAGGAAAAACACGCGCAAATTTCGATTGCCGAGCTGAAAGAAATCAGCAAAAACATGGTGGCCAACGAAAAAGAAACCGCCGCCGCCAAGCAGGAAATGATTCAGGCCAACCTGCGCCTGGTGATTTCCATCGCCAAGAAATACACCAACCGCGGCTTGCAATTCCTCGATTTGATTCAGGAAGGTAACATCGGCCTGATGAAGGCGGTAGACAAATTCGAATACCGGCGCGGCTACAAATTCTCCACCTATGCCACCTGGTGGATCCGCCAGGCCATCACCCGCTCGATTGCCGACCAGGCGCGTACCATCCGCATCCCGGTTCACATGATTGAAACCATCAATAAAATGAACCGCATCTCCCGCCAGTATTTGCAGGAAACCGGCGAAGACCCGGATGCCGCCAAACTGGCCGAACTGATGGAAATGCCGGAAGACAAAATCCGAAAAATCATGAAGATCGCCAAAGAACCGATTTCCATGGAAACCCCCATCGGTGACGACGACGACAGCCACTTGGGCGACTTCATTGAAGATGTGAACAACGTCGCGCCGGCCGATGCCGCCATGTATTCCAGCCTGCGCGAGGCCACCAAAGACGTGTTGGAAAGCCTTACCCCGCGCGAAGCCAAGGTATTGCGTATGCGCTTCGGCATCGACATGAACACCGACCATACGCTGGAAGAAGTGGGCAAACAGTTCGACGTTACCCGCGAACGCATCCGCCAGATCGAAGCCAAAGCCCTGCGCAAGCTGCGCCACCCCACCCGTAGCGACCGCTTAAGAAGCTTCTTAGATAGCGAGGAAAACAAACAGTAGTCCCTTGCTAGGCAGGCGGCTTGTCGGTACAATGCCGCCCTTTCTAGCCGGGTCTGTAGCTCAGGGGTTAGAGCAGAGGACTCATAATCCTTTGGTCGCTGGTTCGAGACCAGCCAGACCCACCAAATTCCTCTGCAAACAAGCCGCAATCTCCACCGATTGCGGCTTGTTTTGTTTTCAGCGCTTACACCCCTCACAACACTGTCAAAGGCTACCTGAAAACGAATGCAGTGAGCTTCTAAACAAACTTTTCAGGTAGCCTCTCAATAACACCTCACAAACGCCTTACCCTCCCCCCAATCCCGCAAGCGTGCGGCACTCTGCCGGGCCATGCCCTTCTTCCCCCATCAACCCCAATAAAAACTTCCGGATATCCTCCAGCTGGGCAATCTTGTCTTCCACATTATCCAACTGCGCCCGTACCATGGCATCCGCACGATGATGTTCGGCAGGAGCGTGTTTTAGCCGGTTTAGCTCCCTGATGTCCTCAATGGAAAAGCCGAGCGAACGGCAGGTTTTAATGAAGGCGAGCAGGCCAAGTGTGCCTTCGTCATACACGCGGTAGCCGTTAGCGGCACGCTTGGGCGTCGGCAACAGTCCAGTTTTTTCATAATAACGCACGGTTTCGGCATGAATTCCGCTCTTCGCACTCAGTTCATTGATTTTCATTGGATTATTTCTCAGATACAAGTTACCTGTAAGCGCTTGACCCCGTAGCGGCTACAGGCTTTATGATGCAGCCATCATAATTCAAACGCCGTAGAAAAGGAAACCATCATGCAAAACCCATCATTGGCCAAGCACACCCATCAGCACAATCACTCCCATGGTCACGCCCATTCCCACAACCATGACCACGCACACAGCCACATCCCGAAAAACCGCAAAATCCTCGCTCTCAGCTTCGCCGTCATCACCGGTTATATGGTAGTGGAATTCCTCGGCGGTTGGTATTTCAACAGCTTGGCACTGATGGCCGATGCCGGCCACATGGCCAACGACAGCCTGTCGCTGCTGCTGGCACTACTGGCGCTATTCCTTTCCGAACGCCGGCAAAAATGGTTGGCCTTAGTCAACGGTGCCTCTTTGATACTGGTGGCCGCCATGATTTTGCGGGAAGCAGCCGAACGCTGGGCGGCACCTACCGAAATGTTGGCGCTGCCGATGCTGGCTGTGGCGTGTACCGGCCTGCTGGTTAATGTTTTTGTGGCTTGGCTGATGATGAAGGGCGACCATGCCAACCTAAATGTGAAAGCGGCCTACCTGCATGTTTTGGCTGACCTGTTCGGCTCAGTGGTGGCCATTATTTCCGGGCTGGCGGCTTGGCTGCTGGGGTGGCAATGGGTGGACGCCGCAGCCAGCGCATTGTTGTCGCTGCTGGTGCTGAAAAGCGGCTTGGACGTGGTGCGACAGGCCTGGCAAGAACTACAAGCAGAGCATTAAGGCTACCTGAAACCATATTTTCAGGTAGCCTCTAGGATTAAAGCATTGGCGCTTCGGTTAAATATGACCGCAAGCGCCAACAAAATTATGTTTATTAAAAGGATACAGAGAAAATTTCTTAACCGATCTACAGAATTATGGGCTACTTACACATAATCCGCTGAATACAAAAAAAGAACCGCTAATAAGCGGTTTGTGGTGCCCGAGACCGGAATCGAACCGGTACGCTCGTATTAAGGAGCGACGGATTTTAAGTCCGTTGTGTCTACCAATTCCACCACTCGGGCCGGCTGCAGAATAGCAGACTCGGAGATTGGAGGCGGGGGCGCGGATTTTAACCGGCCTATACGGAGGTTGCACCCCCCGCAGCATAAACACTCTGCCACCCCGCCATGATGATTGATGATGCAGTATTTTGGAGGCGGGAGTCGGAATCGAACCGGCGTACACGGCTTTGCAGGCCGCTGCATAACCACTTTGCTATCCCGCCAAATTAGCTTTTGGCCGACTGAATCGGCCAAATCGCTAAAACTTGGAGCGGGAAACGAGTCTCGAACTCGCGACCTCAACCTTGGCAAGGTTGCGCTCTACCAACTGAGCTATT
>NZ_JACSGR010000011.1:0-21794 GCF_016025525.2 Eikenella glucosivorans | reverse complement strand
TTGGAGCGGGAAACGAGTCTCGAACTCGCGACCTCAACCTTGGCAAGGTTGCGCTCTACCAACTGAGCTATTCCCGCGTTACTGCGTTTTCCGGCTGCCGCCGTACTCACGAAGGCGGCATATTATAGGGAGTTTTAGCCAATAGTCAATATCCGGCGGCAAAGACTTTCTTGGCTTTTGTTATTTATGCAGATTTTGCAACGCTTCGCCGAGCTGTTTTCCGCGTTCGGCTTATTTCAGCCATTCCTGCAACGCTGAAACGGGGATATCCCAACGCCAAATGCCTTGCTGCCCAAGCGGATTCAGGCCGCGTACAAACAGGTAGCGCACGTGTATGGCTTCGGGCAGTGCCTGGCGCTGTTTCAGGTAGCGTGCGGTGGCGATGGTGTAAATCAGCGCCTGCAGATAATAGTGGTGTTCGCTCACGGCGGCGCTCATGGCGGCTTGGCTGTAGTCGGCCAGGTGGTCGCCCAAGTGGTTGGTTTTGTAGTCGATAACGCACACGTTGCCTTGCCCGTCGGCGGCAATCAGGTCGATAAAGCCGTTGAGGAAGCCGTTTACGGTGTGGAAGTCGAGCTGGGGCAAGTGGCCGGTGGAATTTTCAGGTAGCCTAATGTCGGCGCGGGCAAACCAGCGGCGCAGGCGTTCTAGCCCGAAATCTTGCATATGCAGCACAAAGCCCATTTCTGCCAAACGGTTGTCGGCGGGAATGCCGGCCAGCCGCATCTCGCCGAGCAGCGGTGTTTGGCGCACGGCTTCTGTCATTTCCAGCACGACGGACATGGCTTGTTCGGCGTCGTAACCGTGTTGGGCGAGGATGGCGGCGTAGTTTTCGCTTTGTTCGGCGGGGGCCAGGGTGAATTCGGTTTGCTCGAGGATGCTGTGCAGGCAGATGCCAGGGCCGGTGCCGCGCGGGAAGGCGAGCAGGGCGGTTTCGGGTTCTTTGGGTTGGGGTTCGCCTTGTTTGTGCAGGCTACCTGAAAAAAGGTGGCTTTCGTTTTGCTCGTTTTGACTGTGCAGAAACTCGTTGCTTTGGCTTTCAGCCAGCCTTTCGGATTCGGTGTTTTCGTCGGCGAGGATTTTTTCAGGTAGCCACTCTTCGGTGGCGTTGCTGTGGCGGCTCAGGCCGGTGAAGCTGGTGTGGCGGATGGATTGCAGGGGGCGTTCGGGCAGTTCGAGGGCGCGGTAGCTGCCTTGCTGTGCGTCGCTGGCGCGGTAGTGGGCTTCGGGCGGCTCGTCTTCCAGCCATTGCAGCCAGCCGGGCGGGGCGCTTTGGATGCGGTGTTGCCAGGCTTGGCGCAGGGAATCGATACGGGCTTGGCCTTCCAGGTTTTTCCAGTGGCTGCGGACGGCGTGGCAGTCGCCTATGGCAGGGTCGGCGAGGAGGTAGGCGAAGGTGTTTTCGGGGGTGTTGTTGCAGGGGGCGGCGTAGATAACGAGCTGTTCACGGGCGCGGGTGAGGGCGACATATAGGATGCGCAGGTTCTCGCCGAGATCTTCGGCGAAGAGTTGCTGCTTGGCGGTATCGTCCAGTTGTGTTTTGGCGAGCAGTTGGCTGCGGCCGTTGTCTTGGCGGATGATGTTCCAGTCTTTAATCAATTTTTTATCGCTGGCATCCCACACGAAGGGGCAGAATACCAGCGGGTATTCCAAGCCCTTGGCGGCGTGCATGGTAACGATTTTGACCAGGTGTTCGTCGCTTTCCAGCCGCAGCTGGTGTTCTTGATTGTTGGTGTTGTCGGCTATTTGCGCGGCCAGCCATTGTGTGAGGGCGGCGGGGGAGCTTTGTTCGGCGGCGGCAAGGGCGAGGGCTTCGGCCAGCTGCCAGAAATTGGTGAAGCTGCGTTCGTTGCGGGTGGAGAGCAGGTGGGCTTCGAGGCCGCTTTGGCGGGCGAAACGGGTGAGGGCGGCGTAGATGCCGTGGCGCTGCCAGACTTCGGCGGCTTCGGCGGCACGGTTTATCCACTCGGCCAGCTGCTGCTCGCTGCCGTTGAGTGCGGCTAAGTCGTGGGCGGTGCGGTCGTAGAGTATGCCGCCGAGCACGAAGCGCAGGTGTTCGGTGTGCTGCGGGGCGAGCCAGAACAGCAGGAGGGCATGCATGGCTTCGGCTTCAGGCGTATCGAACACGGATTGCTGCTGCAACAATACGCTGCGCACGCCGCGGCGTTTGAGCGCGCGCGATACCATTTCCCCTTGGTTATGCTTGCGCACCAATACGGCGATTTGGCCGGGATGCAGCGGTTTGTGTTCCCCGCTGTCTTTGTCTTCAATCAAGAGGCTACCTGAAAATGCTTGGTTCAGTTTGGCGGCGATTTCGCGGGCGCAGTAGTCGGCGGAAAGCTCGCGCAGGTGGTCTTTGTTGGGCAGATTGCCGTTTGCGGCGGGGTTGAGCCAGCGCACGGCGATGGCAGCTTCGGGCGGCGGTTGCAGCAGGCTGTTTTCCCGTTTGGCCTGCACGTTTGGGTAGGCAATCTGTGGCAGCACGAAGGGCTGCGGGCGGGGGGCAAACAGGTGGCCGATGCCGTTTACCAGGCGGCTGTGGCTGCGGTAGTTGGTGGCGAGGGTGTAGCTTTGTTCGGGGGCGGTGTGGGCTGCGGCGGCGAGGTAGGCGTGGATGTCGGCGCCGCGGAAGCCGTAGATGGCTTGCTTGGGATCGCCCACGAGGAAGACGGGCACGCCTTGGCGGATGAAGGCAGTGTGGAAGATGGCGTATTGCAGGGGGTCGGTGTCTTGGAATTCGTCGATGAGGGCGACGCGCCATTTTGCGGCGAGGGTTTGGGCGAGGGCGGCGGCCTGCTCGGATCGCTCGGGGTTGGTGAGCGCGGCGTGGACGTCGAGCAGCAGGTCGTCGTAGTCGCGGCGGGTGCTGCGGCGTTTGTCTTCCTGCAAACGGGTTTTCAGGTAGCCTAGGCATTCGAGCTTGAGGCGGATGGCGGCTTGTTGTTTGGCAAGATCGAGTTTGCTCAGGCAGCGGCCGAGTTCGGCCAAGGGTTGGAGGGCGGCGATGTCGGCGTCGTCGAGACGGCAGTTTTTGTTAAGTTTGCTGCGCAAAAATTCGGTTTCAAAATAAAGTAAGTATTTAACTGTTTCTTTTTCTTTTTGTTTTGTGAACTCAGGCAAAGTTATTTTTTGTGCCAGTTGTTTAAGCTCTTCCAGCAGGCTATTAACTTTTTTATTAAAAGTTGATTTGTCTATTTGTGATAAGGCTCGGTCATATGCGGCTTCAATTTCATCAAAACTCTGGCATACTTTCTGCCAAGCAGTATTGTAACTTTTTAATACTTCTGGCAATTCGTTTTCAGGTAGCCTGTAATCCAGAAAGGGGCGTTTGAGGCTACCTGAAAATTCGGCGAGCACGGAAGCGGGGGTGAGCTTGAATTCAACGGCCAATTCGGCGTTTTGCGGGTGATCGGCCACGTGTTCGCGCCAGAAATCTTGGGCGGCCACGAGACGGGCGGCGGGGTCGGCAGGGCCGGTTTCCAGCTCAAATGGCACGCCGCACAAAAAGGCGTAGTCGCCGAGCACGCGCAGGCAAAAGCCGTGGATGGTATAGATGGCGGCGGTATCGAAGCCGGAAAGTGCGGCTTGCAATTGCAGGATGAGCGTGCCGCGTTCCTGTTTGGCCAGGGCTTCGGCAAGCAGGTTTTGCAGGAATTCGTCGGCACTCGGCTCTTCGCTTTGCAGGGCGGCCAGCGCTTCGCCGAGGCGGGCGCGCAGCCGGTTTTTCAGCTCGGCGGTGGCCGCTTCGGTAAAGGTGACCACGAGGATGTTTTCCGGCGCCCAGCCTTCGAGCACCACCAGCCGCGTAAACAAGGCGGCAATGCTGTAGGTTTTGCCGGTGCCGGCGGAGGCTTCGATGAGGTATGTTCCTTGAGGCGGCAGCGGCAGCTGTGTGACTTGAAAATCCTGCATCATTTGTATCTTCCTGTATTTGCGGTTGCCCGGCGTTGCGGTTTGGCGGTAATTTTTCAGGTAGCCTTTTCCGTGGCCGGCGTACCGGCGCTATTGTACGGGCTGGCGGGCAGTCTGTCTTGCCGCAAGTATGTGGCAGAGGCTACCTGAAAATGTGAAGTTCATGCCGATGTCGGGCAGGTTTCCAACCGGCTGCGTTTACGCGCAGACACCTGCGGATACGTATAGAAATGTAAAAAGCGGTGTATGCTCTATACCGTTGATTATCCTGACAGAAAATTTGCCTAACCATTAACATCGACACTTGGAAAGGCCATTGAGATTTGGGATAATGCCTATATAATAGTGTTACTGGATTTTTTGAGTTAAATCATAAAGTTGCTGAAAATATAAAGCTATTCAACATACTGAATGGCAAAGGCATTTTTAGCGAACTTTGATTTAAGCCAAACATTGCTCAAATATTTAGAGTTTATCCACCAAAACGGCACGGATAATGCTATCCTTGCTAGGTTGTAGATATAAGTTTTTTCACGTTGTTTCTTTACTAACTAATCAGGAGGTTCGATTATGGCTACATCAGTAGCAGAACGCCCGGCCGCATGGGAAGGTTTTGTTGGCGGTAACTGGGAAAACCACATTGATGTGCGTGATTTCATCCAGAAAAACTACACGCCCTATGAAGGCGACGGCAGCTTCTTGGCTCCCGCCACTGAAGCCACCACCAAGCTGTGGGCCGAAGTGATGGAAGGCATCAAGGTTGAAAACAAAACCCACGCCCCCTACAAAATCGACGCTCAAGTGGTATCCGGCATCACCAGCCACGGCCCCGGCTACATCGACAAAGATTTGGAAACCATCGTTGGCCTGCAAACCGACGAGCCGTTAAAACGCTCCATCATGCCCTTCGGCGGCCTGAAAATGGTGAAGGATTCCTGCAAGATTTACGGCGTGGAGCTGAATCCGGAAGTAGAAGAAATCTTCACCAAATACCGCAAAACCCACAACCAGGGCGTGTTTGATGTCTACACCCCCGATATCCGCCGCTGCCGCAAATCAGGCGTGCTCACTGGCCTGCCGGATGCCTACGGCCGCGGCCGCATCATCGGTGACTACCGCCGCGTGGCTCTCTACGGTATCGATCGCCTGATGGCCGATAAAACCGAGCAATATCATTCCCTGCAGCCCGATTTGGAAGCCGGCAAAAACTTGGAAGCAGTTATCCGCCTGCGCGAAGAAATCAACGAACAGCATATCGCACTGAAGCAGATGAAGGAAATGGCCGCTTCCTACGGCTACGACATCTCCGGCCCGGCCAAAAATGCGCAAGAAGCCATCCAATGGACTTATTTCGGCTATCTTGCCGCCGTGAAATCGCAAAACGGCGCCGCCATGAGCTTCGGCCGCGTGTCTTCCTTCTTGGATATCTACATCGAGCGCGACCTGAAAAACGGCGTGATCACCGAAACTCAGGCTCAGGAATTCATCGACCACTTGGTGATGAAGCTGCGCATGGTTCGCTTCCTGCGTACCCCCGAATACGACCAGCTCTTCTCCGGCGACCCGATTTGGGCCACCGAATCCATCGGCGGCATGGGCTTGGACGGCCGCACACTGGTAACCCGCACCAACTTCCGCGTGCTGCACACCTTGTACAACATGGGCCCGTCTCCCGAGCCGAACATCACCGTATTGTGGTCTGAAAAACTGCCGCAGGGCTTCAAAGAATTCTGCGCCAAAGTGTCCATCGATACTTCGTCTATCCAATACGAAAACGACGACCTGATGCGCCCCGACTTCAACAGCGACGACTACGCCATCGCATGCTGCGTGAGCCCGATGGTGGTCGGCAAGCACATGCAGTTCTTCGGTGCGCGCGCCAACTTGGCCAAAACCCTGCTGTACGCAATCAACGGCGGCGTGGACGAAAAATCCAAAGACCAGGTCGGCCCGAAAACCGAGCCGATTAAAGACGAAGTGCTCGACTACGATACCGTGTTCGAACGCATGGACAAATTCATGGATTGGCTGGCCACCCAGTATGTGACCGCGCTGAACTGCATCCACTACATGCACGACAAATACAGCTACGAAGCCGCCCTGATGGCGCTGCACGACCGCGACGTACGCCGCACCATGGCCTGCGGTATTGCCGGCCTGTCTGTGGCTGCCGACTCCCTGTCTGCCATCAAATACGCCAAAGTGAAACCGATCCGCGACGAAAACGGCATTGCCGTAGACTTCGAAATCGAAGGCGAATACCCGCAGTTCGGCAACAACGACGACCGTGTGGACAGCATCGCCTGCGACCTGGTAGAGCGCTTCATGAAGAAAGTGGCCACCCACCCGACCTACCGCAACGCCATCCCGACCCAGTCGGTGCTCACCATCACTTCCAACGTGGTGTACGGCAAGAAAACCGGTAACACTCCCGACGGCCGCCGCGCAGGCGCCCCGTTTGGCCCGGGTGCCAACCCGATGCACGGCCGCGATGTGAACGGTGCCGTGGCTTCGCTCACCTCCGTAGCCAAACTGCCGTTTGAGTTTGCCAAAGACGGTATTTCCTACACCTTCTCCATCATCCCCGGCGCGCTGGGCAAAGACGAAAGCTCACGCGAACGCAACCTGGCCGGCATGATGGACGGCTACTTCCACCACGAAGCCGGCGAAGTCGAAGGTGGCCAGCACTTGAACGTGAACGTGCTCAACCGCGAAATGCTGTTGGAAGCCATGGATCATCCGGAAAAATATCCGCAGCTCACCATCCGCGTGTCCGGCTATGCCGTGCGCTTCAACTCGCTCACCCGCGAGCAGCAGCAAGACGTGGTAACCCGCACCTTCACCAGCCACATGTAACCCGATGGCAAACGTGCTGAAGTGAAGAAAGAAAGTGCCGGAACAAGTTTCCGGCACTTTTATTTTCCCCGCCCGATATTTTTCAGGTAGCCTCTTGGCGCACCCATAGGCTACCTGAAAGCGCGAGCTTCAACGAAGTTAAAAATATCCGGCAATATCCGACTGGTTTTTCAGGCAATCCGCCCATAAATTAGCTATAATCGCAGCCCGCCTTACCCTGATTGTCAGGTAGCCTTTCCGCAGGCAAAAGAGGCTACCTGAAAAATAAAACCATAGCCCATCCCCACAACCCAAACCACCCCCAACGCCATGCCCACCATCCCCATCCAGCCCGTCCCCGCCGACCCCAACGACGAAGTCAATCCCAAGCTCTACAACGGCATCGGCTACGTGCATTCCATCGAAACCGGCGGCGCCGTAGACGGCCCCGGCATCCGCTTCGTCCTCTTCATGCAGGGCTGCCTCATGCGCTGCCTCTACTGCCACAACCGTGACACCTGGGACAGGCACACCGACAAAGAACAAAAGCTCACTGTGCCCGAAGTGATGAAGAAAGTCCTTTCCTATCAACATTATTTCCGCGCTACTGGCGGCGGCGTTACCGCCACCGGCGGCGAGCCCCTGCTGCAATACCCCTTCGTCCGCGACTGGTTCGTCGCCTGCCGCGAGCACAACATCCATACCTGCCTCGACACCAACGGCTACGCCCTGCACTACGACCGCATCCTCGAAGACCTGCTCGACCACACCAACCTCGTCATGCTCGATTTAAAGCAAATCGACCCCGAAATCCACAAAGTGCTCGTCGGCATCCCCAACACCAAAACCCTGCGCTTTGCCAAATACCTGGCCGAACGCAAGCAGCCCACCCGCGTGCGCTACGTCGTCGTACCCGGCTACACCGACGACGAACGTTCCGCCCACCTGCTCGGCGAATTCATTGCCGACATGGGCAACGTGGACACCGTGGAAATCCTGCCCTACCACGAGCTCGGCGCCTACAAGTGGGAGCTCTGCGGCGACGAATACAAGCTCAAGGGCGTACACCCCCCGCCCAAAGAAACCGTGTTGAAAATCAAAGAGATTTTAGAAGGCTATGGCAAGGAAATCATCCTGTAAGCCACCGTATCGCACAGCATAAAAGCTACCTGAAAACCCAATCAAAGTTTTCAGGTAGCCTTTTCCCCTCCTAGGCAGCCCGCCTCAATCCTGCTTTTCCGCAAATCCCAGTTGCGCCCAGCCGAACACCGCCAGCGCCGCCACAGCCAGAGCCGCGCCCACCCAGCCCAGCGCGCCCAACCCCCAATGCCGCATCACCACTCCGCCCAGCAGCGCCCCGCCGCCGATGCCCACATTATAGCTGCCCGAATAAATCGCATTGGCCACATCCGTCGCATCCCGCGCATAGCGCATCACGTGCGCAATCATACTCAGGCTCAGCACCGCAATGCCGATGCCCCACGCCAGCGCCAGCGCAAACATCGCCGCCTCGCTGCCGCCCAAAGGCCGCAGAAGCAGCAGCGACACCACCAGCAGCAAAGCTGAAAGCAGCAACGTGGGCTGCGGGTGTTTCGGGTAGAAACGCGCAAACAGCCAGCTCGCCGCCATGCCCGAGAGCCCGAACACCAGCAGCACCAGCGTGGCCGTGTCCGGCGGCATATGCGTTACCTCCAGCACATAAGGCTCGATATAGCTATACGCCGTGAAATGCGCGCTCACCGCCAGCACCGCCATCGCATACATCCCCAACAGGCGCGGGCGTTTCGCCAATAGCGGCAAGCTGGCGAGCGAGCCCGCATTGCGGCTTTCCAAGCGCGGCAGGATTCTCGCCAGCAGCACCATCACACCCAAAGCCAGCACGCCGATCAGCGCAAACGTGGCCCGCCAGCCCAGCCACTGCCCCACCAGCCGCCCCAGCGGCAAACCCAACACCGTGGCCATGGAAGTGCCCAGCGACAGCCAGCCCAAAGCCTGCTGCCGCCGCCCCATCGGCGCCACACGCATCACCAGCGAAGCCGTCATTGCCCAAAACAGCGCATGGGTTACCGCAATCAGCACGCGCGAAGCCAGCAGCACGGGAAAGCTCCACGCCAGCGCCGAGAGCGCATGCCCGGCCACAAACACCGCAAACAGCGCCAGCAACAGCCGCCTGCGCTCCGCCCGCGCCACCAACAGCATCAGCGGCAGCGAAGCGAGCGACACCACCCAGGCATACACCGTAATCATGATGCCCGTGTCGGAAGCCGACATACCGAAGCCCTGCCCGATATCGGTGAGCATGGCGATGGGGATAAATTCCGTGGTGCATACCACAAAAGCCGCCACCGAAAGCGCAAACACGCGCAGATAGGCGAGCAGGATGTGGGCGTGGGGGTGTTGTTTGAACATTTTAAACATGGGGAAAACGGGGAAAGTGAAGCAGGATTTTTAGCTTCACAGAAACTTCGCTGCGCTGCGTTTTCAGGTAGCCTCAAAGCGCAGTGATGAAACGGCAGGATGGATAACAGCAGATAACACGCCTGAGGCTACCTGAAAAAATAAAATACGGCGCAGTTTCTGCAAAGCGGCACAGTATCGGCAACAACTTTTCAGGTAGCCTCAATCGGCTTGGGAACGGGGTAATGTTCAATCAAGCAAACCTCGTCGGCACGGCAAGTTTCATATATCCATTGCTGCCAATTCTCCACCACCCACTGCCGGCTGATTCCTGCCGCACCAGCCAATTCCGCCTCTTGCGGCAACTTCACCAACACCAGCCCCGCCTTATGGCCGGTGGCAACCAGCAAGCCGAACCTTCTGCCGCCATCGGGAAATTCGGCCAACATCAAATCGACCCATTCTTCATGCGGATACGCACCAGGCAGGCGCAAAACCATCCCGCGCCTCAAATCACCATGATAATCAAGCAATTTTTGCATAATTACACAACCGCCTTGTGGAAATATTCAGATACACAGGCTACCTGAAAAACGGTGTTTCAACGAAACCATGGCCGTTGCAAAAATTACCGCAAACCATTTTTCAGGTAGCCTCAACTGGGGGCGCAGCCGGAATCAAGGGTTCAACACCCGCGCAATCAGCGCCTTATCCTTGCCCACCATATCGGGAATCTGCACTTGGATGCCGTTGCCGGGTGCCACTTCCGCCGCTTCGCCCCGGCGTTTCATGGCTTGCAGCACGATGGTTTGATTGCCCTGCGGGTGGATGATTTCCAGCGTGTCGCCCACGGCAAAGCGGTTTTTCACTTCCACCGTGGCCCAGCCTTCGGCGTCGATTGCGGTAACGTGGCCGACGTATTGGCTTTGTTTGGCGATGGAGTGGCCGGTGAGGTAGTTTTGGTAGTCTTGCGTTTGGTGGCGTTCCAAGAAACCGCTGGTGTAGCCGCGGTTGGCCAAGCCTTCCAGCTCGGCCAGCAGGCTGTAATCGAACGGCCGGCCTGCCGCGGCGTCATCGATGGCTTTGCGGTAGGCCTGGGCCACGCGGGCCACGTAATACACGGATTTGGTGCGCCCTTCCACTTTCAGGCTGTCCACGCCGATTTCGGCGAGCCTGGCCACTTGCTCGATGGCGCGCAAGTCTTTGGAATTCATGATGTAGGTGCCGTGCTCGTCTTCCATGATCGGCATCATTTCGCCAGGGCGGTTGGCTTCTTCAATCAGGAAGATTTTGTTGGCTTTGGGGTGGCGCACTTGGCCGTTGATGCCTTCGAAGGCGGCGTTGGCTTCTGCTTGGGCTTTATTGAAATCAAAGCCTTGCAGCAGGCGGGCGTCGCCCATTTCGTCGATTTCGGCATCGTGCACTTTGTAGTCCCAGCGGCAGGAGTTGGTGCAGGTGCCCTGGTTGGGGTCGCGGTGGTTGAAGTAGCCGGAGAGCAGGCAGCGGCCGGAATAGGCAATGCACAGTGCGCCGTGCACAAATACTTCCAGCTCGATATCGGGGCATTCTTGGCGGATTTCGGCAATTTCTTCCATGGAGAGTTCGCGCGACAAAATAATGCGCTCCACGCCGATGCGCTGCCAGAATTTCACGCCCCAGTAGTTGGTGGTGTTGGCCTGCACGGAGAGGTGCACGGGCATATCCGGCCAGCGTTCGCGCACCACCATGATCAGGCCCGGGTCGGCCATAATCAGCGCGTCGGGCTTCATCGCGATCAGCGGCTCCATATCGGCCACGAAGGTTTTGAGCTTGCTGTTGTGCGGCAGGGTGTTGACGGTGAGGTAGAACTTTTTGCCGCGCGCGTGGGCTTCGGCGATGCCGGCCTGCAATACGTCGAGCTTGGCGAATTCGTTGTTGCGGGCGCGCAGGGAGTAGCGCGGGCTGCCGGCGTAAACCGCGTCGGCACCGTAGTCGAAGGCGGTTTGCATACGCTCCGGGCCGCCGGCGGGGAGGAGGAGTTCGGGGGATTTCATGGTGTGCTTGGAATGGAACTTAAGGTTTGTTGGAACGGGTTGTGTGCTTCACAGGATTTTTCAGGTAGCCTCTTAAAGATTTTCAGGTAGCCTTTAAAGCAGGCTACCTGAAAACGATGTCTTGCGAAGCAAGGCTAAGTTTCTGCGAAGCTAAAACGATGTCTTGCAAAGCAAGGCGGAGTTTCTGCGAAGCTAAAACGATGTCTTGCGAAGCAAGGCGGAGTTTCTGCAAAGCTAGAAATATCGGCTTCCGCAGAAGCAGCAGTCGGGCGAATTATAACGCAAAACGGCGGCTAATCGGCTTCGGCGGTGTCGCGCTCGGGCGCGGCCTCCCAAATCTGCGAAGTGAAGAGCTGGGCGTCGTGCACATAGGGGTTGTTCTGATCCCACACATAGCCGGCAAACACGGCGCTGAGCATGCGGTCGGTTTCCGGCGTGCGCTGGCTGCTGAAAATCATGTCTTGCAGCGTGCCGGAATACCAAGCTTCCACATAGTGCCGGAACACGTTCACGCCGGACATCAGCGGGCGGGCGAATTCTTCCTGCCAGTTTACCTGTTGCCCGTTCAGCTGGCGGGCGAGCAGGTCGGCGGCGAGCTTGGCCGAATGGGTGGCGATGGTTACGCCGGAGGAAAACACCGGATCAAGGAATTCCGCCGCGTTGCCGAGCAGGGCGAAATGCCGGCCAAACAGCGATTTCACGCTGGCCGAATAGCCGGGCAGGTAGATGAAGGGGAAGTCGTTTTCCCACTGGGCGTTTTTCAAAATACGGCGCAACAGCGGCACTTCCATGGCGAATTTCTTCAAAATCACCGCCGAGCTTTCCAGCCCGAGTTTTTCAGGTAGCCCCACCACGCCGATGGAGGCGCGGCCGTTAGAGAAGGGAATCAGCCACAGCCACACGTCGCGGTGTTCGGGGTGCACGCACACCAAGTTTTTGTTGCGGTCGAAGGCCGGGTCGGTGATGTGGTCGTCGATGTGGGTGAAATGCACGTGGCGCAAGGGCAAATCAGAAGGGATGTCCCAACCGATCATGCGCGGCAGCACGCGGTGGTAGCCGCTGGCGTCCAGCACGAAGCGCGCGCCCAACACATAGGGATCGCCGCCTTCCTGCTGCACCACCAATTTGGCGAAATCGCCGTGGTTGTCGAAGGCCTTTACCGTGGCGCCGAATTGCACGGTCACGCCCTGCTTGATGGCCTCGTCAATCAGGATTTTGTCGAAACGCGCGCGCTCCACGTTAAAAGCGGTGGAAGGGCCGGGCGAGAATTTATCGGTAAACTTAAAGCTGGTGTTGCGCTCGCCCCACGAAAAGGCAAAACCGTTTTTATACTGAAAGCCGAAGCCGGCCTGCACCGCCGGCAGAAAGCCCGCTTCATGCAGCAGCTCCATGCAGTGCGGCAGCAGGCTCTCGCCGATCACAAAGCGCGGGAAATGCTGCTTTTCCACCACACACACATTGAATCCCCGCTTGTTCAACAAAGCGGACGCCACCGCCCCGGAAGGGCCGGCTCCGATAATCACGACGTCGTAATGCTGAATCATATTTTCCCTTTATATCCACTGATTTTTCCGCCACAGCCTGAGGAAACCCCGGCCGGCATTATTTATATTCTGCAGCGCCCCGCATCGCCACCCCGTCCAATCCGGCAGGCAGCCCGAACAGCGGCAGCACTGGTTTGATTATAAACGAATTGGACAAATTTTACCCGTTTTCCCCAAAACCAGCCACGGCCTGCAACAAACAGGCAAACAGGCTACCTGAAAAATCATTTCGGCTTCAGCCATGGAAACCAATGTTTTTCAGGTAGCCTGTTTTCAGTTTATGCCGCCCAAACCAGGCAAAACACGCTGCCCGGAAGCAGCATGTTTTGCATCAGCGCGTGGCTTCCACGCCCACGCCGATTTTGCCGTAGGGCGTGACGCTGCTGCTGCCGCTGTTCAAATCCATCGAGCCGCGCATGCCCACATGGCTGTCGCGGCTGCCGCCTACACCCACTCCGGCGCTCACGCCGCAGGCGCTTAATGCCGCTGCCGCGATGGCAGCCAGCAGGGCGTAACGTAATCTGTGTTTCATGATATTTCCTTTCCTTTTTTCCAACGATAAAACCGTTGCCGTTTTTCAGGTAGCCTTTCTGCCTCAACAGGCTACCTGAAAACTTCTCACTATTCCGCCGAGCCTTCTCGCTGCATGGCCTGCACCTCGCCTGCCTGCTCTGCAGCCGGTTTCTTTTTGCGCCGGCGGCGGCGTTTTTTGGCCGGGGCGTCGCCTTCGGCGGCGGGGCGCTGTTCGGCGCTTTGAATCATCTGTTTGCGCAGCTCTTCGTCGGCTTCCTGGAAAGACGTCCACCAGTCGGCCACGGCCTGATCGGCTTCGCCGGCTTGGGCGCGCAGCAGCAGGAAATCGTAGGCAGCGCGGAAGCGCGGCTGGGCCAGCAGGCGGAAGGGGCGGGCGCCGCGCCGGTGTTCGAACTGCGGCTGGAGCAGCCAGATTTCGCGCATCGAGGCGGCAAAACGCTGTGGCACGCCCCAGCCTTTTTCCATCCGGCCACGCATATCGCCCACGGCGGCACTGAGCGCGGGCATGGGCTTGAGCCCGCCTGCCTGCCCGCGCTGCCAGTTTTCGCGCACCTGAGGCCATAATACCGCCGCCAGCACAAAGCCCACCGACACGCCCAAATCTTCGCGCAGGCGCTTATCGGTACTGTGCAGCGCGAGGGCAACAATGCCGCGCCCGTTGTTTTCAGGTAGCCTTTCCAGCGCGCAAGTGAGTAGCGGGTGTACGGCGGCTCCGCCCATGCCCAGCGTTTGCATTTGCTTCAGGCAATCTACTGCGGCGCCGGAAAACAGCAGCTTCATCACTTCGTCAAACAATCGGGCGAGCGGCTCTTTGGGCAAAAGGTGCAGGCATTCGGCAATCGGCGCGGCGGTGTCGGGGGCTACCTGAAAACCGAGTTTGCCAGACAATCTGGCGGCTCGCAGCATGCGCACCGGGTCTTCCTGATAGCGCGAGCGGGCATCGCCGATCATCACCAGGCGCTTGGCGCGGATGTCGGCCACGCCGTGGTGAAAATCGGTGATTTCTTGGCGGGCGGGGTTGTAATAGAGGGCGTTGCAGGTGAAATCGCGGCGCGCGGCATCTTGCTCCATGCTGCCGTAGCTGTTGTCCTGCATGATGCGGCCGAGTTCGTTTTGCCGCGCGGGGCGCTTGCCGCCGCGAAAGGTGGTGACCTCGATCGTTTCCTGCCCCACCATCACGTGCACAATCTGAAAGCGCCGCCCGATGATGCGGCTGCGGCGGAATACTTTGCGCACCTGCTCGGGGCGGGCGTTGGTGGCCACGTCGAAATCTTTCGGCTCGATGCCCAGGAGCAGATCGCGCACGGCGCCGCCCACCACATAGGCCTCAAATCCGGCCTGGTGCAGCCGCGACACCACTTTCTCCGCCGCATAACTGATACCGTCAGGGCTGATGCCGTGTTCGGTCGGCGGCAGCACCTGCTTGAGTGAGGCGGCGGCCGGTTTGCCGGGCAGGATTTTGCGCAGCCATTTTGTGAGCATAAGGCGTGTTCCCTATTCTTGTTTTTCAGGTAGCCTGCAATGTGCGGCAGGCGCTGTGTTATACGGAAAACGCGAAGTATAACCTTTCGCCGCAACGGCTGCCAAACAAAGCGCTTTCCGCTATAATACGCCCGCGTTTTTACCGCCCGTTTCCCACCCTAATACCGCAACGGAACACACACCATGTACCACTACCAATCCGACGCCACCCAATTTCTAAACCGATACCTCGAAGAACACCCCGAAGAGCAGGCGCGCCGCCTCGAAAACCGCGGCCTGCTGTGGGACGTCGAGCTCAACCCCGAAGAGCAGGCCGACTTTGCCGCCGGCAAAATCGCCAAAAAACCCTACACCTATTATTCCTACTAAACCCCACTCCCGCGCCGCGCCATGACCGCAGCCACCGCCCACCTGCCACCCGAGCTTTCAGGCTACCTGAAAACCATCAACCCGCCCGAAGCAGAAGTTTTGCAACGCCTGCGGCAGGCCACCGAGCAGTACCGCATGGGCAAAATGCACCTCGCCGCCGAACAAGCCCAGCTGCTCGCCTTCCTCGTGCGGCTCATCGGCGCCAAACGCTGCCTCGAAATCGGCGTGTACACCGGCTACAGCAGCACCGCCGTCGCCCTCGCCCTGCCCGCAGACGGCACGATTACCGCCTGCGACATCAACCTTACCTACACCGGCCTCGCCCGCCAATTCTGGCGCGAAGCCGGCGTGGAACACAAAATCCAACTCCATCTCCAGCCCGCCCTCATCACGCTCAACCAACTCATCGAGCAAGGCCAAAGCGGCAGCTACGACTTCGCCCTTATCGACGCCGACAAACCCCCCACCGCCCACTACTACGAGCGCTGCCTCACCCTGCTGCGCCCCGGCGGCCTCATCGCCATCGACAACCTCCTGCTCGGCGGCCGCGTTTACCAAGCAACCAACGCCCCCGAGCCCGAATCCATAGCACGCATCCGCGCCTTCAACCAATCCCTGCAAACCGACCCCCGCGTAGCCGCCCTCACCCTGCCCCTGGGCGACGGCCTCACCCTGCTGCGCAAACGCCATCCCGAGGAAAGAGAATGCCCATGACCATGACCAAGCCTTTCCAAGATTTCGACTTATCCTCCGTATGGGAGCCAAACGGTTATGCCGACAAACATTATAAAGAAGCCCCGTTTACGCCAGAAACCCTAGCCGAAGTGGAAATGATATTAGGCTATAAGCTGCCACAAAGCTTTATCGCACTGATGGCGATACAAAACGGCGGCACATTCCGCAACAAATGCTATCCCACCACCCAACCCACCTCATGGTCGGATAACCATGTGGTGATTGAAGAAGTATCGGGTATCGGCTTAGGCAAGGCAGGCAGCCTTTGCGGTGAAATGGGGCAGAAACTGTGGCTGGGAGATTGGGGATACCCACCCATCGGCGTATATTTTGCCAACGATCCTACTGCCGGGCACGCCATGTTCGCGCTGGATTACCGACAATGCGGCAAAAACGGCGAGCCGGAGGTGGTTTTGGTAGAGCAGGAACGGGATTATGAAATCATCAAACTAGCGCCTGACTTTGAAACCTTTATCCGCCATTTGCAGCATGAAGACAACTTCTCAGACTAAATTTTCAGGTAGCCCTTATCCAACCTGTGCCTATCATCTATAAAGGAAACACCATGCGCCTGATTGCCCCCGCCGCCCTGCTCGGCCTCGCCGCCTGCACCGCCCTGCCTCCCGCCGGCCCGCTCCCTGCCGGCAGCCCGCCGCAGCGCATTGAAGCCGAGCTCAACGCCCACACCGAACAAATCGGCCAGCTGCAACGGCAAATCGCCGAGATGCGCCAACAAATCAGCGAGCTGCAACACCACCAGCCCCACCCACGCCCTGCCCGCCGCAGCACCAGCGCCCCCGCCGAGCCCAGCCCCGCCCCCGCCGAAAACCCGCAAGAGCAGGCCTACCGCCAAGCCCAGCAGCTCTACCGCAGCGGCTCCTACAGCCAAGCCCTGCACCAGCTGCGCTTTGCCGAGCGCAGCGGCAGCGGCGGCCAAACCGAGCAAAACGCCCTCTTCCTGCTCATGCAGAGCCACGAAAAACTGCGCAACTGCGAATCCGTCATCCTCACCGGCCAACGCTTCGCCACCCGCTTCGCCGCCAACCCCAAAGCCGCCGAAGCCCTCTACAGCGTAGGCAGCTGCCAATGGAGCATGCAGCAGCGCGACATCGCCCGCAACACCTGGCGCAAACTGATGCAAACCTACCCCAACAGCCCCGCTGCCCGCCGCGCCGGCCAACGTATCCAGAATAACCGTTGAGGCTACCTGAAAACTGCTTTTTGGAATGCATGTTTTTCAAATATCCCTTACCTGTGCACTATATTGAAATTCATCATCCGATTTTGAAAGAACCCGTTATGATTTCATTACTCCTAATTCTGCCAGCAATTTTAACCGGCGGATTGCTTGCCCTAGCGGGTGACGCACCAAACGGCTTACGTCTATTCGCACTCTCCCTGCCTGGTATATTTTTGATTGTTTATGCAGCACGTAAGCAAAAATTCTGGCTAACTGCTGCCGCATGGCTGTGGTGGATAATGTTTCTTGGCAGTAGTGCCGTCTTCTCAGCCAGTTGGTTTCTATTCGACAGCAGTATTGATGCTTATTTTATTATCCAAGCAGTCGCCAACACCACCTTCACCGAAAGCATTGAATTTATCCGTTTCCATTCTTTCGAATTGTGTATATGCGCGATACTACTTATTAGCGTGGTAACAGCTTATTTATTTATCATGCTGAAACTGATGCGTAAACGAGCCTTGCTCCCAGAACGCCTCACCACTCCTTGGAAACGAATTGCAAACAAATTATTCATTGCCTTAATCGTACTACTGTCGGTTGCCGCTTATGCCCTCAAGCCTAATAGGGTGAAATTTCCCGTTATTTTTTGGGCTAATTATTACGCAAAAATACAGGAATTCCGCCACAGCATAACCGAACATGCAAAATGGCATGAACAATGGCTGAAGCAGGCAGAACAACAAAATATTACCGTTCCAGATGGCAAACAAACCCATGTGTTAGTGATTTCCGAAAGTCTAACCAGTTTCGATGTAGGCATCTGCGGTTATCCGCGGCAAACTACTCCCAAGTTGCAGACACAATTAAACGAACTTACCGTATTTTGCAATGCCTACTCCCCTTATCCTTCAACAATCAGTGCCATGAAAGCTATGCTGACTGACGTACCGCCCGGCAATCCGGATGCCACCCCAACAGAAAGCCTGCTGGCTTACGCGAAAAAAGCAGGGTATAAAGTTTTTTGGATAAGTAATCAAGATGATTCCTACATTGCCTCACTATTTGGATCGTTTGCCGACCAATCCGTATATAACAACAAACGTTCGGGACGCAGCAGCTTTTCAAAAGACGAAGAACTGTTCCCCTACTACCGCGCAGCATTAGAAGACCCCGCAGAAAGAAAATTGATTATCCTGCACCTGATCGGTTCCCATCCGAACTACTCCGCGCGCTACCCCCAACAATACAATCACTTCCCACAACAGTCCGACTCTGCGGCCGAACAAAAAATAACCCAGGAGCTAGACCAGCACCATATCGGTTCTTGGGTGCGCAATCTACGTAATGAATACGACAACAGCGTCCTCTATCAGGACCATATCGCCACCTCACTGCTTGATATGCTAAAACAGTCACACAACTCAGGCTTCCGCTCGTTTACCTTCCTACCTGATCATGGTAACGAAGTGGGCCATCAAATTGACTATGCGGGGCACAGCCCAACTACGGAAGCAGGTTATAAAATCCCCGTTATCCTGTGGTATGACGGCATGAAACCGCAAGGGGCAATAAGGGATAAAGTTATTGATGCCTCCCTGCTGGATCAGTATATGTTACTGCGCATTGCCCCGCAGGCAGCAGAACGGTTAAAGATTACCGGCTGGGAAAATCCAGACTATCAATTTGTCCCGCCTGCCAATTGGCCCTACTGGCAATCGCATCACTCCAAATAACCACACCAGAAAAGGCTACCTGAAAATTTTAGCCCCCAGAAAACCGCTTTACTCGTTTGAGCTCCGCCGAAGCCGATATTTTCAGGTAGCCTCTTGCCCGCCGCACTGTTTACCCAAAATGAAAACCCTCCTCCTCACCATCCTGCTTGCCCCCGCCAGCCTGTCCGCCCAAGCTGCGGATTACTTCCTGCCCAACGCCGAATGCGACGGCTCAGCCAACATCCGCTCCGAGCCCAACACGCACAGCAGAATCCTTGCTGTGCTGAATTATGCGAGCCCGCAGCACAAAATCCTAGGCAGTCAGGGCAGGTGGTTCCGTATCCAACTGGACGGCAACCGCACGGGTTATGTCCACCAAAGCCAAGGCTTTATCGTGCAGAACTATATCGTCGCCAGCCCCGACGGCTCGGCCAACGTCCGCAGCATCGATCCATGGTATCCCGCCGGCCGCGCCCCGGTTATCAAAACCCTGCCCAACGGCACGCGCGTGCAAATCGTGCCAAGCTTGAGCAAAGGCAGTTGGCTGCTTTACGACAACCAAGGCGCATATACCGAAAAAGACGAATACGGCAACGATGCCGTCTTTCAAGGCTATATCCACAAAAGCCAATTGCGCCGCATAGATTAACCAGCCTGCCCAATATGGAAACCAACCATAAAGGCTACCTGAAAATTTTAGCCCCCCAGAAACTCGCTTTGCTCACTTTCAGGTAGCCTCAACCCTTCCCACCATCCACCTACAAAGGAATCCCCATGCTCCCCAAAATCCAACGCGCCCTCATCAGTCTTTCCGACAAAACCGGTGTCGTGCCCTTTGCCCAAGCCCTACACGATTTGGGCGTGGAAATCCTCTCCACCGGCGGCACGGCCAAACTGCTGGCCGATGTCGGCATTCCCGTGATTGAAGTGGCCGACTACACCGGTTTCCCCGAAATGCTCGACGGCCGCGTGAAAACGCTGCACCCCAAAATCCACGGCGGCATCCTCGGGCGGCGCGACCTGCCCGAACACACCGCCAAAATGGCCGAGCACGGCATCGGCAACATCGATTTGGTGTGCGTGAACCTCTACCCCTTCGCCGCCACCATCGCCAAGCCCGGCTGCACGCTGGAAGACGCGATTGAAAACATCGACATCGGCGGCCCCACCATGGTGCGCTCCGCCGCGAAAAACTGGAAACACGTCGCCATCGTTACCGATAACGGCGATTTTGACAGCATTATCAGCGAGTTGAAAATTTCAGGTAGCCTTTCCGACCAAACCCGCTTCAACCTGTCGCGCAAAGCGTTCAGCCACACCGCCCAATACGACGGCATGATTTCCAACTATCTGACTTCGATTTCGGACGAGGTATTGGACGGGCAGCCTGAAATCGGCGAATTTCCAAGCCAATTCAACCAAAGCTGGATTAAAGTGCAGGACATGCGCTACGGCGAAAACCCGCACCAGCGCGCCGCCTTCTACCGCGATATTTATCCCGCCGCGGGCAGCCTTGCCGCGTATCAACAGCTTCAAGGCAAAGAGCTGTCCTACAACAACATCGCCGATGCCGATGCCGCTTGGGAAGCCGTCAAATCCTTCGACGCGCCCGCCTGCGTCATCGTAAAACACGCCAATCCGTGCGGCGTCGCCGTTGCAGCCGATACATTGACCGCCTACAAACTCGCCTACGCGACCGACACCACCAGCGCGTTCGGCGGCATCATCGCCTTCAACCGCGAAGTGGACGGCGCAACCGTGAAACAGATTACCGACAACCAATTTATGGAAGTCCTGATGGCGCCGAAATTCACCGCCGAAGCCCTCGAAATCGCTGCCGCCAAGAAAAACGTGCGCGTTTTGGAAGTGCCGTTGGAAGCGGGCGCAAACCGTTTCGAACTCAAACGCGTCGGTGGCGGACTGTTGGTGCAGACGCCCGACATCCATAAAATCAGCCGCACCGATTTGAAAGTCGTCTCCAAACGCCAACCGACCGAGCAGGAATGGAACGATTTGCTGTTTGTCTGGAACGTCGCCAAATACGTCAAATCCAATGCCATCGTGTTCGGTAAAGGCGGACAGACCTACGGCATCGGCGCAGGCCAAATGAGCCGCGTGGACAGCACCCGCATCGCCGCACGCAAAGCGCAGGACGGCGGTTTCGACCTGAACGGCGCGTGTGCCGCCTCCGACGCCTTCTTCCCCTTCCGCGACGGCGTGGACGTGATTGCCGAACAGGGCATCAAAGCCATCATCCACCCCGCAGGTTCCATGCGCGACCAAGAAGTCTTCGACGCGGCGGACGAACACGGCATCGCGATGGTGGTAACCGGCGTGCGCCATTTCCGCCATTAAGGTTTGCCGCATAGCAAAAGGCTGCCTGAAAATTTAGCTTCGCAGAAACGCGCGGAGCTGGTTTTCAGGTAGCCTTACCTGTCTGATACGATGCAAAACCCTCTGCAACCCTTGCTCCTTCTAGGAGAAACATCATGCAAAAATCCATCTTGGCCGCCCTATTGGCCGCCTGCGCCGCCACCGCCGTGGCAGACGGCTTCCGCGCGCAAAAGCTGGCGCTGGTACGCAGCCTGTATGCGCCCTATCAAAACGGCAACGTCCTGCACGCGCACCCCGAGCGCCACTTTTCCGCCGACCTGAAAGCCGTGTATCGGGAAGACAAGCGGCACACGCCGCCGGGCGAAGTCGGCTGCATCGACTACGACCCGATTATCGCCGGGCAGGATTGGGACCGGGGCAGCCTGAACCGCACTTTGACCATCCGGCCGCTGGCCAACGGCCGCGTGGAAGCCCTGTTCCAGCAGTTTCCCGGCGATTTCTCGGCCACCCAAGTGCAATTCGTGCTGCAATGCCGCCCCAACGGCCGCTGCCTCATCGACGACATCTACACCGCCACACCGGGAAACCGCCCGGTTTCCTTCAAACGCAGCGTGCGCCGCTGTATTGCCAAAATGGCCGGGCAGCATTAAAAAGATAGCTTATTGCGTGTCAATAATCCTTTACGTTTCTTTACCGTATAGCCAAGCTGCCCCACATTGACAAA
>NZ_JACSGR010000010.1 GCF_016025525.2 Eikenella glucosivorans | reverse complement strand
TTATACGATACCCCGGCCAAACAGCCGGGGTATGCTTTTGCCTGATGAAAATAAGTAAAGATGAAAATAATTGGAAGGAGATAGAGGGGAAATTTCAGGTAGCCTTTGCTGCTATAATCTGCTTTTTCCCAGCCATCCCTTTCATATCGCGCAGATGTCCATCCCGCAAAACTCTCTTCTTGCCGGCCTCAATCCCGAGCAACTTTCCGCGGTTACCTGGCCGGCAGAATCTGCTTTGGTGTTAGCCGGTGCCGGTAGCGGCAAAACCAAAGTGCTCACCACCCGCATCGCCTGGCTGCTGCACACCGGCCAGGCCAATCTGCATTCGGTGATGGCGGTTACGTTTACCAACAAAGCCGCCAAGGAAATGCGCGCCCGCTTGGAGGCCATGCTGCCGCTCAACATCCGCGCTATGTGGCTGGGCACCTTCCACGGCCTGTGCCACCGTTTTTTGCGCCTGCACCACAAAGATGCCGGCCTGCCCGCCTCGTTTCAAATTTTAGACAGCAGCGATCAGCTGGCACTTGTCAAACGCCTGCTCAAATCCCTGAACATCGCCGAAGAAATCATCGCCCCACGCGCCCTGCAGGGCTTTATCAACGCGCAGAAAGAAGCCGGCCTGCGTGCCGAAGTGCTGCATGCGGGCAATCCGTATGAAAAACGCCTGATAGAATGCTATGCGGAATACGACCGCCTGTGCCGGCAGGAAGGTGTGGTCGATTTTGCCGAACTGATGCTGCGCAGCTACGAAGTGCTCTCTGCCAACGAACTGCTGTGCACACACTATCAAAACCGCTTCAGCCATATTCTGGTAGACGAATTCCAAGACACCAACAAGCTGCAATACGACTGGCTGAAACTCCTCGCCGGCCGGCACGCCGTGGTCTTTGCCGTGGGCGACGACGACCAAAGCATCTACCGTTTCCGCGGCGCGCGCGTGGGCAATATGGCCGACTTCATGCGCGAATTTCAGGTAGCCTCCCCCATCAAGCTGGAGCAGAACTACCGCTCGGTGGGCAACATCCTCTCCGCCGCCAATGCCGTAATCGAGCACAACGACGGCCGCCTCGGCAAAAACCTGCGCACCGAAGCCGAAAGCGGCGAGAAAATCCGCTTCCTCTCCGCCTTTACCGACGGCGAAGAAGCAGGATTCGTGGTGGACGAAATCAAAGCGCTGCACCGCGAAGGCATGGATTTGGAGCACATGGCCGTGCTCTACCGCGGCAACGCCCAGTCGCGCGTGCTGGAACAGGCACTGTTCCGCGCCGGGCTGCCGTATAAGATTTACGGCGGACTGCGTTTTTACGAGCGCCAGGAAGTGAAGCATGCGCTGGCTTATCTGCGGCTGGCGGTGAACCCCGAAGACGATAATGCCCTGCTGCGCGTGATCAACGTGCCCGCGCGCGGCATCGGCAGCCGCACGGTGGAAAATATTCAGGCTGCGGCGGCGGAAGAGGGCGCCTCGCTGTGGCAGGCAGCCTGCCGCGTGGCGGTGAAAAACGGCAAAGTGGCCGCCTTCGTGCACCTGATTGAAGGCCTGCGGACGCAAATCGGCCAGCTGAGGCTACCTGAAAACGTGTCTGAAGCCGTACACGCCAGCGGCCTGTATGAGCACTACCAAACCCAAAAAGGCGACCACCAAGACCGCCTCGACAACTTAGACGAGCTCATCCGCGCTGCCGAAGAGTTTCGCCCCGAAGACAGCAATTTCGAAACCCTGCCCGCCGATGAGGTAAGCAACCCCGCCTTCCCCGTGCTCGCTTTTTTGAGCAACGCCGCACTCGAATCCGGCGAAAACCAGGCCGGCGCCAACGAATCTGCCGTGCAGCTGATGACCGTGCACGCCGCCAAAGGCCTGGAGTTCGACGCCGTGTTCCTCACCGGCATGGAGGAAGGCCGTTTCCCCAGCGAGCTGAGTTTGGCCGAACACGGCGGGCTGGAAGAAGAACGGCGGCTGATGTATGTGGCCATCACGCGCGCGCGCAAACGGCTCTACATCAGCATGGCGCAGCAGCGTATGCTGCACGGCCAAACCCACTACGGCACCGTGTCGCGTTTCGTGGAAGAAATCCCGCCCGATCTGCTGCACCTGCTCACCCCAGTGTTGAAGCCGCGTTTCCCTGTGCCTGAAGGCGTCCCGCCGCGGGGCAGGTCGGAGCCGCAGCCTGAATGGGCCGAGCCTGCCGATTATGGCGGCTTCAGCCTCGGCCAAAACGTGCGCCACGCCAAATTCGGCACCGGAGTCATCATTGAAGGCGAACGCAAAGCCGACGGTGCCCGCCTCACCGTCAACTTCGGCAAACAGGGCATAAAAGTGCTCGACACCAAATTTGCCAAACTGGAAGCCCTGTAAGTTTTCAGGTAGCCTTCAGGGGCTACCTGAAAAATGTATGAGCCGGATGCAGTTGCCACATAGCGCAAGCTGCCTCAGAGGCTACCTGAAAAATATCCGTCCACCCAAGGAGAACACCATGTCCGCATACAATCCCGACAATATTTTCGCCAAAATCCTGCGCGGCGAAATCCCCAACCATACCGTGTACGAAAACGACCAAGTCCTCGCCTTCATGGACGTGATGCCGCAGGCGCGCGGGCATGTGTTGATTGTGCCGAAAACTCAGGCTGTGGAGCTGACCGATTTGCCCGCAGAATACGCCCAAGCCGTATTTGCCGCCGCCAAGAAAATCATCGCCGCACAACGCAAAGTCTTGCAGCGGCACGGCATCGTGCAGATGCAGCTCAACGGCGAAGAAGCCGGCCAAAGCGTGCTGCATTACCATATGCACCTCATCCCCGGCCATGTGCACGAACTCGGCCAACACGAAGAAAAAATGGCCGACCACAGCGAGCTGGCCGAGCTGGCCGCCCAACTGCGCGCCGCCGTGGCAGAGTAGGAGGGCGGCTCGGGCTGTCAGAAAACCGCCGCCCGCACCGTCTAAACAACACAGGCTGCATTCAGACAGCCCGTTTGGCCTTAAAGGCTACCTGAAAAATGGAAAACCCGTTTTCAGGTAGCCTCAAGCAAGATATGGATAAGCAACGCAACACACAGGCAGGCGATACCGGGCTGCCGACAAATGAAACAGGGCAAGGCGCAGCCTGGCAATGGCATGCCGCCGACACCGCCGAGCTGCGGCGCCGCCTGCTGCGTTTCGCCACCCTGCAACTGCGCGACGCACAGTGGGCGGAAGACGTGGTGCAGGACACACTGCTCAAAGCCTTCACCCGCCAGAGCCAGTTCCAAGCCGCGGCGCAATGGCAAACTTGGGTGTTCGCCATCCTCAAAAACACCATGCTCGACCTGCTGCGCAGCCAAAAAAGCCGCCTGCAATGGCAAGCAAGCAGCGAAAGCGAACAGTTTCTCGATGCCGTGCGCCAGGAACAATTCGACGACAGCGGCCATTGGAGCGCCGCCGCCAGCCCGCAAGCCTGGGGCTCGCCCGAAGACACCCTCCGCCGGCAAGAATTCATGCAAACCCTCGAATACTGCCTCGACCACCTGCCCGACAACACCGCCCGCATCTTCATGCTGCGCGAAATAATGGGGCTGGACGTGGCCGAAATTTGCACACAAACCGGCATCAGCGCCGACAACTGCTACACCATCCTCTATCGCGCCCGCAACGGCCTACGCCGCTGCCTGCAAAGCAACTGGTTGAATGAATAAGGGGAAAATATGTTGAAATGCAAACGTGCAGCCGAACTGATGTCACTGCAACAAGACCGCCCGCTCACCCTGCCGGAGCGCTGGCAACTGCGCCTGCACCTCTTGGCCTGTTCCCCCTGCAGCCGCTACCGCCAACAGATGGAAACCATTAACAGGGCGATGGAGCAGATACGGCAAGAGCAAACAGGCAAAATAAAATAGGGGCTACCTGAAAAATACCGCTAACCGAGCAGATTGATGCTTTGATGCAGCCAAGGTTGGAGTTTGGTAGGGACAAAAATCATTCGGAAAAATAATATGTTTATGCGCTCCAGAAAATATTTCGCCGAAAAAGCTTGACTCAGGTTGGATTAACTGGTGTAATAGCAAACTTCAAAAACGGCCAGATAGCTCAGTTGGTAGAGCAACGGATTGAAAATCCGTGTGTCGGCAGTTCGATCCTGCCTCTGGCCACCACTAACCGCTTTTTAGCGGTTATTTTTTTGTCTAACGCCGTCCATCCAAATCTACAAGACCCAAGCCCAGCAAGGCTTTCAGCTATGTTTTGGGCTTGCTTGGTATCTACCGCCGTCTATCCGAATTGCATTGAGGCAACAGAATTTTGGGGGTATTTTTTACGGTATTTTGAAAATACTGCAGGAAAAATACCCCCAAATGCCGCTAACTCATGAAAAGGCTACCTGAAAACTATTCTTCCATTTTCAGGTAGCCTTTTGCCGTTTAGCCGAGCCGTTCTTTAAACTGCCGACCCACAAACACGCGCTGCGGGTTGCCGCGCTCTACTTGGTAGAGTGATTTGTGCGCGCCGGCGGCGTGTTGTTGCAGGGCGGTTTGGTGATGCTCGGCCAGTTTGAGGGCGAGCAGCTCGAGTGCGCGTTTTTTGTTGGCGTGCTGGCTGCGTTCGCCTTCGGCGCGTACGGAGATGCCGCTGGCGAGGTGTACGACGCGCACGGCGGACTCGGTTTTGTTGACGTGCTGGCCGCCCTTCCCACCGGCGCGGCAGGTTTGGAATTCGATGCCGCCCTCATCCGGCAGTTCGGGGATTTCAGGTAGCCTGAATATGCCGATATACCAGTTTTTGCGCGGGTGTTGCGGCCGCTGCGGGCTGGGGCAGACCCATTGCAGGGTGCCGAGCCAGCGGCTGGCCACGGTTTCGGAATCTTGGCCGCTGAGTTTGAGCACGGCGGAGAGGAGGCCGTGCTTGCTTGGCGTTTCTTCCAACAGTTCGGCCTGCACGCCGGCCTGTTCGGCCTCGCACAGTATCCGCCGCAGGACGAAGCCGGCGAAAATTTGGCATTCGGCGGGGCCTTGGGCGGTGGATATTTGCAGGTAAATCATGCTTGGTTTCCTTTCATTTTCGGCCGGAAGGAGCGTTTGGCATCGAAGCCTTTATTGCCGATTTTGTCTTTGTCGGGCACGCTCGGGCTGGTTTCGGCCTCGCTTTTGAGTTGTGACAGGTATGTGCTGAGTTGCTGCCACACGGTGTCGGGGTCGAGGTACACGCCGAGGGCGGAGAGCTGCGGGTTGGCGGCGAAGTTCTGGCGGCGCTCGAGCCGGGTGGGGTGATGCGGGTCGGCATAGTAGGCGAGCAGCAGCGGCACGTGGCGGCAGGCAGCAATGCTGCTGTGGCTGCGGCTGCAAGGGCGTGGGCTGAAATCAGGCTTCTGGAAGTGTGCATACCCGGGCCAATAATAGTTGCTGCATTGGGGCAGGCAATATTCGCTCCCGTCGAGAAAACGCACCATGTGCAGCGGGAGGCGGTGCCGGCGCTGTTGCAGATACGCTGTCTCGATGTCGTATGAGCTATACACTTGGCTGACGGTGGCAAATAGGTACACGTGCAGGTTGCCGATATACAGTTCGGACACCACGGCGCAGGTGCCGAATTCCCTCTCCCAATCATCGGGCGGCAAGGGCAGGCGGTGCAGGATTTCGCTGCCGGGAGGCTGGCGGCGGTCAAACACGAGTATGGGGTCGCTGCCGTATTTGGCCACTTTGTGGTCGTAGAAATCTTTAAATTTGCTGATGATTTTCATGGCTTATCCTTTGCAGCCGCTGCTGGTTTTGTAGGTGAGCACTGGTTTGAGGCGGGCGATTGGTTCGATCAGGCCGGCATGCTGCATGGCGGCGATGATGCCGTCGATATTTTTATAGGCTTGCGGCGCTTCTTCATAAACCAGGGCTTTGTCGGCGCACACCACGAGGCTGCCGAAGGCGGTGTGGCGCAGGCTGTCTGCACTGTATTTGTGCGACAGGCGGCCTTTGCATTCGCTGCGCTGCCATTTGCGGCCGGCGCCGTGGGCGAGCGAGTTGAGTGCGATGCTGCAATCGGCGGCTGGCTCGACCAGATAGCTGTAGTCGCCGCGCGAGCCGGGAATGAGCACCAGGCCGCAGTCGGAGGGGGTGGCGCCTTTGCGGTGCAGCCAGCCGGTTTCGCTACCGATGGCGGTGTGCTGCAGGAAGTTGTGGTGCACGTCGAGCAGGCGGAGGCCTTGGGAGCCCCAGCGCTTGAACATGCGTTCGGCTATCAGCTGGCGGTTGGCGCGTGCGAAGGCGAGGGCGTTGCTGTGCTCGGCAAGGTAGGCGGCGGCTTCGGGGCTGTTTTCAGGTAGCCATGAGTGGCCGTGGGTTTCCACGTGGCGGCGCAAAATCTGCTGGCCGAGCCCGCGCGAGCCGCTGTGTACGAGCAGTTGCAGGCAGGCGGGGTTGAAGTTTTCAGGTAGCCTTTCGGGGCGGTATACGGCATCCACGGTTTGCAGTTCGGCAAAGTGATTGCCGCCGCCGATGGTGCCTAAGGCTACCTGAAAAGGGTGGGGTGGCAGGATTTCATTGATGCGCGCCTGCCAGCTTTCGTCCAGCGGGGCGTCGATGTTGCCGAGCTGTTTGGCCAGTTTGGCGGGTTTGGCTTTGTGTGCGGCCAAATCGGTTTGCCACAGCGCCATGCCGCAGCCGATATCGTTGCCGATGAGCGCGGGGTAGAAGCGGCCGCTGCTGAAAAAGGCGGCGCCGACTGGGTAGCCGCGCCCGGCGTGCAAATCGGGCATACCGGCCACGCGCAGCATCTGCGGCAGGCGGGCGGTGGTTTGCAGCTGTTGGACGGCGTTGCCTTCGATCCAAGTGTAGGTATCGGCGATTAAAACGGTGTTTTCGGAAAGATATTGAGGATTTGTTGTGCCCATATTGGTACTTTCTGGCTGGTAGCGGGAAACCGGGCATTCATACAGCAGCCTGCCTTGCCGTGCGGCAAAGCAATATGCTGAAAATGGAAAGGTTTCGCGCCGAATGCAAACGGCAGGCGCAGCCAAACGGCGCAGGCGCTGCGGTTTACACGATGGGGAGAAAGCAGCCCGAAGCGGGCGGCACAAGAAAGGGAAGCGGCCTTAGGCTTCTGAGCTGCAAAGGATTGAACGGAGGGTGAAAGCGTACGGCATGATGTGCTCCTTCTTTGCATGATGATGGAAAATGGAAAACTTGCGGCAGGGTGCCGCTGCGTTTTGCGGATATTCCGGCTTGCCTTGGCAAAGCGGAAAACGGGCGCCATGGTAGCGGTGTGAGTATGACGGCGGCAAGTCTGGTGTTTGAAAAGGTGGCGAGGTGTTGCGTTTTCCCCGCAAATGCGGTTGATTTGCGTGCGGGCAGCCAAGCAGCCAAACGGGCAATAAAAAACCGGCTGTCTGGCGACAACCGGTTTTTCGCTAACAACTCTGCCGTATCAGCCCAAGTTGCGTTCGGCGTTAACCAAAGAACGGCGAGCCAAAGCCAAGTTGGCTTTGCTTCTGTCCAACACGGAATACAGGAACAGGCCGTCATGACGAGCCAGCGGGCGCAACAGGTGGTATTGGGTGCCCAAGGTAATCAGCATATCCTCGATTTCGTCTTTCAAACCAAGCATTTGCATGGTTTTATTTTTGGCGCGCATCACCTCGGTGTTACCTGCGGCGGCGATTTCCAAGTCAATCGCGGGGCTGCCGCCACCGGCCAGCAGCATGCCGCTGGAGTAGTCCACCACTGCGGCTGCCAAGGCGCCATCCACATTCAGCATTTCTGCTACGGTTTTATCGTAATTCATTTTCGACAAGATCTCCACAAAGAAAACAAAACAAAAAAATCAATAAACTATGGTTTCCTGACAACCTAAACATACTCTCTACTTTGTAACTCAGGAAAAACCGGCAGGCTTTTTTATCTGGTAAACAGACCCGCTTCTATATTGAGCCGAATCCGGCGCTTGGCTGCAACAGCCCTGCAACCGCATTCAACGCTGAATGGCAGTATATGCCTTTTACTTTTTAAAGTAAATATTAACACCATCATAATTCAAACGGCCCGTGGCGGATTTTGGCAGGATGATGTGGCATAAAGCCGCTGATATTTTTATTGTTTACCTGATATTGAGGCGGCGTTGGCAGTAATGGCATCATCCTTTTGTAAATCAGGCATGCTTGGTTTTTTCACTACAATTAGCCGGTTTTTTGGACTTTTCCGTTTTAAATGCCTTTCTATTTTTTGTTTTTCACTAGCGTTTTGAGCCAGTGCAAGATGAGGATTTCCATGCGGGAAAAACCGGAATTGCCGCAAGCCGGCCTTTGGCCGGCATCGGGTTTATAATGCGGCCTTTATTTTAACTTCGTTAGAAGCTCACGCTTTAGCCGTGCAGAAACGCCGCCCTGGCTGCGCCAAGGCATCGCTTTAGCTCACGCTGAAGCCTACGTTTTCAGGTAGCCTCAAATGACAGCACAATCCGTTTGGCAGGCCGGCCGTTTTCAAATCAGCCTGGCCGAGCCCAAAATCATGGGCATCATCAACCTTACGCCCGACTCCTTCTCCGACGGCGGCACGTATTCCCGCAGCGCCGCCGCAGCCTTGGCGCACGCCGAACGGCTGCTGCGGGAGGGTGCCGATATTTTAGATGTCGGCGGCGAATCGACCCGTCCCGGTGCGGCTTATGTGCCGCCGGAAGAAGAGTGGGCGCGCTTGCAGCCGGTGGTGCGCGAGCTGGCTAAGTGGGACGTGCCGCTGAGCGTGGACACGCGCCGAACGGAGGTGATGCGCCGCCTGCTGGATGAGGGGCTGGCCGACATCATCAACGATGTGGCCGCGTTGGAAGACGGGGGAGCGGTGGATTTGCTGGCGCGCCATGCCTACATCGGCATTTGCCTGATGCATATGCAGGGGCTACCTGAAAATATGCAGGAAAATCCGCACTATCAAGACGTGGTGGGCGAAGTGGCAGGCTACCTGAAAAACCGTGTCGAAGCGTGTGCAGCGGCAGGCATTGCACGCAATCGGCTGGTGCTCGACCCGGGCTTCGGCTTCGGCAAAACGCTGGCGCATAATGTGCAGCTCATGCGCCACCTGCCCGAGCTGCAGGCGCAAACCGGCCTGCCGCTGCTGATTGGCGTGTCGCGCAAACGGATGATCGGCGAGCTGAGCGGCGAGACGGAGGCGGCGGAGCGGGTGCATGGCAGCGTGGGTGCGGCGCTGGCGGCGGCGGCACGCGGTGCGGCGGTATTGCGCGTGCACGATGTGAAGGCGACGGTGGACGCTTGGCGGGTGTGGCGGGCTTTGCAGTAGGCAAATGGTTTTCAGGTAGCCTCTATGCTGCGTGGGGCTGCCTGAAAATGATTGGGCTGGTTTCTGCTGGAGGCAATTGCTTTAGATATTGCGAAACGATGGTTTGTATTTTCAGGTAGCCTTTATGCGGGAGGCTACCTGAAAATATTTTTGCTTGTTTTCTAAGGAACTTTAAAGGGATGGAACTGTGGCGGGGAAGAAAAGGCTACCTGAAAATGCTCAATGTGGGTTTTCAGGTAGCCTTTTTGTCGGCTGCCGTATTCAGCTGCCGGATTTGAGCGTGCGGTGGGAGCCTTGCACCATGTCGAGCAGGAAGAGGCGGCAGTCGAGCTTGCCGTTGTAGAGGGGGATTTTGCGCTTGGGAGTGAGGCGCATGAGCTTGGGCATGTCGCGGTCGGCGGTGAAGAGGCCGCACAGCCAGCCGGGATAGTGCTGTTTGAGCCAGGAGCCGAGCTGGGGGTAGAGGGCGTGCAGGGTTTGGATTTCTTCGAGGCGCACGCCGTAGGGTGGGTTGGAGAGGAGGATGCCGCCTTCGCCGTTGGGGCGGGTGTCGCGCACGTCGGCTACCTGAAAAATAATGTGCTCGGCCACTTGGGCTTCGCGGGCGTTGGCGGCGGCGGTTTGGATCATGTGGCGCAGGTTGTCGCTGCCGGCGATGGGGGCGGGTGCTTGGGGCAATACGGCGGCTTGGGCTTCTTGGCGCAGGCGTTGCCACAAGTCGGCATCGAAGTTGGCGAGGTGTTCAAAGCCGAAGCTGCGTTGCAGGCCGGGGACGCGGCGGGTGGCGATGAGGGCGGCTTCGATGGGGAGGGTGCCGCTGCCACAGAAGGGGTCTTGGAAGGGCTGGCTGCCGTTGTAGCCGGCGAGGAGGAGGAGGCCGGCGGCGAGGTTTTCGCGCAGGGGGGCTTCGCCTGCTTCTTGGCGGTAGCCGCGTTTGAAGAGGGCTTCGCCGCTGGTGTCGATGAAGAGGGCGGCGTGCTGTTCGCTGAGGAAGGCGTGGATGCGGATATCGGGGTTGGCTTTGTTGACGCTGGGGCGCTGGCCTTGGCTGCTGCGGAAGCGGTCGCACAGGCCGTCTTTGATTTTGAGGGCGGTGAAGTCGAGGCTTTTCACGCGGGCGCGTTTGCCTTCTGCTTTGATTTTGAAAGTTTGCCCGGCGTGAAACCAGTCTTCCCAGCGGATGCTTTTGGCGAGGCGGTAGAGGTCGTCTTCGCTGCGGTAGGGCCGGTTGTCCAGCTGAAGCAGGACACGGCTGGCGGTGCGGGAGTGGAGGTTGAGGCGGTAGGCGGTTTCGAGGCTGCCTTGGCAGGATACGCCGCCTTCTGCGGGGGCGATTTGGCCGGCGCCGTGCTGCTGCATTTCTTGGGCGAGGATGTTTTCGAGGCCGCGCGGGCAGGTGGCGAAGAGGGTGTGGCGGGTCATGGCGGGGGATCGGGGGTTAATAGAGGGCTGGGATTATATCGGGAAACGGGGCAGTGCGGCGGGAAGGCTACCTGAAAAAGGCGGGAGAGGGGCTACCTGAAAATATCTTGCCCGCTATTTCGCTATACAATATGTGATTTTCGGTTTGAGCTTCGCAGAAACTCGCGAAGTTTGTTAGATGGCTTTTTCAGGTAGCCTTTGGTGATGAGTATGACGAGCGATTTTGCCCGCCGGCTGGTGTGCTGGCAGCGGAAACACGGGCGGCACGGCCTGCCTTGGCAGGTGCGGGAGCCTTATGCGGTGTGGCTTTCGGAAATCATGCTGCAGCAAACGCAGGTGGCCACGGTGCTGGATTATTACCCGCGTTTTCTGGCGGCGTTTCCCGATGTGGCGGCACTGGCGGCGGCGGATGAAGACGCGGTGCTGGCGCTGTGGGCGGGGCTGGGCTACTACAGCCGCGCGCGCAATCTGCATGCGGCGGCCAAGCAGGTAGTGCACGATTTCGGCGGTAGCTTTCCCGACACGCGCGAAGGGCTGGAAACGCTCAAAGGCGTGGGGCGCAGCACGGCGGCGGCGGTTGCTGCGTTTGCCTTCGGCCGGCGCGAGGCGATTTTAGACGGCAATGTGAAGCGCGTGCTGTGCCGCGTGTTTGCGCAAGACGGTGAAGCGGGCGACAAAAAATTCGAGGCCGAATTGTGGCGCTTGGCGGAAAGCCTGTTGCCCGAAGCGGAAGACATGACGGCCTACACGCAAGGCCTGATGGACTTGGGCGCGCTGGTGTGCAAACGCAGCAAGCCCGATTGCGCCGCCTGCCCGATGGCGGAAATCTGTTTGGCCAAATGGCAGGGGCGGATTGCCGAGCTGCCGCGCAGAAAGGCGGCGGCCGCGGTGAAGGAAGTGGCGCTGTATTGGCTGGTGTTGCGCAACAGGCAGGGCAGGGTGTGGCTGGAAAAACGGCCGGCGGGCGGCATTTGGGGCGGGCTCTATTGCGTGCCCTGCTTCGAGCGGTTGGATAATTTGTATGCCTATGCGGCGGCCTTCGGCGTGGCGGCGGAGGATTTGTCCGAAGGCAAATTGGTCAGCCACCGGCTCACACACCGGCTGCTTCAGATCACGCCTTTGCAGGCGGAGGGGATGGCGGCGGATAGCCCTGATAGCTCAATCGGCGGCCTGTGGGCTGATCCGGCAGAATATGGTTTGCCCAAACCGCTGGCGGGATATTTGCGGCAGTTTTGACAAGGCAGCAACAGATTTGACACAAAAGATAAAATTTCTTTACCTTGGTTTTAACGCAATATAGAATTATTCTCAATTTTAAACAGTAAACAGCCTGATGAATGGTAATCAGGCTGTTTTTGTTTTGGAATAAGCCAGTTATTTTGTTTTAGTCAAGAGGATAGAATGTTTAAATCAGATATGCCACCCCATAAAATATCACTATTAAATAGCCGGTTGCTGGCAGCCTGGTGCTTGCCTGCGGTGTTGGTTTTGGCTGCTTTGCCGGCGCAGGCGGCGGACGAGCATACGGATTCCGCCGTGCTGCCGGTGATTGAAATCAAAGGGCAGCGCAATTTATCCACTTCGGCCGGGCAATCGCGACTCACGCGCGAAAATATCGACCAGCAGCAGGCCGACAACGTGGCCTCTCTGCTCGATCTGCTGCCCGGCACCAGCAGCTCCGGTTCGCCTCGTCCGGGCGGGCAAACGCTGAATATCTGGGGTTTCGGCGATAACGAAGACATCAAGATTTCCATCGACGGCGCGGCCAAAAACTTTGAGCGCTACCGGCAGGGCTCGGTATTCATCGAGCCGGAGCTGCTGCGCCAGGTAACGGTAGACAAAGGCTCGTTCGACGTATCGCGCGGCAACGGCGGTTTTGGCGGCGCAGTAAAGCTGGAAAGCCGCGATGCGCAGGAATTCCTTCGTGAGGGGCAGAACGTTGGCGGCCTGCTGAAAATCAGCCACCACACCAATGACGAACAATGGCAAACCAGTGCCGCTGTCTTCCTGCAAAACAACAGCCGCAGCTGGGACGGCCTGCTCTATACTTCGGTACGGCGCGGCCACGATATCAAACAACCCGATGGCGAGCGGCTGGCCTATTCCGCCAACGAGCAGCAGAGCTTCCTTCTGAAAAGCAACTACAGTCCCTCGCCCGAACACCGTTTCACCTTCTCGGCCATGTATGGCCGCCATCACGCCTGGGAGCCGTTTGCCGCCAAACGCGGCGAGCTGCGCGGCCCGACTGAGCGTGAAATCCAGCTGTATGGCCTGGATGCCGCCTGGAAGCGCAAGCTGGTGTACCGCAGCCAAGACGACGAAAGCTATTCGCTCAAATACCGCTATATGCCGGAAAACCCGTGGTTTGACCTCACCGTACAGCTCAACCATGCCAAAACCGTGCAAGACGACCGCCGCCCCGACAACGCCGGTTCCGGCTTCCTCGGCAGCATGGGCAACGAAAGCCATACCGCCTATCAGGACACCGGCCTAGACATCAGCAATGTGAGCCGCTTCTCCACCGGCAGCCTGCAACACCGCCTCACCCTCGGCTTGCAAACCAACCGCCACGTGCGCGACGTGATGATGTTCGACAAGAGCCGGCAGAATAACGCCAACTTCAACTACGGCCGCTTCCAACCCTACTATATGCCCTCAGGCAAACAGCAGCAAAACAGCTTCTACGTGCAAGACGAAATCCGTATCGGCAGCTGGACGCTTACCCCAGCCCTGCGCTACGACCACATCCACAACCAAGGCGAGCCCAATGTGGCGCGCGGCTACAATACCCCCTCCGCCGGCCACGACTACCGCAGCAAAACCTACAGCGGCTGGTCGCCGTTTTTAGGCATAGCCTGGCAACCGAACGACAACGCCCTGCTGTTTGCTAACGCCAGCCGCACCTGGCGCGCGCCGGTAATCGACGAGCAATACGAAGTGCAGTCCGCCACCAGCAGCGCTCCCGCCACCAGCCGCTACCTTGAGCCCGAACGCCTCACCTCCTTCCGCCTCGGCGGCATACTGCGCTGGCAACACCTGCTGCGCGAACAAGACAGCCTGCAGCTGCGCGCCACCCTGTTCCACACGCGCGGCAAAGACGAAATCTTCAAAAGCCGCGGCATTTTCTGCCGAGAGCAGCTGCCCAACCGCCCCAGCAGCGTTTGCGCCCAGCCCATCGGCAACTACCGCAACCTGCCCAGCTACACCATCCGCGGCGGCGAAATCGAAGGCTACTACGAATCCGACCGCTGGTTTGCCGGCCTAACCTACTCCTTCATGCGCGGCAAACGCGAAGGCTCGCCGCGCAACCCCTGGCACGATCAAGACACCTGGCTTGCCGACATCCCGCCGCGCAAAGCCACCGCCACCCTCGGCGTGCGTTTCCCCGCGCAAGGGCTCACCCTCGGCTGGAAAGGCGAGTTTATCCGCCGCCAAGACCGCTCGCCCACCGACGGCGACCCGATGGCCGCCTACTGGGCGCTGCCCAAATCCAAAGGCTACGCCCTGCACGGCCTCTTCGCCGCCTGGCAGCCGCCGAGCCGCAAACAGCTTACTTTGCGCCTGACCGTGGACAACCTGTTCAACCGCCGCTACGCGCCCTATCTGGGCGAAGCCGTGAGCGGCGTGGGGCGCAACATCAAAGGCAGCCTGTCGTGGCAGTTCTAACGGTAATCGATTGATGTGCAAATAAGAAAAGGCTACCTGAAAAACCGGTTTTGTTTTTCAGGTAGCCTTTGTATTGGCAGTAGAAGCAGACAGTTGGGCGTTTTGACTTTGTAGAAACCCGCGAAGCCCTTTTCAGGTAGCCTTTATCGTTCCGCAGAGGCTACCTGAAAACGAGGTTTCCGAAGGAAGCGGAGTTTCTGCGAAGCTAAAACGAGGTTCCCGAAGGAAGCGGAGTTTCTGCGAAACAAAAATGAAACTTCAACGCAGTGAAAACGCAGCGCGGCGAAGTTTCTGCACAGCTGTAATCATATCGCCACGCCCAGCTTCGCCAGCAGCCAATCCAGATAAAACAGGCTGTAAATCGCCGCCAGCGCCAGCACGATGCCGATTTGGTTGATGGTGGAGATTTTTTCTTTAAAGGCCAGCGCGCCGGTGAGCGTGCCCAACACGATCACGCCCAAATTCATGCCCGCAAACACCAGCGTCGGGTCGCCGGCGAAGGCATGGTGTGCCTTGATATAAAACAGGATGTTGCCGAAATTGAGCAGCCCCAGCAGCAGGCCACCGGCAAAATCCGCCGCCTTCAGCGGTTTGCCCTGCCGCCACACATAGCCCCACATCAGCAGGCAGGCCAGCGCAAACGCCACAAACAGATTCAGCGACAGCGCCTGCCCGGTTTTGGATAACTGCTTAAACAAAATATCGATCACGCCGAATCCCAGCCACACCCCCGCCAGCCAGCCCATGCCGCCGCCCTTCTTGCCCTGGCCGGGCTTGTAGAGCAGGGCGGCCAGCGCGCTGAAGGCCAGCACGATGCTGACGATTTTGTTGCTGTTGAGCCGCTCGCCAAACAGCAGAAACGCCGCCAGCACCGGCAACACCAGCGACAGCCGCTGCGCCGCGTCGGAGCGCACAATGCCCGCCTGCTCCACTGCGCGCGCCATCACCACGAAAATGCTCGGCAGCAGCACGCCCAGCGCCAGAAACGGCCACAGGCTGCCGATGCACGCGTGGCGCAGGTTTTCCAGCGGCGGGCTGAGGAACAACCAGCAGCAGGCGGTGGCCACGATGTAGTTTACGGCAATGGCGTGCTCGATGTGGATACCATGTTTGCGTGCGGTTTTCAGCAGCACGGATACGGCCACGCTGCACAGCACGGCCAATGCGAGAAACTGCCAAGTCCAAGTGGCGGGGAAGAGGGAAAGGGCGGACATGGGGGGAAATCCTAGGAGGAAATGGGAAATACGGGGAATGAAGTTAGAAAAAATCAAAATCCATCTGCTCGGGCAGCTCCACGGTAGCCAGCTGCTGCTCGGCAGCCAGCTGGAGCAGCTTGCGTTTGCGCAGGCGGCACAGGCGCAGCACGTTTTGTTTCTGCGTGTCGGTGAGCTTCAGCCAATGCAGCCTCTCGTCGCGGCTGCGCAGGCAGCCTTTGCAGTAGCCCTTGCTGTTGGCCTGGCAAACGCCGATGCAGGGGCTGGGGATGCTGAAGAATTCGAGTTGTTCCATGTTGTGTGCGAGACGCGGCGTGAAGGCGGCATTGTATAGCAAGCGTTTGGGGGGAAGCCAGCGGGGAAGGCTACCTGAAAATTTCCACTTGCCGCGGGCAAATCAGTTTTCAGGTAGCCTGTTGATGCTGCTCAATGCTACCTGAAATATTATCGGGCGTTTTCGCTGCGCGGAAACTCTGCTTCTTTCGGAAATCTCGTTTGATTGAGTTGAAGCTTGCGTTTTCGCTTCGCAGAAACTCCGCTTCCTTCGGAAACCTCGTTTTAGCTTCGCTGAAGCCGATGCTTTCAGGTAGCCTTTGCCGCCCCGCCCGCTGCCAGCAAGGCACCGATTGGCGATATAATGGCGGCCTTTCCGTGCCGAATGGGTTTGAACGATGCCTGCTCCTTTTGCTCCCGAACAAGCCGACCGCCGCCGCCTGCTGCTGTCGCTGGCGGCGCTTTCTGCCGCCGCCTGCCTGCCCAAGCCCGCCCGCGCGGGGGCGCAGCGCGAGGAAACGCTGTCGGACGACGTGGCTTCGGTGATGCGCCATTCGGTAAACAATGTGAACCCGCCGCGCCTGGTGTTTGAAAACCCGTATAACGCGCCGCGCTGGCTCAACGATATGTCGCTGCGGCTGGCGCGTTTTGTGGCCGACCCGCTGGAGCGCCGCCGCCTGCTGATCAACATCCAATACGAAACCACCCGCGCCGGGCTGGATACCCAGCTGATTTTGGGGCTGATTACCGTGGAGAGCGCGTTTCGGCAGTATGCCATCAGCAGCGTGGGCGCGCGCGGGCTGATGCAGGTGATGCCGTTTTGGCAGCGCTATATCGGCAAGCCGGAGCACAATCTGTTCGACATCCGCACTAACCTGCGCTATGGCTGCACCATCCTGCGCCACTACAGCAACCTGGAAAACGGCAATATGGAGCGGGCATTGGCGCGCTACAACGGCAGCCTCGGCAGCCGGCGTTATCCCGACGCGGTGATCGGCGCGTGGCAGAACCGCTGGCAGTGGTCTTAGCCGGCAGGCTTGTTTGATAGAGTGCACACCTGCTTTTCAGGTAGCTGCAAATATTTTCAGGTAGCCTTGAGCACAATCAGGCTACCTGAAAAACAGATTGTAAATAGTTTGAATGGCTTGGAAGGCTGCCGCGAAGCAAAAAGCCAATCCTGCCCGCCTTGCCGAAAAGCGCCCGAGGCCGCAAGCCTTCGGGTATAATCGCACCGTTTTCCACCCCACAAAACCCCCGCCGCTATGTCCCGACCTCCCCGTACCGCCCTGCTGCCGGCCGAATGGCGCGCCAGCGCGTCGCTCTCCGGCGTGTATGCGCTGCGTATGCTGGGCATGTTTTTGGTGCTGCCGGTGTTGGCGCTGTATGCCAAAGAGCTGCCGGGCAGCACGCCGGCTTCCGGCGGATTGGCGATTGCGGTGTATGGCCTGACGCAGGCGCTGTTCCAGCTGCCCTTCGGCATGCTTTCCGACAAGCTGGGGCGCAAAAAAGTGATCTACCTCGGCCTGGCGGTGTTTGCCCTGGGCAGCTTTATTGCGGCTGCGGCGGATAGCGTGGCCTGGCTGCTGGTCGGCCGGGCGATTCAGGGTGCGGGCGCGGTGAGCGCGGCGGTAACGGCGCTGCTGGCGGATTTGACGCGCGAGGAAGTGCGCACCCGCGCCATGGCTTCCATCGGGCTCACCATCGGGCTCACTTTTGCCGCCAGCATGGTGGTGTCGCCGCTGCTCACGGAGTGGATTAAGGTGCCCGGCCTGTTTGCGCTCACGGGCGCGCTGTGCGTGCTGGCCGTGGGCGTGGTGGCGTGGATTACGCCCAATCCGCAGCAGAGCAAGTTCCGCGAAGATGCGGAAATGCAGGCTTCGCGCATCAGTGAAGTGCTGCGCAACAAGCGGCTGATGCAGCTCAATTTCGGCATTTTTGCCCTTCAGGCAGTAATGATGGCGATTTTTGCCAGCCTGCCGATTGTGATGCGCGGCTTAGGGCTGCCCAAGGAGCAGCATTGGCAGATTTATCTGCCGGCGGTGTTGCTCGGGCTTGTGCTGATGGTGCCGGCGATTGTGGTGGGTGAAACGCGCAATAAGCTCAAGCCGGTGTTTGTGGGCGGGATTATGCTGATTGCGGCGGCGCTGGCCGGGCTCTACGGGGGGCAGGCTTCGTTGCTGGCCATCGGCATTTCGCTGGTGGTGTATTTTATCGGCTTCAATATTTTGGAGGCCAGCCTGCCTTCCATTGTGTCGAAAGTGGCGCCGATTGATTTGAAGGGCACGGCCATGGGCATGTATAACACGGCACAGTCGGTTGGTGTGTTTGTGGGCGGCGCGGCCGGGGGGCGTTTGTTTGAACGCTTCGGCTTTTTCGGCGTGTTTGTGTTTGCCATGGTGCTCACGCTGGCCTGGCTGCTGGTGGCCGTATTGGCGCCGGCGCCGGCGGCAGTGCGCAATTTGGCTTTTGCCGTGTCGCCTGCCTGGCAGGGTTGCGAGGAGCGGCTCTTGGCTGTGTTGCAGCAATTCGACGGTGTGGAGGCTGCCAGCCTCAGCGCCGACCGTTCAACCGTATACATCAAAGCGCGGCAACAGGGTTTCGATGAAACCGCCGCCAAACAGATTATTTTAGGAGGAAACCATGTTGAATAAAGTGATGCTTATCGGCAATTTGGGGCGCGACCCCGAAGTGCGCTACCTGCCCAGCGGCGACGCGGTGGCCAATTTTTCCATCGCCACCAGCGAAAACTGGAAAGACCGCAACGGCCAGCGCCAAGAGCGCACCGAGTGGCACAACATCAGTATGTTCGGCCGCTTGGCTGAGATTGCCGGCCAGTATCTGAAAAAAGGCAGCAAAGTGTATATCGAAGGCCGCATCCAAAGCCGTAAATACACTGGCAAAGACGGTATCGAACGCACCGCCTACGACATTGTGGCCAACGAAATGAAAATGCTCGATGGCCGCAACAGCGGCAGCGGCCACTATGAAGGCGGAGAACAATATGCCACTGCGCCGAGCCAGCAGCGGCAACAGCCCGCCCAAAGCTACAATGAGCCGGCCTACGCTGCCGAGCCGCCTGCCCCGCCGCGCCGCCAGGCCGCCGCGCCTGCGCCTGCTCCGATTGACGACATTGATGACGATATTCCATTCTGAGGATTTGGCGGATTTCCCGATATGGTAAAAGGCTATCTGAAATTGCTGCGGCAGCTTTTCAGGTAGCCTTTTGTTGTGAGGATAGTTTGCAAAGGCTTCAGGCTACCTGAAAATATGCGGGAGGATGCGGGCAGGGTTTTCAGTAGCCTGTGGGGATAAGAGGGCTACCTGAAAATTGTTTGGGATAACGGGGAAGGCTACCTGAAAAACGGCGAGAGTTTTAACTACGTTGAAACTTGGTTTTCAGGTAGCCTTTTATTGCCAGAATAGAAAACCGGCCTGAGCAATCAGGCCGGTTGGTTTATGCAGCTTGGGGTTCAAGCTGCGCGGTGCTCAGATAGTGCTTTGGGTTAGGCTTTGATGATCTTAACTTTGTAGCGGCCGTCGTCTTGACGGTAGGCACCGTGGATGTCGGTTTCGAAGCCGGGGAAGTGGGCGCCGATTTCGCACAGCATCATCAGGAATTCCAAGATGGGCTTGCTTTCTTCGGTGATCATTTCGCCAGGCATTACCAACGGTACGCCAGGAGGATAGGGCAGGATCATGTTGGCATTGATTTTGCCGATCATGTCTTCCAGGTAGCAATCTTCAATCTGGCCTTTGAGCTCGAGCTGGAAGGCTTTGTGCGGGTTCATCACCATGGTCGGCAACACTTCGAATGCGCTGAACATGAGTTCGGGCAGGTTGTGTTTGCAGATCAGGCTGTGGATGCCTTGGGCCAGTTCTTGAATCCGCATGTCTTTGTAGAACGACGGGGATTCGTTGAACACGCGCGGCAATACTTCTTCCACGGTGGCGTTGGCGTCGTACAGGGATTTGAACTCGTTCAGGGCGTGCAGGAGGCCGAGGGCTTTGGTGTCGTCCACGCCGATGCTGAACAGCACGAGGATGTTATACGGGCCGGTTTTCTCTACGATGATGCCGCGGTCGTCCAAGAATTTGGATACGAGGTTGGCGGGAATACCGGTTTTTTCCAGCTGGCCGTTTTTATCGAGGCCCGGGGTGAGCAAGGTGACCTTGATCGGGTCGAGGTACATGTGCTGGGCGTCGATGTCTTTGAAGCCGTGCCATTTGTCGGATTGATGCAGCTCCCAGCATTCGATGGTATCAACGTTTTCAGGCTGCCATACGTCGAAATACCATGAATCAGCGGCTGCTTTGTGTTTCTTGATTTCCTTACGGAATTTGATGGCACGTTCCAAGGAATCCTGCATGATGCGTTTGCCGGGGTTGCCGCGCATCATGGCGGCGGCCACTTCGGTGGCGGCTACCATCGGGTAGAACGGGGAAGTGGAGGTGTGCATCATATAGGCTTCGCCGAAGGTGGCGGTGTTCAGGTTACCCTTAACGTGAATCATGGAAGCCTGTGAGAATGCAGCCAACAGTTTGTGGGTGGAGTGGGTTTCAAAGATCACTTTGTCTTTCACCTGTTTGCCGCCCATACCGGTTTTGCCTTCGTAGATCGGGCTGAAGTTGGTATAGGGCACCCAAGCGGAGTCGAAGTGGATAGATTTCACATCCAAGGTGTCTTTGATTTTGTCGGTGTTGTAGAACAGGCCGTCGTAGGTGGAGTTGGTGATGACGGCGTGTACCGGCCAAGTGGCACCCGGAACTTTGGCGAGTTTTTGGTTGATGACTTCTTTGGTGAACTCTTTCTGCGGGATACCGCCCAAGATGCCGTAGGCGTTGCGGGTCGGTTTCAGATATACCGGAGTGATGTCGCTCATCATCAACAGGTGGGTTAATGATTTGTGGCAGTTGCGGTCGATCAGCACGGTGCTACCGGCGGGTACGGAATACATGCCAACGATTTTGTTGGCGGTGGAAGTGCCGTTGGTAACGATGTAGCTGTGATCGGCATTGAAGGTTTCGGCAATATATTCTTCAGCCTCTTTATGCGGGCCGGAGTGGTCGAGCAGTGAGCCCAGCTCGCCCATAGAAACAGAAATATCTGATTTGAATGTGTTTTCGCCGTAGAAATCGTAGAAAATGCTGCCCACCGGGGATTGCAGATAGGCGGTGCCGCTCATGTGGCCCGGCGTACAGAATGTGTATTTGTTTTCGCCCACGTAGTTGAACAATGCTTTGGTGAACGGGGGAGTGATTTCGTCGATGTAATGGTGGATGGCTTTTTCGATTTTGTCCACCACGTCTTCGTTGCTGAACAGGTGGCAATCGATGAAGGTGGCATGGTCGCCCACGGCACCGAAGTCTACCGGCTGGTCGCAGTCGGTGGTTTTCAATAGGAATACGGGCAGCTCTTCGTTGAGCGCGATGATTTTTTGTTCCAACTCCTTGTTAAAAATATCCAGTGTGCAAAGCACGGAACCTATTCTGGCGTCATGTTTCAGAAGCGTCAGGATTTCTTGCTGGTCATGGGCTATCAGGATGGTGTACCCACTCTTTTCCAAAGAGGTAACGAGACTCTTGACATAGTCCCCCAGTTCCTTCTGACCACAGCCTAATAAGATATTCTTCATGACATCAATCCTTATAAATAAATTAAAAAACAGCTGTTTTACTGCAAATCCGGGCAAGCCCGGCCTTCTTGAAGCCGCCGCGCTGCGTCATGCAGACGAGCGTGGCAGCAACAATCTTCGCTGCGCCGCTTGGCAACAAGCGGCAAAAACAAACCTGCATACGGGTATATGCAGGCAAGAAGGGATTGATAGGGTATTAATAATGTAATGGAATACCGGCTGGCGGGATTGTTTTTGCCTTTGGTTTGGGCGGATAATCGAGCCGGAAGGAAATGTGTGCAGTCTAAAGAAACAGTTAAGAAATGATAAGCATAATTAACAGTTTCTTCAGTCTATGCGTCCGATTACAGGCTGGCATTGCATAAGCCTGCAATCTTGCTTGCATATAATACATTCTGATTTTAAAGAACTATTCTGAATTTAAGGTTTCAGATTAGCGGTTTGTTTGAATGGCTACCTATTTATTGATACATCATATCATAAAATTGGCAGATAGAGATTGACTTTGGTCATAAAATTTTAGAGCAAACGGCCTGAGAGGGCGGATGTGCCAAGAGGGGAGCGGCTTGTGGTGAAGGGGTGCTTCGGTAGGTAAGTGTGGGTTTATGCAGATAGAAATGGATATGCCTGGTCGGGTTTGCTGTATGTTTACGGCGGGTAGAATGCTGCCGGGAGTGTTGCGGGGTTGCTGCTTGGCGGTGTTGGGATTTGGTTTCGGGGAAGTGGGATGCGGCTGCCGGGGGAGGGATTGTTTCATTCCTTTAATGGCGGGCATGTTAGTTTTGCCGGAATTTTCAGGTAGCCTCATGGGGTGGTGAGGCTACCTGAAAATGTTGGTTGTAACGGAGGGAAACGTGTATAGCGGGTTTGGGAACGTTTTCAGGTAGCCCCTACTGCGATTTTGGCTTCTTCGGCTTGCTGCCAGGCGGGGCGTTTCCATTTTGGGGCGTCTTGGAAGCGGTAGGCGGCCATTTTGGCGAGCAGGGCGGGGATGTTGCTGTCCACGCAGACGAGGCCGGTGTTGGCGGGGGGCATGAAGCCTTGGTCGGCGGTGTGTTGCAGGAGGGCGGTGAGGGGGTCGAAGTAGCCGCCGATGTTGAGCAGGCCGATGGGTTTGCTATGCAGTTTGAGCTGGGCGGCGGAGAGGACTTCGAACAGTTCTTCGTAGGTGCCGAGGCCGCCGGGCAGGGCGATGAAGGCGTCGGCCATTTCCATCATTTTGGTGCGGCGTTCGGCCATGCTTTCGGTGACGATGAGCTCGGTGAGGCGGCCGTGGGCCATTTCTTCGTGGCGCAGGAAGGTGGGGATGATGCCGGTTACGCGGCCGCCGGCTTCGAGTGCGGCGTTGGCGGTTTCGCCCATCAGGCCGATGCCGCCGCCGCCGTACACCAGGCGGCTGCCGCGTTGGGCGATGGCGCGGCCGAGCTCGCGGGCGGCTTGGGAGTAGCGGGGGTCTTCGCCGAGGTTGGAGCCGCAATAGACGACGATGTTGTTCATTTGGTTCATGGTTTTGCTTTCGGATGGCCTCTCGGGCGGTGCGGGGTTTTTAACTGCGTTGGCGTTGATGTGTCAGCTTCGTGGCAGCAAATATTTTCAGGTAGCCTGTCGGCTTGCGGGAAGGCTACCTGAAAATGTGCTTGGCTTAGAACAGGCGTTGGCGGCGGCGGCTGATTTCGAAGCCGTGGTTTTGGCTGTTGGTGCAGGTCATACCGCTGGTGCGGCTGGTGCACTGCCAGCCGTCGCCACGCAGGGTTTGGCCGTAGGGGAGGATGCGGCTGTCGGGGCTGGCGAGGCTGTCGCCCACGCAGCCCATCTGGGTGCGGCCGGTGCGGACGATGGTGAAGTTGCCGCCCCAGTCGAGTTCGCAATCGGCCGGTTTGGGGCGGACGGGGCGTTCGGGCTGGGGAATCTGGCATTCCACTGTGCCGGGAGTGTGGCCGTACATGCAGTTGATGTGGCCGCTGGGGCTGCGGAAGCTTTGGATGTCGGCATGGGCGGCGCCGGCGGCGAACAGGAGGATTGCGGCGGCGAGGGGGAGGGTACGCATGGTGCGGTTCCTTAATATGAGGTTGGAAAGCGGGGGATTTTACCTGAAAGCGGGGATGTGTGGGTTTCGTGGGCTTGGTTTTTAGCTTCGCAGAAACTCAGCTTCCTGCGGAAACATATTTTTCAGGTAGCCTTTTACTGCATCGAGAGGCTACCTGAAAAATATGCGTGCTTAGAAGCGGCGCAGGCTGTTTGGGCTGATTTCGAAGCCGTGGCCTTCGGGGTTGGTGCAGGTCATGCTGCCGGATTGGCTGGTGCATTGCCAGTTGGGCTGGTTGAAGAATGTGTACGACTTTTCTTCGGTGAGGACAACGCTGCCGATGCCGTGCCGGGTGAGGTTGTAGCGGTTGCAGTTGAGGCGGGTGGGGCCGGTGCGGAATAGGGAGATGCTGCCGCTCCATTGGCCGGGCTCTTTTGGGGTGTCGCAATCTCGTGGTTCGGGGGTAACGGGAATGGGCTTGGCTAAGTGGGAAACTTCGCAGGTGATCTGTGGGTATGCACCGCCGTATTCGCAGGTGATTTGGCCGTTGGCGTTTTGGAAGTAGCTGAGCTCGGCGTGGGCGGTGCCGGCCGCGAGGAGAAGGGCGGCGAGGGATAAGGTGCGCATGGGTTGTTCCTTTTTGTGTGTTTGGGAAAGGGGATTTCCGCAAAGTGGTGATTTTGGTTTTTAGTTTCGCGGAAACTCGGTTTTCTGCGGAAATATATTTTCAGGTAGCCTCTCGCCACATCAAGAGGCTACCTGAAAAATAGGATGCGGCGTTACAGTACGGCCTGCGGATAGGCGCCGACGATTTTCACCAGGGCGGCGCGTTCGGTCATGGCGTCGAGGGCGCGGCGCACGGCGGGGGTGTCGGCGTGGCCTTCGATGTCGATGAAGAAAACGTAATCCCACAGGCCGGCGCGGCTGGGGCGGCTTTCGAGCTTGGTCATGGAGATGCCGTGGTCGGCGAAGGGTTGGAGCAGGTGGTGTACCACGCCGGGGCGGTTGGGGGCGGAAACGATGAGGGAGGTTTTATCGCGGCCGGAGGGCTGGGTGTGGTTGTGGCCGAAGATGAGGAAGCGGGTGGTGTTGTTGGGCTCGTCTTCGATATTTTCGGCGAGTTTGGCGAGCCGGTAGTGCTCGGCGGCGGCTTGGCCGGCAATGGCGGCGGCGTTGGGGTCGGCGGCGGCGAGGCGGGCGGCTTCGGCGTTGCTGGCCACGGAGATGCGGGTGGCGTGGGGCAGGTGGCGGTTGAGCCATTCGTGGCATTGGGCGAGGGCTTGGGCGTGGGCGTATACGGTTTCGGGCCGGGGGTTGCCGCCGCTTTGCTGCAGGAGGTGGTGGTGGATACGCAGGAGGACTTCGCCACAGGCGCGCAGTGGGGTGGAGACCATGAGGTCGAGGGTGCGGCCGACTGGGCCTTCGGTGGAGTTTTCTACGGGGGTGACGGCGTAGTCGGCGAGGCGGGCTTCCACGAGGCGGAAGCATTCGTCGATAGAGGGGCAGGGCTGGGTGTGGGCGGCGTGGCCGAAGTGTTTCACGGCGGCTTGCTGGGTGAAGGTGGCTTCGGGGCCGAGGTAGGCGATGGTGAGCGGGCGCTCCACGGCGAGGCATTCGCTCATCACTTCGCGGAAGAGGCGGGTAACGGCTTCATCGGGCAGGAGGCCGCCCAGGCTTTGGTTGAGGCTTTGGATGCGCTGCAATACTTGGGCTTCGCGCTCGTGGCGGTAGATGATGCCAGTGCCTTTGAGCTCGCCGATGGCGCGGGCGTGGCCGGCGCGTTGGTTGAGCAGCTTGAGGATTTCGGCGTCGATGGTGTCGATGGCTTGGCGGTGGGGGGTGAGGGCTTGGTCGGTCATGGCGCGGCCTTTGTGTGGAGGTGGGGAATGGCCGGATTGTACCGCAAGAAGGCCGAGGCCTTGGCAAAAATACTGCCTGCGGCGTATTTCTGTGCGGCTCACCCGCCTTGCTTGATATTAGGCCTGCGCGTGCTGTGCTGTTGTGTGTTAAGCGGTATCCGAGATGGCTAAAAATTTCAGGCTGCCTGAAAAATCGGCTTTTGGGAGTGAATGAAGCATAGCAACTTGTTTTTTCGCTTCGTGAAAACTTGGTTTCCTTCGGCAACCTCATTTTCAGGTAGCCTTTCCGCTGGGTAGGCTACCTGAAAAATATCTGGCCAACCGGCAGCGGCAAATTTGAGCAAAGGCAGCCTATCGCACCGGCAAAACGTTTATAATCCCGCGTTTTCAGGCAGCCCCTGCACGAGGCGGCTGCCGCTTCAAACCAAAATCAAAGACAATCAATCAAATATGGACAAACTCAAAATTACCGGCAACGGCCCGCTGCATGGCGACATCGTGGTGTCCGGTGCCAAAAACGCCGCCTTGCCGCTGATGTGTGCCGGCCTGCTCACCGAAGACATCCTGCACCTCACCAATGTGCCGATGCTGGCCGACGTGAAAACCACCCACAAACTGCTGCAAGGCATGGGCGCCGAAGTGGAAAGCGACGGCGTGAGCGAGTTCAAAATCAACGGCGGCACGGTAAACAACACCTGCGCGCCCTATGAATTGGTAAAAACCATGCGCGCTTCCATCCTCGTGCTCGGCCCCACACTGGCGCGCTTCGGCGAGGCGCAGGTGAGCCTGCCCGGCGGCTGCGCCATCGGCTCGCGCCCGGTAGACCAGCACCTCAAAGGCCTGGAAACCATGGGTGCCGAAATCACCATCGAGCACGGCTACGTGAAAGCGCGCGGGCGGCTCAAGGGCGCACGCGTGGTGATGGACATGGTAACCGTGGGCGGCACCGAAAACCTGCTGATGGCCGCCACCCTGGCCGAAGGCACCACCGTGCTGGAAAACTGCGCCGTGGAGCCAGAAGTGGTGGACTTGGCCGAATGCCTGGTGAAAATGGGGGCCCAAATCAGCGGCATCGGCACGCCCACCCTCACCATCCGAGGCGTGAAGAAACTGCACGGCTGCACCCACAGCGTGGTGCCCGACCGCATCGAAGCCGGCACCTTCCTCTGCGCCGTGGCCATGACCGGCGGCGACGTGCGCCTGCAAAACGCCGCCCCGAAAACCATGGAAGCCGTGCTCGACAAACTGGCCGAAGCCGGCGCCGATATCCAAACCGGCGAAAACTGGATCCGCATTAAAATGGCGCAACGCCCGAAAGCCGTGGACGTGCGCACCGTGCCCCATCCCGGTTTCCCCACCGATATGCAGGCGCAGTTTATGGCGCTAAACGCCGTGGCCGAAGGCAGCAGCCGCGTGGTGGAAACCATCTTTGAAAACCGCTTCATGCATGTGCCCGAGCTCAACCGTATGGGCGCGCAGATTAGCGCCGAAGGCAACACCGCGCTCATCAAAGGCGTGCCCAAGCTTTCCGGTGCCACCGTGATGGCTACCGATTTGCGCGCTTCCGCCAGCCTAGTGATTGCCGGTCTGGTAGCCGATGGCGAAACCACCGTCGAGCGCATCTACCACCTCGACCGCGGCTATGAGCACATCGAAGAAAAACTGGGCAAAGTGGGCGCTAAAATCGAGCGCGTGAAATAATTTGGTTTCGGCGCAACAAAAGGCTACCTGAAAAGTTTCAGGTAGCCCTTCCCGCCAACACCCTATTGCTTTTTAAACCGTTTTTAGGCATAATGCGCCGCTTGTCTGTAGTATAGGCAAATCCCCTATACCCGCTTAGTAAAGGAAAACCCATGAAACCCGAAATCCATCCCGACTACCACGATGTCAACGTTACCTGCTCCTGCGGTAACAAATTCACCACCAAATCCGCCATGGCCAAAACCGATTTCACCATCGAAGTTTGCTCAGAGTGCCATCCGTTCTACACCGGCAAACAGAAAATCGTGGACAGCGCCGGCCGCGTGGACAAATTCAACCAGAAATACGGCAATATGTTCAAACGCTAATCCGCCCGTGTTTCCCCAGGCTGCCAGAAGGCAGCCTTTTGTTTGGCCCGCAGGTTTTGCAATGGATGGTTAAGGCTTGGAAAAAATGTCTCCCGACACCACCTGCCGGCGTATGATACGGCCAATATCAGTTGGCACATAATATGCTAGCTGTAAGCCCAGTTTCCCCATTTTCTGCCAGGCAAACCCGCCGAAACCATCATGGCCAGCACCGTTTCCCTCACTACCTACAACATCCACAAAGGCATGTCGCCGCTCAACCGGCGGCTGCAACTGCCGCAAATGGTCGATGCCCTGCAACATTTGGATACCGATATCCTGTTTTTGCAGGAAGTGCAGGGCGCGCACGGCAAACGGCAGCAGTATGTGCCCGAATTTCCCAGCGAACCGCACGCCCAAATCATCGGCCGCCGCCTCGCCTTCGCCAGCAGCTACGGCCAAAACGCCACCTATGCCAACCGCCACCATGGCAACGCCATCCTCAGCCGCCTACCGCTGGAAACCCGCGCCAACCTCAACGTGTCCGTAAACCGTCTCGAGCAGCGCGGCGTGCTGCATTGCGAGATCCGCCCGCCCGGCTGGGATGTGCCGCTCACCTGCCTGTGCGTGCACCTCAACCTGCGCGAGGCCGACCGCAAACTGCAATACCGCGCCATCGCCGGCTACATCAACAGCCAAATCCCCGCCGACACCCCGCTGATTTTGGCCGGCGATTTCAACGACTGGCGGCATCAATCGTGCAGCCGTTTTGGCCGCCTGTTGGGGCTGGACGAAGCCTTCGTGCGCTTTGCCGGCAGCCAGCCCAAAACCTTCCCCGCCCGCCTGCCCATATTGAGCCTGGATCGCATCTACACGCGTCATCTAAACGTGCTGGATGCCATGAGCCACCAAGGCTTGCCATGGCAGTTGTTGTCCGACCATCTGCCGCTGTCGGCAGTGGTGGAGCTGCGGGGGTGTTGAATAGGCTCATTATTTGGTTTTGCAACACTTGAAATGAAGTGCTTTAAGTTTATTACAGCGGGTTCAGGTGGTTTGCCGAATTTCAGGTAGCCTGCATCATTTGCACTTCTTTCACCTTTGCGCCTTATGCCGGCGCGGGCACTTCCTTTCTTTGCTTCGCCAAAGAAAGGAAGCAAAGAAAGGCGACTGCGGGCACAGGTTTGCTGCGCAAACTTCCCTCACTCCGCGCAATTTTTCGGGCGGGCTCGCAACTTGCGGCTGCGCCGCTTCGAACATGCAAGCCCTTGTTTCCCGAAAAACCGCGCTCCGTTCGGCTGCGCCAGCAGAGAAAGCACAGCCCAACCGTTTGCAATAAATATTCTGTGTTTGGTTTTACAGACGCTTAATGGATTGTTCCCAAAATAGAAAACAAAACAGCCGCCGACAGGGAAACCGGTCGGCGGCTTGGTTTTGGCGGCGGGGTTTAGTGCCCTTGTTTAGCTGCCCATTCGGCGGGGGTGGCGGCCACGGAGATGGAGAGGGCGTGCAGCTCGTTGCTGGCCAGTTTGTCGGCGAGGCCGTCTTTAATCAGGCGGTGGCGGGCGAGGCGGGCTTTGCCTTCGAAATCGGCGGATACGATGGCGGCGAAGAAGTGGTGGCCGTCGCCTTCCACTTGGATCAGCTCGGCATCAACGATTTCGCCGATCATGGCTTGGACTTGTTCGGGAGTGAGCATGGCGCTTCCTGTGTTGTGGGATGGAAAGGCGCGTTTATAGCAAAACGGGCGGGGATTGTCATGTGCGGCGGGTGTTTTATTTTCACTTCGTTGCAGCCGATATTTTCAGGTAGCCTTTAAGGAGGAGAGGCTACCTGAAAATATCGGCCGTGGTGAGTTTCAAACAAAGCTGCCGGCTGAATACGGCTATCTGTGCCGATTTTGCAGGGCATTTTGGCTTCGCAGAAACTCGCTACGCTCGTTTTAGCTTCGTTGAAGCTGACGCTTCAGCTTCGCAGAAACTCAGCCTTGGCTACGCCAAGATATCGGTCCACCGCGTTGAAGCTTGCGCTTTCAGGTAGCCTGTGCGGGCTGTAGGATGTAGAGGCTCACGGTTTCTTGGTGGCGGGCGTGGGCGAGGGGGTTGGTGGCATCTCGGCTTTTGGGGTGTTGCGGGCGGGTGTCGAGGCGTTGGGCGACGGTGAGGCCGGCGGCGGCGATGTGCGCGGCCAGTTCGCCGGGCCGGCGCAGGCCGAGGTGTTCGGCAAGGTCGGACATGATGAGCCAGATTTGTCCGCCGGAATTGAGGTGTTCGGGGGCGCCTTGGAGGAAGGCTTGCAGCATGGCGCTGCCGGGGTCGTAGAGGGCGGTTTCGATGTCGGCGGCGGGTTTGGCGGGCAGCCAGGGGGGATTGCAGACGATGAGGTCGGCACGGCTTTCGGGGAAGAGGTCGGCTTGCAGCAGGGTGATTTGGGTGAGGCCGAGGCGTTGGAAGTTGTCGCGGGCGCAGGATATGGCGCGGGGGCTGTTGTCGGTGGCGGTGATGGCGGGGAGGCCGCGTTGGGCAAGGAGGGCGGCGATGGCGCCGCTGCCGGTGCCGATGTCGAAGGCGCTTTGGGCGCGGGGCGGCAGGGGGGCGGCGGCGATGAGGTTGAGGTATTCGCCGCGCAGTGGGGAGAATACGCCGAAGGGGACGTGGATGCGTGCGCCGAGAGCGGGGATTTCCACGCCTTTTTTGTGCCATTGGTGGGCGCCGATGAAGCCGAGTAGTAGGTTGAGCGGCAGCAGGAAGGGCTCTCTGTTGGGTGTGCCGAACACGTCGGTGAGCGCGGCGGACACATCGGGGGCGCGGCGCAGGTTTAGCCGATGGCCGGGGTCGATTTCCACCAACAGCATGTTGGCGAGACGGCTGCGCTGGGCCTGTTGCATGCGGTGGGTGTGGAAATCGGGCGAGGTGGCGGCGGGGAGCTGGCGTTTGACGGCGCTTAGGAGCTGCACGGCTTGGTGGTAGTCGCTGCGCCAGAGCAGGGCTTGGCCTTGGTGGAAGCTTTTGAGGGCGGCTTTGGCGGAGAGGTTGGGCTCGGCCACGGCGAGCTCGGTGGGCGGCTTTTGGGCGGCGGTGTGGCGCCATTCGGCTTGGCGGGTTTGGCCTTGTTCTTGCCAGGATAGGATGTGGGGCATGGCGGGTGGGTTTGGCTGTGTGGATGTTTTCAGGTAGCCTGCTAAATGGATGCAGGCTACCTGAAAAATGGTTGGATACTTGGGCAATAGGCTACCTGAAAAACTACTTGTGCGTTTCAGGTAGCCTTTTTTGCTGGTTTGGGCAGCTGGTTAGTTGGCGGAAATGGAAAGGGGGAGGATTTTGCTGTTGGGCTGGTAGCGGGTGGTGCGGCGGGGCAGGCTGTCGCTGCCGGAGTAGCGGCCGGCGTCTTCCACTTGGATGGTGAGCCAGGCGGGCTGGCGCTGGAAGGTGGCAAATTCGCGGGCTTCGATTTCGCTCTGCACGATTTCTTTCACGCGGCCGAGTTTGCCGACGGCTTCTTGCAGGCTCATGCCGGGGTGGACGCCGGAGGCGGTGCGGCAGGCGGGGCTGCTGGTGCTGAGCATGGTGATTTTGGCGCGCTGGTTGATACGGGAGTCGGGGTCGTCTGCGCTTTCTTGGTAGGCGAGGACGACGCTGCGGTCGGGCAGGGTGATGGCGATGTAGCCGACGCCTTCGCCATCGCTGGTGCGCTGGAAGCGGGCGCGGGGGATTTGCTGCTTCACTTGGGCGGGGGTTTGGCCGAGGCGGATACCGCCGATGCCGTTGGCCTGAATCAGGCATTCGGCGGCGGCGGGGGCGGAAAGGGCGGTGAGCAGGAGGGCGGTGAGGATGGGTTTCATGGTGGGCTTTCGGTGGTTGGGGGATTTTGGTTTTCAGGTAGCCTGATTGTACAGGGAAGAGGCTGCTTAAAAGCGATTGATCGGCATGAGTTTTGTTGAAGCTCAAGTTTTCAGGTAGCCTCTTACGCAAGCAAGACTACCTGAAAACTTATTTCACCCCTGCGCCAAACCGTCCAGCAGCTTTTGATGAATGCCGCCGAAGCCGCCGTTGCTCATCACAAGGATGTGGTCGCCGCTCTTGGCGCTGTGCAGGATGCTTTGCACGAAGGCGGCAAAATCGTTGCCGGTGTGCAGTTTGCCGCCGAGGGGGGCGAGGGCGGAGGCCACGTCCCATTCCACGCCGCCGCCGTAGCAGAACACTTGGTCGGCTTCGGCCAGGCTTTCCGGCAGGGCGGCCTTCATGCTGCCGAGCTTCATGGTGTTGGAGCGTGGCTCAAGCACGGCCAGGATGCGCGCCTTGCCCACCTTTTGCCGCAGCCCGGCCACGGTGGTGGCGATGGCGGTGGGGTGGTGGGCAAAGTCGTCATACACGGTGATGCCGCGCACGCAGCCTTTGATTTCCATGCGCCGTTTCACGTTTTGAAACTGCGAAAGCGCTTCGCAGGCTACCTGAATATTCACGCCGGCATGGCGGGCGGCGGCAATTACGGCCAGCGCGTTTAAGCGGTTGTGTTCGCCCAGCAGCGGCCAGGCGATGCGGCCGACAACTTGGCCGTGGTGCAGCACGTCGAACGCACCTTCCTCATCCGGCTCGCCGGCCTGCCAGCCCCCGGCGCTGCCGAAGCCCTCCACCGGCGTCCAGCAGCCTTGCGCCAATACCTGTTGTAGGCTTTCCTGGCGCTCGTTGCACACAATCAGGCCTTGGCCGGGGATGGTGCGCACAAGGTGGTGGAACTGGGTTTGGATGGCGGCCAGATCGGGAAAGATGTCGGCGTGGTCGTATTCGAGATTGTTTAGGATGGCGGTGCGCGGGCGGTAGTGCACGAATTTGCTGCGCTTGTCGAAAAAGGCAGTGTCGTATTCGTCGGCTTCGATCACGAAGAAGGGCGAGCGGCCGGACGGGTCGGCTTGGGGCGCCTGCGGCAGGCGGGCGGAAATGCCGAAGTTTTGCGGGATGCCGCCGATGAGGAAGCCGGGGGCGAGGCCGGCGTATTCCAGCACCCAGGCGAGCATGGAAGCGGTGGTGGTTTTGCCGTGCGTGCCGGCCACGCCGAGCACCCAGCGGCCGGCGAGCACGTTTTCCGCCAGCCATTGCGGGCCGGACACATAGGGCAGGCCGCGATCCAAAATGGCTTCGATCACTGGCATGCCGCGCTTGGCCACGTTGCCGACCACATACACATCGGCGGGAAATTCACCCAGCTGACCGGCATCGAAGCCTTCATGCACGGCAATGCCCAAATCGGCCAGCTGCGTGCTCATCGGCGGATACATTTTGGCATCGCAGCCGCTCACTTTGAAGCCTGCTTCTTGCGCGATGGCGGCGAGCCCGCCCATAAATGTGCCGCCGATGCCGATGATGTGGATGTGTTGCATAGCCGAAAGCCTTCTCAGAAAACGGAAAGGCGGAATTATAGCGGATTGGCGCGGCAGCGGGCATGGGTTGGGGTTTGGGCGGCCTCATAGGCGAGTTATGAGGCTACCTGAAAAATAGATTTCTTATGAAGCATGGCATGTTGTTTATACCGCACAGGCTGTGTTTGGGCAGCTTGGCAAATTTCAGATGGCCTTTGGGATAAACCTGTTGATTTGACAATAAAACAACTGAAATTTAGAATCCCGCCGTTTTGGATTTCGGAAGAAGGAAAATGGTAAAACGCGTGTTGGTGGTGTCGTATTCGCAGAGCGGGCAGCTGGCGCGGCTGAAGGAGAGTTTCCTGCGCGATTGGCGCGGCGAGGCGGCCATCGAGGTGGACGACGTGGTGCTGCGGCCGCAGCGGCCGTTTGCTTTCCCATGGCGCTTCCTGCCGTTTTTCGATGCTTTCCCCGAAACCGTGCATTTGCAGCCTGTGCCCATCGAGCCGCCCGAGCTGGCGCATGAGCGTTACGATTTGGTGGTGATTGCTTACAGCGTGTGGTTTTTGTCGCCTGCGCAGCCGGTTACGGCGTTTCTGCAAAGCGAGACGGGGCGGCGGGCGTTGCGCGATACGCCGGTGATCACGCTGATTGGTTGCCGAAATATGTGGCTGATGGCGCAGGAGAAAATGAAACGCCTGCTGGCCGATGCCGGGGCGCGGCTGGTGGGCAATGTGGTGAAAATCGACCAATGCGGCAGCGCTGCCAGCTTTATCACCACGCCGCTGTGGATGTTTACCGGCAAACGGCAGGCCGTGCCTTGGCTGCCGGAGGCGGGCATCAGCGAGGCGGAAATCGCCGATATGGTGCGCTTCGGACGGCGCACGGCGGAGGCTTTGCGGCGGGGCGAAACGCTGGATGAAACGCTGTTGCAACGCATGGGCGCGGTAAAAATCAACGAAAAGCTGATGGCCAGCGAGCGCGTGGGCAACCGCAGTTTTTTGCTGTGGGGGCGGCTGCTGATGGCGGCGGGACGGGTGTCGCCGCGGCTCCGGCGGCTGGTGTTATGCGTGTATATCGTGTTTCTACTGGGGCTGATTCTGACTGTGGTGCCGCTTGGCGCGCTGCTGAAAATGCTGCTCTCGCCGTTGCGCCGCGAGCAGATGCGGCGGGAACGGGCGTATTATGCGGCACCGTCTGGGGAGTAGCCAAAGGCTACCTGAAAAATATAGCGGATTAATTGGTAAGAAACATTTTTACATCTGCGAGATATAAAGGCTACCTGAAAATACCCGACGGGTTTTCAGGTAGCCTTTTGCTTGGGCGGGCACGGCGGCTAGAGGACGAACAGTTCGCGGCCGTGCTGTTTGAGCCAGGCGGAGGCGGCGCTGCGGTGCGGGGTGTGCTGTTCGACCAGCGCCCAGAAGGCGGGGCTGTGGTTGGGGTGGCGCAGGTGGCAGAGTTCGTGCACGCCCACGTAGTCGGCCACGTATGCGGGTGCGCCGACGAGCCGCCAGTTGAGGCGGATGCTGCGCCGGTGGCACACGCCCCAAAAGCTTTTGGCTCGGGAGAGGGCGCTGTGTTCGGGGATGAGTTGCAGCCGCTCGGCGTGGGCGGCGAGGCGGGGGAGGAGGTAGGCTTCGGCCAGGGGCAGCAGGTGGCGGCGCAGTTGGGCTTGCTGTTGCGGCCATTCGGCCGGGGGCAGGAGGATGCGGCCGGGCTGGATTTGGATGGTGGGTTGGGTGTGGCTGCCCAGCTGGTGCGGCCGGCCGTGGAGCCAGATGCAACCGGGGGCGGCGGGCGCGGGGGCTCGGGCGAGCATTTGCTGCAAGGCGGCTTCGTTGTGTTGCAGCCAGCGACGCAGCTCGGGCAGGCTGAGCTGCGGTGGAATACTGAGGCGCAGGCTGCTTGCGCTGTGGGCGCGCAGGATGATGTTTTTCTTGGCGCGGCGGCTGAGGTGGAGCTGGATGGTTTGGCCGTTGGCGAGGGTGTGGGGGAGGAGGGGCATGGGTGGTTTTCAGGTAGCCTTTGAATTGGGGCTACAGCTTGAGGCTTTGCCAATATGGCGGCAGTTGTTTGAGGCGCTGGCGGATGGCTTGTGCTTGGCTGTCGCCGTGGGCGGCGAGGTGGCGGGCGGCGAGGTCGAGGTAGGCGATGGCGGCCAGTTCGCTGTCTTCCTGATAGTCGGTGGGTTCGGTGCGGCCGTCGGTGAGCAGTGCTTCGGCATCCTCTAAGATGATACTGAAATCGGCGAGTATGGCGCGGCACATTTCCTGCACGGATTGGGTGTTGCCACGCCGTTTTTGCAGCCGCATCATGGCGTGCATGAGGGGGCCGATTTCGGCACGGTAGTGGGACACCACGGCGAAGGCGGCGAGCCGCCAACATTCGAGGGCTTGCGGCCAAAGGTCGTAGAGCCGCTGCTGTTCCAGCCAGTTGGCAAGGGCGCGGGCGGTGTGGACGAGCTGGTAGCCGTCTATCCACACGGCGGCGTTGATGGATCGGGCGGGGTAGTCGTTGCTGCTGCCGCTGATGTGTTGGGCTTGGGCTTTGAGCTCGGCGAGGTAGGCTTGCAGGGCGGGGAGATCGGGCGGGCGCCGGCAGAGGGTGTCGAGCGGATTGGCCTGGGTAGGGGCGAATTGGGTTTTTCGTTTGTTTTTACTCATGTTGCTCTTTGGGCAGATGGTTTTCAGGTAGCCTTTGCGCGGGCAAGGGCTACCTGAAAATTTAATTGGATTGACTGGCGGTTTCAGGCTGCGGGGCTGCGGCTTCGATTTCCAGCGGCTGGTGCAGGGTGGTGAGTTTGCGGGTGAGGATGTTGAGGATGAGGCCGTAGGCGGGCAGGAAGAAGAGGGTGCAGATGACGAGTTTGAACAGGTAATCGACAAAGGCGATGTGCGGCCAGTTGGCGGCCATGAAGGCGTCGGCGCTGGCGGCGAAGGCGATGGAGAAGAAGAGCAGGGTGTCGACGGCGTTGCCGGCAAAGGTGGAGGCGGTGGGGGCAATCCACCAGGATTTGAGCTGGCGCAGGCGGTTGAACACGAAAATATCGAGGATTTGGCCGACGGCGTAGGCGGAGAAGCTGGCCAGGGCGATGCGGAACACGGGCATCACGAATACGGCGAGGGCGCTCCAGCCTGTCCACGCGCCTTCTTGAAACAGCACGGAGAAGGCGTAGGACACGAGCAGGGAGGGAAACATGACGAGGAAGATGATTCGCCGGGCGAGTCGTTGGCCGAAGATGCGCACGGTGAGGTCGGTGGCGAGGAAGATGAAGGGGAAGGTGAGGGCGCCCCAGGTGGAATGCACTTCGAAGCCGTTGGGCAGGGTAACGGTGAAGGGGAATTGCACGAGGTAGTTGCTGGCGGCAATTACGAGGATGTGGAAGAGGGTGAGCCAGATCAGGGCTTGGCGCTGTTGGGCGGGGGTAAAAACGTAGTTTTGCATGATGGTCCTTAGTTTTGGTTTAGATGGAAATCTGCGCGGGAGGGTTGCGAACCGCGCTGGGGGGAACTGGCTAAAAAATATCGATTTTAAAATTATATGATTAATTAATATTAATAGGCTTAAAATTTAATGCAAGGTAATATTGCATCCTCACGGGTTTCATTTAGTATGCCGGAAAATTGGGTGATGAAAGTATCGAATAAAATCGGCTCTGTTACAAAATACATTGTTGCCATGCTGCTAACCATTCTGGATTTAAACTTAAAATATTCAGTTTCTAAATATACTTTAATAAATAATCTACTATGATGGTTTTCTGAAAAGTGTAATCGTGCAGTGAAAGCTCCTCCTGCATACTCTTCCCCTAAACCACCTAATCGTAAATCGTAGATTCCATCAAGCTGTTTACTCAAATCACGGAGATCGTTCAAGATGGATATACAGTTCTCTTTTCCAGTATAAATCTTAGTGCGGAATGTGGACTGGTGATTTGATGCGATAATTTCCCATTCCAGTAAGTCATAATCGTTAATAATTTGCCGGAAACGGATAAATTGGTTCATTATGCTAAATTTTTCTTAATTAGTGTGGTAGATAATTTAATTTTGCCACTGGTGTCAAAGGAAAAAGTGAGGCTGGCAAACCAGTAGAGGCTACCTGAAAAATATTGCCGCTATGTTTCCTGCTCGAATTCTGCCTGCATGATTTGGCAGGCTTGTTCAAAAGCGGCTTTCTCTTTCGTGCTGAACGCAGGCAGGGAGAGGGTGAGCCGTTTGGCTTCGCTCAAACTGATGCGGCGGTTGGCTTGCACAAAGGCAATGCAGGACAGCAAGGATGCGCCGTGCTGTTTCAGCCGGCGGATTTCGGCAGCCAGTATAGTGTTATCCAGCGGGGGAAGGGAGGTGGCATGGTTTTTGATTTCAGCAAGCGGCATGGTTTTCAGGTAGCCTGCCGGCTCACTGCATATCGTGTTTTAGCAGTCGCTCGCGTGCCATTTGCTCGAACGCTGTGCCGGGGCGGCCCCAGTTGGCAAAGGGGTGGATGGCGATGCCGCCGCGAGGGGTGAATTCGCCGAACACTTCGATGTAGCGCGGGTTCATCAGTTTGATGAGGTCTTTCATGATGATGTTGATGCAGTCTTCGTGAAAGTCGCCGTGGTTGCGGAAGCTGAAGAGGTAGAGTTTGAGCGATTTGCTTTCCACCATTTTGATGTCGGGGATGTATCGGATGATGATGGTGGCGAAATCGGGCTGGCCGGTGATGGGGCAGAGGCTAGTGAATTCGGGGCAGACGAATTTGACGAAGTAGTCGTTGCCGGGGTGTTTGTTGTCGAAGGTTTCGAGCACTTCGGGGGCGTAGGTGGTTTTGTATTCGGTTTTCTGGCTGCCCAGCAGGGTGAGGCTGCCGAGCTCTGCTTGGTTTCTCATGATGAATCCTAGTTTTGGTAACGCGGGAGGGTTGCGAACCGCGGGTGGAAAAAGGGGCGGATTATAAAGGATTTTCAGGCTACCTGAAAAGTTTCTGGCAGCCTGTGTTGTTTTAAGGGAGTGAGTTTTGGCGGTTTGCCGGATTTTAGCTAACCTTTACCATTCGCACCCTGCTCACCTTTGTGCCTCATGCCGGTGCGGGCACTTCCTTTCTTTGTTTCGCCAAAGGAAGGAAGCAAAGAAAGGCGACTGCGGGCACAGGTTTGGCTTCGCCAAACTTTCCCCACTCCGCGCGGTTTTTCGGGCGTGCCCGAACTTGCGGCCTCGCCGCTTCGAACAGGGCGTGCCCTTGTTTCCCGAAAAACCGTGCTCCGTTCGGCTGCGCCAGCAGAAAGGAGCGAAGCCCGACCGTTTACGCCAAATATTTTAGGAAGTTGGTGTTTTTTATTGTGAGGCTACCTGAAAAATAGTGCTGCGGTTTTGATTTGGTAAAAATTCCGCTGGGCTACGTTTCAGGTAGCCTTTGGACGGCGAAGTTAGATTACTCCGGCGCGTAGGGCGGAGAGCACGGGGGCGGTGTCGGGCGAAAAGCCGCGCCAGAGGCGGTAGGATTCGGCGGCCTGCTCCACCAGCATGCCCAGGCCGTCGGCAGTGCGTTGTGCGCCGGCGTTTTGTGCGAAGCGCATGAAGGCGGTGGGTTCGCGGCCGTAGGCCATGTCGTAGGCGAGCTCGCATTGGGCGAACACCTTGGCGGCAATGGCAGGCACTTGGCCGCTGAGGCTGCCGGAGGTGGCGTTGACGGCGATGTCGAAACCGGCGGCGGGTAGTTCGGCAAACTCGGCGGCAGAGGCGCCGAACGCTTCGGCCAGCTCGCGGGCTTTGGCTGCAGTGCGGTTGGCGATGGTGAGGGAGGCGGGACGGCACTCGAGCAGCGGCAGGATGACGCCGCGTGCCGCACCGCCGGCGCCGATGAGCAGGATGCGTTTGCCGGCTAAGGCTACCTGAAAATGGCGGCGGATATCGGCCACCAGGCCGAGGCCGTCGGTGTTGTCGGCATGGATTTGGCCGTTGGGCTGTTTGATCAGCGTGTTGGCGGCGCCGGCGGCGCGGGCGCGTGCGGAAAGGCTGTCGGCCCAGGCGCAGGCGTCGGTTTTGAACGGCACGGTTACATTGGCGCCCAGCCCGCCCGCGGCGAAAAAGGCGGCGGCGCTTTCGGCAAAACGGCCGGGTTCGGCCAAAATGCGTTCATACTCGATGGCGGTGCCTTCCTGCGCGGCAAACATTTGGTGGATGCCGGGCGAGCGGCTGTGGGCGACGGGGTTGCCGAATACGGCGTAGCGGGGGGCGGGCATGGCGGTTCTCGCGAGGTAAATAAATGTGAATTATATAGCGGATGCGAACAATCGGGCGGCGGCACGCCTTTACCTAAGGCAACATTCGGCGGCATTGCAAACGGGCAGTGCTGCCCCATATTGCCGGCATGGCGGAGGAGCTGGGCTGCCAACAATTTGTTTTGCAGGCGCTTATATTTCGCGCAAAGGGCGAAATTGCTGTTACAATCCGCGCTCGTTTGTTTCATTATTTGCTAATCAAGAGGAGTTTTCGATGCAACCGAATAACGTTTACGATTACACCGACGTCGGCCGCAGCGCTGTGTCGCAGAATACCGTTTTGCGCAAAACCTACGGCCTGCTCGGTTTGTCTTTCCTGCCCGCCGCCGCCGGCGCGTTTCTGGCCATGTCTACCGGCCTGAGCCTGTTTAGCTTCACCGGCAACCGCTGGATTGCAATCGGCATTTTCTTCGCCTTCTTCTACGGCATGAGCTTTCTGATTGAGAAAAACCGCTACAGCAACGTGGGCGCCGCGCTCCTGATGGTGCTCACTTTCGGCCTGGGCTTCACGCTCGGCCCGATTTTGAACTACAGCCTGGCTTTGTCCAACGGTATCGAGCTGGTCGGCATTGCCGCTGTGATGACCGCGGCTGTGTTCCTGAGCATGGCGGCAATGGCCAAATCGGCCACTTTCGAAACCAACAGCATTGCGCGCTTTGTATCCGTGGGTTTCGTGGTGGCGATGATCGCCATGGTGGCCAGCTTCTTCCTGAACATTCCGGCACTATCGCTGGCGGTATCCGGCCTGTTTGTGATGGTGAGCTCCGTGTTGATTATGTGGCAGGTGCGCGTGCTGATTGAAGGCGGCGAAGACAGCCACATCAGTGCCGCGCTCACGCTGTTCGTGGCCATCTACAACATCTTCACCGGCCTCTTGCGCCTGCTGCTGGCTTTTGCCGGCGAGGAATAAGCCGCTTTAAGTGCTGAATGGATGAAAAGGCTACCTGAATTTTTCAGGTAGCCTTTATTTATGGCAACACGATAGGCGGCTTATGAGCGGCCTTCATACAAGGGTTTGAGCACAATGCAGCGGCGCACGCTGTAATAGTCTTCCCTGCGCGGCCAGGGGAGCCGGGCAAGCTGTTTTTCCGCTTCGGCATCGTCTTGGTTGTCTGCCATAAATTCCACGTTCAAGGTTTTGTTTTTCGATTGGGCGTAAAAGAAGCGAATTAAATGATATTGTGCTTCGAGCTTTTGATTGCAGATAACGGATTGCAGCGTGCTTTCCAATGCTGCGGGAATGATGCTGCCGATTGCTTCCGCATTGCCGCCGTCTGTGTCTTCGGCCGGTTTTTTTGTGGTCCAGTCGCCCAAAATGGCTTGGAAACGTTTGCCGTTGCGGGCTGTCCAGATTTCGTGCGGGCAACGGTTTTCGCCGGGATTGAACGCGTCCAGCAAAACGTGCAGGCTGTTGGTGCAGAAGCTTTGCAGGTTACGCGAGAGGGCTTCTTCCAGATTTTCGCCGATGTCGCCGCAGCATTCGTAGAGTTCGCGCCCGTCCGGCAGGGTGATGCCGACATCGAAACGGCTCACCACCACGCCGTTGGCGTGTTCGCGCGGAAACGCCCAAGTTTCCAACCGCACGGGCACGGCGAAGTCGGGCAGGATTTTGTCGCCCTGCGTTTGGCAGGCATAGCCGTGGGCTTGCAGGATTTCGGCAAGGGCTTCGTTGAGGTTTAGGGTGTCGGGTTCTTGGGTTGGCATAAGTTTGCCCTTGGGCTTATCTGAAAAAGCGGTATATCGCAATAAGGATGGCTGCCGTGGGCTCGCAAAAGGCTACCTGAAAATTTAGCTTCGCAGAAACGCGCGGAGCTGGTTTTCAGGTAGCCTTATATATTGCACCCCGTTAACAAACCTTATCAAAAGGTCTTGTTAGCGGGGTTTTTCAGCCCCG